>NZ_RHQM01000017.1 GCF_003935375.1 Stutzerimonas xanthomarina
ATGTGAGAGTAGGTCATCGTCAAGCTCCTTTCCCAAACCCCCGACCCGCGTAAGCTGGTCGGGGGTTTGCTTTTGGGACAGAGAAAAGCACAAGGCGCTAAGGCGGTGCTGGAATTGCCGATAGTGCAACTGAACTGCAGTTATCTTGTGCTGTTTTCGTCTGCCTGGAGCCGGTGGTGACCAACCACGTAGTCCTTTGCAGTTCTCCGGCTCCACCGTGTGCCGTTAGTGCTTCAGCACTTCCACAGCCATTCATTCGCTCATCGGCCAGCATCTACAGCTGGTGTAATGCATGTGCCATGCTGTCAAAATGCGTAAAATCGCCCCTAAATCTGGCGACCAGACTGTGAGTCTATCTAGTGGAAATATTCAAAGAGTTTACGTTTGAGTCAGCACATCGTTTGCCGAATGTACCGCAGGGGCACAAATGTGGCCGACTGCACGGGCATTCTTTCCGGGTAGCGTTATATATCAGCGGTACGGTGGATCCCCATACGGGCTGGATCCGTGATTTTGGTGAAATCAAGTCTGTCTTCAAGCCGTTGTATGAGCTACTGGATCACAATTATCTGAACGATATTCCTGGGTTAGAAAACCCTACAAGCGAGAATCTTGCGAAATGGATCTGGACTGAGCTCAAACCGCTTCTGCCTGAGCTTTCGCGCATCCGTATTCATGAAACCTGTACAAGCGGTTGTGAATACTGCGGCGATTAAGCATTGCCCAGAGCGTGCGGTCTGATCATTCCTATGCTTGGCATCTATATCAGACAAAGGTGGGCTAAGTAGGCATTTGGGTAAAGCATTCTCGTGCCAGCGCGTTGCCCAGGTAGATACGTGTAAGTTGCTTATCGTGCAGATCTGCTTTTGACACCCCAGTTCCGTTATTGCAGAGTACGGCGTTTTTTCGCGACGTTTGTCGTTTGTATGGAGAGTTCAATGAACGCAGTTGTTGCGGCTGTTGGCATCATGCTGATCCTGAGTCTTTGCCGCGTGCATGTAGTGGTCGCGCTCATCGCTGGAGCTATGGCTGGCGGTTTGATTGGTGGCTTGGGAATTGAGGGTAGCTTGGCGGCATTCAACAAGGGGCTAGGCGGTGGCGCAACAGTTGCCTTGTCTTATGCGTTGCTGGGTGCGTTTGCCGTTGCCATTGGAAAAAGCGGGTTGGCTCACGCCCTTGCTGACAAGGCGCTAGCTTTGGTTGGAAAGCAAGGAGCGCAAGGGGGCGGAGCGGTCAAGTGGATGATGATCGGCTTGCTGCTTGCCGTTGCTGTTTCTTCACAGAATATCCTTCCTATTCATATCGCATTTATTCCCCTACTGGTTCCCCCGCTGCTTTTTGTGCTGTCGAAGATGAAGATCGATAGGCGTTTGATTGCATGTGTGCTCGCGTTCGGTCTGATTACCCCGTATATGTTTCTCCCGGTCGGGTTCGGCAATATTTTCTTGAACGAGATCTTGCTGGCAAACGTTGCTAAAAGTGGCGTGGATGTAACTGGAATCAAAGTCACGCAGGCAATGCTGATCCCCGCAATCGGGATGCTCGCGGGATTGCTGATTGCTTTTTATAGCTATCGAAAGCCCCGAGAATACGACCTCGTGCGTGTCGAGCAGCTTGAAAAAACTACAGTGACCTACAGTCCCCTCACGCTGCTGGTGGCTGCTGTCGCAGTTGCAGCGGCCTTCGTGATTCAGCTTTGGCTGGACTCGATGATACTTGGCGCGCTTGCTGGGTTCGTGATCTTTTCCGTTTCCGGCGTGGTGCGCTGGCGCGAAGCGGATGACCTGTTCACCGACGGGATGAAGATGATGGCCATGATTGGCTTCATCATGATCGCGGCCGCTGGTTTTGCCGAGGTGATGCGTGAAACGGGCGAGGTCAAGTTGCTGGTAGACGCTTCGACTCAATGGATCGGCGACAGCAAGGCTGTCGGCGCGCTGTTGATGCTCCTGGTGGGATTGCTGGTAACTATCGGAATTGGGTCTTCTTTTTCCACAGTGCCGATCATTGCCGCGATTTTTGTTCCCCTAGGTGTCGAGCTGGGTTTTAGTCCGTTGGCGATCGTCAGTCTGGTCGGGACTGCCGGCGCGCTGGGCGATGGCGGTTCTCCCGCATCCGACTCCACTCTCGGTCCGACCGCCGGCTTGAATGCGGACGGTCAGCACAATCATATCTGGGATACTGTCGTGCCGACGTTTCTACATTACAACCTGCCACTTCTGGCATTTGGTTGGTTGGCGGCAATGACGCTGTAACGCATCAAATTCAGTGTCAGCTGTACGCCTAACCCCGGCCTCACACTGAATCATCTGCCAGACCCGCACTCGTACCGTCGCTCGTTGACTAAACAGAACCAATCGCAGCGACAGGGTCAACAATGGACAATTTGAGGCTCGAGCAGAAGGTCTTTCTTGCGCTGCTGGTGGTGGTGTCTCTGGCTTTTGGCTGGATCCTGCTGCCGTTCTATGGGGCAGTCTTCTGGGCGGTGATACTGGCGATCATCTTCGCCCCCTTGCAGCGCTATCTTTACAGACGGTTTAGCCAGCGACGCAACCTGACAGCTCTGATCACCTTGCTAGTTTCGTTGCTGGTCGCCGTACTGCCGGTGATTTTGATCGCCGGAATGCTGGTTCAAGAGGGGGCGATCCTCTACAAGCAGATCGAAAGTGGCGAGCTGGACATCGGCAGCTGGGTCGTCAACTTCCGCGAGCTCCTGCCTCAATCGATCCAGCTGCAGCTTCAGCGCTTCGGTTTCGGTGACCTCGATTCCATGCGTGAACGGCTGGCCTCTGGGGCGCTCGAGGGAAGTCAGTTCCTCGCGACAAAAGCGTTCAGTTTTGGCCAGGGGACGTTCCAGTTTCTGGTCAGCTTCTTTGTCATGCTGTACCTGCTATTCTTCCTGATTCGCGACGGGCGTGATCTGGTGGCGCGTATCAGGAAGGCCATTCCGCTCAGCGATGCTCAGAAGCGGCGCCTGTTCAGCAAGTTCACGCGAGTCGTACGCGCGACGGTAAAAGGAAACATTGTCGTCGCCGTTACCCAAGGAGCGCTCGGCGGAATCATCTTCGCCGTGCTTGGGATCTCCGGGGCGCTGCTGTGGGGCGTGCTGATGGCATTTCTGTCATTGTTGCCCGCTGTCGGGGCGGGCCTGATATGGACGCCGGTAGCCATCTATTTCCTGATGACCGGCGCGATCTGGCAGGGCGTGATACTCACGCTTTATGGTGTGCTGGTAATCGGCCTGGTGGACAACATCCTCAGACCGATTCTGGTTGGAAAGGATACAAAGATGCCGGACTACGTCGTGCTTATCTCGACGCTGGGGGGGCTGGCATTGTTCGGACTGAATGGTTTCGTGATCGGCCCGCTGGTCGCGGCGCTATTCATATCGACCTGGGGCCTTTTCACCTCACCAGATGAGCCTTGAGTGTGCTCAGTGGATTGATAGGGGGGCCAGCCTTGCGGCTTGGCCCCTCCGCAGTTACATCAGGCGCTTTCCGTCGTCCCGCGTGACGATGACGGTTGCTGAGCGGGGTCTGCGACCCGGCCCGTCCGGCCACGTGCTCGTGTAGTTCGTCGCGGTCGAGTCTTCGCCAGGGTGCTGGATGTTGACGAACAGGGTCCGGAAGTCCGGTGTAGCTGTGATTCCGGTTACCTCAGCGCCCTGAGGCCCGACGAGAAACCGTTTGGTCTCACCGGTTCTGGGGTCGGAAACCAACATCTGATTGTTACCAAACGGCCCGCTGCGCAGTTGGCTACCGCTCATGTCAGTTTGAATCCACAGTCGACCCTCGTCGTCGAACCACAACCCATCCGGGCTGGCCATGATGTTGCTTTCATCCAGCGCTCGACCCTTCGGCCCCCGGCTGTTGTCCTGTGGCCCGGCAAGCAAATAGATATCCCAGTTGAATCGCGTGCCTGCAAAGTCGCGGCTCGCTTCACGCCAGCGAATGATGTGACCAAATGCGTTTGGTGCTCGCGGATTGGAGGCGTCGGTTTCCTTGCGTCCGCTGTTGTTGGTGAGGGTGAAGTAGACCTCACCGCTATCTGGGTTAACCGCCCCCCATTCTGGGCGATCCATCTTGGTGGCTCCGACGATGTCGGCGGCCAGACGGGTGTTGATCAGGACTTCACCTTGATCGGCAAATTGAACGCCGGCGGTCTCGCAGGCCCGCTGGAAGGCCGGATCGGCATGATCGAGAGCGAGCCAGTCACCACTGCCGTCGGTGTTGAAACGCGCGACATAGAGAGTCCCCTCGTCCAGCAGCCGCCCATCGCTTCGCTGCGGCCGATAGCGGTCGCGGCTGACGTACTTGTAGATATATTCGTTCTGTGAATCGTCGCCGGAATAACAGACAACGGGGCGGCCCGGCCTGACGGGGGCAAACACCAGTCCTTCGTGGGCGAAACGGCCGAGGGCCGTGTGCTTGACTGGTGTTGAGTTCGGATCGAACGGATCTATCTCGACGATCCAGCCAAAGGTGTTGGGCTCGTTACGATAATCCGCTTGTGGATCGGTCGCGATGCGCGAGGCGTTGAAGCGCTCGAACTCATCGCCGGCAACTGTCTCCCAGCCATAACGACCGCTACCGCGCACACCATAGCGGCTAAGTTCACGAGGTAGGTCGCTGTCGGCGGTGGCGAAGTAACCTGCCCAGTTTTCCTCACAGGTGAGGTAGGTACCCCAAGGCGTATGCCCGTTGGCGCAGTTGTTAAGGGTTCCGCGGGTTGAGGTGCCGCTCGGGCTGTAGCGGGTGCGCATCAGCGCATGGCCGCGCGCGGGGCCTTCAATGCGCATCGGCGTGGCACCCGTAATGCGGCGGTTACGGGCTGTCGGCAAGACCGACCAATCGCCACGCGGGCCGCGGCGGATTTCTACTACCGAAACGCCGTGGGCGTTGATTTCCTTGCGGACCTCGTCGACATCGACACGCTTACCATCGACCACCGTCGGGCCGTTGGGGTGGAGCAAAGGCGCTTGAATGTATTCGTGATTTAGCACCAGCAAGCCGTGATCGCTCTGGCGCCCGCCGAGTTTTGTGTTCATCGGGAAGAAATGCATTCCGTCGTGATGCATGCCGACTTGTTGAGCCTGGTCTTCGGCGCTATTGCTCGCGTCTTCCATCCAGGTCGGGTAGCTACCGGTAATTGGGGTGCCCCATGGAATGAAAGTGGTCGCGGAATAGCCAGCAGGAACGGTAATAGCATCGGCCCGCGTTACCGCCACTGGCGAAAACGGCAGACGGGTACGGCGTCGGAAGGGGAGGTCCTTGAGTCCTTGCGCGGATGGTTCAGCCGCTTGCGCAAGTCCGGGAATAGCCGCACCTAGAAAGGCCATGGCTCCCAGGGCTGCGCCGCCAACCACTACCTTTCGACGGCCAGCAGAGATCACATCCTGAATGTGTGGGTTTGTCGAGTGGTTACTGTGCAACTCGTCCCCGTTGCCAAACAAAATGTCGTTGTTCTCAGTAGTCACGGCGCAGCTCCATTACGATTTTTGTCGGAGCCATGACGCTAAATTCGATATGCGACAACAGAATGACAGGTAGGGGTCGTGCCGACGAAATGTCGCCTCGTCTACGCAGTCTGCTTGCTCGCAAAAAAAAGCCTCGGCAGATGCCGAGGCTTTTTGTTAACACCTGCGGCCGGTGAGGGCCGCGAACCGATTCTTAGTGGAACTGGTTCATGGTGTTGTCTTTACCGCTTGCCTTCAGAGCGGCTTCGCCAGCGAAGTACTCCTTGTGGTTGTCGCCGATGTCGGAACCAGCCATGTTCTGGTGCTTGACGCAGGCGATGCCCTGACGCAGTTCCTGACGCTGAACGCCCTTCACGTACGCCAGCATACCCTGGTCGGCGAAGTACCCCTTGGCCAGGTTGTCGGTGGACAGCGCGGCGGTGTGGTAGGTCGGCAGGGTGATCAGGTGGTGGAAGATGCCGGCGTGAGCCGAACCGTCGCGCTGGAAGGTACGGATCTTCTCGTCTGCAACCTGGGCCAGTTCGGTTTCGTCGTACTCGACGCTCATCAGCTTGGCGCGGTCGTAGGCGGAAACGTCTTTGCCTTCGGCGACGAACGCATCGAAGACCTGCTGACGGAAGTTCAGCGTCCAGTTGAACGACGGACTGTTGTTGTAGACCAGCTTGGCGTTCGGGATGGTCTTGCGGATTTCGTCAACCATGGCCGCGATCTGACCAACGTGCGGCTTCTCGGTTTCGATCCACAGCAGGTCAGCACCGTTCTGCAGCGAGGTGATGCAGTCCAGTACGCAGCGTGCTTCACCGGTGCCAGCGCGGAACTGGAAGAGGTTGGACGGCAGACGCTTCGGACGCAGCAGCTTGCCTTCGCGGTTCAGAACCACGTCACCGTTGTTCAGATCGGCAGCGGAGACTTCTTCACAATCCAGGAAGGAGTTGTACAGGTCGCCCAGGTCGCCCGGCTCTTTGGTCACGGCGATCTGCTTGGTCAGGCCGGCACCCAGGGAGTCGGTACGAGCAACGATCACACCGTTGTCGATGCCCAGCTCGAGGAAGGCGTAACGCACAGCTGCGATCTTGGCGAGGAAGTCGGCGTGGGGAACGGTCACTTTACCGTCCTGGTGGCCGCACTGCTTCTCGTCGGAAACCTGGTTCTCGATCTGGATGCAGCAAGCGCCTGCTTCGATCATGCGCTTGGCCAGCAGGTAGGTGGCTTCCGGGTTACCGAAGCCAGCGTCGATGTCGGCGATGATCGGTACGATGTGGGTTTCGTAGTTGTCGATCTGGTTCTGGATCTCGGCAGCCTTGGCGCTGTCGCCAGCTTCGCGAGCGGCGTCCAGAGCGGTGAACAGCAGGTCCAGCTCGCGGCTGTCAGCCTGACGCAGGAAGGTGTACAGCTCTTCGATCAGGTCGGAAACGGCAGTCTTCTCGTGCATGGATTGGTCCGGCAGCGGGCCGAACTCGGAGCGCAGAGCAGCAACCATCCAGCCGGACAGGTAGAGGTAACGCTTGTTGGTGGTCTTCAGGTGCTTCTTGATGGAGATCAGCTTCTGCTGACCGATGAAGCCGTGCCAGCAACCGAGGGACTGCGTGTAGACGGACGAGTCGGCGTCGTACTCGGCCATGTCCTTGCGCATGATGTCGGCGGTGTACTGAGCAATTTCCAGACCGGTCTTGAAGCGGTTCTGGGCGCGCATGCGAGCGACGGACTCAGGGTTGATGGCGGCCCAGCTGCTGCCGTATTGCTCTTTCAGGGCGGCAACTGCCTTGATGTCGTCTTGATATGCGGACATGTTCAATCCTTCAAAAATGAGTGTGGTTGAGCACCGACTTTTCCCACCGAAACCTACGTGCTATCGCTGATCATTGCGGGCAACACGCGGCAGAGCGTCGAAATATCGACCGGGACGAGGATTGAACCAAGAGAAGGGGGATACGACCGCCGGGCTGGTTCCGGTTGCTGCGCCCACAGCCGGCGTGGCTGCCGTGTGCGCTACAACAACGAGAAGCTGTCAGTCTGGCTGATGCGTCAATCGCTACCCCGTCCCTCAGGACGACTCGTTCCAGTCGCAACCTCGTCAGTCCGCCTTGTGGGCAGTACAGTCACGGAACGGCTCGGCTGGTTGGCTTGAGCACGCCCCGGAGACCCTTGCCAGGGCCCCTGGTTAGCGGGAGCGGGGCAATAATGCTCCGCTGAAATTGCATCGTCAATCGTTTTGTAGTGTTTTTTTCGGGGCACTACATCGTGACGTGGCTGTCAGGGACCTGCTGATGTTCAGTCTAGAACATCGACCTTGAGGCGCATCGACAGGTTCTGGCCGCCCTGGGTGGAATAGCGACGTAACGTGCCTTGCTGCTCGGAGCTAGCGCTTTCATCGACGCCGCCGATGGTGATCCATTCACCGATTCGACCGCTTACCCGAGTGTCCGCATTCTGAACTTCCACCACGCCACCACTGCCTTGCGCAAGCCGGTCTCGGGTACTGCTTATGGTGACTTGCACCCGGTCGCCGTGCACTGTGGCGGTGGCGTAGAAGCCGCGGAGAACGTCGCGATATTGCGTTTGCTGGTAGATCTGGCCGTAGCCATCTGTGCCCTGGGTGGTCAGCGGCACACTCTGGCCCACCTGAATCAGCGCCGGATAACCCTCGCTGGCCTGAACCTGCTGAACGCCGCCATCCCTGCTGTTCGTGCTGCGGCGGATGATTCGCGCCCGATCACGCCCACCAATCTCTCCGCGTCCGGTTTCAAACTCCACGTCGCCGGAGCGTACCGAGCCGTCCACTTGATAGCCGCCTGCGGAGCTGCTGGCCGAGTCCTGAGTATCGACACTGATGAGCAGACGCTTGGGCTCGACGTCCAGCTGATCGATCACCTGCCGCAGTTCGCTGATGAGCGCGTCCGGTGCATTGACGATCAGCTGGCTGCCGTAGGCTGTGACCCGTCCCTGACCACCGAGCACCGACTCCGCTACGGGAATAACGTCTTCGGCCATGCGGTTGTCGAGCTGAATGACTTCGGTCGCCGCTTGCAACGGAAGACAGATGCTGACAGCAACGGACAGCAGAAAGATTCGAGGGCTCATAGCAGAAAACTCCGCAGGTTTGCATCCGCTAATCCATGTTCCCAGGCCTTGTCGAATTCCGCTTGGCGTATGCGCACCCGGGCGAGGTCGTGGTACAGGGCATAGCCGGCGTATTGGTCAGCCTTGGGGCGTTGCAGCAGACCACAATCATCGGCGATCAGATAGGCGCCGCTCTGCTCGGGATAATCGGGGTTCAGCTTGCGGATATGTACATTGCTGGTCAATCGCCGAGCAAGCTGCAGAAGACGGTGGCCTTCTTTGATCGCTCGTGTCGGGTCGCCGATCAAGATACGCAGGCGGTTGCGCGGGTGGGCCAGCAGTAGGCGAGTGCAAGCCTGCTGAACGCTGCTGTGATGATAAAGCCAGGGTTCCAGATCCGTGCTGTAGATGCACAGCGAGCGAGTCGCCTGCTGCAGCATGGCCAAAGCATGCTGGCGAACCTCGTTGGGTTCGCTGAAGCGTTGCAGTTCGGTGTCCTGTCCAAGCTCAAACGCGGCCGCTGTCCAAGCGAGAGGCTCGGGAAGGTCGGCTTGGGGGTTGTGAACGGCAAAACGCCCCGGAGAGTGAAAGTCTATGGCCGGGAGTTCGGCCTGATCGCTACTTTCGTCAGGGGCGCTGTCGCTCATACGGCCTCAGTGGCTCCGGCGGAGCATGTCGACGTGGGGGATTCCAGCTTCGAGAAACTCATCGCTGACCACTTCAAAACCAAGTCGTTCATAGAAGGCGGTGGCGTGAACCTGCGCAGTCAGTGTCTGCTCCGTCAGGCCCCGGCGCTCCGCCTCCGCAAGGACGGCACGCATCAGCGCATCGCCCACGTTCATGCCGCGCCAGTCGCGCAGGACTGCTACCCGGCCAATCTGCCCGTCGGCCAGCAACCGTGCGGTACCGATCGGATAGTCGCCCTCGAGGGCGAGAAAATGCACGGCTTCGTTATCGTCGGCATCCCACTCCTGCTCGGGCGGAACGGCCTGCTCGGCAATGAATACGGCCTCCCGAATGCGCCGCAATTCGGCGTTGTCCTGCTGCCAGTCGGCGATCCGTACCTGAACGCTATTCATCAGCAAACTCCAGACTTCCTTGTTTGACCAGTTCGCACAAAAGCCCCCGGCCATCGTCGTCGCTCAGCCAGTCGCCCATATTATCGGCGTGCAACGCATCAGCCGAGCAGATCAGTTTCAACAGTTCGCGCAGCTTAGAGGGAAGCAGGCGACTCTGGCCACTGGCGAACAGTAGCAGGCCGATGTCGACTTCGCTCCAGGCCAGGCGTGCCGCCGGGTTGCGGACCAGCAGGGCGCCATCTTCGATTGCCGAGCGCAGATCGATCTCCTCCAGCTCAGGCCCCTCCACCCGCTCCGGATAGCGCGGCTCGGTCATGAACTGACCGAACCAGGTGAGCAACAAACGCTCGTCGCTCATGTGCTCGGCAAGCAGCGCTTTCAATCGATCCAGTGCGTCGCTCTGGATCTGGTAGGGGTCGTCGCTCGGTTGCAGATCGGCGTCGCTGTAACGATCTTCGTCCGGCAGGAACTGCGCCAGGAAGTCGGTGAAGTGGGTCAGTACCTCGGCAGCGCTAGGGGCACGGAAGCCGACCGAATAGGTCATGCAGGCATCCTCTGCGGTGCCGAAGTGGGCCAGGCGAGGCGGAAGGTAAAGCATGTCACCGGGTTCCAGCACCCATTCATCGGTGCCTTCGAATTCGGCCAGGATGCGTAGATCGCCGTGGGTCAGCATCGGGCTTTCGCTGTCGCACATCTGCCCGATGCGCCAGCGGCGCTGACCATGCGCCTGCAGCAGGAATACGTCGTAGTTGTCGAAATGCGGGCCGACACCGCCGCCCGGTGCGGCATAGCTGATCATCACATCGTCGATGCGCCAGTTGGGAAGGAAGCGGAAGTGCTCGATCAGATCGGCGACTTCCGGTACCAGCTGGTCGACGGCCTGGACCAGCAGGGTCCAGTCACGCTCGGGCAGCTGCTGGTAGGTGTCTTCGGCAAAGGGACCGCGACGCAACTCCCAGGGGCTTTCGCCGTGCTCGATGATCAGGCGGGATTCGACTTCCTCTTCCAGCGAAAGGCCAGCCAATTCGTCCGGCGATATGGGGCTCTGAAAGTCTGGGATGGCCTGGCGAATGAGCAGCGGTCTCTTCTGCCAGTAGTCGCGCAGAAATTCCCGGGCGCTGATGCCGCCCAGAATTTGAAGTGGAATATCAGAAGTCATGCGTAACACCTTGCTCTATATACAGAGCTGAAAATAAAAACGCCCGGCACAGCCGGGCGTGCATACATGGTCGTACTCAGATGCGCTTGGCCTGGGCAACGGCGTTGCCGATGTAGTTGGCCGGCGTCAATTTGCGTAGTTCGGCCTTTGCTTCGGCAGGAATATCCAGACCGTCGATGAAAGTCTGCAGGGCTTCGGGCGTAATGCCTTTGCCGCGGGTCAGGTCCTTCAGTTTTTCGTAGGCGTTTTCCACGGCGTAGCGGCGCATGACCGTCTGTACCGGTTCGGCCAGCACTTCCCAGCAGGCGTCGAGGTCTTCGGCGATGCGGGCGATGTTGAGCTCCAGCTTGCCGATACCCTTGAGGCTCGCTTCGTAGGCTATGACGCTGTGGGCAAAGCCGACGCCAAGATTGCGCAGCACGGTGGAGTCGGTCAGGTCACGCTGCCAGCGGGAGATCGGGAGCTTGCTGGCCAGGTGCTGGAACAGTGCATTGGCGATACCCAGGTTGCCTTCGGAGTTCTCGAAGTCGATCGGATTGACCTTGTGCGGCATGGTCGACGAGCCGATCTCGCCAGCAACGGTCTTCTGCTTGAAGTAACCGAGCGAGATGTAGCCCCAGACGTCGCGGTCGAAATCGATGAGGATGGTGTTGAACCGGGCGATCGCATCGAACAGTTCGGCAATGTAGTCGTGCGGCTCGATCTGCGTGGTGTAGGGGTTCCATGTCAGGCCGAGGTCGCCTTCGATGAACTCGCGGGCGTTGGCTTCCCAGTCGATCTCGGGATAGGCACTCAGGTGGGCGTTATAGTTGCCCACTGCGCCGTTGATCTTGCCCAGCAGCGGAACGGCGGCGACCTGGGCGATCTGGCGCTCCAGACGGTACACCACGTTCGCCAGCTCCTTGCCGAGCGTCGTCGGCGACGCTGGCTGGCCATGCGTACGCGAGAGCATCGGTACGTCAGCGAATTGCACGGCCAGGCTGCGGATTGATTCGGCAAGCTGGCGCATCAGCGGCAGCAGAACGCTGTCGCGGCCTTCACGCAGCATCAGCGCGTGGGAGAGGTTGTTGATATCTTCGCTGGTGCAGGCGAAGTGGATGAATTCGTTGACCTTGGCCAGTTCCGGCAGCTGCTTGGCCTGCTCCTTGAGCAGGTACTCGACGGCTTTTACGTCATGGTTGGTGGTTCGCTCGAATTCCTTCACGCGCTCGGCGTGCTTCAGCTGGAAGTTCTCGGCCAGCTGGTTCAGCACCGAGTTGGCTTCGGCGGAGAAGGGGGGGACTTCCGGAATGCCTGGGTGGGCTGCCAGGCGCTGGAGCCAGCGGACTTCGACCTGGACGCGGCAACGAATCAGGCCGAATTCGCTGAAGATCGGGCGCAGGGCGCTGGTTTTGCCGGCGTAGCGGCCGTCGACGGGGGAAACCGCCGTGAGCGAGGAAAGCTGCATAGAGGGCATTCTCGGACAGTCAGGCAACGAAAAGAGGGCGCAGATTATACACGAATGGACCGGGTGGGCCCGGTACATTCGCCACCGTTAGCGGTCGTCATCCTGGGTCGAGCGCAGCCGTGGATAGAGCGCATCGAGCAGCTTGCGGCGGCTGAAGATCATTTGCCAACGGTGCCCGCCGAGCTGGCGCCACAGACGTGCCGAGCGAATTCCGGAGAGCAGCAGGGCGCGAATCTTGGCTGCATTGTCCGTCTGCTGCAGGTGCCGCATGTCGCCTTGAACCTGAATGCGCTGGCGAAATGTGCTCAGGGTGTCCTGGTACAAACCGCCGAACGAGGCCACGACATTTTCGTGGGTGATGCCGAAGTGCTCGACCTGCTGTTGAATCTGATCCAGACGGCTGCCAATGACCTGAAGCATGTCGTCGCGCTTGTCCAGCTGGCGCTCCAGACCGATCATCGCCAGTGCGTAACGCAGTGGTTCTCGCTGCAGTGCGCTGCTGTCGCGCTCCAAGGCACCGACCAGAGCGCGATAGCCATCACGCAGGTTGAGGTCATCACCGCCGTAGATTTCCAGTGTGGTTTCCGGATTGCGGGCCAGCAGGCTGCCCAGCATGCAGCCGAGCGAGGCGTTCGGAACCTGGCCGGTGCGAGCGATGCGGTCCACCAACGTTGCGGCTTCGAACACTGCGCCGAGTGCAATCAGTTGTTCGTCGAGCGTATTCATGCTCGACCCTCGAACCAGGGTTCGGCCTGCTCGATCACGCCGCCGCCAAGGCAGACTTCGCCGTCGTAGAACACGACCGACTGACCCGGTGTCACCGCCCGTTGTGGCGCTTCGAAGACGGCACGATAGCCGTCTGCCGTCTTTTCCAGCGTGCAGGCCTGATCGCTCTGGCGATAGCGGACCTTGGCGGTCAGCTGGAGCGGAGCGCTGAGGTCGATGGGGTTCACCCAGTAGATTTCCGATGCCAGCAGCGCGCGCGAGAACAACCACGGATGATCGTTGCCCTGGCCGACCACCAGCACGTTGCGCTGCAGGTCCTTGCT
The DNA here is from genome assembly GCF_003935375.1 of Stutzerimonas xanthomarina. GTDB lineage: Bacteria > Pseudomonadota > Gammaproteobacteria > Pseudomonadales > Pseudomonadaceae > Stutzerimonas > Stutzerimonas xanthomarina_A. Next base: position 13,271 of record NZ_RHQM01000017.1, read on the forward strand.
CAGCACGTACCACGGTTCGTCGGAAGCATCCTTGAGGCCGCCGATGCCTAAGCCCTGGCGTTGACCGATGGTGTGATACATCAAGCCGTGATGACGGCCGATCACTTCACCATCGATGGTTTCGATATTGCCGGGCTGGGCCGGAAGGTATTGCTTGAGAAAGTCGCTGAAGCGCCTTTCGCCGATGAAGCAGATGCCGGTTGAATCCTTTTTCTTCGCCGTGGCAAGCCCGTACTTTTCGGCGATCGCCCGCACTTCGGGCTTTTCCAGCTCGCCGACAGGAAACAGCGTCTTGCTCAGCTGTTCACCGCCGACCGCATGCAGGAAGTAGCTCTGATCCTTGTTCGGGTCCAGCCCTTTGAGCAGCTCGCTACGATCATTCACGTCGCGACGACGCACGTAATGGCCGGTCGCGATGAGGTCCGCCCCCAGCATCAATGCGTAGTCGAGAAAGGCTTTGAACTTGATCTCCCGGTTGCAAAGGATGTCCGGGTTCGGCGTGCGTCCCGCCTTGTATTCGGCAAGGAAGTGTTCGAAGACGTTGTCCCAGTATTCGGCTGCAAAGTTCGCCGTATGCAGCTTGATGCCGATCCGGTCGCACACCGCTTGGGCGTCGGCCAAGTCTTCCTTGGCGGTGCAGTATTCCGTGCCGTCGTCCTCTTCCCAGTTCTTCATGAACAGGCCTTCGACCTGATAGCCCTGCTCGAGCAGCAGGAGGGCGGAAACGGAAGAGTCCACTCCGCCGGACATGCCGACGATGACACGTGTTTTTTCCGGGGCGGTGAGGGTGGTTACAGACATAGGAACACGCTGAGGCTCTGCAAAGGGGCGGAATTCTATCAGGCTGCAGCAGGCATGACGAAGCCGCGTTCAGTTGCGAATCACGTCAAGCGAGTGCAGCGGCCCGGTCAGATAATCATCGATGCAGCGGGGCACCAGTTCACTGCGCCAGCGTTCAGGTTGCGCCTCCAGCTCGTCGCGGCTCAGCCACCGAGCCGCGACAATGCCCTCGTCGAGCTGACGCTGCGGATCATGCTGCAGGGCTCTGGCGGCGAAGCATACGCGCTGATAGGTCACGCCATTGCTGGGCGCGGTGTACAGATAAATTCCCACAACGCCAATGAGCTCGACCTCCCAGCCGGTTTCTTCGAGGGTTTCCCGTACAGCCGCCTGGCGCAGATTCTCATTGGCTTCGAGATGCCCAGCAGGCTGATTGAGTACGAGTTGGCCCGCCTTGAGCTCTTCTACCAACAGAAAGCGTCCCTGGTCTTCGATAACGGTCGCGACGGTGATATGCAGTTGCCAGTCCATAAGAGCTGCCTTGTGTAAATGACGGGATGATAACAGTCACCTCCGTTCAGAAAGCACGAACCCCGGCACCAGGCCGGGGTTCGTGATAACACTCAAGCGTCGATTCAGGCGTTCAGCGCGGCCAGGGCTGCGTTGAAGGTTGCGCTGGGGCGCATCACCTTGCTGGTCAGTTCCGGGTTGGAGCGATAGTAGCCACCGATATCCACCGGCTTGCCTTGCACCTCGGCCAGTTCGGCGACGATGGTCGCTTCCTGCTCGGTCAACTGCTTGGCCAGCGGGGTGAAGTGGGCCTTCAGTTCGGCGTCTTCGTCCTGCGCGGCCAGAGCTTGCGCCCAGTACAGAGCCAGGTAGAAGTGGCTGCCGCGGTTGTCCAGCTGACCAACCTTGCGCGCCGGTGACTTGTTGTTATCCAACAGTTTGCCGGTGGCCTGGTCAAGGGTCTTGCCGAGGATCTTGGCCTTGATGTTGTCGGTCTTGATGCCGGTTTCTTCCAGGGATACCGCCAGTGCCAGGAACTCACCCAGCGAATCCCAGCGCAGGTAGTTCTCTTCGACCAGCTGCTGCACGTGCTTCGGCGCGGAGCCGCCGGCGCCGGTTTCGTACATGCCGCCGCCCGCCATCAGCGGAACGATTGAGAGCATCTTGGCCGAAGTGCCCAGCTCCATGATTGGGAACAGGTCGGTCAGGTAGTCACGCAGAACGTTGCCGGTCACCGAAATGGTGTCCTGGCCACGAATCATGCGCTCCATGCTGACGCGGATGGCTTCGTTGTAATCCATGATGCGGATGTCCAGACCGCTCAGGTCGTGATCCTTGAGGTAGGTTTCGACCTTGTTCTGCAACTGACGATCATGGGCGCGCTCCGGGTCAAGCCAGAAGACTGCCGGGGTGTTCGACTGGCGAGCACGGGTCACGGCCAGCTTGACCCAGTCGCGGATCGGAGCGTCTTTGGTCTGGCAGGCGCGCCAGATGTCGCCTTTCTCGACTTCGTGCTGCATCAGCACGGTGCCGTCGGCCAGAACGACGCGCATGGTGCCGTCGGCCTGCATCTCGAAGGTCTTGTCGTGCGAACCGTATTCCTCGGCTTTCTGTGCCATCAGGCCGACGTTCGGGACGCTGCCCATGGTGACCGGGTCGAAGGCGCCGTTGGTTTTGCAGAAGTTGATCATCTCCTGGTAAATGCGGGCATAGGTGCTCTCCGGCATTACCGCTTTGGTGTCCTTCTGCTTGCCGTCCTTGCCCCACATCTGACCGGAGTTACGGATCATCGCCGGCATCGAGGCGTCGACAATGACGTCGCTCGGGATGTGCAGATTGGTGATGCCCTTGACCGAGTCGACCATCGCCATTTCAGGGCGGTGGCTGTAAACCTCATGGATGTCGTGCAGGATTTCTTCCTGCTGCGAGACCGGCAGCGACTTGATCTTGTCGTAGACGCTGCTGATACCGTTGTTCGGGTTGACGCCCAGTTCCTTGAACAGCTCGCCGTACTTGTCGAACACATCCTTGTAGTAAACGCTGACCGCATGACCGAAGACGATCGGGTGCGAGATCTTCATCATGGTGGCCTTGACGTGCAGGGACCACATCACGCCGGTTTCCTTGCAGTCCTGCAGGGTGTCTTCGAAGAAGGCGCGCAGCTTGTTGCAGCTCATGAACATGCCGTCGAGCACTTCGCCTTCCTGCAGAGACAGCTGCTTCTTGACCTCGACCTTGCCGTCCTTGCCGACGAACTCAATGCGCACATCACCAGCTTTGTCCATGGTGATCGACTGCTCGCTGGAGAAGAAGTCGCCACCACGCATGTAGTCGGCATGGGACTGCGAAGCCTTGCTCCACTTGCCCATCGAGTGCGGGTGCTTGCGAGCGTAGGCTTTCACGGCGGCCGGAGCGCGGCGGTCGGAGTTGCCTTCGCGCAGCACGGGGTTCACGGCGCTGCCGAGTACCTTGCCATAGCGGGCGCGGGTATCTTTCTCCGCATCGGTCTGCGGGTCTTCCGGGAAGTTGGGGATGTTGTAGCCCAGGGCCTGCAATTCGGCGATGGCGGCCTTGAGCTGCGGCACGGAAGCGCTGATGTTGGGCAGTTTGATGATGTTGGCATCGGGCTGAACGGTCAGCTCGGCAAGCTTGGCCAGGTCGTCGTCGACTTTCTTGTCAGCGTCGAGCTGGTCGGCAAAGCTCGCAAGAATGCGCCCTGCAAGAGAGATGTCGCGTGTTTCGACGGCTATGTCAGCGGAGGCGGCGAAGGCTTCTACAATAGGAAGAAGCGAATAGGTAGCCAGCGCAGGGGCTTCGTCGGTGAAGGTATAGATGATCTTCGAAGGGGTGGACATTTAGCGATAACTCTCTTCTTGCAGGGCGTGCACAGAATCCCGAGTGCGCCGGGTAGGCGCTCTGGCTCTCCGTCTAGATGAAACCAGAAGGGGGATTCGCCGCGGTGATGATGGATGCACCAATAGAGTGTCGAGCATTTGAACCGCCGAGCCGCGGTAGCGACTCTGAGGTTTCAAGGGGCGGGACTTGTACAAGACAGGTTCGTCCCTTATGACTTGTGAGTCATCGCGGCAGTATACCATCGAGCCTGCCTCGGGCAGAACGGCATTGCGCATACGACGAACGAACATGTAGTTTCAGGCAATTCGAGTGGGTTACCCTCAAAGATGATCGATGTCTAACCACGAAGACGGAGTCCAGCATGGGATACCAAAAGATCCAGGTGCCATCCAGCGGTGACAAAATTACCGTTAACGCCGATAACACCCTGAACGTCCCCGACAACCCGATCATCCCTTATATAGAAGGGGACGGTATCGGCGTCGACATCAGCCCGGTGATGATCAAGGTCGTGGATGCCGCTGTTCAGAAGGCCTATGGCGGCAAGCGCAAGATTGCCTGGATGGAGATCTACGCGGGCGAGAAGGCTACGCAGGTCTACGATCAGGACACCTGGCTGCCGAAGGAAACCCTCGAAGCTGTCCGCGATTACGTCGTGTCGATCAAAGGCCCCCTGACCACTCCGGTCGGCGGTGGCATCCGCTCCTTGAACGTTGCGCTGCGCCAGGAGCTTGATCTCTATGTCTGCCAGCGTCCGGTTCGCTGGTTCACCGGTGTGCCGAGCCCGGTCAAGAAGCCGGGCGACGTGGATATGGTGATCTTCCGGGAGAACTCCGAAGACATCTACGCCGGTGTCGAGTGGAAGGCAGGCTCCCCGGAAGCGGAGAAGGTCATCAAGTTCCTGACCGAGGAAATGGGCGTCAAGAAGATCCGTTTTACCGAAAACTGCGGAATTGGGGTCAAGCCGGTTTCACTGGAAGGTACGAAGCGTCTCGTTCGCAAGGCGTTGCAGTACGCCGTCGACAATGACCGCAGCTCCGTCACCATTGTCCACAAGGGCAACATCATGAAGTTCACCGAGGGTGCCTTCAAGGAGTGGGGCTATGAAATGGCCCGCGACGAGTTTGGCGCCGAGCTGCTGGATGGCGGGCCCTGGATGCAGTTCAAGAACCCTAACACCGGCAAGAACATAGTAGTCAAGGACGCCATAGCCGATGCCATGCTTCAGCAGATCCTGCTGCGCCCGGCCGAGTACGACGTCATCGCAACACTCAACCTGAACGGTGACTACCTGTCCGACGCGCTTGCCGCTGAGGTCGGCGGTATCGGTATTGCCCCCGGGGCAAACCTTTCTGACACGGTCGCCATGTTCGAAGCTACTCACGGTACCGCGCCGAAGTACGCCGGTCAGGACAAGGTCAATCCGGGCTCGCTGATTCTCTCGGCTGAGATGATGCTGCGCCATATGGGTTGGGTGGAAGCGGCAGACCTGATTATCAAGTCGACCGAGAGCGCTATCGCCGCCAAGACCGTCACCTACGACTTCGAGCGTCTCATGGAGGGCGCCCAGTTGATGTCATGCTCGCAATTTGGCGACGCGATGATCAGCCATATGTAAGGTGTGGAATGAAAAAGGCCGATCAGATGATCGGCCTTTTTTTGTTTTGTTTCAGGACAAATCAGGCATCTACCGTCGAGACGCCTTGGGCAGCAGCAGGGGTCGTCGCCTCGGACACGGCCTGCTGTGGCCTGATGTCGGTTGCGTGAAGGCCTTTCGGACCCTGCAGGATGTTGAACATGACCGCTTGCCCAGCTTTCAGAGTTCGATAGCCTTCCATCTGGATGGCCGAGTAGTGGGCGAACAGGTCCTCATCGCCGCCGTCTGCTACGATGAACCCGTAGCCTTTGGCGTTGTTGAACCACTTGACCTTACCGCTTAGCATGCTGTTATCCCTCTGCAAAGGAGTCCATTACTGGAGTAACATCCATTTCATTCCGCGCTTATGCAGCCCGAGGCCTCATGTTGCGCAACCCGTTTGCCCTTGTAGGCACATACTGTTTGTATCACCGTTTTGCCGATAGTCAAGGCGACTCGTCAGCTGGCTGCGAAGCTGTCCATATTTATCTGGCCCCCGCGCCACGACCTAGAACCGTTATGCGCATGCATGCATTTGCTCAGATTCGACTAACATTCAATCAGGACCGGCCTCAACGGGACGAAGAAGACGTGTCTGGTCTCGCTGTCCAGGAGGCCAAGCCGGAATTAAAGGCACCACCGATGTATAAAGTTGTCATGTTCAATGACGACTACACACCGATGGATTTCGTCGTCGAGGTGCTGGAAGGCATTTTCAATCACAGCAGGGAGCAGGCCACCAAGATCATGCTGGCCGTCCATACCGAGGGGCAGGCCGTCTGCGGGCTCTATACGCGCGACGTAGCCGAAACCAAAGCGATGCAAGTGAATCAATATGCAAGGGAATGCCAGCACCCGCTGCTCTGTGAGATCGAGAAGGACGGTTAACTCCGACTGCTGGAGAAGAGGTGAAAGCTATGTTGAACCGTGAGCTCGAAGTCACTCTGAATCTGGCTTTCAAAGAGGCACGTACCAAACGTCATGAATTCATGACGGTTGAACACCTCCTGTTGGCCCTACTGGACAATGAAGCGGCAGCCACCGTGCTGCGGGCCTGTGGCGCGAGCCTGGACAAGCTGCGCCATGATCTGCAGGAGTTCATTGATTCCACCACTCCACTAATTCCACAGCACGATGAGGAGCGCGAAACCCAGCCTACGCTTGGCTTTCAGCGCGTACTGCAGCGTGCCGTATTCCATGTCCAAAGCTCTGGCAAGCGGGAAGTGACCGGGGCAAACGTGCTGGTTGCGATTTTCAGCGAGCAGGAGAGCCAGGCCGTATTCCTTCTCAAGCAGCAGAACGTCGCGCGCATCGACGTCGTCAACTACATTGCTCACGGTATTTCAAAGGTGCCTGGCAATGCTGGTAGCCCGGAGAACGATGCGGAGATGCAGGATGAGGATGGTGGCGAGCCAGGTGCGTCAGGCAATCCTCTGGATGCCTATGCGAGCAATCTGAACGAGCTGGCGCGCCAAGGACGGATCGACCCGCTGGTTGGGCGTGAGAACGAAGTCGAGCGTGTCGCACAGATTCTCGCGCGTCGGCGTAAGAACAATCCGCTTCTCGTAGGTGAAGCTGGCGTCGGTAAGACCGCTATTGCTGAGGGCCTGGCAAAACGCATAGTGGATAATCAGGTTCCGGACCTGCTCGCTGATAGCGTCGTCTACTCGCTAGATCTGGGTGCGCTGCTGGCGGGTACGAAGTATCGAGGTGATTTCGAGAAGCGCTTCAAGGCGTTGCTCGGAGAGTTGCGCAAGCGGCCGCATGCCATTCTTTTTATTGATGAGATCCATACGATCATCGGTGCCGGAGCTGCGTCTGGCGGCGTGATGGACGCGTCGAACCTGCTCAAGCCCTTGCTTTCTTCCGGTGAAATCCGCTGCATCGGTTCTACGACCTTCCAGGAATTCCGTGGGATCTTCGAGAAGGATCGCGCCCTCGCGCGTCGCTTCCAGAAAGTCGATGTCAGCGAACCTTCAGTCGAAGACACGATCGGCATTCTGCGTGGCCTTAAGGGGCGTTTCGAGCAGCATCACAACATCGAATACAGCGATGAGGCGCTTCGTGCCGCGGCAGAATTGGCCTCGCGCTACATCAATGATCGGCATATGCCTGACAAGGCCATCGACGTGATCGATGAGGCGGGCGCCTATCAGCGCCTGCAGCCGGAAGAGCAGCGGGTCAAGTGCATTGATGTCGAACAGGTCGAAGACATCGTGGCAAAGATTGCGCGGATTCCTCCGAAGCACGTCAGCAGTTCGGACAAGGAGCTGCTGCGTAACCTCGAGCGCGATCTGAAACTCACGGTTTTTGGCCAGGATGATGCGATCGACTCGCTGGCGACAGCCATCAAGCTTTCACGGGCTGGATTGAAGGCTCCGGACAAGCCGGTTGGATCGTTCCTTTTTGCCGGGCCTACCGGCGTGGGTAAGACAGAGGCTGCACGCCAGCTGGCTCGAGCGCTGGGCGTCGAGCTGATCCGTTTCGACATGTCCGAGTACATGGAGCGTCACACTGTATCTCGTCTGATCGGTGCGCCTCCGGGATACGTTGGGTTCGACCAGGGTGGCTTGTTGACTGAGGCCATCACCAAGCAGCCGCATTGCGTGCTGTTGCTGGACGAAATCGAAAAGGCGCACCCCGAGGTCTTCAACCTGCTGCTGCAGGTCATGGATCATGGCACGCTCACGGACAATAACGGGCGCAAGGCCGACTTCCGCAACGTGATCATCATCATGACCACCAATGCTGGTGCGGAAACCGCGGCGCGGGCTTCTATCGGTTTTACCTTACAGGATCATGCCTCTGACGCGATGGAGGTCATCAAGAAGAGCTTTACGCCAGAGTTTCGCAATCGTCTGGATACCATTATCCAGTTCGGCCGTCTGAGTCACGAAGTCATCAAGAGCATCGTCGACAAGTTCTTGATCGAGCTGCAGGCGCAGCTCGAAGACAAGCATGTGACGTTGGAGGTGTCAGATGCTGCGCGCAGCTGGCTGGCGGAGCATGGCTACGATGCGCAGATGGGTGCGCGGCCGATGGCACGGCTTATTCAGGACAAGATCAAGAGGCCGTTGGCTGAGGAGATCCTGTTCGGTGAGCTGGCCGAACATGGTGGCGTGGTTCACATCGATATTCGGGGCGGCGAGCCGTTCTTCGAATTCGAGACCACTGCAGAGCTGGCCTGACCTTAGGTGGTATCGAGCGCCCGGCTTCGGCCGGGCGTTTTTCGTTCCGGCATTGCGTGCTGCCGCCTCCGCCTGTTTGCTGCTGCAACAAAAAAGCCCGGCATAAACCGGGCATTTTTCTCGCGGCTCGCTTAGCGGGCGCGGTAGGTGATGCGACCCTTGCTCAGATCGTAGGGGGTCAGTTCCACGCGAACCTTGTCACCGGTAAGAATCCGGATGTAGTTCTTGCGCATCTTTCCGGAGATGTGCGCAGTAACGACGTGCCCGTTTTCCAACTCCACACGAAACATGGTGTTAGGCAGGGTGTCGACGACAGTACCTTCCATTTCGAAGCTGTCTTCTTTCGACATTCAGTAAAGTCCTCGGTGTCCAAATGAGTGACCCGACGCATGCATGCGCGGGCAAAAGCGGCAAGCATTGTGCCCGAAATGGGTCGATCAGCCAAGGACTTCAGCTGAGCGTCACCCAGCGCTGGTTGACCAGCAGTTCGATGGGGCGATATTCGGTCTTGTAATTCATCTTCCGGCAGTTCTTGATCCAGTACCCGAGGTACACGGCCTTCAGGCCGAGACGCGCTGCTTCGCCGATCTGCCAGAGAATCGCGTAGCGCCCCAGGCTGCGCCGTTCTTCTTCGGGATCGTAGAAGGTGTAAACGGCGGACAGTCCATTGGGCAGTACATCGGTGACGGCGACTGCGAGCAGTCGTCCATCCAGCCTGAATTCGTAGAATCGACAAAACGGTAGGTCGCGCACGAGGAAGGTATTGAACTGCTCGCGGCTGGGGGGGTACATGTCGCCGTCCGCATGGCGCTTTTCGATGTAGGTCGCGTAGAGCGCGTAGAGCTCCTCGCTGAACGCCGGGCGAACACAACGTACCTGCAGGTCAGCGTTGCGTTTGAGGATTCGTTTCTGTTGCCGGCTGAGCTCTGGCGAGTTTGCCGGAATGCGAGCCGGAATGCAGGCCGAGCACCGCTGGCAGTGGGGGCGGTAGAGGTGATCGCCGCTACGCCGGAAGCCCATCTCGGAGAGTTCCGCGTACACCTGCGCGTCCATCGGCTGGCTAGGGTCGAGGAACAGCGTGGTGGCCTGTTCATCGGGCAGATAGCTGCACGCATGGGGCTGTGTGGCGTAGAACTTGAGGCGAGCCAGTGAAGTCATGGTCAACTCTCAGAAATCATGAGCTGAGTGTAGGTTAGCTTGCGGTAGCCGGCTAGGCGCGCCAGTCGGCTGCGCTGGGCTGATCCAGATGCTCGGCAAGTGCGGCGGCGAATTGCTCACGCGCAATGCTGCGGGCGCCAAAGCTTTCCAGATGACGTGTCGGCATCTGGCAGTCAATCAGGACAAAACCCCAGTCACGCAGCTGTTCCACCAGTGTGACGAATCCAACCTTGGACGCATCGGTAGCGCGACTGAACATCGACTCGCCGAAAAATAGCTTACCGATTGCCAGTCCGTAGAGTCCGCCGACGAGATGCTGCTCCTGCCAGACTTCTACCGAATGTGCGACACCCATTTCGTGCAACTGAACATAGGCTTGCTGCATCGGTGTGGTGATCCAGGTTCCGTCCGAATAGCTACGAGGCCCGGCACAGCCTTGGATCACGTCGGTAAACGCTTGATCGAAGGTCACCTGAAATTCGCCCTGACGGATGCGCTTGCGCAGGCTGCGCGACACATGCAGTTCGTTCGGGAACAGCACCGTTCGCGGATCGGGAGACCACCACAGCAACGGCTGCCCATCCTGGTACCAGGGAAAGCAGCCGTGGCGATAGGCGGCCAGCAGGCGTTCATGGCTAAGGTCACCCCCAGCAGCCAAAAGGCCGTTGGGTTCTCGCAAAGCCGCTTCGAGAGGGGGGAAGCAGAGATCGTCGCGCTTTAGCCAGGTCAGCATGTCGCCACGCATATGCAGGTAGGAGAGGGCGGGCCGAGGGCCCGCCACTAGATCAGTTGTCGAGGTACTTTTCTGCGTCCAGAGCGGCCATGCAGCCGGCACCGGCCGAGGTGATCGCCTGGCGATAGACGTGATCAGCCACATCACCAGCAGCGAAGACGCCAGGAATGCTGGTGCAGGTGGCATCACCCTCGCCGCCACCTCTAATCTTCAGGTAGCCATCCTTCATTTCCAGCTGGCCCTGGAACAGGTCGGTGTTCGGCTTGTGGCCGATGGCGATGAATACGCCGGCGAGGTCCAGCTTGTTCTCTTCGCCGGTGAGAGTGCTCTTCAAACGGACACCGGTCACGCCGCTGGCATCGCCGAGTACTTCCTCGAGGGTATGGTTCCAGTGCAGGCGGATGTTGCCGTTGGCCGCCTTGTCCATGATCTTGTCCTGCAGGATCTTCTCCGACCGCAGTTTGTCGCGGCGGTGGATCAGGTGGACTTCCTTGGCAATGTTGGACAGGTACAGCGCTTCCTCGACCGCAGTGTTGCCGCCGCCGATCACCGCGACGACCTGGTTGCGATAAAAGAAGCCGTCGCAGGTGGCGCAGGCCGATACACCACGGCCAGCGAACGCATCTTCAGAGGGCAGGCCGAGGTATTGTGCCGAGGCACCGGTGGCGATGATCAATGCGTCGCAGGTATAGACGCCGCTGTCGCCGCGCAGGGTGAATGGGCGCTGCTGCAACTCTGCGGTATGGATGTGATCGAAGACGATCTCGGTGTCGAAGCGCTCGGCGTGCTTCTGCATGCGGACCATCAGGTCCGGGCCGGTCAGACCTTCGACATCGCCGGGCCAGTTGTCGACTTCGGTGGTGGTGGTCAGCTGACCGCCGGGCTGGATGCCGGTGATCATCAGTGGCTTCAGATTGGCGCGGGCAGCGTATACCGCAGCGGTATATCCGGCCGGGCCGGAGCCGAGGATGATCAGACGCGAATGCTTGACTTCACTCATAAAAAGCCCTCATAAGCCTTTGTTGCAAATAGAGAAGCGTGCTCCAGTCGAGCCGCGTCGGGAAATCGGGCGTTTATGCTACACCGAAGCATCGGCAAAAGCCCAAGCCGCCGCGGAACCTGCATGCCATCGAATCGACAAACCCGTACAATGCCGGGGTTCTGGCTGACTACGGTTCATCGCGCCGCAGGCGCAGGAAAGAAAGCGTTTTGAAGAATTCCTCATCTACCGCGCCGGCAACCGTCTGGCGACAACAATTGCACTATCGCCTCAAGGAAGGCGCGTTGATAGCGCTCGGTGCGCTCTGCGTCTACCTGTGGATGGCTTTGCTTACCTACGACCCGGGCGATCCTGGCTGGACCCACACCAGCAATGTCGATCAGGTCCGCAACGCTGCCGGCCGTGCCGGCGCCTGGTTTGCCGATGTTCTGTTCATGGCGCTGGGCTATTTCGCCTATTTGTTTCCCCTGCTGCTTGGCGTCAAGGCCTGGCAAGTGTTCCGCGCGCGTCATCAGCCCTGGGTGTGGAACGGCTGGCTGTTCTCCTGGCGCCTGATCGGTCTGGTGTTCCTGGTCCTGTCCGGGTCCGCGCTGGCCTATATTCATTTCCAGGCCGCTCCTGGCTTGCCCGCGTCTGCCGGCGGAGCGCTGGGAGAGAGCCTCGGTCAGTTGGCCGTTCTGTCCCTTAACGTACAGGGCAGCACCCTTGCGCTGTTGGCGTTTTTCCTGTTCGGTCTAACGGTGTTCACCGATCTGTCCTGGTTCAAAGTGATGGACATCACCGGCAAGATCACTCTCGACCTCATCGAGCTGATCCAGAGCTTCTTCAGTCGCTGGTGGAGCGCCCGCGCCGAGCGCAAGCAGATGGTCGCCCAGTTGCGAGAAGTCGACGATGTCGTGAGCGAGGTGGCTGCGCCGATGGTGCGCGACCGTCGTGAGCAGGCCAAGGTCAAGGAGCGCATCATCGAACGTGACGAGTCCCTGGCCAAGCACATGAGCGAGCGCGACAAGCGTGTGGCTCCGGTGATCGCTCCGCCTGCTCCTGCCAAAGCCGCCGAACCGAGCAAGCGCGTGCTGAAAGAAAAGCAGGCCAACCTGTTTGTCGATCCGCTGATCGAGGGCAGCCTGCCGCCGATCTCGATACTTGATGCTGCCGAGAAACAGCAGAAGCAATACTCGCCTGAGTCGCTGGAAGCGATGTCGCGGCTGCTGGAGATCAAGCTGAAGGAGTTCGGTGTAGAGGTCATCGTCGAGTCGGTACATCCAGGCCCGGTGATCACCCGCTTCGAAATCCAGCCGGCAGCCGGTGTGAAGGTAAGCCGTATCTCCAATCTGGCCAAAGACCTTGCGCGCTCACTGGCAGTGATCAGCGTGCGGGTGGTCGAAGTGATTCCGGGCAAGACCACTGTAGGTATCGAGATTCCCAACGAGGATCGTCAGATCGTGCGCTTCTCCGAGGTGCTTTCTTCGGCCCCCTACGACGACGCCAAATCACCGGTCACCCTTGCACTCGGCCATGATATCGGCGGTAAGCCGGTCATCGCCGACCTGGCGAAGATGCCGCACCTGCTAGTGGCTGGTACCACTGGTTCCGGTAAGTCGGTGGGCGTCAACGCGATGATTTTGTCGATCCTGTTCAAGTCCACGCCGGAAGAGGCGCGGTTGATCATGATCGATCCTAAGATGCTTGAACTGTCGATCTACGAAGGCATTCCGCACCTGCTTTGCCCCGTCGTCACGGACATGAAGGAGGCGGCCAACGCACTGCGCTGGAGCGTCGCCGAGATGGAGCGGCGCTACAAGCTGATGGCGGCCATGGGCGTGCGTAACCTCGCGGGCTTCAATCGCAAGGTCAAGGAAGCCGAAGAGGCGGGCACACCGCTTACCGATCCGCTGTTCCGTCGCGAGAGCATGGATGACCAGCCGCCGCCGCTGAAATCCCTGCCGACCATCGTCGTGGTGGTGGACGAATTCGCCGACATGATGATGATCGTCGGCAAGAAGGTCGAAGAGCTGATCGCGCGTATCGCACAGAAGGCACGCGCGGCGGGTATTCACCTGATCCTTGCCACCCAGCGTCCGTCGGTGGATGTGATTACCGGCCTGATCAAGGCCAACATTCCGACCCGAATGGCATTCCAGGTATCCAGCAAGATTGATTCGCGCACCATTCTCGACCAAGGTGGTGCCGAGCAGTTGCTGGGGCACGGTGACATGCTCTACCTGCCGCCGGGCACCGGCCTGCCGATTCGTGTCCATGGCGCGTTCGTTTCCGATGAGGAAGTGCACCGGGTGGTCGAGGCCTGGAAGGCCCGTGGCGCGCCTGACTACATCGAAGACATTCTCGCTGGCGTCGAAGAGGCGGGTAGCGGCTTCGATGGTAGCAGTGGCGAAGGCAGCGGAGAGGGCAGCGAAGAAGACCCGTTATACGACGAGGCCGTTCGCTTCGTCACTGAAAGCCGCCGTGCGTCGATTTCCGCCGTGCAGCGCAAACTCAAGATTGGCTATAACCGCGCCGCGCGGATGATCGAGGCCATGGAAATGGCTGGCGTGGTGACATCCATGAACACCAATGGCTCGCGCGAAGTCATCGCGCCGCCGCCTATGCGCGATTGAATCGCTTCGAGGGCTAAATGCAATTGATCCGTTTGCTGTGTGCATCTGTCCTGATGGTTGCCCTGGCCCCGGCACACGCCGACCAGGCTGCATCTACCAAACGACTGACTGATTTGCTTAACCAGGCTGAAACCCTGACTGGCCGCTTCTCGCAGCTGTCGCTCGACGGCAGCGGCACCCAGCTGCAGGAAACCTCCGGTGAACTGGCGCTCAAGCGCCCCGGGCAGTTCCGTTGGCACACCGATGCACCGATGGAGCAGCTGCTGGTCTCCAACGGCGAGAAGGTCTGGTTGTATGACCCAGACCTCGAGCAGGTCACCGTTCAGCAACTCGATCAGCGTCTGACGCACACTCCCGCGCTGCTGCTCTCCGGTGACGTGTCGACCATCAGCGAGAACTTCGAGGTTTCCCACAAAGAGGCCGGCGAGGTCGTGGATTTCACCCTCAAGCCCAAGGCCAAGGACACGTTGTTCGATAACCTGCGCCTGTCGTTTCGTGGCGGCGTGATCAACGACATGCAGCTGATCGACAGCGTTGGTCAGCGCACCAACATCCTCTTCATGGGCGTGAAGATGAATCAGCCGCTCAAGGCTGACATGTTCACCTTCGAGATTCCCGAGGGTGCCGACGTCATTTCCGAGTGACCCTCATCTGACATTCGTATCAGGCGGCCTGCACAGCGGCGGGCCGCTGCAATCGAGGTAACCGTCCGCAATGGACCTGTTCAGCCGCGAGCCTGTCGCTCAACCCCTTGCCGCGCGTCTGCGTGCAGCCAGCCTCGACGAGTACGTCGGGCAGGAGCACCTGCTCGCGCGCGGCAAGCCGTTGCGCGAGGCGCTGGAACAGGGCGCGCTGCATTCCATGGTGTTCTGGGGGCCGCCCGGGGTTGGTAAGACCACTCTGGCGCGGCTCCTGGCAAAAGTCTCCGATGCCCATTTCGAGACGGTTTCCGCCGTGCTCGCCGGGGTCAAGGAGATTCGCCAGGCGGTTGAGATCGCCAAGCAGCAGGCCGCCCAGTACGGACGGCGCACCATCCTGTTCGTCGATGAAGTGCATCGCTTCAACAAATCCCAGCAGGATGCCTTCCTGCCTTACGTCGAAGACGGCACGCTGATCTTCATCGGTGCGACCACCGAGAATCCCTCCTTCGAACTCAACAACGCCTTGCTCTCGCGCGCCCGCGTCTACGTGCTGAAAAGTCTCGACGAGGCGGCGCTGCGTAAACTTGTCGCCCGTGCGCTGAGTGATCCAAAAGGGCTGGGTGACCTGCATCTGGAACTGCCGGAAGAGAGCTTCCAGATGCTGCTGGCTGCTGCCGATGGTGACGGTCGTCGGCTGCTCAACCTGCTGGAGAACGCATCGGACCTGGCCGAGGAGGGCGGTAGCATCAGCACCGACTTGCTGCAGGATCTGCTGGGTGACAGCCGTCGCCGTTTCGACAAGGGCGGTGAGGCGTTCTACGACCAGATTTCGGCACTGCACAAGTCCGTGCGCGGCTCCAATCCCGACGCGGCACTGTACTGGTTCGCGCGTATGCTCGATGGTGGCTGCGACCCGCTGTACATCGCCCGGCGCGTCGTGCGCATGGCCAGTGAGGAGATCGGCAATGCTGACCCACGCGCGCTGCCGCTGTGTCTGAACGCCTGGGATGTGCAGGAGCGCCTGGGTAGCCCGGAAGGGGAGCTGGCCGTGGCGCAGGCGATCGTCTATCTCGCCTGCGCGCCGAAGAGCAACGCCGTCTACACGGCGTTCAAGGCGGCCATGCGTGATGCCGCCGAGAACGGCTCGCAGGAAGTGCCGCTGCATTTGCGTAATGCACCGACCAAGCTGATGAAAGAACTCGGCTACGGCAACGAATACCGCTACGCCCACGACGAACCGGATGCCTATGCTGCAGGCGAGGATTATTTCCCCGAAGCGATGCAGCCGCGGCGTTACTACCATCCGGCCCCGCGGGGGCTGGAAAGCAAGATCCGCGACAAGCTCGAGCACCTTGCCCGGCTCGACCGCGAAAGCCCGAAACAACGGAGAAAGGAATGATCCGCATGGCCTTCGCTGTCGCCTGTGGCGGCGTGATCGGAACCCTGTTGCGCTTTGCCCTGGCGACCTGGGTCAGCAATCAATGGCCACGGCATTTCTATCTGGCCACGCTGGCCGTGAACCTGCTGGGGTGCCTGTTGATCGGCTATCTCTATGCAACCTTTCTCGCCCGACCGGACATTTCACCCGAGCTGCGTGGCGCACTGATCATCGGCTTTCTTGGCGCACTGACGACTTTCTCCAGCTTCTCACTTGACGCACTGCGGCTGCTTGAAAGCGGTCAACTGGCGACTGCCTTCGCCTATGTCGGCGGCAGCGTGTTCGGTGGCCTGTTGGCGGCCTGGGCCGGTCTGGCGCTCGCCAGGTTATGAACCGGCGCGCGTTCACAGTAAACTTCGCTCCCTCTTCGCCCTTCATCCAAGCTTTCACAGACGAGACCCACCATGCTTGATTCGAAACTGGTACGCACTCAGCTACAGGACGTGGCGGCCCGCCTGGCCACCCGTGGCTACCAGCTGGACGTGGCGCGCATCGAAGCGCTGGAAGCTCAGCGCAAGACCGTGCAGACCCGCACCGAACAACTTCAGGCCGAGCGCAACGCGCGCTCCAAATCCATCGGCCAGGCCAAGCAGCGCGGTGAGGACATCGCGCCGTTGCTCGCCGACGTGGATCGCATGGGCTCGGAGCTCGACTCCGGCAAGCAGGAGCTGGACCGCATCCAGAGCGAACTCGACCAGCTGATGCTGAGCATTCCCAACCTGCCGCACGAGTCGGTGCCGGTGGGGGCGGACGAGGATGAGAACGTCGAGGTTCGCCGCTGGGGCACGCCGAAGACTTTCGACTTCGACGTTCAGGATCATGTTGCCCTGGGCGAGCAGCATGGCTGGCTGGACTTCGAGACCGCGGCCAAGTTGTCCGGTGCGCGCTTCGCCCTGATGCGCGGCCCGATCGCCCGCCTGCATCGCGCGCTGGCGCAGTTCATGATCGACCTGCACACCCGTGAGCATGGCTATGAAGAGGCCTACACGCCGTATCTGGTACAGGCTCCGGCGCTGCAGGGAACCGGTCAGCTGCCGAAGTTCGAGGAAGATCTGTTCAAGATCAGCCGCGAAGGCGAAGCCGACTTCTACCTGATCCCGACCGCCGAGGTGTCGCTGACCAACATCGTTGCTGGCGAGATCCTCGATGCCAAAGAGCTACCGCTGAAGTTCGTCGCCCATACGCCATGCTTCCGCAGCGAGGCCGGCGCCTCCGGGCGCGATACCCGCGGCATGATCCGTCAGCACCAGTTCGACAAGGTCGAGATGGTGCAGATCGTCGAGCCGTCCAGGTCCTTCGAGGCGCTGGAGGAGCTGACCGGTAACGCCGAGAAGGTACTGCAGCTGCTGGAACTGCCTTACCGCGTGTTGTCGCTGTGTACCGGCGACATGGGCTTCGGCGCGACCAAGACCTATGACCTGGAAGTCTGGGTGCCGAGCCAGGACAAGTACCGCGAGATTTCTTCCTGCTCCAACTGTGGCGACTTCCAGGCGCGGCGCATGCAGGCGCGTTACCGCAATCTGGAAACCGGCAAGCCGGAGCTCGTGCACACCCTCAATGGCTCCGGCCTGGCGGTCGGTCGTACTCTGGTCGCCGTACTGGAGAATTACCAGCAGGCTGACGGAAGTGTTGTGGTGCCCGACGTGCTGAAGCCATACATGGGTGGTATCGAAATCATCGGCTGATGCCTGCGGCGCTGCGTCATCGCGGTTCGGCATCAGGCCGGATCCTTGATATTCGACAAGGGGCATCGCGGCCGTAATGGCTGTCATGCCCATACCACCAACGACCCTCCAGGATTCGCTCATGGAATACCTCCCGCTGTTCCACAACCTCAAAGGCCGCACGGTGTTGATCGTCGGGGGTGGCGAGATTGCGCTGCGCAAGGCTCGGCTGCTGAGCGAAGCTGGAGCACGGCTGCGGGTGGTGGCGCCGAGCATCGAGGCGCAACTGGCCGAACTGGTAGAAGCGGGCGCTGGCGAATGCCTCGATCGCGGCTATGACCCGCAGGACCTCCAGGGCTGTGTGCTGGCCATCGCCGCCACCGATGACGAGCCGCTGAATGCCGCGGTTTCGCAGCATGCCACCGCGCTGGGTATGCCAGTCAACGTGGTCGACTCGCCGCAGCTGTGCAGCGTGATCTTTCCGGCGATCGTCGACCGCTCGCCGCTGGTGATTGCGGTTTCCAGTGGTGGCGATGCTCCGGTGCTGGCGCGGTTGATCCGCGCGCGTATCGAGACCTGGATTCCAGCGGCCTACGGGCAGCTGGCGGGGCTGGCCAAACAGTTCCGCGCTCAGGTCAAAGCCAAGTTCGCCAATGTTCAGCAGCGGCGGGTGTTCTGGGAGGAAACCTTTCAGGGACCGATCGCCGAACAGGCGTTGGCTGGGTGCAGCGCCGAAGCCGAGCGCCTACTGGCGGAGAAGCTTGCCGGTGCAGCGCCGCGCGCGCTGGGCGAGGTTTATCTGGTAGGCGCTGGCCCGGGCGACCCTGACCTGCTGACTTTTCGTGCCCTGCGTCTGATGCAGCAGGCCGATGTGGTGCTCTACGATCGCCTGGTGGCGCCGGCGATCATCGATCTGTGCCGGCGCGATGCAGACCGCATCTACGTTGGCAAGCAGCGCTCGGAGCATGCAGTGCCGCAGGAGCAGATCAACCAGAAGCTGGTGACCCTGGCCAAGGAAGGCAAGCGCGTTCTACGGCTCAAGGGCGGTGATCCGTTCATCTTTGGCCGCGGTGGCGAGGAGATCGAGGAGCTGGCAGCCAACGGTGTGCCGTTCCAGGTCGTGCCGGGTATCACTGCCGCCAGCGGCTGTGCAGCCTATGCCGGCATTCCGCTCACTCATCGCGATCATGCGCAGTCGGTGCGTTTTGTCACCGGTCATCTGAAAGACGGCAGCTGCGATCTGCCCTGGGCGGAACTCGCCGCGCCGGCACAGACGCTGGTGTTCTACATGGGCCTGGTGGGTTTGCCGGTGATCTGCAAGCAACTGATAGCCCATGGACGTTCGGCGGATACGCCGGCGGCGCTGGTACAGCAGGGCACCACCACCAATCAGCGTGTCTTCACAGGGACGCTGGAAACCCTCGCCCAGCGTATCGCCCAGGAGCAGGTGCAGGCTCCGACCCTGCTGATCGTCGGTGAAGTGGTTCAGCTACGCGAGAAACTGGCCTGGTTCGAAGGCGCCCAGGCGAGCGCCTAGCAGAAGATCGACGCTATCTGCGCCGTTTCAGCGGCGCAGATAGGCGGTGAAGTCGATGTCCCCGGCAGAAAGGATCGCCTGTACACGGTTGTGCACGTTGAGCTTGCGCAGAATCGCCGAGACATGTGCCTTCACGGTGGTTTCGGCGATGTCGAGGTTGTAGGCGATCTGCTTGTTGGATTCACCCTTGGTCATGCGCTCCAGTACCAGTAGCTGCTTGCGGGTCAGCGCCTGCAACAGTTCCGGCGGGATCGATTGCTCGTTGTGATGGGAGTGGCGGCTGCTGGGCTTCTGGCTGCGGATGATGTCCGAAGGCAGGTAGACGTTGCCGTTGAGAATCTGCTCGATGGCGTCGGTCATCTGCGCACGCGGCGAGGATTTGGTGATAAAGCCGACGGCGCCGTAGGTAATGGCCTGCAGCACGATCTGCTTGTCCTGCTCGGCCGAGACGATCACCACCGGAATGGTCGGTGCTTCGTTGCGCAGATTAATCAGGCCGTTGAGGCCGTGCATGCCGGGCATGTTCAGGTCCAGCAGCACCAGATCGAGATCGTCGTGTTCCAGGGTCAGCGCCAGCGCGCTGTCGAGGTCGGCAGTTTCAAGGATTTCGCTGTCGGGGAAGCCGTCGCGAATGACGTTATGGATGGCTTCACGGAACAGCGGATGGTCGTCCGCAATCAGGATCTTGTACAAGGCCGGTCACCTCTTTGTTGTGATTATGGTGGGGGCATGCTGGTCAGGTGATGCTACTCATCGCCAGGCAGAGGCTCCGGAGTAGCAGGGTGCAAGGGCAGGCCCGCCTGTTCCCAACCGTCCACCCCATCGCGATACCAGTACAGTCGTTTGTAGCCCAGCGCATGGGCGCGCCTGGTGGCGTTCCAGCCGAGCCAGCAGTCAGACCGGCAGTAGAACACGATTGGCTGCTCGAGATTGCCCTGGCTGGCGCGGGCAAGGTTTTCGCTGAGGTAGCTTGCCCATTCGGGTTGCAGATCTCCATCGCCGGTGTTCGCCAGCCAGATGCTGCCGGGCAGGTTTGCATGGGGTTCGCTGTCGATGAAACGGCCGGCGAGCCACTGGCTCCGATACACGTCCACCAGCACCACATCGGATTGTGCTTCCAGCAAAGCCTTTAACGCGGCCGTATCCAGAGTCTGTGCACCGTCGATGGAAGGCGGTGTCGGGCTGCGGTACTGCGTCTGGCGATAGCCGTCGGTGGAGAACAGGGCGAGCTGCTCTTCGGCCGCGGCAATCGTGGGCAGGCAGACCCCAGGCAGCGCGGCGATCAGCAAGGGCAGCAGCGACCTGAACATAGTCCGTATTCCATGGCGTTTCGATAGGTCGATTACAGAGCAAAGGGCCTGTCTTTTAAATCCTACGATGGAGGGGAAAACCGGTACCAAAGTAGTAGATCGCTCAGGCTGAGCGGCGCAAGGCCGCATGTTGTGGGTTGAAGCTGATTACTGCGAGAAAACTGAACAGCAGGGTCAGTCCGAGGCAAACCATCAGTGCGGTCGGTGCCAGGCGCAGATAAAGCGCATGACGAACCAACTCCACAGCGTGGGTGAAGGGGTTGAGGGCGCAGATCCAGTACAGCCACTCGCTCGCCTCACGCATCTTCCACAGCGGGTAGAGCGCCGAGGAGAGAAAGAACATCGGAAAGATCACGAAATTCATCACGCCAGCAAAGTTCTCCAGCTGACGAATGCCGTTGGAGAGCAGCAAACCCAGGGCGCTGAGCAGCAGCGCCACCAGCAGCAGGGCGGGCAGGGCGGCGATCAGCCCAAGCGGTGGAGGCTGTACGCCGTAGAACCAGGCGATGGCGAGAAACGCATAGACCTGCAGCAAGGAGATCAACGCCGTGGCGACGAGCTTGCTGGCCAGCAGAAAGCTGCGCGGCAACGGGCTGGTCAGCAACACGCGCATGCTGCCCATCTCGCGGTCGTAGACCATCGAGAGTGAACCCTGCATGCCGTTGAACAGCAGGATCATGCAGGCCAGCCCCGGCACGATGTAGGTTTCGTAGGTGATGTAGGTGTCGTACGGCTCGATGATCGCGATGCCGAGCGCCGCCCGAAAGCCTGCGGCAAACACCACCAGCCAGAGTAGTGGCCGTACCAGGGCACTGAAGAAGCGCGAACGCTGTTGCACGAACCGCAGCCATTCGCGCAGAACGATGCCGCGCAGGCATTCCCAGTAGATGGTCATGAACGGTCCCGTCCGACATCGAGCGGCGCGCCTGTGCCGCGAGCAGAAGCCGACGTCGCCGATGCCGCGTGCGCAGTCTCAATTGCACGCGGCGTGCTGTCGAGCAGAGCGCTTTCGCGGCTGAGGCTGCTGCCGGAGCCGTGGGCATCGTTGCCGGTCAGCCGTGCAAAGCTCGCCGCCAGGTCTTCTCCATCGATGGCCAGCTCCGCAGCACGGCCCTGAGCCACCAGACGGCCGCGATTGAGCACCAGCAGATCGTCGTCGGCGCGAACTTCATCGAGCAGGTGCGTGGTCCACAACACGCTCATACGCTGGTTCTGGCAGAGCATGCGGACATGCTCGTTGAGCGCCTGGCGGCTGGCGGGATCGAGACCGGCGCTGGCCTCATCGAGCAACAGCAGCTCAGGCCGATGCAGCAGGGCGCGGGCGATTTCGACACGGCGACGGTGACCGCCATTGAGTTCGCGCACCTTGCTGCGTCGCCGCTCGCCGAGCTGCCGGCGCTGCAGTTCCAGCTCGATACGTTCGTTCGCCACGGCCCGCGGCATACCATGCAGCGCGGCGTGGTAGCGCAGGTTCTGTTCGACCGTGAGGTCCAGGTCCAGTGTGCTCTGCTGGAACACCACGCCAAGGCGCGCAAGGGCCTTGCGCGGCGTTTCGCGCAGATCGAAGCCGGCGATACGGATCTGCCCCTGCTGCAGGTCGTACAGGCGGGTCAGCAGCGCAATCAGCGTCGATTTGCCGGCTCCGTTCGGACCAAGCAACGCCGTGAAACGCCCCTGCGCTGCGGTAAAGCTCACCCCATCCAGCGCCAGCCGCTCACCATAGGCGAAGGCGACGTCGCTGACCTCCAGCGCGTTCATGGAGTGACCACCACGCCCCATGGATAGCGGCCGACCTTGATCGACTTGGTGACCTTGAGCTTGTCGACGTCGATCACCGAGACGTCGCCGCTGACACCGTTGGTGGTCAGCAGCAGGCTCTCGTCAGGGTTGAATGCCATGTGCCAGACACGGCGACCCACCAGCAGGTAGTCGAGCACCTCGTAGGTTTTGGCATCGACTACGGCGATGTGATTGGCCGGGCCGAGCGCGACGAAGGCGTACTTGCCGTCGGAGGTAAGCTTGATGCCCACCGGCTGGACCTTGTCCGGGTGCACGCCCTTGATCTTGAACGTCAGCGTCTTGAGGATTTCGCGTTTGTCCACGTCCACCACGCTGACCGTGCCGCCGATCTCGGCCGAGGCCCAGAGCAGCCTGCTGTCCTTGGTGAACTCGACGTGGCGGGGGCGCTGGTCGACCAGGGTGTTGTCGACCAGCTCGTTGGTGCTGGTATCGATCCAGTGCAGCATGTTGGTGGTTTCGCTGGTGTTGACCGCCCACTTGCCGTCCGGGCTCACCCCCATGCCCTCGGGCTCGACGCCGACGTCGATCTGCGCCAGCACTTCTTCCTTGTCGACGTCGACCACGGTCACCAGCGCGTCGTCTTCATTGGAGATATACAGCCACTTGTTGTTCGGGTGCAGGGCGAACTGCTCGGGATCGGCGCCCGACGGCAGCTGCTTGATGATCTGCCGCGTGGCCAGGTCCATCACCTGCACGGTGTCCGAGTCGCTGGCGCAGATGTACAGCAGCTTGTTGTCATGGGAGAGCGTGAGGCCGCGCGGGCGCATGCCGACTTCCAGGGTCTCGACGGTTTCCATCGTGTCCAGGTTGATAACGCTGATGCTGTCGTCTTTCTCGTTGGAGACGTAGGCCGTGGCGGCGGCAGCCGAACCTGCGGCAAGGCTGAGGGCAATGGCGATGGCGGAGGCAAGGGCAGTTCTGGGCATGGTTGGGCTCTCTTGTCGTTATTGTGTGATGGGGGCAGTGGTGTCGTTGTGGTCCAGCTGGCGCAGGTATTCTTCGGCTTCTTCCTGGCCGCCGGCGGCTGCTCGCTGCAACCAATGGCGTGCTGCGACGGAATCGGCTTCGACGCCACGCCCTTCGGCCAGAGCGACGCCCCAGTGGTAGCGCGCCAGGCTGACGTAGCTGGCGTCGTCCGGTTGCTCCGCGCCTTTCTTCAGTAGCGCGGCGGATTTGCTCAGATCCGGCTCCATGCCGCTGCCGCTCTCGTACATTTGCGCCAGCGAAATCATCGAGTAGACGTCGTTCCAGCGCGCCACGCAGTCTTCGAAGATGGCTTTGGCGGCATCGAAGTTACCGGTCTTCGCCGTCACGTAGCCGTAGAGACATTTGATGCGCTTGGGGCTGTCGACATAGGCTTCATAGCCCAGCTCGTCGGCGCTGGCGGGCAGAGTGGCAAGGCCGAGCAGGGCGGCAGCAGCGAGACGGATCATGGGCGCACCTCGCTCAGGCGGCAGCTGCTTTCCGGTGCGTCGAAGCCCAGGGTGTCCAGTTCGCTGGTGGGATGCAGAAAGCCGTCCTGCGGCGAGTTCGATACCAGCGCCCGCGGGTGTACCAGCGGGATCGGCTGGCGTAGCTGGCCATTCCACGGGCGGAAGCTCAGCTTGCGGCCCTTGAAACCATCCAGCGGAAGCTCACCGCTAAGCGACAGCTGACGGATTGCTGCGGCGTCCGTGCTGCGCAGGCGAGTGACCGCCGCTGCAAGGCTGCGTACGCCCATCCAAGCGGCGAAATCGCGGTCGTTCATCCAGCGCTTGGCATGCGCCTCGAAGCGTTTCTGCAATTGGGCGGCGCCGTAGGTTTCCACCGTCTTGTGCCAGCCGGTGGCGGTCAGGCCCTGGGTGCCTGCCACCGGGCGAGGCAACCAGGTGTGATATGGCACGTACTCACCGAAGTCGCCACGTTCGTCGGCCACCAGCACCACGTCGTATTCGGCACCCTGGGTGAACAACGGCATCTCGGCCTGGGCGCTGCGGCGTTGGTCGTTATCGAAGCTCCAGGGCTTCTCCACCACGATGCGGTGACCGAAGCGCTTGGCCGCGCGGCGCAAAGCATCGGCATAGGCCTTATCCTCAGCGGTCGGACCGACGATCAGCATCCAGCGATTCCAACGGCGTGCCGCGAGGAACTGGCCGAGCGCATCGGCGAGCATGCTGCGGCTGGGCAGGGTGTGCAGGACATTCGCCAGGCAACTCTGGCTGCGCAGTGCATCGTCGGCACTGCCGGCGTTGATCAGCAGTGCTTCCGGCATGGCGTCCGACAGCTGGCGCAGGGACGCAGCCGGAGCGTTGACCACGAACAGGCGCAGACCGTCGGCGTATTGCTTGCCCGCCTGTTCCAGGAGTTCTTCCGGCGTTTCGCTGGTGGCCGCTTCGAGCACATAGCTGTGCTTGAGAAAACGTCCCGTGCTGTTGCTGTCGGTGATCGCCAGTTCGGCGCCGCGCAGGCCGGCGTCTTCGGGCTCAGGAATGACGTTGGAGAGCACCGGGCCGGTGTCTGGGCGATAACCGAGATAACCGATGTGTATCGCCAGCTCCGTGCTGGCTGCCGCTGCAGCGAACTGCGTGCAGCAAGTGAGGGCGATCAGGAAACCGGCTCGTCGTAATACGTGGCTCATGGGCAGCTCCTGTGACGTTGCAGGCAGCATAGGAACCATGGCAGAGCGGGGGAATATGCAGAAAGTACCAGTCGCTGTGTACCAAGGTCGTAGAAGTGACGATGAAAAGGCGGCGCAGGCCCTGCGCCGCCCCGGCCCTTAGCGGACTCGCCTGACCTTGAATCGGCCGACCTGCACGATCATTTGCTGCGCTTGCTGCGTCAGCTCCTGTGCGGCCTGCGTCGATTGTTCGGAGTTGCTGCTGTTGTGGTGCACCACTTCATCGATCTGGCCGATGGCCAGGCTGACCTGTTCGATACCGGATGCCTGCTGGCTCGACGCCGAGGCGATCTCGTCGACCAGCTGCGAAACCTGTGCCGCGCCCTGAACGATCGCTTCCAGCGCCCGTGCTGTGTCGTCGGTGAGCTCCATGCCCTTGATCGTCCGCGCATTAGACTCCTGGATCAGACGGGTAGAGCGCTGTGCGGCCTCGGCACTGCGGCTGCCAGCTGACGGACTTCATCGGCGACCACCGCGAACCCGCGGCCATGCTCGCCGGCACGGGCCGCCTCGATGGCCGCGTTCAGTGCGAGGAGGTTGGTTTGCGTGGCGATCTCTTCGATTGCCCTGATGATGTTGGTGATATCCAGGCCCGACTGGTCGATCTCCTGCATTGCCGCTTTCAGGGTGACCATCAACTCGTTGCCACCGCGGGCCGAATGCTCGGAATCGTGCGAGAGGGCGTTGGCTTCGCTGGCGTATTCGGAGGTCTGGCGAATCTGCGCAGCCATCTGGTTGATGGTGGCGCTGATCTCAGTCACCGCGGAGGCCGATTCCGTTGCGCCGCTGGAAAGATCCTGGCTGAGGCTCGTCACCTGGCCGGCCTTGTCGTTGATCAGCCCTGAGCTCTGCTGGACCTGGGATACCAACTCGTTGAGGTTGTCGACCATTCGCCTGAGCGCAAGCCCGAGCTGGTCGTGCTCCGAGGCCAGACGGACTTCCACCGCCAGGTCGCCCTGGGAGATGCGTTCGGCCACGTGTACCTGCTCCTGCAGGCTGTCGGCCATCCGGTCGAGGCTGGCGGATAGCTGGCCGACTTCGTCCGCGGACTGGTGCGCCAGGCGCTGGGAAAAGTCGCCTTTCTGAATGGCACCGGCCAGCTGCGCGGCTTTGCGAATGGGCAGGGCGACCGAGCGGGAAGAAAACCACAGCGCAAGCACGGCGAGGATTGAGATGAGCACGCCTGCGCCGATCTGCTGCAGCATGCTCCGATCGCTCTTGGCGTCCATCTCGGTCTTCAGCTCGGTGGCCTTGGCCAGCACGATTTCCTTGTTGATCTTCAGCATCATCGACCAGGGCTTGCCGGTACGACCCAGCTCGATCGGTGCGAACACCACGATCGTGCCGTCTGCATCCAGACGGGCGAGTTCTTCGCCCTTTTGTACGGCGCTCAGAGCCGTCTGCCACTCGTTCGGCAATACCTTCTGGAAGTGCTGGCCAATCAGGTCTGGCGAGCGGCTCTCCGCCACGATCAGCCCCTGGTCACTGATGATCGCCACTTCGCCCCGGCCCTCGAACAGCTTGCCGGAGACTTCCTGGCTGATCTTCTGCACGAAGTCGAGGTTGTAGTCGGTGCCCGCCACACCCATGAAGCGGCCATCGACGATGATCGGAACCGAAAGCGTCGCCAGCCATACCTGCTTGCCCTGCACGATGTAGGGCAGCGGGCCAAGCACGCTCTCCCTGAGCGTTTCCCGCGGCCCGATGTACCAGCCGCCCTTGAGTACGCCGTTGGGGTGCTTGTCCATGGTGTCGTACTCGACCAGCGGCTGCACCGCGATCTTGCCGTCTGCGCCCCGCGTCCAGTAGGGCGTGAAGCGACCGGTCTGCTCGTTGTTACCGTTCTGGCCACCAGTGAATAGGAAATCCTGGCCGTCGATTGCGTCCGGCTCCCAGCACGAGTAGGTGCCGTTGAAGTCCGGATAACTTTTCAGCACGTTGAGCAGAATCGAGTTCACCTCGTCCCGGCCAATCTGCAGCCCACCCGAACCCACTGGGTTCAGCTTGCCGACCGCGAAGGTCGTCGCCATGCCCCGCGCCGCTTCCAGCGCCTCGGTGAACTCGGAGCGGATTTCTCCGGCGTATTTCCCGCCGAGGTGCTGCAGGGTCTGCAAGGCATCTTCCTGCGCCTGCTGACTGACCCGGTCGGACACCATGCCCTGGGTCGAGCTGGCAAGGTAGACGCTTTAGCCAATCAAGATGCCAGCGGTTGCCAGCAGGCATAAGCCGCCGGTGATCGCTATTCGCTGCTGTATGGATTTGAGAGACATCACGGTTCCTACTCCTGATAACGCAAAAGAACCAGCGGTGGCGGGCCCAGGGACGCTGACGGTCTCACGTGGGGCGGCCAGAGATCGGATGATATCCAATCGGCATCATGCATACCTGGATATGGCGGCCGCGCTGGCCGGAAGTTGATCGGTACCTTGGTACTGCGACCTTGGTACTGATTCGGCTCGCACGGCACGCGGGATTTGCGCCGCCAGGCTGCCGCCGCGGGCGGCGCAGCCGGTATTCGGCTGAATTCGACTCGCCACAGCTGCCATGAAAGTGGCCGCCGCGCCCGATTCATCGGCACCAGAGCGCTACCAAGGTAGGAAGCTGGGCAGCGCTCGGCGCCTTAGGATGGCGACACCGAAAACAATAACGAGGCCATTCCCATGCCCACTTACAAAGCGCTGTTGCTCAACCTGCTGTTCGTTGGAAGCCTGGTCGGATTCGATCACAGCCACGCCGCTGGCGACCTGACCCGTCGTACGCAGGCTTTGCCGGATCTGAAGTTCGGTTCCGAGCAGAGCGACTACGCGGTGTCGCAGAAGGAATATCAGCTGGAAACCGGCGTCGCCTACCAGCTCAAGGTCAGCTCCGATGGCCAGAAGGAGTGCGCGTTCCAGGCGCCTGAGTTCGCCCAGTCGATCTATCTGCGCAAGGTCGAGGCCGGTGGTGTGGAGATCAAGGCGATCACGCTGGTCGAGCTGGAGTTCGAGGATGCCGGCGAGGCGGAAATATTCTTCCTGCCCATCAAACCGGGCAGCTACCCGTTCTACTGCAAGGGGCTTGAGAACAAGGGCATGGAAGGCCGGTTCGTGGTCAAGTGAAGCGGACTGGCGCTCGGCGCTGATCACCGGGGGTTGCCGATATGTCCGCACTCTGGCGAATCAATCTGCTGGTCACGCTGCTCTTCACCCTGATCACCATGGTCTGTCTGGCGGTGTTGCTGCGCCAGGCCGCCCACGATGTACAGCGTGAGCTCGATGCTGCGGCGGCAGTGGTCGGCTATCTCGGCGAGATGGCCGAGCGTGATCCCGACTCGCTGCGCCCGGGCCTGACCGATAGCCTGCGCCACATTCGCGTGCGCTGGCTGGAGGCCACTGAATCGATGCCAGCCGGGGTCGATCCAGCGCTCGACGACTGGCTCGGGTCCTGGCTGTACCCCGCCGAACTGTCGTCACCCAGCATCCTTCAGCTCGCCAACGGCCAGCGGCTGCACATTAGCGTCGACCCGCATGATGAAGTCGAAGAGGTAAGGGATTCGTTGCTGCAGTTGCTGGTGCTGTTCGGCCTGGCGCTGCTGCTCTGTCTGCTGGCGATTCGCTGGGCCGTGCGCCCCGGCATGCGAGTGCTCAGCGAGCTGCTGGGCGCACTGGTGCGAATCGCCGATGGCCGACTCGACACCCGCCTGCCATCGCATCGCTTTGCCGAGTCGCGCAGGCTCGCCGAACGCTTCAATCACATGGCCGCTGCACTCGAAGATGCGCGGGCCGACAATGAGCAACTGACCCAGGCGCTGCTGGCGCTGCAGGAACGTGAACGCACCCGTCTGGCGCAAGCGCTGCATGACGACCTCGGCCAGTACCTGGCCGGCATCCGCGCGCGGGCCTGTCTGCTGCGCGTCCAGGCGGACCAGCCCGACGCCGTTCGCGATACCGCGGCGCACCTTGAGCAACATAGCCTCGATCTGCAGAACGGATTTCGCACGCTGGTGCGAGACCTGTATCCGGTGATGCTCGATCACCTGAACCTGGAAGACGCCATTGGGCAACTCGCCGAGCAGTGGCAGAGCACCCAGGGCATCGAGTGCGAAGTCCGGCTGCGTGGACCGATGCCAGCCCTGTCGATGGACGCCAAGGTGCATCTCTATCGAATGGTGCAGGAGGCGCTGACCAACGTGGCGCGGCATGCGCGTGCGACTCGCGTGTGCCTGCATCTGTGTGGGAATCACAACGGGCTGCGCCTGTTGCTGCGAGACGATGGCCATGGGTTGCCGCCAGAACGGCCGGGAGTCGGCCTGCGCTCGATGGTCGAGCACGCGCGCTGTCTGGGTGCTCGGCTGCGTGTGCGCCACCGCGCCGGCAAGGGTTGGGCGCTCTATCTCAAGTTGCCTTTGCAAGGAGCCACGTCATGAAGATTCTGCTGGTGGATGATCACGCAGTAGTGCGTCAGGGCTACGCGAGCCTGCTCAAGGCTCTGCTTCCCGAGGTGACAGTAAGTGAAGCCGCCAGCGGTGAGCAGGCGCTGGAGCAGGTGCAGGAATCGATTCCCAGCCTGGTCGTGCTCGACCTCGGACTGCCGGGCATCAGCGGACTGGAAACCTGCCGGCGCCTGCGTCAGCGGTTGCCGCTGCTGCCGGTGCTGGTGTTCAGCATGCACGACGAGTTGGCACTGGTCCGGCAGGCGCTGGATGCCGGCGCCTCCGGCTACCTGACCAAACGCTGCGCGCCGGACGTGCTGGTGGAGGCGGTGCGCAAGGTGCTTGCCGGGCAGACCTTCATCGAGCAGCCGCTGGCGACCGATCTGGCCTGCCAGCGGCCTTCGCAGTCGCCAATCAAGGGGCGACTGGGCGAAATGACACCGCGTGAGATGGAAATCTTCATCATGCTCGCGCGTGGCATAGGCAATCGGGAGATCGCCGAGCGGCTTTGCATCAGCAGCAAGACCGTCTCGAACCATATGGCCCTGCTGAAAAGCAAGCTGGAGGTCAGCTCCCAGGCCGAGCTCGTGCACCTGGCCATCGACCAGGGCTTGCTCCGCGTCGGTGACCGCATGGTGTGCGAGGCCTGATCGGCCCTCAGCTGTTTCGGCTTCCTGCTGCGCTGCCTCTTTGGGCGATGCAGCGCGACATGTCTGTGTGCTGAAGCCGCAGCACCTCTCCAATTTTTCCCAAGCACCTGCCCGCCTGTAACAGGCGGACGGGGCGCTTGTGCCTTGCGAAAGTCGTGGGCCCGAGCTACTGCGCTGGTCGTAAGACCAATCTCCATGCGGCCGGGAATTTTTCCCGCTCGAGTCGGGAATTCTTCCCTGTCGGCACCGCGCCGCGGCTCTCGATAATCGCACCTGGCAGGTTGCCAGCATGCGCTTGTCCGCGGTTCTTGCCGCGTCGCGAATGCGGGTGGCCTGGCCAGACCGATTGGCCAACAACAACAAGGACCACCCATGCCGTATCAGCTCTGTTGCAGCGCGATGCCCCGCCGTACGCTGCTGTCCCTCGCCATCGCCGCGCTGTTGCCGGCGTCCGTTCATGCCGAGCAGACGCTCGATCTCGGCAGCCAGGAGGTGGTCGGTACCACGCCGCTGCCGGGCATCGAGCTGCCAAAGGATCAGGTGCCGTCCAACATCCAGTCGCTGGATGACGAGGACCTGCGGCGGCTCGGCGGCCAGTCGCTGGCCGAGAAACTGCAGCGCGGATTGCCGAGCGTCAACATCAACGAGATCCAGGGCAATCCGTACCAGGCGGACCTCAACTATCGTGGCTTCACCGCCTCGCCGCTGCTCGGTACGCCGCAGGGGCTTTCGGTTTTTCTCGACGGCGTGCGGGTCAATGAAGCGTTCGGCGATGTGGTGCACTGGGATCTGATCCCGAACACCGCCATTGCCAACATGGCCCTGGTGCCGGGCTCGAACCCGCTGTACGGCCTGAACACCCTGGGCGGCGCGCTGGCGCTGGAGACCAAGCGTGGCGATACCCATCCCGGTGGCTCGGCGGAACTCTACGGCGGCTCGTTCGGACGCCAGGGTGGCGCCATTGAACAGGGTGGCAGCCATGAGGAATTCTCCTGGTACCTGGCCGCCGAGGGCATGGACGAGGACGGCTGGCGTGACCATTCGCCATCCGAGGTCCGCCAGCTGTTCGGCAAGTTCGCCTGGACCACCGACACCACCGATCTGGCACTGACGCTGGCGCACGCCGACAACGACCTGATCGGCAACGGCCTGATCCCGGAGAGCATGTACGACCAGCGGCGCGAGGCGATCTTCACCTATCCCGATCAGACCGAGAACCGCAGCCACCTGATGGCCCTGTCCGCCAGCCACTGGCTCAACGACAACGATCGGCTTTCCGGCACGGTCTATCTGCGCCGCACACGTACCGCGACGCTCAATGGCGACGGCAACGATGAGTACGAGGACGAATACGAGGCGTGGGAAGACGGCGGCTTTATCGACGAAGGGCCGGAAAGCGGCGTGCTGAACCGTACCCGCACCGCGCAACGTGCCTACGGTCTGGCGCTGCAGTGGGCGCGGCATGTAGGTGCGCATCAATTCGCCTTAGGACTGTCCCACGACAACACCCGCGCCAGCTTCCACCAGAGCGAACAGGGCGGCGAACTGACCGACGAGCGCGGCATCGCTGCCAGCGAAGAGGAGGAACAGGCCAACAGCCTGCTGGGGCGCACCCGTACTTCCAGCCTCTATGCCACCGACACCTGGGCGCTGACCGACGCGCTGCAGCTGACCGGCTCGCTGCGCTACAACCGCACCCGCGTGGTGAACACCGATCGCATGGGCGATGCACTAAATGGCGACTTCACCTATCGCAAACTCAATCCCGCGCTGGGCTTTGCCTGGCAGCTGCGACCGGCGGTCACAGTCTACGGCGGCTTTTCCCAGGGTAACCGTGCCCCGACACCAATCGAGCTGGGCTGCGCGGACCCTGCAAACCCATGCAGCCTGCCAAACGCCATGGCGGCCGACCCCTTCCTTGAGCAGGTTGTCACCCGCACGCTGGAGGTCGGTGTACGCGGCAAACTGGCCGGCGGCACCCGCTGGAACCTCGGGGCTTTCCGCAGCGTGAACCATGATGACCTGCTGTTTGTCGGCACGGGCGGTAGCATGGGCTACTTCACCAACTTTGGCCGCACCCGTCGTCAGGGCATCGAACTGGGTCTGGCTGGCGAGCAGGGGCCATTCGACTGGCGGGTGGACTACACCTTCCTGCACGCCACCTTCCGCTCCGGGGCCTGCATCCTGGCCGAGAACAACAGCACCGAAGGCGAGGGCGGCTGCCCGGACGACGAGATTCGCGTGTCCAGCGGTGACTATCTGCCAGGCCTGCCGAAGCACAACCTCAAGCTGGGGCTGAACTGGAGTCTCAATGAGCGCCTGCGAGTCGGCACCAGCGTCCTGGCGTACTCGTCGCAGTACGTGCGCGGCAACGAGAACAATCGTCATCAGCCCAACGACGAGGTAGAGGGCAGCGGCAAGCTGCCAGGTTACGCGGTGGTAAACCTCACTGGCGATTACCGCTTCGCCCGTGACTGGACGCTGTTCGGCCGGGTCGACAACCTCTTCGACAAGCGGTACGCCACCGGCGGTGCGTTGGCCGAGAATTCCTTCGTCGGTGCTGGCAACGCTTTCGAGTCGGACCCGGATGAATGGCGCCACGAGCAGTTCATCGCCCCAGGCGCGCCCCGGGCGGGCTGGGTGGGCGTGCGTTATCGCTGGGATGCGCTATAACCGATCAGTCGCAGCAGCACCGAGCATGCCGGGCCTTTGCGCCCGGCATGTTCGCGTCCGGCCTGGCTGCGGTGTTCGGTGTGCTCGCGGTTCAAGGTTCTGACGTGAAATCGTCACGGGCGATTGCGTATCCTGGCGAGCTTGGCCGATTGATTGACGGCAGCACAGGAGCACGGATGAACCGCGTCCATCATTACCCCCTCGTCTCGCAACGTGCCACTGGCGGGTGCCGCTGAGCATGCCGTCACGTCTGCGCATCGTTCTTGCACTCGGCAGTGCACAGACCCTGGCCTGGGGCTCGACCTACTACCTGCCGGCCATTCTCGCCGAACCGATGGCGGGCGAGCTGGGTATTTCCACAGGCAATGTATTCGCTGCATTTTCCCTGGCACTGATCGTCACGGCCGTCCTCGGACCGCTGTCGGGCAAGCGCATCGACCATCATGGTGGGCGCGATGTGCTGGCGCTTTCCAGCGTCGTTTTTGCCGCTGGCCTGGCCATGCTCGGCCTGGCCAACGGACCGCTGATGCTCTGGCTCGGCTGGTTGGTGATCGGCATCGGCATGGCGCTGGGCCTTTACGAGTCGGCCTTCTCCACGCTTGCCGGCATCTACGGTCGCGATGCACGCGGCGCGATCACCGGCATCACCTTGCTCGCCGGCTTCGCCAGTACGGTGTGCTGGCCGATCAGCGGCTGGCTGAACGCCGAATTCGGCTGGCGCGCCACATGCCTCACATGGGCCGGAGCGCATCTGCTGCTCGGGCTGCCGTTGAACCGGCTGCTGATTCCGGTTGGCGTGCAGCCGGCTCCGACCGCGGCAGAGCAAGCGCAGACAGACGGACGTTCAGGTGCAGGATTGACCATGGCGCTGCTGGCCTTCGTCTTCGCCGCCACCTGGTTCACCAGCACGGCGATGGCGGCGCACCTGCCACGTCTGTTGCAGGAGTCCGGGCTGTCAGCGGCCGCGGCCATCGGAATCGCGGCGCTGGTCGGACCGGCCCAGGTCGGGGCGCGCTGCCTGGAGTTCGTCCTGCTGCAGCGCTTCCATCCACTGATCTCGGCCCGTCTCGCCGCTATCGCCCATCCCATCGGCGCGGCTGGCGTGATGCTGGTGGGTGCGCCTGCGACCACCGCATTCGTGCTTCTGCATGGCGGCGGCAACGGCATTCTGACCATCGCCAAAGGGACCTTGCCGCTGGCGATATTCGGCCCCCATGGCTATGGCCTGCGCCAGGGTCTGCTGATGGTGCCGGCACGCTTCGCCCAGGCGTTTTCGCCGCTGGTGTTCGCGCTGCTGATCGATGACTTCGGTACGCGGGCGCTGTGGCTGTCGGCGGGGTTGGGGGTGTTGGCCTATGCCGCGCTGACCTTCCTGCAACGCCGGGCGCATGGGCTGGCCTGACTGCTGGCGATAAAAAGTCCTTTCAGCGTGGCAACGCCGCGAGCAGCATCGCCTGCTGGTCTGCGCTCAAGCCGAGAAACACGCGTAGCGCGGCGTAGGCATCGTTGGCCGCGTAAGCCTGCTGTGCTTCGGTCAGCACGGGGTTCGCCCAGTTCGAAGTGGCCACGCTGCGGGATTTTTCGATCCGTGCGTCGAGCACCGCGGCCACCGCACCCCGCAGGCCGACCTGACCTTTCTTGCCCTGATAGCGAAGCACCGAGCCCAGGTCCAGCAGACTGGTCGGCCGGATGCCGAGCTTGCCGTGCAGCCTGGAACGATCCGACTTCAGCCCGAAACCGATCTTCGCCAGCGCGGGCGATTGCAGGATTGCGCTGGCCGCTTCGATGCAGCCGGGCACGCCGATCCTGAACAGGTAGGCCTTTGCCGGGGTGGCGAACTGGATCAGGTGCGGACCGCTGGAGACTTCGCCCACCTTGAAGGTCGGTTTGGATTCGGTATCGAAACCGATGCAGGCAAAGCCCATGATTTCCTCCACCGCCGCGCGAAATTCGTCCGCCGCCGCGGGGGTGACGATGCTCGCCGACGTCAGCCCGTCGAAGCGCGGCAGCCCGTCGACATTCGGATGCTGGCGGATATGAATGATCAGCTTCTGTGTCAAGCTGGCGTCCTCCGAACGCTGATGATCGAGTCAGCCTGCAGCGGTGCCGACTCGGCTGTAGCGCGGCCATCCCTCATGTGCCGATCTGCTGTGGACAGGCTCGCCATCAGTTCTTCAACTGGCTGGCGAACTGTCCGACCGCGCCGACCACGCGCTGCGCGCCGTCCTGGATCTCGACGATCACCGCGCCGGCCTGGTTGGCGAATTCCAGTCCCTGCTCGGCCTGGTCACGGCTCGCGCTCATGCTGTGCACGGCGGCTTGCGCCAGGTCCTGGTTCTTCTGCACCACGCCGACGATCTCCTCGGCGGCCTTGCTGGTGCGGGCCGCCAGCTGGCGAACCTCGTCGGCCACCACCGCGAAGCCACGGCCCTGATCACCGGCCCGTGCGGCTTCGATGGCGGCGTTGAGAGCCAGCAGGTTGGTCTGATCGGCAATGCCGCTGATGGTCTTGAGGATCGCGCCGATCAGCTGCGATTGCTTGTCCAGCGCCTCGATACCGTCGGAGGCTTCCTGCATCTGCTGGGCGATGCGATGCATCACTTCGACCGTCTGCTGGACCACTTGCGCGCCGCGCTGGGCACTGAGGTCGGTGTGCTGGGAGGTGTCGTAGGTAACCGTGGCGGCGTCGGCCACGGCCATCTCCCGGTTGACCTGATCGGTGATGACGGTGGCGAACTTGATCACCTTGTACAGCTTGCCGTAGGCATCGAGCACCGGGTTGTAGGAAGCTTCGAGCCATACGGTCTGGCCGTGGGCATCGATACGCTTGAAGCGTTCGGCGATGTACTCGCCACGGTTGAGGCTAGCCCAGAATTCGCGATAGGCCGGCGACTCGCTTTCCTCACGCTCACAGAACATGCGGTGGTGCTTGCCCTTGATCTGCTCGAGGCGGTAGCCCATGCCGTCGAGGAACCGCTGGTTGGCGGTGATGACATGCCCGCCGAGGTCAAACTCGATCACCGCGGTGGAGCGCAACAGCGCGTTGATTACGCTTTCGTGCTCGCGTGAGGTCTCGATGGTGCGGGTCAGGTTGGTGGCGCATAGCGTGAAGTGATGCAACCTGCCATCCGAGCCCGTGATCGGCTGCCAGATCGAACGCAGCCAGGCTTCCTGGCCGTCAGCCTGCAGCAGCCGGTAGGCGCCGCTGATGTGCTCCGCGCGCTGCATGGCGGTCTTGAGGCGTGAGTAGTTCGGTTCGGTACGAAACTGCTGGCTGAAGAAGTCGTCGACGGAGCGGCCGATGAGATCGTCGCGGCGATAACCCATTTCGCTGAGGAACAGCTCGTTGGCGTGCTGAATGCGTCCTTGCGGGTCCAGTTCCAGGACCATCATCTCCCTGTACAACGAGTTCTTGATCTGCTGATTGATTGCGGCTTCCTCGCGCAATTCAGCCAGTTCTCGTTTCAGGTTCTTGTTGAACATTTATTGGCATCCGGTGAAGGGCAAGACAGCCCAGTCACTTGATCGGCGCCTGAGTCATTTTCCTGAGCTTGCCAGCCAATGGTTTGCTCTATACCGGCGATTGAATTGGCCTATCGGCGCCGGTTTCATTTCTCCCAATCGACCGGGCAGTCCTTGCAGCCTTCCATGTTGGTGCCTTGAAACGTCGCGTAGTGCCTGCGCGCGCCGGTTAGCACCGCTTTACCGAGGTTGGCGTCGTTGAGCTTGGCTTCCTGCAGGTTGGCAT
This sequence comes from Stutzerimonas xanthomarina, assembly GCF_003935375.1. GTDB lineage: Bacteria > Pseudomonadota > Gammaproteobacteria > Pseudomonadales > Pseudomonadaceae > Stutzerimonas > Stutzerimonas xanthomarina_A. The sequence goes on from NZ_RHQM01000017.1 coordinate 49,774, forward strand.
CGGTGAGATCGGCGCCCAGAAGGTCGGCCTTGCTCAGCCAGGTCATTTCCAGGTCGGCGGCGTGCAGCGTGCTGCCGTGCATCTTGGCGCCACTCATGCGGGCGAACTCAAGGTAGGCGCCAGTGAGGTCTGCTCCCTTGAACTGGGCGGCCTGGGCGAACAGGCCCCAGCCCTGGATGGCGATCAGCCGGGCATCGGTGAAATTGGCCAGACGCAGGTTGGCCTGTTGCAGGCTGGCGCGGTTAAGCGTGGCACCAGTGAGGTCAGCTTTTTCCAGATTGGCCAGGTCGAGGTTGGCGTGGCGCAGGTTGGCGCCGGCCAGGTTGGCACCGGCGAGGTTGATGCGGCGCAGGTCCTGATTGCTGAGGTCGGCGCCGCGCAGATCGGCGTTGGCACATTGGCTCTCGGGCTGGAGTACGCAGCCGTTGATCGTCAGAGGACCGTCATCCGCGGCGAAGGCGGACGCGCTGGCGAACAGGGCCAGTGGCAGGAGCAAGCGGTTAGGGCTGTTCATGGGAAGTCACCTGGGGCAGGGCAATAGAGAAAAGCGGTCGCGTGGCGTTTCTGGCCTGTCGACGAGAGCGCCAACCCGGAGCCGGCTGGGCCAGACGCGCCGCGCGAGCCGCTGTACGTTGAAAACACGAGGCGTGCCCGCGCGGTGGCGGGCACGGCTCCGCTCATCGCTTGGCGGTCTTCTTCTCCCAATCCGGCAGCTTGAACACCCAGAAGGAACCACCCTGGGCGACCGGCTTGGTCAGTACGGCCATGTCGCCGCCCCACAGTGGCACGGCGCCGCCGTAACCGACCGTCACGCCGATGTACTGCTCGCCGTCCTGTTCCCAGGTGATCGGCGGGGAAATCACGCCGCTGCCGGTCTGGAATTTCCACAGCTCGTCACCGGTTTTGGCATTGAAGGCCTTGAAGTAGCCGTCGCTGGTGCCGGTGAATACCAGGTTGCCCTTGGTCGCCAGCACGCCGGCCCACAGCGGCAGCTTTTCCTTGTGTTCCCAGGCCACCTTGCCGGTGGTCGGGTCCATGGCGCGCAGGATGCCGACATGGTCGTCGTACATGCGCTTGATGCGGAAGCCCTGGCCGAGATAGGCCGAGCCCTTCTTGTAGCTGACTTCCTCGGTCCAGTAGTCCTCCTTCCAGTGGTTGGCGGGTACGTAGAACAGGCCGGTGTCCTGGCTGTAGGCCATGGGGTTCCAGTTCTTGCCGCCGAGGAAGGGTGGGGATACTTCGACCGACTTACCGTGCTTCTCGCCCGGCTCCGGTTTGGGTGGGCGCTGGCCCTCGTTCTCCACCGGTCGGCCGGTTTTCAGGTCGATGTGGCTGGCCCAGGTGATGCCGTCGACGAAGGGGAAGGCGTTCTGCAGCTTGCCGTCTTTGCGGTCCACCACATAGAAGAAGCCGTTGCGGTCGGCGTGGGCCGTGGCCTTGACGGTCTTGCCGTTCTTGTCCTTGTAGTCGAACAGCACCAGCTCGTTGTTGCCGGAGAAGTCCCAGGCATCGTTCGGGGTGTGCTGGTAGAACCACTTCACCTCGCCGGTGCTCGGATCCACGCCGACCTGCCCGGAGGTGTAGAGGCTGTCGTAATCCTTCGGGTCGCCGCCATCGCTGGTGCGCTCCCAGCCGTTCCACGGGGCGGGGTTGCCGGCACCGACGATGATGGTGTTGGTCTCCGGGTCGAAGCTCGCACTCTGCCACGGCGCGCCGCCGCCCTGGCTCCAGGCTTCCTTCTTGCCGGTCGGGTGGTTGGGGTCGTCCGGCCAGGACGGCGCCTTGATGTCGCCGGTCGGCGTGCTGTCCTTGCCGTTGAGACGGCCCATGTGGCCCTCGACGAAGGGGCGCATCCAGACTTCTTCGCCGGTATCCGGATCACGGGCGAACAGCTTGCCGACCACGCCGAACTCGTCGCCCGAGCTGCCGTGCACCAGCAGCACCTTGCCGGTCTTGGCATCTTTCACCAGCGTGGGTGCACCGGTCATGGTGTAGCCGGCGCCGTGATCGCCGAACTTCTTGTTCCAGACGACCTTGCCGGTGTCCTTGTTCAGCGCCACGACACGGGCGTCGAGAGTGCCGAAGTAGATCTTGTCACCGTAGATGGCGGCACCGCGGTTGACCACGTCGCAGCACGGGCGGATATCGTCGGGCAGGCGATGGGCGTAACTCCACAGGCGCTTGCCGGTCTTGGCATCGAGGGCGAAGACGCGTGAATAGGAGCCGGTCACGTAGATCACGCCGTCATGGACGATGGCCTGGGATTCCTGGCCGCGCTGTTTCTCGTCACCGAAGGAGAACGACCAGGCCGGGGTCAGCTTGAATACGTTGTCTTCATTGACCTGTGCCAGCGGACTCCAGCGTTGCGCACTGGTGCCCATGCCGTATTGCAGGACGTTCTCGGTGGACAGGTGATCGTTGGCGATGTCTTCCCAGCTGACCGGCTTGGCCTGGGCGGCTGCGGCCAACGCGAGGCTGCCGGTCAGCGCCAGACATTGCACGGCAATGGCGAGGGGGCGTTTGCTGCCGGGGTGCGATCTTGTTGTCATGGTTGCGATTCCCTTGGTCGATTCGGACGAGGCCGCCGTATGCCGGTGGCCTGGCGATTCGATTATTGGGAGCGCGCCATGGGCGCCGACACGGAAAAGCTCCCGTCGATGCCGGGAATCCTTCCCGAACCCTGCTGATTTAGCCTTGCTACCTCTGGGGGGCAGGAGGCGGTAGCAAAACCCAGTACCAAGGGAGGAGATGCAGGCATCCAAAGCAGGATTCTGCCGATGCACCGACACGGCCAACATGACCACCATGCGCTCCGATGGGGCTGCCTTGCACAGGTTCTCGAATAGAGGGTGGTAGTCATGAATAACAAGATCTTTTTGCGCTCACTGCTGGCAGCGGGTGTTCTCGGTATGTCCGGCCTGGTTCTGGCGCATGGCGACGTGACGCCGCAAGCGGTCAATACCAAGGGCCTGCCGCAACTCGGTGAAGAATGGCTGGACGAGAACCCCTATCGTGCGCCCAACGAGCACCACGACCTGGCGGTCGAGATCGGTTCCTCCGCCTACAACCAGAACTGCGCGCGTTGCCACGGTCTGGAAGCCATTTCCGGCGGTATCGCCCCCGACCTGCGTGAGCTGGAAGCCAGCTACGATGGCGACGAGTGGTACAAGGAGCGCGTGATCAATGGCGCGGTCCGTGATGGTGCCGTGTACATGCCGCGCATGGCCGACACCCTCAGCCAGGAAGCGCTGTGGGCGATCCGGACCTATATCGAAAGCGAAGCGGCCAAGCAGTGATGAACGCCGTCCGGCTGGTTCTGTCGCTGTGGCTGGCACTGTGCTGCGCACTGGCGCAGGCGGATGTGGTCAAGGTGCGCGCCTTCGATGACATCATCGAATCCGGCGTGCTCAAGGTGGCGATGTACGAGAATTTCCCGCCGTACAGCTACCAGCAGGATGGCCAGCCGCGCGGTGTCGATGTGGAACTCGCACGCAAGCTCGCCGAAGGGCTGGACCTGAAACTGGAAGTGCTGTGGGTAACGCCGGACGAAACCCTCGACGACGACCTGCGCAACTTCATCTGGAAGGGCCACTACCTGCGGCCTGGTGTGCTGGCAGACGTGATGCTGCGTGTGCCCTACGACCGCGAGTTCGCCTACAAGCGCAACGAGCTGGGTGAAGTGATCAACGAGCTGGTGGTGATGTTCGCGCCCTACCAGCGCGAGCGCTGGCAGACCGCGTATGACGACCGCCGCATCGACGAGGTGCCGAGCGTGGCGGTCTTTCAATATCACCCGATTGGCGTCGAAGTGGACAGCGTGCCCTCGTTCTACCTGTCTTCGGTGTTCGAGGGTCGACTGGCGAAGCACACCCACCACTACCCGAGCATCCGCGAGGCATTCGCTGCGCTGCAGCAGGGCGAGGTGGACGCCACCATGGCCATGCGCGCGGAGATCGAGTGGCTGCTCGAGCAGGCCGACGACAAGCACCTGAAGCTCGCCGAGAACGCTTACCCGAACATGGGCAAGCAGGTATGGGATCTTGGCATGGCGGTGCATGAATCCAACCGCCAACTGGCCTATGCGCTGGAAGAAGTGCTGGAGCCGCTGATTCTCGAAGGCGAGCTGGAAAAGCTCTACGCCAGCTACGGCTTGAGCTACGAGCTGCCCGGGTTGTACCAGGATGTGGAGAGCGACGTGGCCGGGCGCTGACCGGTTGCGCCATGCCGATCCCGCTGCGGATCGCTGTTCGAGGAGTCGACATGAGCGTCCGAGTCTTGCTGCTGCTGATGGTCTTTCACGCGCCGAGCGCCCTGGCGGCGGAGGCCGATCCGCTGCAATCGGTGATGTGGGAATACCACCACAAGGGCTTGCTCAACAGCGAGCCCTATGTGTTCGACGAGCGCGTAAAGGTCCAGGTGCCGCCATTCGCCGAGGATTCGCGACAGGTGCCGGTGCACATCGATGCCAGAGCCCTCGGTGACGAGGTGGTGCGTATCGAGGCCTGGGCCGACCTCAATCCCATTCCACGGATTTTTACCTTCACGCCCGGCGAGCAGGTCGTGCCGTTGGTCGCCATCCGCATACGCGTGGAACAGGCAACACCGATCCGTGCGGCGGTGCTGACCCGTGATGGCGTCTGGCACATCGGTTCGGCCAAGGTCGATGCTGCCGGTGGCGGCTGTACGGCGCCGAGCGTGGTGCGTGCCCAGCCAGGCTGGGAAGACCGCCTCGGTGAGGTCATCGGTGGGCGCTTCGCCCGCGGCGATTTCAGTCGTTTGCGCCTGCAGGTCTCCCATCCGATGGATAACGGCCTGGTCGGCGGCATTCCCGAATTCTTTCTCAACCAGGCCGAGTTGCGCGATGCCGACGGTCAGGTCCTGGCGGAACTGGAACTGTATCCGGCGGTCGCCGAAAACCCGAGTCTGAGCCTGGAAGTGAAGGGCGCGCAGGACACCCGCCTGTGGCTGCGTGACAACAACGGCAACGAGTTCGAAGCCGCGCTCTGAGCTGACCAGCCCGCGTTTTCTCCGAGAGCCAGCAACCAAGCCAAGGAGGCGTCATGCGCCTGTTGCTCCTGATGTTCGCGTTCTGTCTGACCCTGCCCGCATACGCCGAGCTGCGTTACACGCTGCAGCCGCGGCAGATTGCCGATGACGTGTGGCTGCTGGAAGGATCGACCGACAACTTCGACAAGGCCAACGGCGGCAATATCGTCAACACCGGCTTCATCGTCACCGAGGCCGGTGTGGTGGTGATCGACAGCGGCCCGTCGCGGCGTTATGGCGAGGCGATGCGCGCGGCCATCGCGAGCGTTACCGATCGCCCGGTCATCAAGCTGCTGCTGACCCATCATCACCCCGACCATGTACTGGGCAACCAGGCCTTTGCCGACGTGCCCATCGCTGCGCTCGCTGGCACGACCGATCTGTTGCGCGAGCAGGGCAACGCCATGGCCGAGAACATGTACCGCCTGGTAGGTGACTGGATGCGCGGTACGGAGGTGGTGCTGCCATCCGAGACCCTGGCGCCCGGCACGCTGGAGATCGGCGGGCGCTCCCTGCGCCTGCTCGCCCTGCGCGGTCACACCGGTGCCGATCTGGCCATTCTCGACGAAAGCAGTGGCGTGCTTTTCGCCGGCGACATCCTGTTCTACCAACGCGCGCTGACCACGCCCAACAGCCCAGGCCTGGATGTCTGGCTGGAAGACCTCGATACCCTAGAGGCGCTGCCCTGGAAACGCCTGGTCGCTGGCCATGGCCCGGTGGCCGATGATGCCGAGCCGTTCGTGCAGATGCGCGACTACCTCGGCTGGCTGGACGGCTTGTTGCGAGAAGCCGCCAACGGCGGGGCGGACATGAACGAGGTGATCCAGAGCCCGATTCCCGAGCGCTTCGCCGGCATCAGCCTGACCCGCTATGAGCTGATCCGTAGCGTCAGCCATCTGTATCCGCGCTATGAAGCGATGGCGCTGCAGCGCGTCGACGAGTGAAGGCGCGCCCGCGGCGCGCCTATTGGTGTTCCACTCCAGTCGCTGCATCCGGTCACTGCAGCTGTAGCTGATCGCCGCGCTCCTGCTGCCAGTCGTCCAGGCTAGGCGCGGCTTCCTCGCCATCCATGCGATGGATGATGGTGAAGTAGTCCTGCTTGAAGCGATCCTGCATGATCTCGCTGCGATCGCGAACCCGTACCGCGTAGATGCTCTGGACGTTCTGGTGGTCGAAGTCGCGCCAGTACTGCTCGTCCTTCAACAGGCTGTAGCGATGGTTCTCCAGCGCGGTGATGACGGCTTCGCTATCCAGTCGGCCCGCCCGCCGCACGGCATCGGCCCACTGCCGGACGATGCCGTAGGCCGACGCCGCGGTGCTGCCGGGGTAGGCCTGATGCAAGGCGATGTAGCGCTCGACGAACGCCTGACCGGTTTCGCTTTTCTCGCGCTGCGGTACCCGCCAGGTCCAGGCTTCGGTGCCGATCACGTTTTCCATCACCAGCGGTCCGGCTTGCTCGACGATGCTCTGGTTGAGGTTGGGGGCGATGATCTGCATGCGCTTGCCCAGCTCCAGGGTGTGCGCCAGGCGCATGGTCTGCACCAGATCCTGGCCGAGCAGAACGATCACCAGCACATCTGCATCACTGGCGGCAGCCTTCTGCAATGCGCTCAGGTAGTCGTCGCGGCGGGCACCTCGCGCGGCGATCTTCGAGTAGCCGTGGCGGGCGCGGTCGCGGCTCTTGGTCGCTTCACGCAGGGCCTGCTCCATGCTGTGGCCCCAGGCATCGTCGAGGCTGATGTAGTGGTAGCGGCGATTGGGCATGTGCCAGCTGAGGTACTCGCCGAGTACCCGCGCGCTCATCCAGGCACTGTTGGATTCGCGGAATAGATGCCGATGGCCGTCTCGTCCGGTGATCTCGTTGGCGTAGCCGAGGGTGGGGAAGTACAGCAGTCCGAGTTCGCGTGCGCGCTGGCCGGCGCTCATCGCCTCTTCGCTGTTGGCGCCGCCGAATATCATCGCTGCGCCCTGTTTGGCGAAACGGTCGACGTTGGCACGCGCCTTTTCCGCGCGCGCTGCCGAATTCAGGCTGACCAGCTCCAGGCGTCGGCCGAGCAAGCCGCCACTCTGATTGATCTGGTCGACGGCGAGCAGGGCGCCACGGCGCAGCTCCAGACCTTCGGACTTGTAGTTGCCGGTGCTCGGGTAATTGAGACCCAGACGGATCGGTTCGGCCGCATGGGCGCTTTGTAGTGTGAAGACGAGGAAGGCGATGATCAGGGTAGGGCGAAGCATGGCTCTTATCCTTCTGAGCGAGGGGGCATCCGTTTTAGGGGGTAGGGTGGGCCCGGCGGAATTGTCTTTTCCGGCCGAATAGGTGCGACTTTCGGTGCCGCCCGGCATTGGCAGCGGGCGGAATCACGCGTCTTTCGTGGCCTGCGGCGGCGTATTGCTACCAAGGGAGGAGGAAAATCGGTACTGCGGGCAATTGTTGGCGAGGCGGTGCAAACCAAGAATCAACAACAGACCGGGAAAATTTCCCGGCATAACAATGAACCCGCAGAGGTAGCCGCAATGAAGCACACCGGTCTTCGCAAGCCCTTCGCCTTGACGGCGCTATGCGCCGCGGTGGCGATGTCCAGCCTGCACGCCTGGGCCGTAACCGACCAGGAAATCCTCAACGATGCCAAATCCACCGATCAGATCGTCACCAACGGTCTGGGTTTGCAGGGCCAGCGCTACAGTACGCTGGACACGTTGAATACCAATAACATCAATCAGTTGCGACCGGTTTGGGGCTTCTCTCTCGGCGGTGAAAAGCAGCGCGGTCAGGAAGCGCAGCCGCTGATCAAGGACGGCGTGATGTACATCACCGGCTCCTACTCGCGTGTATATGCACTGGACGCCCGTACCGGCAAGGAACTGTGGCAGTACGATGCGCGCCTGCCCGACGGCATCATGCCGTGCTGTGACGTGATCAACCGTGGTGTCGCGCTGTATGGCGATCTGGTGATCTTCGGCACCCTGGATGCCAAGCTGGTCGCCCTGAACAAGGACACCGGCAAGGTGGTCTGGAAGAAGACTGTCGCCGACTACAAGGCCGGTTACTCGCTGACCGCCGCGCCGCTGGTGGTGAATGGCAAGCTGATCACCGGCGTCTCCGGTGGTGAGTTCGGCGTGGTCGGTAAGATCGAAGCCTACGACGCGAAAAACGGTGAACTGCTGTGGACCCGCCCGACCGTGGAAGGCCACATGGGTTACGTCTGGAAGGACGGCAAGAAGGTCGAGAGCGGTATCTCCGGAGGCGAAGCCGGCAAGACCTGGCCGGGCGACCTGTGGAAGACCGGCGGTGCCGCTCCGTGGCTGGGCGGCTACTACGATCCGGACACCGACTCGCTGCTGTTCGGTACCGGTAACCCGGCGCCGTGGAACTCGCACCTGCGCCCTGGCGACAACCTGTACTCGTCCTCGCGTCTGGCGCTGGACCCGAATGACGGCTCGATCAAGTGGCACTTCCAGTCCACCCCGCATGACGGCTGGGACTTCGACGGTGTCAACGAGCTGATCTCCTTCGACTACAAGGACGGCGGCAAGACCATCAAGGCTGCCGGCACCGCAGACCGTAACGGCTTCTTCTACGTGCTCGATCGCACCAACGGCAAGTTCATCCGTGGCTTCCCGTTCGTTGACAAGATCACCTGGGCCAAGGGCCTGGACAAGAACGGCCGTCCGATCTACGACGAAGCCCACCGCCCGGGCAATCCTGCCGACGCGGACAAGGGCAAGTCGGTGTTCGTCGCACCGTCCTTCCTCGGTGGCAAGAACTGGATGCCCATGGCCTACAGCCAGGACACCGGCCTGTTCTACGTGCCGTCCAACGAGTGGGGCATGGACATCTGGAACGAAGGCGTATCCTACAAGAAGGGTGCCGCCTACCTGGGTGCTGGCTTCACCATCAAGCCGCTCAACGACGACTTCATCGGTGTGCTGCGCGCAATCGATCCGAAGACCGGCAAGGAAGTGTGGCGCTACAACAACTACGCTCCGCTGTGGGGCGGCGTGTTGGCCACCAAGGGCAATCTGGTATTCACCGGCAACCCTGAGGGCTACCTGATGGCCTTCGACGCCAAGACCGGCAAGAAGGTCTACGAGTTCAACACCGGCTCGGGCGTCATCGGTTCTCCGGTCACCTGGGAAATGGATGGCGAGCAGTACGTTTCCGTTCTCTCCGGCTGGGGTGGTGCGGTACCGCTGTGGGGCGGCGAGGTCGCCAAGCGCGTGAAGGACTTCAACCAGGGCGGTATGGTCTGGACCTTCAAGCTGCCGAAGGATCTGGTCGCCGAGCGCTGATCAGCCTGCGTGACGCAAACCCGGCGACCGTCGGGTTTGTGCAAACAGAACCCCGGTCGTCATGGCCGGGGTTTTGTCGTTCTGGCGCCATGCAAAGGCAGCTCATGCCTGGCGATAGGCGCTGGGGGTAACGCCCACCTCGCGGCGGAATACCTGGGAGAAGTGGCTCGGGCTCGAATAGCCCACTTCCAGGCCGATATCGATGACGCTGCGCTGCGTTTCGATCAGCAGCCGTCGCGCCCGTGCCATGCGCAGGCCGATGAAGTACTGAGACGGCGAAAGCCCGGTGGCTCGTTTGAACATCCGGCTGAAGTGGTACTCGCTCAGCTCGGCGGTTCGTGCCAGCTGAGCAAGACTGAAATCGTCGGCCAACTGCGCATCCATCGCCTCGACGACCCGGCGCAGCTTGTAGGCCGGCAAGGCGTTGCTGCGGCGGACGGCGTCTTGCCGATCCCAATAGTGGCGCACCAGATGCACGGCCAGTGCCTGGGCCAGGCCGCGAACGCAGAGCGGGCTGGGCTGGCGCTGCTCAACCAGCTCGTGGTGCAGCTTCTCCATCAACCAGCGAACTGTGTCGTCGTGGGCGCCGGAGACGTCCCGCAAGGCAACCGCTGTGCTCTGCGGCCCGAGCAGTTCCCGTGCGGCCTGGTCGATGAGCGGCAGGCCGAGATACAGGTGCATCACCTCGAATTGCTCACCTTCCAGCGTCTGCCAGCGCATTTCGTACGGCTCGTGGGTATCGGTCAGGAAGAAGTCGCCGGCCCTGACGGTTGCTGCGCTCCATTGCCCACCCGGCGCACGTTCCTCGACTCGTGCCGCACCGGCCAGTACCAGCACCAGCAGCGGCTCCAACACTGCCGGTACCTGTATCGGTTCGATGATCGTGCGATGGCTGAACAGCTGCACCACCACGTCCTGCATCGGCGGCTGCTGTGCGGTCGCGCGCGCTTCACCAGGCAGGTAATGGCTCATCGACTGGGGACAGGTCTGCCCCGCATGGGGCCGTGGCGGGGCTTGTGATGACCGCGGCATGACGTGCTCCTGGCAAACATTTGAAAGCGTTCAGCGCCGAAAGGTTAGCGCAGGACCCTGCGCGCCGGCAGATCACTGCTGCGCGCAAAACCGCAACAGCCAGCGCAAGCGTGCGAAAGCCCGGCCTCCGGCGATGGGAGACAGTTAACCCACCGCGCCTCGTGGCGCAGCCTGAAAGAGAGGAGAGCACCATGACTGATTCGAATCACATCGTCGTTCAGGAAGTTGCAGGCAAGGTCGCGCTGGTCACCGGCGCCGCCAGCGGCATCGGCAGGGCGATTGCCTTGTTGTTGCATGATCGGGGCGCCAAGATCATCGCCGAAGACATCAACCCGGCTGTCGAGAAACTCGCTCGGCCGGGGCTGGTGCCGCTGCTGGCGGACATTTCCGAGGATGGCGCAGCCGAATGTGCGGTCGGCCTGGCCATCGAGCATTTTGGCCGGCTGGATATCCTGGTCAACAACGCCGGCATCATCATCAACAAGCGGGTGGTGGACATGAGCCGCGAGGATTGGGAGCGCATCCAGGCGGTCAATGCCACGGCGGCGTTCCTGCATTGTCGCGAAGCGGTCAAGGCGATGATGCCCAACCGCTCGGGGGCGATCGTCAATATCGCTTCCTACGCGTCCTACTTCGCCTTTCCGACCATCGCCGCGTACACGGCCTCGAAAGGCGCGCTGGCCCAGCTGACCCGCACACTGGCGCTGGAGGCGATCGAGCATGGCATCCGGGTCAACGCCATCGGCGTAGGCGATGTGGTGACCAACATCCTCAACGACGTGGTCGAGGACGGCCCGGGCTTTCTTGCCCAGCATGGCGAAGCCGCACCCATCGGGCGCGCGGCGCAACCGGAGGAGATCGCCGAGATCGTCGCCTTTCTCGCCTCGGAGCGGGCGAGCTTCATGGTGGGCTCGGTGGTCATGGCCGATGGCGGCATGACGGTTACAGCAGGCTGAGCCGCTGCGCAGAAACACGAACCCCGCCAGCAGGCGGGGTTCGGTGCTTACGTAGACGGACGCGGGATCAGTCTTCCAGCGAGCCCATTGCGGTGGTGTTGAAGCCGCCGTCGACGTAAAGGATCTCACCGCTGATGCCGGAAGCCAGGTCCGAGCAGAGGAAGGCGCCGGCATTGCCGACTTCGTCGATGGTGACGTTGCGACGCATAGGGGTCTGCTTCTCGTTGGCAGCCAGCATCTTGCGGAAGCTGGCGATGCCGGAGGCGGCCAGAGTACGGATCGGACCGGCAGAGATGCAGTTCACGCGGGTGCCTTCCGGGCCGAGGCTGCCGGCCAGGTAGCGAACACCGGCTTCCAGACTGGCCTTGGCCATGCCCATGACGTTGTAGTTCGGCATGGTGCGCTCGGCGCCCAGGTAGGAGAGGGTGAGCAGGCTGCCGTTGCGGCCCTTCATCATCTCGCGACCGGCCTTGGCCAGGGCGACGAAGCTGTAGGCGCTGATGTCGTGGGCGATCTTGAAGCCTTCACGGGTGGTGACTTCGGTGAAGTCGCCGTTGAGCTGGTCGCCCGGAGCGAAGCCGACCGAGTGCACGATGCAGTCCAGGCCGTCCCACTTCTTGCTCAGTTCTTCGAATACGCGCGCGATCTCTTCATCGTTGGCGACGTCGCAGGGGAAGCACAGCTCAGGGCTCGAGCCCCAACCGGAAGCGAATTCCTCGACGCGACCCTTGAGCTTGTCGCCCTGGTAGGTGAAAGCCAGTTCTGCACCTTCGCGATGCATGGCGGCGGCGATGCCGGAGGCAATCGAAAGTTTGCTGGCAACGCCGACGATCAGTACGCGCTTACCGGTGAGAAAACCCATGTGCTTGTCCCTCTTCTGGTTGTTCGGCAGTGCCGGGCGCCATGAAGGCGGATTCCAGCAGCTGCTGTGTATACGGATGTTGTGGTGCCGCAAAAATGTCAGCGGCCGCACCTTGTTCCACCACCTGGCCCTGCTTGACCACCATCATCTGGTGGCTCAGCGCCCTGACCACCGCCAGGTCATGGCTGATGAACAGGTAGGTCAGGTTGTACTTGGCCTGCAACGAGCGCAGAAGCTCTACCACCTGGCGCTGTACCGTGCGATCGAGCGCCGAGGTCGGCTCGTCGAGCAGTATCAGCGCCGGCTTCAACACCAGAGCTCGGGCAATGGCAATGCGCTGCCGTTGTCCGCCGGAAAACTCATGGGGATAGCGATGCCGGGTTTCCGGATCGAGGCCAACCTCCACAAGCGCGTCAATGATTGCCTGTTCCTGCTCCTTGGCATTGCCCATCCGGTGGATGTGCAACCCTTCGCCAATGATCTGCCCGACCGACATACGCGGGCTCAGGCTACCGAAGGGGTCCTGAAAGACCACCTGCATCTGCCGCCGCAACGGTCGTACCTGGCGCTGCGACATGCTTTGCAGCTGCTGACCCTGGAAACGGATTTCACCGCGACTACCCAGCAAGCGAAGAATAGCCAAACCAAGCGTGGACTTGCCGGAGCCGCTCTCGCCGACGATACCCAGTGTCTGCCCCTTGGGCAGGCTGAAGTTGACGCCGTCGACTGCCTTGATGTGGTCGACGGTGCGACGCAGCAAGCCCTTCTTGATCGGGAACCACACCCGCAGGTCGTCCACTTCCAGCAATGGCGCCGCTTCTTCGACCGCCACCGGACCGCCACTGGGCTCGGCCGCGAGCAGTTCCTGGGTATACGGATGCTGAGGTGCGCGGAACAGATCTTCACACAACGCCTGTTCGACGACGCGACCGCGCTGCATGACACATACGCGATGGGCAATGCGCCGAACCAGGTTGAGGTCGTGGCTGATCAGCAGCAGTGCCATGCCCAGGCGTGCCTGCAACTCCTTTAGCAGTTCGAGGATTTTCAGCTGCACGGTGACGTCGAGGGCCGTGGTCGGCTCGTCGGCGATCAGCAGTTCAGGCTCGTTGGCCAGCGCCATGGCGATGACCACCCGTTGCCGCTGGCCGCCCGACAGCTCGTGCGGGTAGGCGCGGATGCGCTTGCGCGGCTCCGGGATACCGACCAGTTCCAGCAACTCCAGGGTGCGAGCGGTTGCGGCCTTACCGCGCAGGCCCTTGTGAATCTCCAGCACTTCGTTGATCTGCTTGCCCACGGTGTGCAGCGGGTTGAGCGAGGTCATCGGCTCCTGGAAGACCATGGCGATGCGATTGCCACGGATTTTACGCATGGCCTTTTCGTCGGCCTTGAGCAAGTCCTGCCCGTGGAAGAGGATCTGCCCTTGCGGATGGCGAGCGAGCGGGTAGGGCAGCAGTCGCAGGATGGAATGAGCCGTCACGGACTTGCCCGAGCCGCTTTCGCCGACCAGGGCCAGGGTTTCGCCCTTGCGAATGTCAAATGTCACGCCTTCGACGACACGCTGGACCTGTTCGCCGGTGACGAACTCGACGGCCAGATCGCGGACCTCGACCAGATTCTCGGCTATCGGTTGTTCGGCCATGTTATTTCCTTGGGTCGAAGGCATCGCGCGCCGCCTCCCCGATAAACACCAGCAAGGTCAGCATGATTGCAAGCACCATGAAGGCGCTGATGCCCAGCCAGGGCGCCTGCAGATTGGCCTTGCCCTGGGCGACCAGTTCACCGAGCGACGGCGAACCTGCCGGCAGACCGAAGCCGAGAAAGTCCAGCGCGGTGAGTGTGCCGATGGCGCCGGTGAGGATGAACGGCATGAAGGTCATGGTGGAAACCATGGCGTTCGGCAGGATGTGGCGGAACATGATGGCGCCGTTCTGCATGCCCAGCGCACGAGCGGCGCGCACGTACTCGAGGTTGCGCCCACGGAGGAATTCGGCACGTACCACGTCCACCAGGCTCATCCAGGAAAACAGCAGCATGATGCCCAGCAGCCACCAGAAGTTCGGCTGCACGAAGCTGGCCAGAATGATCAGCAGATAGAGCACCGGCAGCCCGGACCAGATCTCCAGCAGGCGCTGGCCAACCAGGTCGACCCAGCCGCCATAGAAGCCCTGCAGGGCGCCGGCGATGACGCCGATCACCGAGCTGATCAGGGTCAGGGTCAGGGCGAACAGGACCGAGATGCGAAAGCCGTAGATCACCCGGGCGAGTACATCGCGGCCCTGGTCATCGGTGCCCAGCCAGTTCTCCAGTGACGGCGGCGCGGGCGCGGGTACCTGCAGTTCGTAGTTGATGCTCGAGTAATTGAATGGGATGACCGGCCAGACCATCCAGCCGTCCTTCTCGGCAATCAGTTCCTGGATATAGGGGCTCTTATAGTTCGCCTGCAGCGGAAATTCGCCGCCGAAGGCCGTTTCCGGATAACGCTTGAACACCGGGAAGAACCATTCGCCGTCGTAGCGCACCACGATCGGCTTGTCATTGGCGATGATCTCCGCGCCAAGGCTGAGTACGAACAGCGCGAGGAAGATCCACAGCGACCACCAGCCACGCTTGTGTGCCTTGAACAGCGCCAGCCGGCGCTGGTTGAGGGGGGACAACTGCATCTCAGGCCTCCCTGCTTTCGAAATCGATGCGCGGGTCGACCAAGGTGTAGGTCAGGTCGCCGATCAGCTTCACCACCAGTCCGAGCAGGGTGAAGAGGAAGAGGGTGCCGAACACCACCGGGTAGTCGCGGTTGATTGCCGCCTCGAAGCTGAGCAGGCCGAGCCCGTCAAGGGAGAAGATCACCTCGATCAGCAGCGAGCCGGTGAAGAACATGCCGATGAAGGCAGACGGAAAGCCGGCGATGATGATCAACATGGCATTGCGGAACACGTGGCCGTAGAGCACGCGATTCTTGCTCAGGCCCTTCGCCCGCGCCGTGATCACGTACTGCTTGTTGATCTCGTCGAGAAAGCTGTTCTTGGTCAGCAGCGTCAGCGTCGCGAAGTTGCCGATCACCAGCGCGGTGACGGGCAGGGCCAGGTGCCAGAAGTAGTCGATGATCTTGCCGGCCAGGGTCATATCATCGAAGTTGGCCGACGTCAGTCCGCGCAAGGGGAACCAGTTCCAGTAACTGCCGCCAGCGAACAGCACGATCAGCAGAATGGCGAACAGGAAAGCCGGTATGGCGTAGCCGACGATGATCGCCGAGCTGGTCCAGACGTCGAACTTGCTGCCGTGACGCGTGGCCTTGGCGATGCCCAGCGGGATCGAGGCCAGGTACATGATCAAGGTGCTCCACAGACCCAGCGAGATGGAAACCGGCATCTTCTCGATGATCAGGTCGGTCACCTTGGCGTCACGGAAGAAGCTCTCGCCGAAATCCAGCCGCAGATAGTTGCTGAGCATGATCCAGAAGCGCTCTGCGGGTGGTTTGTCGAAGCCGTACAGGCGCTCGATCTCGGCGATCAGCTCGGGGTCCAGACCCTGGCCACCCCGGTAACTGGTGCCGGCGACCGCGACTTCCGAGCCACCGCCGGCGATCCGGCTGGTGGCGCCTTCGAAGCCTTCCAGCTTGGCGATTGCCTGCTCCACCGGGCCGCCGGGGGCGGCTTGGATGATGATGAAGTTGATCAGCAGGATGCCGAACAGCGTGGGGATGATCAGCAGCAGTCGGCGAACGATGTAAGCCAGCATGCTTAGCGCTCCGCCTCGCCATCACCAGCCGGAGCGGCAACGCCAGCTTCCTCGGCCTTCTTAGCTTCGACGGGATCGGCGACAGGTGTCTTGACGTCGGGTTTGCGCCACCAGGTCATCAGGCCGATGTCCTGCCGGGGCGTCACCTCAGGATGCGCGAGGTGATTCCAGTACGCCACGCGCCAGGTCTTTATGTGCCAGTTCGGCACTACATAATGCCCCCAGAGCAGCACACGATCGAGCGCGCGGGTGTAGGTGATCAATTCCTTGCGCGAATCGGCCCCTATCAAACCTTCCACAAGGCTGTCGACTGCCGGGTCCTTGAGACCGATGAAGTTACGGCTGCCCGGGTTGTCGGCGCTTGCCGAGTGCCAGAACTCGCGTTGCTCGTTGCCGGGCGAGTTGGATTGGCCGAAGCCGCTTACGATCATGTCGTAATCGCGCGAACGCAGGCGGTTGATGTACTGCGAAACATCGACCCGGCGGATTTCCAGTTCGATCCCGAGATCCGCCAAATTGCGCTTGTACGGCAGCAGCACCCGCTCGAACTCTGCCTGAACCAGCAGGAATTCGAGCTTCACCGGCTTGCCGGCAGCGTCCAGCATGCGGTCGTTCTCGACCTTCCAACCCGCTTCAGTGAGCAGCCGGTATGCCTCGCGCTGCTGTTCGCGAATCACACCGTTGCCTTCGGTACGCGGCAGCTCGAACGGTTTGTCGAACACCTCGTCCGGGATCTTGCCGCGAAGCGGTTCGAGCACCTTCAACTCGTCGTCATTCGGCAAGCCGGATGACGCCAGCTCGGAGTTGTCGAAGTAACTGCGGGTGCGGGTGTAGGCGCCATTGAACAGCTGGCGATTGGTCCATTCGAAGTCGAACAGGAACCCGAGGGCTTCACGGACGCGGCGGTCTTCCAGCTGTGGTCGACGGATATTGAAGATGAAGCCCTGCATGCCGGTCGGATTATGGTTGCGGATCTCTTCCTTGATGATGCGGCCGTCCCTGACCGCATCGATGTCGTAGGCGGTCGCCCAGTTCTTCGCACTGGTTTCGAACCAGTAGTCGAAATGACCGGCCTTGAACGCTTGCAAGGCCACGGTGTTGTCGCGGTAGTAATCGAAATTGATGTGATCGAAGTTGTAGAAACCGCGATTCACCGGGAGATCCTTGCCCCAGTAATCCTCTACGCGCTCGTAGCGGATCGAGCGACCGGCCTGGACTTTCTCGACGCGGTACGGGCCACTACCCAGAGGTGGTTCGAGGCTGCCCGAGGTGAAGTCCTTTCCATCCCACCAGTGCTTCGGCAGCACTGGCAACTGCCCGAGAATCATCGGCAGCTCTCGGTTGCCGGCATGCTTGAAGTCGAAGCGCACACGCCTTGGGCTTTCCGCCGTCACTTTCTCCACATCGGCGTAGTAGGCGCGGTATTGCGGGGCACCCTGGCTCATCAGGGTTTCGAAGGTGAACACCACGTCCTCGGCCTCTACCGGATCGCCGTCATGGAAGCGTGCCTGCGGGCGCAGGTGGAAGCGCACCCAGCTGTTGTTCGGTCCCTTTTCTATCTTTTCCGCCAGCAGGCCGTAGACGGTGAAAGGCTCGTCCAGGCTGTTGGTGGTGAGGGTGTCGTAGATCAGGCTGATATCGTCAGCCGCAACGCCCTTGTTGATGAAAGGGTTAAGCGAGTCGAAGCTGCCGAAGCCAGCCTGGCGCAGCGTGCCGCCCTTGGGGGCTTCGGGATTGACGTACTCGAAGTGCTGGAAGTTGGCCGGATACTTGGGCTTCTCGTCGTACAGCGTCAGGGCATGGCGGGGAGCGGCGTCGGCTAGGGTCGCCATGCAGAACAGGCTTAGCAGGCCGGCGCGAAACAGCGAAGGGCGCACGCGATTGATCATTTGCTCTTCTCCAGGCTCTTCAGCCACCAGGCTCGCAAACCCAGCGTATAGGGTGGCGTGGTGACGTGGGCGAACCGATTGCGGTACGCCAGGCGGTGGTTACTGATGAACCAGTTCGGAATGTTGTAGTGGTTCCACAGCAGCACGCGGTCGATTGCGCGGGCGGCGGCGACTTGCTCGTCGCGGGTCTGCGCGGCGAGCAGCTTGTCAATCAGGTCGTCGACGATCGGATTGGCGATGCCGGCATAGTTGCGACCGCCCTTGACGTCGACCTGACTGGAATGAAAGTACAGATACTGCTCGATCCCGGGGCTGAGGCTCTGTGCCAGCGTCATCAGGATCATGTCGTAGTCGTAATGATCGAGGCGTTGCTTGTACTGCGCGCTATCGACGGTACGCAGGTTGGCCTGAATGCCGATGCGTGCCAGATTCTCGACGTAGGGCTGGAGGATGCGCTCGAGCCTCGGGTTGACCAGCAGGATCTCGAAGCGCAGCGGCTGTCCGGCGCTGTTCAACAGACCGGCATCCGAGGCTTTCCAGCCCGCCTCGGCGAGCAGCTTCAGCGCATGGCGCAGGGTTTCCCGCGGAATTCCACGGCCTTCGGTCTTCGGTAGCTGGAATGGCTCGGTGAACAGTTCGGGCGGGAGCTGCTTGCGGTACGGCGAGAGCAACAGCCACTCACCGCCTTCGGGATTGCCTGTCGCTGTGAAGTCGCTGTTGGGGTAGTAGCTTTCACTGCGGCGGTAGGCGCCGTAGAACAGGGCGCGATTGGTCCATTCGAAGTCGAACATCAGGCCGAGCGCTTCGCGCACACGACTGTCGGCGAAGGTCGCACGGCGCCCGTTAATGAACAGCGCCTGGGTCTGGGTCGGAATCTGGTGGGGGATTTCAGCGCGAATGATGTCGCCGCGCATCACTGCCGGAAACTGGTAGCCATTGGCCCAGTTCTTCGCCTGGTGTTCGATGAAGAAGTCGAACTCGCCGACCTTGAAGGCTTCGAAGGCCACCACGCTATCGCGATAGAACTCGACCGAGACTCGGTTGAAATTGTATTTCCCCTGATTGACCGGCAGCTTGGCGCCCCACCAGTCCCGCACTCGCTCGAAGACTACCTGCCGGCCTGGCTGCACATGCGTGATGCGGTAGGGGCCGCTGCCCAGTGGGGGTTCGAAGGTGGTCGCACTGAAGTCGCGACTCTTCCAGTAGTGCTGCGGCAGCACAGGCAACTCGCCCAGACGCATGATCAGCAGCGGATTATTTGCTTTTTCGAATACGAAGCGAATGCGATGTCGGTTGAGGATGTCGACCCGCTTCACCCCCTGCAGATTGGAGCGGTACTGGGGGTGCCCATCCTTTATCAAGGTGCGGTAGGAGAAGGCGACGTCATAGGCGGTAATCGGCTTGCCGTCATGAAAGCGGGCTTCCTTGCGCAGGTTGAAAACCACCCAGCTGTAGTTATCGCTGTGCTCCACCGACTCGGCAATCAGACCGTAGCTGGAGGCAGGCTCGTCGCCGGACGGGTCGTAGATGCCAGTGCCGACCATCAGTGGCTCGTTCAGCTCGCTGATGCCGTATTGCAGAAAGCCGGGCGCCGAACTCAGACTGGTGCCCTTGAAAGTGTAGGGGTTCAGGGTGTCGAACGTCCCGGAGGCCATCAGTTTGATCTGGCCACCCTTCGGCGCGCGCGGATTCACCCAATCGAAGTGGGTGAAGTTAGCTGGATACTTAAGAGTGCCGAACTGCGCATAACCATGGCTTTCGCTGATGGTGGCGAAGGCGGGAAAGCTCAAGGCCAGGCAGGTCAGTAACGGTAGCAGGGCTCGCATCAGACGGGGAATCCGATCCTTGGCGCTTAGGGGCTTCTCGGGCCGGTACAGTAACAGCTTGTATGCGCTGGAAAAAGGCCGGGCAACTCGGGCAAACTGCCGGTCATTTCCCGTAATGGCATTGTGCAGAGGTGACCTCTTGGATGTACGTGCCCAGGGTCTACAGGCGTGGGTCGACCGCCTGAATCAGTCTGAGCTTCCCGCGCTGGCGTCTGTGGTCAAGGACCTTCAGCGTCTTGCCGTACATGAGCATGCCTCAGTGCAGCAGCTCGCCGATGTGCTGCTACGCGATGCCTCGCTGACTTCCAAGGTGCTGAGGGTCGGCAACAGCAGCTATTACAACCCCTCCCAGGAGACCATCAAGACGATTTCTCGGGCCATCGTGATGATCGGCTTCGAGAACGTGCGCCTGATCAGTCTGTCGGTCACGCTGATCGACAGACTGCTCGAGCGCGCACCGAGGGAGCAGCTGCTGGAACTGCTGGCTCGTTCGTTTCACGCCGCGGTGCAAGCCCGCAACATCGCCGGCTATGTGCTTTCGCGTCACGAGGAAGAAGTATTCATTGCCGCGCTGCTCTACAACGTGGGCGAGCTGGCGTTCTGGGGCTGCGGTGGCGAGCAGGCGGATGAGCTGGCCCTGCAGCTGACGCAGCCGGGCATCAAGCCTGACGATGCGGTGCAGAGCGTGTTGGGCACCAGCTTCCGGCAGCTCAGCCTGGGTCTGGTCAGAAGCTGGAACCTGGGAGAGTTGACCAGTCTCGCGCACACTCAGGTGGCCAGCAGCGATCCGGCCGCTCGCGCGGTCGCGCTGGGCGTACAGATCAGCGAAGCCGCACTCGGAGGCTGGGAGTGCGAGCGGATGACGTCACTGACCAGGGCCGTGGCCGAGTTCACCGGCGTGGACGAAGCTGATGCGTTGCAGCAGATACTCGCCAGCGCCGATGAAACCGTGCAGGTGGCGACCACATTCGGCGCCAGTCGTCTGGGCCGGCTCATTCCCAGTACCGATCCCGAGCAGATCCGCCTGCAGCAGGCCCAGCGTCAGGCAGCCTTGCTGCAACCGGATCTGTTGCTGATGCAACAGGCGCTGCAGGACCTGGGGCTCATGGCCTCGGGCGGCGGCGATGCCACGTTGATTCTGGATACGCTGCTGAAGGGGCTGCACCGCGGGGTTGGCCTGGAACGTGTGATGGTGGCGGTGCTGGCCGATCAGCAGACGCGTTTCAAGGTGCGTTGCGCCGTCGGTGAAGGGACCGAGACCTGGATTCAGGGCTTCGTGCTTCCCGCTGACCAACCCGAGCAGCCGAACGTGTTCAGTTACGCACTGCGCCATCGGCAGTCACTCTGGATGGGTGTGCCGGCAAGTTATAACTTGGCCGACCTGGTGAGCCAGCCGCTGCGACAGTGGTTTGGCAATGGCATGTTCTTCATCGCACCGCTGATGGCGGGGACGCGTGAAATAGGTGTGATCTACGGCGATTGCCGGCTTTCGGGGCGGGCGCTGAAACACGAACAGTTCGTCGCGTTTCAGCGCTTTACCCAGCTGACTGGACGCTGTCTGGAGTCCCTGAGCAAGCGTCCGGCTGGATGAATGGCGGAGGGCTAGTTGGCGAGGTATAGCGTCAGCAGCTGGCCGGGGCGCAGCACGCTGGTGCCTTTCGGGTTCCAGGTCTTCAGGTTGTTCAGCTGGACGTTGAAGCGCTTGGCGATCTGATACAGCGAGTCGCCTTTCTGCACTTTGTAATAGGTAGGCGAATTTCCCTTGCTCTGCGCTTTGGCTGCTGCCGGGCCCTGCAGGAACAGCGCCTGGCCCACTTTGAGCTGGCTGCCGGAGAGCTTGTTCCAGCGCTGCAGGTCGCGTACCGAGACGCGCTGAGCCTTGGCGATGTCCCAGAGATTGTCGCCAGATTTGACCCGGTAGCTGCGCGGCGTGGCGGCCGGCTGACGCGCTACAGCGTGCAGCAACTCCCGCGAAGCGCCGGCATCACCGCTGGTTGGGAGGCTGAGGACCTGCCCGATCCGCAACGTGTCGCTCTTCAACCGGTTCACGTCGCGGATGATGTTGACGGTCAGATGATGACGGTTGGCGATGACGCCCAGGGTGTCTCCTGCGCGCACCTGATACTGCTGCCAGTCGACCAGGTCCTGCGGCTTCATCAGCGCCAGGTTGGCTGCCAGCATTTCAGCCTTTTCCATTGGCACCAGCAGCTGCTGCGGACCATCCAGGGTAATTCGGCGGGTGAAGGCAGGATTCAGCTGGTAGAGCTCGTCCTCGTCCAGGTCGGCGAGTTTGGCAACCCGCGCCAGATCCATGCGCTGCTTGAGCGCGATGACTTCGAAGTAGGGCTCGTTGGCGATCGGATTGAGATTGATGCCATAGGCCTCGGGGGCCTGGATCAACTGCGACAGGGCCAGCAGCTTCGGCACGTAGTCGCGGGTTTCCTGCGGCAATGGCAGGTTCCAGTAGTCGGTCGGCAGGCCTAGCTTCTGGTTGCGTTCGATGGCCCGGCTCACGGTGCCTTCACCCGAGTTGTAGGCAGCCAGTGCCAGCAGCCAGTCACCGTTGAACAGGCCGTGCAGGTAGCTCAGATAACGCAGGGCTGCATTGGTCGAGGCGGTGATGTCACGGCGGCCGTCGTACCAGCTTGTCTGCCGAAGATTGAAGTGCCGGCCGGTGGCGGGAATGAACTGCCAGAGCCCGACGGCATGGGCGGGCGAATAGGCGAAGGGATCGTAGGAGCTTTCGATGATCGGCAGCAAAGCCAGTTCCAGCGGCATGTCGCGCTCTTCGAGGCGCTCGACAATGTAGTGGATATAAGGGCTGCCGCGCTCGCTGGCGATTTCGATGGATCTTGGGCGACTGGAGAACAGCAGGCGCTGTTGCTCGATGCGGGGGTTGCTGTCCAGATGCTCTTGAAGCTTGTAACCCTCGCGAATTCGCTCCCAGATGTCCTGGTGTTCGGTAATGACGGGGGTGTCGTTCAGCCAGATGGGCTCTTGTGCCACAGGCGCCGTGGTGCGGCTTGCCTGATCGCGTGCATCATCACGCACGGCGTTGCTCTGACAGCCCGCTAGGGCGACGCAAACGGCTAGAGCCAACGCCCGACCAGAGGCTGCCAAGGCGTCCGGTTCGAGGCGTTTCTTGGGAGCTGGCGGCATTGGCTGGAATCTTCCCCGGAAACAAAATTCGGGGGATTCTAGGAACGCCCCCTGGTGGGGTCAAGGCTGCATGCCGCGTTTCGGGAACCTGTCGACCTTGTCAGAAGGCGTCTTTCCAGGCGCGCAAAGCCGCGAAAACCGCGACATCGCCGTCTAGCTGGCCGCCGCTGCGCTCGCTTGCCGCATGCTGAACGGCGGCGACACCACAACGCAAAAAAGGGTTGGTCGCGCGCTCGATATCCATTCTGCTTGGCAGGCTGAAGCGGTTCGATTCGCGCAGTTCGGTCACCTCGCGCATGCGTTTTCCAATGGCCGGGTTGTCCGGTTCCACTGCCCGGGCAAAGCGCAGATTGCTCAGCGTGTATTCGTGGGTGCAGTAGACGAGGGTGCTATCCGGTGTATCGGCCAGGCGCTGCAGCGAGCGAAACATCTGCTCGGGCGTGCCTTCGAACAGACGCCCGCAGCCGGCGGCGAACAGCGTATCGCCACAGAGCAGCCAGGGCTGCACGGGGTCGGCATGGAGATAAGCGATATGACCAAGCGTGTGGCCAGGGACGGCGATGACCTGCAAGTCCGTCCCGAGTACCTCGAGGTGCTGGCCGTCGCTCAGCGCCTCGTCGCGCGCGGGAATGTTCTCGGCCGCCGGTCCGTGAACGCGCGCGCCGGTCTGTGTCTTGAGCCGTTCGACGCCGCCGACGTGGTCGTGATGGTGGTGGGTAATCAGGATGTCACTGAGCTGCCAGCCCGGGTGGTCGCGCAGCCAGTTCAGGACTGGTGTGGCATCACCGGGATCGACGGCAGCGCAGCGTTGAGTGGCCTCGTCCAGAAGCAACCAGATGTAGTTGTCGGTGAAGGCGGGCAGGGCTTCGATCTTCAACATGGGCGGGTCGCCAATTGAGTGACAAAGGCGCATCCTAGCAGTCCCATGGGAAAGTTGAACCCGAGCGAACTCAGCGTCGCGCAGATCGCGCGGCGAACGGAGCCGAGCGATGAACGATCGACCGTCCACCCAAGGCAGCGACCATTGGCTGTCCATGATCAATGAGGCGTCCGCCTGGTTCGAGGGGCCGCTGGGCCAGCAGCTGCTGGTTCAGGAGAAGCAAGTCCTGACCGAAGAGCTGGCGCGTTGTTTCGGCAGCTATCTGGTGCACAACGGTCCGTTCAGCGGCGAGCCGGTGCAACCACAGAACATCAAACGCAGCGTTCGCCTCGGTGCGCCGCTGCCTGGTGTGGAGATCCATTGCGAGGAGCAGGCCTGGCCGCTCGGCGAGCATGCTGCTGATGTCGTGGTGCTGCAGCATGCATTGGATTTCAGCCTGTCGCCCCATGGGTTGTTGCGTGAAGCAGCGCGTGGAGTGCGTCCGGGCGGGCATCTGCTGATCGTCGGTATCAACCCCTGGAGTGCCTGGGGCCTGCGTCATCTGGTCTCGCGCGAGGCGTTTCGGCAGGCGCGTTGCATTCGTCCGTCAAGGGTAGGGGACTGGCTGAACCTGCTGGGATTCGCGCTGGAGAAACGTCGCTTCGGATGCTATTGTCCGCCGCTTTCTTCGAGCGACTGGCAGGCGCGGTTGTCTCGTCTGGAGTCCGTCGGGCAGCAGTTGCAGACGCCAACTGGCGGTTTCTATCTGTTGGTGGCGCGCAAGTTGATGATCGGCCTGCGGCCCTTGCGCCAGGAGCGCCGCGAACGCATGGGCAAGCTATTACCGATGCCAGTCGCCAAAGTCAGCCGCCGCGAAGCCGAACAACACCGACTCCCTTGACGTTCCGAGCCTGCCGGCAAACAGAGTAAGCAATCCACATGAGCGACGATTGGGTCGAGATCTACACCGATGGTGCCTGCAAGGGCAATCCCGGCCCGGGCGGCTGGGGGGCGCTGCTTATCTATAAGGATGTCAAGCGTGAGCTCTGGGGCGGCGAGCCCGACACCACCAACAATCGCATGGAGCTCATGGCGGCGATCCGTGGGCTCGCCGAACTGAAGCGCTCGTGCAAAGTCCGGCTGGTGACCGACTCGCAGTACGTCATGCAGGGTATCAACGACTGGATGCCCAACTGGAAGAAGCGCGGCTGGAAAACCGCGAGCAAGCAGCCGGTGAAGAATGCCGACCTTTGGCAGCAGCTCGATGAGCAGGTCAACCGCCATCAGGTGAGCTGGGAGTGGGTGCGCGGCCATAACGGCCATCCCGGCAACGAGCACGCCGACCTGCTGGCCAATCGCGGCGTGGTACAGGCAAAACGACAACCGATAGTGTAAGTGAGCTGAACGATATGCGCAGCGTAGTGCTGGATACCGAAACGACCGGCATGCCGGTGACCGATGGCCACCGGATCATCGAGATTGGCTGTGTCGAAGTCATCGGCCGCCGCCTGACCGGGCGGCACTACCACGTCTATCTGCAACCTGATCGTGAAGTGGACGAGGGCGCGATCGCCGTTCACGGCATCACCAACGAGTTTCTTGTCGACAAGCCGCGGTTCCGCGACATCGCCGACGAGTTCTTCGAGTTCATCAAGGACGCGCAGCTGGTCATCCACAACGCCGCGTTCGACCTTTGCTTCATCAATAACGAGTTCGCGCTGCTCGGTCAGCAGGAGCGTGCCGAGATCACCGACCACTGCTCGGTGCTCGATACCCTGCTGATGGCTCGGGAGCGTCACCCGGGCCAGCGCAACAGCCTCGATGCCTTGTGCAAACGCTACGGCGTGGATAACTCGGGCCGCGATCTGCACGGCGCTCTGCTCGATGCCGAGATTCTCGCCGACGTCTGGCTGACCATGACCGGCGGGCAGACCAATCTGTCCCTCGCGGGTGATGGTGAAAGTTCCGACGGCGGTCGCCCCCAGCCCACGCCGATCCGCCGGCTACCGGCCGATCGGCCGCGCACTGCGGTGCTGCGCGCTACCGAAGAAGAGGTTGCCGCGCACATGGCGCGAATGGCCGCGATCGAGAAAGCCGCCGGGGCAGCTCCGCTCTGGACTCAGCTCGAAGTCTGAATGGCTCGGCATTGCCGCCTACTTGCGACACGGCCTCACAACCGCTCGTTTCAATGCGCTGTTCCTTTGCTGCGGACGCTTCTACCCTGTAGGTGGATCGTTCGCAGAGAGTGCGCATGTACAAAGACCTGAAATTCCCCATCCTCATCGTTCACCGTGACATAAAGGCCGACACCGTTGCCGGTGAGCGAGTGCGTGGCATCGCTTCCGAACTGGAGCGCGACGGCTTCAATATCCTGCCTACAGCAAGCTCCAACGAGGGACGAATCGTAGCCTCCACGCACCATGGGCTGGCCTGCATCCTGGTTGCGGCAGAAGGCGCTGGTGACAATCAGCGCCTGCTGCACGACGTGGTGGAACTGATCCGCGTCGCTCGTCGCCGCGCGCCGCGTCTGCCGATCTTTGCACTGGGCGAGCAGATCACCATCGAGAATGCGCCTGCTGAGGCAATGGCCGATCTCAACGAGTTGCGTGGCCTGCTTTACCTGTACGAAGACACCGTGCCGTTTCTGGCGCGCCAGGTCGCCCGGGCCGCACGCGGGTATCTCGAGGATCTGCTGCCACCGTTTTTCAGCGCGCTGGTACGCCATACCGGCGAGTCGAACTATTCCTGGCATACGCCGGGACACGGTGGGGGCGTGGCCTACCGCAAGAGTCCGGTCGGCCAGGCGTTCCACCAGTTCTTCGGTGAAAACACCTTGCGCTCGGACCTGTCGGTTTCGGTACCCGAGCTTGGCTCGTTGCTAGATCACACCGGGCCGGTAGCGGCGGCGGAAGCTCGCGCCGCACGCAACTTCGGTGCCGACCACACGTTCTTCGTGATCAATGGCACTTCGACGGCGAACAAGATCGTCTGGCATTCGATGGTCGCGCGGGACGATCTGGTACTGGTGGATCGCAACTGCCACAAATCGATTCTGCACGCCATCATCATGACGGGCGCGATACCGCTGTACATAAGCCCGACTCGTAACGAGCTGGGCATCATCGGCCCGATTCCGCTGGAAGAATTCACCCGCGAGTCCATCCAGGCGAAGATCGCCGCCAACCCGCTGGCGCGTGGCCGGCCGCCGAAGGTCAAGCTGGCGGTGGTGACGAACTCGACCTACGACGGGCTCTGCTACAACGCCAACCTGATCAAGCGCACCCTGGCTGATAACGTAGAAGTGCTGCACTTCGACGAGGCCTGGTACGCCTACGCGGCATTCCACGAATTCTATGACGGCCGCTACGGCATGGATACGCGGGAGCAGGGCCCGCTGGTGTTCACCACCCACTCGACGCACAAGCTGCTGGCGGCGTTCAGTCAGGCCTCGATGATCCATGTGCTCGACAGCCAGACACGGCAGCTCGACCGCGATCGCTTCAACGAAGCCTTCATGATGCACATCTCCACCTCGCCGCAGTACGGCATCCTCGCATCGCTGGACGTGGCGTCGGCCATGATGGAAGGCCCAGCGGGACGCTCGTTGATTCAAGAGACGTTCGATGAGGCGCTGAGCTTTCGTCGGGCGCTGGCCAACCTGCGCCAGCACATCGATGCCGACGACTGGTGGTTCAGCATCTGGCAGCCACCACTGGTCGACGGCGCCGAGGCGCTGGTGACCCCGGACTGGCTTCTCGAGCCAACGGCTGACTGGCATGGCTTCGGCGATATCGCCGACGATTACGTACTGCTCGACCCAATCAAGGTCACGCTCGTCACTCCGGGCCTTACCGCATCCGGCGCACTGGGTGAAAGTGGCATACCGGCGGCGGTGGTCAGCAAGTTTCTCTGGGAACGTGGTCTGGTGGTGGAAAAAACCGGGCTGTATTCGATGCTGGTGCTGTTCTCCATGGGCATCACCAAGGGCAAGTGGAGCACCCTGCTGACCGAGTTGCTGGAGTTCAAGCGTCACTACGACGCCAATATCCCGCTGGTCGAGGCCCTGCCATCGATTGCGCGCGCCGGTGCAGCGGCCTATACGGGTATGGGGCTGCGTGATCTCTGCGATGAGCTGCATGCCTGTTATTGCGAAAACGCCACGGCGCGGGCCATGCGCAGGATGTACACGGCGTTGCCGGAGCCTGCGATGACTCCGGCCCAGGCCTATGACAAGCTGGTTCGCGGCGAGGTCGAAGCGGTGCCGATCGAGGCACTGCAGGGCCGAATCGCGGCGGTCATGCTGGTGCCGTATCCGCCGGGTATCCCGTTGATTATGCCGGGCGAGCGCTTTACCGAAGAGACTCGCTCGATTCTCGATTACCTTCGTTTCGCCCGTGATTTCGCCGAGCGTTTCCCCGGGTTCGATGCCGACGTTCATGGCCTGCAACATGAGGCAGGCGCGGATGGATGTGTGTACACCGTCGACTGTATCCGCGAAGAATGATGCGTCGATGCTCGCCACCGTCTACAACGGCATGAACAGGTCGTCTGGCGGCGTGGTCTGTATCACATCGTCTGCATCGACATTCACTCGTCGTGGTGGCAGTTGTTATAGTTGCCCGCCGTCGTACGGGTTTGCCCGCCACGGCGCTCCCCATGCGCCCTTGCTGTCGAGGATGATAGCGTGACCGAATACAAAGCCTTCCGCGTAGAGTTGGCAGACAAGATTGCCCGCGTCGTGATCAATCGGCCTGAAAAGATCAATGCGATGGACGCTGCGTTCTGGTCGGAAATCATCGATATCTTCAACTGGATCGATGCAACCGACGAAGTGCGCGTAGTCGTCCTCAGTGGCGCCGGTGACCACTTCTCTTCCGGTATAGACCTGCAGATGCTGGCTTCGGTCGGCAGCCAGCTTGGCAACGACGTCGGCCGCAATGCCGAGCAGCTGCGGCGCAAGATCCTCTCTCTGCAGGCATCGTTCAATGCCGTTGACAACTGCCGCAAGCCGGT
This sequence comes from Stutzerimonas xanthomarina, assembly GCF_003935375.1. Lineage (GTDB taxonomy): Bacteria > Pseudomonadota > Gammaproteobacteria > Pseudomonadales > Pseudomonadaceae > Stutzerimonas > Stutzerimonas xanthomarina_A. Next base: position 78,444 of record NZ_RHQM01000017.1, read on the forward strand.
CATCGCCGCGATTCAGGGTTACTGTCTGGGCGGCGCCATCGATCTGATCTCCGCTTGCGACATGCGTTACAGCACGGCGGACGCGAAATTCTCGATCAAGGAAATCGACATGGGCATGGCTGCCGATGTCGGCACCTTGCAGCGCCTACCTCGCATCATCGGCGATGGCATGATGCGCGAACTGGCCTTTACCGGCCGCACCATCAGCGGCGAGGAAGCGCGCAGCATCGGGCTGGTCAATCGCACCTATGCCGATCAGCAGACGCTGATGGACGCCGTGCTGGAGCTGGCCCGTGACATCGCCAGCAAATCACCGCTCGCCATTCGCGGCACCAAGGAGATGATCCGTTACATGCGCGATCACCGGGTCGACGATGGTCTCGAGTACATCGCCACCTGGAATGCAGCCATGCTGCAGTCGGCCGACATCAAGGTCGCCATCGCTGCTCATATGAGCAAACAGAAGCCGGACTTTGCCGACTGATGCGTCACCACACGTTTGCGCGGGAGGCGCACTAGGCATGGTTACTGGAGCTACATCACTCGGTCTGGTACGTGACGAACTGTTCGCCACCATGGAAGAAGCCGAGCAGAGCCTCGAGCATTTCATCATCGACCGCAACAACGGCGGCCTGTTGCAGCAGGCCGTGGAGAACCTCAAGCAGGTGCGCGGCACGCTCAACCTCATCGAGCTGACCGGCGCCGAGTTGCTCGCGCAAGAAATACTGCAGCTGGCTACCGACATCCCGGTCGGCGCCGGCGAGGACCGCGACGTGCAACTCGCCGCGCTGAGCAACGCGCTCTACGTGCTGCGGCGTTATCTGGAAAGCGTCGATGCCAGCCGCCAGGAAATCCCCGAGCTCCTGCTTCCAGCCATCAACGCGCTGCGCCAGGCGTGCGCGCAGCCGCCGTTGCCGGAAAGTTTCTTTTTCAGCGTCCGGCTCGACCATGCCCGTCCTGCGTTGGACGTGCCGGTTCGTTCGGGAGCCGCGCCAGTTGCCGAGGCCCGGCGGTTGCGTCAGATGTATCAGGTCGGGTTGCTCGGCTTCATTCGTGAAGAGAATCTGCCAGCCAGCCTGAAACTCATGGGCCGCGCTTTGACGCGGCTGGATCATCTCTTCGTCGAGTCGCCAGGAGGTCGGCTGTGCTGGATCGGCAGCGCCGCTGTCGAATCGCAACTGGACGGCCAGCTATTGCCGCGCAAGTCGCGCAAGCAGCTGTTTTCCCGTCTGGACCGGGAACTCAAGCAGGTCATTGGCAACCCTGCATACGAGGCGCCACGCAGCCTGCTCAAGGAGCTGCTATACGTCGTCGCGCTGGCGGACACCCATGGGCCTATCGCCAGCCAGGTCCGTCAGGTGTTCTCGCTGGGTTCGCTGCCGTTCACCGACCACCTGCTGGAAGATGAATCCCAGCGCCTGGCCGGCCCGGGCCAAGCCGTCATGCGTTCGCTGTCCTCGGCGATCCGTGAGGAACTGGCGAGCTTGAAGGATCTGCTGGATCTGATCGAGCGAGGTACCGCCCAGGCGGAAGCCTACTCGAACCTGCATAACCTGCTCGGGAAGATGGCCAAGACCCTCGGCATGGTTGGCCTTTCATCTGCGGCCAGCACGCTGCAGGCGCAGCTGGGCGACGTGTCTGGCTGGAGCCTGGAGCATGCGCCGGAACCGCATGTCATCCAGCGTCTCGCCGATGCCGTGCTGTATGTCGAGAGCATGGTCGCCAGCCTCGAGCGCGGCGATCGACGCGATACCAAGCCTCAGGTCGCCCGACCCGGAATGGAAGCGGAAGCCTTTGCCAATCACCAGCTCACCGAAGCGTGCATCGTGGTAATCGATGAGGCGACCGCAGGCCTGGCGCTGGCCAAGCGTGCGATCACCGCTTATCTCGAGTCCAACGGGGAGAAATTGCACCTGGCCAACGTGCCGTTCAGCCTGCAGGCCGTGCGCGGCGGTCTGCGTTTCCTCGAGCAGGAGCGCGCGGCGGATCTGATCGGCGCCTGCGCTGATTTCATTCAAAAGCACATGCTCGAATCGAACCAGATGCCTCCTGAGCAACTGCTGGAAACTCTGGCCGATGCGCTTACCAGCCTGGAGTACTACCTTGAAGGTGGTGCGGTATTGCGACGTGACGACTCTCGCGTGAGCGTGCTTGATCTGGCCAGCGAGAGCGTGCGCGCGCTGGGCATGCCGGTAGCCGCCTGATGAGCTTGCGCTGGCAGGCGGCGCTGCTCGATCCTTCGATGGCAGGAGGCTGGGCGGTGGTGCACTGCCGGCAGCAGTTTCTGCTCGATGGTAACGGTGCGCTCTTTCCGCGGGACTGGCTCAAGCGCCTGGATCTGCCGCTGCTCAGCGAACAGGGTCTGGGGCACTTCGACGGAGAGCCGGTGTTTCTTTTCGAACTGGACTTTCCGGCCGATGTACCAGGAGCGCGCTGGCAGGGCCTGCGCCAGTTCATGCAGGAGGACGATCGCGATCTGTTCCGGCTCCTCGGCTATGCCACGCAGATCGGTACCTGGGTCAGCCAGCATCGTTTCTGTGGCAGCTGTGGCTCGCCCATGCAGGCGCGAGCCGGTGAGCGTGCCATGTACTGTCCAGCCTGTGGAGTTCAGCACTACCCGCGGCTTTCACCGAGCATGATCGTCCTGGTCACCCGTGGAGACGAACTGTTGCTGGCGCGCTCACCGCGTTTCGCGCCTGGTGTCTACAGCACGCTGGCCGGTTATGTTGAGCCGGGTGAGTCGGTGGAGCAGTGCGTCGCACGCGAGGTAAGAGAAGAAGTCGGTGTAGCCATTCATGCGCCGCAGTACATCGCCAGCCAGGGCTGGCCGTTTCCCCATTCCCTCATGCTCGGGTTCCACGCGGAATATGCCGGTGGCGATATCGTGCTGCAGCCCGAGGAAATCGAGGATGCCCGCTGGTTCGCCATCGACAACCTGCCGGCGTTGCCCGCGCGCCAATCCATCGCCCGCTATCTGATCGAGCTTTACCTGTCCCGTCGGCTAGGCCACCCCGAACCAGTGTTGCCAGGCTAGCCGCAGACTCATCGCCAGTACTACCAGAATGAATACCGGACGGATGAGCCGCGAGCCACCGCGGATCGCCGTGCGCGCGCCGAAGTAGGCCCCTGCCATCAAGGCCAGTCCCATCCCAATGCCCAGCACCCAGGCGACGTGGCCGCCGATTATGAATACTGCAAGCGCCATGGCATTGCTGACGAAATTCATCGTCCGCGCCACGCCGCTCGCTCTCAGCAGGTCGAGCGGGTAGAGCAGCATGCTGCTGACCGTCCAGAAGGCGCCGGTTCCCGGGCCGGCTACGCCGTCGTAAAAGCCCAGTGAAAGGCTCTGTGGCCATTGGCGTCTGCGGCCGATGACCACTGCATCGCTGGCTGATTTGGCCGGCATATGGCTGAAGAGCAGATAGATCCCGCAGGCAGAAACCACCAGCGGCAATAGCTGGTTAAGCCAGCTTGCCGGCATGAACTGCGCGACTACTGCGCCAACTGCGGCGCCGATCGCCGTGCCTGTGAGCGCTCGTCGCCACAGGCCCGGCTCGAATAGTCGGCGGCGATAGAAGGTGTAGCTGGCTGTGGCCGAGCCGAATGTCGCGCACAGCTTGTTGGTGCCCAGCACGAGATGCGGTGGTAGGCCGGCAGTCAGCAGGGCAGGAATGGTCAACAACCCGCCGCCCCCGGCGATGGCGTCGATGAACCCGGCAGTGAAAGCTACGGCGAACAGAATCACCAACGTGGCAGGATCGAGCGCGAGCTCAAGTGCGAAGGGCATGCGGGCCTCAATAGGCAGAACGGCAGCGGAGGATAATGCGACTGGCCACGTCGGCGAAAGAGCTTGCTCGTATGACCGAGATCCACGTCCTGATAGACAAGAGTGTCAGCGCGTGATGGCCGTCCCATGCAGATGCTGGCTGCTCTGATTGCTCCTGCGGATAATGTCGCACCCAATTGAAAGGACGCATGGTTATGCAATATCTCGGGCTTGCGATCGTGATCGCACTGCTGGCTGTGATCGTATTGCTGGTCGCGCTGCGCTTGCTACTGGGGGGGCACTGGCTGATGGGATGGTTGCGCGGGACTTGCGGCTTTTTGGTCCTGTTGTTCGCCGGATTGATTGGCCTGATTGGTTACGACGTCAGCACCTACGCTGCGCTGCCTGACAAGAAGCCGCTGGTCACTGTGAGTTTCCACGCCCAGGGTCCGCAGCGTTACGAAGTCAGCCTGGAACAGGGCAACGAGACGCGAACGGTGATGCTGGAAGGTGATCTATGGCAGCTCGATCTCCATCTACTTCGCTGGAAGAGCCTGGCTGAGCTGATAGGTCTGGAGTCAGGGTATCGACTGGAGCGGCTTTCCGGGCGATATCTCGCCGTGGAGCAACAGAACCTCGCCCGCCATGGTCGCGTTGTACTGAGCGAGAACCCTCTGGGCGTGGATATATGGGACGTGCTTCAGCTCGAGCGCCGCGATCTGCACTTCCTTGAACCGCAAGTGCTTCGTGTCGACTACATGCCAATCGCCGATGGGGCCGTCTATGCCGTGGAACTGGCGCCTACGGGGCTACTGGCGAAACCGGTGAATGCCGCTGCGACCGAGGCACTGAAGAACTGGTAAGCGTGGGCAAACAAAAAAGGGAGCCGCTTGGCTCCCTTTTTTGTGCGGCGAACGATCAGGCCAGATAACCACCGTCCACGTTCAGTGACACACCGGTGGTGTAGCTGGACGCGTCGCTGGCCAGGTAGAGCACCGCACCGGCCATTTCGCTCGGCTGGGCGACCCTGCTCAACGGGATGTGCTGCAGTGCCATCTCCAGGATGGACTCGTTCTTGACCAGCGCTGAGGCGAATTTGGTATCGGTCAGGCCTGGCAGCAGCGCATTGCAGCGAATACCGAACTGCGCGCATTCCTTGGCGAAGGCCTTGGTCATGTTTATCACGGCGCCCTTGGTGATCGAGTAGATGCCCTGGAAGTTGCCGGGTGTCACACCGTTGATGGAAGCGACGTTGATGATGCTGCCGCCGCCGTGCTCGCGCATCAGCTTGCCGGCTTCGATGGACATGTAGAAGTAGCCGCGGATATTCACGTCGACGGTTTTCTGGAAGGCAGAAACATCGGTATCCAGCACGTGGCAGAACTGGGGATTGGTCGCCGCATTGTTGACCAGGATATCGAGGCGGCCGAACTGTTCGCGGATCTGGGCAAACACTGACTGGATCTGTTCCATCTCGCCGATGTGACAGGCGACCGGGGTGGCCTTGCCGCCTTCAGCGATGATCGCGTCGGCTACCGCTTGGCAGCCTTCGATCTTGCGGCTGGATACGATCACATGGGCGCCTTGCTGCGCGAGCAGTTTGGCGATAGCTTCGCCGATACCGCGGCTGGCGCCGGAAACGAAGGCGATCTTGCCGTCTAGGTCGAACAGGGTTGTCTTGGACATGGTCGTTCCTCTTTTCTTGTTCGGTCCTGTGGCGTGCCACAGGGTTTGGATAGCTTCAGAGCGTCGATTGCCCGATCACTTGCAGCGCCTTGTGTTCGAGCAACTTGTTCATGTGGATGAATGAGGCGAAACGCTGGTCCTGGGTCTGACCGTGATAGAAGCGGTAGTAGATCTGCTGAACGATTCCAGCCAGGCGAAACAGGCCATAGGTGTAGTAGAAATCGATGCAGGGAATCTCGATGCCGGCTCGTTGCGCGTAGTAATCGACGAAGCCCTGCCGGGTATGCATGCCGGGCAGATGACTCGGTTGGCGACGCATTGCCTGCATTGGCTGGGGATCAGCGGCTTCGATCCAGTAGGCCAGCGTATTGCCCAGATCCATCAGCGGATCGCCGATGGTGGTCATTTCCCAGTCCAGTACGCCGATGATCTCCATCGGGTTGTCCGGGTTGAGGATGACGTTGTCGAAACGGTAGTCGTTGTGAATGATTCCCGGCTTGGGGTGATCCGCCGGCATCTTGTCCTTCAGCCAGGCCTTCACCGCCTCCCAGGCGGGCGCATCGGGAGTGATGGCGCGTTCGTAGCGCTCGCTCCAACCCTCGATTTGGCGCTTCACGTAGCCTTCCGGCTTGCCCAGGTCGCCGAGGCCGCAGGCCTGATAGTCGACATTGTGCAAGTCGACGAACTTGTCGATGAAGCTCTCGCAGAGGGCACGGGTCTGCCCTTCATCGAGGCTCAGTTCCGGCGGCAGCTCCGAGCGCAGGATGATGCCGTTGACGCGCTCCATCACGTAGAACTCCGCGCCTATCACTGAATCATCGGTGCAGTACACGTACGCCTTCGGGCAGTAGGGAAAGCCTTCGTTGAGCTGATTGAGAATGCGAAATTCGCGGCCCATGTCGTGGGCTGATTTGGCTTTGTGTCCGAAGGGAGGGCGGCGCAAGACCAGATCGCGATCGGGGTACTGCAGCAGGTAGGTCAGATTCGATGCGCCGCCGGGAAACTGGGAAATCTGCGGTGTACCGTTCAGGCCAGGGATATGCGCCTTCAAGTATTGGTCGATGATATCGACCGGCAATTCCTCGCCTGCACGGACGCGGGTGGTTTGATCTGTAAGCGCCATTGTTATCCCTTCTACTTATGTTCGGTGCCCAAGATGATTCAGTAATCTAATGCTCGAGGTTGCGTAGACCAAGCGATGCGCGCTGTTATTGGTCGGAGTGTTGCTGGTTAATCAAGCTCCCTGATTCGTCCGCGTATGAATCGCTGGCATAAAAAAACCGAAGTCTGAGACTTCGGTTCCTTTGCATCTCAGCAATCAGCTTTCGCCTCAGGCTGGGAACAGTTCGCTGAGCTTCATGGCCAGCATCATGTCGCCTTCGGCGCGCAGCTTGCCGGCCATGAAGGCCTGCATGCCGTCGGTTTCGCCGCTAACGATGCCCTGCATGGTTTCGCTGTCCATGATCAGAGTGACGTTGGCGTCGCTGGAATCGCCCTGCTGCAGATCGCAGGTGCCATCCTTGACCACCAGGTAGTAGTTTTCGGCATCAGTGATGTTGAACTGGAAGACCAGATCCAGGCCGGCAGCGGCGCTGGGGTTGAACTTCGACTGCATGCCTTTGAAAGTCTCGGCGACGTTGCTCATGAGGGTTTCCTTTTTGGTCGTTATGGGTACACGCAGCTTTTGGCCGCTTGGGGCTGGGCTCATCTATGGGTGACGAGCTCCGGATTCTTCAGGAGTTGCAGGTGCGCATGGCTGTTGAACGAAGCCAGTGCGACATCCCGATCACGAAATTTCAACAGGCTGAGCGAGGTGTTGACGATCTGCCAGTTCATCTCGAACGCCTTGATCGGCGGCACGCCTATGATCAGTTGCAGCAGCGCGGTGATAGTTCCACCGGAGGTGAAGATGGCGATACGGTCGCGTTTGCCGGCTTGATCGAGAACGCGCTCCAGGCCACCACGTACACGGTCGAGAAAGTGCTGCCAGCTCTCCAGTTCGTCCTTCTCATGCTCACCGGATATCCAGCGATGCACTACATGGGTGAACAGGCGCTGAAAGTCGGCACGATGATCGGCGGCGTTGCGCAGGATGTGCATCGCATTCGGCTCCACCTGGAGCAGGTCGGGAAGATGCGCGCGGATAACCGCATCGGCGTGAAACTCATTGAAGGCAGCATCGACTTCAAGATCAGGCTGAGCGCCTAGCCTCGCCAGCGTGGCGCGGGCGGTATCCTGCTGGCGATCCAGCTCGCCGCTCAGGCATCTATCGAAAGACACATCGAGTTGCGCCAGGTAGTCACCCAAGGCTTCGGACTGGCGATATCCCAGCGGGGACAGCACGTCGTAGTTTTCTGCGCCGAAAGACGCCTGACCATGCCTGATCAGGTAGATACTGCCCATGCTGCTGCTCCGGCCGGCACTGTTTTTCGCGAGGGTAGGGACATCGTTCAGGAGTGTCAACGATAATTCGAACGTTTGTTTGAATCGCTCGCGCTGGCTCCGCCACAGGCCCGCCGGTATGCTGGCGGCATGCCGCCGAAGGTAGTTTGTCGGCGACCGGAACTCATCGAGGGGGATACGTGGAATTTCTTGTCGACTATGCCAGCTTCCTGGCAAAGACCGTCACGTTGGTCGTGGCGATCGTGATCGTGCTCATCGCGCTGGCTTCGATGCGGCGGGGACGCAGCAAACAGAGTGGTGGGCACCTCGAGGTGCACAAGCTCAACGAATTCTACAAATCCATGCGTGAGCGCCTGGAGCAGGCCGTAATGGAGAAGGACGCGTTCAAGGCATTGCGCAAGCGCGAAGCGAAGGCGGCCAAGCAGAACAGGAAGGCCGAGTCTCCAGCTCGAGTCTTCGTTCTCGATTTCGATGGCGATATTCGCGCGTCTGCAGTAGACAACCTGCGCCATGAGATCACCGCATTGCTGACTATGGCGACGCCGCAGGATGAGGTGGTGTTGCGCCTGGAAAGTGGTGGCGGCATGGTCCATGGCTATGGCCTGGCTGCCTCGCAGCTGGTGCGCATTCGTGATGCCGGCGTGCCTCTGACCGTCTGTGTCGACAAGGTCGCAGCCAGCGGCGGCTACATGATGGCCTGTATCGGCAATCGCATCCTCACCGCACCGTTCGCCATCCTCGGTTCCATTGGCGTGGTGGCACAGCTGCCGAATGTGCATCGACTGCTGAAGAAGCACGATGTCGATTTCGAAGTGCTGACCGCTGGCGAGTACAAGCGCACGTTGACCGTGTTCGGCGAGAACACCGAGAAGGGCCGCGAGAAGTTCCAGGAAGACCTGGAGACGACCCACGAGCTGTTCAAGAACTTCGTCGCGCGTTACCGGCAGAACCTGTCGATAGATGACGTGGCGACGGGAGAGGTGTGGCTGGGCATTGCCGCGTTGGGCAAGCATCTGGCGGACGAACTCAAGACCAGTGATCAGTATCTCGCCGAGCGCGCTCAGGAAGCGGAACTGTTCCAGTTGCATTACATACAGAAGAAAAGCCTGCCCGAGCGCTTCGGCATGGCGGCCAGTACGGTTATGGAGCACGGCTTGCTGAAAGGCTGGAGCCGGCTGAACGAACAACGCTTTTGGCAATGACAAGGGGAACCGCATGAGCAGCTTCAAGGCACTACAAGTCAGCGAGACGACCGAGGGTCGTTTCGAAACCCGTATCGTCGAACGTACTACCGACGAGCTGCCAGCCGGTGAGGTACTCATTCGGGTGCATTACTCCTCGCTGAACTTCAAGGATGCGCTATCGGCGAGCGGCAATCGCGGCGTAACCCGCTCATTTCCCCATACGCCAGGCATCGACGCCGCGGGTGTCGTGGCTTCGTCCAGCGTCGGTGAATTCGCCGAAGGCGATGAGGTGATCGTCACGGGCTACGACCTGGGCATGAACACCGCCGGTGGCTTCGGCCAGTACATCCGCGTTCCGGCGGCCTGGGTGATCAAGCGCCCGCAGGGGCTTTCGCTGCGTGAGGCAATGATCCTCGGCACGGCCGGGCTGACCGCGGCCCTCTGCGTCGACAAGCTGGAACAGGCGGGTCTTGAGCCAGGCGAAGCGCCCGTGCTGGTCACCGGCGCGACGGGTGGCGTTGGCAGCATAGCTGTGGCGCTATTGGCCAGTCTTGGTTACAAGGTTGCGGCGGTCACGGGCAAGGCTGATCAGGCGGACTTCCTTACTCGCCTGGGGGCTAGCCAGATCGTCGAGCGCGCCGCACTGCAGGCTGGTGTGGAGAAAGCGTTGATCAAGGAACAATGGGGCGGGGCAGTGGACACCGTTGGCGGAGACATCCTGTTCAACGTGGTGAAGTCGCTACAGCGAGGTGCCAGCGTGGCCTGTTGCGGGCTTACCGCCGGGACGCATTTCCAGGCCAGTGTGCTGCCGTTCATTCTTCGCGGCGTGAATCTGCTGGGTGTTGATTCGGTGGAGATCCCGCTGGTAGTCAAGGCTTCCATGTGGGACAAGCTATCGCTGCAGTGGAAGCTGGCCAATCTGGACGACCTCTCGCAGGAGGTCGGGCTGGAGGAGTTGCCGACGGCGATCGAGCGCATTCTGGCCGGCGGCCAGGTGGGTCGAGTGCTGGTCCGCGTGGACTGAATTCCACACGTGATGGCTTATCGCCGCGATAGTGGCAATGAATTTCCTCGGCAGCGGTAATTGGCGGAATCTAGCGCCACTCCTGATCGCAACCGAGGAAATGTTTCATGAAGAAGCTCGCCGAAAAGATCAAACAGATCGCTGCCGGAAAAAAGGCCGATGTAGTCACCACGCCGGTCGAACACCCCAACTTCTGGATGTATCAATGAAGCAATGAAAAGCCCGCCAATAGGCGGGCTTTTCATTTGTCGCAATCGACCGGGCTGGTATCAACCCTGGCGACGGCGGAACAGCGGGCGCTCATCGTCGGCCGCGGCCTGATAGGTCACCGAAAAGTCCTTCAAGCCTTCCAGCGCGTCGACCGGATCCCGATCGGCGCGAATGGCGAATGCGTCGAAACCGCAGCGACGCATGTAGAACAGCTGGTCCCGCAGTACGTCACCGATGGCACGGATCTCGCCTTTGTAGCCGTAGCGCTCGCGCAAAAGGCGGGCACTGGAGTAGTGGCGGCCGTCGGTGAAGCTGGGGAAATTCAGCGCGATGACCTGGAAGTGCGCCAGGTCGTCTGCGATGTCCTCGACCTGCTCGTTGGCATCGAGCCAAACCCCGAGGCCGCCGTCGCGGGCTTTCAGCGCATGGGCATGGTCCAGCCAGAGATGCAGCGGCACGATCAGATCGTCGCTGTTGCACAGGTCGTCGAGCGTCTGTTCCTTGGGCAGCAGGTGCCAGGTCTCATCGACCAGTTGATCGTTCTTAATGATTCGCTGCATAGACGCGCTCCTTGAAGGGATCAATGCCGATGCGGCGGTAAGTGTCGATGAACTGTTCATCTTCGGTACGCTGCTCCACGTAAACGTTGATGATCTTTTCGATCACATCTGGCATCGAGTCCTGGGCGAAGGATGGGCCGAGGATCTGGCCGAGGCTCGCGTCACGGCCGGAACTGCCGCCCAGCGAAACCTGGTAGAACTCCGCGCCCTTCTTGTCCACGCCCAGAATGCCAATATGGCCGACATGGTGGTGACCGCAGGCGTTCATGCAGCCTGAGATGTTCAGGTCGATGTTGCCCAGGTCGAACAGGTAGTCGAGGTTATCGAAGCGACGCTGGATGGATTCGGCGATTGGGATCGACTTGGCGTTGGCCAGCGAGCAGAAGTCGCCGCCAGGGCAGCAGATGATGTCGGTCAGCAGGCCGATGTTCGGCGTGGCCAGACCCAATTCGCGCAGTTCATGCCAGAGCTCGAAAAGCTTGGCCTGCTCGACATCGGCCAGAATCATGTTCTGCTCGTGGGAGTTGCGCACCTCGCCGAAGCTGTAGCGATCGGCCAGATCGGCGATGGCATCGAGCTGCTTGTCGGTGACGTCGCCGGGCGCCACGCCAGTGCTCTTCAGCGAGAGGGTGACTGCCGCGTAGCCGGGCTTCTTGTGTGCGACCACGTTGCGCTGGCGCCAGCGGGCAAAGCCCGGATGCTCTGCGTCCAGCTGGGCGAGCGCAGCGCTCTGGTCTTCCAGGGCTTTGTACTCCGGATCGACGAAAAACTTGCTGACACGCTGAACTTCAGCTTCGGTCAGCGTCGTCGGGCCGTCCTTGAGATGCGCCCATTCGGCATCGACGCGCTCGGCAAATACTTCTGGCGTGAGCGCCTTGACCAGAATCTTGATGCGTGCCTTGAACTTGTTGTCACGACGGCCATAGCGGTTGTAGACCCGCAGGATGGCATCGAGATAGCTCAACAGGTGCTGCCAAGGCAGAAATTCGTTGATGAAGCTGCCGACGATTGGGGTCCGCCCGAGGCCGCCGCCGACCGAAACACGGAAGCCCAGGTCGCCGGCCTCGTTCTTCACCGCTTCCAGGCCGATATCGTGCACCTCGATGGCGGCCCGGTCGCTGACCGCGCCGTTGACGGCGATCTTGAACTTGCGCGGCAGGAAGGCGAATTCGGGGTGGAAGGTCGACCACTGGCGAATGATCTCGCACCACGGGCGGGGATCGATCAGCTCGTCCTTGGCGACACCGGCGAACTGGTCGGTGGTGGTGTTGCGGATGCAGTTGCCGCTGGTCTGGATGGCGTGCATCTGCACGGTGGCCAGCTCGGCAAGAATTTCCGGCACGTCTTCCAGCTCGGGCCAATTGAACTGCACGTTGGTCCGGGTACTGATGTGTGCGTAGCCCTTGTCGTAATGACGTGCGATCTCGGCCAGCTTGCGTACCTGGGTGGAGGACAGTATCCCGTAAGGCACGGCTACGCGCAGCATCGGCGCGTAGCGCTGGATGTACAGGCCATTCTGCAGACGCAGCGGGCGGAATTCTTCATCAGCGAGTTCGCCAGCCAGGAAGCGGCGAGTCTGATCGCGGAACTGCCGGACCCGATCCTCGATGATGTGTTGGTCGTACTGATCGTAAACGTACATAAATGTCCTGTTTTCAGGCTGTCTACAGCATTCGCGCGCACGGCCGCGCACCCATTAAGGGAGGGCGGCACGATACCAGCTCGTGGTTATACGCAAAAGTGATGTTTGGGAATATGTTTAGAACCAAACCAAGCGAAATGGACTTATAACCCGCTGCCCTTGAGCAACGCACGACAGTGGTCTTAACTGCCTCAAAGAAGCTGTCGATATCATCGAACCGCTAGAGGAGAACTTCCGTGAGGAACGAACAGCGCGACAGTGTGGTGGACGCCGCGGCTATCTTCAGTCTGATCATGCTCGCGGTGGGCACCGCGATCTTCTGGGTCAGCCATCAGTAGTAAAAGCTCAGCTCCCTACCAGATAGAGCACCAGTTTCACCAACCCCAGGATCACCAGCACGAACAGAACGGTGAAACCCACGCCGAGAATGATGAAGTGGCTGGGTTTTCCATGGCTGAAATCCCGGGCCCTGTTCTTGCCGCTCTGTACGCCCAGTGCCGCAGCCAGAACGCTGCTCAGCATTTCGCGAAGCGTCAGAGTCTTTTCCTGGTCGTCTTTCATTGGTGTCTCGGACATGACTGCCTCCAATCGCGGTTTCTCCGGAGTCTAGTCGTACAAAGGCATTGCCAGCGCAAAGACTTGATGCGGTAAAGAGAGCCGAGCGATGCGAGCGCACAGGTTATTTTTGAAATACAGGACCGGCTGTACTACAAACCGGTCCGTCGCATTACTCTGCCTTGATGGAGATTTTCTTCGTGTTGTCGGCGGTGCCCGGCTGCTTGGGCAATGACAGACGCAATACACCCTTGCCGAACGTGGCGTCGATCTTGTCGCGGTCTATGCCTTCGGGCAGCGCGAAACTGCGTTGGAAGCTGCCGTAGGATCTTTCGGATAGGTGGTAGCCGTCGCGTTCCTCCTTATGATCCTGGCGTTTTTCACCCTTGATGATCAGGCTGTTGCCAGCCAGCTTTACCTCCACATCCTTCTCATCCAGTCCGGGCAGTTCGGCTGTGATCTCGAACGAGTTTTCCTTCTCTACAACGTCCATCGCCGGCATCCGATTGGGGCCACCCTGCCACAGGGGCGAGGTTTCCAGACCATGGCGGCTGAAGGGCAGATGCCAGGGACGTTCAAAGTCGTCGAAGAGGCGATCCACCTGTCGGCGCAGGGTGTCGAAGGGACGCCAGGGCTCCTGAGACGCCGAAGGCATGTTTTTCTCGTTCGTACTGACTGAAGGCTTTTTCGAAGCATCGTTCATTTCGCAAGCTCCTCATTAGCTAGGGAAGTTCAAAGCAAGACTTTGCTCTGCCAGCTGCAGGACTGCGGATGAAAGCGGATCAACCAATACCCCACTTTCTGTGCGTCATTTAGAGTAGTGCAGAGCTCTGGTCTGCGCACGGTCAGATGGAGCGTTTTAGAGACGCTCAGATGCTCTCCTTCAGCCAGTCCCAAAGCCCTAGCGAGAAGCCTGGGAAAAGGTTGATCCCGAGCGCTGACTTGAATACGTACAGGATCACCAGCCCTACCAATGCAGAAAACAGCAGGAACAAGGTCGCCAATGCAGCCTTGGCCATCAGCGAGAGATTTTGCTGGGGACGTGTCAGGTTTCGCTTGTTGCGTCCGGCGACGATCGCGAAGTAATAGCGGTCGCGCCAAACCTTCACCGTTCCGCGCAGATCGACGCGGTGCTTGACCCATGACCGTGCGCCGAACACCCCACGCAGGGCATCGAGCTGCTCTTCGCTGAAGGATTCACGCAAGTGCTCGGGCAGGCGCTGTTTCAAACCACGGATGAACGGGTCCTGATCGACCGCCGCATCCGAATAGGGTTTAGGGTAGGGCGTATGTTCTTCATCTGCTTTGGGTGAGTTCATTGCGGGATCGCTCCGGAAAGCGCGTCAGAGCGCGGCGAGAGTTGTGTGCAACTGACTGAAGTTTGGACGGCCTTCTGGCCGCTCTGACATGCACTGCTTCTGTAGCTCGTACAGAGTGTGCCGATGCGAATCGTTTTCGAGGTCTGGGCAGCGTTGCAGCAACTCTTCCAGCAGACAACCGAAAGCGCGCGATTCGATGCGTTGCAGCGCTTGGCCAGTGGCACTGTCTGGCTCGAAGAACGAGGCAGCTCCGAAATCGCTGAGCAGGCATTCGCCCGTTGGGTCGACCAGCAGATTATGGGCGTACAGATCGCCATGCAGGATGCCGCGCTGATGCAGGTGAGCGACCGCCGAGGCGGTGCCACGGGCAATCCGCAGCGCCTGCTCCACGGTAAAGGTTCGATCCTCGGCGTAGCAATCGCGTGTGCAACTGACCAGCGACGGCGGACCAGCCAGTGGCTGGAAGGCCGGCTCGACCAGATCCATCAGCAGACCCGGCGTTTGACCCGGCTGATCGGCCAGCGGCCCGGCAACATCGATCAGGTTCGGATGGGCGCCAGCGGACACGCAGGTGGCCATCTCGCTGTGGGGCAGGCCGTCGCTGGTGACATGGCCCTTGAACAGCTTGGCGGCCATTTGCTTGGGCGACTGTCCGCTCGGCTGCCATGCGGCACGGTAGATGATGCCCGACGCACCTTGGCCCAGCTGCTCGTGCAGGACGACCTGTTCGCGCGGGATCGCCGGTAGCGAATGACGAGCGAGGCTCATCGCTTCGCTGGTGTCGCTGAAGGGGTTGCCGGCAGCGGCCAGCCAGCTGAATCGAGGCAGTGTCAGCAGCCAGTCGGGCAGCGCTGGCAGCCGGTTGGCGGCGACGCGCAGCAATTCCAGGTTGACGCAATTGGCCAGCGTATCCGGCAACGAAGACAGCTGGTTGCCAGCGAGCATCAGTTTCTGCAGGCGTCGGCAGTTGCCGATCTCGTCAGGCAATGCCTGCAGCTGGTTGTCGGTGAGGATCAGCCAGCGCAACGCCGGCGGCAACGCGGCGCCAGGCAGATGGCGGATCTGGTTGGCCTTGAAGCCGATCATCTCCAGCTGCGCGCAGTCGCCGAGGCAGTCCGGCACCTCGGTGAAGAGGTTGTCGGAGCAGAACAGAATGCGCAGCTTGCTCAGGCGGGAGAGGTCGGAAGGCAGGCTGTCGAGTCGGTTACCGGAGAGATTCAGCACTTCCAGCGTATCGGCGAGAGCGAAGATCGCCTCCGGGAAGCTCTGCAGGTCGGCCGAGAGATCGAGGCGGCGGATTCCGGCCAGCTCGCCACGTTCCAGTTGTTCCAATGTGTGCATGCGGCTTGCGCTTTCCTTGCTCAGATGTGCGGTGTGGGCGGCGTGGGTATTGCGCTGGGACAGTGACGGGGGCTTGTGGGTTCAGGCCCCACGATCAACGCGTCGCTTGCGATCAAGTACCTGCTCGGCCCGGGCGCGGAGCTGGCCGCAACCGCCGTCGATGTCCTGGCCGGCCGAGTTGCGTACCTTGGTCAACACGCCGCGGCTGTGCAGGTAACGCACGATCTGCACGATGCGCTCGCCATCGGGACGCTGATATTCGTCATCTTCCAGACTGTTATAGGGAATCAGGTTCATCACCGCGTACTTGCCCTTGAGCAGGCGCAGGATGCCATCCATCTCATCCTGGTTGTCGTTGATGCCCTTGAGCAGGGTCCACTGGTACTGGATCGGGAATCCGGTCGCGCGGGCATAGGCCTCGCCGAGGTCGACCAGTTCGTCGGGTGCGATCTGCGGCGCTCGCGGCAGCAGGGCCTGACGCAGCGCCGCATCGGTGCTGTGCAGGGACAGGGCCAGCGCCGGCTTGACCCGCTGCTGCGGCAGGCGCTCGAACACGCGCATGTCGCCGACGGTGGAGAACACCAGATTCTTGTGGCCGATGCCGCCGTCCGTGCCGAGCAGGTCGATGGCTTCGAGCACGTTGTCGAGATTGTGTGCGGGCTCGCCCATGCCCATGAATACCACCTTCTTTACCGGGCGGAAGCGTCGGGCGAGGGCGACCTGGGCGACAATTTCGGCACTGCCCAGCTGACGCAGCAGTCCGCTCTTGCCGGTCATGCAGAACACGCAGCCTACGGCGCAGCCGACCTGACTGGACACGCACAGGCCGTCGCGCGGCAGCAATACGCTTTCCACCATTTGCCCATCGGCCAGCTCCACCAGCAGGCGCGCCGAACCGTCGGCCGCCGGGTGTTCGGAACGCAGCCGCGCCAGTCCGTCGATCTCGGCGCTCAGCGCCGGCAGCCCTGCGCGCACGCTCAGCGGCAGGAAGTCCTCGGCCTGTTGCTGGCGCCGGCCAACATCGAGCGGCAGGCCCTTGAGCCAGGCACGGGTCATTCGCCCGATATGACGGGGCTTGGCGCCGATATCGGCGAGGCGTTGCTGCAGGTCTGGGATTCGCATAGGGCGCGCATTCTATCCGGGGTCACTCGGTGAAGCGACGGCAGAACGGCACGATGCCGACCAGCAGGACGGCGAGCAGCGCGAAGGCCATGCCCAGCGAGCCGAAATGCGCGACCACGCCCATCATGGCAGGGCCGGCGAGGACTCCGGCGAAACCGATGGTGGTCGCCACGGTAACGGCCAGCTGCACCGGCATGCCGTCCTGCCGGCTCAGGGATGAAATCAGCACCGGCGAGACGTTGGCGCAGCCCAGCCCGCACAATCCGTAGCCGATCAGCGCCACGGCCCAGTGCTCGGCGGCCAGGCTCAGGCCGATGCCGAACGCAGCGAGCAGCCCGCCAAAGGCGATGACGCGGGCCGTGCCGAGTGCATTGACCAGCGGGCCGCCAGCGAAGCGCGCGATGGTCACCATGAGGGCGAAGGCTGCGTAACCCAGGCCGCCTTTGGCCACTTCGAGGCCTTTCTCACCGGTCAGGTAAAGCGCGCTCCAGTCCAGCACGGCGCCTTCGGCCAGATAGACGACAAAGCACATCAGGCCTACGAGCAGCACCACGCCTGTGGGCCGCACGAAGGCGAAGCCGCCGCCCGGCGCACGATTCGGCAGAAAGCCGCGGGCCAGGCCGAGGTTCGCCGCAACGATCAGCCCGATCATCAGAAAACTGCCGATCTCCGGCGCCAGGCCGAGGGTCAGCAGGCCGGTGAGCATCAGTGCGCCGCTGATTGCGCCAAGGCTGTACATGCCGTGGAAGTTCGACATCAGTCGACGGCCGACCGCAGTCTCCACCAGCACCGCCTGAATGTTCATGATCACATCGATGACGCCCAGGCTGCCGCCGAAGCAGAACAGCGCCAGAGCCAGCAACAGCATCGAGTCGGTCAGGGCCATGCCGGCCAGCGCCAACGCCAGAAGCACGACGCTGCACAGCTGCACCGGGCGGATGCCCCAGCGGCTTACCAGCACGCCGGACAGTGGCATCCAGGTCAGCGAGCCGACGCCGATGCAGAGTAGCAAAAGGCCGAACACTGCATCTGTCATCTCTATGCGTTCGCGTACATAGGGCACCAGCGGCGCCCAGACGGACAGGCCGAAGCCGGCCATGAAGAAACCGCAACGGGTTGCGTTGCGCACGATAGGGGAGTCGATCTGAAGGGTGTTACGGACCGCAAGCATGGGCGGCATTCCTCGATGAACTGGGTTGGCGATGGGTTAAGTGCGCGGCGAGCCGCGTTTCACCACAGGGCCAGCAATCCGGTATCGAAGAGAAACAGCAGTCGGCTTCCCGCGGGCAGGCTTGAAGAGCAGGGGAGTGACGTGCTGGACATGGAAGGAGGGTAGCAGTTGGATAGGTGCACAGAGGATACACAACCCGAGCTACTGAACAACCCGCGCGTAGGCCTGGCACCATGGTGCACCTCCCGCGTGGTTCACAACCGGTCCGGTTCGGCGGGTGCGCATGCTATCGTTGGCCGCTTTGCCGCCACGTGCGCTGTCGGAGCAGTCGATGAAGTTCATACACCAGCGCGAGCACCTCAACGAGGACGACATCGTCGTCATCGAATGCTCGCAGACCTGCAACATCCGCCTGATGAACGATGCCAATTTCCGCAGTTTCAAGAACGGCGGTCGGCACACCTACCATGGTGGGGCGTTCGATAAATTCCCGGCGAAAATCGTCGTGCCGAGTACCGGCTTCTGGAACATCACCATTGATACGGTCACCCGGCGGCCGATCAGCGTAACGCGCAAACCGAACCTCAGTCATTCGATCAGGGTCATTCGACGGTCCCCCTCGCGTCTGTAATCGCCCAATGGGCTGCGAGGCAATTCAACGGGAGCGAGCTTTTGAACCGCAGCCACCATCCGCACGCCATCAACACCAGCCTTGGCAACCGCACGCCGGAGACGCGCATGAGCGATAGCCGTGGCGGAACCACCCGCGCGCATCTGGGCATGCTGCTCTGGGCGCTATTTGTCGGCTTGTCCTTTCCCGCGGTGGGTTTGCTCACTGACGGGTTGCCGCCACTGCTGCTGACCGCCATGCGCTTCAGCATTGCGGCATTGGTCCTGGCGCCGCTGGCCTGGAGCCAGAGCGAAGGGCGACCGGGCTGGCGTCCCATGTTGCTGTACGCCGCCATGGGGCTATGCCTGGCGGGCTTTTTCGGCACCATGTTCTGGGCGGCCCATCGGGTCAGTGCGTTGTCGATGGCGACGCTGTTCGTCAGCGTACCGCTACTGGCTTACTGCCTGGGCCGCGGGCTTGGTGTCGAGCAGCCAGCCGGCCGTCTGTTGGCTATCCTGGCGCTTGGTGCGAGCGGGGCGCTTGGGCTGGCATGGGCCGAGAACGGCGGCGATTTCTCCGGGATGCAGTTTGGCCTGGGCGAGCTGGGCTTCTTCTTTGGCTGCGTCGCCTCGGCGTTGTACCCGGTGCTCAGCAAATGGGGGTTGGCGAACGGCACTTTGCCGCGGCAGGCGGGTTTGCGCACCTTCTGGAGCCTGATCGCCGGCGCGCTGCTGATCGGCCTGATGGGCTTTATCTGGGAGCAACCGGCGTCGCTGCTGCGCATGAACCTGCTGGATCTGCTGCTGGTGGCCTACCTCGGCGTTTTTTCCAGCGCCATGACCTTTTTCCTGCAGCAGCGAGCGACGTCCGTTCTCACGCCCGGTGCGGTCACGGCCTACAGCTACCTGGTGCCCTTCGTTTCGATGCTGCTGCTGTTCTTTGATCAGCCGGCGCGCATGGGTGTGCACTGGTTGCCGGGTAGCCTGTTGGTTGTGCTTGCCATCGGCCTGTTGTTGCGTCGCGACCGCCAGCCATAGGGCTTGTGGCCAGTCATTCGCCTAGCAGAGCACGGGTGTGAGCGATCGCCTGCCACTCGCGCTCGGTCCAATCGCCGCTGACCTCGACGAAGGGCTGGTCCCGCTGCACCAACCAGCTGCGACATGCCTGGAAGAAGTCCATCCGTTCGCTGAGATCAGGCTGACAGCGCTGACCGTCGCCATGCCACTCGATTCCCTCGGGCGAGAGCAGCAGATGTTGGTGGTAATACCGCGCCAGCAGCTCGTCCTCGAGCCAGGCGGGGCAATCGCCGAACAGCGTATGACTCCAGAGCATGTTGCTCAGCAGATGGGTGTCGAGAATCAGCAGATGCGGTGCCTGAATTCTCGCGGCGTCTTCCCAGTCCAGCTGGCCACGGGCAATCGCAGGAATGTCGGCAAGCGTCGTGTCGCGTTGCGTCTGCTCGATGTAATGGCGAACGTATTCGCCCACCATCATTCCGCCGAATGTGTGCAGCAGCCGCTGTGCAAGCCAGCTTTTGCCGGTGGATTCCGGACCGGCGAGCACCAGCACCTTCATCGCGTCGCCACCAGTGCAGTGCGCCACTCTCGCAGCCCCATGATCGCGAGCCCGGTGAACAGCGCGTAAAGGCCGGCCGTCAGCCAGTAGCCCTGATAGCTGAAGAAGCCAATGAACAGCACATCCACGACGATCCACAAAACCCAGCACTGCAGGCGCTTGAGGGCCATCCACAGCTGTGCGAGCAGGCTGAATGCGGTGAGTGCGGCGTCGATCCAGGGAAACGCAGCCTCGGTGAAGCTCGCCATGGCGCTGCCGAGCAGCAGGCTGCCGAGCGCCGCGCAGGCGATGCCTATAGCTACCTCGCCCGGGCTGGCGCCGGTCACGGGCCTACCGTGTTCGCCTGTGGCACCTCGCGTCCAGGCCCACCAGCCGTAGAGCTGCATTGCGGCGAAAACACTATGCAGCAACACCTGTGAATACAGCCTGGCGTCGAGGAAAAACCAGGCGTACAGCGACACCATGCCCAGCCCGATCGGCCAGCACCATGGGTTCTGGCGCACCGTCAGCCATACGGCGATTACGCCAAGCAGCGAGGCGATCAGTTCGAGAGACGACATGGTGTGCAACCGGGCTTGCAGACGAGGGGGGCGATCATAGCGGACGTCTCCGCCGATGGCTGCATGTTGTGAGGCGCGCTAGGACTGAACGACGCCGGTATCGGCTGGTCATGGTTGAGGCGAGGGCGCAGCGGGAGGCTGGCCAGGTGTTGAACAAAGCCCCGAGGTAATGGAATCGATCCTGAATGACCCAGGCAATGGCTGGTAGTCGCGGTGGCTTGCGAATATCGGACTGCTTATGAGTGATGCCGGAGCGCGGCACGGCAAGAATCGCAATATTCAATTTCTCCGTGGGCTGGCGATCCTGATGGTGCTGCTGGCCCATGCGTCGGTGATGCTGGTTGGCGCGGAGGCCGACTGGTGGGACGGCCTGCTGCAGCGCTTCCTGCCAGGCGTTGGGGTCGATCTGTTCTTTCTTATTTCCGGCTACTTGATGGGCGCGACCTTTCTGCGCAAGCAGCAGGGTTTCGATGCCAAGGTTGTGTACGCCTTCTACAAGAAGCGCATCCGCCGTGTGCTGCTGCCGACCTGGTTCTGGGCGGCAGTGGTATTGCTGTTCAGCGTCATCGAGCCGCCGCGTGGGGCGCCGGCTTACTCGCTGGATACGTTGCTCGGCGTGACGGCGAGCGCGGCGTTTTTTCTCGCCAATGTCTTCAACGGGTTGCATGAGACAGATTTCGGCTATTTCTGGTCGATCGCTCTGGAGGTGCAGTTCTACCTGCTGTTCCCGTTGTTGCTCCTGCTGCGCCGGGCGTTCTGGCCGGCGGTGATCGGTATCGTGCTGTGGTTCAGCTTCGCCAATCCTTTCGCGCCCGAGTGGTTGTTCCGGGCGAACGGCCTGTTCATGGGGCTGCTGCTATGGAAGCTGTCGTCGCTGGATCAGTTTCGCGTCGTCGAGCGCGACATCGAGTCGATGACCGCCAGCAGCAAAGTGCTGGTGATCGGTCTGGCGGTGGTCTCGGCGAGCCTTCTGGCCATCGCGCTGGAACCGCTCGCGTCGTTCCGCTGGGCGGCGACGACACTGGTGCTGGCTGTTCCATTCATGCTGGCTGTCTGTTCCAGCGAGGCGATCTTCGGCGCCTTGTCGCGTCCGTTGGAGACAGTCGGGCAGCTGTCGTTCTCGCTGTACCTGTGCCATATACCGGTCTGGCTGCTGTGCATGAGCTGGCTCGATGACCAGCCGCTGCTGCCGCGCGTGGCGGTTTGCTTAACCATGTCGCTGATCGTTGCCGGCCTGAGCTATCGCTATATCGAACGGCCGCTGATGGAGGGTGCGAAGTCGGCGGCAACCGCCGGAGAGGGGACGACTGCGAGTTCAATAGCCGTCGCCCGCGCAGGGCGAGGCGGCTAGAGACGCGTTACTCGTCCTCGTCCTCGCCGCCGATGGCACTGAGGCACTGCAGTCGATGCGGGCCTTCCAGTAGCCAGCTTTCGCCATCGGGCTGGCGCTGGGCTTCCATGATCTGGTTGTAACTGAACTGCCACTGGCGGCGCGTGCGGCCGTCGACCAGATCGATGGTCAGCAGGATGTCTTCATTGGCGAATGGCTGATTGGCCTCCGCGGCGGCGTCTGCATCATCGAGCAGCGCCTCGTTCAGTGCGAACTGCCAGGCATGCAGGTCGTCGATGATCAGCATGTCGGCCGTTTCGAGTTCGTCGATCAGCAGCGGTATTTCGGATGACATGGTGCAAGCTCCATTGAGTGGAACGACAGCGGGCGCTCACAGGCGCCCGCCGCGGGATCAGTTGTCGTAACCCAGGTTCGGCATCAGCCAGCGTTCGCTGACGGCGATGTCTTCGCCCTTGCGCTGGCTGTAGCTTTCCACCTGATCCTTGTCGATCTTGCCGACGGCGAAATACTGCGCCTCGGGATGGGCGAAGTACCAGCCGCTGACCGCTGCGGTCGGCAGCATGGCGTAGTGCTCGGTGAGCGTGACCTGGCTGATGCCGTCGGCATCCAGCAGCTGGAACAGCGTGCCTTTCTCGGTATGGTCCGGGCAAGCCGGGTAGCCGGGGGCAGGGCGGATGCCCTTGTACTGCTCGCGGATCAGCTCCTCGTTGCTCAGTTGCTCATCCTTCGCGTAGCCCCAGTACTGCTTGCGCACCTGTTCGTGCAGCCATTCGGCGCAGGCCTCGGCGAGACGATCGGCGAGCGCCTTGACCATGATCGAGTTGTAGTCGTCGCCCTTGTCCTGATAGGCCTTGGCCAATTCCTCGGCGCCGATGCCGGCGGTGCAGATGAAGCCGCCTACATAGTCGGTGATGCCGCTGTCCTTCGGTGCGACGAAGTCGGCCAGGGAAAGGTTCGGTTTGGCGTCCGGCTTGATGATCTGCTGGCGCAGGTGATGCAGGGTGGCCAGCTGCTCGCCATTGTCGCCATAGACTTCCAGGTCATCGTCCTGCACCTGGTTGGCCGGCCAGAAACCGAACACGGCGCGCGCGCGGATCAGCTTCTCGTCGATCAGCTTGTTCAGCATGGCCTGGGCATCGCTGAACAGCGAGGTGGCCGCTTCGCCGACCACTTCGTCCTTGAGGATGCGCGGGTACTTGCCGGCCAGGTCCCAGGCGATGAAGAACGGCGTCCAGTCGATGTACTCGGCCAGCGTGCGCAGGTCGATGTCTTCCAGCAGCTGGCGGCCGGTAAAGCTCGGCTTGACCGGCGTGTAGCTGGCCCAGTCGAACTGTGGCTTGTTGGCGACGGCCTGGGCATAGCTCAGGCGCTCGGTGCGCGCACTGCGGTTGGCGGTGCGCTCGCGGATCATGGCGTACTCTTCGCGGGTCTTGTCGACGAACGCCGGCTTGAGTTCCTTGGACAGCAAAGTAGTGGCGACGCCCACCGCGCGCGAAGCGTCGGTGACGTAGACCACCGCATCGTTGTTGTACTGCGGGTCGATCTTCACCGCGGTGTGCGCCTTGGAGGTGGTGGCGCCGCCGATCATCAGCGGCAGGCTGAAGCCCTGGCGCTGCATTTCCTTGGCGACGTGGACCATCTCGTCCAGCGAAGGCGTGATCAGGCCGGAGAGGCCGATGATGTCGCACTTCTCGGCGATGGCGGTCTGCAGAATCTTCTCCGCCGGCACCATCACGCCCATGTCGACCACGTCGTAACCGTTACAGCCGAGCACCACGCCGACGATGTTCTTGCCGATGTCGTGCACGTCGCCCTTCACGGTGGCCATGAGGATCTTGCCCTTGGCTTCCGGCTTGTCGCCTTTTTCCGCTTCGATGAAGGGAATCAGATGGGCGACGGCCTGCTTCATCACACGGGCGGATTTGACCACCTGTGGCAGGAACATCTTGCCGGCGCCGAACAGGTCGCCAACCACGTTCATACCGCTCATCAGCGGGCCTTCGATCACCTCGATGGGCCGCTTGCACTGCTGGCGGCATTCCTCGGTGTCTTCGACGATAAAGGCGGTGATGCCCTTGACCAGTGCGTGCTCGAGGCGCTTGTCCACCGGCAGGCTGCGCCACTCTTCGGTTTCGGCCTCCTTCACGGAGCCGTCGCCCTTGTATTTGTCAGCGAGCTCCAGCAAGCCTTCGGTGCCGTTGGCGCTGCGGTTGAGCACCACGTCTTCGACCGCGTCGCGCAGCTCCTTGGGAATCTCGTCGTAGATCTCCAGCTGACCGGCGTTGACGATGCCCATGGTCAGGCCCGCCTTGATCGCATGGAACAGGAATACCGAGTGGATCGCTTCGCGCACCGGGTTGTTGCCGCGGAAGGAGAACGACACATTGGATACGCCGCCCGAAGTCAGCGCGTAGGGCAGGTTGTCGCGAATGAAAGCGCAGGCCTCGATGAAGTCGACCGCGTAGTTATTGTGCTCCTCGATGCCGGTGGCGATGGCGAAGATGTTCGGGTCGAAGATGATGTCTTCCGGCGGAAAACCGACGTCGTTGACCAGAATGTCGTAGCTGCGCTGGCAGATCTCGCGCTTGCGTGCGGCGGTATCGGCCTGACCGGCTTCGTCGAAGGCCATGACCACCACGGCGGCACCGTAGCGCTTGCACAGGTGGGCCTGCTGCTTGAACTGCTCGACGCCTTCCTTCATGGAGATCGAGTTGACGATGCCCTTGCCCTGGATGCACTTCAGCCCAGCTTCGATCACTTCCCACTTGGACGAGTCGATCATGATCGGCACGCGCGAGATGTCCGGCTCGCCGGCGATCAGGTTTAGGAAGGTGACCATGGCCGCCTTCGAATCCAGCATGCCCTCGTCCATGTTGATGTCGATCACCTGGGCGCCGGCTTCGACCTGCTGCAGGGCGACTTCCAGCGCCTCGGTGTAGTTCTCCTCGCGGATCAGGCGGGCAAACTTGGCGGAACCGGTGATGTTGGTGCGCTCGCCGACGTTGACGAACAGCGAGCTGCGGTCGATGGTGAACGGCTCCAAGCCCGACAGGCGGCAGGCCTTGGGAATGTCTGGAATTGCTCGCGGCGGGTATTTGCTGACAGCCTCGGCAATCGCCTGGATGTGAGCAGGCGTGGTACCGCAGCAGCCGCCGATGATGTTGAGAAAGCCGGAGGCGGCGAATTCCTCTACCACCGCGGCCATCTCTGCCGGGCTTTCATCGTATTCGCCGAAGGCATTGGGCAGGCCTGCGTTCGGGTGGGCAGACACAAAGGTGTCGGCCTTGGTGGCCAGCTCTTCCAGATAAGGTCGCAGGTCCTTGGCGCCGAGGGCGCAGTTCAGGCCGACCGAGATCGGCTGGGCATGGCGCACCGAATTCCAGAAGGCCTCGGTGGTCTGCCCGGACAGGGTGCGGCCGGAAGCGTCGGTGATGGTGCCGGAGATCATGATCGGCAGTTCGACGCCTTCGTCCTCGAACACCTGTTGCACGGCGAAGATGGCCGCCTTGGCGTTCAGCGTGTCGAAGATCGTTTCGATGAGGATCAGGTCGGCGCCGCCCTCGATCAGGCCACGGGTGGCCTCGCTGTAGTTTTCCACCAGCTGGTCGAAAGTGACGTTGCGAAAGCCCGGGTCGTTGACGTTCGGCGAAATGGAGCAGGTGCGGCTCGTAGGGCCGAGTACGCCGGCGACGAAGCGCGGTTTGTCTGGGGTTTCCACGGTCTTGGCATCGGCGACTTCACGGGCCAGGCGCGCGCCTTCAACGTTCAGCTCGTAAACCAGTTCCTCCATGCCGTAATCAGCCTGGGACACGCGAGTGGCGTTGAAGGTATTGGTCTCGAGGATGTCGGCGCCGGCGTCGAGGTAGGCCTTTTCAATGGCCTGGATGATATCGGGGCGGCTCAGCAGCAAGAGGTCATTGTTGCCTTTGACGTCTTGCGGCCAGTCGGCGAAGCGCGCGCCGCGGTAGTCTTCCTCTTCCAGCTTGTAGCTCTGGATCATGGTTCCCATGCCGCCGTCGAGAATCAGGATGCGCTCTTTGAGCGCTTGCTGAAGGGCCTGAAGACGGGAGCTGCGAGTGGACATGGGGACTACCTGAAAAGCTGGGACAAAAGAGCGCGAATGATAGCAAAGCTGCATGCTTTTTTAGCCTTCGCGCTTTTGCATGAAGATTATTCAGGTTGGCAGGCGTTGGCCGTGACCCGGCAGAGGCGAATAGAATGCGCACTCATCTCAAGGCGTTCGATGCATGTCATTTCGTTTCTGGCTCGCTTGCCTTCTATTCCTCTCGTTCACCGCTGCGCGCGCCGAAGCCCTCTCTTATCAGCGTGATATCCAGCCGATATTCACCGCCAAGTGCGTCGCTTGCCACGCCTGTTATGACTCGCCCTGCCAGCTCAATCTCGGCAGTGGTGAGGGTGCATCCCGCGGCGCGAACAAGCTGCCGGTCTACAACGGCGTACGGGTAAAGGCCCAGGAGCCCACGCGCCTGTTTCTCGACGCCGATCACGACGCCGCGTGGCGGCGCAAGGGCTTCAATTCGGTACTCGATGGCGGGAGCAACCAGGCTGCGCTGATGGCACGAATGCTCGAGCTCGGTCGCAGCCAGCCGTTGACGCCCAATGCCAAGCTGCCGTCGGCGCTGGAGATCGGCATCGGCCGGGAAAACACCTGCCCGCTGTCGGATGAGTTCGACCGCTACGCCCGGCGCAACATGCATGGTGGCATGCCTTTCGCCGTAACCGGGCTGAGCGATACGGAGTACGCACTCCTGCAGCGGTGGCTGGAGCAGGGCGCGGCAGTCGAAGCGAGTTCGCCGCCCGAGCCTTCGGCGACCGAGTCCTTGCAGATCGACGAGTGGGAACGCTTGCTCAACACGCCCGGTGCACGCGGCAATCTGGTTGGCCGCTGGTTGTATGAGCACCTTTTCATCGCGCATCTGTACTTCGAAGGGGAGGGAGGCGGTCGTTTCTATCAGCTGGTGCGTTCGCGCACGCCCAGTGGCGAGCCGGTCGACGCCATTGCGACGCGACGGCCGAACGATGATCCGGGTACCCGGTTCAGCTATCGCCTGCGACCGATTACCGACGTGATCGTGCACAAGACGCACATCACCTATCCACTCAGCGCTGCGAAGCTGGCGCGGGTCCGTTCGCTGTTCTTCAGCGGTGACTCGACGGTGGATGCCATCCCCGGTTACGGCGCAGATCACAGAGCCAATCCGTTCAAGACTTTCCAGGCTATTCCTGCCGAGGCGCGGTACCAGTTCATGCTGGATAACGCCGAGTATTTCGTCCGCACCTTTATCCGCGGGCCGGTGTGCCGCGGGCAGATCGCCACGGACGTGATTCGCGACAACTTCTGGGTGTTCTTCCAGGACCCGCAGCACGATCTGTACATTACCGACCGGCGCTATCGCGAACAGACCACGCCGCTGCTGGCGATGCCCGGGCAGTTCGATGAAATGGGCGACCTGCTTGCGTTCTGGAAGAGCTACCGGGTCAAGCGCAACCAGTACGAACAGCTGCGCATGAATGCCTATGCGGGCAAGCCCGCGCAGTGGAAGCAGATCTGGTCCGGCAATGACAATGCATTGCTGAGCATCTTCCGCCAGCATGACAGCGCCTCGGTGCGCAAAGGGCTGATCGGCGAGATTCCGCAGACGCTCTGGTGGATGGACTATCCGCTGCTCGAGCGCACCTACTACCAACTCGTGGTCAATTTCGACGTGTTCGGCAACGTCTCCCATCAGGGCCAGACACGGCTTTACTTCGACCTGATTCGCAACGGCGCGGAGCTGAACTTCCTTCGGCTGCTGCCGGCCGCCTCACGCCACGCCCTCCTCGATGGCTGGTACGAGCAGGGTGGGCAGCTGAAGCTGCTCTTGGCCTACACCTCCATCGACGATTCGACACCCTCGCTGCTGACGCTGAACAGGGCTGATCCGAAGCGCGCGTTCGCTCGAGAGATGCTGGCAAGGTACGCCGGCATCAACGCAGCCCCCGATCCGATCAACCGTTGCCAGGGTACCCAGTGCTACCGCGCAAGGCAGCCCGCGAGCCTGCAAGGGGCCGAGCAGGCGCTCAGTCGTCTGACCAACCGACTCGCCGGAGGCTTGCCGGCGATCCAGTATCTGCCGGAGGCCACGCTGCTGCGCATCGAGTACGGCGGCGATCGGCGTGAGATATACAGCCTGCTGCGCAACCGCGCCCACAGCAACGTCGCCTTCATGTACGGCGAGTCGCTGCGCTGGCAGCCGAGGTTGGACACCCTGACGGTGTATCCAGGGGTTCTCAGTAGCTATCCGAATTTCCTCTTCAATGTGCCTGCCGCCGAGGTGCCGGCATTTGTCGCAGCACTGGAGGAGGTCAGGGCGAGTGATCACCTGGGGCGCCTGGTCGACCGCTGGGGCGTGCGGCGCAGCCATCCGCGTTTCTGGGATTACTTCAACGATCTGACCCGCTATCTCGAAGAAACCGAGCCGCTGGAGGCGGGCGTGCTGGATATGAATCGCTACGAAAACCTCTGATTCGTCGCGAGCGGCAGCTGCGGTCGGAACTCGACCACGGTTAACCCGACTAAAATACTAGGACTTAACCGCGGCAGTGGTTTGGCGTACACTGCGGCGCATGTCTGCGAGGAGTTCCCATGAGCGCGATCACCATTACCGAAGCTGCACACGATTATCTGGCCGACCTGCTCGAGAAGCAGAACACCACCGGCATCGGCATTCGCATCTTCATTACCCAGCCGGGCACCCCGTATGCTGAAACCTGCATCGCCTACTGCAAACCGGGCGAGGAGAAGCCTGACGACATTGCACTGGCGCTGAAGAGCTTCACGGCCTGGATCGATGGCACCAGCGAACCCTTCCTCGAGGATGCACTGGTCGACTACGCGACCGATCGGATGGGTGGCCAGCTGACCATCAAGGCGCCGAATGCCAAGGTGCCGATGGTCAATGAAGACAGCCCGATGAACGAGCGCATCAACTATTACCTGCAGACCGAGATCAATCCGGGCCTGGCCAGCCATGGCGGGCAGGTCACGCTGATCGATGTGGTCGAGGAAGGCATCGCAGTGCTGCAGTTCGGCGGTGGTTGTCAGGGCTGCGGACAGGCGGACGTCACCCTCAAGGAAGGTATCGAGAAGACCCTGCTGGC
This sequence comes from Stutzerimonas xanthomarina, assembly GCF_003935375.1. Lineage (GTDB taxonomy): Bacteria > Pseudomonadota > Gammaproteobacteria > Pseudomonadales > Pseudomonadaceae > Stutzerimonas > Stutzerimonas xanthomarina_A. Next base: position 107,684 of record NZ_RHQM01000017.1, read on the forward strand.
TCGGATTCCAGAGCTCAAGGGCGTGCGCGACGTGACCGATCACACCAATCGCGAGAACGCCTATTACTGATGCGAAACAGCCCGACGGAGCAGCACCGCCGGGCCGTTCGGCAGTTTTTAAGGTGAAATGCCACTATTTTGCCTTCATGGTGCGCACAGCGCGCCTTTCCTGCGATAAGCTCTCGTGCCAAGGTTAATCGGGCAACGAGAGCTCGTACCACATGTCTGCCATTTCCCTCTTGATCTGCGATGACTCCGCGCTGGCGCGCAAGCAGCTTCTGCAAGCGCTGCCCGCCGGTTGGCCGGTCGACGTCAGTCAGGCGGCCACCGGGCTCGAAGCGTTGGAGCAGGTTCGCGAGGGTGGCGTCGACGTCCTCTTGCTCGACCTCACCATGCCCGAGCTGGATGGTTATCAGGTCCTCGCGCAGCTGCGCGAAGAACGGCTGCAGTGCAAGACCATCGTGATCTCCGCTGACATTCAGGATGAGGCCGTGCGCCGTGTCCTGGCCCTCGGCGCGCTGGCCTTCATCAAGAAGCCCGCCGATCCGGTGCACCTGCACCAGACGCTGGCGAGCCTTGGCCTGCTGGATGATGTCTCGCCTCTGATCGCTAGGGTCGCCGGGGAAAAGATCGGTTTTCGCGATACCTTTCGTGAGGTGGTCAACATCGCCATGGGGCGGGCTGCCGCACTCCTGGCGCGAGTGCTGGGTGTCTTCATCCAGTTGCCGATTCCCAATGTAAATATTCTCGAAGTCGGCGAGCTGCATATGGCGCTGGCCGATGCGGCGCGCGGCGAGAAGTTGACTGCCGTCTGCCAGGGCTACATCGGTGGCGGTATCGCAGGCGAGGCGCTGCTGCTGTTCCATGACTCCGAAGTGGCCGACATGGCACGTCTGATGCGGCGGCAGGACTACCTGGAGATGGAGATGCTCCTGGATCTGTCGAGCCTGCTGATCAGCGCATGCCTCAGCGGAATCGCCGAGCAGATCGAAGTGGTGTTTTCCCAGGGGCACCCGCAGGTGCTGGGGCAGCACGCATCGATCGACGAGCTGATCCGGCTCAATAGTGCCCGATGGAAGAAGACCCTGGCGGTGGAAATCAGCTACAGCCTGGAAGGGCACGATATCCACTTTGACCTGCTGCTGTTGTTCACGGAAGATTCGGTCGAGCTGCTGACGCGCAAGCTTGCCCACCTGATGGATTGAGCATGAGCAATTCTGCCGAGTTGAACGAGCTTCACTGGTTGCTGGCGATCGTCCAGAGCATCGACGTGGGCGTCGTCGTGCTGGACCGCGACTACCGTGTCGAGGTCTGGAACACCTTCATGGAAAACCGTTCCGGCTTGCAGCCGGAGAATGCGCGCAATCGGTCGTTCTTCACGCTGTTTCCCGAAGTCGATGAAGACTGGTTCCGCCGGAAGGTGGAAAGCGTGATGACCCTCGGTACGCCATCTTTCACCATCTGGGAGCAGCGCCCTTATCTGCTGCGCTTCAAGAACTACCAGCCGATCACCGGGCTGGAAGACTTCATGTACCAGAACACCACGCTGCTGCCTCTCAAGGGCGTCAACGGCAGCATCGACCAGGTGTGCCTGATCATCTATGACGTCACCGATGTCGCCGTGAACCGCCGCCAGTTGCAAGCGGCGAATGCCGAGTTGCAGCGCCTGTCCAGCACTGACCGGTTGACCGGGCTCTACAACCGCGGGCACTGGGAAGAGATGCTCCGCCTGGATTACGCCCGTCATCGCCGCTATGACAGCCAGGCGGCTTTGGTCATGTTCGATATCGACCACTTCAAGGCGATCAACGATACCTATGGACATCAGGTAGGCGATACCGTGATTCAGCAGGTCGCGGAGCTGATTCGCGAGAATTTGCGCGATTCGGACGTGGCTGGCCGCTACGGCGGTGAAGAGTTCGTGGTACTGCTACCGGATACCGACAAACAGGGTGCAATGACCTTTGCAGAGCGTTTGCGGCATGCGGTGGAGAGCCGCGAGGTTCAGCACGAGCAGCACCGCATTCGCTTCACAATCAGTCTGGGTGTTGCGGACCTCAGCGTCCCCACCCACAGTCATGCGCAACTGATCGAATGGGCCGATTCGGCGCTCTATGCCTCGAAGGCGGCCGGTCGCAATCGCGTCACCCTGCATCAGCACTAGCGCTTCAGCCCGCCGCTTTGCGGAGAAAAGCCAGCAACGCGACCTCTTCGGCGCTGAGCCACTTGCGTTTGCGCGCGGCGCGCACATCAGCCAGCTCGCCTGCGCTGAAGGCTTGCAGAATCGCCGGGTGGATGTAGCACTGGCGGCAGACCGCAGGGGTGTTGCCCAGCTGGCTGGCGACCTGCTTCACCGTCTCGACCAGATTCTGCTTGGCGACGGCTTCCGTGGATGCGTCCAGCTTGCGTAGCCGTTCCAGTGCCAGCGCGCTTCCGGCCCAGGTGCGATAGTCCTTGGCAGTGAAGTCGCGGCCGGTCATCTCGCGAAGATAAAGGTTCACGTCGTTGGAGCTGACCGCGCGGCGCTGACCATCTTCATCCAGGTACTGAAACAGCTGCTGGCCCGGCAGCTCCATGCAGCTGCGCATCAGCCTGGCCAACCGACGGTCGCGCAGGGTGACTTCGTGCTCCACGCCGCTCTTGCCTCGAAAGTGGAAGCGGATCGAGGTGCCTTTGACAGCCACGTGACGCGTACGCAGGGTCGTCAGCCCGTAGGATCGGTTGTCCCTCGCATAGCGCGAGTTGCCGATCCGGATCAGGGTCGACTCCAGCAACATGACCACCAGGGCCATGACCTTCTCACGCGCCATGCCGGGTCTAGCCAAGTGTTTTTCCAGATCGCGGCGCAGTTTCGGCAAGGCTTCACCGAACTCGAGCATTCGTTCGTACTTGTCGCTGTCGCGAATCTCTCGCCAGCGCGTGTGATAGCGGTATTGCTTCCGTCCACGGGCGTCGCGCCCGGTCGCCTGAAGATGCCCTTGAGCATCCGGGCATATCCATACGTCACGATAAGCGGGTGGGATCGCCAGCTTGTTGATGCGACGAATTTCCTCCTCGTCGCGAATGCGCTCGCCGTTCGGCTCGAAGTAGCCGAACTTGCCGCGCAGTCGCCTGCGGCGGATGCCCGGCTGGGAATCATCAACGTAATGCAGGTCCGGCGGCAGTGTTGGACACAGTAGCGTACCGGTGTCGCCGGTCTCATCGGCAGGAACAGGGCGAGTGCCCTCGGCCAGGGGCACCGGGTCGTCCATCAGGGTGTCGTTGCGCATGTATGACCGTTCCCGCTATGGCCTCGCCGGTAGCTACCGGCGAGGCTTTTGGATGGGCTCAACTGTCCTTTTCGTTGCTGTTGCGCATCAGCAATCGAATGGCTGCGACCAGCTCGTCGATGGCTTCGCGATAGAGCTCGGGTTTGGCTTCGGTTTCAGCCTGATCGGCATGTTTGCGCGCGGTGTCGAGGTGGTCGTTGATCGATGAATAGTCGCCAAGCATGGTGTGCTCCTGCTGCAGTGAGTAGAGAAGGCTATCCAGGAAGCGAATTCCGGTGCCTCTAACAACTGACCGGCCAGCAGGATGGCGGTTCTGACCGTGTATCAGCGCGATCTCTGTGTGGAAAGCGCCTTCGACCAGGTTGGATTGGAACACCGCGGGCATTGTTGGCTTTGCTGGCTCTCCAGCGCCTGGGGAAAACCGCAGCGGCTGCAGGCATACATGCCGGCCGCCGGAACCTGGCGGAAGACCGGTCGGTATTCCGGCGGGAGGACGGACAATCCAGGGCGTACCGCGTGGTCCTCATGGAAGAACAGGCTGACGTTGCCATCGTTCTCGAGAATGCCGAGTCTGACCTGGCCAAGATGCTCGACCCCTTGCTGGCGCAGCTCCATGAAGAATTCATCGGCAGAAATGTTCAGGCTGTCGAGGCTGCGCAGCTCATAGATCCCATCGCGAATAATGGTGACTGGATGGCCTTCGAGCCAGGCTTCGAATCGCGGGCTGCGATTCATGAAGAACACGGTGAGGCGGTACAGCGCCAGCAGGGTGGCGAACACCGCCGCCACTGGCAGCAACGGCACGTCTTCGTAGAATGAAACGTCGCCTGCGGCCGAGCCGAGGGTCAGGATGATCACCAGCTCGAATACCGAAAGCTGGCGAATGCCGCGACGGCCGCTGACCTTGAGAAAGACGAATACGGCAACGAAGGCCAGCAGTGCCCGCAGGGCGACTTCGGCGACGAACATCAAGGGAAATTCGTGCAGAAGCATGCGCTGCATGTCAAAGGGGGTCATCTTGGATCGTCCTTCCAGGCGTTCGGTGCGATTTCTTCAAGCTCGGCTTTAGCTGACGCCGACGTCCACCAGGGTCAGCGCGCGGCTGCTATCTCGAATTCCAGGTTGATTCCGTCACCGCTGCCGTCGCCCACCACCGAGCCGGTTGCGGGCTTGTGGCTGACGGCTCGACCGTCATAGAAATCGCTCAGGTGCCGCTGTGCGATTTCGCCTATGTGCGTGATCAGGCCCGGCATCTGGGCATCTCGCGGCACGATGAAGTGCAGTATCACGGTATGGGCGCCGGGGTCTTGCGGAAGGTCTGCGAGGCCGCAGCTTTGCCATTGATCGTTGACGTACGCTTCTGCACCTTTCATGAGCTTCTCCTGTTTCACGTGTTGCTGTTAAGACCGTCAAACACGCGAATGGATCAGTAGAGCAGTTGGCGTAGCCGAATTCGGGACATGAAAAAAGGCCTGGGGCACCGCCGCAGGCCTTTGTTCGTTGCAAGCCATGGTTACTCTGGCATGTGCCAGGGCGACAGATGCGCGCCGTCGCGGCTCAGCTGCGCGCGAGTCTGTTCCAGGGTCTCGCCGAGCTTCACGGGATCGGTGAACACGCTGCTGGACATCTTGCAGCGGCCTAGCAGACGGGCCTCGTCGCGGTCGACGACGGTGATGCTGACTTCACCGTTTCCTTCGGGCAGCGTCCAGGCAACGCACTGGAAGGGCTTGAACGCGCGGTCGGTGATCAAAAGGGCTTCATTGATACGCAGCGGGGTGTGCATGGGGCATGTCTCTCTGTGTGATACCCAAAATACCTGCAGCCAAGCTCGTTGGCGTTGGCCTTACATTGCAGTTGATGTACCCAGAGGACTGACGAGTCACATGCGAGTTCGAAAAAATTTGAAGGGCTTTGCAATTAGCCAAAAGTATAACGTTGACGCCTGGCCGAGTCGGCTTAGTACGTTTGAGCTAACTCCCTGTAAATATTGAAAAACTTCGCAACGCCATGCGCAGCGTGAGGGAATCGGCGGGGGACGCAAAAAAAATCCCGTGCGACAACCTGTCGCGACGGGAAATGTATCGAATCTCTAAGGGCGTGCTCCGCGATGGAGCGTGGGGCGGGGCGCCTGCTTCGTCGAAGTGCCTGCGGCTGCTCATCTGGCGGGCCGCAGGCAAAGGGTTTATCAGACCTTGAACTGGCTCAGCAGACGATTCAGCTGATCGGCGAGTTCGCCAAGGCGCTTACCAGCTTCACTGGACTGCTCGGCAGCCAGGGTGCTTTCCTGCGCCAGCCCGGCCGCCTGGGTCACGTTCTGGTTGATGTCCTCGACCACGTGGGACTGTTGTAGCGTGGCACTGGCGATTGATGCGTTCAGGCCTGAGAGGTTGCGCAGCGCCTGGGCAATTTCGCCAAGGCTCTCGCCGGCCTGGCTGGCTTGCTCTACGGTGAGCTGGGAGGCGCGATTGCTTTCCATGATCACGTTTACCGCAGCGCCGGAGTTCTTCTGCAGGCGTTCGATCATGCTATGTATCTCGGCAGTCGATTGCTGCGTACGCTGCGCCAGCAGACGAACTTCGTCGGCCACCACGGCGAAACCGCGGCCCTGTTCACCGGCTCGGGCAGCTTCGATCGCCGCATTGAGCGCGAGCAGGTTGGTCTGCTCGGCGATCGAGCCGATCACTTCCAGTACCGAACCGATCTTGGTTGTTTCATCAGCTAGCGACTGAATCACGTCGACGGCCTGGCCGATGGTCGCGGAAAGCTCGTCGATCTGCTGCAGGCTCGTTTCGATATTGCGCTGACCCTGGCCCGCCTGATTTTCGGCGTTGCCGACTTCGCTGGAGGCATGCTCGGCGTTCTTCGCGACTTCCTGTACGGCGTAGGTGACTTCGTTGACGGCGGTGGCGACCTGCTCCATTTGCAGCATCTGCTGCTGGCTCTGCTCATGGGCCTGACCGGAAAGCTGGCTCAGCGAACGGGAGGATTGATCCAGCGCGCCGGCTGTCTCGAACAGCTGACCGACCACGGTACGCAGTTTCTGGGTGAAGCGGTTGAAGTCACGACCAAGGGTGCTCAGCTCGTCGTTGCCGGATACGTCCAGAGTACGCGTCAGATCGGCTTCGCCACTGGCGATATTCGCCATCGCCGACATGGTGTGGCGCAGGGGACGCACGATGCTGCGGATCAGGATCGCCACCAGCACGGCCATGATTGCCGAGATAAACAGGCCGATCAGGGAGAAACGAGTCAGATAGTTCCAGAATTCCTGTTCGACATCGTCCACGTAGATGCCCGAGCCGATGATCCAGCCCCAGGGCTTGAACAACTGCACGTAGGAGATCTTTGGTACCGGATCTGCTTCGCCTGGCTTGGCCCACATGTAGTCGACCAGGCCAGCACCTTCGCGCTGGGCGATCTTGACCATCTCGTTGAACAGTTCCTTGCCTTCCGGATCCTTGATCTTCGACAGATCCTGGCCGTCCAGCTTCGGCTGCATCGGATGCATGATCATGGTCGGGCCGAGGTCGTTGATCCAGTAATAGTCCTGACCGTCGTAGCGCAGCAGGCGGATCTGCTCCATGGCCGCCTTTTGTGCTTCGCTCGTGGTCATGGCGCCACTGGTCTCCTGTGCCCGGTAGTACTCGAGCACGCCGGATGCAGCCTCGACTATGTTCCGAGTTGCCTCCTGCTTGCCACGATACAAGTCGGACCGGACCTGCTGAATCATCAGCATGCCGAGGATGAACAGCATGACGACGGCGACCACGGGGATCAGCCAGAGGCGCTTGCTAATGGGAACGTTGCGCAGCAGATTCATGAATAGGGCTCCTGATGGACTTTCTTATCGTTTTGTTCTGGCTGATCGGTGGGTCTGTCGCGCCGCGGTCGACCTTCTGGTTGCGGTCGTTTCGCGGCACCCTGTATAGCTTTTCGGCCGCCCGTGGCTAAAAATGAGCCCCGTTTCGTTTGCAGAGGAATTTAGTTCTCTCGAACGAGTCAGAACAGCCGGCCAGATGGCTTTCTGACATATACCTTGGTTGCATTGAGTCGCGATGGGCTGCATCGCTTTAGGGGAATAGATGGATCTTTGGGTTGCGATTCAGGCGTTGATTCTGGGCGTGGTCGAGGGTGTAACCGAGTTTCTGCCGGTATCCAGTACCGGTCACCAGATCATTGTTGCGGACCTGATCGGTTTTGGTGGCGAGCGGGCGCTGGCCTTCAACATCATCATTCAGCTCGGGGCAATTCTCGCGGTGATCTGGGAGTATCGGCGCAAGATCCTGGACGTAGTGATTGGCGTGCCCAAGGAGTCTCAGGCGCAGAAGTTCACCTTGAACCTGCTGATCGCCTTCATGCCTGCAGTTGTCCTCGGTGTCGCTTTTGCCGACCTGATCCACGAATACCTTTTTAACCCCATCACCGTAGCCACCGCGCTGGTGATCGGCGGTGTCGTGATGCTCTGGGCCGAACGGCGTGATCACATCATTCGTGCCGAAACCGTCGACGACATGAACTGGGCACTGGCACTGAAAGTCGGCTTCGCCCAGTGCCTGGCACTGGTGCCCGGCACCTCGCGGTCGGGGTCGACCATCATTGGCGGCCTGCTGTTCGGCCTGTCGCGCAAGGCGGCTACCGAGTTCTCGTTCTTTCTGGCCATGCCGACCATGGTCGGCGCGGCGGTGTACTCCGGCTACAAGTACCGCGAGCTCTTTCAGCCAGGCGATTTCGCCGTGTTCGCGGTCGGATTCGTCACCTCGTTCATCTTCGCGATGCTTGCAGTGCGGGCCCTGCTCAAGTTCATCGGCAATCACAGCTACGCGGCGTTCGCCTGGTACCGGATCGGCTTCGGCCTGCTGATTCTGGCTACCTGGCAGTTCGGGCTGATCGACTGGGCCAGCGCCCAGGGCTGATCCATCGGCGGGATGTCGCGGCCTTCGCCCTGCTGATACAGCGCACACGCGCGCCTGGCTTTGCCATAGTGAGGCCTCCAGTCAGGAGGCCTCATGAACAGTACTGCGGACCATTTCCAGCTCGACCTGAACGGTATATCCCTCAGCCTTTATAGCGCCGGCCCGGAAGAGGGCAGGCCTGTCTGGCTGCTGCATGGCTTCCCCGAGTGTTGGTATTCCTGGCGCAATCAGATCGATTCACTGGTGGCGGCTGGTTATCGCGTGTTCGTTCCCGAGATGCGTGGCTACGGGCTCAGCGGCGCGCCAGTGGACGTCTCGGCCTACGATGTGCTGACGCTGTGTGGGGACGTTCGTGCGGCCATGGATCATTTCGGTCACCGACAGGTGGCGCTAATCGGGCACGACTGGGGCGCAATGGTCGCCTGGTATCTCGCGTTGCTGGAGCCGGAGCGGGTCACCGCGCTGGTGACCATGTCGGTGCCCTTCGCCGGAAGACCGCGGCGGCCCGCGACCGAAATCATGCGCGAAGCCAGCGGTGATCGATTCAACTACATCCTCTATTTCCAGCAGCCCGGTCGCGCCGAGCGTGAACTGGATGCCGACATTGATCGTACCCTGCGCCTGTTGATGTATTACCAGGAAAGGAACCTGTTGCTGCAGAACAAGCCTGCCGACGGCACCTTGTTCGAGGACGACATGCAGCCGGGCCTGTTGCCCGACTGGTGCTCAGAAGACGATCTGGCGGTATATCGGCAGACGTTCGCCGAGCACGGTTTTCGCGGTGCGCTGAACTGGTATCGCAACTTCGAACGCAACTGGCAGGTTACCGAGCCACTGCAGGGGCGCAAGATCACGCAGCCGACCATGTTTTTGATCGGCGACCATGACCCGGTTGGTGAACTCGAGGCCTACACGCTGAGGAAGATGCCGGAATGGGTGCCGGATCTGGAACGACACGAACTGGCGCAGTGTGGCCACTGGATCCAGAACGAACAGGCGGGGAGGGTGAATACGCTGCTACTGGACTTCCTTGCCCGCCGCTTTGCCAGCTGATGCGTGGCACGGCGCGTTACCGGGAGTTGCCTATGAATCTGCAGCGCCCTCGATGAAGGCGCTGCGATACGCGGGCAGGGTGAGGATCAGACGATTACGCCCTGGCTGCGCAGGTAGTCGTCGTAGCTGCCGCTGAAGTCGGTCACGCCGTTCTCCGACAGCTCGATGATGCGGGTCGCCAGCGAGCTGACGAATTCACGGTCGTGGCTGACGAAGATCAGCGTGCCCGGGTAGTTCTCCAGCGCCAGGTTCAGTGCCTCGATGGATTCCATGTCGAGGTGGTTGGTCGGTTCGTCCATCACCAGCACGTTGGGCTTCTGCAGGATCAGCTTGCCGAACAGCATGCGGCCCTGTTCGCCACCCGAGATGACCTTGACCGACTTGAGGATCTCGTCGTTGGAGAACAGCATGCGGCCGAGGGTGCCGCGCACCAGCTGCTCGCCGCCCTGAGTCCACTGGCTCATCCAGTCGAACAGACTGACGTCATCCTCGAAGTCATGGGCATGGTCCTGGGCGTAATAGCCGTAGTCGGCGCTTTCGGTCCATTTGACGCTGCCGCTGTCCGGGGTCAGTTCGCCAACCAGGGTGCGCAGCAGGGTGGTCTTGCCGATACCGTTCGGACCGATGATCGCCACGCGCTCGCCGGCCTCGACGGTGAAGCTGAAGTTCTTGAACAGTTCCTTGTCGTCGAAGCCCTTGGACAGGCGCTCGACGGTCACTGCCTGGCGGTGCAGCTTCTTGGTCTGCTCGAAGCGAATGAACGGGCTGATACGGCTGGACGGCTTGACCTCGGCCAGCTGGATCTTGTCGATCTGCTTGGCGCGGCTGGTAGCCTGCTTGGCCTTGGAGGCGTTGGCCGAGAAGCGGCTGACGAAGGTCTGCAGTTCGGCGATCTGCGCCTTCTTCTTGGCGTTGTCCGACAGCAGCTGCTCGCGCGACTGGGTCGCCGCGGTCATGTACTCGTCGTAGTTGCCCGGGAACAGGCGCAGCTCGCCGTAATCCAGGTCCGCCATGTGGGTGCAGACCGAGTTCAGGAAGTGGCGGTCGTGGGAAATGATGATCATGGTGCTGTTACGCGCCGTGAGGATCGTTTCCAGCCAGCGGATGGTGTTGATGTCCAGGTGGTTGGTCGGTTCGTCCAGCAGCAGCACATCCGGATCGGAAAACAGCGCCTGGGCCAGCAGCACACGCAGCTTCCAGCCGGGAGCGACTTCGCTCATCGGGCCGAAGTGCTGTTCCAGCGGAATACCCAGGCCAAGCAGCAGTTCGCCGGCACGGGATTCTGCGGTGTAGCCGTCCATTTCGGCGAACTCACCTTCGAGTTCGCCGACTTTCATACCATCCTCTTCGCTCATTTCCGGTAGCGAATAGATGCGGTCGCGCTCAGCCTTGACCTTCCAGAGTTCCTCGTGGCCCATGATCACCGTGTCGATCACGTTGAATTCTTCGTAGGCGAACTGATCCTGGCGCAGCTTGCCCAGGCGCACGTTCGGCTCGAGCATCACCTGGCCAGCGGACGGTTCCAGATCGCCACCGAGAATCTTCATGAAGGTCGACTTGCCGCAGCCATTGGCGCCGATCAGGCCGTAGCGGTTGCCACCGCCGAATTTGACGGAAACGTTTTCGAACAGCGGCTTGGCACCGAACTGCATGGTGATGTTGGCGGTGGAGATCAAGGGCGTACCTATCAATGACGTGTGGCTGCGTGAATCAGGCTGATACCGATCCGATACCAATACTCAGCGGTCCAGCTCGCTCCGACAGGGAGCTGGTCGATCCAGCGATTCTTGAGGTGAATGACAACGGTGGGCGTTTGCGCCTGCTGCCGGATGAATGCGGGGTGGCTACCGAACTTCAGCCGCGCATTGTCGCATAGCTGCACTGGCCGGCGTAAGGACAGGCTGACGAGGCAACCCGGAATCGCCCGGTAGCGGTCTTCGAGCTCGAGCGGATGCGAATCGTTTCATTGACACCCGGATGCCAAACAGAGAGCATTGTTACGATATAACATCGGTATCTGAGTTTAAGCATGAATAACGCAAGTGCGGTAGTGAAATGGGTGGGTTGCGGAGCGGCGGTGATCCTGGCTGGTGCGCCGCTGGCCATGGCAGAGGAAGCGGCGGTACTGGACTCCGTCACCATCACGGCAGATCAGGAACGCGCCGATGGACCGGTTCAGGGCTACCGCGCCAAACGCACGCGCAGCGCGACGAAAACCGACACACCCATCGAGGAAATACCCCAGTCGATCAGCGTCGTTCCAGCATCCGTGCTGCAGGATCTGGACAGCCCGCGCGTTGAGAAGGCGCTGGACTTCGCCGGCGGTGTCGCCAGGCAGAACGACTTCGGTGGCCTGACCATGTACGAGTACAGCGTGCGCGGGCTGACCACCGGAGAGTTCTACAAGGACGGTTTCAGCGTCAACCGCGGCTTCATGAACCCACCGGACGCTTCCAATATCGAGCGGGTCGAAGTGCTCAAGGGGCCTTCGGCGAGCCTTTACGGCCGCGGCGACCCCGGCGGCACGATCAATATCGTCAGCAAGCGCCCGCAGCTGGACAGCTTTGCCCGTCTCGATCTTAGCGCCGGTCGCTGGGACCGTTATCGCACTGCGCTGGACGTGAACACGCCGCTCGATGAAGACGGCAACATGCTCTATCGCATGAACATCGCCATCGAAGACAACAACAGTTTTCGCGACCACCGCGAGGCTGAACGGCAGTTCGTCGCGCCGTCCTTCAGCTGGGAGCTGAGCCCTGATACGCGGCTGCTGGTGCAGGCAGAGGTGGTGCGCAACCGCCAGACCTTCGATCGCGGCGTGGTCGCGCCCGGTGGCGACCTGAGCAAGGTGTCCCGCTCAGCGTTCTATGGCGAACCCTCGGATGGGCCGATCAGCAACGACAACGAAACGCTGCAGGCCGAACTCGAACACGACCTCAACGAGGTCTGGACGCTGCGCCTGGCCAGCCACTACAAGCAGGGCCGGATGGATGGCTACGCCACCGAAGCGGCAGAGGTCGCAGCAGACGACCGCACGCTGACCCGCAACCTGCGTTATCGCGACTACGACTGGCAGGACGCGATCACCCAACTGGAGCTGCGTGGGCGATTCGATACCGGTTCGATCGAGCATCAGCTTTTGATCGGCACCGAGTACGAGCGTTACGCCCTGAGCGAGTTCATGCTGCGCTCCAACAACCTGCGCACCATCGATCTTTACAACCCGGTCTACGGTGCGCCGCGTCCTGCGTTCAACCCGGCGCGTACGGTCGACCGCAATGAGCTGGTGCATAGCCGGGCGCTGAACCTGCAGGATCAGATTCGCTTTACCGACAAGCTATTCGGGGTCATCGGCGCTCGCTATGACCACTACGAGCAACGCCTGGACAATGAGGTCGCTGGCCGGCGTACCGAGCAGACCCATGAAAAGGTCACGCCTCGTGTCGGTGTGCTTTATCAGCTCGTGCCGGAGGTCGGGCTGTTCGCCAACGCCTCGCAGTCGTTCAAACCGAACAACGGTGCGGACGTCAGCGGCGCGACGTTCGATCCAGAAGAGGGCGTGGGTTATGAGGCGGGGGTCAAGCTCGACCTGTTCGATGGACGTATGGGGCTGACCGCCGCTGCCTTCCATCTCACCAAGGAAAACGTGCTGACCAGCGACCCGGCGAACGACGGCTTTCAGATCGCCGCCGGTGAGGTGCGCAGCCGCGGGATCGACCTGCAGCTGGCCGGGCAGCTGACCGACGCGATTCGCGTGATCGGTGGCTATGCCTATGTGGATGCCGAGGTGACTCGCGACAACACCCTGGCCAGCGGCAGCCGGCTGCTCAACGTGCCACGCCACAGCGGCAGCCTGCTGACCACCTACGAATTCCTCGATGGCGATCTCAGCGGGCTCTTCCTTGGCGGCGCGGTGAACTACGTGGGAGATCGGGCAGGGCAGGCCGATAGCGACTTTGAGTTGCCGTCGTACACGACCGTGGATCTGCTGGCGCGCTACAAGGCGACGGAAAAGCTGACCCTTGGCGTGAACCTGAACAACGCCTTCGACCGGACCTACTACGAGCGCTCCTACAGCAATGTCTGGGTCATGCCGGGTGAGCCGCGCAACCTGAGCGTAAGTCTGTCCATGGAGCTCTGAGCCTGTGCATCAGCGGGCGCTGTCGCCCGCTGATGGCAGCGTCTTACAGCCAGCCCTTCTCCTTGTAATAACGCTCGGCACCCTCGTGCAGCGGCGCAGTCAGTCCGACGCGAATCATGTCTTCGGCCTTGAGGTCGGCAAAAGCCGGATGCAGGCGCTTGAACCTGTCGAGGTTTTCGAATACCGACCTGACCAGCTGATAGACCACCTCCGGGTCGGTCTTGCTGGTGGTCGCCAGCACGGCCTTGCCGCCGATCGACGGAATGGCGCCTTCCACGCCAGGGTAGAGTCCGGCGGGAATTTCCACGGCGCTGTAGTAATCGGCTTTGGTCAGCAGGCTGTCGATCTCGGCTCCCTGCACCGGAATGATCCTGGCCTTTACATTGGTCAAGGCTTCCTGGATCGCACCGCTCGGATGGCCGACTACATAGGTGATGGCGTCCAGGTTGTTGTCACCCAAGGCCGAAGCCATTTCCGCCGGTTTCAGTTCGGCGGCCAGAGAAAAGCTGGCGTTGGTCCAACCCTTGGCCTGCATGACTTCCTCGAAGGTGTCGCGACTGCCCGAGCCGGGCACGCCGATGTTTACCCGCTTGCCTTCGAGTCCGGCCAGATCGGTGATGCCGCTGTCGTTGCGAACGACCACGGTGAGAATCTCCGACTGCAGCGAGAACACCGCGCGCAGTTCGACGGCGCCCTCCTTGTCGAAGGGCGCCAGGCCCTGCAGCGCCTTGTGCTGATGGTCGGACTGGATGAAGCCGAAGTCGTACTCGCCTTTTTGCAAAGACACGATGTTGGTTACGCTGCCCGCGGTCGAGGGTGCGTTGCATTTGATGGCGGGCTTCACCTCGGCACGATTGAGGAAGCGGCACACCGACTGGCCGGCGGTGTAATACACACCGGTCTGCCCTCCGGTGCCGATGGTGACGAAGCGCTCCTGCGCCAGCACGCTGGTGCTGGCCAAGGCGCTGGCGAGCACGCCGGCCAGGGTGATACCGAACAGGCCGTTACGGATCTGGTGGTTCATTGCGGTTCCCTCTTGTTTGTATTGTGGGTGGTTGCAACTGTGGTTGGCCGGCGCAGGAACGATAGACCGCTGTGGTCAGGCGCGCGCAGCGATCACCATGATCTCGACCAGCACCTCGGGCGAGGCCAGACGCGCCTGTACCGTCGCCCGTGCCGGTGCGCAGCCTGCTGGCAGCCAGTCGCTCCAGACCTCGTTCATGGCGGCGAAGTCGGCGTCGATGTCCTTCAGCCAGATCTGAGCGCTGAGCAGGTTTTCGCGACTGGAGCCGGCGGCGGCCAGCAGCCGGTCGATCTTCGCCAGCACCTCGCGGGTCTGACCGGCGGCACCCAGGCCGCGGTCGTCCGGCACCTGGCCGGCGAGGAACACAAGATCTGCATGAATGACTGCGGCGGACATGCGCGGATTGCTCTCGATGCGTTGAACGGGCATATCGGTTTCCTCTTTGAGTGGTCAGGCGGGCAGGCTCAAGCCGTCTAGGGAGACAGCGGGTGGTGATCCGCCGATTACGCTGGCGAGCAGGTCGGCGCTGCCACAGGCCAGGGTGAAGCCGAGGCTGCCGTGGCCGGCGTTGAGCCAGAGATTGTCGAATCCGCTGCGGCCGATCAGCGGCGTACCTTGGGGCGTCGCCGGGCGCAGGCCAGCCCACTGCCGCGCGCGTTGGTAGTCGCCGGCACCGGGGAAGGTCGCACCAGCCAGACGTTGCAGGGTGGCGATGCGTTGCTGGTCGAGCCCGGCATCCCAGCCGGCGATATCCACCATCGCCGCGACGCGCAGCTGGTCATCGAGGCGGGCGTAGACGACCTTGTTGTCGTAGTCGGTGACGTTGGTTTGCGGCACGCGGTCCTGGTCGGCCAGCCCAACGGTCAGGCTGTAGCCCTTGAGCGGGTAGATCGGCAGGTCGATACCCAGTGGCCGAAGGAGCCCGACGCTGCCGGTGCCGGCCGCGACTACCAGATGGTCGATGGCGATGTCATCGCGCCCGAGCACGACCGAGCGGACGCGCTTGCCTTCGGTGAGCAATGCGCTCACTGATTGGCCGGTATGCAGATGAAACGCAGGTGATGCCCGCAGTCGCCGCAGCAGTTCGGTGCAGAACAGATGGCAGTCGGCAACCTCGTCGCCGGGCGAATAGATGCCGCCGTGCAGCGATGCCGCCAACGGCGCCAGCGCCGGCTCGACGTCGACGCATTGCGCGGCGTCCAGCAGCCGCTGCCCGGAATCGTCGTCGATGGCCGCCGCGCCTTTGTGCAGGCTCTGCTGATCGCGATAGATCACCAGCTTGCCGTTGGCGCGCCAGGCGAAGCTGTCCAGCTGGTCCTGCTCGCGCCAGCTGCGCAGGATCTGCTGGCTGTGCAGGGCGAGCCGCAGCAGATGAGCCGCGTTGCGCCGATTGACCGAGCGCCGGCATGCCAGCAGGAACTGCAGGCACCAGCGCCACTGGTGCAGGCTCGCCTGCGGTCGGAAGCGCAGCGGGGCATCGGCTCCGCGCAGCATCCAGCCAATCGCCTGCAGCGGCACGCCGGCATCGGCCAGGGGCGAAACGTAGCGGTAGCTGAGCTGCCCGCCATTGGCGAAGCTGGTCTCCAGGGCGACATCGTCGCGCCGTTCGATCAGCTCCACACTGTGCCCCTGGCGCACCAGTGAATAGGCGGTGGCAAGCCCGATGACGCCTGCGCCGATGACTGCTACCCGCATGCAACTGCTCCTCCGAGTCGATCAACGCAGCCTAGGCCGCGGGCCAGCGAGACGGCCAATGAAAGGATGGAGCGCTCCCATAACCTGCGGTTATGCTCGATCGACTGAAGGAGGGACATGCATGCGGCTGCGTCATATCGAACTGTTCCAGGCGATCCTGCAAACCGGCAGCCTGACGGCCGCGGCCGAGCTGCTGCATATCTCCCAGCCGGCGGCGAGCAAGATTCTCAAGCATGCCGAGCAGCAACTTGGCTTTGCGCTGTTCGACCGGGTGCGCGGCAAGCTGCAGCCCACCGCCGAGGCGCGGGTGTTGCAGCAGCAGACCGAACGCCTGGCCATCGACCTGCAGAATCTGCGGCGGCTTGCAGACAGCCTCGGCCGGGGCGAGGAGTGCGCGTTGCGCCTGATCTGCACGCCGGCGCTGGCTCAGGCACTGCTGCCACAGGCGTTGCGCACCTGGCGCGAGCGATTTCCACGTACGTTCTGTCAGCTCGCCACGCAGCACACGGCAGAGATCGTCGAGGCCCTGCTACTGCGTGAAGCTGATCTCGGGCTGACTTCACAGGCGGTGGAGCATCCGGGACTGAGCAGCCGGCTATTGGCCGAGGGACGCATGCACGTGATTGCGCCGCCTGGCTGGTGGCAGCCGGATGAACTGCACAGGCCGCTGCGGCTGCAGGCCTTGGCGGGTAAAGCGCTGATCGGCATCGATGCCCGCGATGCGCTGGGCAGCCTGTTGCGCGGCCACATCGAGGAGCTCGATCCGCCGCCGCGCGTCGTTACCTGGGTACAGACCTATCAGCTGGCGCGACAGCTGGTGTCTGCGGGGCAGGGCGTGGCGCTGGTCGATCCGTTCACCGCGCTGGCGGCCACTGGCGGCGAGGTGCAGGCTCGTCTGCTCGAGCCGGCCATCAGCGTGCCGGTCTATGCGTTGACCCGTGTTCACGAGCAACTGTTGCCGGCGCAGGCGATGCTGCTGGAGCAGCTCGGCGCCCAGGCCGAGCGACTGCTGCAGGATGGGCACAACTGAGCGGTCGCGCGCTACCATGGCGGCTTTTGCGCCGGACGATCATGCACGCCGACTCGCCCCTTGAACGTTATCAGCAGGCCATCGTGCAAGACGGTTTCTTGCCCGACGCGGCTCAACAGCGCGCCGTTGCACGGCTTCAGGCCTGTTATGAGGCGCTTGTTTCAGGTGCGGACCTCCCGCTCGGCGTCTACCTATGGGGACCGGTCGGGCGTGGCAAGACCTGGCTGATGGACCTGTTTCACGCAAGCCTGACGGCTCCGTCGCGGCGGCAGCATTTCCATCACTTCATGCGCTGGGTGCATATCCGGCTGTTCCAGCTCAACGGCACGGCCGATCCGTTGCAGGCCCTGGCCAGAGAACTTTCACAAGAGATTCGCGTGCTCTGCTTCGACGAGCTGTTCGTCGGTGATATCGGCGACGCAATCATCCTGGGACGCCTGTTCCAGGTGCTCTTCGAGCATGACGTGGTGATCGTCGCCACCTCCAACCAGCCGCCGGAGCAGCTGTACGCCGACGGCTTCAATCGCGAGCGTTTTCTGCCGGCCATCGATGCCATCGTGCAGCACATGCATGTGGTTGATGTGGATGGTGGCGCCGATCACCGCCTGCGTCCCGGCGCTGCGCTGCAGCGCTACTGGATCGCCCCGTTCGACGGCGCCAGTGCGTTAGCCGCGACATTCGAGGCGCTGGCCGATGGTGCGTTCAGCACCGAGCCATTGGCCCTCAGCCGTCGCCAGCTCGACGTCGTGCGGCGTAGCGAATCGGTGCTCTGGTGCCGCTTCGCCGATCTCTGCGAGCAGCCGTTTTCGGCTCTGGATTTCATTGAACTGTGCGACCGCTTCGCAGCGATCCTGATTGGTGACGTGCCTAGGCTCGGCGGCACGCAGCGCGATGGGCGCATTGCCCGCGGCACCGAGGATGGAGCCGCGCGGGTGGCGGCGGGTGATCGCCAGTTGCCCAGGCTCGCCGCGCGGGATGATGCCGTGCGCCGCTTCATCGCGCTGGTGGACGAGTGCTACGACCGGCGGATTCCTCTCTATATCGAAGCCGAGGTGGCACTGGACGAGCTGTATACCGAGGGCTATCTGGCATTCCCGTTCCGCCGCACGCTCAGCCGTCTGCGGGAGATGCAGCTGCAGCGCTTTGGCTGAGCGCTGGCTCAGTCGCGGTAGAACACCTGCACCAGGTGGTAGCCGAACTGGCTCTTTACCGGGCCGTGCACTTCGCGCAGCGGCTTCTTGAAGATCACCTGATCGATGCTGCGCACCATCTGCCCCGGGCGCACTTCGCCGAGGTCGCCACCTTTCTTGCCGGACGGGCAGGTCGAGTATTTGCGCGCCAGCACGTCGAATGCTTCGCCATTGGCGATGCGCTTTTTCAGCTGCGCGGCTTCGGCCTCGGTCTTGACCAGAATGTGGCGGCACATGGCTTTGGGCATGCTCGGTGTCCTCGATTGCACAGGGGCGCGATTGTAGTCGTGCCGCTGCGAATGTCGACCGGGATACCGCTTCGATGCAGCCGATTTGTGACCGATCGGTCGACGAGTGGTAGTTTTATCGCTCCGCGTGATAGCGCTAACATTCGGCCAAACAAGCAAAACAATGGATTCCTCGCATGCCTTCAGTGCATACCTCAAAGGCTTCCGCGCTTCCGGTGCTGGTCGTCATGGGCGTCAGCGGTTCCGGCAAGACGGACACCAGCCACACCGTAGCCGATGCGCTCGGCCTGCCGCATATAGAAGCGGACAACTTTCATCCGGCAGAGAACGTGGCGCGCATGCGTGCCGGCACGCCGCTGTCCGACGCCGATCGCGTGGAGTGGCTGCACGCGCTGATCGCCGAAATGCAACGCACCCTGGCGGCGGGCAGCGGCTTCGTGCTGGCTTGCTCGGCGCTCAAGCGCAGCTACCGGGAGTTGCTGCGCAGCGCGGTCCCGGAGCTGCGTTTCGCCCATCTGGCCATCGATTACGAAACCGCCATACAGCGAGTCGGTGGCAGGGCGGGGCATTTCATGCCGATTTCCCTGGTCGACAGCCAGTTCGCCACCCTCGAATCACCCGAGGGCGAACCGGGCGCATTGACGGTGGATGCCAGTCAACCGCGCGAGGTCGTCTTGCGCCAGATCGTCAAATGGATGCAGGGCGCCGGTCTGGATGAGCTGATCGAAACCCGTGTCGATCTTTCTTCGCGTCCGTTTGATAGCGCTACCACGGCGCCGCCTTTGACCAACGAGCCGATCTACAGCGGCACGGTCGCGCAACACTTCGACCGTCTGACCGACTGGCTGATGGCCGCGCTGATGGCCTTCATGGTCATCGTGGTGTTCTCCAGCGTGGTGCTGCGTTACGCCTTCGGCACCGGTTGGACGGGCGCCGAGGAGCTGTCGCGGCTGGCATTCGTCTGGCTGGTATTTGTTGGCGTCGCTTCGAGCATGCGCCGCGGCGAGCTGATGAGCTTTTCCATGCTGCGCGACCGCTTCCCGCGGCTGTTCCGCCGCGTCGTCGACTCTCTCAGCTGGCTGCTGGTGGCAGCCGCGAGCGGCCTGGCGGCCTGGGGTGGCTGGAACCAGATGCAGTTCGGCTGGACCATCAACAGCCCGGTAGTCGGTTATCCGCTGGGCCTGGCGATGTTGCCCGTGGCCGCCAGCATGGTCGCGCTGGCGGTACTGGCGCTGGTGCAGCTGGTCAATGTCTGGCGGCGCGATCAGCCATCGGCCACCGCCGCTGCGAATGTCACCGCGGACTGAAGCGACGCCGCATTCAGAACAATACGGGCACTGCCCAACCGAGGACCTTGTATGACCGTCGTCGTCTTCCTTTCATCGCTGCTGGGCTTCATGACGCTTGGCATGCCCATCGCCTTCGCGCTGCTGCTCACCGGCTCGGTGCTGATGTGGTACCTGGATTTCTGGGACGTGCAGCTGTTGGCTCAGAACCTTCAGGCCGGCGCTGACAGCTTCCCGCTGCTGGCGGTGCCGTTCTTCATCCTGGCCGGCGAGCTGATGAATGCCGGCGGCATCTCGCGGCGCATCATCGCCATGGCGCAGTCCTATTTCGGCCACAAGCGTGGCGGCCTGGGTTACGTGGCGATTGCCGCTTCGGTGCTGCTGGCCAGCATGTCCGGCTCGGCCCTGGCCGATACCGCCGCGCTGGCGACGCTGTTGCTGCCGATGATGCGCGAGCGCGGCTACCCGCTGAGTTCGTCATCGGGCCTGGTGGCGGCAGGCGGGATCATCGCGCCGATCATTCCGCCGTCGATGCCGTTCGTGATCTACGGCGTGGTCACCGGTACTTCGATCAGCCAGCTGTTTCTCGCCGGCATGGTGCCGGGGCTGATCATGGGCATGGGCCTGATCGTGGCCTGGACGCTGATCGCCCGGCGGATCGACGAACCGAAGCAGGAAAAGGCCAGCGCCGCCGAGCGCCGTCGTGTGCTGGTCGACGGTGCTGCCGCGCTGATGCTGCCAGTGATCATCGTCGGCGGGCTGCGTGGCGGCCTGTTCACCCCGACCGAAGCGGCGGTGGTCGCCGCCGTCTATGCGCTGGCCGTTTCGACCCTGCTGTACCGCGAGCTGAACTGGGCCGGGCTGGTCGAGGTGCTGACCCGTGCCAGCCGCACCACGGCCTCGGTGATGTTCCTCTGCGCCGCCGCGACGGTGTCGGCGTACATGATCACCCTGGCGCAGCTGCCCGACGAGATCGCCGCGATGCTCGGCCCGCTGGCGCAGGACCCGAAACTGCTGATGATCGCCATCATGCTGCTGATGATCGCCGTCGGCATGGTGCTGGACCTGACCCCGACCATCCTGATCCTCGGTCCGGTGCTGGCGCCGATCGCGATCAAGGCCGGCATCGATCCGGTGTACTTCGGTGTGATGTTCGTGCTGATCGGGTCCATCGGGCTGATCACGCCGCCGGTGGGCACGGTGCTCAACGTGGTCGGCGGCATCGGCCGACTGCGCATGGAAACCCTGGTGCGCGGCGTCATGCCGTTCTTCCTTATCTATCTGGTGATCGTCGGGCTTCTTATCGCCGTGCCCTCGATCATCACCGTACCCCTGGCCTGGCTGCGGTAACGCCGGTCGTGCAACCAAGCGCTAAACAACCCAACGTCCAACAACAAGAAGGTAACGCGACATGAAACGACTTCTCATCAGCACCCTGGCCGCCGCCGTGCTCGGCAGCACGCTCAGCCTCGGTTACGCGCAGGCGGCGGACGACATCCGCCCACGCATGATCCGCTTCGGTTACGGCCTCAACGAAGACAGCAACCAGGGCAGGGCGGCCAAGCTGCTGGCTGAGGAAGTGGCCAAGGCCTCCGGCGGCAAGCTGAAGGTGCGTACCTTCGCCTCCGCCAGCCTCGGTTCCGATGACCAGATGCAGAACGCGCTGATCGGCGGCGCGCAGGAGATGATGGTCGGCTCGACCGCGACGCTGGTCGGCATCAGCAAGGAGATGGCGGTGTGGGATACGCCGTTCCTGTTCACCGATCCGCGCCAGGCCGATCAGGTACTGGACGGGCCGGTAGGTCGGCAGGTGATGGACAAGCTCGAGGAGAAAGGCCTGGTTGGGCTGGTGTACTGGGAGAACGGTTTTCGTAACGTGACCAACAGTGCGCGGCCGATCGAGAAGCTCGAGGACTTCAATGGCGTCAAGCTGCGCGTGATGCCCAATCCGGTGTTTATCGACACCTTCAAGCGCATGGGCGCCAATGCGGTGCCGCTGCCGTTCTCCGAGCTTTTCACTGCGCTGGAAACCAAGGCGGTCGACGGCCAGGAAAACCCCTACAACACCATCCTGTCCTCCAAGTTCTATGAAGTGCAGAAGTTCCTCAGCGTGACCAATCACGTCTACAGCCCCTGGATCGTCACGGCGTCCAAGCGCTGGTGGGACGGGCTCTCGGAAACCGAGCAGGGCATCATCATGGCGGCGGCCCAGAAGGCGCGTGATGCCGAGCGCGAGGACACCCGTCGCGAGACGAGCCAGGCCCTGGCGGCGCTGAAGGAGCACGGCATGCAGATCAACGAGGTCAGCCCGGAGGAGATCCAGCGCATGCGCGAACAGGCGCAGCCGGCGATCCAGACGGTGATCGACGCCGTCGGCCAGGAGCTGTTCGATCAGGTCCAGGCCGAAGTCGAAAAGGCCGCGCGCTAGGAGCCGATCGGCACCTGCCCGCTGCTAGAATCCGCCGCTTTCGACCCATGGATTGCGCATGACCACACGCCGTCGCCGCTCCGCCGAGCGGGTAACCCTGTCCGATGTCGCACGCAACGCCGGCTGCTCGCTGATGTCGGCATCCCGCGCGCTGTCGCAACCGGATCTGGTTTCCGATGCATTGCGTGAGCGTGTCGAGCAGGCGGTCAAGACGCTCGGCTACGTGCCGCATCCGGCGGCGCGCAGCCTGGCCAGTTCGCGTTCCAATCTGGTGGCGGTGATCATCCCCTCGCTGTCCAACGCGGTGTTCGTCGACACGGTCGAGGCCATCCAGCGCGTGCTGATGCCGGCGGGCTACGAAATGATGATCGGCGTCAGCCACTATCGCCCTGAAGAGGACGAGCGGCTGCTGCGTGCCTATCTGGCGCATCAGCCGGCCGGCTTGCTGATCACCGGGTTCGAGCGCAGCGAGGCCGCCCGTGCGGTGCTGGCCAACTACACCGCACCGATGGTTACCCTGATGGAGCTGAGCGAGCGGCCGGACGACTACTGCGTAGGCTTCTCGCAACTGGAAGCCGGCTTGGCCATGACCCGAACCCTGCTAGAGCGCGGATACCGTCACGTCGCCTTTGCCGCGGCGCAGCTCGACCCTCGCACCCTGCAACGCGCCGAAGGCTACCGTCAGGCCATGCGCCAGGCCGGTCGCTATGAGCCAACTCTGGAGCTGCTGACGCCGCAGCTGTCGTCCATTGGGCTTGGCGCGGAGCTGCTGGATCGGCTGCTGGCGCAGCACTCGCAGATCGACGCCGTGTTCTTCAACAACGACGACCTGGCCCTCGGGGCGCTGTTTCGTGCCCATCAGCTGGGGCTCGACGTGCCGGGGCGGCTGGCGATTGCCGGTTTCAACGACCTGCCGGCGGCGGCCTGGATGCATCCGGCGCTGAGCACGGTGCGCACTCGGCGTGGCGAAATCGGCGAGCTGGCGGCGCAGATGCTGCTGAGTCTGATGCGAGGTCAGCAGCCGGCGGAGCGCTGTATCGACGTGGGTTTCGAAGTGGTGATGCGCGACAGCGCCTGAGGCGGGCTTTTTCACCCGCCATCGCGTCAAAGATCCTGCTGCGCGGTGACCTGCTGCGCGATCTCGATCATCTGCTCGCGCATCCAGCGGTTGGCCGGATCCTGATCGGTGCTTTCATGCCAATAGATGTGGGTTTCCAGCGGCATGATGTCCACCGGCAGGTCGACCTGGTGCAGGTTGTGGCGCCGGGCGAAACGCTCGGGAACGGTCACAGCCATGTCGGTCTGGTCGATCACCTGGGTCGCCATCAGGTAGTGCTGCGAGCGCAGGGCGATCTTGCGCTGCAGACCCATCTTGCCCAACGCCAGATCCACCAGACCCAGCCCGCTGCGGCGGCTGGAAATGTGGATGTGCGACAGCGACAGGTACTGCTCCAGGGTGAGCTTGTCCTTGGCCAGCGGGTGGCCGCGGCGCATGGCGCAGATGTAGCGATCTTCCAGCAGCTTGACGTGGCGCACCTGAGGGTCGGTGTTGAGCGGTGCATCCATGGCGAAATCCAGGCGGCCGGCAGCCAGTTCCTTGGTCGTCTCGCGGCGCTTGGCCAGCATGCTCTCGATCTTCACGTTCGGTGCCAGGCGGCGCAGGCGCTGGAACAGCGGCGGCAGCATGACCGCCTCGGTAAGGTCGGTCATGCTGATGCGGAAGGTCTTGTTCGCCTGCGCCGGGCTGAAGGTCCGGCTTTCCTGCACCGACACCCGCAGCAGCTGCAGCGCATTGCGCACCGGGCCGATGATGTTCTGCGCCATCGGCGTCGGCACCATGCCCTGCGCGGTGCGCACGAACAGCGGATCGTTGAAGGTTTCGCGTAGGCGGGCGAGGGCGTTGGAAACCGCGGGCTGGGTGATGCCGACGATCTGCCCGGCGCGTGTCAGATTCGCTTCGGTGTAGATGGCGTCGAAGACGATGAATAGATTCAGATCGACCTTGTTCAGGTTCATTGTTGTGCTCTCCGGCGTGTATCGGAATTCGCCGATCATATATCGGTGATGAATGTTTATACACGAGGAAAATAGCTTAGATAAATCACCAGGCCTCCTCTAGCATTCAAAACTACAAAACATTACCTGCCAGAAGGTTGTCGCCCATGAATTTCGCCTACTCCCCGAAGGTTCAAGAGCTGAGAGAGCGCGTGCAAGCGTTCATGGATGCTCACGTCTATCCCGCCGAAAAGGTGTTCTACAAGCAGGTCGCCGAAGGTGACCGCTGGCAGCCGACCGCTATCGTCGAGGAGCTCAAGGCCAAGGCCAAGGCAGAAGGGCTGTGGAACCTGTTTCTGCCGGAATCGGAACTGGGCGCCGGCCTGACCAACACCGAGTACGCACCGCTGGCGGAAATCATGGGTAGCTCGGGCCTCGGCCCGGAAGCCTTCAACTGCTCGGCACCGGACACTGGCAACATGGAAGTGCTGGTGCGCTACGGCAGCGAGGCGCAGAAGCGCGAGTGGCTGGAACCGTTGCTGCGCGGCGAAATCCGTTCGGCCTTCGGCATGACCGAGCCGGGCGTGGCTTCGTCCGACGCCACCAACATGGAAGCCCGCGCGGTACGTGAAGGTGACGAGTGGGTCATCAACGGCCGCAAGTGGTGGACCTCGGGTGCCTGCGATCCGCGCTGCAAGATCATGATTTTCATGGGCCTGACCAACCCGGACGCGCCGCGGCATGCCCAGCACTCGATGATCCTGGTGCCGATGGATACCCCCGGCGTGAAGGTGCTGCGCCCGCTGCCGGTGTTCGGCTACGACGACGCCCCGCACGGCCACGCGGAAGTGCTGCTGGAAAACGTGCGAGTGCCCTACGAGAACGTCATCCTCGGTGAAGGCCGCGGCTTCGAAATCGCTCAGGGCCGTCTTGGCCCAGGTCGCATTCACCACTGCATGCGCTCTATCGGCGTTGCTGAACGTGCACTGAAGCTGATGTGCGAACGCGCCGTAAGCCGCACCGCCTTCGGCAAGCCGCTGGCCCGGCTGGGTGCCAACTTCGATTACATCGCCGAGTGCCGCATCGAGATCAACATGGCGCGCCTGCTGACGCTGAACGCGGCATACATGATGGACACCGTAGGCAACAAGATCGCCGCCAGCGAGATCGCCCAGATCAAGGTGGTCGCACCCAACGTGGCGCTGAAGGTCATCGATCGTGCCATCCAGATTCACGGCGGCGCTGGTGTTTCCGAGGACTTCCCGCTGGCGCACTGGTGGGCGATGCAGCGCACGCTGCGCCTGGCCGATGGCCCGGACGAGGTGCATCGGGTGGCCATTGCTCGTCACGAGCTGGGCAAGTACGTGCCGCGCGAGGCGCTGCGCAGCCGCTGAGGCATCGTCCCAGGCGCGCAGGACCAAAGGCAAAGCCACACGCCGTGGCTTTGCCTTTTTTATGAGCTATTTGCCCTGCCTACCGACCGAGCGCTGCGCCTCAGGAGGCGACCGGCGTCAGGTCCGGTGGCGTCTGCTGACCGTAGATGCTGGCTACCAGTTGCCGATAACGCCGATAGGCCTGCTCGTAGGCCAAAACCGCGGCGGTGTCAGGCGCGACCGCCGTGGTCTCGTCGAGGCTGACACAGCGCTGGCACAGCTCAGCGAGGCTCGCCGCGGGGTCGCGCTGTCTGGCTTGGCACCACGCCGCCTGGATCGCCCCGCCCAGCGCCGCGGCTTCGCTGTGGCGGGTGCAGACCACCGGCGTGGCCATCATGTCGGCGACGATCTGCCGCCAAAGCGGGTTCTTCGCGCCGCCGCCGATGAGCTGAATCCGCTCGCCGCGAATGCCGCTTTCGCGCAGCAGGTCCAGCCCGTAGCGCAGGCCGAAGGTCACGCCTTCGAGCACCGCGCGGCAGAGATTGGCGCGGGTCAGTTTTTCGGCGGTCAGGCCGTGCAGGCTGGCGCTGGCCTGGGGCAGGGCGGGGACGCGCTCGCCGTTGAGAAACGGCAGCATGGTGACGCCCTCGCAGCCGATCGGTGCCTGCGCCACGAGCGCGTTGAACGCATCGAGGTCCAGCTCCAGCAGGTCGCGAATCGCCGAGTTGGCGTTGGTCAGGTTCATGGTGCAGATCAGCCGCAGCCAGCCCCCGCTGGACGAGCAGAACGTCGCGACTGATGGCTGTGGACTGATCCGAGGTTCCCCGGAGAACGCGTAGAGTGTGCCGGAGGTTCCCAGGCTCATGGTGATCGCGCCGGGGCGGATGTTGTCGGTGCCGATGGCGCCCATCATGTTGTCACCACCGCCGCTCGCCACTATGGCCTGGGAGTTCAGGCCCAGCCGGACGGCAAGTTCGGGGCGTAGCCGGCCGACCGGCTGATGGGGTTCGATCAGCTCGGGCAGCGCCGCCTCCAGGCGGCCGCTGGGATCGACATACCGCAGGATGTCGAACGCCCACTGCCGGGTGCGCACATCGAAATAGCCGGTGCCGGAGGCGTCGCCGTATTCGCTTACGCAACGCCCGGTCAGCCAGTAATTGAGGTAGTCGTGGGGTAGCAGGATATGCGCGATGCGAGCGAACAGCGCGGGGTGCTGCTCCTTCATCCACAGCAGCTTGGACACCGTGTAGCCCGGTGCGATGACGATACCGAGGCGTTGCAGCGAACCCTGTTCTCCGCCCAACCAGTCGAGCAGGCGCTGATTCTCCGTAGTCGACTCGGTGTCGCACCAGAGCTTGGCCGGTCGCAACACGCGGCCCGCGGCATCGAGCGTAACCAGGCCATGTTGCTGCCCGGACACACCAATGCCCAGCACGGCATCGCCGTCGACTCCGGCCTCGGCGAGTGCCGCGGCGGTGGCGCTGGCGAAGGCGGCGGTCCACTGCTCGGTGTCCTGCTCGCGCCGGCCATTGGGCCCGCTGATGAGATCGTGGCCGGCCGAGCCCTGGCCGAGCACGCGCCCGTTGCTGGCGTCGAGCAACAGCGCCTTGGTGCCCTGGGTGCCGCAATCGATCCCGAGAAACATGCCGCACCCCGTCACTGCGTCAGCAACAGATCAAGGGTGCCGCTGACCCCCAGCGTGCGCAGCCGCAGCAGGTTGCGCTCGAAGGCTTCGCGGAAGGCGAGCGAACGCGGAATCTGCGTGCCGAAGATCTCCTCGCGCCCGAGCAGTCGTTCGGCGAGGCCGTCGTCCTCCGCAACAAGGGACTGGCAGAAATCCGCGCGCGGATCGGGGATGTGGTACGGCACGCCGTTTTCATCGACGCCCCGCAGATACAGCGCCCAGGCGGCGACCACCAGGGCGGCGCGGTCGAGGGCGGCGTTAGCGGCGATCAGGCGGTCGATGGTCGGCACGCTGAACTTGGGAAACTTCGACGAGCCATCGGAGCACACTCGTTCCAGCTGATCGGCGATGGCACGGTTGGAGAAGCGCTCGATCAGCGTCTGCTTGTAGCGAGCGAGATCGATGCCGGGCACGGGAGCCAGTTGTGGGGTGACGTCCTCGTCCATGTAGCGGCGGATGTACTCGACGAACAGCGGATCGGCCATGGTTTCGTGGACGAAGCGATAACCGCGCAGGAAGCCCAGGTAGGTCAGAGCAAGGTGGCTGCCGTTCAGGAGCTTGATCTTCATATCCTCGTAGGGCGAAACGTCATCGGTGAACTGCACACCGACCTTTTCCCAGGCCGGGCGGCCGGCGACGAAGCGGTCTTCCAGCACCCATTGCACGAAGGGTTCGCAGACCACCGGCCAGGCGTCATCGAGGCCGTGCTGATGCTTGAGGTCCTGGCGATGGGTCGCGCTGGTCATGGGCGTGATGCGGTCGACCATGGCGTTGGGGAAGCTGACGTTGCGCTCGATCCAGCCGGCCAGGTCGGCATCGACCAGGCCGGCGAAGGCCAGCGTGGCCTTGCGGGTCACGTCGCCGTTGTGGGGGAGGTTGTCGCAGGACATCACCGTGAAGGGGCCGACACCGTCACCGCGGCGCTTGGCCAGCGCCGCGCAGAGCAGACCGAACACGCTGACCGGGCGGCGCGGGTGCTGCAGATCATGTTGAATCTGCGGCAGTTGCGCATTGAACTGGCCGGTGCTGTCGTCCAGGCAATAGCCGCCCTCGGTAATGGTCAGCGAGACGATGCGAATCGCCGGATCGGCCAGGCGAGCTACCACCGCCTCGGAACCATCCTCGTCCACCAGCAGCATGCCGCGAATGCTGCCGATCACCCGGACCTCGGTGTCAGGCCGGTCGTCGAGCTCGACCAGGGTGTAGAGATAGTCCTGCGCGGCCAGCGCGTCGCGCATCGAGCGTTCCTCGGCGCGTGTGCCGATGCCGCAGATGCCCCATTCCAGCCCCTCGCCGGTGTTCATCAGCGCATCGGTGTAGGCCGCCTGGTGGGCGCGGTGAAAACCGCCCACGCCGATGTGGGCGATGCCGGTGGTGACCTCGGCCAGGCAGTAGTCGGGGCGCGCGATAGGGGCCGGCAGCTGTGGCAGATTCGCTTCTTTCAACTTCATCTCGGGCCTCGCTGGGCTTGAATGTGGAAAAGCCGGGGGCGGGATCGCTGCCTTTACGGGCGCAGCGACCTGCCGTTGGAGGAGCTGGGCGCGACGTCGGGCGTCAGGCCACCTGCTGGAGCGGCTGGCCGACCGCCTGACCACTGCTGTCGAAGAGGTGGCAATGGGCGGCCTCCAGCGTCAGCGACAGCGACTCGCCGTAGCGCGGGGTGAAGTCGCCACGAATGCGCATGGTCAGCTGCTCGCCGTTGCGGGTGACGACGTGGCAATAGGTGTCGCTGCCCAGCCGTTCACTGACGTCGGCCTTCACGGTCAACTGGCAGTTGCCTTCGCTGCCACGGTTGAGGTGCTCCGGGCGGATGCCGAGGGTGACCGGATCGCCCGCCTTCAGCGTGGCGCCGCTCACCGGCAGGAACAGGCGACAACCGGCGTCGAGCTCGACTTCGCAGCCGCTGGCTTCGACACGGCTTGCGCGGCCGTTGAGAAAGCCCATCTTCGGCGTGCCGAGAAAGCCCGCGACGAAGAGGTTGGCCGGATGGTGATAGAGCTCCATGGGCGAGCCGACCTGCTCGATGCGCCCGCCGTTGAGCACCACCACCTTGTCGGCCAGGGTCATGGCCTCGACCTGATCATGGGTCACGTAGATCATCGTGGCCTGCAGTTCCTGGTGCAGGCGCGAAAGCTCCAGGCGCATCTGTACACGCAGCGCGGCATCGAGGTTGGACAGCGGCTCATCGAAGAGAAACACCTTGGGGTTGCGCACGATGGCGCGGCCGATGGCGACGCGCTGGCGCTGGCCGCCGGAGAGCTGGCGTGGCTTGCGTTCGAGCAGCGGTTCCAGCTCCAGGGTGCGCGCGGCCGCTTCGATCTTGCGGGCAACCTCCTGTTTGTCGGCACCGGCCAGGTCCAGGGCGAAGGACATGTTCTTGCGCACCGTCATGTGCGGGTAGAGCGCATAGGTCTGGAACACCATGGCCAGGTCGCGCTTGGCCGGGCTGACATCGGTGATGTCGCGCCCGTCCAGTTCGATCCGCCCGCTGCTGACCTCCTCGAGCCCCGCGATCAGGCGCAGCAGGGTGGACTTGCCACATCCGGAGGGGCCGACGAAGACGACGAATTCGCGGTCGCGGATGTCCAGGTCGATGCCCTTGATGATCTCG
>NZ_RHQM01000018.1 GCF_003935375.1 Stutzerimonas xanthomarina
CAAATGGTCACCCTAGAGGTTCGACAATTGATCTTTGAGCAAGTCGTTTTATTGATTGCCACTGGTTTCGGGCTGGGATCATTGCCCTGGATGCCCGGAACGTTCGGATCACTGCTTGGCATACCACTGGCGTGGTGGCTCTGGGGGCGGCCGCAGGCAAAGCAACTGCTGTTCATCTCTGCGCTGCTGGTGGTCGGCGTTCCGCTGTGTCACTGGGCCTCGCGTTTGCTTGGAGGCGGTGATGCCGCTCAGATCGTTGCCGACGAGTATCTCGCTTTTCCACTCGTATTTTTGGGGCTGGCCACAGCCCATCGATGGTGGTTACTCGGTGCCGGATTCGCACTATATAGGCTTTTCGATATCACCAAGCCGCCGCCCATAGGATTCGTCGAAACGATTGGTGGAGGCTTGGGTATCGCATTGGATGACGTGCTGGCCGCGCTGTTAGCTTGGCTCGCATTGCGTGGGGCCCGAACGCTTTGGTTGCGCGTGTAGCGCCGGTCGATCACCACGAGGCGGCGCAGCTAAGGCCCGCCAGGCAGTACGACCTGGCAGGAGCTCGGCGCAGCAGAAACGATGATGCGCCGGAAGCGCCAACGGTAGCTACCGCCCGTTGTGCCTGCCCTGATTCAGGATGCGGGGCGCCGCCTAGCCTGGCCCCCTACTCGCGGCGTGATCGTCAGCTGCCGATCACGCCACCATCGTCCTTGGTGATCAGCACGGTGGACGAGCGCGGACGTGATTGGCCGTCGCTGGCCGGAAAGCTCAGCCCCGGGTGCTGCACGTTGATCCACATGGCGCGATGGTCCGGGCTCCAGGTGATACCGGTGATCTCGCAACCCCGTGGCCCGACCAGGAAACGCCGCACCTCGCGCGTTTCCGGATCGGCGCAAAGCAGCTGATTGGTGCCCATGGCCTGCATCGCCGATTCGTCATCGTCGAAATCGGTTTCGATCCACAAGCGCCCGTCACGATCGAAGGCCAGCCCGTCCGGCGAGGAAAAGCAGTCGCCGTCGATGGTGCCGATCAGGTTGGCGGCAACCGGCTGGCCCTGGGCATCGCGCGAACCGCGGCGCTCGCCGGCGAGCAGAAAGACTTCCCACTGGAAGCGCGTGGCGGTCGGGTCGCGGCCCTCTTCCTGCCAGCGCAGGATCTGCCCGTGCAGGTTGTTCGGTCGCGGATTGGCCTTGTCCAGCGGCTGCTTGGTGCCGCGCGCGTCATTGTTGGTCAGGGTGACGTAGACCTCGCGGGTATAGGGATGCACTGCGACCCACTCCGGCCGGTCCATCGGCGTCGCGCCGGCGCGGTCGGCGGCGGCGCGGGCGTTGAGCAGCACCTCTGCCTGGCTGGGGAAGCCGTTTTCCGCGGTCAGGCCATGCTCGCCGTGCACCAGCGCCAGCCACTGGCCACTGCCGTCAGCATCGAAACGCGCGACATACAAGGTGCCCTCATCCAGCAAGCGGCGGTTGGCCGCGTCCGCACCGGGCACGAAACGGCCGCTGGGAACGAACTTGTAGACGTACTCGCCCTTGGTGTCGTCGCCCGAGTAGAACGCCATGCGCCCGTCCTCGCCCAGCGACAGCACCGAGCACTCACGGCAGTAGCGGCCGAAGGCGGTGCGCTTGACCGGCGCGCTCTGCGGGTCGAACGGATCGACCTCCACCACCCAGCCGAAACGGTGCGGCTCGTTGACGAAGCCGCCATGGGGCTGACCCGCCTTCGGCGTGGCATCGAAGCGCGGATCGACCGTGCCCCAGCCGTAAAGCTTGCTCATGCCGCTGCCGGCGATGCCGTAGCGGTTGTGCGAGACGCGTTCGGCGAGGTCGTCGGTGTCGTGGTTGACGAAGTAGTTGTGCCAGTTCTCCTCGCAGACCAGATAGGTGCCCCAGGGGGTGAAGCCGCTGGAACAGTTGTTCAGCGTGCCGAGCACCGTCTTTCCTTCCGGGTCGTCCATGGTCTGCATCGCCGCATGGCCGGCCAGCGGCCCGGCAATGGCCATCGGCGTCATGCCGGAAATGCGGCGGTTGTAGGGTGAATCCATCACCCGCCGCCATTCGCCCTGGGCATCCTTGCGCACCTCGATGACACTCAGACCATGGGCCGCCTGCTCCTTGCGCACCTGTTCCAGCGGGCGTCGGCCATCGACCACGGCGATGCCCTTTGGATGCAGCGTCGGGTTGACGTATTCGTGGTTGATAGCCAGCAGGCCGCGGCTGTCGGGCGCGTCGGGGAACGGGAAAAAATGCATGCCATCGTGGTTGTCGCCGGCCTGCCTGAGCTGGGCTTGCCAATCGTCGCTGGCATCCGGCTGCCACTCGGGTGCGTCGGCATGCACCGGATCGCCCCAGGAGAAGAACACCCGGGCGCTGTAGCCCGGCGCCACCTCGACACGGTCGAAATGCGGGTCGAGCTGGGTCGGAATACCTTCGAAGCCGAGCAGCGAATCGCCCCGGGTCGCGGCTCGCGCGCCGGCCATCCCGCCGCCGAGAAAGGCGATGCCGGCCAGGCCGAGCCCACCCTTGAGCAGCCCGCGCCGGCGGTGATCGATCGCCTGCTGCAGCGGCATGTTGCCGCTCGGATTGACCGGTTGGTCGTCATGAGCGCCCACGCTCGCGTGAAAATCGGTGAAATCCTGATTCATCGAAAACGGTTCCTGAGTCGTAACGGCATCATTCGATGCGGTAATGGAAGGTGTTCTTTACATCGGGCACGGCAACCGCGCGGCCTTCGACGATGCGCGGCTGGTAGCGAAAGCTCTTGGCGGCGGTAAGTGATGGGCGGATGAACAGCGGATGGCAGTCGCCGACCACTTCGGGCGAGCGCACGCGACCCTGCACATCAACCGTGTAGCTGACCGTGCAGGAACCCTGAAGCCCAGAGTCCAGCGCCCGTTGCGGGTAGACCGGCGGCTTCTTGGCAATCGGCAGGTATTGCCGGCTGGCCGCTTCGGCCGCAGCAGCCTGTCGTGCGCGCTCAGCCGCTTCCGCGCGTGCCGTTGCCTCGGCTTCGCGCGCCGCCTGCAACCGTGCCTCTTCCTGAGCCATCCGTTCCCGCTCCTGTGCCTGTTCCTGGCGGCGTTGCTCGTCGCGCTGACGCTGCTGTTCGTGCTGGCGTTCCAACTGCTCGCGCTGCTGCTTCAGCTGCTCGGCCTTGCGCTCCTCTTCGGCGCGCTTGAAGGCCAGCTCGGCCTGCTCGAGTCGCTGCTGCTGGGCGTGGGTATCGACCTGCGGCTCGCGCGGCGGCGGTTCGACCGCGGGCTCGACGGGCGGTTCGACCGACACTGCGCTCTCGGTTGGCGCCGGCGGCGGCAGGCTGATCAACTGGGTCTGCATCACCTGGGTGGCGACCGGCATTTCCAGCGCTGGCGACCAGCTGCCGAGCAACAGCGCGAACAGTCCGGCGTGCATCCCGAGGGTCAGCAATGCAGCCCCGGCCGGACCGATCCACTGTCGCGGGACAACTTCGCTGCCATGCGCGGCGGGCGTGCTGAAGGTCATCATCACGGCTGCCCGGCTCCGGCCGGCGCCTCGGTGATCAGCCCCAGGTTGACCACCCCGCCGCGCTGCAGCTCGGCGATACCGGCGACCACACGACCGTAGTCCGCCGCCTCGTCGGCACGGACATAGACCTGGGTGTCGCCGCGCTCGGCGATGATCGCGCCGACCTTGGCCTGCAGCTCGGCAAGGTCGACGGCGCTGTCGGTCTGGTTGTCGATGTCCAGCTCGCTGCCCAGGTTCCAATAGAAGCCGCCATCGGCCTTTACCGAGAGCGTGAGGATCTGCCGCTCGTTCTCCACCGGCAGCGCTTCGGCTGCGACCTTGGGTAGCTCGATCTTGACGCCCTGCACCAGCATCGGCGCGGTGACCATGAAGATCACCAGCAGCACCAGCATCACGTCGATGTAGGGCACCACGTTCATTTCCGCCTTGGGCCCGTGTTTGTGCTGTGGTTTGACCAGCATGAAGGCGTCCTCCTCAGGCGGCTGCGGCGACGTTGGGTGAAGCGGCGTGCAGGCGCCGATGCAGGCGCGCCTGTAATTCGTTGCCGAAGGCGTAGTAACGACCGACCAGCGTCTGCCCACGGGCAGCGAAGCGGTTGTAGGCCATCACCGCGGGAATCGCCGCGAACAGGCCGATGGCCGTGGCGATCAGCGCTTCGGCGATGCCCGGCGCGACGGTCGAGAGCGTCGCCTGCTGCACCTGCGACAGGCCGAGGAAGGAGTTCATGATTCCCCACACGGTACCGAACAGGCCGATGTAGGGACTCACCGAACCCACGGTCGCGAGAAACTGCAGGCCCTTTTCCAGACGCTCCTCCTGCTCGGCGACGGCCACGTAGAGGCTGCGCTCGACACCCTGCGCCACCACATCCGGCGCGATCCCCGGCTGGCGTTGCAGCTGGGCGAACTCGCCGTAACCGGCGAGGAAGATGCGCTGCAACGCGGCCTCGTCCGGCAACGGCTGCGCCTGGCCTTCGCGATAGAGCTGGGCAAGATCGCCGCCCTGCCGGAAGCGCTGCAGAAAGCCGCGCTGCAGGCGTTCGGCGCTGCGCAACGCCACGCCGCGACGGATGATCAGGTACCAGCTCGAAACCGAGGCCAGGACCAGAATCATCATCACCGCCTGCACCACCAGGCTGGCTTCGCTGATCAGGCCCCAGATGGACATGTGCTCGAGAGTCGTTTGCATGAATCGTTTCCTCCTGCCCCGACTGGGGCAGCTGCTATTGGATGGCGGGTCGGTTAGCGGGCGATGACGTCAATCCAGGCCCAGCGCATCGGCGACCGCCGACCAGGGCAGGTACTTGTAGTTCTGCGTGCCTTCGGGCATGCGCTTGCGGCCGTCCTGCACCACCAGCATTCCGCGGTTCCAGATGCCGCCGAGGTCTGCCGAGGTGACTTCCAGCCCATCGGTCTCGGACGCGCCGTCGATGCCGCGCTCGGCGTTCAGGCCGATGCGGAAGGCGCCGCGCACGGCGTAGGGGGCCTGGGCATCGAGCACCACGAAGCTGTCGTTGCCCTGGCTGGAAATCACCAGGTAGTCGCCGCGCTCGCCGTGGTAGATGGCCAGACCTTCGATGTCGTCGTAGACCGGCCCGCCGACACCGATGACCTGCTCCGGCACCGCTGGCACATCGGCGCGGGCATCGACCATCCACACCGCGACGTCTTCCTCGCCGACGAACAGCCGCTCGCTGCGGTCGTCGGCCACGCAGCCCTCGGGTTGGCTGTCCAGCTTGAAGCGCCGCACCAGCTCGCCACGCGGCTGGCCGGAGCTGCCATCGAGGCGGTACTGCAGGAAGGTGCCGTCCTTGTCGTTGGCGATGGCGTAGGTAGTGCCCTGGCGATCCTGGAACATGCACAGGCCATAGATTTCGCTCAGCGGCGTGGCGACCTCGCCGACATCGCGGAGCACCCCGCTCGCCCGGTCGATGGCGAACAGGTGCAGGCTGTTGTGATCGCGATTGCTTGCCACAGCCAGGTCCACGCGCTTGCTGCCAAGGCGGAAGCCGCTGCGCACATCGACGTTGTTCAGCCGGCCGGCGCGCAGGTCCTGCACCTGACGGCCGTCCAGGTCGTACACCACCAGCCCGCCCTTCTTGTCGGTGCCGAGCACGCGGCTCTGCGCCGGATCGCGCGGATGGACCCAGATCGCCGGATCATCGGCGGCATCACCCAGGCTCGGCACCGGGCCGGTCTCAACTGCGGCCGGCAGGCTGACGATCGGCTCGGGCTGCGACAGCGCGGTCGGCTGCCAGTCCAAACGGGCCGACTGCAGGCCACGTTCGTCCGCCAGCAGCAGCTCGACGCCCTCAGCACTGCGGCGGGCGCTGATGCGCTCCGGTTCGTCGAAACCGTCCAGTGCGATGACCTCATCGGCTTGCCAGCCGGCTTCGTTCTGCCGGTACAGATGCAGCACCGAGGCTTCGGGATCGAGCGCCAGCAGTCCGCCCGGCACCAGCGTCATGCCCGCTGCGGCATGGGCCAGGCTGCCGAAAGGCTGGCGCAAATCGACCGGCTCGCGCTGCAACGGCGCCTCGGCGTCGGCCGGGTAACGCCAAAAGCCGACGGCCTCCTCGTTGACATAGAGCTGCCCACTGGCATCGTCCGCCTGGCAGAAGGCGCTTTGCGGCGGCAGGCTGAGCCCGCGCACCCGCCGCGCCTCACCGAGCAGGCGGCCCTGACTGCCGACCAGCCATTGCTCGCCGACGCCCTCCTCACCGAGCAGAAAGACGAAGTCGTTGCTCGCGCTGTCGCGGTACAGGCACAGCCCCTCGATGGCGAATGCGGTGCGCGGCAGGTACAGCGGCTGGCTCCAGGCACGCGCGGCATTCAGGCCGATCAGCATCGCCTGCTGGCGCTTGCGCTCGACCGTGGCGAGCAGCAGGCCCTGGCGGTCGACGCGATGGTCCAGTCCTTCGAAGCGCCCGGCGTGGCGCGCCAGGCTGTTACCGGCGGCGTCCAGCAGCTGCAGGCCCTGGTCATCGACCTGCACACGGTCGGCGCCGGTCCAGGGGGTGTCGCCGTTTAGCAGCTGGGCGTACTCGAGGCCGGCCAGCAGCGGTTCGCTGATGTTCAGCTGGGCCGACTTCGCCGGTGTATCTGGTTGCGTGGACTGGCAGGCCGCCAATGCGATGCACAGACCGAGCAGCATGGTTTTGGGTAATGCGTTCATGGTGTATCCATTCAGGCTGCCGCCTGCCGGCGCCCGACCGAAAAGGGGAACGGCGGGCACCGGAGCGGCATGGGGTCAGAAGTGGGTGAGGGTCAGGCCGAGCTTGTAGGTCGGGCCGTACTCTTCGTACTGGGCGTTGTAGGCGCGGCGGCCGCTGTAGACGTAGTAGGACTCGTCCGTCAGGTTCAGCGCCTCGAAGGTCAGCTGCAGGCTCGGCGTGATGAAGTAGCCCGCCTTGAAATCGACGAACAGCTGATCGTCGACGTACAGGTCGTGCGCCTCGTCGTCGATGCCGGCCACCTCGTAGAGGTAGTCCGACTTGTAGTTCGCAGCCAGGCGCAGGTTGAGCCGGTCGTTTTCCCAGCCGAGCATCAGGTTGCCGACCGTGTCGGAGTGGTTTGGCAGGTCGATGCTGCGCTGCATCCCCTGCCCTTCGATATCCGCGTCGGACTGGCTGAAGGTGGCGTTGGCGCCCAGCAACAGGCCGTTCCACGGCGCCGGCAGCCAGTCGAGCTTCTGCGAGTAGGCCAGCTCCAGGCCGTAGAGCTTCGCGCTGCTGCCGTTCTGGAAACTGAGCGCTTCGTCGAACGCGGCCCACTGACCGGTGCCGGCCAGATCGGTGTTGTAGATGAAGTTGTCGATGTCCTTGTAGAACAGGTACGCCGACACCACGCCGGCCCGGCCCATGTAGTGCTCGATGCCGAGGTCGTAGTTGATCGATTCCAGCGGCTTGAGATCGGGGTTGCCGAACTCGGCGTCGTTGCCTTCGATGACGAAACCGGGCGCCAGCTGGCCGAAGGTCGGGCGCACTACGCTGTTGGTCCAGGCGGCACGGATCATGGTGTCGTCGGTCAGTTGGTAGCGCAGGTGCAGCCCCGGCAACCAGTGGTCATAACGACTGCTGCTGGAGATCGACTCGAACTGGTCATCGCGCAGGCCGGTGCCCTTGGCGCGAAAGCGCGTGCCCTCGTAGCGCAGGCCGGCGATGACGCGCCAGCGGTCGATATCCACGGTGTTCATCAGGTAGGCGGCGTTGATGTCCTCGTGCATGTCGAAGTCATTGATGCGCGACTCCTCCTCGTCGTAGAACTCGCTGGCATCCAGACCGCCAATCGCGCCCTCGATAGCCGAGGCGCTGATGCCCGGGCCGAAGCGGCCGAGCGCATAGTCGACGTTGCCGCCCTGGAAATCGGCCAGGGTCAGGTCGTCGAAATCGTCGTATTTCCAGACCTCGTTATCGTTGTCCTTGTGCCGGCGGCTGAGCTTGCCGCCGAACTTGGCCTGCGCGGCGTAACCCTGGATGTCGTACTCGCGCGCCAGGTCCAGACGGATGTTCTTCTCGCGGTCGCGGGTGTCGCTTTTCTCCCACTCCACTTCATCCAGCTCGAAGGACGCCGGGTCGTAGAAGGACGAATCGATCGTCAGGCGCGGCTTGCGGCTGCTGGAAAAGCCGGCATCGGCGAAATCGCCCTCGAAGGTCGCGCTGGCGATACCGCCCGGATTGCGCTCGCGTGACTGGCTGTAACCGGCCTGCCCGCTCAGGGTCCACAGGCCCATCATGCGTTCACCACCGAACACGTAGGACTGCACGGTCTGGGTGTCCTCGCGGGACTTCAGCTCGCGCCAGCCCTCGGCGTCACCGGTCTCGCCCGGCAGCTGCGAATCCTCGAAGGCAACACCGGCGGCGTTACGCGTTTCGGTGTCCTTGAAGCGGCTGTACAGCGTGCGCAGGTAGTAGCTGCTGACATCGTCCGGCTTGTAGTCGAAGTTCAGCCCGAAGCCGGTGCGCTCGCGGTTGATCTCGTAGTCGCGCTGCTCGAGTTCCTCCAGCCGCGCGCCGTCGTCGGCGAAGTCCCACTTGCCGCCGGTCTCGACGTTGTCCGAGCCGAAGTCGCGCTCCTGCCAGCTGACGGCCGCGGCGACACCGAAATTGTCGACGCCGTCGCCGAGGCTGAAGCGGTCGCTGATGGCGCCGGAGAATTTCGGGCTGGTCTTGTCGACGTTGTCGTCATAGCTGCCCTCGCCGCTGAGGCTGTAGAACAGCCCGTCATGGTCGAAGGCCGACAGGCTCTGTACCTCGATGGTGCCGCCCAGGGAGTTGGCATCCATGTCCGGCGTCAGCGTCTTGACCACCGACAGCGACTGCACCAGCTCCGATGGCAGTACGTCGAGCGCCACGGCACGGCGATCGCTCTCCGGCGATGGGACCAGGGTGCCGTTGATGGTGACGCTGTTCAGATCCGGCGCGATGCCGCGCACGCTGACGAAACGCCCTTCGCCCTGGTCGCGCTCGACCGAGATGCCCGGAATGCGCTGCAGCGCCTCGGCGGCGTTGTCGTCCGGCAGCTGGCCGATGCCGTCTGCATGCACCACGCTCTTCACGCTGTCGGAATTGCGCTGGTCCTTCAGTGCTTCGTCGATGCTGACGGCTTGGCCGATCACTTCGACATGCTCCATGACCAGCGGCTCTTCAGCCCAGGCCGAACCGGCGCTGACGGCCAGGGCCAGCAGGCTGATGCGGAATCCTGCATGGCGGATGCCGCTGCGGTATGTGCTCATGAACAATCCCCCGAACGGTGTTTACCGGGTCCATCCCGGAACTGCAGCGGACGGTAGGTGGGGGATATGGCGGTTCTGTGACAGGGGATTTGGGGAGGGGTTGGAAAGATGGGGTTTGGGGGATTTTGGGGGGGGGGTTGAGCTGATATGACCTGTTTTTTTCGTGCGGGCTGCGTGCCAGAGCCGCATTTCGAAGGGGGCGACGGTTTCTGTTTCGCCCTGCTGGGCGAGTCACTTTTTCCAGACGCGGAAAAAGTAACCAAAAACGCTTTGCCCCTGCATACGGCCCCGCGCTACGCGCGGGGTCCGTTCGCTACATCGCTGCTCCAGGGGTCGGCTTACAAGGGCCATCCATGGCCCTTTAAGCCTTTCGCCGCATCCATGCGGCTCACCCCCTTGCACAGCAATTCCACTCACCCTCCTGAAGGGGCGACAGGTGTCGCCTGATGATCACTGCAAGTAAAAGCCGGGGGGAGACGCTCCTTGCAATCCGGTCCAAGCTCCTGCGAGGAGAGCCTGCTCCAATCATGGCGCTGGAAAGCCGAAGCTTGACCTCCAGCACCGGAGCGTGGGATCCAACAAACCAGTTGATACCGCGCCGCTTCGGGACATTGCACTGACTAACGAGCAACGCCAATCGCCCTTTTCAGGAGGCCGAGTGCAATCGTTGCGTAGGGGAGTGAGCGGCATGGATGCCGCGAAAGGCGTAAAGGGCCATGGATGGCCCTTGTACGCCGGCCCCCGGAGCGGCGATGGAACGAGGGCAGTCGAGCGCAGCGAGACCCGGATGGTGGGGCAAGACCTTTTGGTTCCTTTTGGGGCGACTGCCAAAAGGGACTCGCCCAGCAGGGCGAAACCTGAATCGCCAGGCAACTCGGCAATCGGCATCGACTCGATGCCAGCAAGCCCCTCGTCCAGAACTGATCCAAATCCAGCAGGGCAAACCACATCCCTAATCTCACCCAGCAAATCAACCAAACCAAAAAAAACCCTGAGCCAATTCAACCCCCACCCCATTCATCCAACCGTCACATCCATCTGTTTCCGTGCCCTCACGCACTGGCGCGAATCCTCGCCACGGAGACCCGATGAAATCCCTCCTCAAACTCCACACCCTCACCCTCCTCGGCCTCGCCCTGGCCGCCAACGTCGGCCTGCAGCTGCTCCTCGCCGTCGGCCAGCTCAAAAGCTGGGGCGAGATCGACTGGATGGACGTGGTCGGCGAAGGCGGTTGCGCCGCCCTCGCCCTCGCCTGGCTGATCATGCTGCTGCACAGCCGCCCGGCCGGCCGGGTGACGCGGTTGCTGGCGCTGGGGCTGGCCTGCATCTGCTTTTCCTGGTGGATGGACCTGCTCGATGAGTTCATCCAGATCCCCGCCAACATCGCCTGGGACAACTGGCTGGAAACCGCGCCCATGCCGGCCGGCCTGATCCTGCTGACGTTCGGCATCTACCACCTGAACCAGGAACAGCGCGCCATCAACGCGCAGATGCACAAGCGCGAACGGCTTTTCCGCGAGCATCGCCTGTTCGACAACCTGACCCCGCTCGGCACGGCCGAGTACCTGCGTCGGCAACTGGACTCGGCCCTGCGCCAGGCCGCCGACGAGCAAAGGCCGCTGTCGCTGCTGGCGGTGGATCTCGACGAGTTCAGTCGGGTCAACCAGCGCTACGGCCAGGAAGAAGGCGACCTCGTGTTGCAGGCCGTGGCGCAGTTGCTGGTGCTCAACCTGCGCCATCAGGACCTGCTCTGCCGCCTCGCCGGGGATCGCTTCGTCGTGCTGCTGCCCGATACCGCCGAGCAACAGGCGCGGCAGCTCGCCGAGGAGTTGCAGACCGCCGTCGCCAGCCTCGCGCACAAGACGCGCCAGCACGGCGAACGCCTGCATCTGCGCGCCAGTACCGCAGTGGTAATGGCCTTCGACGACGATGCCGAGCAGTTGCTCAAACGCCTCAACCTCGGTTTGGCCAAGGCCAAGCAGTCACTGCCACGCTGCGCCTGAGGCGACCATGGAAAGCCCGCTACGCTGGTACGAATGGGACACCCGCTTCATCGCCGCGCACCACCAGCCGGCGGTGTTGCTCGACCTGGCGCTCTCGCGCGGTATCGACAGCCATGCGCTGCTGCGCGGCAGCGGGCTGTTCTAC
The DNA here is from genome assembly GCF_003935375.1 of Stutzerimonas xanthomarina. Taxonomy (GTDB): domain Bacteria; phylum Pseudomonadota; class Gammaproteobacteria; order Pseudomonadales; family Pseudomonadaceae; genus Stutzerimonas; species Stutzerimonas xanthomarina_A. The sequence continues at coordinate 11,382 of NZ_RHQM01000018.1, forward strand.
GAGGACGTCGCCAGCGGCCGCGCCCGCGTCAGCCCGGAGCAGCTGCTGACGCTCATCGGCAACACCGAACGCTTGTTAGGTGCTGCGGACAGCAGCTTTCTGTTCGGCCAGCGCTTGCTGCCCGGGCACTACGGCGATGCCAGCCTTGCCTTGGCCAACGCCGGCAACCTCGAACAGGCGCTGGAGCGGCTTTGCCAGTTCCGCGCCCTGCTCTGCCCGCTGCTGGCGCCAAGGCTGCTGCTGGATGAACAGCAGCTGCACATCTACTGGCTGGACAACGGCAGCGCCGGCCGCCACCAACGGTTTCTCATCGAGGCGCATCTGACCGCCATCGTCGCGCTGTGCAAGCGCGGCAGCGGCCTGCGCCTGCCCTGGCGCTTTCAGTTTGCCTATCCGCAGCCGCGGCACATCGAGCAGTACTGGGTGCACCTGGGTGACGCGCTGCAGTTCGACCGCCACCTGACCCTGCTCAGCCTGCCCCGCGAATATCTGCATCAGCCTTGGCCGGATGCCTCGGCGACCGTAGGCCAGGTCGCGCAGCAGGCCAGCCAGCAGCAGATCGATGCGCTGGAAGGTCCCTGCGCCTTTCTCGATGCGTTCTACCAATACCTGCATGACCACATCCGCGAGCCGCTGAACCTGGAGCGCGTCGCCGTCGCGTTCGCCATGAGCCCGGCGACGCTCAAGCGCAAGCTGGCCAAGCACGGTACGCATTTCCAGGAGCAACTCGATCTGGTGCGCACGCACGTTGCGCTCTACCTCTATCAGGCCCGCGGCCTAGGCAACGAGGCCGTGGCGCGGCATCTCGGCTTCAACGACACCACCAACTTCCGTCGCGCCTTCAAGCGCTGGACCGGGGTGGTGCCCAGCGGGCTGCAGCCGCTGTTCGACGCCCCCTGACGGCATGCTAAGGTGCCGCCCGCACTACCTTCGAGGCGAGCGGGCATGGATATCAAGCAGCTGAAGTTTCTCGTGGCGCTGGATGAAACGCGTCATTTCGGTCAGGCCGCGGCGCGCTGCCATGTCACCCAGCCGACGCTGTCGATGCGCCTGCGCGGCCTGGAAGATGAGCTCGGCCTGCAACTGGTGACCCGCAGCCAGCGCTTCGAAGGCTTCACCGCCGAAGGCGAACGCATCCTGGCCTGGGCGCGCAGCCTGCTCGCCGCACAGGACGGCCTGCTGGCCGAAGCCGCCTCCTGCCGTGGTCAGCTGGTCGGCACCTTGCGCCTGGGCGTGGTGCCGCTGGCCGGTTTCGACCCGATGCAATTAGTGCAGGCCTTCGGCGAGCGCCACCCGAATCTGCGCTTCGAGTTGTTCGCGTTGAGCAGCGATCAGATTCTCGAACGGCTCAATCGCAATCTGCTGGACCTGGGCCTGTCCTACCTGGAGCGGCTGGATGACGCGCACTTCACCAGCCTGCCGCTCGGCGGAACCCGCATGGGGCTGTTGCATGACGAGCGCCATTTTCGCTTCGACGCGCCATCGCTGCGCTGGGAAGCGCTCGCCGATCTTCCGCTAGGTCTTTTGACCGGCGGCATGCACTTTCGCCAGTCCATCGACCACGCACTGCGTAGCCGTGGCCTGAGCCTGGCACCGCGACTGCAGACCGATGCCGTGCATCATCTGCTGCAGGCCGTAGGCGCCGGACTGTGTTGCGCAATCATGCCGCTGGATAGCGGCCTCGAAGCACTGGACAGCCGACTGACCCTGACGCCCATCGACAACGCCAGTACCCTCGCGCCGCTTGGGCTGATCCTGCGTCGCGGCTCACCGCGATCCGCGCTGGGCGAAGCCTGTTTCAACGAAGCGCGCGAGCTGTTGCAGCGGCAAAGTCCTGCCATCTCCTGACGAGCGATCGATACGCTCGATCACCCTATCGAACATAGCGATTGGACGATCCATCCCTGCGCTCCTAGGCTCCCTGCGTCGACCTGTCGCAGGCCATCGCCATGCAATACGCCACCCTCAACGCCCCAAGCGCCAATGCTCCGGATCTCGGCGCGGCCCCCTTGGCTGACGAATGCGCCCTGGCCATCAGCTACAACGGCCTCAATCAGGCCGTGATGATGGTGACACCGCTGGATCTGGAAGACTTCGTTATCGGCTTCAGCCTGAGCGCCGGCTTGATCGAGCGCATCGATGATCTACGCGACCTGCGTTTGCGGGGCGATGGCAGCGCGCAGCATGCCGAAGTGCAGGTGAGCCCGCGGGCGTTCTGGCACATCAAGCAGCAACGGCGGCAGTTGGCCGGCCACAGCGGTTGCGGTCTGTGCGGTGTGCAGGCGCTGGAGCAGGCATTGCCGCAGCTCGCACCACTTTCGCCAATCGATCTGCCGCCCGAAGGGCATTTCCACGATCTGCGCCAGCGCATCGCCAACGCCCAGCTGCTGGCCCGCGACAGCGGCGCACTGCACGCGGCGCTGTATGTCGACGGCAACGGACAGATCGCTCTGTGCCGCGAGGACATCGGCCGGCACAACGCCCTGGACAAGCTGATCGGTGCGCTGACGCTGCAGCGCCGTACGCCAAGCGAAGGCTTCGTCGTGATCACCAGTCGCTGCAGCCTGGAGCTGATCCACAAGGCCGTGCGCGCCGGCATCGGCACGCTAGTCAGTCTGTCCGCGCCGACCCACCTGACCGTCGAGTGGGCGCGTCGGCATCACCTCAACCTCATTCACCTGCCCCACCACAGCGCGCCACGGGTCTACAGCCCGGCACCTGCGCTGCCCGAACAGAACGGATGCCATCCATGAGCCGCACGCCCCGCTTCCATCCCGCCACCCGTTACCAGCCCTACGCCGGCCCGGCCGGCGGCTGGGGCGCGCTGCGCAGCGTGGCCAGCGCCTGGCTCGGCAGCGGCAACGCGCTGAAGAACATCCGCGCCATGCTGCGCACCAACCAGAACGGCGGCTTCGATTGCCCCGGCTGCGCCTGGGGTGATTCGCCGGAGGCCGGTGCGGTGAAGTTCTGCGAGAACGGCGCCAAGGCAGTGAACTGGGAAGCGACTCGGCGCCGCGTGGACGCGGCCTTTTTCGCCCGCCACAGCGTCAGTCAGTTACGCGAGCAGAGCGACTACTGGCTCGAGTACCAGGGGCGCCTGAGCGAACCGGTTCGTTACGATGCTGCCAGCGACCGCTACCTGCCGATCAGCTGGGACGATGCCTTTGCGCTGATCGCCCATCACCTGAACAGCCTGGACAGCCCGCACCAGGCAGCCTTCTACACGTCCGGTCGGGCCAGCAACGAAGCGGCCTATCTCTACCAGCTGTTCGGTCGCAGCTTCGGCACCAACAATTTTCCCGACTGCTCGAACATGTGCCACGAGGCCAGCGGCGTGGCCCTGACCGAATCCATCGGCGTCGGCAAGGGCACGGTGACGCTGGAGGATTTCGATCACGCCGATGCGATCTTCGTTCTCGGGCAGAACCCCGGCACCAACCATCCGCGCATGCTCGAACCATTGCGTCAGGCTGTAGAGCGCGGCGCTCAGGTGGTCTGCTTCAATCCATTGCGCGAGCGCGGGCTGGAACGCTTCCAGCACCCGCAGAAGCCCATCGAGATGCTCGCCAACCAAGACGCGCCAACTCACAGCGCCTACCTGCGACCCAATCTCGGTGGCGATCTCGCGGTGCTGCGCGGCATCGCCAAGTACCTGCTGCAATGGGAGCAGGAAGCGCAGGCCAGCGGCGCGCCGGCAGTGTTCGATCACGCGTTTCTGGCTGAGCACAGCCACGGGCTGGACGCCTATCTGGCCGAGGTCGAAGCCACGCCCTGGGCGCTGATCGAGCAGCAGTCGGGGCTCGACCGCGAAACCATTCGCCACGCGGCCGCGATCTACCGCAACGCCGAAAAGGCCATCGTCTGCTGGGCGATGGGCATCACTCAGCACCGTCACTCGGTGGCGACCATCCAGGAAATCGCCAACCTGCTGCTGTTGCGCGGCAACCTCGGCAAGCCCGGCGCTGGCGCCTGCCCGGTGCGCGGCCACAGCAACGTACAGGGCGACCGCACCATGGGCATCAACGAGCGGCCGCCGCTTGCGCTGCTCGATGCACTGCAGCGCCAGTTCGATATGCCGATGCCGCGTCAGCCCGGCTACAACACCGTGGAATGCATCCAGGCCATGCTCGCCGGGCAGGTCAAGGTATTCATCGGTCTGGGCGGCAACTTCGCCCAGGCCACGCCGGACACCCCGCGCACCCAGCAGGCGCTGCGCAACTGCGAGCTGACCGTACAGATCAGCACCAAGCTCAACCGCAGCCACCTGACCATGGGCCGCGACGCGCTGATCCTGCCGTGCCTCGGCCGCACCGACATAGACCGCCAGGCCTGCGGCCCGCAGGCGGTCACCGTGGAAGACTCGTTCAGCATGATCCACGCCTCGCGCGGCCAGCTCGAGCCCGCGTCTGCCGAGATGCGCTCGGAGCCGGCCATCGTCGCCGGCATCGCCGCCGCCACACTGGGCAAACGCCCGGTGGACTGGCTCTGGCTGGTGGAGGACTACGCCCGTATCCGTGAGCTGATCGCGGCGACCATCCCGGGTTTCACCGGCTTCGACCACCGTCTGCATCGCCCTGGCGGCTTCTACCTGGGCAATGCCGCTGCCCGGCGCGAATGGAAAACCGCCAGCGGTCGCGCCGAGTTCAAGGCGCACCCGTTGCCGGCCGATCTGCTACCCGAGCAGGCCCGCCACGGCGGCGTGGAGGCCGACCTGATCCTGCAGACGTTGCGCTCCCACGATCAGTACAACACCACGCTCTATGGTCTGGATGATCGCTATCGTGGGGTGAAAGGCATGCGCGATGTGGTGTTCGTCAATCCCGCCGACATCCAGCGACTGGGCCTGGAAGCCGGCCAGCAAGTCGATCTTATTTCGCTGTGGGACGACGGTATCGAGCGCCGCGTGCGCGGTTTCACCCTCCTCGCCTACGACACCCCGCTCGGCCAGGCCGCCGCCTACTACCCGGAAACCAATCCGCTGGTACCGCTGGAAAGCTTCGGCGACCGCAGCCACACGCCAACTTCGAAATTCATCGCGATTCGCGTGCTGCCGAACACGCAAAAGACCGAGCAGCCGCTGATCGCCAGCGGGCAATGACGCTCATTCGAAGCGGCTGGAGTCGTCGCGATCGTGCTGGTAGCGCCGGTTGAGCGGAAACGGCGGCAGCCAGCCTTCGCGACGCACGGTCCAGCATTCGTAGGTCGGCGTCAGTTGGTCGGGTGCATCCAGGGCGCCGAGATGCACCTCGATTTCATCGGCGAGGCGGGAAAAAACAGACGAGCCACAGCGCGGGCAGAAATGCCGTCCGGCATATTCGGCCGTCTCGCCCTCGACGGTTACCGCATCCTGCGGGAACACCGCAGCTGCGTAGAACAAAGCACCATGATGCTTGCGGCAGTCCAGGCAGTGGCAGATCCCGACCCGATAGGGCTGCCCCGCCGTCACGATCCGCAGGTTGCCGCACAGGCAGCCACCGGTTAATGAGTTCACCTTGCGTCTCCTCCGTCAGTGCTGAAGGCCCGCACCCAAGGTTCAGGTCGCAGACTCTATCGCCCTGAAGCGTAGTCGCCTCTCACGGGCCGCACTAATGACGAACGTAGCCCCTGCTTTAAGGCTGCACACCCGATGGCAGCTAGCCTTTCATCATCTCGAGCACCCGGGCAGCGAGGACATCTATCGCGAAAGGCTTGGTCAGCACCTGCATACCGGCACCGAGCGAGCTGTTGCCCAACGCGGCGTTCTCGGCATAACCGGTGATGAACAGCGTCTTCAGGCCGGGGCGCACTTGACGACCGGCATCGGCCATCTGCCGGCCGTTCATGCCACCGGGCAGGCCGACATCGGTGATCAGCAGGTCGATGCTCACATCCGACTGCAGCAGCTTCAGCCCGGCCACGCTGTCCGATGCTTCGATCAACGTGTAACCGAGGTCGCCCAGCACATCCATCAGCAGCAGGCGCACGGTCGGCTCGTCGTCGACGATCAGAATCGTGCCGCAGGCGCCCGCAAGCGCTGTCGCGGGGTTGCTTTGCGCCAAGGTGCCGGTCCCGGCATTGCCGTGGTAGCGCGGCAGGTAGATGCACATCGAGGTTCCGCGACCGACCTCGGAATCGATGCGCACCTGCCCGCCGGACTGTTTGGCAAATCCGTAGATCATCGAAAGCCCCAGCCCGGTGCCTTCGCCAATCGGTTTGGTGGTGAAGAACGGGTCGAACGCTTTTGCAATCACGCTGGGCGTCATGCCGGTCCCTGTGTCGGTGACGGACAGCGACAGATACTCGCCGGCGGGCAGGTCATAGGCCTGCGCCATCTCCGGACTGAGCACGCGGTTGGCGGTCTCGATGGTGATCCGACCGCCGTCGGGCATCGCGTCGCGCGAGTTGATGCAGAGATTGAGGATCGCGTTCTCCAGCTGACTGGCATCGACCGACGCCGCCCAGAGGTCGGGCGCACTGATGGTTTCGAGGAGGATGCTCGGCCCTACCGTGCGCTGGATCAGCTCGGTCATGCCCTCCATCAGCATGTTGACGTCAACCGGCCGCGGATCGAGAGTCTGCCGGCGGGAAAAGGCGAGCAGCCGATGAGTCAGCGCCGCGGCACGCCTGGCGGCGCCCTGCGCGGCCGACATGTACTTATCGATGTCGTCCAGCCGCCCCTGGGAAATCCGCAGATTCATCAATTCCAGCGCACCGCTGATACCGGCCAGCAGGTTGTTGAAGTCATGGGCAAGACCGCCAGTCAGCTGGCCGACCGCTTCCATCTTCTGCGACTGACGCAACTTCTCCTCGGCCTGGATCAGCTCCGCCGTCCGCTCGGCCACACGCTGTTCCAGCGTGTCATTAAGCGCGCGCAGTGCAGCGGTGGCACGATCCCGCTCCGCCTCGATGGAGCGTCGGTCCTCAACGTCGATCAAGACGCCGGGAAAGCTCAGCGGCGTGCCGTCCTCGGCATGATCGACGCGCCCGTTGGCCTCAAGCCAGTAGAACCTTCCATCAGCGCGGCGCACACGGTACTGGTGCGCATAGGCACCACCGCGGGCGATGACTTCTTCGATCGCTGCGATCAGTCCGTCCCGGTCCTCAGGGTGCACCGTTGCGATGATCTGCTCGAGGCTAAGCCCGTCACGATCAAGGGTGGGATCGAGGCCGAAGGCGCTCGCAAACCCCTCATCCACGGTGAAACGGTCGGTCGGCAGATGCCAGTTCCAGGTACCGATGATCGCGCCCGCCGCCAGGGCCAGCTGGACACGCTGCACATTCTCCCTAGCGAGAGCTTCGCTGACGCGCAGGCGCTCCTCGGCATTTCTGCGCTCGGTGACGTCATTGAACAGAATGGCGATTCGCCGCTCGTCGGGATCGCCGACGCGGACCGCGCGAACATCGAACCAGCGTTCGAACGCTTCGGCATAGTTCTCGAAATTGGCAGGCTCACCGGTCTTGGCGACATGGCCATAGGCTTCGAACCAGAACTGCTCCAGGTCCGGCGCGAACTCGGTGACCCATTTGCCGCGCAAGTCTACGCCGGCCTGGCGCTCGAAGGCAGGATTGGCCTCGAGGAAGCAGTAATCCACGGGATTGTCGTCGGCGTCGAACTTGACCTGAACGATGGCGAATGCCGCCTCGATGGTCTCCAGAATGGTGCTGAAGCGTTCCTCACTCTGGCGCAAGGCCGCCTCGGCAGCGCGCATGCGCGTCAGGTCGAGCATCGCGCCAATCATCCGCACGGCCTGGCCGTGAACGTCACGAATCACATGACCGCGGTCGAGGATATCTGCATAGGAGCCATCCAGACGGCGAAAGCGATACTCGTCGGTCCAGGTCACCTCGCTGCCATCGATGACCGCGTGGATCGACCGGTGAATACGTGCACGGTCATCCGGATGGATATGCGCCAGCCACCAGTCACCGGAGCTGTCGACGTTTGCCAGCGGATGGCCGTACGCATGTTCCAGCGCATCGTTCCACAGCACGTGATTGCTGATCAGATCCCAGTCCCAGACCGCATCGTTGGTCGCCTTCGCGGCCAGCCGATAACGCACCTGGGTGTCTTCCATGGCGAGGCCCGCAAGGTGCTCGCTGGTGCGGTCACGCAGGATTTTCATGAAGCCGAGGTGTGCACCGTTTTCGTCATGGATCGGCGAGAGTTCGCCCGCAGCCCAGAACTGCTGACCGTCCTTGCGCAAGTGCCATCGCTCGTCCAGAGCGCGGCCCTCACGTAGCGCGCTCTGCATCTCTTCGCCGAGCCAGTCGCAGGCACGATCGGCCGGCGTGAAGAAGCGCTCCGCGCTCTGCCCACGCATCTCGTCTGCGGTCCAGCCCATCACCTGCTCGGCGCCGGCATTCCAGTCTGTGATGATGCCTGCGGTGTCGGTCAGGATGATGGCGAAGTCGATCGCACTCTCGAATATCGCGCGCTGTCGTGCCTCGCTGCCAGCCAGTGCCAGAAGGCTGGCTTTCAGCGTTTCGGGGAGATGTTTGGAGGCACCCAACTGTGCGGGTGTCGGGCGCTGACGATCCTGCTCGCGGGCGGGCTGACTATCACGGTGAACTTGAGATAGGGCCGGATCCGGATCGATTCCAGCCCGGTCCAGAACCGTGCGCAGGCGCGCCACCTCAGCCTCCAGCTCCTCTCGGGTCAGATTTTCCAGAGCTATTTCCACTATGCATCGTGATGAATGGGCGGGCGGTAATCCCGCAGCGTGCTGCAGGTCATAAAAGCAGAAACCGCCGCGCTTTGCACTTGCAGCTGCCCAGGCGGTTGCACGAAATCAAGCGGCCTGGCTCGCCGAACTGTGGCGCCCCAGGTGCATCATTTTCGCCAGGACCCTGCTCTGCCCAGATGGACACCGCACGCGCGGCGGTCGCCGTCGAGCACTGAATCGATTTGATACAAAGCGGTCCAAAATGCGGGCTCTGTTACGGATTGCCTTCCAGCTATGCTCGCGCACCCGCCAGACGCGGGATCGTCATCACTCACGCTAGAGATCCATATGGAATCGCTTATCCAGCTCTTCTCCGAACCCACCACCTGGGTTGCCCTGGCAACCTTGATCGCCATGGAGGTGGTGCTCGGCATCGACAACCTGATCTTCATTTCGATTCTGACGAACAAGCTACCGGAGCATCAGCGTGAGCGCGCGAGGCGCATCGGCATCAGCCTGGCGCTGGTCCTGAGACTGGGCCTGCTCGGCACGGTGGCCTGGATCGTTCAGCTCACCGAGCCGGTCATCGAACTGTTCGGCAACGCGTTTTCCTGGAAGGACATGATTCTGATCGCCGGTGGCCTGTTCCTGCTCTGGAAGGCCACCAAGGAGATTCACCACAGTGTCGACCCGACACCGGGCGGCGACATGTTCGAAGGCAAGCAGCTCGACAATGCCGTCACGATGGGGTTCAGCGCCGCGATTGCGCAGATATTGCTGCTCGACCTGGTGTTCTCGGTGGACAGCATCATCACTGCGGTGGGTATGACCGATCATGTCGCGATCATGGTCATTGCCGTGGTCGTCGCGGTAACCGTGATGCTCCTGGCGGCGAACCCGCTGGCCAAATTCATCAACGAGAACCCGACCGTCGTGATGCTCGCGCTCGGCTTCCTGCTGATGATCGGCATGACCCTCATCGCGGAAGGCTTCGGTGCCCACGTACCAAAGGGCTACGTGTATGCCGCGATGGCATTCTCCGCCGGGGTCGAGGTGTTGAACATGATGGCGCGTCGCGCACGGCAGAAGCAGCTCGGTACCGCTCAGGAACCGAAATAAGCTGACGGCGGGGCCTGCTTCAGCGGACCGAGCTCACGCTGGCGCAGGCCCACCTGCACCAGGTTCAATCACCATTCCGGCCTAGAGACCGGCTCGGTCTCGCACCGCCCCACCCCGCGGCTTTAGCCGCTTGCGGCTGGCATCGACTGCAGTTGCCCAGCTCGCCGCCCCTCATCGCCAGCATTGTCAGCCCGAAAAAAACCGCCTGAACTTTCGCCAGGGAGGACGGTCAGTCAGCTGATGCACCCGCGGAGCATCTTCATTTTCGTGCCGTTTGCACGTCGGGCTCCGACCTGTGGCTGCCACCGCGTCCGGCCACTAAAAGCGGTGCTTTTCGCTGCGGCTGGCCCAGAGTCTCGCGTGCCAGATGCAGTCGACCTCACCACCCCACGCTTGGGTCCTATTCTTCCAATAACGCGAACTTTTCATGTCCATATCTCTTCATCTTTTTGCCTTGCTCTCCCGGTTCAGCTTTCCCCAGCCGCGCCAAGTCATCGGCGCCAGTCTATTGGGCGCCCTGCTTGTTGCCGGTCCCGTAAACGCCCAGGAATCCTCGGATAACACGCGCTGGGTCAGCGACAGTCTGAATACCTACGTACGCAGCGGCCCTACCGACGGCTATCGCATCGTCGGCACGCTGACCTCGGGGCAGAAGGTCGAGCTGATCAGCACCCAGGGCGATTACAGCCAGGTACGCTCGGAGTCCGGCAGCAACGTCTGGATTCCCAGCAAGGAACTGCAGGATGTCCCCGGCCAGGCCGAGCGTCTTCCGCAGCTCGAACAGCAAGTCGCTGAACTGAGCGAGGAACTCAAGACCATCGACGATAGTTGGAAGGTGCGCGTGCAAGGCATGCAGGAAACCCTGGACTCGCGCAAAGCCCTGATCGACGAACTCGACGCCCGCCGCATCGCCCTCGAGGCGGAGCTGACCGAAGCACAGTCGGAACTGCGTACGACCCAGGCGCGGCTCGGCGACGAGAACAAGCAGGTGCTCATGCAGTACATGGTCTATGGCGGCAGCATCGCCGGTGCTGGGCTGCTGGTGGGCCTGATCCTGCCAATGCTCACCCGCGGCCGTAAGCGTAACGATCGCTGGTTCTAACTTGATCAGCCGATGAGCGCTGCCGCTGTGTAGTAGAGCGCTGCACCGAACAGCATGCTGCCAACCAGACCGACTCGGCCGCTGATGGCGAGCAGCGCAACACCCAATAGTGACGTCGCAGCAGCAGCCGGTGCAGCGCTGATTTCGCTGTATGCGACGTAGACTGCGAGATTGATGAACACCGCGGTCGGCAGAATCTGCCCGACTATGCGTAGACCGCCCGCGCCGAGCGGCATGCTGACGAATACTGGCACGACTCTGACCAATAAGCTGGTGATCAGCAGCGCGGCGGTGGCAATCAGGACCGCCTCGTTCATGCTCGGACTCCGTTCAATAGCAAGGCTACGAGCAATACGCCGGGAATCCAGAAGTACACAGGGCCAAGCGCCAGGATCAGGCCGAGAGAAGCTGCGGCACAAAGACAGATCAAAGCTGCCCCGGCGACCTGATGGCGCCGAATGTGCGCTCGCCGTGCCTTCAGCTGCGACAAGGCGAGGTAAAACAACACAGCGCTCGCCGGAAATCCGAGGTTGAAATCCTTGCTGAGCCATTCTTCAGGCAGGACCCCACCGATCACAGCGCCAAAGGCTCCTGCCAGTACCCAGGTTAGAAATATCGCGCTGCGTATCTGCAGCATCCGGTCGATCGGCTCGTCGTCCCGTTCACAGGCATAGGCTTCGTCGCCTAGCATGTGCGCACTGCAGGCGCGCGCGAATGCAGATCGAGGCATCCGTCGTATAGTCGAGATCGCCATCGGCAGGTAACGACAATTAATCGATGCAGCTACAAGCAGCAGCGTAAAGAACCCCGTGCCACTTTCGGACAGCGGCAATGCTGCAAACTGCCCGCTGCCAGTGAAACCTAGCAAGCCGAGCAGCAAAACATCCAGTACCGACCAGCCGGACCGTGCGGCAAGCACGCCGAACAGCATGGCAACCGGCATGACCGACAATGCCGCCGGAAGGGCCTGTTTCAAAGCGCTGCCGGTTACGAGCGGCGCCGCCGGGTCCGCGCTCTCTACTATTTCTGACAATTACTCCACTCCGAGCTGCGCGATGACATGCCCTGCGAAGTGTGAGTAGTGCCGCCGAAGGATTCTTGTACGATCGTGCAACCGCGCGCTGACTTCAGCTCAGCCGCATCAGCCGTGCCCAGTGTGCAGGGGTAAGTCCATAGGCTTGTTTGAAGTGGCGACTCATGTGGCTCTGGTCGTTAAACCCCGAAACGAGTGCGGCGTCGGCCACTGATATCCCGTTCGAAAGCAACCGCCGAACATGATCTAGGCGACGTAACGTCAGGTAACGGTATGGGCTGGTGCCATACAGGGCGCGAAAATCGCGCGACAGGTTCCAGCGATCCCGGCCGGAAACCCGCTCGAGTTCGTCAAGGCTGAGAGCTCCATCCAGATGATGGTGCATGTACTCCCGAGCCAGTTCGGCGGCGCGGAAGTCGGCTCGTCGTCGATTGACTCTTTTCCCGGCTACGACGGACATGACCTGGGCCAGGTCAAACAGCGCATCCTGCTGCTCCAACTCTTCTATCGGGTTGTCCAGGCAAGACAGCAGCGCCCAGACGACACGCCGCAAGCGTGGATCACGGGATATCCCGTCATTGATGAAAGGCAATGGCTGCCCACCGAGCGGCCCCTGCAGCATCGCAGGCTGGATATAGATTATCCGGTACCGAAAACCCGCCTCGCTCCCCGCCTCGCCGTCGTGCAGCTCGTCGGGATACACCACGAAGGTATTTCCAGGGAGACTGTAGCGGGCGCTCTTGCGGTAGTTGAAACGGTGCACGCCGGCGAGCGTACAGCCGATCGCATAAGTGTCATGCCTGTGGGGAGCGTAACCGTAGCCACTGAAGTAGGCCTCAAGCCGCTCAAGGGGGCCAGGCTCGTCAGGGCGCCGTATCCAATCGTTATTGCCCTTCATTACTACTCCCAAGCCCCGAACGATGCACGTCTCACAGTAGCGGTCCACAGCTACGACGAGCAACTCACCAAGCGCCCCACCGCCTCCGCTTCAAGGCTCGTGCTTGAGCCGCTCCGTTCGTCAAACCGCCATCGCTTAAGCCGTGTGGGCGAACTATGCTTGCCGTAGAGCACTGCTAGGAAGCCAGGCACACATGGGCGCAGTATGGCGGTCCGACAAGACATCCCAGGATGGGCGTAACAAGCGCGCCCCTTCCCCCAAATCATCCCGCACATCAGCTAAAGGCCGTCGCAAGACGGCACGCCGATTGGCGCTGCTCGTCGGCATTTCGCTGCTGGCAGGCGGTGGCTATCTCGGTTGGCAGGAGCTGGACAGCGCCCGGTGGCAATCGCATTGGTTAAGCCGCTATGCGGCCGATCTGGATTACGTGGTCAAACCCGGGCCGAGCCCACGCATTCAATTCCCAGAAGACGGCCCGTTCGACCGCCGCCTGGGCTACGTCGATCTGCCGCGCTTCATTCAACAGCTGTCACAGCGCAACTTCAGAATCGAGGAGCAGGCACGCTTCTCGCGGGCACTGCTGGACTACACCCACCGCGGGTTCTTTCCGCCGTACCCCGAGGATTCCCAGGCCGGGTTGACCATCAACGACTGCCGCGGCGTGCCGATCTACACCAACAGCTATCCACGCCAGTATTACGAGCGCTTCGAGGACATCCCGCCGCTGGTGGTGATGAGCCTGTTGTTCATCGAGGACCGTGGCCTGCTGGACGCCAGCCGCCCCCACGCCAACCCGGCGGTGGACTGGCCGCGCTTCACCAAGGCGGCGATCAGCCAGCTGGAGAAGCGCCTCGGCCTGAGCGGCCAGGCCGCCGGCGGCAGCACCCTGGCCACCCAGGTCGAGAAGTATCGGCATTCGCCCGAAGGCCGCACCGGCGATCCGCAGGAAAAGATCCGGCAGATGATCTCCGCCAGCGTGCGTACCTATCGCGAGGGTCCGCAGACCCTGGCCACCCGTCAGCGCATCGTGCGCGACTACCTCAACAGCGTGCCGCTCTCGGCGGCGCCCGGGCACGGTGAAGTGCATGGCATCGCAGATGGCTTGCGGCTGTGGTTCGGCGCCGACTTCCGTGAAGTCAATCGCCTGCTCGATCCACGCAGCGCCGACGAGGTCGATGCGCAGGCGCGCGGTCTGGCGCTGCGTCAGGTGCTGTCGCTGCTGATCGCACAGCGGCGCCCGTCGTACTACCTGGGTGCCGGTCGCGAGGAAATGGCTACGCTGACCGACAGTCACATCCGCCTGCTGGCCAACGGCGGCATCATCGATGCCGGCCTGCGCGACGCAGCGCTGGGCCAGCGCATCCTCGGACAAAGCCCGAGTCGCGACTCGGCGATCCGTCAGGTGGAAGCCACCAAGGGCATCACCGTCGCGCGCATGCGTCTGGCCGGGCTGCTCGGCTTGCCGCTGTACGACCTGGATCGCCTGGACCTCACCGCCAGCACGCCGCTGCAGGGTGATCTGCAGGCACAGATCAGCGAGTACCTGGTGCACCTGGCCGATCCCGCTTTCGCTGAAACGGTCGGGCTGTTTGGTGATCGCATGCTGTCCCCGGAGAAGACCGCCGCCGTGCGTTACAGCTTCACGCTGTTCGAGCGCGGCGAGGAAGGCTTCCAGGTGCGGGTGCAGACCGACAATACCAACCAGCCGTTCGACATCAACGAGGGCAGCAAGCTGGAGCTGGGCTCGACCGCCAAGCTGCGCGTGCTGACCACCTATCTTGAGGTTATCGCCGAGCTGCACCAGCGCTACTCGGACCTCACCCCAGGCGAGCTGCGCAAGATCGACACCAAGGCCAATCTAAGCCGCTGGGCCATCGATTACCTGGCCACGCACAGCGACCGCAGCCTGGAGCGCATGCTCGACGCAGCCCTGGATCGGCGCTACTCGGCCAGCCCCGCCGAACGCTTCTTCACCGGCGCCGGCATGCACCGCTTCGGCAACTTCCGCCGTGAAGACGACGGGCGCATCCCCACCGTACGCGAATCGCTGCGCGAATCAATCAATCTACCCTTCGTACGGCTGATGCGTGATCTGGTGAGTTACAGCACCTACGAAACCATCAACAGTGCCGAGCTGCTGGGTGACGACAAGGACCCGCGCCGCCAGGAATACCTGACCCGCTTCGCTGATCGCGAGGGCTCGGTATTCCTGCAACGTTTCTGGAAGAAGTACCGCAACAAGAGCGCTGAGCAGCGCATCGAAACCTTCCTGCAGGGCATGCGGCCGACACCGGTGCGCCTGGCGGCCGTGCATCGCTACCTGATGCCGGATGCCGAGCGGCCGGTCTTCGACAGCTTTCTCAAGCAGCATCTGCCGGATGCCGATCTCAACGACAAGAAGCTGGATGCGCTCTACACCCGCTATGGCCCAGGCGCCTACAGCCTGCCCGATCAGGCCTACATCGCCCGCACGCACCCGCTGGACCTCTGGTTGCTCGGCTACCTGATCGCCCACCCGCAGGCAACGCTCTCCGAAGTGGTCGCCGACAGCCGCGCGCAGCGCCAGGAAGTCTATGGCTGGCTGTTCCGCAGCCGGCACAAGAGCGCGCGCGACAGCCGGATTCGCATCATGCTGGAGGTCGAGGCCTTCACCGACATCCATCGCCGCTGGCAGCGGCTGGGCTATCCGTTCGACAACCTGGTGCCTTCGCTGGCGACCGCGCTGGGTAGTTCCGGTGATCGACCGGCCGCGCTGGCCGAGCTGATGGGCATCATCCTCAACGATGGTGTTCGCCTGCCCAGCGTGCGCATCGACAACCTGCACTTCGCTCAGGGCACGCCCTATGAAACCCGCATGGGCCTGGTCGCCGGGACCGGCAAGCGGGTGATGCCGGTCGAAGTCGCCAGGGCGCTGCAGGATGCGCTGGCCAATGTCGTCGAAGGCGGTACTGCGCGGCGCCTGCAAGGCAGTTTCGTGCAGCAGGACGGCAGCGCTTTGCGAATGGGCGGCAAGACGGGCACCGGTGACAACCGCATCCAGAGCGTCGGCGCTGGCGGCCGGCTGATCAGCTCGCTGGCGCTGAACCGCACCGCCACCTTCGTCTTCTATCTCGGGCCCAATCACTTCGGCACGCTGACGGCCTATGTACCGGGACGCGCCGCCGACAGCTTCCGCTTTACCTCAGCGCTGCCCGTGCAGACGCTCAAGGGCATGGCGCCCATCCTCCAGCCTTACCTGCAAGGCCAGAACACGCTGTGCCGACCGGAAAACCTGCCGGCACTGACCAGCGGCATGCTTTCGGCCGAAAAGTGATCCCCTAACGCCCGCATCGGTGCCCTTCCCGGCGCCGATTTCGGCGCACGCACCGGCAAAAACTGGACGTAATCCGAATTCGTTTGCGACGCTTCGCCTGATTGCCTGTCGAATACCCCGGTCCTGGAACCAATCTGGAGTGCACACCTGATTGCCGAACTGATCGGCCATAACGGGAAACGTCATGATCGAAGGGATACTGCTGCTCACCACGGGACTCTTTGTGCTCGTCACACTCCTGCCGCTGTGGCGGCATCGCGCCTGGTGGGTGCGCGTATGGGAGTTTCCGCGCCTGCAACTCGGCGCGCTGCTGGTCGCCCTGCTCGTCGCTCAAGGCATGCTGCTCGACTACAGCCAGCCGTGGCATTACCTGATCTCTGCCTTGGCCGGCGCCTGTCTGGCCTACCAGCTCGCATGGGTCGTGCCCTACACACGCCCCTGGCGCAACGAGGTGCGCCGGGCGGAGGCAGATGCCGCAGGGCCGCGCATCCGGGTGATGTCATCCAATGTGCTGGGGCCGAACCGACAGTCCGATCGGCTGCTGGCGCTGGTTCGCGAGTATCGCCCGGACGTTCTGGTCACGCTTGAATCGGACCGGTGGTGGGAAACGCAGCTCGAGCAAGTCGCCGAGCAATACCCGCACAGCATCCGCTGCCCGCTGGACAACCTCTACGGCATGCATGTCTTTTCACGTCTGCCGCTGGAAGAGCCGGAGCTGTGCTTTCTGGTGGAGAACGACGTGCCCTCCATACATGCCCGGGTGCGTGTCAGCGACGAGCTCGCGGTGCGCATGCACTTTCTGCATCCGGCACCGCCCAGCCCGACCGAAAACGAGGAATCCACCGAGCGCGACGCAGAGCTATTGATGGTCGCCAGGAGCATCCAGGACAGCGATGACCCGATCATCGTCAGCGGTGACCTCAATGATGTCGCCTGGTCGCCCACCACGCGCCTGTTCCGCAAGATCAGCGGACTGCTCGATCCACGGGTCGGCCGCGGCATGTACAACACTTTCCATGCCCATCACTGGTTTCTGCGCTGGCCGCTGGATCACTTCTTTCACAGCGCGCATTTCCGCTTCATCCGCATGCTGCGGCTGCCTGATATCGGCTCCGACCATTTCCCGGTGTTCATCGAGTTGCAGTACGACCCCAAGCACACTGAAGAACAACATGGCCTCGAAGCCGACCGCGAGGACGAACAGGAGGCCGAGGAAACCATCGACGAGGAGCCCGTCACCCCGGGCGAGGTGCCGCAGCCTGCAGCCGGCCCGCGACGCTGAGCCGCCAGCCATCTGCCGCGGCGATCGGCCTATGCTGGAAAACACCGTGCGCCCAGTTCAGACGAGAGAGCCCGCATGACGCCTGCATCCGAACGCCCCGCCATCACCCCGGAAACCCTGCGCCAGCTCGCCTTTGACCAGTCCATCCGCTGGACCAGCCAGAACGATGACCTGTGGCAGCTGATCGATAACGACCTGTGGCAGCTCACGCGCAATCCCAGCCTGGTGCTCAGCACGGTGCCGCTGCAGAAGCTGGAAGCACTGCTGCAGCGCGCTGAATGCCATCGTCTGGTGGAGGGCATCGTCGAAGCTCAGCAGGCACGCCTGGAGCGGGCGACCTGGTTCGCCAGTCAAAGTCACGGTGACCAGAGTTACAGCGAACAACTCGCGCGCGTCGCCTATTTCTCCATGGAGTACATGCTCAGCGAGGCGCTGCCCATCTACTCCGGCGGGCTCGGCAATGTCGCCGGCGACCAGCTCAAGGCCGCCAACGACCTCGGCGTGCCGATAACCGCAGTAGGCATGCTCTGGCAGCACGGCTATTTTCGCCAGAGCATCGGCCCGGATGGTCGCCAGCAGGCACTCTACCCGGTCAATGACACCCGGCAGATGCCCATCGAACCGCTGCTCGACGCCAGCGGAACAGCATTGCGTTTCGCGATCCAGCTGCCCGGCGTGCAGATCTGGCTGCGCGGCTGGCAGGCCAGGGTCGGCCGCCACCGCCTGCTCCTGCTGGACACCAACGACCCTGCCAACCCGCCCATCGCGCGACTGATCACCAGCGAACTCTACGGCGGCGACAACGAAATGCGTCTGCGCCAGGAGCTGGTGCTGGGCATCGGCGGCTGGCGGCTGCTCGAAGCCGCCGGCCTGCAGGCCGACGTGCTTCACCTGAACGACGGCCACGCCGCCTTCGCCGTCCTGGAACGCGCCCGCAGTTACATGGCCAGGGAGCGCGTGTCGTTCGAAGTGGCGCTGCAAGCAACCCGCGCAGGCAATCTGTTCACGACCCATACGCCCGTCGAAGCCGGCTTCGACCACTTTCCGCCGGAGCTGCTGAGCAAATACCTGGAGCGCTATGCCGAGTACGAACTGGGCATCCCGCTGCAGGCGCTGCTGGCCATGGGACGCAAGCATGTGCACGACCCACACGAGCCATTCAATATGGCCTACCTGGCAACGCGCGGGGCCGGGGCGGTCAACGCCGTCAGCCAGCTGCATGGCCGCACCAGCCGCTACATCTTTCGCGAGCTTTATCCGCGCTGGCCGCTCGAGTCGGTGCCGGTCGGTCATGTCACCAATGGCATCCACCTGCCGACCTGGGTATCGCCGGACGCCGAAGCCCACTGGTATGAGCTGCATGGCGATGAGATCCCCTGGCGCGGCACCGACCAGGCTTCCGTGGACGATCTTCTGGCCCAGGTCGATGACCGCTGGCTGTGGCAGATCCGCCAGCATGCCCGTGGCGAACTGCTCAGCTTCGTACGCAGCCACCTGGCCCGCAGCCTCGCGGTGCACGGCGCCTCGCCTGCGGAGATCGAATTCGCCGGCTCGCGCCTGCACCCGCAACGGCTGACGCTCGGCTTTGCCAGGCGCTTCGCCGCCTACAAACGCCCCAACCTGCTGCTGCAGGACCCGGAGCGGCTGGCGCGCCTCCTCACCCATCGCGATCACCCGGTGCAGCTGCTGGTTGCCGGCAAGGCGCACCCCGCCGATCGCGCCGGCCAGGCGCTGCTCAGCGAATGGCAGCAGTTCGCCGCGCGCCCCGATATTGCCGGCCACGTGGTTTTTCTCGAGGACTACGACATGCGTATTGCCCGGCACATGGTGCAGGGCGTGGATGTCTGGCTGAATACTCCCCGCCGCCCGTGGGAAGCCAGTGGCACCAGCGGCATGAAGGTCCTGGCCAACGGTGGGCTGAATCTTTCGCAGCTCGACGGCTGGTGGGCCGAAGCCTATGCCGCCGACCTCGGCTGGGCGGTCGGCGACGGCCTGGAGCACGAACCCGAACACGATGCCGCGGACGCCGAACAGCTGTATCGGCTACTCGAAGAGCAAGTCGTGCCCTGCTTCTACCAGCGCGACCAGCAGGACATCCCCACCGCCTGGGTGAAACGCATGCGCCGCAGCATGAGTGCTCTGGTGGAACGCTTTTCCGCCGACCGAACAGTGCGTGAATACACCGAGCGCTATTACCTACCGCTGTCCGGCAGCTACCGACAGCGCTGCGCGGATGGTTCTGCGTTGGCCAGCGAGATGTTGCGCCGAATCACCAGCCTGCGCAGTTACTGGCACGAACTGGCCTTCGAACAGTTTGAGTGGCGGCGCGAGGGCGATGCCCAGCACATTGAGGCTCGCCTGCACCTCGGCCGAATCGAACCGGAGCAGATAGCCGTGCAGCTGTTCGCCGAATCGCAGGGAGCGGAGCCGGCCAACGCCCACACGTTGCAACTCCAGCACCACGAAGGCTCATACGCCACCTTCCGGATTGAGCTGAGCACCCAGCGCCCTGAGGCCGACTACACCGCACGGGTCGTCCCCAGCCCCGCGCTGGGCCTGGCGGTGCCGCTGGAGCTGCCGCTCATCCTCTGGCAGCGATGAACAGCCGGAACGCTGCCCGCATGCCGCAGTCATCTATAAACCACCCGCATAGAGGATGCCGCGTCATGATCAAGCAAATGTTCGACAAAACCGCCCCACAGAACGTCCACGGCTGGGAGCGCGCCGCGTCGCTGGCGGGCGGCCTGGTGATGATGGGCAAGGGGCTACGCCGTGGCGGATTGATCGGGATCGCCGAGCTGGCCATGGGCGGTATGGCGCTGGCTCGTGGTATCAGCGGTCGTTGCGAGGCCAAGCGCATGCTCGCGGAGATGGAAAGCAAGCCGGCGCTGCCGAGCCAGCGCTATAGCCATATGCCGATGGATTCCGAGGTGCACAGTTCGGACTTCACCGACGACAGCGTACAAATGCCGGACTCCACCCCCATGGGTAACGAAAGCCGCACCACGCCGCGCGTCTGATAGAGCGGGCGGCGCCTCGATGATGCGCTGCTCGCTAACAGCCTCTACAAGCGGCAAAAGCGCAGACTTCACGGCGCTCTAGCGGCGCCGTGGCTGCAATGCGGTCAATCATCGATAACTACTGGCCCAACAATCGGTCCTGGTTCTGCTGCGCCATTTCCTTCAGGTAATCCCAGGTCGTGCGCATGCGCGCCAGGTCCTTGAACTCGATCGGCATCAGCATCCAGAAGGTGCGGGTAAAGCTGACCTCCTCCGGCAGCAGCAGTCGCAGACGTGGATCGGCGTCGGCGGAAAACGCCGGCAGGATCGCAATCCCCGCCCCCATCGCCACCGCTTCCTGCTGCGCCAGCAGGCTGGTACTGCGCAGGCCGATGGAGCGGGCGTCGGCGATGCCATCGAGAAACAGCAGCTCCTTGCTGAACAGCAGGTCATCCACGTAGCTGACGAAGCGGTGCTCTGCCAGATCCTCGCGGCTGCGGATCGGCGGGTGTTCGTCGAGATACGCCGGCGAGGCATACAGCCGCAGCACGTAGTCGGTCAGCCGGGTGATGATGAACGGCCCGCGCTCCGGGCGTTCCAGGGTGATGACGATGTCCGCCTCGTGACGCGACAGGCGCACCGCGCGCGGCAGCGCCAGCAGGTCGATGTTCAGGTGCGGATAGCGCCGGCTGAGCCCGGTGAGCTGGCCGGCGAGCATCACCGTGCCGTAACCCTCGGTGGCGCCGATGCGTACCTGCCCGGAAAGGCCATCACCCATGCTCGGCAACGAATGCTCGATGGCCACGCTGGCGCTTTCCATCGCTTCCACTCGCGGCAGCAGGTTGCGCCCGGCTTCGGTGAGCTTGTAGCCACCCGGCTCGCGCAGGAACAGCTGCAGGCCCATGCTTTTTTCCAGCGCCTGCAAACGACGGGACACGGTGGTGTGGTCCACGGCGAGCCGGCGCGCCGCGGTCGTCAGCCGCCCCGCTCGGGCGACCTCGAGGAAATAGCGCAGATTGTCCCAGTCCATGGTTGAAGCCTCCATTAGCTCCTGTGCATTTATGCAGAGCGACTCTGCAGTCGATCGCATTGTAATGTGGTTTTTTGCATTGCTACATTCGGTGCAACTGGTCGCAGCCGTCCGCGAGCCATAACAACAACAGTGCCTTCTCAGGCGGAGAGCCTTATGACAACGCCCAGCTCCATTCCTACCGTCAAATTGCTGATCGACGGTGAATTTATCGAATCGACCACCCAGGACTGGCGCGATGTCGTCAACCCGGCGACCCAGGAAGTCCTGGCGCGCGTGCCGTTTGCGACTGCCGAGGAAATCGACCGTGCCGTCGCCAGCGGCCAGAAAGCCTTCAAGACCTGGCGCAAGACACCGATCGGTGCGCGTGCGCGCATCTTCCTCAAGTACCAGCAGCTGATCCGCGAGAACATGAAGGAGCTGGCGGCGATCCTCACTGCCGAACAGGGCAAGACCCTGGCCGATGCCGAGGGCGACGTGTTCCGCGGCCTGGAAGTGGTCGAGCACGCCGCCGGTATTGGCAACCTGCAGCTCGGCGAGCTGGCGAACAACGTCGCCGCCGGCGTCGATACCTATACCCTGCTGCAGCCGCTGGGCGTCTGCGCTGGTATTACCCCGTTCAACTTCCCGGCGATGATTCCGCTGTGGATGTTCCCGATGGCCATCGCCACCGGCAATACCTTCGTCCTCAAGCCGTCCGAACAGGACCCGATGGTCACCATGCGCCTGTGCGAACTGGCGCTGGAAGCCGGCGTGCCGCCGGGCGTGCTCAACGTGGTGCATGGCGGCGCCGATGCGGTGAATGCGATCTGCGACCACCCGGATATCAAGGCGGTGTCCTTCGTAGGTTCGACCAGGGTCGGCACCCACGTCTACAACCGTGCCAGCCAGGCCGGCAAGCGCGTGCAGTGCATGATGGGCGCGAAGAACCACGCCATCGTGCTGCCCGATGCGCACAAGGAACAGACCCTCAACAACCTCGCCGGTGCCGCCTTCGGTGCGGCCGGCCAGCGCTGCATGGCGCTGTCGGTGGTGGTGCTGGTGGGCGAGGCGCAGGCCTGGATTCCCGATCTGGTGGCCAAGGCGCAGACCCTCAAGGTCAACGCCGGTGTCGAGGCCGGCACCGATGTCGGTCCGCTGGTTTCCTGCGCGGCGCTGGATCGCGTCAGCGGGCTGATCGAACGCGGCGTACGCGAAGGCGCCAAGCTTGAGCTGGACGGCCGCAACCCGAGCGTCAGCGGCTACGAAAAGGGCAACTTCGTCGGCCCGACGATCTTCTCCGGCGTTACCCGCGAGATGAGCATCTATCAGGAAGAAATCTTCGGCCCGGTCCTCTGCGTCATGGCGGCAGCGACCATGGACGAAGCCATCGCGCTGATCAACGCCAACCCGAATGGCAACGGCACCGCCATCTTCACCCGCTCCGGCGCGGCGGCGCGGCACTTCCAGGAAGAGATCGACGTGGGTCAGGTGGGCATCAACGTACCGATCCCGGTGCCGGTACCGATGTTCTCCTTCACCGGCTCGCGCGCTTCCAAGCTCGGCGACCTCGGCCCCTACGGCAAGCAGGTGGTGCAGTTCTACACCCAGACCAAGACCATCACCGAGCGCTGGTTCGATGAAAACGAGGTCGGCGGCCCGGTCAACACCACCATCAACCTGAAGTGACATCACCCACCGGGCCGGCGGACGCGCCGGCCCTCAAGGACACTGAAATGACATACGAAACTCTGCTCGTCGACATCCAGGAGCGCGTTGCGCTGATCACCCTCAACCGGCCGCAGGCCCTCAATGCGCTCAATGCGCAGCTGATCAACGAACTGAACCAGGCGCTGGGCCAGCTCGAGGCCGATCCGCAGATCGGCTGCATCGTGCTCACCGGCTCGGCCAAGGCCTTTGCCGCTGGCGCCGACATCAAGGAAATGGCCGAGCTGTCCTACCCGCAGATCTATCTTGATGATTTCTTCGCCGAAGCCGACCGCATTGCCACGCGCCGCAAGCCGCTGATTGCCGCCGTCGCCGGTTACGCGCTGGGTGGCGGCTGCGAGCTGGCATTGCTCTGCGACATGATCTTCGCCGCCGACAACGCGCGTTTCGGCCAGCCGGAAGTCAACCTCGGCGTGCTGCCGGGTATTGGCGGCACCCAGCGCCTGACCCGCGCAGTGGGCAAGGCCAAGGCGATGGACATGTGCCTGACCGGTCGCCAGATGGACGCCGCCGAAGCCGAGCGCGCCGGCCTCGTCGCCCGTGTGTTCCCAGCCGAAAGCCTGCTGGAGGAAACCCTCAAGGCTGCTCGGGTGATCGCCGAGAAATCCCTGCCGGCCACCATGATGATCAAGGAAAGCGTCAACCGTGCCTTCGAGACCACGCTGGCAGAAGGCATCCGCTTCGAGCGTCGCGTGTTCCACGCGGTGTTCGCCACTGCCGACCAGAAGGAAGGCATGGCCGCGTTCAGCGAGAAGCGCAAGCCTGAGTTCACCAATCGCTGAGCCGCATCTGGCCATAACAACAAGAGGAAGCACGCCATGCATATCGGATTTATCGGCCTGGGCAACATGGGCGCACCCATGGCCCACAACCTGCTCAAGGCAGGCCACCAACTCAGCGTCTTCGACCTCAACGCCGCGGCCGTCGAAAACCTGGTCGGCGCCGGCGCGCTTCCGGTCGACTCCCCGACCGCCATTGCACAGGGCAACGCCGAGCTGATCATCACCATGCTGCCGGCCGCCGCTCACGTGAAAGGCGTGTATCTGGGCGAGAACGGCCTGATCGCCAGCAGCCGTGCCGGTGTGATGCTGATCGACTGTTCGACCATCGATCCGCACAGCGCCCGCGAAGTGGCCAAAGCCGCCGCCGAGCATGGCAACCCGATGCTCGATGCACCGGTATCTGGCGGCACCGGCGGTGCAGCAGCCGGCACCCTGACCTTCATGGTCGGTGGCAGCGATGCGGACTTCGATCGTGCGCAGCCGATCCTCGCGGCAATGGGCAAAAACATCGTGCACTGCGGTGCGGCCGGTAACGGCCAGGTGGCCAAGGTCGCCAACAACATGCTCTTGGGCATTTCCATGATCGGCGTCGCCGAGGCCATGGCGCTGGGCGTCGCGCTGGGCATGGATGCCAAGACCCTGGCCGGCGTGATCAACACCTCCAGCGGTCGCTGCTGGAGTTCGGATACCTACAACCCCTTCCCCGGCGTACTGGAAAACGCTCCGGCTTCGCGCGGCTACAGCGGCGGCTTCGGCAGCGACCTGATGCTCAAGGATCTGGGCCTGGCTACCGAGGCGGCGAAACAGGTGCGCCAGCCGGTGATCCTCGGCGCCCTCGCCCAGCAGCTCTACCAGAGCTTCAGCGCCCAGGGCCATGGCAGCCTGGACTTCTCGGCGATCATCAATCAGTACCGCAAGGACACCTGAACATGCCTGCAATCGAACGCCCCGTGCTGGCCGCCGTACGCAACCACGTCGGTCACCTCACCCTCAATCGCCCGGCCGGGCTGAATGCCGTGACCCTGGAAATGGTCCGTCTGCTGCAGCAGCAGCTCAGCGCCTGGGCGGCCGATCCGACGATTCATGCCGTGGTGCTGCGCGCCAATGGCGAGAAGGCGTTCTGCGCCGGCGGTGACATCCGGTCGCTGTACGACAGCTTTCAGCGCGGCGATACCGAGCACGAAACCTTTTTCGAGGAGGAATACGCCCTCGACCAGTACATCCACGCCTACCCGAAGCCGCTGCTGGCGCTGATGGATGGCTTCGTCCTCGGCGGCGGCATGGGCCTGGTCCAGGGTGCGTCGCTACGCGTGGTCACCGAGCGCGTGCGCATGGGCATGCCGGAAGTCGGCATCGGCTATTTTCCGGATGTCGGCGGCAGCTATTTCCTCTCGCGCCTGCCGGGTGAACTCGGCACCTACATGGGCGTCAGCGGCCTACAGATCCGCGCCGCTGATGCTTTGCACGTTGGCCTGGCGGACTGGTGCGTCAGCCACGACCAGATCGCCGAGCTGGATCGCTGCCTGGACCGCATGAGCTGGTCCGTTCATCCGCAGGAGGCGTTGCGCACCCTGGTGGCGACGCTGGGCAGCAACAAACTGCCGGGTTCCGAGCTGAAGGCGCTGCATCAGGCCATCGACGAGCATTTCGGCAAAAGCGATGTGGCGGCAATTCGCGCCTCGTTGGCCGCCGAAACGCGCCCGGAGTTTGCCGACTGGGCCGAGGAAACGCTCAAGGTACTCGACAGCCGCTCACCCCTGGCCATGTGCGTCACACTGGAGATGCTGCGTCGTGGCCGCGAGCTACCGATCGCCGACTGCTTCGCCCTGGAGCTGCATCTGGACCGTCAATGGTTCGCCAAGGGCGACATCATGGAAGGCGTGCGTGCGCTGATCATCGACAAGGACAAGTCACCGCGCTGGAACCCGCCGACGCTGGCAGAGGTCACGCCGGAGCGCGTGCAGGCGTTCTTCGACGGCTTCAAGGCCACCACCGGCAAGGCACGCCGCAGCGCCACGGCCTGAACCTCTTTTGCAGCACAACAACAAGAAGAGACCGCGCAATGCATGACCTCGAACTCAGCGAAGACCAACGCATGATCCGCGACATGGCGCGCGACTTCGCCCGCCGCGAGATCGCCCCCCATGCACAGGCCTGGGAAAAGGCCGGCTGGATCGACGACGCCCTGGTCGCCCAGATGGGTGAGCTTGGCCTGCTCGGCATGGTCGTCCCGGAAGAATGGGGCGGCAGCTACATCGACTACGTCGCCTACGCCCTGGCCGTGGAGGAAATCTCCGCCGGCGACGGCGCCACCGGCGCGCTGATGAGCATCCACAACTCAGTCGGTTGCGGCCCGGTGCTGAACTATGGCTCGCAGGCGCAGAAGGACGAATGGCTGGCCGAACTGGCCAGCGGTCGCGCCATTGGCTGCTTCGCCCTCACCGAACCGCAGGCCGGCTCCGAGGCGCATAACCTGCGCACCCGCGCCGAACTGGTGGACGGCCAGTGGGTGCTCAACGGCAGCAAGCAGTTTTGCAGCAATGCCAAGCGGGCGAAGTTGGCCATCGTGTTTGCGGTCACCGATCCGGAACTCGGCAAGAAAGGCCTTTCCGCCTTTCTGGTGCCTACCGACACCCCCGGCTTCGCGGTGGAGCGCAGCGAACACAAGATGGGTATCCGCGCTTCGGACACCTGCGCGGTCTCGCTCGGCGACTGCCGAATCCCGGAGACCAATCTGCTTGGCGAGCGCGGCAAGGGCTTGGCGATTGCGCTGTCGAACCTCGAAGGCGGCCGTATCGGCATCGGTGCGCAAGCCCTGGGCATCGCCCGTGCGGCCTTCGAAGCCGCCCTGCTCTACGCCCGCGAGCGCGTACAGTTCGGCAAACCGATCGCCGAGCACCAGAGCATCGCCAACATGCTCGCCGACATGCAGACCCAGCTGAATGCGGCGCGTCTGCTGATTCTGCATGCCGCGCGGCTGAAGAGCGCCGGTCTGCCCTGCCTGTCCGAAGCCTCCCAGGCCAAGCTGTTTGCCTCGGAAATGGCGGAGAAGGTCTGTTCGCAGGCGGTGCAGATCCATGGTGGCTACGGCTATCTCGAGGATTATCCGGTCGAGCGCTATTACCGCGATGCCCGTATTACACAGATCTACGAGGGCTCGAGCGAGATTCAGCGCCTGCTGATCGCGCGGGAGCTAGCGAACTACGCGCTGTAAACGCAACTGCGTGCTGGACGAATGCCGTGCTGCAATGTGACAGCTCGGCATTCGTCACAAGGGCGCCGTCACTCGCACGACAAAGCCAGCCTGGCTGTATCGAAGCCCACTCAATTACACAATCAATGCCCACAACGCCTGACAGCGCGGCCGCTGTCTTGCGGCCCAAATAAAAAGGGGAGCCGCTAGGCTCCCCTTCAGGTCGTGTTGCTTTGTTCTTCTTCTGCTGACGGGCTTGTTGTTTTTGTTGGCAGCCCGGTCGGACATCGTCCGAGTAGCAGTCCCATAAGGGACATAAAGAACAAACGGATTATTTTGGTCGCTGATGTTGCCACTACCCTCGCGGGCTCAACCGGTTCTGGAGCTGCCTCAAGGCAGTTTTATTGTTCTCGGTCCGGTCGACAGGAAACCTGTCGGGCAATTCCTCTCCAAAAGAATCAGTTTGCTACGTCTCCCACCTGCTTGTTTTTATTGTGTCGGAGTCGCTACGTGTTGTTTTTGTTATTGGATGTGCTTTCTTGTTCTTGTTATGCCAATAACAAAGCATTCGTCGTGCCAGTTTCGATAACTCCATATTTTTCAATAGGTTACGATTTAGGCATGCAGAGAGAGCACAGAATCCGCGCCTGATTCGTTACCGCCCACCTCAGTGACCGTTACGCTGTACGAAAGGAGTAACACCTTTGGGTAACCGCCTCTGTGCGCGGCGACGTGCGAGGGCGCGATAGTGATATGAAAGGGTCTGCCAGCCGATTCGCGGCTGCATAACGCAGGACACCCCGGCAGTGGTTCACTGTCAGGGTGTCTATCGCTCGATGGGCATAAAAAGGTTCTTCGGCTGGTTAGCGCCTGTGTCGTATCAGGCGTCTGCTGTCTGCACAGCAGTTTCCTTGCGTCTCGCTAGGTAATCGCAGGCCATGATGGCGAGCAAAGGGACGACACCTACACTGAGGGCAGCGTGCCAGGATCCGACGAGGGCCACGAACAGCATCCCCACGACAACGATCGCAGCGACGCAGTGGGCCAGGAAACGGCACAGTTCAAGTGCAACTACTTGTTGTTCGGCATCATTAATCATGACGTTGTACTCCCCGTTTTTGTTGTAATAAGCAGCCTCCGTTTTCATAGTAGTCAGCTGGTGCCAACTCGCAAACCAAAACCGACGTGCGGCACGTCTAGGCCGCGCTTTACGGGCGCTACACACTACTTTGGTCGACCCCGAATGATTACTTTGAACAGTGTTGCGATATAAGCGTTATATATTCAGGAATCATTTTTCTGACTGCTTGCCCAATAATGGACGCGCTTTTTTTCGCAGCATGAAAGTCGTCGACTTCGATACTCGCGCGCAAGCCTGCGTGCGTCGTAACAGTGCTTACCGTCAGCTGCGCAGCTCAGTCCCACCCCTCCTCCGCACCGCAACGTAACGTCCGCCTCGCCTTGCCTGGCGTGCGGGAAAAACGCGGAGCCGGTGCTGCCTGCAACACGCCCTCAACTTCCTGGTAAACGCCACGCTGGCGCAGATGCGGGTGCTGCGCCGCTTCTTCCAGTTCAAGCACGGGCGCGAAGCAGGCATCGCTGCCCTCGAGCAAGGCGCACCACTCGGCTCGCGTGCGGGTCGCGAACAGCCGCTCCAGCAGCTCGCTCTGCACAGGCCATTCGACCGGATCGGCACAACCCGCCCAGAGCGCTTCCGGTGCGTCTATTCTCTCCAGCAGCTCGTGCCAGAACTGTAGCTCCAGCGGCCCGATTGCAATCTCGCGACCATCGGCGCAGCGATAGCAACGGTAGTTCGGCGCAGCGCCAGCCAGCGGATTGCGTTCGCGTTGCATGTCGATCCGCCCGCTCGGCAGCAGGCCGGCGAAGAAGGTCATCAACGACGACACGCCATCGACGATCGCCGCATCGATCACTTGCCCCTGCCCCGAACGTTCGCGCTCCCACAGCGCGGCGAGGATGCCGACGGCGAGATAGAGCGCGCCGCCGCCGAAATCGCCGACCAGATTCAACGGCGGAATCGCCGTCCCGCTCTCGCCGCGGATTGCCGCCAGCGCGCCGGTCAAGGCGATGTAGTTGATGTCGTGCCCGGCAGCCCTGGCCAACGGCCCGGTCTGCCCCCAACCGGTCATGCGCCCATAGATCAGCCGGGGATTGCGCTGCAGCAGTTCCTCCGGTCCGAGTCCGAGCCTTTCCATCACGCCGGGCCGATAACCCTCGATCAGCACATCGGCCGCCTGCGCCAGTTCAAGGCAGCGGGCCCGCCCGGCCTCGCTGCGGATATCCAGCGTCAGCGTCTTGCGGCCACGATCGACCACCGGATTAGGCCAGCCGTTGCCGCCCTCTCGCTCGATACGCAGCACCTCCGCGCCCATGTCTGCGAGCAGCATCGCACAGTGCGGGCCCGGCCCGATCCCGGCAAATTCCAGCACGCGCAGCCCCTGTAGCGGGCCCTGGCGTGCATCGACACCTTCGCTCATCTGTATTTCTCCTGATCCGCGCGCGCAAGAACGCCCCGCGCCGGCGGCACGGGGCGCTTCTGGTGAAAGGTTACTGGTTCACGGCGCTGGGCTGGTTCTCGACCAGATGGTTGCGATAGCGCTCGCGCAGCACCTTCTTGTCGATCTTGCCGGTAGCAGTCAGCGGCACCGCGTCGAAGATCACCGCATCCGGCATCCACCACTTGACGATGTTCGGCTCCAGATGGGCGAGGATCGTCTCGACCGTGACCTCAGCGTCGGCGTGCGGCTCGACCACCAGCACCGGGCGCTCCTCCCATTTGGGGTGGAACACGCCGACCACCGCCGCCACCTTCACACCGGGACAGGCCGCCGCGACGTTCTCGATATCGATGGAGCTGACCCACTCGCCGCCGGACTTGATCACGTCCTTGCTGCGGTCGGTGATGCGCATGAAGCCATCGGCATCCAGCGTGGCGATGTCACCGGTATCGAACCAGCCATCCTCATCCAGCGCGCTTTTTTCGCTGCGGTAGTAGCGCTCGACCGTCCAGGGGCCGCGCACCTTGAGGCTGCCAGAACTGACGCCATCGCATGGCAGCTCGCGCCCTTCCTCATCGACGATCTTCAGCTCGATACCGAATTGCAGGCGGCCCTGACGGGTCCAGATGGTGTCGTTGGTCGCTTGCTGACCACGTTCGGCCAGTTTCGGCGTCGGCGTGGCCACAACACCCAGCGGGCTGGTCTCGGTCATCCCCCAGAGCTGGCAGACCGCGACGCCGTACTTGGTCTGGAAGGTTTCGGCCATCGCCCGCGGCACGGCGGAACCGCCGATCACCAGCCGCGCCAGACTGCCGGAATCCTCACCGCTACGTTCCAGATGGGCGAGGTACATAGTCCAGATGGTCGGCACGCCGCCGGACAGGGTCACGCCCTCGGTCTTGATCAGTTCCTGCAGGCTCGCGCCGTCCATCTTGTCGCACGGCAGCACGAACTTGCAGCCATTGATCGCCGCGGCAAATGGGATGCCCCAGGCGGTGCCGTGATAGAGCGACGAGCACGGCATGATGCAATCGAAGGCGGACAGGCCGAACGCGCCGGACAGGCCGGCGGCCATCGCATGCAGCACCACCGAGCGGTGGCTGTAGAGCACACCCTTGGGGTCGCCAGTGGTGCCGGAGGTGTAACAGAGCACCGCGCCGGCGTTCTCGTCGAACTGCGGCCAGTCCAGCGGCTGCTCGTCGGCGATCAGCTGCTCGTAGCCCAGGACATCCTCTAGGCCAGAACTCGGTTGCGCAGCCAGTTCAATGAAATGGCGGATATTGCCCAGACGTGGCCGCAGCCGGGCGACGCACTCGGCAAAGCTGCTGTCGAATAGCAGCACCTGACTGCCGGCGTGGTTGATGGTGTAGACGATCTGTTCGTCCGACAGCCGCGGGTTGGCCGTGTGCAGCACGGCGCCGATGCCGGGCACGGCGAAGAACAGCTCGTAGTGACGGTGAGTATTCCAGGCCAGCGACGACACGCAATCGCCGGGGCCGATGCCGAGCTTGCCCAGCATGCTGGCGGCCTGCGCCGAACGGGCGGCGAGCCCGGCATAGTCATAACGCCAGAGGGGTTCGTCGACCAGCCGCGAGACGATTTCGCGATCACCGTGAGCACGGGCGGCGTGGGTGACGATGCTGCTGATCAACAGGGGGGCGTTCTGCATCAATCCTGGTTGCATGTTTCCTACCTCTATCTTGTTTTTATTGTGCAAGTGCCGGTCGAGGAAACGGCGTTCTACCGGCACCACTGAAATCACGTATCGATGCGCCGCAGGGCACGCAGGCGCACCTGGTTTCGGTCAAGCCGGCCCTCCAAGGTTGCGCGCGATGACCAGGCGCTGGATGTCGCTGGTGCCTTCGTAGATTTGGCAGACCCGCACATCGCGGTAGATACGCTCCACCGGGAAGTCGGACAGGTAGCCGTAGCCACCCAGGGTCTGAATCGCGGCGGAACAGACCTTCTCCGCCATCTCCGAGGCGAACAGCTTGGCCATCGACGCCTCCACCAATGCCGGCCGCCCGGCTTCGCGCAGCGCGGCGGCGTGATGCACCATCTGCCGTGCCACGGCGATCTGGGTGGCCATGTCGGCTAGGCGAAAGGCCACGGCCTGATGCTCGATGATCGGCTTGCCGAAGGTTTCGCGGTCGCGGGCGTAATCACGCGCTGCTTCGAACGCCGCGCGCGCCATGCCCACTGCCTGGGCGGCGATGCCGATGCGTCCGCCTTCGAGATTGGCCAGGGCAATGCGATAGCCCTCGCCCTCCTCGCCCAGCCGGTTGGCCACCGGCACGCGCAGGTCCTCGAACGCGATCTGGCAGGTAT
The DNA here is from genome assembly GCF_003935375.1 of Stutzerimonas xanthomarina. Classification (GTDB taxonomy): domain Bacteria; phylum Pseudomonadota; class Gammaproteobacteria; order Pseudomonadales; family Pseudomonadaceae; genus Stutzerimonas; species Stutzerimonas xanthomarina_A. The sequence continues at coordinate 43,329 of NZ_RHQM01000018.1, forward strand.
CCGACGCGTGCTGACCGAGCTTGTCCTCGACCCGTACCACCTGATAGCCCAGGCTGTCGGTGGGTACGATGAAGGCACTGATACCGCGCTTGCCGGCGTCCGGGTCGGTCACCGCAAAGACGATCACCGTGCCGGCATGCTTGCCCGACGTGATGAACTGCTTGGCACCATTGAGCACGTAATGATCGCCGTCACGCCGGGCACGAGTACGCAGGCTGCTGGCGTCGGAACCGGCCTGTGGTTCGGTGAGGGCGAAGGCGCCGATCTGCTCGCCGCGTGCTAGCGGACCGAGGAAGTCGCGCTTTTGCTGGTCGTTGCCGAAACGCAGGATCGGCACGCAGCCTACCGAGTTGTGCACGCTCATGATGGTCGAGCAGGCGCCGTCACCGGCAGCAACTTCTTCCAGCGCCATGGCATAGGCCAGGTAGCCGGTGTCGCTGCCACCCCACTGCTCTTGCACCAGCATGCCGAAGAAGCCGAGCGCGGCCATCTCGGCAATCGCCTCGGCGGGATAGCGATGCTCGCGACTCCACTGTTCGGCGAAAGGCCTCAGGCGTTCCTGAGCGAACTGGCGAGCCATCTCGGCGATCGCGTTTTGATCTTCATTGGGCAGCATGGATGCCTCCTCAGATCAGTTCGACGGCCATGGCGGTGGCTTCGCCGCCGCCGATGCAGATCGCCGCCACGCCACGGCGCAGACCACGTGCACGAAGGGCCGAAAGCAGCGTCACCAGGATCCGCGCGCCCGAGGCACCGATGGGATGGCCGAGCGCGCAGGCACCGCCGTTGACGTTGACCTTGGCGTGGTCCAAGCCCAACTCGCGCATGCTGGCCATGGCGACCACCGCGAAGGCTTCGTTGATCTCGAACAGATCCACGTCTCCGGTGGACCAGCCGGTGCGCTCCATCAGCTTGCGGATCGCGCCGATCGGCGCTGTGGTGAACAGATTCGGTGCATCAGCGTGGGCCGCGTGGCCGTGGATCACCGCCTGTGGCTGCAGGCCCCAGCGCTCGGCTTCGGAACGGCGCATCAGCAGCAGCGCGGCGGCACCATCGGAAATCGAGCTGGAGTTGGCCGCGGTCACCGTGCCGCCCTCGCGGAACGCCGGCTTCAGACCGGGAATCTTTTCCGGCATCGCCTTGGGCGGCTGCTCGTCGTCGCGGATTTGCCGCTGCTGTTTGCCCTGGGTGACCTCCAGCGCAACGATCTCATCGGCAAAACGCCCCTCACTTATCGCCACCTGAGCGCGGCGCAGGGACTCGAGCGCGTAGGCGTCCTGGGCTTCACGGCTGAAGCCGAACGCGTCGGCGCATTCCTCGGCGAAGGTGCCCATCAGCCGCCCCTTGTCGAACGAGTCTTCCAGACCGTCGAGGAACATATGGTCGAGCACCCGCCCATGCCCCATGCGATAGCCGCCACGGGCGCGGTCGAGCAGGTAAGGCGCGTTGGACATGCTTTCCATCCCGCCGGCGACGACGATATCGGCACTGCCGGCGAGCAGCTGGTCGTGGGCCATGATCACCGTCTGCATGCCCGAGCCGCACATCTTGTTGACCGTGGTGCAGGTGGTGGCGCGGGTCAGCCCGGCGCTCAATGCCGCCTGGCGCGCCGGTGCCTGGCCCTGGCCGGCAGGCAGAACGCAGCCCATCAGCACGTCCTGCACGTTCTCGGCCGGCAGGCCGCTGCGTTCCACGGTGGCACGGATGGCGGCAGCACCGAGCTGCCAGGCGGTCATCCCCTGCAGGTCACCCTGAAAACCGCCCATGGGCGTGCGCGCACTGCTGACGATTACGATCGGATCATCTTTCATCTCTGCTTCCTTCACTTGGCGGCCATGCGCAAGGCGCCGTCGAGACGGATCACCTCGCCATTGAGCATGCTGTTCTCGAAGATGTGCCGCACCAGCGCGGCGTATTCGGCCGGGTGGCCCAGGCGTGGCGGAAACGGCACGCCGGCGGCCAGCGAGTCCCGAATTTCCTGGGTCATGCCGGCCATCATCGGCGTCTCGAACACGCCGGGGGCGATGGTCATCACACGGATGCCGAAGCGCGCCAATTCGCGGGCGGCAGGCAGGGTCATGCTCACCACCCCGCCCTTGGACGCGGCATAGGCCGCCTGGCCGATCTGCCCGTCGAAGGCAGCGATCGATGCGGTATTGATGATCGCGCCGCGCTCGCCACCTTCGTCAGGCGCGTTCTCGGCCATCGCCTCGGCGGCCAGCCGCAGCATGTTGAAGCTACCGATCAGGTTGATGCCGACGATGCGGCTGAAGCCGTCCAGACTGTGCGGGCCGTTGCGGCCGAGGACCTTTTCGCCGCCGGCGACGCCGGCGCAGTTGACCAGCCCGTGCAACGCGCCGAAATGTTCGCGGGCGGTGGCGACGGCATGGCGCGCGGCCTGCTCATCACGAATATCGGCAGCGACACCCAAGGCGTTCGGCCCCAGCGCCTGTGCCGTTGCGTTGGCCGCGGCTTCATCCAGATCGACGAGTACGACCTTGCCGCCCGCCTCCACCAGCGCCTGCGCCGCCGCAGCGCCGAGGCCGGATGCGCCGCCAGTTATGAGGAATACCTTGTCGCGAATCTGCATGGCGCTCTCCCGTGCTTGTTGTTATTCGGTGCGAAGCCGGAAGTTATCTTTGGACAGCCACACGGGTGCGGCAATGGTCGATGTTCTCAACCTGCCTGACCGTTTTGGCCAATGGCAAAACGCGATCACGCTGCGCCACAACACACGCCGGTGGACTGAAGGCTGGAGGCGGGTAATCAGCGCCGCGCCGGCGCCAGAATCAGATTGCGGTAGTGCCCGGGATTGATGCCCGTCCACTTGCGGAATGCCTTGTAGAACGAGCTGACATCGGCAAACCCAAGCCGCTCGGCGATTTCGCCGTAGCTGATGGCAGCATCGGCCAGCCACTCGGTGGCCATCTCCTGACGCAAGCCGTCCTTGATCGCCTGGTACGGCAGCCCCGCTTCCGCCAGGCGTCGGCGCAGGGTTGACGCCGAGATGCACAAGGTCTGCGCCAGCGTCTCGCTGTCCGGCCAGCGTTCGGCGGGCAGGCTGCGCAGGTGCTGTTTGATGCGGCTGGCCAGGCTGGAGTGGTCGCGATAACGCACCAGGATGTTGGCTGGCGCTTCGGCGAGAAAGGCCTGCAATTCTGCTTCGCTACGACGGATCGGCAGATCGAGCACTTCGGCAGCGAAAATGATCCGCGTCGACGGCCGGCCGAAACGCAGGTTGTCGGAGAACATCACCCGGTAATCATCCGTGTAGTCCGGTTCGGCACAACGCAACTCGACCGCCAGCAGCGGGATACGCCGCCCCACCAGCCAGCAGGCCAGGCCGTGCAGGAGCATCCAGAAGGTGAAGTAGCAGAAGGCTCGCGCCGGCTCGGGGTTGCGTTCGCGCAGCACAACTTCAGCCAGGCTCTGGCTGCGGATCAGCTTGCCGCGCAGGTTCTCCAGGCCCAGCCCGAGAAAGCTCAGTGCGTGAACCAGCGCCTTCTCCAGTGTCGGCTGCTGGATGCAGCTGCGGCTGAGAAAGACGAAGCTGCCCCAGCGCAGCCGGCGCGGGTCCATGCCGAAGAATTCGTCATCGAAGCGCCGCGCCAGGCGCAGCCAGAGTTGCGAGTAGTCGCGCACGTCCATGCGGCCGTCGGGATCTTGCAGGCAGGCGGGGTCGAGGCCGATCTCATCCAGCAGCTGCCCGGTGGATAGCCCGGGCTGCACGAAACCCAGCAGCGCCTCGGCTACCAGGCGGACGCTGATGCTGTCCCGGCGGGCTATCGCCGAGACGGCTGTCTCGTCTGCTGTCGTTTGCGCCTCGCTGATCATGCGGCTCGGTTTCCTGCCCTGTAGTCGTTGGCCGCCATGATCGGCCAGGCACGGTCGCGCTGTCAGCCCTTGCGTCACATCCAGCCTAGGGTCAGCCCCATCACCATGAGGTAACGCGCGGTCTTCGCCAGCGTGACGATCAGCAGAAAGCTCCATAGCGGCTCACGCATCACGCCGGCGACCAGGGTCAGCGGATCACCGATGATCGGCACCCAGCTGAGCAGCAGCGTCCAGCGGCCGTAGCGGTGATAGCTTTGCTGCGCCTTCGCCAGTTGCCGCTCGTTGACCGGAAACCAGCGTTTGTGGCGCAAATGCTCGACGTAACGCCCGAGCAACCAGTTCACCAGCGAGCCCAATACGTTGCCCAGGCTGGCCACGGCGACCAGGGCCCAGACCGTGTAGCGTTCGGAAAGAAGGAGGCCGGCGAGCACCGCCTCGGACTGCATCGGTAGCAGCGTGGCGGCACCGAACGCCGCGAGAAAAAGGCCGAGATAGCCGGAGAGCGACACCATCGATATGCAACCGTAACCATGCTGACTGACGGCACGCAGTATGCGGGAAAGCGCATCGCTTGGGCGGCGACTGCGGCTGGGATGATGCTTGAGTAAGAACCTCCAAGCCCGCGGCAATTCACTCGCGACAGACTAGCCGGCGTCACTGTGTCACCTGGCAACAGGGAAACGGGGGCAAATGTACATGCGGCACCCGGTGTTGCCGAGTTCGGACATTGCAATGGACGGCAGGACAGGCCGCACTGACATCACATCTCGTGAATACGGCTCACCTGGCGAGCAAGACGCATGGTCTCGTGTTCTTCCATGCGTAGAAGGTCCTCGGCGAGATTGCGTGCACCATCAATTTCGGCGCGACGCGCCAAGGAGCGGTAGAGATCGATCACCTGGTTATGAATGGTGAAGATATCCAGGGAAATCTCCTCCACCGTCATGGTGTCGTAAGCCTTACAGGCCTGATTGCGCAACACCGGATTGCGTGTCAGATAGTCGTAGATCCAGGTATGCAATGCCTTCGGGTCGGCATGCTTCTCGATCTTGTCGACCGTTTCCGCCAGTGCTCTCTCATGGTCGGCAATGTAGACCAGCAGCCATTTGGCTCGGGTCTCTTCGTGCTTGTCGGAACAGCGAGCCATGCAACGAGCCAGCATGGCATGGGTGTCGCGTGTCCAGTCGATCAGGTCTTCGAATCGCTCGATCTTCATCGCCAAAATCTCCGCTGGTAGAACGGCAAACAGCACGGCACAGGCCTGTCTCACCGGTGCCTGATTCTGTCCGCTTGCCAGGTCCGGTTACATGACGCTGATTAAGAGATTAGTCCACCCTGCTGCGCCAAGGCCGTTCACACCGCGCAACCTTGCTACAGATCATTGCCGGCCGGAAAAAGACGGTCGAGGATGGGCGTGGATTCGCAAACCATGTGCCATCGCCCCGCCGGCGGCTAGGCCAGCACCAGGGAAGCACGCTCATGTACCACGTCGTGTTGCGCGGGGCTCTGTTGATGCTTCTGGGGATACTGGCCAGCGCTCATGCCTTCGCTAACGCAACGGTGCTTGAGGTATTCGTGCGTGACGGCTGCCCGCACTGCAGCGCAGCCAAGGCCCATCTCGCGGAGCTCTCCACGCAGCATTCGGAGCTGGAGATTCGCCTGCGGGAAGTCGATCGCGATCCTGCCGCTCGCGCCGATCTGCTGCGCCTGTCCCGTGACGCCGGCGTCTGGCCGCCGGCAGTGCTGACGTTCGTCATTGCTGATCAGATGTACTACCTGTTTCGCCGTGCTCGCGCTGAGCAGCCGCAAGCTCACAAAACGACCTGGCGGCACGCTGAAGCTCATCAGCGGTGCGGTGATGCTCCCGCGGGGCGTCGTCATGCTGCTACAGCCGCAATGGCTGCAGTAGCAGATTGCCAGGGGTGATCTATGCTGGACCCTAGCGCCGCTGCCATGCAGCAAGTGAGAGCATTCCGCCAGCGCACCATCGCCCTGCTACTAGCGCCGCTCCTGCTTGCTGGCGGCCTGGCGCAAGCATCCACCGCCAATCACGCTCGTTTCGATGCCCTGCTGGGTCCTTTCGCCAGTGGCGAAGAAGTAACGCGGGCATGTCTGAGCTGCCACGGCAAGGCAGCCAAGCAGATCATGGCCACGCGGCACTGGACTTGGGACTACATAAACCCGGATACCGGTCAGCGTCTGGGCAAGAAGACCATGCTCAACGGCTTCTGCATCGGCGACCGTTCCAACGAGGCGTTCTGCCAGTCTTGCCACATCGGCTATGGTTGGAAGGATGCCAGCTTCGACTTTACGGACGAAACCAAGGTCGACTGCCTTTCCTGCCATAACACCGGCAACTACCTCAAGCTTGCGGGCCTCGCAGGGCATCCGCCGCTGGTGCGCAGCGAAACCGCACCCGGCTCAGGCAAATTCATCGAACCGGTCGACCTGGCCGCCGTGGCACGCCATGTTGGCGCAACCACGCGCCGGACCTGCGGGACCTGCCATTACTACGGCGGCGGTGGCGACGGCGTGAAACACGGCGATCTCGATTCGTCGCTCAATGCGCCGTCGCGTGAGCTGGACGTGCACATGGCCGCGGAGGGTCTCGATTTCACCTGTGCGACGTGCCACGTTGCCGAGGAGCACCGGATCGCCGGCAGTCGCATCAACGTTACTGCCAGCGACCCGCACGGCGCAGTCACTCGAGGTGAGCGCAGCGAGCGCAATCGTTCGACCTGTCAGTCCTGCCATGGTGACAAGCCGCACCTGGGAAACCTGCTGCACACCGGGCGCCTTAATGACCACACCAGCGTGCTTGCCTGCCAGAGCTGTCATATCCCAGCCTTCGCCCGCGGCGGCGTGCCTACCAAAATGGCCTGGGACTGGTCCAGCGCCGGAAGAATGGACGCCAACGGCAAACCATTCCAGACGCGCAACGAGCGCGGTCAGGTTCTTTACGACAGCAGAAAGGGCAGTTTCGTACTCGGCGAGGATGTAGTGCCCGACTATGTCTGGTTCGACGGTCGGGTTAGCTATGTGCAACCCGATACGGTAATAGACCCAAGCACCCGGGTACCGATCAATAGCTTTCACGGCACACCGGGGGCCACTGATGCACGCATCTGGCCGGTCAAAACCTTTCACGGGCGCCAGCCTTTCGATACCGAACTCCTGACATTGCTGGTGCCGCATACCGCGATCCCGAACGATACGGCGTTCTGGTACAACTTCGATTGGGGCAAGGCCCTGCAGGCTGGAGCCGACGCTTCTGGCGCACCCTATAGTGGCAAGTTCGGCTTCGTCGACACGTCGATGCTGTGGCCAATCACCCATATGGTCGCACCGAAGGAACAGGCGCTCGATTGCGCACAGTGCCATGCCCAACAAAGCCGGCTCGGCACTGTTCCCGGCATCTGGCTGACTGGCAAACACCACAGCCCCCTGCTCGACCGGATCGGCTTTGGGCTGGCTGGCCTCGCCCTGCTGGGCGTCCTCATCCATGCCGCCTTGCGCGTACTCTCGCGCCGCCGCAGAAGGAGTCACTGACATGGGCGAGCGTCTCTACCTGTTTACCCGTTTCGAGCGCTTCTGGCACTGGTCACAAGCCACACTGATCATCACGCTGTTGTTCAGCGGCTTCGCGGTTCATGGCAGCCACGCGTTATTGGAGTTTCGCACTGCGGTTGGAATCCATGGGGTATCAGCCTGGCTGCTGATGCTGTTGTGGGTATTCGGTATCTTCTGGCATTTCACCACCGGCCAGTGGCGCCAGTACATTCCCACGCTGAACAACATCGACCGGATGCTGCGCTACTACGTCCACGGGATTTTCATGGGCGCCCCCCATCCGTACAAGATCACGGTGGAGCGCAAGCACAACCCGTTGCAGCGCCTGTCGTACCTGTTCGTCAAAGTGATGATCGGCCCGCTGCTGTGGCTGACCGGGCTACTCTATCTCTTCTGGGAGCAGGTACAGGAGCTACTCTCGCCCTGGTTCGGCTTGCAACAGGTCGCACTGCTGCACACGGCGGGCGCGTTCATGATGCTGATCTTCCTGATAGCGCATGTATACCTGGCCACAACCGGGCGGACGCCCCTGGAACACATCAGAGCCATGCTGAGCGGCTGGGAAGAGAAGCACTGAATGATCAATGAGTGGATAAATACCCCCGCCGGTATAAGATGACCCGAACATCTACGTCCTTTCATGTCGGAGCTCCGGATGAAATCCTCATTGATCGCCCTTTCCCTCAGCATGCTGGCTTTCGCGGCCCAGGCAGTAGAACTCGAAGTCACCCCGCAAGACGCCTACGCCCGCGCCCAACAGGAGGGTGCAAAGGTCCTCTTCATCGACGTCCGCGACCCGGTGGAGATCATGTTCGTCGGCTTCACCGATGCCGTGGACACCAACATTCCGTATCTGCTCGTCGAGCGGAACGCCTGGAATGACGAGCGCGGTGCGTTCCAGACCAACCGTAATCCGAAGTTCCTCGAGCAGATCCAGGCCGAACTGGACAAGCGTGGGCTGGGCGCCGACACCGAAATCATCACCATGTGCCGCTCGGGCAGCGTGCGTGGCAAACCCAGTGCGGATTTCCTGCGTGAGAACGGTTTTCCCAATGCACGGTATGTCGTCGATGGATTTCAGGGCGCGGCCATAAAGGAAGGACCGCAGGCAGGTTTTCGCCTACAGAACGGCTGGCAGAACGCCGGCCTGCCGTGGAGCCCGAAGATGAATCCGGAAAAGATCTACCGCACCGATCGCAACTAAAACCCTCGCGTAGCGCGGCACCTCGGCGATGAACATCGGTAACGCACACCGCCGATTGCCATCAGCCAAAAACGGTCACCGTTTGCCGGCTCAGTGCGACCAATTCTCCGGTTGGCGTCCACAACGCCGCGGCGCAGTGGCCGTAGCCGTCACGGGCATGCTCGATAACTGCGCGGTACATGCACCAGTCGTGGCTGTCGAGTTCAGGCAACGGCTGGATGAATTCGATGGTCCAGGTCAGTGAACTGCCGGGCGCGAAGCTCTTCAGATGCGGCAACACGGCAGGCGGCCAGGCATCGACCAGCGCCAGCAGGTGCGCTTCAGTCATCGGCTCGCGGGGTACATCACCACGCTGGCGCACCCAGCCGCCCATTTCGCGGGACGCGTTGCCGGAAAATGGTAGCCCGCCGATGCCCCAGCGCATGGCCAGGTAGCGGGTAAATTCCGGCGTTACGCCTGCTACGTAAGGCAGTTCCTGGCAGGCTTCGACCGGTGGCATGGCTGGCGCCGGCTCTGCCGCGACATCCACGACGGAACTGCGCGCTGCGCCGAAGCTGCCCTGGACTATGGTGACCACCTGCCCGTCCTGCATCACGCGGCCTAGCATCTGGCTCACGGCCTTGCCTTCTCGCAGTACCTCGGCCTCGAAGCTCGCCGGCGTGTCCAGCGCCAGCGGCCCGACGAAGGTGATCGCCAGCGAACGCAGCGGTCTGCCGTCGGGCACCTTGGCGCGCATGCTTTCGAAGACCAGTGCGGCGACCAGGCCGCCGAAACCGGCACGCCCCTGCCCCCAGCTGGCCGGCACCACAACATTGCCGGGATTGTCTCGCACCGCCTGCAGCAGCTCGCAAAGCTCCATATCCACCTCGTTATCGTTCGTTATGCGAGCGATGTTAAAGGGGCGCCGGAGAGGGTGCGAGCCTGCCTGGCAGAAGCGGCCGCATGAAATGCCGAATCATCCATGCCGGCAATGCACGTCAGCCACGCTGCGCCGGCGCAGCGGGACGCCACGGCAGAGACCGGCGCAGCTGGCTCAAGACGCGTGACAGGTCGTCAGTCGCATCGCTTTGCTGGGCGTAGCGCTGCGCCTCGTAGAGGCTGACGAACGCAAGGATGGCCGGCGCCTGTTCGGGCAGCATCAACGCGGCGCGCTGGGCGAAGCTACGGGCGCCTTCGCCTTTGTAACGGCGCGCACCATGACGTGCGAGAAGTCGTTCGAAGCGCCGGAACAGGCGCTGCTGAACGTCCGTTTCTCGCCGCCAGGGCTTGAACAACAGCAGCGCGAGCACGCCGGTCAGCACAGCCAGCAGCGCCACCAGGCCAAGACCGAGCGTCTGCCCGTCCAGCTTGCCGAACCAGCGCTGCAGCATCTGCGACTGCTGCTCGTCCTGATAATTGAGTACCCAGCGCTGCCAGCCGTAATTGAGGCTGTCCCAGCGCAGGCGCAGCGAGTTCATCCAACCGATGTCACGGTAGCGCAGCAGTGACATCGGTTCGTCGGCGAGAAAGCTCTGCTCACGGGCCAGCGCCTGCTCCAGGCCCTGCTCCACCCGCTCGGGCGCAACCTGGAAGGTCGGGTCGACACTGACCCAACCACGCTCCGCGACCCAGTACTCGACCCAGGCGTGGGCGTCGAACTGGTGAACGGAAAGGTAGTTGCCCGCCGGGTTGACCTCACCGCCCTGGTAGCCGGCCACCACGCGCGCCGGAATGCCCGCCGCACGCAGCACGAACGTCATGGCACCGGCGTAGTGTGCGCAGAATCCGCTGCGTGTCTCGAACAGGAAATCATCGACGATATCGCTCCCCACCGGCGGCGGCTCCAAGGTGTAGTGATAGGGCTGGCGGTTGAAGTGCTTCAACAGCGCATCCACCATCGCCTGCGGCTCCTGCGCAGAGCGCCGTAGCTCGGTGGCCCAGGCGCGAGCGCGTGGATTGCCCTGCTCCGGCAGCTGCAATGCGCGCCCGAGGCTCGCCGGTGCGCTGGTCGCTTCGCGACGCGCGTCCAGCCAGGAGGTCGCCTGATACATCAGCGGCTTGTTCACCGGCTGGCGGCGCTGGAGATGAAAATCCGCCATCAGCTGCGCCTCGGCGGACGCAACCTGCGGCACATCCAGCGCGAACAGCCAGGGCTGACCGCTGGGCTGCATGACGATGCTGTAACTGAGCGGCTCACCAGCCGCCTGCCACTCCGGCGCCTGGGGAAGCTGCGAAGCGTAGGACTGCGACCAGCGACGGCCGTCGAAGCGTTCGAAGGTCACCGCGCGCCAGTAGAGCTGGTCGCGAGGCGGAATGTCGCCGGTGAAGGTGACACGGAAGGCCAACTCCGCCGAACGACCAAGACGGGCGATATCGCCGGGCGCCATGTGATCGGCCAAGCCAGTCGTACCGCGGTCCCCGGCCTGCGGCAACGACCACAGCGGCGGCAGGCGAGGGAAAAACAGGAACAGCACCAGCATCAGCGGAACCGCCTGCAGCAGCAGCGAGCCGGCCAGGCGTACCGTCGGCCATGGTCGGGTGACCAGGCTGCTCTGCTGCAGCCCGATCATCGCGGCCAGCAATGCGGTGACGGGCAACAGGCTATACAGCCCGGCCACCAGGCTGTCCTCGAACAGGTAGCTGGTCACCACCGCGAAGAAACCCAGGAAGATCAATACCAGCGCATCACGACGGGTGCTCATCTCCACGAGTTTGAGAATGAACGCAGCGATCAGCAGCACCACGCCGGCCTCCAGTCCGACCAGGCTGCCGCGCGAGAAATACACGCCGAAGCCGGCGCCAATCATCAGCAGCGCCTTGAGCCAACTACGCGGATAACGCGCACGCATGCGGAAGATCTGGATCCGCCAGCTGGCGCAACCCAGCCACAGGCCGATGATCCACAGCGGCAGATGAGTGAGGTGCGGCAGGATCACCAGCACCTGCGCCACCAGCAGCCAGATCAGGCTGTTGCGCGGAATTCCCGGCTTCGCGCTCACTTCGCGCCCTTCTCGCTCAAGCCATGCAGCGCCAGCGCACGCAGGCAGGCATCCCGATGAGCCTGCCCGCCATCGGGGCCGACCAGCTCACCCGGAAGGCGCAGCGCAAACGGTTGCTGCTTGTCGCTGAGGTCGACGACCCAGTGGCAGAGTTTCGACAGACGCTGCTCGGTGTCACCGTCGAGGGCATCGAAGTCCAGCAGCGGATCGTTGCCGAGCAGGCTGGCGAAGTCCTTCACCAGCAGGCCCTGGCCACGGGAATAGGCCTTCCAGTGCAGGCGTCGGCGCGGATCGCCCGGCTGCCAGGCCCGCAGTCCCTGGTAGTCGTCGACACCGGCGCCGCGCGTCAGCGTGCCCTCATCCTCGGTTTCCTGCGCCTTGCCGCCGGGCGGGCGCTCGGCAATCGATGGCTGCGGGTAGACCAGCGCCGCCAGCTCCAGATCGATCCAGCTCCAGGCCACCAGCAGCCCCAGCGGAAAACGGCTCTCGACCCGCACACGCCCCGGTCGCAGCCAGCCGCGGCGTTGCGTCGGCAGGCTCAATTCGACTTCGACGGCGCCGCCCGCCGGCACATCGACCAGGCGCAAGCCGCTGGCCGGCCAGCCGAGCGCCACCGCCTGATAGGCGCGACCGGGACTTTCCAGACGCACCCGCAACAGCGCCTGCTCACCGACGAATGCTGCGGTGGTTCCGCCCGCCTGCAGGACCAGGCCGGCAAGATTGCGCCAGGTATGCAGGATGGTGACGAGATACAACGACCCGAGCAGAAAGGTCAGGCCGTAGGCCAGGCTGTTCTGGTAGTTGATCGCGGTCAGCAGCATCAGCAGCAGCGCCACCAGGAACGCCAGCCCGACCGCGGTGGGCATGATGAAGATGCGCCGCTGATTCAGGCGCACGCTGGACGCGGGCGGGATGCGCCGCAGCAGCCAGCGGTCACGAAAGCGCGGCAACAGCCTCACGACAGTTGCCCGCCGTCATGCGCGGACGTCGCTGTCACAGCGCAGGCACTTCGCGCAGCAACCACTGCACCAGCGCGCCGCCGCCGTGACCGGTGGCATCCGCGCGCTCGCGCAGGCGATGACCGACCACGGTTGGCAACACCGCCTGCACGTCTTCCGGGATCACGTAGTCGCGACCGTCGAGAAACGCCCAGGCACGTGCAGCCGCAAGCAGGGCCAGGCTGCCACGCGGCGACAGTCCCCAGGCGAATTGCGGCTGCGTGCGGGTGGCCTCCACCAGTCGCAGCACGTAATCGACCAGCGCATCGCTGACCCTCACGTTGCCCACTGCGTCCTGAATGGCACGTAGTTCGTCGTGTTCCAGCAGCGGTTCGAGGCGGGTCAGCAGATCGCGCCGCGACTCGCCCAACAGCAACGCCTTTTCCGCTGCCTTGGCCGGATAGCCCAGGGAAACGCGCATGAGAAAGCGGTCAAGCTGCGATTCCGGCAACGCAAAGGTGCCGCCTGAACTGACCGGGTTCTGTGTGGCGATGACGAAGAATGGGTCAGGTAACGGGCGCGTCGCCCCCTCGATGGTGACCTGGCCCTCCTCCATGGCTTCAAGCAGCGCGCTCTGGCTCTTCGGCGTGGCGCGGTTGATCTCGTCGGCCAGCACCAGCTCGGCGAAGATCGGACCCGGGTGGAAGACGAACTGTCCGCTGTCCTTGTCGAACACCGAGGTGCCGAGAATGTCGCCGGGCAGCAGATCGGAGGTGAACTGGATGCGCTGGAACTCCAGTCCCAGCACCTTGGCCAGGGTATGGCTCAGGGTGGTCTTGCCCATGCCCGGCATGTCTTCGACCAGCAGATGACCTCGGGCCAAGAGACAGGCAAGGGCCAGTCGAACCTGGGCTTCCTTGCCGAGCAATACTTCGTTGACTGCTCGCAGGCAGGCGTCCAATCGGGTGCGCATAGACTCTCCTTCGTTCGTCGCCCTGATGCTACTGGTCAGCTGCGGCCAGGCAAAGCGAAGGAAATGCCCGGTGACGAGTTTGTGATCCTGGCACCGTTGCAGCGCTCACGCCGCTGCGCCTGTTTCCAGACGATGGAAAGCAGCTGCAGACATTGCTTGTGAGATGACGGCCGCGGGAAAGCGGTAAGCGAGCCGGAAGGCTCAAAGGCAATTGCCGGCCCGTGCGCTAGCGAACGGACCGGCAACTGAAGGCGCCGGCTCAGCGACCGGCGCGGGATTCGCGAAGGTAGAAGCGCGCCTTCTGCGCCTTCTGCGTGCAGCCGCGGAAGGCTTCGAACTGCTGCTGCGTCTTGGCGCCGGTCAGCAAGGCCATGGCCTTGGAGTAGCTGACCGTACCGGCGAAGCCTTCGGCTTCTGCCAGGCTCTGCTCCCTCCACGCCGCATTCAGCTCCGCGGCGCAGCTGTCACGATATGCCGTCTTACCAGCACAACCGGCCAGCAACAGAACCAGCAAAGGCAAAGATAGCCAGGTTTTCATCGCATGATCCCTCGTATGCCATTCAGGAATTAAGGCGCCGCTCGCGCCTGACGGTGCCGCAGATACTCGACCACGGACGGCTGGTCGCCAGCGAACTCGATACGCTCGGCCTTGCTCTCGCGCTGATAGGCGTACATGGGGTCGTAATACTCACCCAGCAGCGCCTCAATCCAGGCGCGATGCAGGTCGACAGAGCCGCTACGCGCCTGTTCCGCCAGCGCTTGATCCATCAGCAATGCCAGGCGCTGGTAACGCTCGCCGCCGAGTCGCTTGCTGATATTGACCAGACTTTGCTGCAGACGCTCGGCGAATGCAGCGAAACCGTTCTCGCCCTGTTCGGCGATGAATTCAGCGCACAGGTCGATCACGTAGTCCTTGAGAATCCGCTCGACGCGCCCTTCCAGGCTGTCCTCCAGCCAGACCAGCGGAAATTCCTGCATACCGTTGAACAGCGGCAATGGAATCGAGCAACGCCCGACCAGACGCGCCTCATCCTCGACAACGAACGTCTCGATGCCCGTGGCACGCATCTTCAGCAGCCGGATCGCCAGGGCGTTCTCGAAATCGATCTGCGCCGGTTGTGGTGTCGCGCGCTTGCCGAAGCTGGAGCCCCGGTGATTGGCCAGGCCTTCCAGGTCCAGGCTGTTATCCAGCTGCGCCAGCACTTCGGTCTTGCCGGTACCAGTCATCCCGCCCACCAGCACGAAACCGCACTGCTCGACAGCCTGATCAATGGTATCCAGCAAGAAATGGCGCATCGCCTTGTAGCCGCCGACGACCCGCGGGTACTCGATGCCCATCTCGTCCTTCAACCACTGCTGGACGATCTTCGAGCGCAAGCCGCCACGGAAGCAGTACAGGTAACCCTCCGGGTGGGCACGGGCGAAATCGGCCCAGGCCTGCAGACGCTCGGCCTTGGTCTTGCCGGACACCAGCTGATGGCCCAGCTCGATAGCGGCTTTCTGCCCGTGCTGCTTGTAACAGGTGCCGACCTTCTGCCGCTCGACATCATTCATCAGCGGCAGATTGACCACGCCGGGAAACGCGCCCTTGTCGAATTCCACGGGCGCACGGGCATCCATCATCGGGGTGCCGTTGAGGAACAACGCGCGAAAATCTTCGGTATCGCTGCGCATCAACGCACCTCTACCGCATGGCTGCGCGCGCCCACCAGCTGGCCGATCGGCTCCAGGGCGAGGCCGAGCTCGGCGCAAACGGCGAGGAATTCAGCTTCGCCTTCCGGCGCCACGGCGACCAGCAAGCCACCACTGGTTTGGGGGTCACAGAGCAGCTGCTTGTGGCGTTCGTCGAGCGTGGCGATGCGCTCACCGTAGCTGTCGAAATTGCGCAGGGTCCCGCCGGGTACGCAACCCTGCTCCAGGTAGTACTCGATGCCTGGCAGCCGCGGCACGCGATCGTAGTCGATCTCGGCGGTCAGGCCGCTGCCGTCGGCCATCTCCACCAGATGGCCAAGTAGACCGAAACCGGTGACGTCGGTCATGGCGCGAACGCCTTCAAGCTTGCCGAAACGGCTACCGGCGGTATTCAGGGTGCACATCCAGTCGCGGGCCAGCCCGACGTCCTCGGCGCGCAGCTTGGCCTTCTTCTCGGCGGTGGTGAGGATGCCGATGCCCAGCGGCTTGGTCAGGTACAGCTTGCAGCCGGCGGTAGCGGTGTCATTGCGCTTCATCTGGTGCTTGTTCACCAGCCCGGTGACGGCCAGGCCGAAGATCGGCTCGGGCGCATCGATCGAATGGCCACCGGCGAGGGGAATGCCTGCGGCATCGCAGACGGCGCGGCCACCGGCGATCACTTCTCGGGCGACTTCCGGCGGCAGCACGTTGACCGGCCAGCCGAGGATGGCGATGGCCATGAGCGGATCGCCACCCATGGCGTAGATGTCGCTGATGGCATTGGTCGCAGCAATGCGACCGAAATCGAACGGATCGTCGACGATGGGCATGAAGAAGTCTGTAGTCGACACCACGCCGCGCTCCTCGTCGATGCCGTACACCGCGGCATCATCACGTGAGGCGTTACCGACCCACAGACGCGGATCGAGGTTCTGCGCACCGCTGCCGGCAAGAATCACGTCCAGCACCTTGGGCGATATCTTGCAGCCGCAGCCGGCGCCATGACTGTACTGGGTGAGGCGGATCGGTTCGCTCATCGGACTCTCTCGTGACACGTGCACAAACGGGCGGCGATTGTAGCAAAGGCCACCGTGATTTCGCCGGTTGCCGCTGGATTCGGGCACGCGGTGACAGGCTCGAGCGTGACGAGGCCCGATCAGCGCTTGCAGGCTCGCCGGCCAGGCATGAAGCTATCGCGAGTGCCACAGGGAGAACCGCATGAGTAAGAAAGTTGCACTGGTATTGGGATCCGGTGGCGCACGGGGCTATGCGCACATCGGCGTGATCGAGGAACTGGAGGCACGTGGCTACGAGATCGCCTGCATCGCCGGCTGCTCCATGGGCGCGGTCGTGGGCGGCATCTATGCAGCTGGCAAGCTCGACGAGTACCGCAGCTGGATCGAAAGCCTCGATTACCTGGACCTGCTGCGCCTGGTCGACCCGAGTTTCAGCCTCGGCGCGATCCGCGGCGAAAAGGTGTTCGGCCGCATCCGCGACATGGTCGGCAAGACCCGCATCGAGGATCTGCCGATTCCGTTCACGGCGGTCGCCACCGACCTGACCAATCAGCAGGAGATCTGGTTTCAGGAAGGCAGCCTGGAACTGGCGATGCGCGCATCCGCGGCCATCCCGAGCCTGTTCACGCCGGTCATGCAGGGCAATCGCATGCTGGTCGACGGCGGCCTGCTCAATCCCCTACCGATCGTCCCGGTGGTGTCGGCGCATTGCGACATGATCATCGCGGTCAACCTCAACGCCAACAATCACAAGCAATACCCGCTACCGGAGATCGAGCGCCCCGGCCGCTTCGACTCGCTCATGACATCCATCAGCTCGCACATCCCGTTCTGGCGCAAGGACGAAGCCGAGCTGACCGAGCAGATCGAAGACATCCGTGCCGGCGAGCTGACTCGCGGCGATCAGCCGCCGGCGGCGCCAACCAGCCGCGGCGCGCCGCGTTCGGCAGAGGGCTCGACGGTGATCGACGTGACCGGCCCGGCGTCGCTGCTGGAGCTGATCAACCAGAGCTTCGATGTCATGCAGTCTTCGCTGGCGCAGTACAAGATCGCCGGCTATCCGCCGAATGTACTGGTCAATATTCCGAAGCGGGCCTGCCGCTTCTACGAGTTCTACAAGGCGCCGGAGCTCATAGCGCTGGGCCGCATCGTCGCCCACGACGCCCTCGTGCGCTACGAAGAGGAGCAGTGATCGGCAGACGCCACCTCACCGCCCGGCAGGTTCCCGCCGCTCGTTCGCGAGCTGCGTCGATTCGTGCGGTGGCATCTGCGGCACCTCCTTGATCAGCCAGTCACCCAGCAGGCTATACGCCACCGCGAGCAGGGTCGGGCCGAGGAACAGCCCCATGAAACCGAACGCGAGAATGCCGCCGAACACACCGAGCAGCACCACCACCAGCGGCAGATTGCCCCCTCGGCTGATCAGATAGGGTTTGAGCACGTTGTCCACGCCGCTGATGATGAACATCCCCCAGATGCCGAGGAAGATCGCCATACCGTAATCGCCCTGCCAGGCCAGCCAGGCAACGGCTGGGCCCCAGATCAGCGGCGGCACCATGATGAAGCTACAGGCGAAGGTCAGCAGCCCGAGCACCAGCGCTCCCGGCACCCCGGCGATGAGAAAACCGACGTAGGCCAGAATCGCCTGAGCCGCGGCAGTGCCTATCACCCCGTTGACCACTCGCTGCACCGTCCCCGCAACGAGTTCCAGATAATGATCCGCACGGTCACCGATCAGCCTGTGCAACAGGCTATGGACGAATGCCGACAAGCGTGGCCCATCGCGATAGAAGAAGAACACCAGCACCAGGCTCAGCGCCAGTTCGAGCATCCCGCCGCCGATGCGCGCGCTGCGCACCAGGAGCCAGTTGGCGACTTGGCCGATGTAGGGCCGAATGCTGGCGATCAGCGCCGTGCCCTGCTCGTCCACGGTGCTCCAGAAATTCAGCAGTGCATCGCCTATCAGCGGCACCTCACCCAGCCAGGCCGGCGCCGGCGGTAGTCCCTCAACCTGCAGATCGTGCAGCAATGCATTGGCATCGCGTATCTGGTCGGCGATGTTGAAGCCCAGCCAAACCAGCGGCACCGCCACCAGAACCATCCAGCTGAACGTGAGCAGACCGGCGGCGAGCGTGGCATTGCCATTCAGCCAACGGGTCAGCACGCGCATGACCGGCCAGCTGGCGAATGCCAGAACGGCAGCCCAGAACAACGCGGAAGCAAAGGGCGCCAGTACCCAGAGACAGGCGGCCAGCAGCCCGAGGAGCAGAATCTGCACCAGCAGGCGATCATTGTTGAGCATGTGAAATTACTCTACTGAAAAGAGCCGGCGCGTTCTGTCAGCAACGCGCCAGCGAAGACGGCTATTGCAGCCGTTACGCAGGATCAGCGCAATAGTCTGATGAGCAAACCGGGTTGCTCCGACTCATCCACTTCCAGGCGGCCGCCACGAATGCGTTCGGCGACCAGCGCCTCACGCCAGGCCGCTGCGCTGCGCCCGGCCAGGCTCACCCGCGTTGTGCTGTCCAGGCGCATGACGTTGGCCAGCAGCGCACCCCACTCGGCCGTCGGCTCATCGGCCAGATCCGGTAGACGCAGTTCGCCGGTGCTGCGCAGCTGTTGTTGTAATGTCGCCGCAGTCGGCAGTACACCCGTCAAAGGCCGGTCGGAGAGAAGTTGTTCGACATGCAGGTAAGGCCTACCGTTGCCACGGGTAATCCCGTACAGCGCGATCAGTTCGCCCTCACCGCTGGGCATGCGCGCCAATAGATAGGCCTGCTGCGCCTCGGGACCGTAGAGCATCGACTTGTCGAAGATTGCGTTGGCCCACAGACTGCTGGAACCACACTCACGCCCTTCGCACCAGAAGAGCAATTCGGCGCCCTGTTGCAACAGCGTGCCGCGAGCCTCGGTAAAGGCTTCAATACCCGTGTGCGTGGCTGGCAATTGATAGGTGATCGCGGTCAGCTCGCCAGAGACGACCACCTGGGAGGCCATCCGCAGGTTGCCACTGATGCGACGTATCGAGTCCTGTGGATACACCCGCTCCTGAACCTGGGTTTTCCGGTAATCGACGATCTGCGCCTGGGCAAAACGAGGCAGGCGCTCCAGATCGGCGCTCCCGGTAACGTCAGCCGCCAGCACAGCGGCGGAGAAAAACGTCGCCGCTGCTATCCATGCACTTCGCATAACTCTCCTCAACGGGACACCTTCGACTGCTTGCCGAAGCTCAACCGGAGTATCGCGTCGCATGGACCCGATAGGCTCAGAACGTCAGCAGGCCGGTGCTCGCAGGGAAACGTGGCACTGTAGCGATCGATCATTGCGCTGGCTCTGCTGGAACATTGCTTCCCAGCCTCGCCAGTTGGCAAAAGCAAGTCAAGCAAGGGTTTGCGAGAGAGTATTGCGAGCCCGCCGGATACGTCAGTCGTGTAAGAAGCTGTTGAATACCCTGGCGACCGCCTCAGCGCCAATGTCATCGTCCAGATGCAAATGATGCCCACCCACCAGGCGGCGGATATCGAACGGGAAGCTTTCGACAAGCTCGAGCAGCTCAGGCTGCATCATCAAGCCCTGCTCGGCCAGCACCAGGCTGGTCGGGCAAGCGACCCGACTGACGAAGGCCAACGCATGGGCGCGGGTCAGCCGCATTGCCGAGGGAAGCATCAGGCGTGGATCGGTGCGCCAGGTGTAGCCGCCGGGCACAGGCATCAACCCGCGCTGTGCGAGCATCTCGGCCGCCTCGCGACTGACCGCGCCGACACCTTTCATCCGCGCTTCCACAGCCTGGTCGAAACTCGCGTAGACCGGCTTGCGCTTGTCGTTCACCGCGAGCAGCGCCTCGAGGGCGGAACCAAGCTTCTGCGGCGCGCTATCCGCCTCGCCGGTGTAGGGAATCACGCCGTCGATCAATGCGAGCCGCTCGACGCGCTCAGGTAGCGCACCGGCGAGCAGCACGGAAACGATCGCGCCCATGGAGTGCCCGAGCAATGAAAAGCGCTGCCAGCCAAGCTGCTCGGCGACCTGCAGCACGTCATGGGCGTAGTCCCAGATGTTGTATCCGGCCCCGATCGGACGATGATCGGAATGGCCGTGACCAGGCAGATCCAGCGCCACGATGCGCAGCCCTTTCAGCCTGGGCGCCAGCCGGCTGAAGGTTGCCGCGTTATCCAGCCAGCCATGCAACGCAATCACCGGTTTGCCATCGTCAGGCCCGTAAAGATGCGCCGCCACCTCGAGATGCGGCAGGCTCAGCCGGACTTCTTCGAACAGCACGCTCATGCAGCCCCCTTGGAAAGCTCGGTATAGCTGCCCCAGCGGCCAAGCAGTTCACGCAGCTTTTCCGCGGTCTGCTGCGGCTGTTCGAACGGAAACATGTGGCCTCCTGGCAAGGTGTGCGCTTCGCCACGCGACATCAGCCGCAGCAGATAACCATGATGCGGCAGCACGACACGACTATCGCGCCCGCGAATCATCGCCAGCGGAATCTTCAAGGCCGGCGGCCAACCGGGAGTGAGATGAGGCACGCTGCGATAGATGCTGATTTCGGTCTGCGGATCGAAACGCAGGCGCATCCCCTGCCCCACAGGCTCCAGACCATGCTCGATATAGGCTTCTAGGCATTCCGGATCAAAGCTGCTGAACAGGGCTTTGCCGGCGAAATAGGCGCGTGCCTCTTCGACACTGGCGAACTGTTCGCGCCGTCCCAGCGTGCGGCCAGCCGGCGTCAGCCGGTCGATGAAACCGAGGCGCTTGGCCGCCCAGATCACCGTCTGGTCGAACCAGGTCGGTATCGGCGAATCCAGCATGACGACCCCGTGGTACAGCTCCGGGCGCAGCAGCGCGGCGCGGTAATGCAGCATGCCGCCGAACGAATGCCCTACCCCCCACACCGGCTCGTGCAACCGGTCGAGCTGCTCGAACAACTCGTCGAGCAGGTTGTTCCAGTTATCGTCGACCGGAAAGCGCGGGTCGTGCCCATGGCGGTCCATGTGCGTGACCCGGTATTCCGGCGCCAGGGCGTCGAACAGCTTGCGATAGGTGGCCGAGGGAAAGCCATTGGCGTGGGCGAAGAAGATGCGTTGCGACATGGAAGACATTGCCGGACAGACTGAAGCCTCATTGTCTGGCAGGCCTCGGCAGGCGGCAATCGCCATAGCCCTGCCGAATGAAGGGCATTCAGGCCAATCAGCAGGCCGCAATGCTCCAGGTTTGCTGTCAGCCCGCCGGAGCGCCTTTTTCCAGGGGCACGATCGCGACGGTCAAACGTGAAATGCAGCTTGGCTTGCCGTCCTCGCCGCTGAGACGGATATCCCAGACATGGGTCGAGCGTCCCAAGTGCACCGGCCGGCATACGCCGGTCACGCGTCCGCTGCGCAAACCACGCAGATGGTTGGCGTTCACTTCGAGGCCAACGCAATAGAACTTGCTGCTGTCGATGCAGTGATAGCTGGCCATCGAACCGAGCGTTTCAGCCAGCACAACAGAGGCACCACCATGTAGCAGGCCGTAAGGCTGATGGGTGCGTGCATCGACCGGCATGCTGGCGGTGATGGACGAGTCATCGAAGGCCTCGAAGCGGATGTCCAGCAATTCGGTGATGGTGTTCTTGCGGGTACTGTGAAGCTCTTCCAGGTTGGGCTGACGGTGCCAGATACTCAAGGCGCATACTCCTGACGTCTGTTGTTGTTCTTGATTGATGGTGCCGCCGTGAGCAGAACAGCCAGGCGGACCGGACAACCCTAACCAACGTGACGCAAGGACACCAGCTGCATCAGCCCTCCGGCAATTGCCTCACCCTCCAGCTCCGCCAGGGACGCGGTCGCCATCGGCACAGGCTCCGCGTAGCTGCCGTTCACCAGCCAGCCGGCAAGATTGCCGACGAAGGGCTGGTGGGTAACCAGTAGCAGATCGCTTTCGCTGCGCAGATCGAGCTGCCGCAATGCCTCGGCAAGATCGGACTCCGGTGTTGCCCAATCAACCGTCTCGCACTGGCCGGCGAAGCCGAGAGCCTTGCGCACCTCGTCCGCAGTCTGCTGCGCGCGCTGGAACGGACTTACCAGAATCGTCTGCAGCGGCTTACCGCGAAGAAAGGTGGCGCTGCGGCGCACATCGCGGCGCCCCCCCTCAGTCAGGTTGCGCTCCGCATCGGTGCGCGCGCTGGGCTCGGCTTCGCCATGTCGTAGCAGCCAAAGCCTCATACCGTCGGACCCTGCTGGGAGTCCTTCGGCTCGGTTGGCGCAACGGGCGGAACCGGGGTGGTCAGCTCCACATCCGCAGGGCGTGGTGTGGGCCAATCCGAAAGCGGCCAGGGCTTGCGCTCGGTATTGAAGGTGGCGAAACGGCCGATCTGCGCGATGTATTGGCTGAGGCTGTCACCAAAGCCCTGCAGACTGGAGTCGGCATGGCCCTTGACCAGGCGCATCACCAGTTGCAGCACCACGACCACCAGCAGGGCCAGCTCGGCCAACTGCCAGACGAAGAAGAAGATCAGCATCCAGACGGCCCGCAGGATCAGCGATTCCCGGTCCGTTGCCTGGTTCGATTGATTCATGGAATGTCCCCTACGCTCGGCTCAGAAACCGTCGGTTGAAATGAAATCCACATCGGTCTTGGGCTCGCCCCGCATCAGTACACCGATGATCTGATCGAGCGTACGCCCCTCGAACAGGATGGCATGCAGACCCGCGACCAGCGGCATGTACACCTGCAGCTCCTCGGCCTTGCACTTGAGCACCTTGATGGTATTGACGCCTTCCGCAACCTCGCCCAGCCGGGAAACCGCTTCTTCCAGGCTAAGGCCTTCGCCCAGGGCGTAGCCCACCTGGAAATTGCGACTCTTGGGCGAGGTGCAGGTAACGATCAGATCGCCCACCCCTGCCAGCCCGAGAAAGGTCATGGGATTGGCACCCAGTTTCACAGCGAACCGGGTCATTTCCGCCAGCGCGCGGGTGATCAGCATGCTACGGGTATTCTCGCCCATGCCCAGCGCAGCGGCCATGCCCGCCATGATCGCGTAGACGTTCTTCAGCGCGCCACCCAGCTCGACGCCGAAACGATCGGAGCTGGCGTAAACGCGGAACGTACGACCGTGCAGATAATGCTGCACGCTTCGGCACAGCGCCTCGTCATGGCTCGCCACGACGGTCGCCGTCAACGCATGCTCGGCTACTTCCCGCGCCAGATTCGGTCCGGACAGCACGCCGATGCGCGCCTGGGGTGCGATCTGCTCGAGGATCTGGCTCATCAGCATGAATCCGTCAGCCTCGATGCCCTTGGTTGTACTGACCAGCATCTTGCCGCCAAGCTGCGCGGCGAACGGCTGCAGCGCCTGGCGCAGCGCGCTGGACGGCAGCGCAACGAAGATCAGCTCGCAGGCATCGAGAGTGAACGACAGATCGGTGGTCGGCTCGACCTGCGCCAGGATCTCGACGCCCTTCAGGTAGCGCGGGTTCTGTCGCAGCCTTCGGATGCTTTCAGCCTGCTCCGCATCGCGCATCCAGAGCAGAACGTGGTGACCGTTCTCGGCCAACAGATTGGCGATCGCGGTCCCGAAACTGCCGCCGCCGAGTACCGCGATGGGTTGCTGTCGTGTCATGTGGAATCCGTCGTAGGCCATCCGAAATGGCAGTGCCGGGCATTATACGTTTCATCTTCACAGCGGCCAGCGCAACCGCCAAGCCCTGTTAAATCATTTGCTTACGGTCGCTGCTAACACTGATTCAGAGCCTGCCCGAGCGTTAGCAGCAGGTAATCGTCCACGCCATGCAACCGTCCCTGCAACGATTGTCTATAGAGGACACGCTGTCGCAAGGTCCTCGTTCGTCGTTAAGGAGTGTTAAAGTAGCCGCCCGTTCTGTCTTTGCGCCTTCAGCCGCAGGTACGGATTGAATGGCGTCGCTGTTGGCAAGCTGTGACTTTAGCCACAACGCGGCAGTCTATGACTAGTCTTGATGATCAGGCCTCGAATTCTGGCCCGGTATGTAAGCAGCAAAGCCCTTCGCAGGGGCCCATTGAGGAATACGCATGACCAAACAACACGCCTTTACTCGGGAAGACCTGCTTCGTTGCAGCCGCGGCGAACTCTTCGGTCCCGGTAATGCGCAACTGCCCGCGCCGAACATGCTGATGGTCGATCGTATCGTTCACATCAGTGAAGTGGGCGGCAAGTATGGCAAGGGCGAACTGGTCGCCGAACTGGATATCAACCCTGATCTCTGGTTCTTCGCTTGCCATTTCGAAGGCGATCCGGTCATGCCCGGCTGCCTGGGCCTGGATGCCATGTGGCAGCTGGTCGGCTTCTACCTCGGTTGGCAGGGCAACCCCGGCCGCGGCCGTGCCCTCGGCTCCGGCGAAGTGAAGTTCTTCGGTCAGGTTCTGCCGACCGCCAAGAAGGTCACCTACAACATTCACATCAAGCGCACCATCAACCGCTCGCTGATTCTCGGCATCGCCGATGGCACCGTCAGCGTTGATGGCCGCGAGATTTACAGTGCCGAAGGCTTGCGCGTCGGCCTGTTCACCTCTACCGACAGCTTTTGAAGGACATCCGCATGCGTCGCGTCGTGATCACTGGCCTGGGTATCGTTTCCTGCCTGGGCAATGACAAAGAGACCGTCTCCGGCAACCTGCGCGCCGGCCGCCCCGGCATTCGCTTCAACCAGTCCTACGCGGACATGGGGCTGCGCAGCCAGGTTTCCGGCTCCGTCAACCTGAACCTCGAAGAGCTGATCGACCGCAAGGTCCTGCGCTTCATGGGTGACGCCGCCGCCTACGCCTATCTGGCAATGGAGCAGGCCGTGAAAGACGCCGGCTTCACCCTCGATGACATCTCCAACCCGCGCATCGGCCTGGTGGCCGGCTCCGGTGGCGCCTCGACCATCAACCAGATGGAAGCCATCGACATTCTGCGCGACAAGGGTGTCAAGCGTATCGGCCCATACCGCGTGCCGCGCACCATGAGCAGCACCGTTTCTGCCTGCCTGGCGACGCCGTTCCGTATCAAAGGCATTAACTACTCCATCGCTTCGGCCTGCGCCACCAGCGCGCACTGCATCGGCCACGCCATGGAGCAGATCCAGATGGGCAAGCAGGATGTGGTCTTCGCCGGTGGTGGTGAAGAAGAGCATTACAGCCAGAGCTGCCTGTTCGATGCCATGGGTGCGCTGTCCAGCCAGTACAACGATACCCCGGAGAAAGCCTCCCGCGCCTACGACGCCAAGCGTGACGGTTTCGTCATCGCCGGCGGCGGCGGCATGGTGGTGGTCGAAGAACTGGAGCACGCACTCAAGCGCGGCGCCAAGATCTATGCTGAAATCGTCGGCTACGGCGCCACTTCCGACGGCTACGACATGGTTGCTCCGAGTGGCGAAGGCGCCCTGCGCTGCATGCAGCAGGCAATGTCGACCGTCGATACCCCGATCGACTACCTCAACACCCACGGCACCTCCACGCCGGTCGGTGACGTTGCCGAGATCAAGGCCGTGCGCAACATGTTCGGCGACAAGATCCCGACCATCAGCTCGACCAAGAGCCTATCCGGTCACTCGCTGGGCGCTGCAGGCGTTCATGAAGCGATCTACTCGATGCTGATGATGGAAGGCAACTTCATCGCGGGCTCCGCCAACATCGACGAGCTGGATCCGGAAGTCGCGGACATGCCGATTCTTCGCGAAACCCGCGAGAACGTGCAGCTCGATACCGTGATGAGCAACAGCTTCGGCTTCGGTGGCACCAACTCCACACTGGTGCTGCGCCGCTACAAAGGCTGAGTCTGACTAGCGACAAACAAGAACGGCGCCCTAGGGCGCCGTTTTTTGTTTCCACCTCACGCCGTCACACCCGGCGCTCGGCATCTCCATCGATATCGCCATGTGCGATACACGAAGCGGCGGTGAACAGCACATCGGTAGAGGAGTTGAGCGCGGTTTCCGCCGAGTCCTGGACAACCCCGATGATGAAGCCGACGGCCACCACCTGCATCGCAAGGTCATTGGAGATGCCAAACAGGCTGCACGCCAGCGGAATGAGCAGCAGCGAACCACCGGCGACACCCGACGCACCGCAGGCACATACCGCAGCCAGAAGGCTGAGCAGCACTGCCGTGGCGATATCCACCTCGATACCCAGGGTGTTGACCGCCGCCAGAGTGAGCACCGTGATGGTGATCGCCGCGCCGCCCATGTTGATCGTCGCCCCGAGCGGAATGGATACCGAATAGGTGTCCTTGTGCAGCCCGAGCCGCTGGCAGAGCTGCATGTTCACCGGAATGTTCGCGGCAGAACTGCGCGTGAAGAACGCCGTGATACCGCTTTCTCGCAGGCAGGCGAATACCAGCGGATACGGGTTGCGACGGATCTGCCAGAACACGATCAGCGGATTCATCACCAACGCCATGAAAAGCATCGCGCCGACCAGCACCAGCAACAACCGCATGTAGCCCAGCAGCACGTCGAAGCCCGATTCGGCCAACGTGCCGGCTACCAGCCCGAATACCCCCAGCGGGGCGAAGCGAATGACCACCTTGACGATCAAGGTGACGCCATCGGAAAGGTCACTGATCAGATGCCGGGTGCTTTCCTGCGCATGACGGAAGGCGAAGCCAAGTCCGATGGCCCAGGCCAGGATGCCGATGAAGTTGCCGTCGAGCAGCGCCTGCACCGGATTAGCCGTGATATTGAACAACAGCGTCTGCAACACAGCACCCACGCCCGATGGCGGCGCTACATCCGCAGCACCGCTGACCAGCGTGAGCGTGGTTGGAAACATGAAGCTCGCCAGCACGGCAACGGCCGCTGCACTCAGCGTGCCGAGCGCGTATAGCAAGATGATGGGGCGGATATGGGTAGGCTGGCCGCGCTTGTGGTTGGCCAGTGAAGAGGTCACCAACACGAACACCAGAATCGGTGCTACCGCTTTGAGCGCCTGCACGAACAGATCACCGAGAAGAGCTGCGGATTTTGCTGCGCCAGGCAGCAGTAGCGCAAGCAAGGCACCAGCCACCAGGCCCGCGACGATCTGGGCAACGAGGCTGGTACGGCTGATGAAGCGAATGAATCGAGGCATATCGGACATGGGCGCATCTCGCAGCTCGGCTGGTACGGCCCGAAACAGCCCGTGCCTGCCATGGAAAAACGCCGGATGGTACGCCGCTCTCCCGCCCATGCCCAGCGTTGTGCTGTCACGGGGGCACGGGAGGCTGCTGAAGCGCCCGCAGACGGCGGGAAGGCGCCATTGCGGCTAGCGCATGTCACACCTGAAAGCGCGCTACCAGACCGTTCAGGTCGATGGCCAAGCGAGCCAGTTCCTGGCTTGCCGCGCTCGTCTGATTGGCACCTGCCGAGGACTGCAGCGAGAGGTCACGGATATTAACCAGATTCCGATCCACTTCCCGCGCGACCTGAGCCTGTTCTTCTGAGGCGCTGGCAATCACCAGGTTACGCTCGCTGATCTGGCTGATCGCCGAGGTGATGCCATCAAGAGCTTCGCCGGCCGCCCGAGCCATTTCCAACGTGGTACGGGCACGCTCGTTGCTCGATTGCATCGCGTGCACGGCCTTGTCCGTGCCCTGATGCACGCTGCCAATCATCTGCTCGATCTCACCGGTGGACTGCTGGGTACGATGCGCCAGGGCACGTACCTCGTCGGCCACCACCGCAAAGCCGCGCCCAGCGTCGCCAGCCCGGGCCGCCTCGATCGCGGCGTTCAGCGCGAGCAGATTGGTCTGTTCGGCAATCGAGCGGATCACTTCAAGCACCTTGCTTATATCTCGCACCTGACCGGCAAGATGCTCCACCTCGCCAGCGGTATTGGTCACGTCGCTTGCCAGCAGATTGATCGACTCGACTGTCTGCAGCACCTGCTTGCGCCCGCGCTGTGCGGTGTCGTTGGAGTCCTGGGAGGCCTCGGAGGTAGCCACCGCGTTGCGCGCCACTTCGTCTACGGCTGCGGTCATCTCGTTTACGGCGGCAGCCGCTTGTTCGATCTCGTGGTTCTGCTGGTGCAGGCCGCGGGTGGAGTCTTCGGTGACCGCGTTGAGCTCCTCGGCTGCCGAGGCAAGCTGATTGGACGAGTCGGCGATGCCCTGAATGGTCGAGCGCAGATTGGCCTGCATGGCTTTCAGTGATGTCAGCAGGCGGGCCGGCTCGTCCTTGCCCTCGACCACAAAATCGCCGGTCAGATCACCACCAGCGATACGCTCGGCTACCGAAACAGCAGTTCCCAGCGGGCCCACGACGCTGCGGGTGAACACCCAGGCCAGCGTAACGGTGATAGCGGCAGCGAACACCAGCGTCGCTACCACCCAGCTGAACGCCGTGTCGTATTGTGCGGACGCGCGATCCGCCGCCCCGCCGGCTTCCTCGCTGTTGATGGTCAGGAGCTGGTTCAGTGACGCAGTCACGTTATCCGCGTGCCCGTTGATTTCACCGTTGATTATCGTCACGGCCTGGGCGCGCTCACCGCGGACCACATGCTCGACGACACGCTGCTGAAGCAGCAGGTACTGTTCGAAGCTCTGCTTGAAGCGTTCATACGCAGCACGCTCGTCAGCCGTAGTTACTCGCTTGGCGTAATCGGCATCACGTTGCGCCACTTCGCTGCGCAGCTGAGTCAAGCGCTGGGCAGTTTCCTGCACCATCTGCGACTCTTCAGCCAGAGCCAGGCGCAGGGTATTGGCTCGAATGCGCATTACTGTGACGTTGAGTTCACTAAGCGCCATGATGCTGGGTAGCCAGTTCTCATCGACCTCCTTGCTCTCGTTGCGCATGTTGGTCATCTGGTTCAGTGCGAACAGACCGAGGAAGAGGACGAGCAGGCCAATCAGGCCGAAGCCCAGTGTTGAGCGTTTACCAATAGTGAGCGAGCGAATCGACATGGGACTACCTTCTCCATGAAAAACGGAACAGCCACAAACCGTGACTTGTTCCGTTATCGGAAGGCCTGGCCAATCACTTGAACTTTGGCGCCAGCTTTTTGCCTCTCGCGCCCCCCACACCGACTAACGGTTCGAATGGCCAGCAGAACCGGACAGGATGGCCATCACCGCACGTGGAATGCCTGCTCGGCCAACTTGCGGTCTCCCTGGAATACCATCAGATGCCATCGGCCAGCCACAATCTCATGGGGCTCGATGAATTCGAACGCCATCACGTCCGTTTCGGCGCCCGACACCAGCGCTTGCACGACCTCGAACTTGTCATGCCGCTTGCCATCGGGTGTTACCACACCTGGCGTAAGGTATAGCAAGGTCAGCGGCGTATCGGCTTTGTGCTTACCAGCGAGGCGATAGCGCAGGCCGAACTTGCTTCCGAGCCGCGCCGGCACCTCAGTCGTCTGGCGAATGGGCTGGTCACGACGAGTCAGCACGCGCTCGCCTGGCTCGAAATCCTCTTTGACGGTTTCGAACACGCCGTACTCCACGGCACCCACGACCTCGACCTGCGCCAGCGCTGCGGGCGAACTCACACTCAGTACCATGGCGACGAGCGCCCAACGAGTGAACGACATGGAACCTGCTCCTTCCTGTTTGCGAAGCAGGCAGGTTATGACGCCCCGATTACAGTCTCATGACGCTCAACGTAGCTCAGCCTGACGCTTGCGGGGGAGCAGCGCGAGAAAGTTATCTCGCGCCACGCCTTGCGCTACGGAGGCTGGAAGTGCATCGAGGAAGGGAGCGAAGGCGTGCATGCCGGTCGCCAGGTTATCGAAATGGCCGACCACGTCCGAGCCGATCACGAAGCGCTTGGGATGCCGCTTCACCAGCGCGACCCACTTCGGGTCGGGACGCTTATCTTCGTCCAGCAGATAAGGTTGCAACATGGTCCAGGAAAGGTCGATGTACAGATTCGGATAGTCATCGAGCAGGCGGCTGACCGTATCGTGCAGGAATTCAAGCTTCTCCTGGTGTCGGTGCAGCTCCATGCTGGTTCCGGCATGAGCCCAGATAAAACGCGTATGCGGATGATTGCGCAGCGGCTCCTCCAGCTCGACCAGGTAAAGCGGATTGCGCTCTCGCTTGGAGGTGATGTTGGAATGCAGCATCACCGGCAGATCGAACTCCGCCGCCAGGTGATAGACCCTGGCCAGCGCCTCGTTGTTTGCCCGCGGGGTGTCGCCCTCGGTCAACGCGGTCACGTCATCGTGTCGGGTGAATACCTCCCCCAGACCCTGCCAAAGGCCCGGGTTCAGCTCCAGCATGCGGCGGATATGCGCGTCGGCGTTCTTGTCGTTAGGGTTGAAACCGGAAAGAAACGGATGGAAACGCTTGCGCTGCTCTTCATCGAGATCCTCCAGCGCCGCGGCAACCAGCACGTCGGTCGCGCTGTACCAGTAAACCGGCGCATCGTCACCGGCGTAGTAGCGAGGCCGCTTGGGCTCGTTCTCGTGCCATTTCTTCGCCACCGGAATGCCGCTGATCATCACGTGATCGATGCTGCCCGCGTCCATCGCTGCAAGCAGCTTTTGCATGCCATCGGTTTCCTGGAAAAAATCCACATAGTGCAGATGCGCATCGCTGTAACGATAGTCACGCCCTTCCCCTACCGCGACGGACGACAACGTAACGAGGGCTACAACGGAAAATATTCTGAAAAGGTACAAAGCTCGGTCCTCCTGACAGCCAGCGAGTAGACCGCCAGGAGGGCTACCCGTTCAGCTTCGCCATGCTGCGGGACACGACCAGGGGCTCAGCCTAGATATACCCCCCACGGTATTTGACTGAAATCAACGACCATCCATCGCCATCACACTAGTCTCATGACCACCACAACCGCGCAGCCGCTACCTCACTGCGCGCTGCTTTTCTTCCGCTTCACAAAAGGACCCATCGCATGGCAATGAAAACCATCAGCGCGCACGGAACATTGAATGCCGGAATGGCAATCGAGGTGCAATGCGGTAACCACCGCCTGATCATGGACCAGCCAAAGAGCGCGGCGGGCCAAGACCTCGGCCCGACGCCGCTGGAAGCCATTCTGGCGGCAGTGGCCGGATGTTTCGGCACCATCGGCCGCTTCATCGCTCACCAGCAGAAGATCGAACTGCGCGGCATGCGCTTCGAGATCGAAGCCGATTACGATCCCGCCGGACTGCTCGGACGCGATCCTGCTGTACGGCCGGGCTTTCAGGAGTTACGCATCAAGGTGGACATCGACGCGGATCTGGATCGGGCCGGCAAGGAGGCATTGCTGGAGCAGATCGAGCAGCGTTGCCCGGTAGCCGACAATCTCACCCACGGCACTCGTCTGGTCAGCGTCCTGCTCTGAAGCAACCCGAAACGAAAACGGCCCGTCACTTGACGGGCCGTTCGTACATCGCAGCCAGGGATCAGGCCGATAGTTCGACCAGCAATTTGTTCAGACGCTGCACGTAAGCAGCGGGATCCTTCAGGCTATCCCCCGCCGCCAGCGCAGCCTGGTCGAACAGGATGTGCGACAGATCCGCGAAGCGATCCTCGTCCGGCTCGGCATCGAGCTTTTCGATCAGCGGATGCTGCGGGTTGATCTCGAAGATCGGCTTGGACTCTGGCACCTTCTGCCCGCTTGCCTCGAGAATCTGCCGCATCTGCAGGCCCAGGTCCTGCTCGCCAATGGCGAGAATCGCCGGCGAGTCGGTCAGACGATGGGAGACGCGCACCTCGGCGACTTCATCACCCAGCGCGCCCTTCAGGCGCTCGATCAGCCCTTCCTTGGTCTTGGCGATTTCTTCCTGAGCCTTCTTGTCCTCTTCGGAATCCAGCTTGCCCAGATCCAGGTCGCCGCGCACAACATCGGCGAACTGCTTGCCGTCGAACTCGGTCAGGTAGCTCATCAGCCATTCGTCGATACGATCAGTGAGCAGCAGTACCTCGACGCCTTTCTTGCGGAAGACTTCCAGGTGCGGGCTGTTCTTGACCTGCGCGTAGCTTTCGCCAGTCAGGTAGTAAACCTTGTCCTGACCTTCCTTCATGCGCGACAGGTAATCGGTCAGCGAAACCGACTGCTCGCCCGACGCGTCGCTGGTGGAGGCAAATCGCAGTAGGCTGGCAATCTTCTCCTTGTTGGCAAAATCTTCCGCCGGACCTTCCTTGAGTACCTGGCCGAACTGCGACCAGAACTTCTTGTAGTCCTCGGGCTTGTCCTTGGCCAGCTTCTCCAACATGTCCAGCACGCGCTTGGTCAGCGCCGACTTCATCGAATCGATGACCGGATCCTTCTGCAGGATTTCGCGGGACACGTTGAGCGACAGGTCGTTGGAATCGACCACGCCCTTGATGAAGCGCAGGTACAGCGGCAGGAACTCGTCCGCCTGATCCATGATGAACACGCGCTGCACGTAGAGCTTCAGGCCCTTCGGCGCCTCGCGGTGATACAGATCGAATGGCGCACGGCCGGGCACATAGAGCAGCGAGGTGTACTCGAGCTTGCCCTCGACCTTGTTGTGGCTCCAGGACAGAGGGTTGTCGAAGTCGTGAGCGACGTGCTTGTAGAACTCCTGATACTCCTCGTCCTTCACGTCGGTGCGCGGACGGGTCCAGAGGGCGCTGGCGCGGTTGACCGTCTCCCACTCCTGCTCGGCCGGCTTGTCCTTCTCCTCGCCGTGGAACTCTTTAGGCAACTCGATCGGCAGCGCGATGTGATCGGAGTACTTCTTGACGATGTTGCGCAGGCGCCAGCCATCGGCAAACTCTTCTTCGCCCTTCTTCAGGTGCAGGACGATGCGGGTGCCGCGTTCGGCCTTTTCGACGGTGGCGACTTCGAATTCGCCCTCGCCCTTCGACGACCAATGCACCCCTTCGCTGGCCGGGGTACCGGCGCGGCGGCTGTAGACGTCGACCTTGTCGGCGACGATGAACGCCGAATAGAAGCCCACGCCGAACTGACCGATCAGGTGCGAATCCTTCTTCTGGTCTCCAGAGAGGTTCTTCAGGAAGTCGGCAGTGCCGGACTTGGCGATGGTACCCAGATGCGCGATCACGTCATCGCGGTTCATGCCGATGCCGTTGTCTTCCAGCGTGACGGTCTTGGCATCCTTGTCAAAGCTGAGGCGAATTTTCAGGTCGGCGCCGCCCTCAAGCAGCTCCGGCTTGGCCAGCGCTTCGAAGCGCAGCTTGTCGGCGGCATCGGAGGCGTTGGAAATCAGCTCGCGAAGGAAGATTTCCTTGTTGGAATACAGCGAATGGATCATCAGGTGAAGCAGTTGCTTCACTTCGGTCTGGAAGCCCAGGGTTTCTTTTTGAGTCTCCACACTCATCGTCTACAAACTCCACATCAGCGTAATGGCACGGACCGCGGTTGCGGCGATGTCTGGCAGATGGGGGCGTGGCGATGATTTTCAAGGGCAGCCGACGCGTCGCAACGCCGGCCAGTCCAGTCAAGGGTCAACGAGTTCGAGCAGCACGATCTCCCCGGGAGCCAGGTTATAGGTCGCTTCGCCTGGGCCGCTGATGACCCGCCTGATGATCAGATTGCCCTCGCTATCCAGACCAGCGAATCGCCCTTCTGCAACACCGCCGCGCTCGGTGTGCGCACGCATCAACAGGTGCTGATAGCGGTCAGGCGTGCGCAGGACATGCTCCATCGAGAAGCGCAGTCGCCGATCCAGACTGCTCTGCGGCACCGTCGCAGCAACGGGCTCGGCCGCCTTGGTCGTCGTTACAGGTGTCTCCACCGCAGGTTCGCTCAGGGGCGGATAGTCATCGCCCCTGACGTGCCAGCCCTGCTCGTTCTTTGCCAGGGGCAGCGTGAACGTTTGCATCTCGCCATTCACCTGAGCCTGGACCTCAACCTCCAACTCTTCGGCCGGCAACGTGACGACGGGCGTCGATTGCAAAGCGACGTCCCGGCTCGCGTGACGACGCTGCAGGTAGTCCTCGATCACGAAGGCCAGGGTGTCCCGCGAATCATGGCGGCGGTCGACCTGACCGTTCAGGTAGCGCAGGCGATCGGTGTACAGCTCGATGACACCAGTGATGCTGGTGTCGAACTGTGGCGGCAGCACGAGATGGAAATCGCCACGCAGCTTGTTCGGCGCCACCGGTTGCAGATCAAGATGCAACGTGTAACCGCGATCGAGGCGTCGCGTCTCCGGCAGCTCCTGATCGGGGTTCAGCCAGGCGATTTCGACCTCAGGCAATGCGCCGATGTCATCGGGCAGAACGTCGATGCGCAACGCACCCTCGATCGGTTCGCGCAAGCGAATCGTCACCTCCTGGCGAGCGAAGAAGCCCTTCCCCTCACGCAGATTCAGTACGCCATTTATGAGCTCACCCTGTTGCGGCGCGAATCGACGTCCGTTCAATTCCCCGCGCACCCCCATGGCAAGATCCGGCTCGACCTGGGTTGGCAGCCAACGCAGACTGAAAATCGCCTCCAGCCGCTCGGCATCGCGACTGGCCAGCAGCGACAGCCCCACGATCAGCGGAATGAAACCCAGGCAGGACAGGATCAGCGCCTTGCGCGCAACGCGCCAGTGACTGAGTACGAACGCCAACGCCAATGGAGGCAGCAGGCTACCCAGGCCCCAGAGCAAGCTCGTCGAGAATGCCAGGCTGATGAGCCAGACGGCGCCAGCAAGAATCAGCAGCAAGCCGCCGAGGATCAGAAGTGCTTCCATTCAAGTTCCTTCACGCAATCGCACAAGGTGACGCCGCACACCGCAACGCCACCCTGACGAATGCGTCAGGGCTCGTCGATCTTGAAATGGCAGCGGGCGGTGGCGATGGGCTCGGCCTGATGGGTCTGCCAGGCGGTGATCGCGACATTGGCGACCCTGCGACCCTGGCGCCAGACCTGGCAGGCGGCAAAGGTGTCACGATAGTGACCGGCGCGTAGATAATCTATCGAGAAGTCGATGATTTTGGGCAAATGTGGCGCGCCCATGAACATCAGCAGATGCAGCATCGCCGCGTGCTCCATGAAGCCTGCGATGACCCCGCCGTGAATGGCCGGTAGCGGATTGCCGATGTTGTCCTCGTTCTGCGGCAGACGAAAAACCATTTCGTCACCGAGCCGCAGGCACTCGATGCCGATCAGCTTGGCGTACGGCACCAGTTTGATCAGCGAGTCGTAATCGTTGTTGGCGTGTGCATGCTGGACCAGCTCGTTGAGGTTGAGATTGCTCATGCGCCGCCCTCCTTGCCCATAGCTGCCGGTGCAGCCTTGCCCATGCGCATGAAGGTGCCTACCACATGAGCGATCGGTTCGTTGATGTCGCGCTGATAGGCGACGCCACGAGTAAAGATGACCGTTGGGGTGACGCGGTAGCACTCGGCGAAGCCGAAGATATCGTGTCCGGCCTCGGCGGGATGCATGTAGTCGATTCGCAGATCGAGCGTCGGGCAAACTTCCAGCTCCGGCAGGGCGCAGGCCGTGGAAATGCCGCAGGTGGTGTCCATCAGCGTGGTGATCGCACCGCCATGGACTCCGCCGGTTTCCGGGTTCCCGATGATCTTCTCGCTGTATGGAAGGCGCAGGGTAAGGCCGCGGCTGTCGGCATGCTCGATTGTCAGACCCAGCACCTGACAGTGTCGCAGAAAGGACAAGAAACGCTGGGTGCGCTCGAGTATCTGGCTATCGCTCATTCGAATTCTCGGGGGATGGCTCAAGGCGCGCATGATACCGCCTTGCCATGCACGCGCCCTATTCCTTGGGCATTTCGGCCGGGGAAGTTGGCGTGAACACCATCACCCCGAGCACGTCCGAGTGGAATTCGCGGCGGTAGAGGATCAGGACCACGCCTGTGGTGACCAACATGAAGAACCAGGGGTGAACGAACCAGGCCAAGGTGGCCATGCCGAAGTAATAGGCGCGCAAGCCGAAGTTGAACTGGTTGGCCGCCATGGAAAGGACCCGCGCCGCACGCTCGGCGAAAGCCCTGCGCTCCTGATCACTGACGTTGCGCTCGCCCACCATCGGCGCCGAAGCAACCAGTACCGCGGCGAAGTTGTACTGGCGCATGCACCAGCTGAAGGTGAAGAACGCATAGACGAAGACGACCGCCAGACACAGCAGCTTGACTTCCGAAAGACCGCGGCTGACCGGTTGCGCAAATGGCAGGTCGGCCAATAGAGAAACCGCTCGATCGGATGCACCCAACGCGGTCAGGATGCCTGCAAGGATTATCAGCGTGCTGGATGCAAAGAACGATGCGTTGCGCTCCAGATTGCCGATCACGTTGGCATCGGCGATACGGTTGTCACGCAACAGCAGGCGCTGCATCCAGTCCTGCCGATAGAGGTGCAACACACTCGCCAGACAAGCCGTATCCCGGCCGCGCCAGCTCGCGTAGCGGGTGTATCCAGCCCAACAGACGATGAACCAGAGCACGGCGATCAGATGCGGCAGGGTTGAATCGGATAACGTCATGGCGCGCCCTCGGAGACATCACGCGATTATAGCCAGCACCGCGTCGCCGAAGCTTGCGCCTAATGTCAGCGCTACCCCGCGACCGATCTATCGTCAGCCGCGGCGCAGCGCGAGAACAAGTCAGGCGTGATGCTGCGCCTGATCGGCGCGACTGAGCAGGCGATCAGTGACGACTGCAAACACCAACATCACCAGAACCGGAACCAGCCAGCCCATGCTCTGATCGGCCAATGGCAACTGCGTGAACAGCACCGGAACCCAATCGGCGAAGCCCGCGGCGGCAAGTCCATCGACAACGCCGAAGATCAGCGTCACCGCCATGACCGGCACGAACACCCGCGAGGGCGAAACCCAGAAGCGATCCAGCAAGCTCAGAGCAACCAGGACGATGGCCAGCGGGTAAAGGCCCACCAAGACCGGCACCGACACACTGATCAACTGCGTCAGCCCCTGGTTGGCCACCAGCAGGCTGAACAGAGCGAAAACGACCACCACTGTGCGATAGGAAACCGGCAGCAATGCGCTGAAGAACTCGCCACAGGCCGTGGTCAGGCCGACCGCCGTGGTCAGGCAGGCCAGCGTGATGACTACTGCAAGCAGCAGGCTGCCCGGCGTGCCGAACGTGTGTTGCACGTAGGTCGTCAGAATCTGCACGCCGTTCTCCGCACCGGCGGCGATGCCCTGGCTGGTAGCACCAAGGTAGAACAGAGCGAGATAGACCAACGACAGCCCGACCGCAGCAATCACGCCGGCAATCATCGAGTAACG
Source organism: Stutzerimonas xanthomarina (assembly GCF_003935375.1). GTDB lineage: Bacteria > Pseudomonadota > Gammaproteobacteria > Pseudomonadales > Pseudomonadaceae > Stutzerimonas > Stutzerimonas xanthomarina_A. Next base: position 80,623 of record NZ_RHQM01000018.1, read on the forward strand.
GGTAACTAGCGCGGGCTCGGTGACACCGCGGTCGCGAATGGCGGTGGCGATCACGATGCCGAAAACCAAAGCGCCGAGGGTATCCATGGTCAGATAGCCTTCGAGAAAACCCTTGATCAGCGGCGACGCACGATAAGTCTCACTCGCAGCACCGACCTCTCCCGCCGGGGCGAAAATCGCCGCGCCACCGAGTACCAACAGCGCCGCCAGCAGCACCGGCGTAATGAACTTGCCGATACGGTTGACCAGCTGACCGGGGTTCAGCACCAGGAACAGCATGGCCGCGAAGAACACCAGCGTGTAGATGAATAGCGGCATGCCGGCGTTACCGCTGAATGGCGCAATGCCCATCTCGAACGAAACGACGGCGGTGCGCGGAGTCGCGAACAGCGGACCGATCGCCAGGTAGACGGCCACCGCCAGCACCGTACCAGCGACCTTGCCGAGCGGTGCGGTCAAACGGTCCATGCCCCCACCCACTCGCGCCAGCGCGACGACGGTCAGCAGCGGCAACCCGACACCTGTCAGCAAGAAGCCCAGCGCCGCCTGCCAGATAAACTCGCCCGACGCCATGCCGGCGCTGGGCGGGAAGATGATGTTGCCGGCGCCAAGGAACAACGCAAATGTCATGAAGCCAAGAGCCAGCAGGTCAAAACCTTTCAAACGATTCATGCGGAAAAAACTACCAAATGGATGACGGCATAAATGAACGCGACGCACATGCCACGAGCGCGACGGGTCAGCGGTTCATATTGGCCTGAATGATGGGATTACGGGTTTCCTTCAGGGATAAGGGGAAACGTCATTCAGCCGGTTGGGCCGAATCCTTCGTTGCACGCTGTCGCTCTTGTGGACCGAACAAGCGTATGAATGAGCGGCAATGATGCCACGATGCGGCGATGGATGCTGACCGGAGCGTCAACATTGGCCGCGAAAAAACGTCGCGCCGCAGAGTTGAAGCGCTCAACGCGTGATAGATGAAGCGCGGGACCAAGCAGCGATTGAAGCTGCAACGTTACCAAACCCAAAGCTGAAAGCCCCGAGGCAGAACCGTCAGGTCTGCCTCGGGGCATGCGAAGACTGAGCAACTCGAACGCCCGACTGCAGCCGAGCGGGCGTTACATCAGGCCTTCATTTCCCAGCCAGTCACTTCCGCCAGCGCCTTGCCGATATCGGCAAGCGAGCGAACGGTCTTCACACCGGCGTCCTGCAGGGCTGCGAATTTCTCTTCCGCCGTTCCCTTGCCGCCAGAAATGATCGCGCCGGCGTGCCCCATCCGCTTGCCAGCCGGAGCCGTGACACCCGCAATGTAGGAAACGACTGGCTTGGTCACGTTGGCCTTGATGAAGGCCGCCGCTTCTTCCTCGGCCGAACCGCCGATCTCGCCGATCATGACGATGGCCTCGGTCTGCGGATCATCCTGGAACAGCTTGAGGATATCGATGAAGGTCGAGCCCGGAATAGGGTCACCACCGATGCCAACACAGGTCGACTGGCCGAAACCAGCGTCGGTGGTCTGCTTCACGGCTTCGTAGGTCAGCGTGCCGGAGCGCGAGACGATGCCGACCTTGCCGGGCATATGGATGTGCCCAGGCTGAATGCCGATCTTGCACTCACCCGGCGTGATCACACCCGGGCAGTTCGGCCCGATCAGGCGCACACCCAGTTCGTCGCACTTGATCTTAACCTCGAGCATATCAAGTGTCGGAATGCCTTCGGTGATGCAGACGATGAGCTTGATCCCACCGAAAGCCGCTTCGAGAATCGAGTCCTTGCAGAACGGCGCCGGCACGTAGATCACCGAGGCGTCAGCACCGGTGGTCTCGACGGCCTCCCGAACGGTGTTGAATACCGGCAGACCGAGGTGCATGGTGCCGCCCTTGCCCGGCGTGACGCCGCCGACCATCTTCGTGCCGTAGGCAATGGCCTGCTCGGAGTGGAAGGTACCTTGCGAGCCGGTGAAGCCCTGGCAAATGACCTTGGTATCCTTGTTGATCAATACGCTCATTACTTGCCCTCCGCGGCTTTGACAACCTGAATGGCCGCATCGGTCAGGCTGCTCGCACCGATGATGTTCAGACCGCTTTCACTCAGCATCTTGGCCCCCAAGTCGGCGTTGTTGCCTTCCAGGCGAACCACCACCGGTACCTTGACGCCCACTTCGCGAACGGCACCGATAATGCCTTCGGCGATCATGTCGCATCGCACGATGCCGCCGAAGATGTTCACCAGAACGGCCGCGACATTGCTATCGGAGAGAATGATCTTGAACGCTTCGGTCACGCGTTCCTCGGTGGCACCACCGCCCACGTCGAGGAAGTTCGCCGGCGCACCGCCATGCAGGTTGACGATATCCATGGTGCCCATGGCCAGGCCCGCACCATTGACCATGCAGCCGATGTTGCCGTCGAGCGCTACGTAATTGAGCTCCCACTTGGCCGCGTGGGCCTCGCGCGGATCGTCCTGAGACGGATCGGCCATGTCGCGCAGTTTGGGTTGACGATAGATGGCGTTGCTGTCGATGTTGATCTTGGCGTCCAGGCAATGCAGGTTGCCGTCCTTCTTGATCACCAGCGGGTTCACTTCGAGCAGGGCCAGGTCATAGTCCTGGAACAGCTGGGCAAGGCCGACGAAGATATGGACGAACTGCTTGACCTGATCGCCCTTCAGACCCAGCTGGAATGCCAGCTCGCGCGCCTGGAACGGCTGTGCACCGACCAGCGGGTCGATGGTGGCCTTGAGGATTTTCTCAGGCGTGTCGTGAGCGACTTTTTCGATATCCACGCCACCTTCGGTGGAGGCCATGAACACGACCCGGCGACTCGCGCGATCAACCACGGCGCCCAGATAGAGCTCCTTGTCGATATCGGTACAAGCCTCGACAAGGATCTTGCTGACTGGCTGACCATTGGCGTCGGTCTGATAGGTCACCAGACGCTTGTCAAGCCACTGCTGGGCAAACGCCCGTGCTTCATCCTTGCTGCGAACCAGCTTTACGCCACCTGCCTTGCCACGTCCACCGGCATGCACCTGGGCTTTGACCACCCATTGCGTTCCGCCGATCTTGTCGCAGGCTTCCGCTGCTTCCTTCGGGCTATCGACTGCGTAACCCTTGGACACGGGCAGACCGTATTCAGCGAACAGTTGTTTACCTTGGTACTCGTGAAGATTCATGCTTTCTACCGTCTGGTTTGGTATTGGCGCATTTACGGCACGACGAGCCGCCGTGCCCCCTCACAAGTCGCTGAAAACTATCTGCGAATTCACGATACCTCTCAGCGACCTGCAATCCTTTTCGAATCTGCAGTTTGCAAAAGGCCCGGCGTATCCACAGATACGTCGGGCCCGGGTACAGCACGAAACCGATTAGCGCTTCTTGCGATTGGCGATGTGGATGGCGTGGCCATTCACAGCCAGGGCCGCTTCATGCAGCGCTTCGGACATCGTCGGGTGCGAGAACACCATCATGCCCAGGTCTTCGGCACTGGTGCCGAATTCCATGCCGATTGCGCCTTGCTGAACCAGCTCGGCAGCGCTTGGGCCCATGACATGAACGCCCAGCACACGGTCGGTCTTGGCATCGGCGATGACCTTGACCAGGCCAGCGGTGTCGTTGGCAGCCATGGCACGTCCGCTGGCAGCGAACGGGAAGGTACCGACGTTGACTTCAACGCCTTCAGCCTTGAGCGCCTGCTCGGACTTGCCGACCCATGCGATTTCCGGGTGAGTGTAGATGACCGACGGAATCAGGTCATAGTTCATCTGGGTCTTGTGACCAGCGATACGCTCGGCAACCATCACGCCCTCTTCCGAGGCCTTGTGGGCCAGCATGGCGCCGCGAACAACATCACCGATGGCGTAGACGCCAGGGACGCTGGTCGCGCAGTAGTCGTCGACGAAGATGAAACCGCGCTCATCCATATCGACACCAGCATCGGCAGCCAGCAGCTCGGAGGTGACCGGACGACGGCCAACTGCGACGATCAGCTTGTCGAAGGTCATCTGCTGCTCGCCTTCGGCGCTGGTGAAGTTGACGGTCACTTGATCGCCCTTCACTTCCGAACCGGTCAGACGAGCGCCCAGCAGAATCTTCAGACCCTGCTTGGAAAGAACCTTGAACGCTTCCTTGGAGATTTGCTCATCGGCAGCTGGCAGGAACTTTTCCATGGCTTCGATAACGGTCACTTCCGCGCCGAGGCGCGCCCAGACCGAACCCAGCTCGAGGCCGATCACGCCGGCACCGATGACGCCGAGCTTGCCCGGAACGCTCTGAAAGTCCAGTGCGCCGGTGGAATCGACGATGACGTTCTGATCGACCGGCGCCGGCGGAATGTTTACCGGAGTCGAGCCGGAGGCAAGGATGACGTTCTCGGCAGCCAAAGTCTGCACGTTGCCGTCCAGGCCGGTCACTTCAACCTGCTTGCCGGCCAGCAGCTTGCCGTGGCCTTCGAATACGGTCACACCGTTGGCCTTCAGCAGAGCCGAAACCCCACCGGTAAGGTTCTTAACGATCTGGTCCTTGCGCGCGACCATGGTCGGAACGTCCATGGCCACTTCGCCAGTGCTGATGCCATGAACCTTGAAGCTCTCGTGGGCTTCATGAAACTTGTAGGAGCTGTCCAGCAGCGCCTTGGAAGGAATGCAACCTACGTTCAGGCAGGTGCCGCCCAGAGCGGTCTTACCATCCTTGCCCTGGTATTTTTCGATACATGCGGTCTTCAGACCCAGCTGGGCTGCACGAATGGCGGCCACATAGCCGCCAGGGCCGGCACCGATGACGACGACGTCGAATTTCTGGCTCATTACGAATCCTCTTCAAAAGCAGCTAAAAGCCAAAGGCTGCAGGTAGCACGGTCGGCTTTCACCTGACCTGCCAGCTGCAGCCCGTGACGTTTCTATCAGATATCCAGCAGCAGACGGGCCGGGTCTTCCAGCAGGTCCTTCATGGTAACCAGGAAGGTCACCGCTTCCTTGCCGTCGATCAAGCGATGGTCATAGGACAGGGCCAGGTACATCATCGGCAGGATGACCACTTGACCGTTAACGGCCATCGGGCGTTCCTGGATCTTGTGCATACCGAGGATGGCGGTCTGAGGCGGGTTGACGATCGGCGTCGACAGCAGCGAACCAAACACACCACCATTGGAGATGGTGAAGGTGCCGCCAGTCATCTCTTCGATGGTCAGCTTGCCGGCCTTGGCCTTCTTGCCGAAGTTGTTGATGCCACCTTCGATCTCGGCCAGGCTCATGTGCTCGGCGTTGCGCAGGACCGGAACCACCAGGCCGCGGTCGCTGGAAACGGCGACGCCGATATCCTGATAACCGTGGTAGACGATGTCATTGCCATCGATGGAAGCGTTGACGCCCGGCTGGCGCTTGAGTGCTTCGACCGCGGCCTTGACGAAGAAGGACATGAAGCCCAGGCGCACGCCGTTGTGAGTCTTCTCGAACAGATCCTTGTACTTGGAACGCAGCTCCATGATCGGCTTCATGTTGACTTCGTTGAACGTAGTCAGCATCGCCATGGAGGATTGCGCTTCGACCAGACGCTCGGCGACCTTCGCACGCAGGCGGGTCATCGGCACGCGCTTCTCGACACGATCGCCCTCGGCGAAGATCGGAGCGGATGCAGCCGGAGCAGCCGGCTTGGCAGCAGCAGCCGGAGCGGATTTCTTGGCTTCAACGGCGGCAACCACGTCTTCCTTGGTCACGCGGCCATCTTTACCAGTACCGGCGATGCTGTTCGGATCGATGCCGTTCTCTTCGGCCATCTTGCGCGCAGCAGGAGCCAGGATTGGCTCTTCACCTGCGGTTGCGGCAGCAGCCGGAGCAGCAGCTTGAGCCGGCGCAGCAGCCGGCGCAGGTGCGGCGGCGGCAGTAGCACCAGCCTCCAGCTTGCCGAGCAGCTCGCCGCTCAGCACGGTGTCGCCTTCGTTCTTGACGATCTCGGTCAGCACGCCGTCAGCTTCGGCGAGCACTTCCATCACAACCTTGTCGGTTTCGATGTCGACGATCAGCTCATCACGCTTGACCGCGTCGCCCGGCTGCTTGTGCCAGGTGGCAACGGTGCCGTCGGCAACCGATTCCGGGAATGTAGGGGCTTTGATCTCGATAGCCATTATTCAGGGGTCCTATTGATTCGGTTTCTACATCGAGGCCGCGATATCGCGGCCCCTTGCACGAAATGGTTAAACGGTGAAGGCGTCCTGCAGCAGTTTTTCCTGCTGTTCGGCATGCATGGAGGCGTAACCGACCGCCGGCGCCGCTGAAGCATCACGACCCGCGTACTGAAGGAACAGTTCCTTCTTGTGTGCGGTGGCCACACGGCGCATGTGATGCTGGCTGCAGTACCAGGCACCCTGGTTCATCGGCTCTTCCTGACACCAGACGATGTGCTTGAGATTCTGGTAAGGCGCGAGCGCTTCGGCCAGATCCTCTTCCGGGAACGGATACAGCTGCTCGATACGCACGATGGCGATATCTTCGCGGCCTTCGGCACGACGCTTGTCCAGCAGGTCATAGTAGACCTTGCCGCTACACATGATTACACGCTCGACCTTCGCCGGATCGATCGCGTCGACTTCCGGGATAACGGTCTGGAAGGAACCCTGGGTGAGCTCTTCCAGTGTCGAAGTCGCAAGCTTATGACGCAGCAGCGACTTGGGTGTCAGCGCAACCAGCGGCTTGCGCAGCGGGCGAATCGCCTGGCGACGCAGCATGTGGTAGACCTGCGCCGGAGTCGTCGGCACGCAAACCTGGATATTGTGCTCGGCGCACAGCTGCAGGTAACGCTCCAGACGAGCGGACGAGTGTTCCGGGCCCTGCCCCTCATAGCCATGTGGCAACAGCATGGTCAGGCCACACAGGCGACCCCACTTGTGCTCACCGCTGGTGATGAACTGGTCGATCACTACCTGGGCGCCATTGGCGAAGTCGCCGAACTGCGCTTCCCACACGACGAGCGCGTTGGGCATGGTGGTGGCGTAACCGTATTCGAAAGCCAGAACCGCTTCCTCGGAAAGGAACGAGTCGTACAGATCGAAACGCGGCTGACCTTCATAGAGGTGCTGCAGCGGAATGTAGGTACTGCCGTCCTTCTGGTTATGCAGCGCAGCATGGCGGTGCGAGAAGGTGCCGCGGCCGACGTCCTGACCGGAGATACGTACCGGGTGGCCTTCGAACAGCAGCGTGGCGTACGCCATGACTTCCGCGTAGCCCCAGTTGATGGTGAGCGCGCCCGCACCCATCTTCTGGCGATCTTCGAGAATCTTCGAGACCTGACGCTGCACCACGAAGCCTTCCGGCGTCTGCAGCAGCTTGTTGGACAGATCCTGCAAGGTCTTCAGATCGAAGCTGGTGTCATGACGGGCAGTCCAGGCATGACCCAGATACGGACGCCAGTCAACGAAGAGTTCTTTATTCGGCTCTTTGACCAGGCTCTTGACTACGTGCAGCCCATTGTCGAGCGCCGTACGGTACTCGTCGATCTTGGCCTGAACACGCTCGTCGTCCAGCACTTTGGACTGGATCAGCGAATCGGCGTACAGCTCACGAGTGGTGCGCTGCTTGGCGATCTTCTGATACATCAATGGCTGAGTGCCGCTCGGCTCGTCCGCTTCGTTGTGACCACGACGGCGGTAGCAGATCAGGTCGATGACGATGTCGCGCTTGAACTGCATCCGGTAATCGACAGCGAGCTGGGTGACGAACAGCACCGCCTCGGGATCGTCTGCGTTCACATGGAAGATCGGCGCCTGGATCATCTTCGCCACATCGGTTGCGTACTCGGTGGAACGAGCATCTTCCTGCTTGTTGGTGGTGAAGCCGACCTGGTTGTTGACCACGATGCGAATGGTGCCACCCGTGCGATAAGCACGGGTCTGCGACATCTGGAAGGTTTCCATCACCACGCCCTGACCGGCGACAGCAGCATCGCCGTGGATGGTTACCGGAAGCACCTTGTCGCCGACCGGATCACAACGGCGATCCTGACGAGCCCGCACCGAACCCTCGACCACCGGGGAAACGATTTCGAGGTGGGACGGGTTGAACGCCATGGCCAGGTGAATTTCGCCACCCGGGGTCATCACGTTGGAGGAGAAGCCCTGGTGATATTTCACGTCACCTGAACTCAGGCCCTCGACCTTCTTGCCTTCGAACTCGTCGAAAAGGTCGCGCGGATTCTTGCCAAAGGTGTTGACCAGCACGTTCAGGCGGCCACGGTGGGCCATGCCGATTACGATTTCCTTAGTGCCATAAGAGCCAGAACGCTGGATGATCTCGTCAAGCAGCGGAATCAGGCTCTCGCCACCTTCGAGACCAAAACGCTTGGTGCCCGGATACTTGGTACCCAGGTACTTTTCCAGGCCTTCGGCGGCAGTCAGGCGCTCGAGCAGATGGCTCTTGATCTCCGGCGAGAAGTCCGGGCGGCCACGCACGCTTTCCAGGCGCTGAACGAACCAGCTGCGCTGCTCGGAATCGACGATGTGCATGTACTCGGCGCCGATGGTGCGGCAATAGGTTTCTTGCAGCGCCTGCAGGATTTCGCGCAGAGTGCCTTGTCCGTTGACCATGGCCAGGTCGGCGGTGCGGAACACGGTGTCGAGGTCGGCGTCGGTCAGACCGTAGTTATTGATCGCCAGATCGGCAGGAACGGTGCGCTGTTGCAGGCCAAGCGGATCGAGCTGTGCTGCCTGATGGCCACGCACCCGATAGGCCTGGATCAGGCGCAGGACTTCGATCTGCTTCTTTTCGTGCTCACTGCTGACGCTACCTGCGGACACAGGCTGAGCACGACGCTGGTTCTTGCCCAGCAGGACGAAGTGGTCGCGAATAGTCGAGTGCGATACATCGGCTGAAGCGCTGCCACCGGAGGGCAACTTCTGGAAGTAAGTGCGCCACTCTTCGGGCACAGCGTTGGGATCGTGCAGGTAGAGCTCATAAAGCTCTTCCACATAGGCAGCGTTACCACCGGATAGGTGGGCACTGTCCCACATGCGCTGCATTACGCTTTCTTGCATGTCTGGTCACCTTCGATAAGGAGACACCACCAGCGTGGAAACCGCAGCATGACTTCCCAAGTTCTGAAGCAGCGACTCAGGTAAAGCCACTACGGACCGCGCAGATAGTTCCCGGGCACAAGCCGGGTGCTCCTGCTGGTCATCAAATTTTCAGAGTGGAATCCCGGCTTTGTGAGCTGGGATTCCTACTAAAACTACGGCGCCGAGCTTCAACTTCGGCGCCGCAGGTGTAACGGGTAACGCAATCCGGCAATTCCAGGCTAGCGCATAACCTTTCGCGACCGGGGTGTCATCAGGTGCCGCTCTGCAGCAGCATGTTGCGTATGTGACCGATTGCCTTGGTAGGGTTCAATCCCTTCGGACAAACGTCAACGCAGTTCATGATACCGCGGCAGCGGAACACGCTGAACGGATCGTCCAAACCTGCCAGACGGTTCTCGGTTTCGGTGTCGCGGCTGTCGGCCAGGAAACGATAAGCCTGCAGCGACGCGGCCGGACCGAGGAACTTGTCCGGGTTCCACCAGAAGGACGGGCAGCTGGTCGAGCAGCAAGCACACAGGATGCACTCGTACAGACCGTCCAGCTTCTCGCGATCTTCCGGACTTTGCAGACGTTCGATAGCCGGTGGCGGCGTATCGTTCATCAGATACGGACGCACTTTCTCGTACTGCTTGTAGAAGATGCTCATATCGACGGCCAAGTCACGAATAACTGGCAGACCGGGCAGCGGACGTACGACCAGCTTGTTGTTCTTGACCACGGCGGACAGCGGCGTGATGCAAGCCAGACCGTTCTTACCGTTGATGTTCATCCCATCGGAGCCACACACGCCTTCGCGGCAGGAGCGACGATAGGAGAAACCCTGATCCTGTTCCTTGATCAGAGCCAAGACGTCCAGAACCATCAGATCTTTACCATCGGTATTGACCTGAAAATCCTGCATGAACGGCTTTTCGTCCTGATCGGGGTTGTAGCGATAAACACTCACTTGCAACATATCGTCGACCTCAATAAGTCCGAACCTTGGGCTCGAATGCCGGAACGGTCTTCGGAGCGAAGTTCACGGCACGCTTGGCAACGCGCTTGTCACCCGGGAAGTACAGGGTGTGGCACAGCCAATTCTCGTCATCACGCTCTTCGAAATCTTCGCGAGCATGCGCGCCACGGGATTCCTTGCGGTTCTCCGCGGCAATAGCAGTAGCCTCGGCAACTTCCAGCAGGTTCTGCAACTCGAGCGCTTCGATGCGCGCGGTGTTGAACGCCTGGCTCTTGTCCGAGATCTTGACATTGGCGATACGCTGACGCAGGTCCACCAGCTGAGCGATACCCTTCTGCATGTACTCGCCGGTACGGAATACACCGAAGTAGTTCTGCATGCAGTTCTGCAGTTCTTTGCGCAGCGGGGCGACGTCTTCACCAGTGGTGCGCTCGTTGAGACCGGCAAGACGGCTCAGGGCGACGTCCAGATCGGTTTCGCTGGCACCGCGATGCTCGATACCTTCCTTCAGCGCTTTCTCCAGGTGCAGACCTGCGGCGCGACCGAACACAACCAGATCCAGCAGCGAGTTGCCGCCCAGGCGGTTGGCGCCATGCACCGATACACAAGCCACTTCGCCTACTGCGAACAGGCCATCGATGATAGTGTCATTACCATTGGCGTCTTGAGTGATGGCCTGACCATGAATATTAGTGGCGATACCACCCATCATGTAGTGACAGGTCGGCACGACCGGTACCGGAGCGGTCACCGGATCGACATGCGCAAAGGTCTTCGACAGTTCACAGATGCCCGGCAGGCGGCTGTGCAGCACTTCTTCACCGAGGTGATCCAGCTTCAGCATCACGTGGTCACCATCCGGGCCACAGCCATTGCCAGCCAGGATTTCCTTGACCATCGAGCGCGCAACGACGTCACGGCCAGCTAGGTCTTTCGCATTAGGAGCATAGCGCTCCATGAAACGCTCGCCGTGCTTGTTGATCAGGTAGCCACCTTCACCACGGCAACCTTCGGTTACCAGCACACCCGCGCCGGCGATACCGGTCGGGTGGAACTGCCACATCTCGATGTCTTGAACCGGCACGCCTGCGCGCAGCGCCATGCCCACGCCGTCGCCGGTGTTGATCAGAGCATTGGTGGTCGATGCATAGATGCGACCAGCACCACCAGTCGCAAGAACAGTGGCCTTCGAACGAATGTAAACGGTTTCACCGGTTTCGATGCAGATGGCGATAACACCAACGACCGCACCATCCTGGTTCTTAACCAGATCGACTGCATACCACTCATTGAGGAATACGGTGTCGTTCTTCAGGTTGCCCTGATAGAGGGTGTGCAGCAGTGCATGACCAGTACGGTCGGCGGCAGCGCAGGTACGAGCAGCCTGCCCGCCCTTGCCGAAATCCTTGGACTGACCACCGAACGGACGCTGGTAGATACGACCCTGCTCGGTACGGGAAAACGGCAGACCCATGTGCTCGAGCTCGAACACAGCTTCTGGGCCGACGGAACACATGTACTCGATAGCGTCCTGATCACCGATGTAGTCGGAACCCTTGACGGTATCGTACATATGCCAGCGCCAGTCATCATTCGGATCGGCCGAAGCGATGGCGCAGGTGATGCCACCCTGAGCGGAAACGGTGTGCGAACGGGTCGGAAAAACCTTGGTGACCACAGCGGTCTTGTGACCGGACTGGGACAACTGCAGCGCCGCGCGCATACCGGCGCCACCGCCACCAACGATGATGGCGTCAAAAGAAAGCGTACGAATGTTAGCCATGAATCAGATACCCCAAAGAATCTGCACGCCCCAGACGAAGAAGGTGAACATGGCAATGCCACACACCGCCTGGAACAGGAAACGAACGCCGGTAGCCCACTTGCCGATCGCCATGTTGGTCAGGTAGTCAGTGGAAATCGTCCACATACCAACCCACGCGTGCACACTCAGGGCAACCAGCGCCAACAGGCTGAAGATCCGCATCCAGTTGGCCGAAAACAGCTCATGCCACTGTGCGTACTCCAAGTCCGGGTTCGCAATCAGGTACCCAAGCAGGAACAGAAAATAAGCCGCAAGAACCACTGCAGAAACGCGCTGTGCCATCCAGTCATACAGACCCGAGCGCGAAAAGTTGGTGACATTGGTTACCATATCCACACTCCCGCCAGAACGATCAGCACCGCCGACACGGCGATTACGATTTTCGAGCCCAGCTTGCCGCCTTCCAGCGTCTCGCCATGCCCAGTGTCCATGATCAGGTGACGCACACCCGCCACCAGGTGATACAGCAGTGCGGACAGCAACGCCCAGCTCACCAGCTTGGCCAAGGGACTGCTCAGATACGCACGAACATCCTCAAAGCCTTCTGGCGAAGACAGCGAGGTATCGAGCGCAAGCAGCAGCAAGGCGACACCGACGAACAGGATGACACCGGATACACGGTGGAGAATCGACGTGTAAGCAGTGATGGGGAGTTTTATTGTCCTAAGATCTAGGTTTACAGGTCGTTGGCTTTTCACGGCTTTTTTCACACTTGAGAGCCCCAGAGCGCAGGGCAAAGTTGTTGGGAAGAGTACGCAGCAGTACCCGCTACCCACGAGTGACAACCTACAGAATACTGCCTGTAAGGCCCCTGCCGGTCGGTGTCCGAGTATAAACAGTTAGGTCACTAATGACAATGTGGTGAAGTGCCACTAAAGGCTGATAGCAGCCCCTATATAAATGCCGTAAACAGTGCACCCAAGCTGTACGCATCCCCCTGCAGAGCCCTCTACGGCATGGGTTTACGCAAATTGACTTTGCGATTTATCACTCTATAGTGATGCGGGCCCTGCGTGGGGGGCCATGATGATTCCAAGCACAAAACAGGAGGCCATACATGGCTGACAAGAAAGCGCAGTTGATCATCGAGGGCGCTGCCCCCGTCGAACTGCCCGTTTTAACCGGTACCGTAGGGCCTGATGTAATAGACGTACGAAGCCTGACCTCCACGGGTCACTTCACCTTCGATCCCGGCTTCATGTCGACCGCCTCTTGCGAGTCCAAGATCACCTACATCGACGGCGACAAGGGCATCCTGCTGCACCGCGGGTACCCGATCGAACAGCTGGCAGAGAAATCCGACTACCTGGAAACCTGCTACCTGCTGCTGAATGGCGAGCTGCCTACCGCCGAGCAGAAGGCACAGTTCGTCAGCACCGTGAAGAACCACACCATGGTTCACGAGCAGCTGAAGTCCTTCCTTAATGGCTTCCGTCGTGACGCTCACCCCATGGCCATCATGTGCGGCGTAGTCGGCGCACTCTCGGCCTTCTACCACGACTCCCTAGACATCAACGACCCGCACCATCGCGAGATTTCCGCGGTGCGCCTGGTCGCGAAGATGCCGACCATTGCTGCAATGGTCTACAAGTACTCGATCGGTCAGCCGCTGATGTATCCGCGCAACGATCTGAGCTACTCGGAAAACTTCCTGCACATGATGTTCAACACCCCGTGCGAGATCAAACCGATCAGCCCGGTGCTGGCCAAGGCAATGGATCGCATCTTCATCCTGCACGCCGACCATGAGCAGAACGCCTCGACTTCCACCGTACGCCTCGCCGGCTCCACCGGTGCCAACCCGTTCGCCTGTATCGCAGCAGGCATCGCCGCTCTGTGGGGACCGGCACACGGCGGCGCGAACGAAGCCGTACTCACCATGCTGGACGAGATCGGCGACGTATCGAACGTCGAGAAATTCCTGGCGAAGGCCAAGGACAAGAACGATCCGTTCAAGCTGATGGGCTTCGGGCATCGCGTCTACAAGAACTTCGACCCGCGCGCAAAGGTCATGAAGCAGACCTGCGACGAGGTGCTGAGCGAGCTGGGTATCAACGATCCGCAGCTGGATCTGGCCATGAAGCTGGAAGAGATTGCTCTCAACGATCCTTACTTCGCCGAGCGCAACCTGTATCCGAACGTGGACTTCTACTCGGGCATCATTCTCAAGGCTATCGGCATTCCGACCAGCATGTTCACCGTCATCTTTGCCTTGGCGCGTACTGTTGGCTGGATTTCCCACTGGAAGGAAATGATCGCCTCCGGCCAGAAGATCGGCCGTCCGCGCCAGCTGTATACCGGCCACACCAAGCGCGACCTGCCGCGTTAAGCGACAACCAGCGCAAAATAAGGCTGCCTTTGGGCAGCCTTTTTTATTCCCCCTGGGCCGACTGAATACTTATTCCTTCCATTCGATTCACTAGAGGTCGACACAGGTGGCCGATGGCCATCGAGCGCAATCGGCGATCTTCCGGCCTGACGTCATTGATCAGCTCTCAGCAGACATACCGGCGCAGCCAGCAACTCATAGCCCGACGAGCAGTTGAATACGCAATCTTGGACTTAACAAGCGCAGACTTGCCTACGCAGTCGCTTGCTCCAGCCAACCCAACAATCGAATCGCATCCTCCCTAGTTTCACCACAGCAAACAGGGTCCGCCGAAAAAGCCGAGCAGACAACCGGCCGCCGCGGATCGCCGAACAGCAAACAGAGAAAGTCAGCGCTTAATTGAATACAGCGCTCCCCAGCGCGTTTGCCATGAGGCATGCCAGGTATCGAGGAGCTAATGGAGGGCGCGATACAGCATGCACCGCAACCAGGGCGACAATCCATAAACTGCCACTCAGTGAAAAAACGGGCGCGATAATAATCCGGCCAAAGCAAAGACACCAGATGCGCCATTGCAGGCGACCGCAGGTGCAAATACGCTAGCGCGTCGCTATTTCGAGCCCACACCCATCATGCCTGTCTGGTTGCAAACCGCCGCCCTACTCTGCTGCTCCAACCTCTTCATGACCTTCGCCTGGTACGGCCACCTTCAGAGCCTGAACGGTAAACCCTGGCTGATCGCCGCACTGATCAGCTGGGGCATCGCCTTCTTCGAATACATGCTGATGGTGCCGGCTAACCGCATCGGCTATACCGAGCTGTCGATCGGCCAGCTAAAGATCATGCAGGAGGTGATCACGCTGATGGTATTCGTGCCCTTCAGCGTGCTGTACATGCAGCAGCCGTTGAAGCTGGACTATCTATGGGCAGGGCTTTGCATGGTCGGAGCGGTCTACTTCATTTTCCGCAGCTAGCACTTCTGCCAGGTGACGCCAGGCCTGGCGCTTGGGCATACTGGCGACCCTTTTCCCGACCCTGCAAAGGAATCCAAATGTTCAAGGTCAATGAGTACTTCGATGGCACCGTCAAATCCATCGCCTTCGACATGACTGAAGGCCCGGCCACGATCGGCGTCATGGCGCCAGGTGAATACGAGTTCGGCACCGCCCAACTGGAAGTCATGCACGTAGTTGCCGGCAGCCTGGACGTGAAATTGCCGGGTAGCGATGCCTGGGAAACCTTCGCCAGCGGCAGCCAGTTCACCGTACCGGCGAACAGCAAGTTTCAGCTGAAGGTCAAGGTAGATACCGCGTATCTGTGCGAGTACCGCTGAGACGTAGCGAGCACTCCCTGAGACGGTGAGTTCGCGGTGGATGAGCGAAGCGTCATCCACCCTATGCCGCGCACTATCGGTACCGCCCAATTCTTAATCGCGCGAAGGATTACTTAATCCAGCGTGACGGCGGCCTAACTTAATGGCTTGTAAGCACGGCTGACCTGCCTGGCCTGATTCAGCTTGGTCAGCTCTGCGGCCAGCCGCTCACGCTCAACGCGCCCCGTCTGCTGAAGCTCTTCGTACAGAGTCGCCATCGCATCGATTTCCGCGTGCAGCCCAGCATCGGTTGCGTCTTCGTCGGACAATAATGCCACGAGCGCGCCGCACTCTCCGTCCAGCGAGCGGATCGCTTCCCACTCACCGGCATCCAGCGCACTGCGGAGCTTTTGCGCCAAAGCAGCAAAGGCTTGTGTCTTTAATGACATCTTTTCCTCGAACACGCTGTAAGCCATAGCATCAACTGGAAGTGAATCAAGCCTTGGGCGCAATCTGATCCCAAGCCAGCTTTATCTCACCCAATAGCTTGCCCACCTCGTTCAACTTGTCTACATCGTTATGCCGGCTCGCTTCGAACAGGCGCATCGTCATGTACTCGTACAGGCGATCAAGGTTAACCGCCAGGTCGCCGCCAACATCCTGGTCCAGCGCATCACGCAGCCCGCCGATGATATTGATAGCCTTACCGATCAGCACGCCCTTCTCCGCGTAGGCCTCACGCTCCATGGCGCCCTTAGCCTGAGCGATACGGTCCAGCCCACCCTGCATCAGCATTTGAATCAAACGGTGCGGATCGGCCTCGGTAACCTGAGCCTTCACGCCGACTTGCTGGTACTGCCTCATTGCTGCCATAGCATTCATTTGGATGAGCCCCTTGCCACATCAATTTGCATGTACAGCTTATCGGTCGGGGCCGCTCAAGCTTGAGGGCAATCAGCAAAATTAACAGATAGACGAAAGCGCCCTGTCGACGGATCACGCTCATTCGGCGCTCACAGGCGCGCTAAACCGCTCACAACCCGTAGGGTGGGCCGGGCGGCGTTCCGCTCAGCCACCGAAACCTCCAGACCAACTAGCAAGCCGAACCAAGAACGCCGCGCGGTTCCGCATATCACGCCGATGCATACGTGCGGCTCTTCTCTGGTGGGCTGAAGCGGAGCGCCGCCCGGCCCACCGTACCGTACTGTTTACTTCTTGGAGTTACTGGCTGCCCAGGGCAGATTTTCCAGCGATGCGAGCAGGCTGTTGGAGGTATTCGACAATTGCCCCACCAACAAGTCCATGGCATTGAACTGCTTGTAGAGCCGCTCCTGCAGCGACGTAATGCGGCGATTCAAGTCTTCCTTCTGATCATCGATCTTGGAGATGGTCTCGGTCATCGCCTTGTTGCGCTGTTCGAGAATGCCGCCGGTTTCGGTGTAGGGCTTGAGCTTGGCATCTAGACGGCTAGCGAGACCTCTATCGCCAGTGAACAACGCCGGCAGCTCTGTAAAGTTGCCATCCATCACCTTGCCCAGCTTGGCATCATCGATCTTCAGCGTGCCGTCTTTCTGTGTGGTAATACCGATATCGGTCAATGCGCGCAGAGCGCCATCA
The DNA here is from genome assembly GCF_003935375.1 of Stutzerimonas xanthomarina. Lineage (GTDB taxonomy): Bacteria > Pseudomonadota > Gammaproteobacteria > Pseudomonadales > Pseudomonadaceae > Stutzerimonas > Stutzerimonas xanthomarina_A. Next base: position 97,723 of record NZ_RHQM01000018.1, read on the forward strand.
CCTTGGACATTCACCAATTCGTTACGGATGGTATTGAGCAAAGTGCGGGCCGTGGCATCGCCTACCAGCGCGCCAGTTACAGGAGCCTTATCGTCGCCTACGGACGTTACTTTGGTTTGCGCATTGATCACGCCGATCAGCTTGTTGTAGCTGTCGACGAAAGACTGAATCTGCTTTTTGACGCCCGCCTTGTCTTCCGCAACGTTGATCGTTAGCGGCTCGTTCTCAACCGTCTTGGCCTTGAGATCGAGCGTAACGCCATCAATGGCACCCTCAACCTTGTTGGTTTCGCTCACGATCTGCAAGCCATCGATAGACAGCCTGGCGCTCTGGGCCGTGGTCAGCGCGCGTGCGCCTTCACCGGTACTCGAGGTACCGTCGAAAGCCAGTTTCGAAAGACTGACTTGACCATCCTGTACTGGCCCTGCATCAGATCCCGCCACAGTGATATCCCGCCCATCACCGGTCTTGCTGCTACTGAGCACCAGCCGCGAGCCATGCTCATCCGTCACGATCGTGGCACTGACGCCCATCTCCTTGCCGGCCGCGTTGATGGCATCACGCATACCCGCCAGGGTGTTGTTACCCTCGTCGACCGTAACGGAAAACGATTCTTTTGAAGGCGTCTCGCCTGGCAGGCCCAGGGAAATCTCTAGCGTTCCGCTGGCAAAACGCGCCGGCGCGTCGGCGGTGTTCTTAACCGCAGCGAGAGCCACTTTGCTGCTGGCTGCCAGTTTCTCTACCTCGACCTGATAGCTACCAGCCCCAGCAGTGGTACTGGCGCTTACGCCAACCAGATCCGACTTGTTGGATGTAGCCGAACGTGCCTGGAACAGCTCCGGCTTGTTCAGGCCACTAAGCGCCGTCTGGAAGTCGCTGATGGCGCTTTTCAATTCACCAACGGCAGTAATTTGGGTGGTGGTTTTCTTTTCGAGATTCGCCAGCTGGGTCTCTTTAGGCGCACGCTCAGCCGCAACCATGCTGGACACGATACTGTCGATGTCAATACCGGAACCAATACCTGTTACGCCAGCCATAGCCTTACCTCGTCAAAAAATTGTTAGCCGAAAAGCTCAATACAAAAATCGTACCGTCAAGCTTTGGCCTCAAACAACAAACTATGCATTTCATCCAATCGCTCGGTAAGGCGAAGAATTTCCTCTGACGGTATCTGCCGAACAATTTTGCCTGATTCCCCATCGATCACACGAACCACCACGTCGCCGGTGGAGTCATCGACGCTGAAGCTCAGATCTCTTTGGATATGTTGCATCTGTGACCGAAGTTTTTCGACCAAGTCAGCGGTGCTTTCCTGCTTTTCCGCTTTTACTGGGACAGACGCTGACTGAGCCCTATCGGACGCAGAAAACCCAGCCTCCTTGAAGAGGCTGGGTGGCGATCCAGCTGTCATCTGTGTTTGCGGTGCGGCTCCGCCAGTTATTTTTCCGACGTCCATGATTCACCTCTAATGAATCAATGAGGGTAGAGCTCAGCCTACCCTCATCATTAACGCCTTCTGCTTATTACTGCAGCAAGCTCAGAACTGCCTGCGGCAGCTGCTTGGCCTGGGCGAGGATCGCGGTACCAGCCTGTTGCAGGATCTGGTTTTTGCTCAGGTTAGCGGTTTCAGCAGCGAAGTCAGTGTCCTGGATGCGGCCACGGGCTGCGGAGACGTTTTCGCCGATGTTTTGCAGGTTGGAAATAGTGTTGTCGAAGCGGTTCTGAACAGCACCAAGCTCTGCGCGAACACTGTCGACCATTTGCATTGCGTCATCTAGCACTTGTACAGCCATTTGTGAACTTTCAGCGCTAGTGATATCCAGATTGCTGAGACTTGAGCTTTGAGTAACTGCTGTAAAATCACCCTCCGTCAACCCAAGGGTAGCGCCCCCTACAAGCTTGAAATCGTCCTGTGAGGACAGCTTAAGGGTATTATTAGCCGGATCCTTGCTCGCCGTAACGCCAGTGCTCGCGTTGTTGATAGTCGTGACTATTTTGTCGAGGCTATCTCCAGCATTAAACTTGATTTCAGTACCATTGAGAGTCATGGAACTAGCAGAAGTAAGTGCGGCTTTGCTTTCACCTGCACTCAAGCCAAGCCGAGCAAGCGAACCCGAGTTACCTGCTGCGTCCTGCAGCTTAATGTCTTTACCATCAGCAGAAGTCAAAACAAGACGCTGGCCGTCAGCAGTCTTCGAAGCTGTTACGCCTGTAGCCGTTGTGCCATCACCACTACCTGTGGTTCCTGCACCATCATTGATTTTAGCAACTACCGCATCGAGGTCATCGCCTTGGGCGAAGGAGAACGACTGACCATTTATACTTACGGAAGATGCAGCTGCAAGCCCTGTAGAATCAGTACCCGCTGCGGCGTAGTTTGAGGAGGTCTGGTCCGAAATTCCAATTTCGTTAGTATCATTCGCACCAGCAATCACCACGTTGCCAGCGGTATTCGTCAGCACTAGGCTAGTGCCTAATGCATCCTTGCTAGCACGAATACTCGGCTTGGTAGCCCCATCGAGAGCAGTGTTGATAGCGCTGATCGCGGCGTCTATATTGTCGTTCGCATTCAAATTGACCGTAGTACCGTCTACGGTGAAAGTAGTAGCAGCTGTTGGTACGGTATAAGCCGCGGTGATCGAACCGGAAACAGCTGCGCTACCAGTTACTTCGGTACCAACGAACTCTGATCCGGTAACTTTTGCGGATAGCTGAGTTACCGCGCCCTCATGACCCGCTGCGCTAAAACTACCGTTGAGGGAGCTTGCGCCCATGTCACCTAGGCTGAAAGAGATAGTCTCGTTGGCGTTTGCACCGATCTGGAAAGCAGTGTTGCCAAACGAGCCATCAAGCAGATTACGGCCACCGAAGGTAGTCGTTTTTGCAATACGGGTCAGTTCGCCCGATAGAGTGTTGAACTCTTCTTGCAAGGAACCTCGGTCTTCCGAGCTGTTAGAGCCGTTTGCGGACTGCAAGGCGAGGTCGCGCATACGCTGCATGATGTTTGTTGATTGTTGCAACGCGCCTTCAGCGGTTTGAGCCATGGAGATACCGTCGTTGGCGTTACGTACGGCAACATTAAGACCATTGATCTGATTGGTCATGCGGTTAGAAATCTGCAGACCAGCTGCGTCATCCTTGGCGCTGTTGATGCGGCTACCGGTGGACAGGCGCTGCATCGAAGTAGTCAGAGCATTGGAAGAGTTGTTGAGGTTGCGCTGAGTGTTGAGCGACGCAATGTTGGTGTTGACTGTAAGAGCCATGATGTGCCTCCAAGGGCGCTAGTTACTTTGGTTGCCTGAGCTTGCGACTCCGGGCCGGCTTTTGCCCAGGCACCCATTGAGTTCGCATTCGATTAGCTTATCGGCGTCGTTTGGGTTGGCTTTAGGGCAAATTTCGAACTTTTTCGTGAGCCCGATACCGCTCCAACGCTACGCCAGCACATCCATACTGCGGACTTGCTTGACTAGCTTTTCGGGTGGAGCCGGGAAAACTTTAGGGGATGGCTGAAGCCGTTCCCCTGACCTAGTCAGAGGGAGCTCGCTTACTGCTGGTAAGCGTTGCTAAACCAGTCGCGGCGAGGGCCGCTCCCACAGGTTCGGTGAAACATTTGGGGAGCGGGTATGACAGCGAGGCTCGCTGGGATGAGGCGTTGCTGACGTGCTATGAACCAAGCTGTGCGAGACGCTCGAGGAATTGCGCTTCGTCGAGCACCGTCACGCCGAGTTCGTTGGCTTTGGTGAGCTTCGAGCCCGCGCCTGGGCCCGCCACTACGCAGTTGGTTTTGGCGGATACGGACCCGGCGACCTTTGCCCCCAACGCCTCCAGCCGCGCCTTGCCTTCGTCACGGCTCATGGTTTCCAGCGTGCCGGTCAGCACCCAAGTCTGGCCGGCCAGCGGCAGGCCTTCGGCGGCTTTCCGCTCGCTTTCCCAGTGCATGCCGAACTCCCGCAGCTGGGCTTCGATCAAACGGGCGCGCTCGGCGTTCTCGGGTTTGTCGAAGTAGTCGCGCAGGGAACGTGCGGCCTTTTCGGTGAGGCGCTCTACCTGACGCAGGTCGAGCCAGTCGGCGGCGATGATTGCCTCGAGCGAGCCGAAACGCTCTGCCAGACGCTGCGCACCGGTGCGGGCGATATAGGGGATATTGAGCCGGTCGAGCAGGTCAGCCAGTGCCGCACAGGCGGCGAACTCGGGATGCACGTCGCCCTCCTCCTGTGGCTCGACGCCGCGCTCGCGCAGCAGCGCGATGACCGTGCGGTTGTGTTCATCCTCGAAGAAGCTGTGGATCTCATGAGCGACTTCCAGGCCGACATCGGGCAGGTAAACAAGCACGTCGGGCAATGCACGGCTGATTCGCTCCAGCGAACCTAGCGCCCGCGCAAGCAACTTGGCAGTTTCTTCACCGACGTCTGGGATGCCGAGGGCGTAGACGAACCTTGCGAGGCTCGGTTTGCGGCTGGCATCGATGGCGTTGAGCAAGTTGCGCGTGGAAATCTCGGCGAAACCTTCCAGGTCGATGACCTGCTCATGGGTCAGGCAGTAGAGATCCGCCGGGGATTTGACCAACCCCCTGTCGACCAGCTGCTCGACGATCTTGTCACCCAGGCCGTCGATATCCATCGCACGGCGCGAGACGAAATGGATGATCGCCTGCTTAAGCTGAGCCTGGCAGGCGAGACGGCCGACGCAACGGTAGATCGAACCCTCGCTGACCGACTCACGGCCCTTGCTGCGCTTGATCAGCTGGGTACGCTCCACGGCAGAGCCGCACACCGGGCACTGCTCCGGCACATGCACGGCGCGGGCATCGGTCGGGCGACGCTCGGCGATTACGCCGAGAATCTGCGGAATGACATCACCGGCGCGGCGCACGATCACCGTATCGCCGATCATCACGCCCAGGCGCGCCACTTCGTCCATGTTGTGCAGCGTCGCGTTGGAAACCGTAACGCCCGCCACCTGCACTGGCTTTAGCCGTGCGACCGGGGTGATCGCACCGGTGCGGCCGACCTGGAATTCCACATCGAGCAGTTCGGTGATTTCCTCCCGCGCGGGAAACTTGTGGGCGATGGCCCAGCGCGGCTCGCGCGCCCGGAAGCCCAGCTCACGCTGCTGCGCGACCGCGTTGACCTTGAACACCACACCGTCGATTTCGTAAGGCAGCGCGTCGCGCTTTTCACCGATGGCGTCGTAATAGGCGCGGCATTCGGCGACGCCCTTGGCCAGTTTCAGCTCACGGCTGATGGGCAGGCCCCAGCTTTTCAGCGCCTCGAGAATCCCGATGTGCGTACCCGGCAGCTCGCCATCGCTGCGCCCTACGCCGTAGGCACAAAGTTCGAGCGGACGGCTGGCAGTGATCTTCGAATCCAACTGACGCAGGCTTCCAGCAGCGGCGTTGCGAGGATTGGCGAAGGGTTTGCCGCCGCTTTCCAGCTGTCGCGCGTTGAGCGCTTCGAAGCCGGCCTTCGGCATGTAGATCTCGCCGCGCACCTCGAGTACCGCAGGCCAGCCACTGCCATGCAGCTTCAATGGAATGTTGCGTACGGTGCGCACGTTGGCGCTGATGTCCTCACCCGTGCTGCCATCGCCCCGGGTGGCGCCGCGCACCAGATGACCGTTCTCATAAAGCAGGCTGACCGCCAGACCATCCAGTTTGGGTTCGCAGCTGTACTCGACCACAGCGTCATCGCCGAACAGGTCGCCCGCCGGCAGATCCAGCCCTTCGCGCACGCGGCGGTCGAAGTCGAGCAGATCCTGCTCATCGAAGGCGTTGCCCAGGCTCAGCATCGGCACTTCATGGCGTACCTGACCGAATGCTGCGAGCGCCGCTCCGCCAACCCGCTGGGTTGGCGACTCGGGCGTCACCAGTTCCGGGTGCTCTGCTTCGAGCGCCTTGAGCTCGTTAAACAGGCGGTCGTACTCGGCGTCAGGAACGCTCGGCTCGTCGAGCACGTAGTAGCGATAGTTGTGGGCGTCAATTTCGCCGCGCAGTTCGGCGATGCGCTCGGCGGCGGTTTGGGCGGAAGGCATAAGACGGAGCCGTGGCTGGGGCTGTGCTGATTCAGACCGTATCAGCGCGCCTTGGTTGATAGTGAGGCGTCGGATTCTAGCTGAATGCGCAATCGAAGGCAGGTTCGCAGCTTTGGCTAGTCGGAGGCTGGAAGCGCAGCGGGACGGCCTCAGCCATCCCGAATCAAACTGCTCACTGATGGACAGAGGCGGAGCGCGCCCGTCAATGGAATGGCTGCACTGGAGACAGGAGCATGAGACGGCGCGAGCAAGCCACGTCTGCTAACACACAACACCGGGCGCAAGGCCCGGTGCAAATATCACTCAACGCTGCTTGATGGTCATCTGCCGGCGCTCGAACTCGACGATGCGCTGGCGGTAGTGCTCGATGGTCTGGGCTGTGAGAACGCTGCGCTGGTCATCCTTCAGCTCGCCGTTGAGCTCCTGGGACAGCTTGCGCGCAGCAGCAACCATGACATCGAAGGCCTGCTTGGGATGGCGTGGGCCGGGCAGACCGAGGAAGAAGCTCACGGCCGGCGTGGTGAAGTGATCGATGTCGTCCAGATCGAAAGTACCAGGCTTGACGGCATTGGCCATGGAGAACAGCACCTCGCCATTGCCGGCCATGCTTTCGTGGCGATGGAAGATGTCCATTTCGCCGAAGCGCAGGCCACTCTCGAGAATGTTCTGCAGCAGCGCCGGACCACGGAAACCGTGAGGATCACGGCAAATGACGTTGATGACGAGTACTTCCTCGACGGGCGCCAGTTCCTTCTGCGGCTGGTCTTTCCCTTCCTCGTCATCACCAACAACCGGATCGAGCAGCGTCGGTACGGGCTCGTCGCTGTTGAGCTGGAGGTCGCCCTGAAAGGGTTCGTTCTGCCGGCGCTTCTTGCCGGACTCGCGCGCGCTCATCGTCGGCATGTCGCCCTCATCCAGAGAAGGCTCTTGATCGCGATTAACCACACGCGCCGGGCCTAGAAGCTCCGGAGAATCGTCGGCATCGGGAAGGTTGGAGAGGCTGCGGTCCAGCTTGAATTTCAGCTTGCCCTTGCCACCGCGCATGCGACGCCAGCCGTCGAACAGAATGCCGGCAATGACAATGATGCCGATGACGATCAGCCACTCGCGCAGACCGATATCCATTAATGCTTTAACCTCTGAATTCGATGATAAAGACGCAACGAACAGTCACTTGGGACTGCTTCAAGCGCATCGCAAAAATTGTGCTCTAAGCTAGCACGACGAACGGTAACTTTGCACCGTGCGGTAGTTCTCTTTTTATAGCGTTCCTTGTATCAAAAATGCTCAAACACGCGGCTTAATCCTAGGCTTCGGCGAGTGCAACGGCCTGTTCGACGTCGACCGTCACCAGGCGTGAGCAGCCCGGCTCATGCATGGTCACACCCATCAGCTGATCGGCCATTTCCATGGCGATCTTGTTGTGGGTGATGTAGATGAATTGCACTTTCTCCGACATCTCCTTCACCAAGCGCGCGTATCGACCGACGTTCGCATCATCCAGCGGTGCGTCAACTTCATCGAGCATGCAGAACGGCGCGGGATTGAGCTGGAAGATGGCAAAAACCAGCGCCAGCGCCGTCAACGCCTTTTCGCCACCGGAAAGCAGGTGAATGGTGCTGTTCTTCTTTCCGGGCGGACGCGCCATGATCGCCACCCCGGTATCGAGTAAATCTTCTCCGGTAAGTTCCAGATAGGCATTGCCGCCGCCGAACACTTTCGGGAAAAGCGCCTGTAGGCCACCGTTGATCTGATCGAAGGTCTCTTTGAAGCGGTTGCGAGTTTCCCGGTCGATCTTGCGGATGACGTTTTCCAGCGTATCCAGCGCCTCGACCAGATCATCGTTCTGCGCATCGAGGTAACGTTTGCGTTCCGATTGCTGCTGGTACTCATCGATCGCCGCGAGGTTGATCGGGCCCAGGCGCTGAATGCGCTGACCAAGGCGCTCCAGCTCCGCCTCCCAACTCGGCTCGTCTGCATCGGCAGGGAGTGTGCCAAGCACGCCATGCAGATCGTAGCCGTCCTCCTGCAGCTGGTCCTGCAACGCCTTGCTGCGGACGCTCAGCCCTTGCCAATCCAGCCTTTGCTGCTCCAGCTGCCCACGTAGCAGCTGCGCTTGCTGCTCGGCCTGAGTGCGGCGTTTTTCGGCATCACGCAGCTCGCGGTCGGCGTCTTCCAGGGCCAGTCGCGCATGCTTGAGTTCGTCTTCGACACCCATGCGCCGCTCCAGCAGCTCTTCGAGCTTCATGCGCAGTTCTTCCAGCGGTGCCTCGCCCTCCTCCAGGTTCAGCGTCAGCTGCTCGCGGCGCTCGATGGCACGTTCGAACTGTTGCTCCAATCGCTCCAGCGCCTGCCGGGTGGACTCGTACTGCGCTTTGAGCGAACCGACCCGCAACGCCAGCTGATGCGCCTGGTCCTTGTGCTGACGGGCATCCTGGCGAATGCGATCGAGCCGCTCGCGAATGCCGTCGCGACTGGCCAGCAATGTCTCGCGCTGCTCGGTGTCCTGGGCCATCGCATCCAGCGCGTCCTGTAGTTGCAGACGCGCCTCGCCGAGCTGTTCGGTCTCGATCTCGCGCTGTTCGTTCTGCTCGGAAAGCTCTTCATCCAGACGCTGGCGGCGCAGCGCCAACTGCTCGAGGCGCGCTTGCCCGGCAGATAGCTGCGCCTTGAGATCGCTATGGCTGCGAGCTTCCTCCTGCTGCCGACGACGCTGCTGCTCGCGCTCGTCTTCGAGACGAGCCTGATCGCTACGCAACTCAGCGATGCGCTCTTCGACTGCCGCCAGGGCGGTTTCACGCTCTTCGCGCTCTGCCTGTAACCGCTCCAGTTCCTGCCCGCGGGCCAGCACACCGGATTCGGCCTCGCTGGCGCGCCGCACCCGCAGAAAATGCCGACCGACCCAGTAGCCGTCGCGGCTTACCAGGCTTTCGCCATCGTTGAGACCCGAGCGCACGGCCAGCGCCTGCTCCAGCGAATCGACCGGACGCACGTTGCCCAGCCAGGGCGACAGATCCAGAGCGGACTCGACCAGATCGAGCAAGCTACCAGCGCGGCGCGCACCGCCATTGGCAGGACTGACCAGCCGCAGGTCGCCCTGCTCGAAGCCCTCGAACTCGATCGCCGCGAAATCATCCAGCAGCACGGCATGCAGATCGGCGCCCAGCACGGTTTCCACCGCCACTTCCCAACCGGGCTCGACACGCAGCCCTTCGGCTAGGCGCGGGCGCTTTTCCAACCCTTGCTCACGCAGCCACTCGCCGACGCCTTTGCCGGGATCCATCGCCGCCTGCTGCAGCGCCTCCAGCGAGGCGATGCGGCCATTCAGACGCTGCAGATCCCCCTGCGCCTGCTGCTGCGTCTGGGTCGCCTGCTGCAACGCTTCACGCAATTGATCCAGACGTTCATTGAGCGCATCGCCGGCCGCGGCGAGCGCTTCGAGATCGAGCTCACTGGCGGCAAGCTGCTCGCCCAGCTCGAGAATCGCCACATCTTCAGGATCGGTAGCCAGCAGCGCACGTTCGTCATCCAGACGACGTTGACGCTCGGCCAACCGTTCCAGACTCTGCTCCAGCTGCTGGATGCGCGACTGCTGGACCTCAGCCACGCGGCGTGGCTCAGCGCTGAGCTGATTGAAGCGTTCCCATTGTTCCTGCCAGCCCTGCATGGCCGCTTCAGCATCTTCCAGCTGGACGGCAGATTCCTCCGCGGCGGCGCCGGAGAGCTCCTGCTCAGGCTCGATCATCGCCAATTCCTCGCCGAGCGTGGCCAGCAGCGTGCGGTCGTGACCGAGGTGTGATTCGGTCTCCAGACGCGCCTGCTCCGCCTCGCGCAGATCGTCCTGCAACTGACGCAGGCGCTGCTGGCCGTGCTGGATGCTTTGCTCGACCCGGGCGATATCGCCACCAACCGAATAGAAGCGACCCTGCACCTGGTTGAAGCGCTCGGACAGTTCGTGGTGGCCGTCACGCAAGCGTTCGATGCTCGCATCGGCGTTGCGCTGCTCGGCGACCAGCGCTTCGAAGGCGACTTCCTGATCGCCGATGACCTGCTCGCGCTGGCCGACCTGCTCGTTCAAGGCCTGCCAGCGCAGTGCCGACAGCTGCGCCTTGAGCTGACGCTCTTCGGCCTTGTATTCCTGATACTTCTCCGCCGACTGCGCCTGACGGTGCAGACGTTCGAGCTGGCGTTCCAGCTCTTCGCGCAGGTCGGTCAGGCGAGCCAGGTTCTCGTGCGTCCGACGAATACGGTTCTCGGTTTCGCGCCGGCGCTCCTTGTACTTGGAGATGCCGGCCGCTTCCTCGATGAAGTTGCGCAGGTCCTCGGGCTTGGCCTCGATCAGTTTGGAGATCATGCCCTGCTCGATGATCGAGTAACTGCGCGGCCCGAGCCCGGTGCCGAGGAAGATATCGGTGATATCGCGGCGCCGGCACTTCACGCCGTTGAGAAAGTAGGTGTTCTGCGAGTCGCGGGTGACGCGGCGGCGGATGGAAATTTCGGTGAAGGCTGCGTACTCACCGGTCAGCGTGCCGTCGGAGTTATCGAAGATCAGCTCGATGCTCGCCTGGGTTACCGGCTTGCGCGTGTTCGAGCCATTGAAGATGACGTCCGTCATCGACTCGCCACGCAGGTTCTTTGCCGAGCTTTCGCCCATTACCCAGCGCACGGCGTCGATGATGTTGGATTTGCCGCAGCCGTTCGGCCCGACCACCGCCGCCATGTTGCTCGGAAAGCTGACCGTGGTGGGATCGACGAAGGATTTGAAGCCGGCGAGTTTGATGCTTTTCAGTCGCATGCGGCCTATCCGTGGCAGTCAGCGTGGGAACGAACAAGCGGGGTCGCCGTGAACATCGGAAATCCTGGCATCGAATGGGTACTGGCAAGAAGCCAGGGAGTTTATCACGCAGCCTGGCTCCGCTCGCAGCGTGGCGGCGCACAGAACGGTGTGGCAGGTGAAGGCATCGGAACTGCAAGCGGCGCTCGGGCTGGAAAGACGATTCGTCAACCGCCCGTCATGCTCATGAAGCGCACCACCTGAACCTGCTCATCAGTGCGGAAGTGATGTTTCTCCGGCTTGAGTTGCAGTGCGTCCACCAATGCATTGCGCAGGCGTTCGCCATCGCCCGGATGCCGGCGCATCAGGCTTTTCAGATCCAGCGCACCCTCGTGGCCGAGGCATAGCACCAGCTTGCCTTCGGCAGTCACGCGGACGCGGTTGCAACTGCCGCAGAAGTTGTTGCTGTGGGGCGAAATGAAGCCGACCTGTGTTTCGCTGCCCGCTACCTGCCAGTAACGCGACGGGCCGCCGGTAGCGTGACTGCTGCGCACCAGGGTGTGCCGCGCCTCGATCCGTTCGCGCACTTCGTCACTCGAGCAGAAGGTGATCTGCCGCTGATGACTGGACACGCTGCCCAGCGGCATCTCCTCGATGAAGCTGATATCGAGGCCGCGCTCGATGGCGAACTCCACCAGATCGAGAATCTCGTCGTCGTTGCGCCCCTTCTGCACCACGCTGTTGAGCTTGATCCGCTTGAAGCCAACAGCGCGTGCCGCCTCGATGCCTGCCAGCACCTGATCGAGGCGGTCACGGCGGGTCAGTTCGGCGAAGCGGTCGCGCTTGAGCGAGTCGAGGCTGATGTTCAGGCGCTTCACCCCAGCATCACGCAGCGCCGGCGCCAGACTTGGCAGCTGTGAACCGTTGGTGGTGATGGCCAGGTCTTCGAGCTCGCTGCGCGCGCCCAGTTGCGCCAGCAGGCCGGTCAGACCCTTGCGCACCAACGGCTCACCGCCGGTCACGCGAATGCGTTTGACACCGAGACTGATGAAGGCATCGGCCACGGCATAGAGCTCTTCGAGGGTAAGTATCTGCGCGCGGGGAGCGAAGACCATGTCTTCGCTCATGCAGTAGGTGCAGCGAAAATCGCAGCGATCGGTTACCGATAACCTCAGGTAGGTGATGCGCCGGCCGAACGGGTCGACCAACTGGGAATCGAGCATGAAACTCTCCAACTGCTGGCTACGCCTGTATTCAGACTATGCGCTAAGCGCGAATCAGGCAAAGTGACGTTACCAACGGCGAGCGGTCCGCGCCACCGCCGGGCATGCAGCATCACGGTCGCAATGCTTTAATGAGCCGCTTTGGCAGGCGACCCGCTGACCTGCAACCCATGCGAGAGACCACAGCGAATGGATAACGACTCCTTGAAAGCGATGAGCTGGCGCGAACGGCTATACGTCATCATCTTTTTCACCAATACCCCAGCGGGAAAACGCTTCGATACCTGGCTGCTGGTGATTATCCTCGCCAGTCTGGTCGTGGTGATGTTCGACAGCATCGCCTCCTTCAATGAGCGTCACGGCGAGCTGCTGACCACTCTGGAATGGGGATTCACCACGATATTCGCCCTGGAATACCTGGTGCGCATCTACACCCACCCCGAGCCACGCAAATACATCTTCAGCTTCTACGGCGCGGTGGACCTGCTCTCGGTGCTGCCAGCCTTCATCGCGCTGCTGCTACCCGATGCGCAGTACCTGCTGGTGGTACGCATCGTCCGCATGCTGCGAATTTTCCGTGTACTCAAGCTCACGCCCTACCTGAGCCAGGCGAATTTCCTGCTGGTGGCGCTGCAGGGCAGCCGGCAAAAGATCATCGTCTTTCTCGTCAGCGTAACCACCCTGATCATCGTTTACGGCACGCTGATGTATGTGATCGAAGGGCCAAGCAATGGCTTCACCAGCATTCCGATAAGCATCTACTGGGCGGTGGTCACACTGACCACGGTCGGCTTCGGCGATATCGTTCCGCATACGCCGCTGGGCAAGGCGCTGGCGACAATGGTGATGATCACTGGTTATTCGATCATCGCCGTGCCGACCGGCATCTTCACCGCCGAGCTGGCGAATGCCATGCGCCAGGACAGCCTGCGCCACAGCTGCCCGACCTGCGACAAGCTCACCCATGAGCCCAATGCGGCCTTCTGCAGTCGCTGCGGCAGCCAGCTGTTCGAGCGACGCGAAGGCGAGGCGCGCGACTGACACGTGCCAACCGTCGCGCGGGCTGGGTTGCCGACCCGCTGCATCGCCAACGGCATGGCGAACTGCCCTGAAGCAGGGCTGTCACATCCTCTGACTCGCGTCAGGCAGGATGGAGACCGGCATGCCCTTGCTCAAACTGCTGCACTTCGCTGCCCTGCTCTGCTGGTGCGGCTCGCTGCTTTATCTCCCGGCGCTGATCGCGGCGGGCACCAAGCGTAGCGATCAGCTCTTCTACCGTGACCATGCACACCTCACCCGCATGGTCTTTACCCTCATCAGCACCCCGGCTGCGCTGCTGGCGATCGGCTCCGGCACGGCGCTGTTCCTGCGCGACGGAACGCTGGCAGGCTGGCTGATCATGAAGCTCACGGTAGTGACGGCGATGGCGCTCTGTCATGCGCTGTGCGGCGTTCTAGTCCTGCGCATCGAACGCGAGCCGGAGCGTGGCGTCACATACCAGTGCATCACCCTGGGCGTGATGGTGCCCGTGCTGATCGCCCTGACTCTGTGGCTGGTGCTGGCCAAGCCCTTCTGACCTCAAGGAACGACCGCCTCGCATGACCGACTCTCCGGCCCGATTCGTATACCCTCAGCGCCATTGCGCGGCGCAGCCTGGCAGGTCGCCAGGAGACGACTCGATCCGTTGCGACTCGCGCTTACGGCCCATCACCTTCAATGTCCACACCAACCGCGTGCTCGTAGACCAGGCGCCCGCCGAGAAAGGCCGCCAGCGAGATCAGCACGGCGGTCAGCAGCGACAGGTAGAGACCCCACATGGCGTCGCCGTCACCGCGATCCATGCCCTGGTAGCGCAACAGCCAGTTCAGCGAGGCCAGGGAAAGCATCATCACCGCCAGGATCGCATGGCACCACGCGGTCACCTTGCGGCGAATCTGCTGCACGGTGACCAGATCAATCACGCCGGCGACACTGGCGAACCAGCCGCCGATGGCACCCACACCGGAAAGCCAGAGGCCAGCGCGCCACCAGAATTCGTCAAGCGTCCACAGGTAGGCGAGATCCGCCGGCACCAGGCCGATCAACGCCGCGACGGGGAAGTGAATCATCATCGGGTGCAGCGGATGGCCGGCAATGGCGGCGTTGCTGTTGATCGACTCGCGTTCTGTGGCCATCCGGCCCTCCCAGGCACTGAAGTGAAACGGGCCGCCCGGTGGTCGAGACGAGGCGGCAACCCTTTCAAATGGACCACGCTGGCGCTGGCAGTTCCTTTACTCGCGGCCTGCGACGGTCCGCAATCGGCGCTTTCACCTGCCGGCCCGATGGCCCGCGACGTGGCGAACGTCTGGTGGGCGATGTTCGGCTTTTCCGTGGTGGTGCTGCTGGTAGTGAGCGCGCTGTGGATCTACGCGATGCTGCGCCGCCCGCGAACGCACACCGCCGAAGAAGCCAAACGGATCAATCGTCGCTGGATCATCGGCGGCGGCCTGATCCTGCCCACCGTCACCATCATCGCCCTGCTGGCGTTCGGCATTCCCACCGGGCGCGGCATGCTGCCATTGCCGGTCGAAGGCGAGCAACCGCTGCGCATCCAGGTCATCGGCCACCAATGGTGGTGGGAGGTGCGCTACCCGGAAAGCGGCGTGGTGACAGCCAACCAGTTCATCCTGCCGGTCGATCGCCCGGTGGACGTCGAGGTCACCAGCGCGGACGTGATCCACTCGTTCTGGGTGCCACGCCTGGGTGGCAAGCTGGACATGGTTCCCGGCCGGACCAACACCCTGCGCGTGCAGGCCTCGCAGAGCGGAATTTTCCGCGGGCAATGCTCGGAGTTCTGCGGCAGTCAGCATGCGCACATGATTCTGCACGTAGAGGCGCTGGAAGCTGACGCTTTTGCCAGCTGGATCGAGGCCCGCCGTGAGCTGCAGCACCAGCCACCCAGCGGCGATGCCGGTCGCGTCTTCGCTGAGCGCTGCGGGCAATGCCACCGCGTCACGGGCGTCAGCGAGGGCAATCGCGCACCGGACCTGAGCGATCTCGCCACCCGTCCGACCCTCGGCGCCGGCGTGATCGCCAACGATGCGGACGGCCTGCGCCGCTGGCTGAGCGATCACCAGAGCCTCAAGCACGGCAACGCCATGCCGCGGCACGACGACATTCCCGAAGAAACCCTCGGCCAGCTTGCCGACTGGCTGGAGACACTCGCTCCATGACACCGACCCCGAAGAGCGGCGCGCCCGCTACCGATCTCGACCAGTTGCAGGACCAGTTCAACGAGGTCTGGGGCAACCCCCGTGGTTGGCGTGCGCTGACCATCGTCAACCACACCAGCATCGGTCTGCGCTTTCTGGTCACCGGAGCCTTCTTCTTCCTCGTCGGCGGCCTGCTGGCGATGCTGATCCGCACCCAGCTCGCCCTCCCCGGCTACGAGCTGATGGAGCCGGACGTCTACAACCAGGTCTTCACCATGCACGGCACGGTGATGATGTTCCTCTTCGCGGTGCCGATGATGGAGGGGTTGGCGGTCTACCTGATCCCGAAGATGATCGGTGCCCGCGACCTGGTTTTCCCGCGCCTTTCCGCCCTGGGCTACTACTGCTACCTGTTCGGCGGGCTGATCCTGCTGTCGAGCATCTTTCTCGACGTCGCGCCCAAGGCCGGCTGGTTCATGTACACGCCGCTGTCCAGCTCGGCGCATACGCCGGGTGTGAACTCGGATTTCTGGCTGTTGGGCATCACCTTTGTCGAAATTTCCGCGGTATCCGCCGGCGTCGAGCTGGTGGTATCGATCCTGCGCACCCGCACCAACGGCATGGCGCTGCACAAGATGCCGCTGTACGCCTGGTACATCCTGGTGATGGCGATGATGATCGTGGTCGGCTTTCCGCCGCTGATCCTCGGCTCCATCCTGCTGGAACTGGAACGCGCGGCCGGCATGCCATTCTTCGATGTCGCCCGCGGTGGCGATCCGGTGCTCTGGCAGCACCTGTTCTGGCTGTTCGGTCACCCGGAGGTGTACATCATCTTCCTGCCCGGCGCTGGCATCGTCTCCACGCTGATTCCAGTGTTCTGCCGGCGCCCGCTGGTGGGCTATCGCTGGGTCGTGCTGGGCGTACTGACCACCGGCTTCATCAGCTTCGGACTATGGGTGCACCACATGTTCACGGTGGGCATCCCGCAGCTGGCCACGGCCTTCTTCTCGGCGGCGAGCATGCTGGTGGCAATCCCCACCGGCGTGCAGATCTTCGCCTGGCTGGCGACACTCTGGCTCGGCAAGCCGGTGTACAGAGTGCCAATGCTCTGGCTGGTGGGCTTTCTGATCGTCTTCGTCGCCGGCGGCCTGACCGGGGTAATGCTGGCGCTGGTGCCGTTCGACTGGCAGGTACACGACACCCATTTCGTCGTCGCGCACATGCACTACGTACTGGTGGGCGGCATGTTGTTCCCGCTGATGGCCGGTCTGTACTACTGGCTGCCGCACTTCTCCGGGCGCATGCCCTCGGAAAAGCTCGGCCGCTGGGGCTTCTGGCTGTTCTTCATCGGCTTCAACGTGACCTTCATGATCATGCACTGGACGGGCCTGATCGGCATGCCACGGCGCGTCTACACCTATGACACCGGCCTCGGCTGGGACATGCCCAACCTGGTGTCGTCGATCGGCAGCTTCATCATGGCCGTGGGTGTCGCCACCATCCTGCTGGACATCATCCTGCATTTCCGCTTCGGCATCCCGGCACCGAAGAATCCCTGGAAAGCCGATACCCTCGAGTGGGCCACCAGCCTGCCGCCCAGCGCGTACAACTTCGTCAGCCTGCCCGATGTGACGGACCGTCATCCGCTGTGGAAAGACCCGGACCTGCCCGACAGCATCGCCCGCGGCGAACATGCGCTGACGGTGATCGACCACGGTCGACGGGAGACCTGGGGCAGTGATCCGCTGACGGGCAAGGTCCGCGAGATCATTCATTTGCCTGGCAACAGCTGGCTGCCGTTCATTGCCTCGGTGTTCCTTGCAGTGCTCTGCCTGAGCCTGCTGAACAAAGCGTACATCCTCGCGATCATCGCCACCGTGGCAACGCTGATCGTGCTGCTGCGCTGGTCCTGGGAAAACGGCGCCCATCCTGCTGCCGCGCCGGACGCCCATACCCAACCGGGCGAGCCACCGCTGCACTCACGCACCTTCGACGGACCGGGCCTATGGGGCATGGGCGTGACGCTGCTGGCCAATGGTGCGCTGTACCTTTCGCTGCTGTTCGGCTGGTTCTATCTGTGGACCGTGTCGCCGCAATGGCAGGTGCCGGACAGCGACCTGAACGGTTGGTTGATGCTGGCCAGCACCGTGTTACTGAGTGCCGGCACGCTCTGGCTGCACCAGCTGATCAAGCGTCTGCGCGCCGGTATGCATTGCGGGCTGATGGGGCAACTTGCCGTGTTGGCGATCGTCGCCTTCATTCAATCGGCGCTGCTGCTCTGGCTGATGCTGTCGGCCGGCCTGGCGCCGACCGAAACCGCCCACGATGCAGTGATCTTCGTGATGCTGGCGTACAACCTGATTCATTGCACGCTGGCAGCCGTACTGACCGGACTGCAGGCGTGGCGGGTAGCCCTCGGTTACGTGGGCGACAAGGCGCCATACGAGCCCATCGTGGTCGAGCAGCTCTGGTACTACAACCTGGGTGTGCTGTGGGTCAGCTATGCGGCGATCGTGTTGTTCCCGGCGACCTGGGGAGGTGCCTGATGGCCTATGCACGCACGTCACCCTTTCACCCGGTGCAGATCCCGATCGGCCTGATCATCTGGAGCCTGTGGTTTGTCGCGATGTACGGTGGCCAGGCGGTGATCTGCAAGGTAAGCCCACCGGACCCCGCGGACGGCGTGTGGAACTGGCTGAACGGCAGCCTCGGCGTGCTGACCCTGCTTACCCTGACGCTGTTGCTCTGGCTAGCGCGTTACTTCTGGCGCCTGTCGCGACCACCGCATGAGTTGAACGAGCGGCAGCAGTTCGTCACCAAGCTGGCTGCCGGTATTCACTTCATTGCCGCGCTGGCCACCCTGTTCGTCGGCATTCCGCTGCTGCAGATTCCGCCATGCCTGTAATCCGACCGCCGATGCGCTGGGCAGCCGCTGCAGCCTTGACCGCCATCTTCCTGCCGGTATCGGCGCAGGCCCATGGCCTGTTCGATGCCCACCTGCTGGGCCGCGCGCCATTGCTACTCACGGCGGTGCTGGTCGCGGCCGCCTGGCTGCTCTATGTGCTGGGCGCCCGCAAGGTACCGCCGCGGCGCAGCGAGGCCCTCTGCTTTCACAGCGCCATGCTGCTGGCGGTGTTCTCGGTTTTCGGCCCCATCGACGACTGGGCGGAAAGCAGCACCAGCTGGCACATGACCCAGCACATGCTGTTCATCATCGTGATCGCGCCGCTGTGGGCGCTGGCCCGGCCGCTGCCGCAATGGCGCGGCGTCACCGGCCGCTTTGCCCAGCCGCTGTGGACTGGCATTCTGCGCGCCGGCCGCTACCCCACGCTGCTGGCGCTGCTGCATGGTGCGATCATCTGGATCTGGCACACGCCGAAGCTCTATGTGCTGGCGCTGGACAACCTCTGGTGGCACGCATTCGAACATGCGTGCTTTCTGTTCACCGGCTGGCTGTTCTGGTGGTCGGTGCTGCGCGCCAATCCGAAGCAGGTGCCCCAGGCGTTGATGGCCGTGTTGCTGACGCTGATGCACACCGGCCTGTTGGGCGCCCTGCTCACCTTCGGCACCGTCTCGTTCTATGGCGAAGGTCGCTCGGTGGACGACCAGCAACTCGCCGGCCTGATCATGTGGGTACCCGGTGGGCTTATCTATCTGATCGGCGGGGGCTGGATCGCCTGGCGCTGGCTGACCCGCATGTGGCGGCGCCAGCAAACGGGTGCTGCCCGGGAGGAGCTGGGCTGAGGCTGCGAACGAGCCTGCAGCCGCGTCGCTCACTCGCTCTTCTTGCGAATCCAGTAGAGGTAGGTGCCAGCCGCTTCCTGCTGCTCGACCAGGTCATGGCCGAGAAAGATGCAGAACTTCGGAATATCTCTCTGGGTCGAGGGATCGGTCGCGATCACCTTGAGCAGCGCACCACCGGCCAGATCGCGCACCTTGTTGTGCAACATCATCACCGGCTCGGGGCAGTTCAGGCCGCTGGCATCGAGCACGGCATCGACGGACATTTCAGCTGATTGGGTCATCTTGGGCTCCGGAAAACTGGCGTGCATTGTTACGCATGCGCGCAGGCGGGTCATCCGCTGGCTGATCAGAGACGCCGCAGGTGGCAGGTCACCTCTTCGCGGTCGTGGTACAGCTGCTTGCAGCCGATGCTGGCCTTGACGCCGCGCGCGGCCAGGCCATCGGCGATGCGCTCGAGCAACCGCTTGACCTCGGCATAGCGCTGCTTCATCGGCAGTTTGAGGTTGACCACCGCTTCGCGGCACAGGCCCTCGCCGATCCAGGTTTCCAGCAGCGCGGCATTGCGCGCCGGCTTTTCGACGATATCGCAGACCATCCAGTTCACCGGCTTGCGCGGGCGGAACGTGAAGCCGTCGGCACGGAAATGTTCGACCAGCCCGGAATCCATCAGCTCGGCGTTCATCGGGCCGTTATCCACGGCGCTGACCTTGATGTGTCGGTTGACCAGCTGCCAGGTCCAGCCACCCGGCGCTGCGCCGAGATCGACGCCGGTCATGCCCGCCGCCAAACGCGCATCCCACTGGTCGCGCGGGATGAAATGGTGCCAGGCCTCCTCCAGCTTGAGCGTGGATCGACTGGGCGCCTGGCGCGGGAACTTCAGTCGCGGGATGCCCATCGGCCACAAGGCGCTGTTGTTCACCTCGGCAATACCGACGAACACCTCACGGCCACTCTTGAAGGTCAACAACAGTCGCGGGCCGTTGCCATGCTCGTCGAGGCGGCCGGCCTTGATCAGCGCCTTGCGCAGTGGCGCCTCGAACTTGCGGCAGAAGTTGGAAAGTTCCTTGCCATCGTTGGTGTCCAGCACTTCCAGCCACAAGCCACTGCAGACTGGATAAGCCGCCAGGTACTCCAGCAATACGCTGATACGATCCGTTTCAGGAAGTTGCAGGTACTCGCCGCGCGCCCATTGCCGCGGAAAGATCAGTTCGGCGAAACGCAGCTTTCGCATCAGCCGCTCGGCGCCGCCGCTTTCGCTGCAGATGAATTCCGCACAGGCACTCTCGGGCCGCGCCTTGGCGTAGCCGGCCACTTCCAGGACGGCGGCGTGCTCGCTGATTTCCGCGCATACCTCGCCCTCGAAACCGGGGCGGCAATGCAGCAGCAATGTGTTCATGTTCGAATCCTGTCAGCGGTCGGGCCAGCGCCAAAGCCGCGCATCATAGCCGACCACGGGAACCCTCGCCTGCATGACCCGGTCCAGTGCAGTAGCGAAGCCCCATGGGTTTCACCGCTCGTTCATCAGCCAGCCCTTACCGTGTGGGCACAAGGAGATGAGGAATGCCTTCCCTGGATAGCCTGAATTGCCGCCGCAGCCTCGAAGTTGCCGGCAAGACCTACCACTACTACAGCCTGCCCGACGCAGCCGCCCAACTCGGCGATATCAGCCGCCTGCCCACGTCACTGAAGGTGCTGCTGGAAAACCTGCTGCGCTGGGAAGACAACCAGACGGTGCGCGCCGACGACCTGAAATCCCTGGTGAGCTGGCTGGATACCCGCAGTTCCACGATGGAGATCCAGTATCGCCCTGCCCGCGTACTGATGCAGGACTTCACCGGCGTCCCGGCGGTCGTCGATCTTGCAGCCATGCGCGACGCCGTCGCCAAAGCTGGCGGTGATCCGCAGAAGATCAACCCGCTGTCGCCGGTGGATCTGGTCATCGACCACTCGGTGATGGTCGACCGTTTCGGCAACGATCAGGCATTCGAGCAGAACGTCGAGATCGAGATGCAGCGCAATGGTGAACGCTACGAGTTTCTGCGCTGGGGCCAGCAGGCCTTCGACAACTTCGCCGTAGTGCCGCCGGGCACCGGCATCTGTCACCAGGTGAATCTGGAATACCTCGGCCAGGTGGTCTGGACCCGCGAAGAGAACGGCGAAACCTTCGCCTATCCGGATACCCTGGTCGGCACCGACTCGCACACCACCATGATCAACGGCCTCGGCGTGCTGGGCTGGGGCGTTGGCGGGATCGAAGCCGAAGCGGCAATGCTCGGTCAGCCGGTGTCGATGCTGATCCCCGAAGTGATCGGCTTCCGCCTGACCGGCAAGCTCAACGAGGGTGTCACCGCCACCGACCTGGTGCTGACCGTGACGCAGATGCTGCGCAAGCACGGCGTGGTCGGCAAGTTCGTCGAGTTCTATGGCCCCGGCCTGGATCACCTGCCGCTGGCCGACCGCGCCACCATCGGCAACATGGCCCCGGAATATGGCGCCACCTGCGGATTTTTCCCGGTCGATCAGGTGACCATCGACTACCTGCGCCTGACCGGCCGCAACGAAGAGCGCGTCGCACTGGTCGAGGCCTACAGCAAGGCGCAGGGCATGTGGCGCGACAGCAACTCGCCCGATCCCGAGTTCACCGCTACCCTCGAACTGGACCTGAGCCAGGTTCGACCGTCCGTGGCGGGGCCCAAGCGTCCGCAG
The DNA here is from genome assembly GCF_003935375.1 of Stutzerimonas xanthomarina. Classification (GTDB taxonomy): domain Bacteria; phylum Pseudomonadota; class Gammaproteobacteria; order Pseudomonadales; family Pseudomonadaceae; genus Stutzerimonas; species Stutzerimonas xanthomarina_A. Next base: position 119,391 of record NZ_RHQM01000018.1, read on the forward strand.
GATCGTGTGACCCTCGGCGATATCGGCGTGAACTTCGACCTGCTGCTTGAAACCAGCGGGCGTAAGCAACAGGCCGATACCGATTTTGCGGTCGCTGGTGAACAGTTCCAGCTCAAGCACGGCGCGGTGGTGATCGCAGCCATCACCTCCTGCACCAATACCTCGAACCCGAACGTGCTGATGGCCGCCGGCCTGGTTGCGAAGAAGGCCATCGAGCGCGGCCTGCAACGCCAACCCTGGGTCAAAACCTCTCTGGCGCCCGGTTCGAAAGTGGTGACCGACTACCTCGAGCGCGCCGGCCTGACCCGTTATCTCGACGAACTCGGTTTCAACCTGGTGGGCTACGGCTGCACCACCTGCATCGGCAACTCCGGGCCGCTGCCGGATGCCATCGGCCAGGCGATCACCGATAACGATCTGATCGTTTCTTCCGTACTGTCCGGCAACCGTAACTTCGAAGGGCGCGTACATCCGTTGGTCAAGGCCAACTGGCTGGCCTCACCGCCGCTGGTGGTCGCCTTTGCACTGGCCGGCACCACACGCATCGACATGGACCGCGAACCGCTGGGCTATGACGCGCAAAACCAGCCGGTGTACCTGAAGGACATCTGGCCGAGCAGCGCGGAAATCGCCGAAGCGGTGGCGAGCATCGATGGCCAGATGTTCCGCAGCCGTTATGCCGACGTGTTCAGCGGCGACGAGCACTGGCAGAAGATTCCGGTCAGCGCCGGAGATACCTACGCGTGGGACGCTGGCTCCAGCTACGTGCAGAACCCGCCCTACTTCGAGGATATCGGCCAGCCTCCGACCCCACCGGCAGATGTCGAAAACGCTCGCGTGCTGGCCTTGTTCGGCGACTCGATCACCACCGACCACATCTCACCGGCCGGCAATATCAAGGCCAGCTCACCGGCCGGCACCTATCTGCAGTCGCTGGGCGTGGCGCCGGAGGACTTCAACTCCTATGGTTCGCGCCGCGGCAACCATGAAGTGATGATGCGCGGCACCTTCGCCAATATCCGCATCAAGAACGAGATGCTCGGCGGGGAGGAAGGTGGCAACACGCTCTATCAGCCGAGTGGCGAGAAGCTCTCGATCTACGACGCCGCCATGCGCTACCAGGCCGAGGGCGTACCGCTGGTGGTGATCGCCGGCAAGGAATACGGCACCGGTTCCAGCCGTGACTGGGCGGCCAAGGGCACCAATCTGCTGGGCGTCAAGGCGGTGATCGCCGAGAGCTTCGAGCGCATCCATCGCTCCAACCTGATCGGCATGGGCGTGTTGGCGCTGCAGTTCGTCGGTGATCAGACGCGCCAGTCGCTGGGCCTGAACGGTACGGAGAAGTTGTCGATCCGCGGTCTAGGCGCCGATATCGCGCCGCGCCAGATGCTGACCGTGGATGTGGAGCGCGCCGATGGTTCGCGTGACTCGTTCCAGGTGCTGAGCCGCATCGATACGCTCAACGAGGTGCAGTACTTCAAGGCTGGCGGAATTCTGCACTACGTGCTGCGCCAGCTGATCGGGAGCTGAGCGAAACCGGAAACGCCGATGCGATTCCTTTCGCATCGGCGTCCGCCGGTCCTTCGGCGATTGGTTTCCAGCTGCCCTGACGTCCCTGCCCGCTGCCCGGCTCCCTGAGTTCGCTTCGCATCGCGAAGCACCGGACACGCACCGACAATGCCCAAAACCCGTTACAGAACCATTAAGCCACGGCTGCCGCTGGTCGCCTGTGCGCAGAAGAAGCTGATCCACGAATCAGCTTTGGCTCAAGAACGCCACTCTCCGGCCGACCAACTGGTCAGCCTGACCCATTAGAAAAACACAAGGTCGGGTGCGACACCCTACGATTCCTCTGCCAGGCGTGATAGTCGATGCGTAACAATCAACCCGTAACTCAGCGCGAATACGCGTTTCCTGACCAGCAACGCCTCATCTCGACCACCGACCTCAAAGGCCAGATCACCTACTGCAACGACATATTTGCCGAGGTCAGCGGCTTCGCGCGTGACGAACTGATTCGCGCGCCGCATAACCTGGTGCGCCATCCGGATGTGCCGCCGGCCGTGTTCGACCACATGTGGACGACCCTGAAGCAGGGCAAGCCATGGATGGGCATCGTCAAGAACCGGCGCAAGACCGGCGACCATTATTGGGTCAACGCCTACGTCACGCCCATTTTCGATCAGCAGCGCCAGGTAACAGGCTATGAGTCGGTGCGTACCAAACCGACCCGCGAACAGGTTCAGCGAGCCGAAGCCCTGTATGCGCGCATCAATTCCGGCAAGTCCGGCGTGCCCCGCCGCGACACCTGGCTGCCCGTACTGAGCAAATGGCTGCCGTTTCTGGTCATCAGCCAGATAGGATTTCTGGTCGGGGCCAGCTTCGATCATGCATTGGGGTTCATCGCCGCCGCGCTGCTGGCCGTACCGTTCGGCCTGGTCGCGCTGCACTGGCAGCAACGTGGCATAAAGCGCCTGTTGCAGCTGGCGAGCGAGAGCACCAGTGACCCGCTCATCGCGCGCATGTATACCGACAGCAGCGGCGTCGAAGCCCAGCTGGAAATGGCGATGCTCAGTCAGCATGCGCACCTGAAGACCTGCCTCACGCGCCTGCAGGACATGGCCGTGCAGTTGCAGGGGCAAGCCAAACAGGCCGACTCGCTCGCACAGAACTGCGCCAACGGCCTGGTGCAGCAGCATCAGGAAACCGAGCAGGTCGCAACGGCGATCAACGAGATGGCCGCGACGACGCAGGAAGTCGCCGGCAACGTCGCGCTGGCCGCCGACGCGACCCGAGAGGCCAGCCGCCTCACCGATCAGGGCCGTGCGGTCACTGCCGAGACACGCAAGGCCATTCAGCAGCTATCCGAATCCGTCGCCAAGACGGGCGAAGCGGTCAACCAACTGGCCAACGACAGCGAGGCGATCGGCAGCGTGGTCGATGTGATCAAGAGCATCGCCGACCAGACCAACCTGCTGGCACTCAACGCCGCGATCGAGGCTGCGCGTGCCGGTGAAAGTGGCCGCGGCTTCGCGGTGGTCGCCGACGAAGTCCGCCAGCTTGCCCAACGAACGGCCAGTGCCACGGGTGAGATCCACCAACTGATCGAGAAGCTTCAGTCACAGGCGCGACACGCCGTGGAGACCACCGAGGATGGCCGCGTGCATGCGACGCGCGGCGTCGATCAGGTGGTCCAGGCCGATCAGGCCCTCAGCGGGATCAACGAGGCGATGGGCAATATCATCGACATGACCACGCAGATCGCGTCCGCAACGGAGCAGCAGAGCGCGGTGGCCGACGAGATCAGCAACAACGTCAGCACCATCGCCCAGCTGGCCGAACAGACCACCGGTGACGCGCGCAGCTCTGCGCTGCTCAGCGAGGACCTCGCCGCCACGGCACAAGGGCAGTACGCTCTGGTCGAGCGCTTCAACCGCTAGGAAAAGCCGCAGCCGGTATCGCTCGATCCGGATGCAGGCAGCGCTCAGTGCGAGATCACACCCTGGAGAAACGCGGCAATCGCATCGGCAGTACTGTCGAGGTGCTGGTCGTGGCTCAGGCCCGAGCGTTTCAGCGGTTTGAGATCGTGATCGGCGGCGGCCAGCCAGTGCAGCGCAATCGCCAGGGATAGCGCGTACTGCGCCACCGTTTCATGATCACCCAAGGCGTCGCGCTCACCCTGGACAATCAGGGTCGGCGTCTGCAGCGTGGCGAGATGCGCCACCCGAGGCTTTTCCGGCTTGCCGGCGGCATAGAACGGATAACCCAGGCAGACCAGCGCGTCCGCGCCCAACTCATCGGCCAGCAAACTGGCCATTCGCCCCCCCATCGACTTGCCACCGATGGCCAGCGGTCCTGTGGCCTGCTGTCGCACCAGGGCATGGACTTCACGCCATTGGGCCAACAATTGAGCCTGTGGACTGGGCGGCCGCTTGCCTGCCCCGGCACGTCGCGCCGCCATGTAGGCGAACTCGAATCGGCAAACCGCTATCCCGCGCGCAGCAAGGCGCGCAGCCATTTGTTCCATGAACGGGCTGTCCATCGGTGCGCCTGCACCATGCGCCAGGATCAGGCTCACCCATGCGCCGCCAGACGGCCGGTTCCACCTGACGAGATACCCTTTGTCACTTTGTGTGTATTGACCCGCGTCAATACCGGCAGATTGCCCTTTCCCCATCCTTGCCCCGCTTTCTATTAGAAAGAAAAAACTGCTCATTACCCGTGGATGGAAGCCCATACATGAACACAGCAACCAGTACCGCCTACAGTTACAAGGTGGTCCGCCAATTCGCCATCATGACGGTGGTGTGGGGAATCGTCGGGATGGGGCTCGGCGTTTTCATCGCAGCACAATTGGCCTGGCCATTTCTGAACCTTGACCTCCCCTGGACCAGTTTCGGTCGTCTACGTCCATTGCACACCAACGCGGTGATCTTCGCCTTCGGCGGCTGTGCTCTGTTCGCAACTTCCTACTACTCGGTACAGCGTACCTGTCAGACCACACTGTTCGCGCCGAAGTTGGCCGCGTTCACGTTCTGGGGCTGGCAGCTGGTCATCCTGCTCGCCGCGATCTCCCTGCCGCTGGGCTTCACCAGCTCCAAGGAATATGCGGAACTGGAGTGGCCGATCGACATCCTGATCACCATCGTCTGGGTGGCCTATGCGGTCGTCTTCTTCGGTACGCTGGCGACGCGCAAGGTCAAGCACATCTACGTCGGTAACTGGTTCTTCGGCGCCTTCATCCTGACCGTGGCCATTTTGCACATCGTCAACAACCTGGAAATTCCGGTCAGTGCGATGAAGTCCTACTCGCTGTATGCCGGTGCGACCGATGCGATGGTGCAATGGTGGTACGGCCACAACGCCGTGGGCTTCTTCCTCACCGCCGGCTTCCTCGGGATCATGTACTACTTCGTGCCGAAGCAGGCCGAGCGTCCGGTGTATTCCTATCGCCTGTCGATCGTCCACTTCTGGGCACTGATCACCGTCTATATCTGGGCCGGTCCGCACCACCTGCACTACACCGCCCTGCCGGATTGGGCGCAGAGCCTGGGCATGGTGATGTCGCTGATTCTGCTGGCTCCCAGCTGGGGCGGCATGATCAACGGCATGATGACCCTCTCGGGCGCCTGGCACAAACTGCGCAGCGACCCGATCCTGCGCTTCCTGGTGGTTTCGCTGGCGTTCTACGGCATGTCGACCTTCGAAGGTCCGATGATGGCCATCAAGACCGTCAACGCCCTCTCGCACTACACCGACTGGACCATCGGCCACGTACACGCCGGCGCCCTCGGCTGGGTTGCCATGGTGTCCATCGGCGCGCTGTATCACCTGATTCCGAAGGTCTTCGGCCGCGCTCAGATGCACAGCGTCGCGCTGATCAACACCCACTTCTGGCTGGCCACCATCGGCACCGTGCTCTACATCGCCTCGATGTGGGTCAACGGTATCGCCCAGGGCCTGATGTGGCGCGCGATCAACGACGACGGCACGCTGACCTACTCCTTCGTCGAAGCACTGGAAGCCAGCCACCCCGGTTTCGTGGTGCGGATGATCGGTGGCGCGATCTTCTTCGCCGGCATGCTGGTGATGGCCTACAACACCTGGCGCACCGTGCAGGCTGCCAAGCCCGCCGAGTACGACGCTGCCGCGCAGATCGCCTGAGGAGCCTAGGTAAATGAAATCGCACGAGAAACTAGAAAAGAACGTCGGGCTGTTGACCCTGTTCATGATCCTGGCGGTGAGCATCGGTGGTCTGACCCAGATCGTCCCGCTGTTCTTCCAGGACGCCGTC
>NZ_RHQM01000019.1 GCF_003935375.1 Stutzerimonas xanthomarina
ATGGTGTCCACCAAAAATAGGTGGACACCATGCCGTTATCTGGAAGAAGCGGGGAGACGGGTTCGGCGGACGGTTACGGCTATCGGACGAGGTGTTAGCGTAGTCCCGCACCTGGCCACCCGCGCACTGGGCTGGACCTTGCTGATTGTTGGCGGGGTCATCGCCCGGCAATACACGCAAGACACGCCACTGGAAACCTGGGTCAAGCGCACCCGCTTTGGCATCCGCCCTGCCGACTGGGCCGATAGTTACGAGCAATCGATGACCGAGCTTTATAGAATCGTCTTCCCCATCAGCTTCCAGGCTTATCGTCTCAACGAGCTGAACCCCTATCGCGGCATGCAGACCATCACCTATGTACTACTGCGCCTACCGGGCAGGGATACTGACCGACGAGATGATCCACTTCAAAGGGTACGAAACCTGGGGCACCTTTCTGGGCTTCGGCGGCACCCGCAAGGCCGTGGAATGGACGGGCAAAGATTTTGATCATCACGGCGGTACTCAAGTCAGAACCGAACCAGGGGTTGCAGTCTACCGCCGCGTTTACCATGAAAAAAACGGCGACGAACTCGATGCCATTCATGGCGAACTAAGCTATTCGCCCATTGAAGGCCTGACCCTGCCACCTATTGAAATCAAGGAACTCGCGTGGCTGTAAGCTACCTGATCCAGCAAGCCCGCGCCCGCTTCGGACAAGCGCCCAGTGTGCTGTTGCGCGCCGACCAGTCCACGGGGGAAAAGCCTTGGGAGATGTTCGTTACCGAAGAACATACCGAACACTATCTGGCCTTAAAGGCAGGAGGCGATACTGATAGGGGAATGCTTACTGGAGTAATGGGCGGTGTTGGAGGAGTAGCCACAATTCTCATGAGTGCCATTTTGATCCTGACTGGGAAGATAGAAGGCGTTTGGATGGGACTGGCATTGGCTGTCATTTTCTTCATCGTCCCTTTTCTCTGGGAAACCCGCCGCCCTCTCCCCCTGCCAATCCTCTTCAACCGCCGTACCCGCGAGGTCTATTTCGATCACAACGGTGAGCTCTACCACAGCCCATGGGATGGTATTCAAGCGCTGGCCGGTGAGTACGTGATGGTCGGCCCCCATACCGGCGGTATGCGTAACGCTTCGCTGGAAGTTCTGGTGCGCCGGTTGGGGGAACCGGATAAGGCGCTGCTAGTCAGTCTCGGGCTGCCCATGGGCAAGACGTTGCAAATGCAAAAAGGCTTCTGGGAATGGCTGCGTGCCTATATGGACAACGGCCCCTGGTTTGATGAAAACGGCCAACGCAGCGATTCGGATGCCTATATCAAGGAAATGCTCAAGGCCGGCAATATCAAAGGCACTGACTGGCACTCATTGACACTGGCCAAGATAGCCGAGAAGAAAGCCGCCAACGGCGGAAAGAACTACCTGGAGTGGACCGATGCTTTCATGCTGGCTTGGGAAGTGCTGTCTTACCCGACGAGCTGGCTACACGAGTACACCTATAGAATTGCCAAACGTCGCTCGCGCAATCGCTGGCCGCAGATTGTCACCGAACGTCTGCAAGCTGATGGCCCAACTACGCGACTGATCGACCTGGAGCGAGAGCGGGGATTGGACGTGTGAACCAACCCTCGTACCCGACGGAAGAGGTAGTTGTCCGATTACTGCAATTGAGTTGTTTGGCTAATTGGCTTACTACCGAAACGTAATTTCTCACGGCAACTCCAACCCACCCCCAGCCTTGTGCAACCCACGCAGATGCTCGCCGATCTGCGCCAGGTTCACTTCGATCGCTTCGAGTTCCTCCCGCCGCTCGTCCCCCAGCAGCACCCGGACTTCCTGGTCCAGCTCTTCGCTCAGCTGATTCAGGCGTAGTTGGCGCTGTTCGCTCTCGCGTTCGAGGCGGGCCCATTCGCTGGGTTGTGGCAGGCCGTAGCCTTGGCCGTCGAGCAGTTCGGCGGGGCGGCTGAGGTAGCCGCTGTTGGCGAGGATTTCCTGCAGGGCGCCGTCGGCTTTGTTCAGGCTGGCGTCGCGCCCGCGGCCGCCGAGGTAGCGGTTCTTCAGTTCGTCCTGGGCGAGCAGTAGCTGACGGCGCAGCGCGGCCTGTTCTACTAGCAGCAGGGCGGCGGAGGCGCGTAGATCGGCGCGGTCGATCCATTGCTGACGGTCGGCGGCGCTGAGCTCCAGCCACTGTTCGACGCTGTCCTGCGGTAGACCGAGGCGCTCCTTGAGGATGGTGAACATGGCCTGGTAGCGGTTGCGATAGGAATCGAAACGATAGCCCAGGCGCAGCGCCTCGCGGGGGTCGTCGAGCACGCTGGCGTCGGCCAGGTCGCGGTGGATCAGCACCTCCAGCAGCCCGTTGGGCATGATGCTGTCCAGGGCTACGAGTTCGTCGCGTGTGGTTCCGCTGCGCAGCAGCTTGAGGGTTTCCACCGCGCAGTTGTTGGACAGGAAGTAGTAGTCGCCGTCGTAGCTCCAGTGCAGCTCGGCGCTACGCTCGACCAGTGCGCGAATCTCTTCGTGCTGCAGCTTCAACGGCACCGAGGCCAGCCCGCGCAGCTCCACCTTGGTGTATTCGTCGATCACCTGGCCCAGAGGCAGGATGAACAACCGCGAGGGATAGACGCCGGTGAGGCCGTCCCAGCTGGACAGCTGCACATCGTCGACGAAGGCGCGGAAGGACAGCACCAGGTGGTGATCCAGATCCAGCCGGCAAGCGGGACCGGGCTCGCGGCCGGGCGCGCAGATCACCAGGCGCAGCATGCTGTGGCCCCAGCGGCTGACCCAGGCCTCGTTGGCTTCGGCGAACAGATAGTCGACCTCGTAGACGCGCGACGGATCGAGGCTCAGCAGTGGCGTGCGGCCGAACTCGCGGCCCGCGTTCAGAAATGGGTAGTCATCGGCGCAACCGGCAGCGTTTGCTGGCGCCCAACCGAAGTGTTCACGCAGGTAACGGTGCAGCGAAGGGCGACGGCAGGCGTAGCTGGGGTCAAGCAGGAAGTATTCGAGGTTCACCGCGACGAATTCCAGCGGGCTGGTCAGCTCGTACGGATCGGGACTGCGCGCCAGCTGCGCGTTGTCGTGTTCACGCAGGCCGCGCTTGCCGACCCGTTGCGGCCAGCCGGCCAGGTCGAGCAGGCGCGGGTCATCGCTGAGGGTGAAGCGGCGGTCGGTCTGCCCGCGGCAGTCGTCCGGCAGGCCGACCTGCCCGAGATTGCTGGCGCGCTGACGGCAATGGCCCTGCAGCAGGTGTTGATCCGGCGACCACAGGCGCGCGCGATCGTACAGATGCGCCACTTCATGAATGACGGTGGCGAGCAGCTCGCGGCGTACCGTGCCGTGGGGTCGATTGGTCTTTTCCTCGGCAGCGCTGCCGTTGGTGAGCGCCGGCAGCAGGCGGCGGTTGAGTTCCAGGCGATTGCCACCGGCGCGGCCATAGGCTTGTTCCGGCAGATCATCGCGCCACTGCACGCGCACCTCGCGATCGAGGCTCTGCACCAGGCGGGGTGGCAGTGCGGCCATGGCTTCGTCCAGCAGCGCCTGGCTGGCGGCGCGTTGCTCGGCGTCCAGTGTGCGTGAGTCGAGAACCAGGCGCAGGTCGGCCTGGGCTACACCTGCAGCAAGGCTCAGGCAGCCTGCCAGCAGCCAGGCGCCGGGGCGTATCACAGGGCGAGGATGGCTTCGGCCAGTTGCAGGTCGCTGGCATTGCGCGCTGCAGGGAGTTCGCTGCGCAGGGTGCCGATCGCGGCTTCCAGATGCGCACCGCGAATCTCGCCGGCGCTGGCGACGAAGCTGGCGGCGTCTTCACGCGCTTCGACGACGACCTTCATGTCACTGATGCGGCTGGTCACATCGGAGGTGAAATTGATGCTTCGGTCCAGGGCACGCACGACGATGTTGCTGGTGGCGACGAGGGTCTGTGCCTGGGCTGTGCCCGCGGCGACGGCCAGCGCCAGCGGGGCGGCGAGCAATAGCTTGTTCATCGGTTGGAATCTCTCACGGTCGGGGCACCGGCAGGCCGGTGCGATTATTGGACGAGGATCGCTTCGGCCAGTTCCAGGTCGCTGGCGGCAAGCTCCGGGTGTTCCTGGCGCAGCCGCGCCATGGCCGCTTGCAGGCGAGCCGCGTCGAGCTGGCCTTCGCTGGCGACGAAGCCGGCCGCGTCTTCGCGGGCCTCGGCGATCAGCTTGTTGTCGAAGGGAGCGCTGGTCAGCTGGCTGCTGACATAGCTGGTCTGCACGCCACCTGCGGTGGTGACATCGAACGCCTGGGCGGTGCCAGCTGTGAGGCCGAGAAATAAGAGAACGATTGAATACGAACGCATGCGGAACCTGTTGCCGGGAAAAACGGCGCCAAGGCTAGCGAAACGCCGGCTGTAGAGCCAGCGCTCGGTTGCTTCCGCAGGTTGCAGCAGCGCTCATGCGCTGCTGCACGCATCAGAGCGCCAGAATCGCCTGAGCCAGTTGCAGATCGCTGGCGCCCAGTTCTGGCTGCTGGCTACGAATGTGGCGCAGCGCCGCTTCGAGGTGGGCGCCGCGCAGATCGCCCTGGCTGGCAACGAAACGCGCCGCATCGTCGCGAGCATCGAGCACCAGTTTGTCGTCGCGCAGCGACGAGGTCAGGTCCGAGGTTGCGTCCACGGTATTGATCAGGCCGCCGACCACCATGTCGGTGGTAGCGGTGAAGCTGGCAGCGGACGCGCCGCCGCTCAGCAGCAAGCCGGCAGCGAAGAAGGGGAGCAGGATTCGGGACATGGCAGATCTCCAGTGGTGAGGCTCTAGACCGCGCCATGGGTGCGACGTTCCCGTTGCTGCGGCCTTGTAGCACGCAGCATAGGCTCGAATCGGCGGGCGCGGAATGCCTCAGCGCCAGAACGGCTTGTCCAGCTCTGCCGAGCGGTCGCTATGGCTGATGCCGACATCCGCCAGCTGGCGGTCGTCAAGCTGCGCCAGTTGCTGGCGGGTACGGTAGTTGCGTTGCCAGCGCTGCAATACTTGCAGCAGCTGTAGCCAGTTGTGGCGGGCGCGGGTGGCGACATACGGACGAGACAGCGTGCGATCCATGCTGCGCTCCTTCCCGGTGTGACCGGGTACGGGTTATGGGAGAACAGGATCGCGCGCGTCAGCCAAGTGCAACAGCCACAGGGATTCTCGATTGTGCCGGTGCAGTTCCAGAAATGGATGCAACTGTATTGGTCGCTAACGCACCAACTGTTTTCGCTGCGCTGCTTATCGGTCCGGTGTGCGTGCCAGAGCGCCTGGTGTGGTGCCGAACTGTTGCCCGAACGCGGCGATAAACGCCGAGATGGATTCGTAGCCGCAGGCCAGCGCGACATCGGCAACCGGCTGGCCCTGCTCCAGCAGAGGGAGCGCGCTGAGCAGGCGCAGACGCTGGCGCCAGGCGCGGAAGCAGAGGCCGGTGTCACGCTGGAACTGGCGGGTCAGGGTTTTCTCCGAGACCTTGAGGCGCTCGCTCCATTGCTTCAGGCTGAGTGAAAGATCGGGCTGCTCATAGAGCGCTTCGCACAGCTGACGAAGCCGGGCATCCCCGGGCCAGGGCAGGGAATAGCAGATTGCCGGCGCCGCCCGCAGCTGGTCCAGCAGCACCGCTGCCAGGCGGCCTTCGGCACCTTGCTCGTCATACTCCGCCGGCAGCGCGCCAAAGGCGCGGATCAGCTCGCGCAGCAGTGGGCTGACCGCGAGTACCTGGCAATGCTCGGGCGCCCAGGCCACGGCGCGCTGGTCGATGTACAGGCTGCGCATCTCGGTATGCGGCGAGCTGATCACCTCGTGCAGCAGGCCCGGCGGAATCAGGATGGCGCGCTGCGGCGGAGCGAGAAAGCGCCCGCGCTCGGTATGCACGCGCAGCACGCCGCTGATGGCGTAGGACAGCTGTGCCCAGGGATGGCTGTGGCGTGGCGTGGTGGTTCGTTCAGCTAGGGATTCGCTGCGGGCGAAGAGCGGGCGCGGCAGTGCATCCATGGCTGGGATGCTGCGTTGCACGAGGCTGCTTTGTCCTTTTCTCGACATTTGTCTGGCTTATGGCGTTAGTCGGATATGCAGCGCGACAGTAGACTCGCTGGCAACCTGCCGCAAGCCACACAATCAGGAGCGCCCATGGCCAGACCTCGCCTGTTACCGGACAACTTCACTCTGGCCCTGCTCGGTGCGGTGGCCATCGCCACGCTGCTGCCAGCGCGGGGGCAGGGCGTGGCGGTATTCGAGTGGATCACCAACCTGGCCATCGGCCTGCTGTTCTTCATGCACGGCGCCAAGCTCTCGGGCAGTGCGATCCTCGCCGGCATGGGCCATTGGCGCCTGCATCTCCTGGTGTTCAGCTGCACCTTCGTGCTGTTCCCGCTGCTCGGGCTGGCGCTGCGCCCGCTGCTGACGCCGATGATCGGCGCCGAACTGTACCTGGGCATGCTCTACCTCTGTGCCTTGCCGGCCACGGTGCAGTCGGCCATCGCCTTCACCTCGCTGGCGCGCGGCAACATCCCTGCGGCGGTATGCAGCGCGGCGGCTTCCAGCCTGATCGGCATCTTCCTCACGCCGCTGCTGGTACTGCTGCTGATGGGCGCGCAAGGCGAAGGCGGCTCGACGCTGGATGCCATCGGCAAGATCGTCGTGCAGCTGCTGCTGCCGTTCATCGCCGGGCAGATCGCGCGGCGCTGGATTGGCGACTGGGTGGCGCGCAACAAGGGCTGGCTAAAGAACGTCGACCAGAGCTCTATCCTGCTGGTGGTCTACACCGCGTTCAGCCATGCGGTGGTCGAGGGCATCTGGCAGCAGGTGCCGCTGCCGCAGCTGCTGGGTCTGGTGCTGGCCTGCTGTCTGCTGCTGGCGCTGGCCCTGCTGATCACCTGGCTGGTTGCGCGCTGGCTGGGCTTCGATCTGGAGGACCGCATCACCATTCTCTTCGCCGGCTCGAAGAAGAGCCTGGCCACCGGCATCCCCATGGCGCAGGTGCTGTTCGCCGGCGGTGCGCTGGGCACGCTGATCCTGCCGTTGATGCTGTTCCACCAGATTCAGCTGATGGTCTGCGCGGTACTGGCGCAGCGCTATGCGTCGCGACCAGAAACAACAGCGGTCGCAAAAGCGGGCTGACTCGAAGCCAATCAGTGGCGTATTCGTGACTGCAGCGCAAAGATCATTTGCCCGTTACGGTCTGGGAGCGGTGCGCAGGGGTGGCTAAGCTGCGCGCCATTCTGTTGCTGAGGCGTTCCCATGAAGAAGATTCTGCTACTCAATGGCGGCAAGGCCTTCGCCCATTCCGCCGGCCAGTACAACGCAACGCTGCATCAGACAGCCATCGAAACCCTGACCGCGGCCGGCTTCGAGGTCCGCACCACCGAGATCGACGCCGGCTACGACGTGCAGCAGGAAGTCGAGAAGATTCTCTGGGCGGATGCGCTGATCTATCAGATGCCCGGCTGGTGGATGGGCGCACCCTGGACGGTGAAGAAATACCTGGACGAGGTGTTCACCGCCGGCCACGGCAGCCTCTACGCCAACGACGGTCGCACCCGCTCCGATGCCTCGCAGAAGTACGGCAGCGGCGGTCTGCTACAGGGCAAGCGCTACATGATTTCCGCCACCTGGAACGCGCCGCAGCAGGCCTTCGACGACCCCAGCGATTTCTTCGCCGGCAAGGGCGTGGATGCCGTCTACCTGCCGTTTCACAAGGCCAACGAGTTTCTCGGCATGCAGGGCTTGCCGACCTTCCTCAGTGTCGATGTGATGAAACGGCCGCAGATCGAGGCGGATGTCGCACGCTATCGGCGGCACCTGGGCGAGGTGTTCGGCTTCAGTGTCTGACCTTCGCGTCAGGCAAAGAAAAACCCCTCGCGGCAAGGGCTGGGAGGGGTTTTTCGTCTCAGCGCGAGGCGATCACTCCACGGCCTTGACCATATCCTCGACCACCTTCTTGGCGTCGCCGAAGACCATCATGGTCTTGTCCATGTAGAACAGCTCGTTGTCCAGACCGGCATAGCCGCTGGCCATGGAGCGCTTGTTGACGATGACTGTCTTGGCCTTGTACGCCTCGAGGATCGGCATGCCGGCGATGGGCGACTTCGGATCGTTCTTCGCCGCCGGGTTGACCACGTCGTTGGCGCCAAGTACCAGCACCACGTCGGCCTGGCCGAACTCGGAGTTGATGTCTTCCATCTCGAAGACTTGCTCGTAGGGCACCTCGGCTTCGGCCAGCAGCACGTTCATGTGCCCCGGCATGCGGCCGGCGACCGGGTGGATCGCGTACTTCACGGTCACGCCCATGTGCGTCAGCTTCTCGGCCAGCTCCATCAGCGCGTGCTGCGCGCGGGCCACCGCCAGGCCGTAGCCGGGAACGATGATCACGGTGTCGGCGTTGGTCAGCAGGAAGGCGGCGTCGTCGGCCGAACCGGACTTCACGTTGCGCTCCAGCTGGGCGCCTGCCGGGCCGCCGGCATCCGCGTCGGCACCGAAGCCGCCGAGGATCACGTTGAAGAACGAGCGGTTCATCGCCTTGCACATGATGTACGAGAGGATCGCGCCGCTCGAGCCTACCAGCGAGCCGGCGATGATCAGCATCGAGTTGTTCAGCGAGAAGCCGATACCGGCGGCCGCCCAGCCCGAATACGAGTTGAGCATCGACACCACCACCGGCATGTCCGCACCGCCGATGGGAATGATGATCAGCACGCCGATGACGAAGGCCAGCGCCACCAGGATGGCGAAGGCGCCGAGGTTGCCGGTGAAGGTGTAGACCAGGCCCAGGCCGACGATCGCCAGGCCCACGGCCAGGTTGACCATGTGCTGGCCCTTGAACACCACCGGAGCGCCTTGGAACAGGCGAAACTTGTACTTGCCGGACAGCTTGCCGAAGGCGATCACCGAACCGGAGAAGGTGATGGCGCCGATGGCCGCACCGAGGAACAGCTCCAGGCGGTTGCCCACCGGAATGGCGTAGCCCATGTGCTCGACGATGCCCAGCGACTGCGGTTCGACCACCGCGGCAATCGCGATGAACACCGCGGCCAGGCCGATCATGCTGTGCATGAAGGCGACCAGCTCGGGCATCTTGGTCATCTCGACGCGCTTGGCCATGATGGTGCCGACGCTGCCGCCGATCAGCAGGCCGACGATCACGTAGCCGATGCCGGTGGTGGCCAGCTCGCTGCCGAGCTTGAAGATCAGGCCCACGGTGGTCAGTACTGCCAGGCCCATGCCGATCATGCCGAACAGGTTGCCGCGACGTGAGGTGGTGGGGTGGGAGAGGCCCTTCAGCGCCTGGATGAAGCACACCGAGGCGACCAGATAGAGCAGGGTGATCAGGTTCATGCTCATGGCTTACTTGCCCTCCGCCTTGGCCGCGCTGCGGTCCTTCTTCTTGAACATTTCCAGCATGCGACGGGTGACCAGGAAGCCCCCGAACACGTTGACCGCGGCCAGCGCCACGGCCAGGGTGCCCATGGCCTTGCCCAGCGGGGTGACGGTGAGCGCGGCGGCCAGCATGGCGCCGACGATGACGATCGCCGAGATCGCGTTGGTGACCGCCATCAGCGGCGTGTGCAGGGCCGGGGTGACGTTCCAGACCACGTGGTAGCCGACGTAGATCGCCAGCACGAAGATGATCAGGTTGTAGATGCCGTCCGAAATCAGATCCATGTTCGCGTCTCCCTTAACCGTTGGTCCGCACGACCTGGCCGTCGCGGCACATCAGGCACGCGGCGACGATGTCGTCTTCGAGGTTGAGCTGGAACTGGCCGTCCTTGTCGATGACCAGCTTGAGAAAATCCAGCAGGTTGCGGGCGTACAGCGCCGAGGCGTCGGCCGGCACCAGCGTCGCCAGGTTGGCGTGACCGACGATGGTCACGCCGTGGCGCACCACCACCTGGTCGATCTCGGTCAGTGGGCAGTTACCGCCGTGGCCGGCTGCCAGGTCGACGATCACCGAGCCGGGCTTCATCTGCTCGACGGTGGCTTCCTGCAGCAGCGTCGGCGCCTTGCGGCCCGGGATCAGCGCGGTGGTGATGACGATGTCCGACTGCAGCGCACGCTCGTGCACCGCCTGCGCCTGACGCGCCATCCACGAGGCCGGCATCGGCCGCGCATAGCCGCCGACGCCCTCGGCGCATTCGCGCTCCTCGTCGGTCTCAAGCGGCACGTCGACGAACTTGGCGCCGAGCGATTCGATCTGCTCCTTCACCGCCGGACGCACGTCCGAAGCCTCGACCACGGCACCCAGGCGCTTGGCTGTGGCGATGGCCTGCAGCCCGGCGACACCGGCACCGAGGATCAGCACGCGTGCGGCCTTCACGGTACCGGCGGCGGTCATCAGCATCGGCATGAAGCGCGGGTAGTGATGGGCACCGACCAGCACCGCCTTGTAGCCGGCGATGTTGGCCTGCGACGAGAGCACGTCCAGGCTCTGTGCACGGGACGTACGCGGCGCGGCCTCCAGGGCGAAGGCGGTGACGCCGCGGGCAGCCATGCGCGCGATGCAGTCATTGTCGAACGGGTTGAGCATGCCCAGCAGCACGCTGCCGGACTGCATCTGCGCCAGTTCGGTCTCGTCCGGCGCATTGACCTTCAGCACCAGCTCGGCGGCGAAGGCCGCGGCGGCATCGCCGATGGTCGCGCCGACCGCTTCATAGGCGCTGTCCGGCACGCTGGAAAGCAACCCGGCGCCGCTTTGCAGCGTCACCCGGTGCCCTTGGCCGATCAGTTTCTTGACGGTTTCCGGGGTCGCGGCGACGCGCGTTTCCCCGGAGTGGGTTTCGAGAGGAACACCGATGTGCATTGTTGTTGTTCTCCTGCGTGATCATGACCGGTGCTGCGGCGAACCGCGCACCGACGTGCTTTTCACCCGCCCGCTGCTCTGGCGAACGGGGTATGGAACAGGTGAAGCCAGCCGGGCGATGCGCAAAAACGGATCGCCCCGCGCGGCATTCTGCAAGCCTTGAAAAAATCAAACAACTGTTTCAATCAAACGATTGTATTTGACGCGCCGGTCGCAGGATGACTGCCTGTTTTCCGTGCTTCGCTGCAGATTGCGTCCTGTTTGGCTCTGCGTACGACCAATTCGTCCGCGCCAGGCACACGACACGGCCGCATCATGAATGACGCGCCATTGACGGGGTATTCGTCAGCGGTGCCAAGCATCTCCGACCTAGGTGTCGGGTTAAGTCGGGTATGCAGGAAAAACGCGCGTACGTTGAAATGTCATTCAATCCTTGTAGTCCAACTAGGCTGGTTGGACCCGATTGGAGTGTTTCGAGCGCAGTGACGTCGGGTCGCTGCGTATCGCTGGTGGAGCTGGACGATGCCCGAACTCGATGTAAACGAAGTCACCACGCTGCTCGAACAGCCGGCCCAGCGCCGCTTGCCGTTCGCCTTTGCCCGCCGCCACGGCGTGATCCTGCTGGAGCGTGGCGGCGAGCTGCGCCTCGGCCTGCGCGAGGGCGCCGCGCTGACGGCGATGCAGGAGGCGCAGCGGGTCGTTGGTATGCGTCTGCCGATGCAATGGCTAGCGCAGGCTGATTTCGATCAGGCGCTCGGTGCCGCCTACCAGCACGATTCCTCGGCGGCGATGTTGATGGTCGAGGGGCTGGGCAACGACCTCGACCTGGCCAGCCTGGCCGACCAGATCCAGGAAACCGAGGACCTGCTGGAGCAGGAGGACGACGCGCCGATCATCCGCCTGATCAACGCCATCCTCGGCGAGGCGATTGCCGAGAACGCCTCCGATATCCATATCGAAACCTTCGAGAAGCGCCTGGTGATCCGCTTTCGCGTCGACGGCATCCTCCGCGAAGTGGTGCAGCCCAAGCGCGAGCTGGCGGCGCTGCTGGTATCGCGGATCAAGGTCATGGCCAAGCTGGATATCGCCGAGAAGCGCATTCCGCAGGACGGGCGCATCTCGCTGCGGGTCGGCGGGCGTGAGGTCGACATCCGTGTCTCCACGCTGCCCTCGGCCAATGGCGAGCGGGTGGTGTTGCGTCTCCTGGACAAGCAGGCCGGGCGCCTGACCCTGCGTCACCTGGGCATGAACGAGCAGGACCGCGACCACCTGGAACAGGCGGTGAAGAAGCCCCACGGCATCATTCTGGTCACCGGCCCCACCGGGTCGGGCAAGACCACCACGCTCTACGCCGCGCTGACCACGTTGAATGACCGCACGCGCAACATCCTCACCGTCGAGGACCCCATCGAGTACCACCTCGAAGGCATCGGCCAGACCCAGGTCAACACCAAGGTCGACATGACCTTCGCCCGCGGCCTGCGCGCCATCCTGCGCCAGGACCCGGACGTGGTGATGGTCGGCGAGATCCGCGACCAGGAAACCGCCGACATGGCGGTGCAGGCCTCGCTCACCGGCCACCTGGTGCTTTCCACGCTGCACACCAACAGCGCCATCGGCGCCGTCACGCGGCTGGTGGACATGGGCGTCGAGCCGTTCCTGATCTCCTCCTCGCTGCTCGGCGTACTGGCCCAGCGCCTCGTGCGGGTGTTGTGCAATGACTGCAAGCGCGCCTACGTTGCCGATGCCGCCGAGTGCGAGCTGCTCGGGGCCAGCCTGGCCGAGGCGCCGACGCTGTATCACGCCGAAGGCTGCGAGCAGTGCCGGGGCCTCGGTTACCGCGGGCGTACCGGCATCTATGAGCTTGTGCTGTTCGACGACGCCCTGCGCACCATGGTGCACACCCGCGCCAGCGAGCAGGACATGCTGCGCCATGCCCGTGAGCTGGGCCCGAGCATCCGCGAGGACGGGCTGCGCAAGGTGCGCGAGGGGGTGACCACCATCGAGGAAGTGCTGAGGGTGACGCGTGAGGAGTGAGGGGATGAGGTTGATTCCGACGCGCCCGCAGAGGCATCCGCAGCCTGACCGACATCGCATGGTGGTGCCATTCGCGGCTGCTCCCTCGGCTGTCCGGTGTCTGTGTAGCGGCGCTCTCGACCGCGGATCGCCGCTGTTGGAGACCGCCTGATGGCCGCCTTCGAATACCTCGCCCTCGACCCGCGTGGCCGCGAGCAGAAGGGGCTGATCGAAGCCGACAGCCCGCGTCAGGCGCGGCAGTTGCTGCGCGAGAAGCAGTGGGCGCCGCTGGAGGTGAAGCAGGCCAAGTCCAAGGAAGACGTCAGCCGCGGCGGCCTTAGTTTCGGTCGTGGCTTGTCGGCGCGGGATCTGGCGTTGGTCACCCGGCAGCTGGCGACGCTGGTGCAGGCCGCGCTGCCGATCGAGGAGGCCCTGCGCGCAGCAGCGGCGCAGTCCACCTCGGCGAAGATCAAGTCGATGCTGCTGGCCGTGCGTGCGCGAGTGATGGAAGGCCACAGCCTGGCCGCGGCGCTGCGCGAATATCCGTCGGCCTTTCCCGAACTCTACCGCGCCACCGTGGCGGCCGGCGAACATGCCGGCCATCTCGGGCTGGTGCTCGACCAGCTGGCCGACTACACCGACCAGCGTCAGCAGTCGCGGCAGAAAATTCAGCTGGCGCTGCTCTATCCGGTGATCCTGATGGTCGCCTCGCTGGCCATCGTCGTGCTGCTGCTCGGCTATGTGGTGCCGGACGTGGTCAAGGTATTCGTCAACACCGGCCAGGAACTGCCGGCGCTGACCCGCGGGCTGATCGCCACCAGCGACGTGGTGAAGAACTGGGGCTGGCTGATCGTGCTCGGCATTATCGCCGCCTTGCTGGCCATGCGCGCGGCATTGCGCGACCCGGCGCTGCGCCTGCGCTGGCATGCGTTCATTCTGCGGATACCGCTGATCGGTCGACTGAGTCGGGCGACCAATACGGCGCGCTTCGCCTCAACCCTGGCGATCCTCACCAAGAGCGGCGTGCCGCTGGTGGAGGCGCTGTCCATCGCCGCCGCGGTGATCGCCAACCTGCGCATCCGCGAGCGGGTGGTGGAGGCGGCGCAGAAAGTGCGCGAAGGCAGCAGCCTGACCCGCGCGCTGGATGCCACCGGCGAATTCCCGCCGATGATGCTGCACATGATCGCCAGCGGCGAGAAATCCGGTGAACTGGATCAGATGCTGGCGCGAACCGCGCGCAATCAGGAGAACGACCTGGCCGCTCAGGTGTCTCTGCTGGTCGGCCTGTTCGAACCGTTCATGCTGGTGTTCATGGGGGCTGTGGTGCTGGTCATCGTGCTGGCGATCCTGATGCCAATCCTCTCTCTCAACCAACTGGTGGGGTAACGACAATGAAGTTGCAACGACGCACGCAAGGGGGCTTCACCCTCATCGAAATCATGGTGGTGGTGGTCATCCTCGGCATCCTCGCCGCGCTAGTGGTGCCGCAGGTGATGAGCCGCCCGGATCAGGCCAAGGTCACCGTGGCCAAGGGCGACATCAAGGCCGTCGCCGCCGCGCTGGACATGTACAAGCTGGACAATTTCGCCTACCCGAGCACCCAGCAGGGGCTGGAGGCGCTGGTGAAGAAGCCTTCCGGCAACCCGCAGCCGAAGAACTGGAACCGCGACGGTTACCTCAAGCGCCTGCCCAAGGACCCGTGGGGCAACGACTACCAGTACCTCTCGCCAGGCACCCAGGGCCAGTTCGACCTCTACTCCTTCGGCGCCGACGGCAAGCCCGGCGGCAGCGACCTCAACGCCGACATCGGTAACTGGGACCTCTAATCGATGCGGAAGCGCGCCCGCGCCTTCACGCTGATCGAACTGCTGGTGGTGATCGTCCTGCTGGGCATTCTGGTCAGCGTGGCGGTGCTCAGCGTCGGCGGTTCGAGCACCTCGCGCGAGCTGCGTGACGAGGCGCGGCGACTGGCTGCGCTGATCGGCGTGCTCAGCGACGAGGCGGTACTCGACAGTCGCGAATACGGTCTGCTGGTCAACAGCGAGGGCTATCGCGTACTGCGTTACGACGAAGCTGCCACGCGCTGGCTGGAAGTCGAACGGCGCAAGGTGCACAAGGTCCCGGACTGGATGCGCCTGGATCTGGAACTGGACGGCACGCCGCTGGAACTGGTGGCCCCAACCCAGCGCGAGGACGACCGTGCCGGGCTGTCGAGCGAAGGTGAGCGAACCGAACGTCGTGCGCCGCGGCTGGAGCCCCAGTTGCTGATTCTTTCCAGCGGCGAGCTGTCGCCGTTCAGCCTGCGCCTGTCCGAACGCAAGCCGCGCGGCGGTGGCTGGCTGGTCACCAGCGACGGCTTCCGTCTGCCTGAGGCAAAAGTCATCGAGGACAGGCGATGAGCGGGCGCTCGGCCAGGGCCGGCCGCGGTTTCACCCTGCTGGAAGTGCTGGTGGCACTGGCGATTTTCGCCAGCGTGTCGGCCGTGGTGCTCACCGCGGCCGGGCGTAGCCTGACCAACGCCGGGCGGCTGGAGGAACTGACCCTGGCCGGCTGGATCGCCGACAACCGCATCAGCGAACTGCAGTTGCAGCAGACCCCACCTGCCATCGGCCGCGAAACCCAGGCGCTGGAGTACGGCAGCCGCCAGTGGCAAACGCTCAGCGAAATCGAGGCCAGCGCCGATCCGGGCCTGCTGCGGGTGACCGTCTGGGTTGCGCTGCAGACATCGCGTGGCCGCAGCGATCCGGTGCCCGACCGCGCGGTCACCAGCCTCACCGGATTCATCGGTGTCGGCCCGGGAGCCGCGCGCCAATGAACGCTCACGCGCGCACCAGCGCCGGTTTCACCCTGCTCGAGCTGTTGATTGCCATCGCCCTGTTCGCGCTGCTTGGCCTCGGCACCTATCGCATGCTCGAAGCGGTGCTGCAAAGCGATGAGGCGGTGCGTGCCCAGGAGCTGCAGCTGCGCGAGCTGAGCCGCGCGGTGTGGGCCTTCGAACGTGACCTGCAGCAGGTGATCGGGCGGCCGATCCGTGATGAGTTCGGCGACGAGCGCAATGCCTTCATCGGTCAGCTCGATGGCGAAGACGGCGCGCCGGTGCTGGAGCTGACCCGTGCCGGCTGGCGCAATCCCACCGGGCTGCGCCGCGCCAATCTGCAGCGGGTGCGCTGGCGCCTGGCTGGCGACAACCTCGAGCGCGTCTACTGGGTGGTGCTGGACCGTGACCTCGACAGCGAGCCGCGCGTACAGCGGGTACTGGAAGACGTGCAGGGCCTGCAATTGCGCTACCAGGACGAGGAGGCGGTGTGGCACGAGGAGTGGCCGCCGTTCGATTTCGGTCGCGGCAGCCCGGAGAACGCCGCCGAGCGCCTGCCGATCGCCCTGGAGCTGAATATCGAGCACGCCCGCTACGGCCGTATCACCCGTCTGCTGCGCCTGCCCGACGCCGTCGAGCAGGCGACGCAGCAGGCGCTTCCCGGCGCCGAGGGCGTGCCCGAGCCGTTCGAAGGGGAGCTGCCGCAATGAAGCACCAGCGCGGCGTAGCCCTGATCACCGTGCTGCTGGTGGTGGCCATCGTCACCGTGGTCAGCGCGGCAATGGTGGCGCGTCAGCAGCTCAGCATTCGTGCCAGCAGCAACCAGCTGCAGGCACGTCAGGCCTGGCACTACGCGCTGGGCGGCGAAGCGCTGGCCCAGACCATGCTCGCTCGCGATCTGCGGGCTGGCGCGACGGGCGCCAATGGTGAGTCCGCGGCCATCGATCATCTGCTCGAGCCCTGGGCGCAGCCGCTGCCGGCGTTCGAGATCGATCAGGGCGAGATCCTCGTGCGTATCGAGGATCTCGCCGGACGCTTCAACCTCAACGACCTGCTGCGCGACCAGCAGCCCAACCCCGCCGCGGTCGAACAGTTCCGCCGGCTGCTGTTGCGCCTGCAGATCAGCGCGCCCTACGCTGAACGCCTGCTGGACTGGCTCGACCCGGACCAGCAACCGAGCGGCGAATATGGCGCCGAAGACAACGCCTATCTCGCGCTCGATCCGCCATATCGCAACGCCGGACGCCGGCTGCATGACTTGTCCGAACTGCGCCTGCTGCTGGACATGCGCGAAGAGGACTTCCAGCGCCTAGCACCCTATGTCGCCGCGCTGCCGCCCAACGTGCCGCTTAACGTCAACACGGCAAGCCCGATGGTGCTCTCCAGCCTGAGCGACAACCTCAGCCTCGGCGCTGCCGAGTCGCTGGTCGAGCTGCGCCGCGTCGCACCGTTTCGCAACAGCGCAGCGTTTCTCGCGCAGCCGGCCATGGCCGGGACTACGTTGCAGGGCACTGCGCTGGCGGTTGGCAGTCAATTCTTTCAGGCCACCAGCGAAGTGCGCCTGGGCGATCGCCGGCTGGCGCTGGTCAGCCTGTTGCAACGCGAGCAGGACGGCAGCGTGCGCGTGCTCGCGCGAAATCTTGGCCAGCCTGCCCGGTTGGCTCGCTCATCCGATGGAGAACGCTAGATCATGGATTGCCTGTTTCTGCCCGCCGACAGCCCTGCCAGGCTCGATGGCGATACGCGTGTCTATTGGCTGCCCAAGGACGGCCCTGGCCGCTGGCAGCCCCTGGCCGACTGCAGCGGTGGCAGTGGCGCGATCAGCCTGATTCTGCCGGCCGAAGTCTGCAGCTTTTTCGCCGTCACTCTCCCGACCCGCAAGGCGCGCTGGATGCAGCAGGCGCTGGCCTACGCCGCCGAGGAGTTGCTTGCCGAAAACGTCGACGATCTGCATCTGGCGCTTGGTGAAACGCTGCCCGATGGCCGCCAGCGCGTCGTGGCGATCCGTCGCCAGCTGCTGGCCGGCTGGTTGGAGCAGCTGCGCGAGCTGGGGCTGCTGATCGTGGCGATCCACGTCGATGCCGATCTGCTGCCGCGGGAAGACGCACAGCTGCTGTTCATCGGCGAGCGTGGTTTGCTCGGCGGTGTCGGCGAGACGCGGCTGGCTTTCGCCACTCAGGATTGGCCGCAGCTTTCCGGCCTTTGCCCAGCGCCCTGGCACGCCCAGGGCAGCGAAAGCGAGCCGCCGCTGGCGCTCGACGGCTATCGGCAAGTGGATGATCCGTATGCCTTTCTCGTCGCCCAGCGCGCGGCGGCAGTCAATCTGGCTCAGGGCGACTTCGCCGTCGAGGTCGGCAACACCGGCCTCGGCTACTGGAAACCGCTGTTTGCCGTCGCCGGGCTGATCCTGCTGGTGCAGCTGGGTTTCAATCTAAGCCAGGCCTGGTACTTCCAGCGCCAAGGCGATGCCTATGCCGAGGCCAGTCTGGCGCTGTATCGAGAGTTGTTCCCGGAGGACATCCGGATCGTAAACATGCGCGCACAATTCGATGATCACCTGGCGCGCGGCAGCGGCGGGCAGGCGGGCTTCCTGCGCTTGCTCGACCACGCTGCCGCAGCGCTGGAGGACGGCATTCCGGTCACCATCGGTCAGCTCGACTACAACCAGGATCGTGGCGATCTGGCGCTGCAGGTGCAGGCGATGGATTTCGCCACCCTGGAAACCCTGCGTCGGCGGCTGGGTGAGGCCGGCCAGAGTGTGCAGTTGGGTTCGGCCAGTCGCGAAGGTGACGGCGTGAGTGCCCGCGTGGTGATCGGAGGCTGATGATGAATCTCAAGCAACAATTGGCTGTGCGCCTCGCCGATTCACCGCTGTGGCAGCGCTGGCAACGGCTGGCGCCCCGCGAGCGTACCTCGCTGAGCCTGCTTGGCGCTTTCCTGCTCGCGGTGCTGTTCTACCTCTGGCTGTGGCTGCCGGCGCAACGCCAGGCCGCCGACGCCCGCGAATACTACCAAGCGCAGCGCGAGATGCATGCCTACATGGAGCAGAACACCGAGCTGGCGCGGCAGATGGAGCGTAGCAATCAGGTCGAACTGGCGCCGGAGCAGCTGCAAGGGGTGATCACCGAAAGCGCGCAGCAGGGCAATCTACTGATCGAGAGCTTCGACAATGGCAGCGACGGTAGCCTCCAGGTGAGTCTGCCGGCGGCATCTTATGCGCTGCTGCTGCGTTGGTTCGACACGTTGCAGGGTCAAGGGGTGAGTGTCGCCGACGTCAGCCTGGAGCGTGCAGGGGAGGGGCTGGTCAATGCGCGGGTGAGCTTTCGAGCGGGAGGGTGAGAGGCTTGGTAGCCGTCACC
This sequence comes from Stutzerimonas xanthomarina, assembly GCF_003935375.1. Classification (GTDB taxonomy): domain Bacteria; phylum Pseudomonadota; class Gammaproteobacteria; order Pseudomonadales; family Pseudomonadaceae; genus Stutzerimonas; species Stutzerimonas xanthomarina_A. Next base: position 18,964 of record NZ_RHQM01000019.1, read on the forward strand.
GGGTCGGCACGTTCTGGTGCAGACCCGGCGGTGAGGGCTATCAGTGCGGCGGGTTGAACTGCATGGCCAATGCACGCAATGCGGCCTCTGCGGCAAGTACCTTGGATATCGCATCATCGGCCTTTTCACGGCTGATGCCGAGACGATCGAACAGCTGCTGCGGCACATCGCTGACCGGCTCCCCGCCGATGCCACGGCTGCGCAGTAGGCGCACGGCCAGACAGACCAGGTTCGGATAAGCCGAGTGTTCGCCTGCGTAGTTCGGATCGCTCTGAAAGCGCAGGGCGACCGCGAGTTCTTCAGGCATGCCCCACAGACGCATTAACCAGGCGCCGATCTGTTCGCGGGTGATACCCAGCAGGTGCTGCTCGACGTGGCTATGCGACAGGTGCGGGTTGGCTTCCAGATGTCGACAGATCAGCGAGAAATGCGGTGGGAAGACGTGGGCCAGCACCAGGTAGCCGAAACTGTGCAGCAGTCCGGCGAGGTAACTCAGGCCGGGCTCTGGGCGTTGTTCACGGGGAATGGCGCGGGTCAGCCCCTCTATCACGGCGGCGGTATAGATCGCCTGTTGCCAATAAGGTGTGGCGTCCTGTGGCTTGTCCTTGGGTAGGCTCAGCGTTTTGCCCAGCGCGAGGCCTAGGGCAAGGTTGATTACCAGGTCGAAGCCCAACACGCGAACGATGGCGTCTTCCACTGAGCGAATGCGCCCGGGCGCTGCGTAATAGGGTGAGGCCGCCCAACTGATCACCTGCGCCGCCAGTGCCGGGTCGGTTTCCACCACGCCGGTGATGTCGTCGACGGTGGCATCGGGATTGACCCGCAGCTTGATGATCTTCTGCGCCGTGTGCGGTAGCGGAGGAATCTCGATGGTCTCTTCCAGGCGCTTCTGGATACGTCGTGCGGTGAAGCTCTGCACCGCCTGGCTGATCTCTGCGCGGTCGTCGTCCGGACGGTCCAGGTTCGGCTGGATGCTGCTCAGCGGCACGGCGAAGCTACCTGCCGTAGCCTTGCTCAGCATGCGCTTGAAGTCGCCACTGGCGACCTCTACCAGCAGCCCAGGCTGGCCGGACTCCACCAGCAGCCGTGGCTGTTGCATCAGGCATTCTTCATACAGGCAGGGCGAACTGGTCAGCGGCGGCAGGCCAGGCAGGCGGCTCAACTGGTGCTTGCCCAGCATCCGGGCCAGTCGCTCCGGCTTTACAGCTGCCAGCTCGCGGCCGGTAAGCTCGGCCAGGCGCGCGAGATCGAGCAGATGGTTCTGGGGGAAGAGCACCAGCATGGCGCCGATGCTGTCGTCCAGCAGCACTGCCTGAACCCGTTGGGCGGCGGGAAAATTGGGGCGATCGCGCTGGATCTGATAACTCACACCGAGGTCTTTCAACAGCTTGGTGATCAGCAGGGGCAGTTCGGAGCAGCTTTCGGTGTCGACAGCAGAATTCATATGCGGACCCGTTATAGTGACCTGCCCGAGTATAGCGAAGCCGTCAGGCACGGACGTTGTGGCGACGAATGGTTGTCATACCTGGCCGTATTCCTGGCCATGACGCAGCCAACGCTCGAGCAGAGGGCTGACATGCTGCGGCCAGCGCGCCAACAGCTCCTGCGCGGCATCGCGTACCGCCGGGAGCAGCTCTGCATCGCGCATGAGGTCGGCGACCTTGAACTGCAAGAGGCCGGTCTGACGGGTGCCGAGCATCTCGCCGGGGCCTCGCAGCTCCAGGTCCTTTTCGGCGATCAGGAAGCCGTCGCAGGTCTCGCGCATGATCGCCAGCCGCTCGCGGCCCAGTTGTGACAGCGGCGGATGGTACAGCAGCACGCAATGACTTGCCGCACTGCCGCGGCCGACCCGCCCGCGCAGCTGGTGCAGCTGGGCGAGGCCGAGGCGTTCTGGGTTTTCGATGATCATCAGGCTGGCGTTGGGCACGTCGACGCCCACCTCGATCACTGTAGTGGCAACCAACAGCTGCAGCTCGCCGCGCTTGAACTGCTCCATCACCGCGGCCTTCTCGGCCGGCTTCATGCGCCCGTGGATCAGCCCGACACGTAGCCCGACGAGTGCTGCCGAAAGGTCCTCGAAGGTGGTTTCCGCGGCCTGACAGGTCAGCTCCTCGGATTCCTCGATCAGGGTGCACACCCAGTACGCCTGGCGCCCCTCGTTGCAGGCGATGCGTACCCGCTCGATCACCTCCAGGCGGCGGCTGTCGGCAATCACCAGGGTGTTGACCGGCGTACGCCCTGGCGGCAGTTCGTCGAGGATCGAGGTATCGAGATCGGCGTAGGCGCTCATCGCCAGGGTGCGAGGGATTGGCGTGGCGGTCATGATCAGCTGGTGCGGGCAGAGTCGACCGTCGATGCCTTTCTGGCGCAGGGCCAGGCGCTGCTGCACGCCGAAGCGGTGCTGCTCGTCGATGATTACCAGCGCCAGGCGCTTGAACACCACCTCGTCCTGAAACAGCGCGTGGGTGCCGACTACCATCGGGCAGCCGCCGGCTATCTGTTCCAGCGATGCGGCGCGGGCCTTGCCCTTGAGCTTGCCGGCGAGCCAGGCGACCTCGATGCCGAGCGGTTCGAGCCACTTGCTGAAGTTGAGAAAGTGCTGCTCGGCGAGGATTTCCGTCGGCGCCATCAGCGCCACCTGGTAACCGGCTTCCAGCGCCTGCAAGGCAGCGAGGGCGGCGACCACCGTCTTGCCGGCACCGACATCGCCCTGCACCAGGCGCAGCATGGGCTCGTCCTGGGCCAGGTCATAGGCGATCTCGGCACCGACGCGTTGCTGCGCGCCGGTGGGGCTGAAACCTAGGTTGGCGAGAAAGCGCTGCGGCAAGGCTTTCGCCGGTGGCAGCGCCGGTGCCTGCTGGGCGCGTACCCGCTCGCGCAGGCGCTGCAGCGACAGCTGATGGGTCAGCAGTTCCTCAAAGGCCAGGCGGTGTTGCGCCCAGTGCCGACCTTCGGCGAGTTCTTCCAGATTGGCGTCGGCCGGTGGCCGGTGCAGGTAACGCAACGCTTGGTCCAGCGGGCCGAGGCGATAATCACGGGCCAGTTCGGCGGGCAGCCAGTCTGGCAGGCTGTGCGGGCCGAGACGGCTTAGCGCCTGCTCGCTGAGGTTGCGCAGGCGCTGTTGGGTCAAGCCTTCTGTGGTCGGGTAGATCGGCGTGAGGGTCTGTTCCACCGGTGCCGGCTCGCTGGTCAGTGCGCGGTATTCCGGGTGGTAGATCTCCAGCCCCGAGGCACCGGGACGCGCCTCGCCGTAGCAGCGCAGCTGGGTGCCGCGCTTCATGGCTTCCTTCTGCGCCTGGCTGAAATGGTAGAAGCGCAGGCTCAGGGTGCCGCTGCCGTCCTGCAGGCGCACCAGCAGGCTGCGGCGGCGACCCATGACGATATCGGCACCGGACACCACGCCTTCGATCACCGCGTCCTGCCCCGGGCGCAACGCGCCAATGGGCACCACGCGGGTGCGGTCCTGGTAGCGCAGCGGCAGGTGGAAGAGCACGTCCTGCAGGGTTTCCAGGCCGACCCTGGCGAGCTTTTCGGCCAGCGCGGCGCCGACGCCCTTGAGTGCGGTGACCGGAACGGTCGCCAGTTCGCTCATGGCCTCAGGCTTTCGCCGACGGCGGCTTGCCTACCGAACACAGGCGGATCGAGTCGGCGAGGATCTCGATGGCCTTGGGCCGCGGAAAGCTGGCGCGCCAGGCGATCGCCACGGTGCGGAACGGCACCGGCGGCGTCAGGGGGCGGGTCTCCAGCACACCGGGGGAGTAGTGGTGGCTCTCCACCGCCGACAGCGGCAGGATCGACACGCCGAGGCCCGAGGCGACCATGTGGCGGATGGTTTCCAACGAGCTGGATTCCACCGTGGTGTGGCTCGGCGCCTCGCCCTTGCGGGTGGTCGGACAGGCTTCGAGCACCTGATCGCGGAAGCAGTGGCCTTCACCGAGCAGCAGCAGGCTCTTGTCGTTGAGCATCTCGGCGTCGATGGTTTCCTTTGCCGTCCACGGATGGTCGGCCGGCATCAGTACGTAGAACGGCTCGTCGTAGAGCGGCTTGGTCAGCACGTCGGCTTCCTGGAACGGCAGCGCAACGATGATCGCGTCCAGCTCGCCGGTACGCAGCTTGTCGCGCAGGATGTGGGTGAAGTTCTCTTCGATGTACAGCGGCATATCCGGCGCCACGCGATGCAGCTGCGGAATCAGGTGCGGGAACATGTAAGGGCCGACGGTGTAGATGGCGCCGACCTTGAGTGGTGCGGCGAGCTGATTCTTGCCGACCTGGGCCAGCTCGCGGATGCTCTGCGCTTGCTCCAGCACCTTCTGCGCCTGGGTCACGATGCCTTCGCCGACCGGCGTGAGGCGCACCGCGCTCTTGGTCCGCTCGAAGATCAGCACACCGAGCTCGTCCTCGAGCTTCTTCACACCGACCGAAAGGGTCGGCTGACTGACGTGGCAGCGTTCAGCGGCGCGGCCGAAGTGCTGTTCCTGGGCAAGGGTCACGATGTAGCGCAATTCGGTCAGAGTCATAGTCAGCATCCATCAATGTGCCGGCAAGCATAGCCTTTCGCGCAGCGCAGAACCAACCGGTCGGCCAGGCTTCGAAAGTCGGTACACTCCAGTTTCGTGCGGCCCGCGCGGCGGGTTACAACTGAGGGAGCAGAACATGGGCAAGCGCCTAAGCGTATTGATCGCAGGCTGTGGCGACCTTGGCAGTCGTCTCGGTCTGCAACTGAGTCGGGACGGCTGGACGGTGTATGGCCTGCGGCGCAACGCCGCCCAGCTGGCAGTGCCGATCCTGCCGGTCAACGGCGACCTTTCCGAACCGACCTGTCCGCGCTGCTGGCCCAACGGCTCGCTGGACTATCTGGTCTATGCGGCATCCGCCACCGAACATGACGAAGCCGGCTATCGCCAGGCCTATGTCGAAGGCCTGCGCAATGTGCTCGGTTGGTTACAGCAGCGCGGCCAGCGCCCTCGGCGGCTGCTGTTCGTTTCCAGCACCGGTGTGTATGCCCAGCGCGACGGCGAGTGGATCGACGAGGACTCGGCCACCGAGCCCGGCGGCTTCACCGGTCGGGTGATGCTCGAGGCCGAACAGCTGGCGCTCGACAGCGCCCTGCCGGTAACGCGGGTGCGTCTGGGTGGGCTGTACGACCCGAAGCGCCCCTGGCTGCAGAATCAGGTGCGCGCCGGTTTGCGTGTCGAGCGCGATCCGCCGCAGTACAGCAACCGCATCCATCGCGACGACGCCGCCGGGCTGCTGGCGTTTCTGCTGCAGAGCGATGCCAGTGGCGTCGCTCTGGATGATTGCTACCTGGGCGTCGACGATGATCCGGCGCCGCTGCATGAGGTGGTCGACTGGCTGCGCGAGCGCCTGGGCGTCACCCACTGGGCCGAGCAGAGCATGACCCGCCGCGCCGGCAGCAAGCGCTGCAGCAATGCCCGCGCCCGTGCGCTGGGCTGGAAACCCAGGTACCCCAGCTATCGCGACGGTTACGCTTCGCTGGATCGCAATCGGCATTAGTGCAGCCCGTCGGTAATCGGGCAACTCTGGTGCGGCGCTGCTTACTAAAACCCTGACAGCACGCCGCACCGTGACAGAGGAGCAACAGCGAGGCAGCAAAGGAGAATCACCGAGACGGCGTTTCCGAAACCCGACCAGGAGATTGTCCATGAGAGCCCTCCGCTGGCACGGCAAGCACGATATCCGCTGCGACAACCACGTCCCCGATCCCTCCATCGAAGACCCTCGCGACGCCATCATCAAGGTGTCGTCCTGCGCCATCTGCGGCTCCGACCTGCACCTGTACGACGGCTTCATGCCCGGCATGCAGCACGGCGACATCATGGGCCACGAGTTCATGGGCGAGGTGATGGAGGTCGGCTCGGCGAACAAGAAGCTCAAGGTGGGCGACCGCGTGGTGGTGCCCTTCACCATTGTCTGCGGCGAGTGCGACCAGTGCCGGCGCGGCAATTTCTCGGTGTGCGAGCGCACCAACCGCAACAAGGACGTGGCTGACAAAGTCTTTGGCCACACCACCGCCGGCCTCTATGGCTATACCCACCTCACCGGCGGTTATGCCGGTGGTCAGGCCGAGTACGTCCGCGTGCCCTACGCCGATGTCGGTCCCGTGGTGATCCCCAATGGTCTGACTGACGAGCAGGTATTGTTCCTCGGCGACATTCTCCCCACCGGCTGGCAGGCCGCGGCGCAATGCGACATCCAGCCCACCGACACCGTGGCAGTCTGGGGTGCCGGGCCGGTCGGCCAGTTCGCCGTCCGCAGCGCGGTGATGATGGGCGCCGAGCAGGTCATCTGTATCGACAACGTGCCCGAGCGGCTGTCCATGGCCCGCGCCGGCGGCGCCATCACCATCAACTTCGATGAAGAAAGCGTGCTCGAACGCCTCAAGGAACTGACCCGTGGCAAGGGCCCGGAGAAATGCATCGATTCGGTTGGGATGGAGGCGCACGCGGCGCGTTCGATCGACTCGATGTACGACCGCGCCAAGCAGGCAATGATGCTCGAGAGCGACCGGCCGCACGTGCTGCGCGAGATGATCTACGTCTGCCGTCCGGCCGGCATCATCTCCATTCCCGGCGTCTACGGCGGGCTGATCGACAAGATTCCGTTTGGCGCGGCGATGAACAAGGGCCTGACCTTCCGCATGGGGCAGACCCACGTCAATCGCTGGACTGACGATCTGCTGCGGCGCATCCAGGAAGGCGAGATCGACCCGAGCTTCGTCATCACCCACAGCGTCAGCCTCGAGCAGGGTCCGGAAATGTACAAGACCTTCCGCGACAAGCATGACGGCTGCATCAAGGTCGTTCTCAAACCCTGAAGCCTGCAGATCGCCGATCCCTACGGTAGGGATCGGCCGAGCCAAGCTATCGAGCGAGGAGTCTTTATGAGCATTCCACGTCAAGTTACCCGGCCCAATCATTCCGCACGCTCGCTGGCGCGTGGGCTGGGCTGGTTCAGTATCGGCCTGGGCGTCGTCCAGCTGGTGGCACCGCGGCAGGTTGCGCGCTTTATCGGGATGTCCGGCAGCGAAGGGGTGGTCCGTGCTTGCGGGCTGCGCGAGATCGCCACCGGTGTCGGCATCCTGCTGGCGGATGATCCGAAACCCTGGATCTACGGCCGTATCGGCGGCGATGCGCTGGATCTGGCCGGTCTCGGCTGGAGCATTGAGCACGGCAACGAGCCGGCCAATGCCGCCATCGCTGCCGGCGCGGTGGCCGGTATCACCGCGCTGGACCTGAGCTGCGCCAAGGGTCTGGATGCCGAGCAGGTGCCGGTGGTCGAATGGGACTACAGCGACCGCAGCGGTTTCCCCGGCGGCACTGCGCAAATGCGTGGCAGCGTCGAGGCCGAGTTCGCCGCCGCGCGGGCCGAGCCCAACGGCTATTCGCCGTCGCTTCATTGAGCTGAAACCCAGGATCGGCTGGGTAGTGCCTGGTCGACTCTGAGCGCGACGATCCGCCGCATTTGCTATGGTGGCCGGCCGTTTTGGTCCAGGCCTCGTGCCGCGCCGCCAGTTTGCAGATGAGAGTCCATGTCTTCGGTCGTCAATGTCGTCCTGCCCGTCTTTGCGCTGATCCTGCTCGGTTACCTGTGCCGCCGTAGCGGGCGGATGGGGCCAACCGGCGCTTCCGAACTCAATCGGTTCGTGGTCTGGCTGGGCCTGCCGGCGCTGCTTTTCAGCGTCGTTGCCACCTCGACCTGGGGGCAGCTCTGGCAACCCGGCTTTATCGCCGCGTTCGCCATCGGCTGCCTCGGCGTGTTCGCCTTCACTCTTGCGTATCGCATGTTGCAGGAGCAGCCGCTGGTCGACGCCAGCCTGGACGCGCTGGGTGCGTCCTACGCCAACACCGGCTATGTCGGGATTCCGCTGTGCATGCTGGTGCTGGGCGACGAGGCGCTGCAGCCGGCGATGGTCGCCTCGATCGTAGTGGTCTGTGTGCTGTTCGCCATCGCCCTGGCCTGCGTCGAGACCGGCCTGCATGCCGGGCAGGGCGTTTTGCGCACGCTGGGCAAAGTCAGTAGTGCGCTGGTACGCAATCCACTGGTGATCGCGCCGCTGCTCGGTGCGCTGTGGGCGGCGACTAGGCTGCAATTGCCGGTGCCGCTGGCGACATTGCTCAAGCTGCTGGGCGCGGCGGCGGCGCCCTGCGCACTGGTGTCGCTGGGGCTGTTCCTCGCCCAGCCACAGCCCGGAGGACGGGTGCAGGGGGTGTGGCCGCTGGTGGGGTTGAAGCTGGTGGTGCAGCCGCTGATTACCTGGTATCTGGCTTTTCAGGTATTCGAGCTGCCAACGCTGTGGGCCTATTCGGCGTTGCTGCTCGCCGCGCTGCCGACCGGGACTGGCCCCTACATGCTTGCCGAATTCTATGGGCGCGAGGGCTCGCGGGTGTCGCGGGTGGTGCTGCTGTCGACGCTGGGTTCGCTAATCACTCTGTCACTGATCTTGGTGCTATTGCCGGTCTGATAAGGGCGCTGACTTGCGCGTGGATAAGCCTGCGGCGTTATCCACCCTACGCCTGGCCGGTCGTTGGGGGGAAAACCGCGAAGCGTTTTCCTCGGGCGAACCTCCCCCTACTGTCAGCCCATCGCCCGCGTCACTTCCAGCACCACGGCAGCGATGCGATCGCACTGGGTGTAGGCCCCGCCAAGCAGCTCCTCGCCGAACACGTCCGGGTCGATCTCACGGTAGCCCCACTGCAGGTCGGTACGCTCCAGGCGCTGGCGCACCTCGGCCAGGAAGGGGTCCTGGTTGTCGATCATGGCGACCCCGGTATACAGCAGTAGCGTGCCGCCCGGCGCCAGCCGGCCGAGCGCGGCATCCAGAATCGCCAGCGACAGGCCGGCGCCGAGCGGGCCACCGCCGTGCCGATAGGCGCGCTGGTCGGCATCGACCAGATAGGGCGGATTGGCCAAGACCAGATCGAACTCGCCCTGCGCGTTGCTCAGCAGATCGCTGCGTTCGGCGCGCAGGTTGTCCGCTCCAGCCAGCGCCGCGTTGATGCGGGTCAGGCGCAGCGCTTCCGGATTGATATCCACCGCCAGCACTTCGGCTTGCGGTCGCGCCAGGGCAGTGAGAATCGCGCCGGCACCCGAGCCGCAGCCAATGTCCACCACGCGGCGGATTTCGCCGGCATGCTGATTCAAGTGGCTGCAGATGGCGCTGGCGAAGCGGTAGGTGTCCGGGCCGAAGAACACCGCATCGCTGGCTTCGGTGGGAAAGGCCGAATGCAGGAACAGCTGCCCGTCGAGGCTGGACAGGCGCACCTTGGAGCGCCAGCGCGAGCCATAGGGTTCCAGCACGTCAGCCTGATCCATCAGGCTGAACAGCGGTGGTGGCAGCAGTTCGTGCTGGAAAGGGCGACTCCAGCCGAAGACCCCTGGCAGGTCGTCGGCGAGCGCATTTTCCGGGCGCTGATTGACCCGTTCATGGGTCAGCGGCGTGGGGGTGATGAAGTGATAGCCGCGATCCCGCAGGGCCTGGCCCAGGTGCAGCAGCGCGCGGTCCTGCGCATTGTCCATGATCATCGTCGCGTTCCTTGGTGTGCCTTCAGTTGAACAGTCCGTTGAACAGCCGCGTGGCCAGCAGGCCGGCGGCAGTGTGGTGGCGTTGCGGGGCGAGAAGCGGCAGCAGCAGGCGCATGCGCGCGGCGCGATCGGGCAAGCGTGCAATCTGTTGCTCGAGCAGCTGCAGTTCCTCGTCGAAATCGTTGCCGCTGACGCTTTCCGCCGGTTGCAGCGCACCCGGCTCCTGCGGCACACGCCGGGCGTTGAACAGCGCTTGGCGCTGCAGCAACGCACCGCGCGGGCTGCGCTTGCTGTCGGCCTGCCAGTCGCCAGCGATCCAGTCATGGATCATCTGCTGCTCGTAAGCGCTGAAGACGCCGAACATCGGCGCCTGTTCGCCGGCGATCAGCTGCCAGAAGCGGCTTTCCTGCGGGTCATGGCCGCGCTTGATCCAGCCGCGCTTGTCCAGCACTGCGAGAAACTGTTCGACGTCTTCGGCCAGCCACTGATTGACCGTGCGGCCTTCGAAACGGCAGTAGTCGGAGTGCACGAACTGGCCGACCGCCGCCTTCTTCTCGAGGATGCGCTGCACCTCCCGGGACAGATCGAATTCGCCGATCACCGAGACGGTGCTGGCGCCGAGGTCGTTGAGCCGGTAGCCGTTGCGCACCCGTCGATAGAACTCCGCGCTGTCGCCGACCTGCGGCAAAGCATCCAGCACGCCCTGCACGGCTTTCTTGGCGTGGCCGTTGTCGGCGTTGTCGACGGTGACATGCAGGGTGAAGTAGTAGGGATCGATGCCCAGCTCGGTCAGCTCGTAGGAGGTGATCAGCAGGTGCAGCGGCAACTGTTCGTAGCCCAGGTTGAAGCCGATCACTTCCGGCAGGAACTGCTCGGCATGCTCGGCCAGTGCCAGCTGGATGGCCCCCTGGACGAAGTGCTCGTCGTCCAGCTCCTGCCAGTCATCGCAGCCTTGGCCGGCCAGCAGCTTGCGGTAGAGCACCACATGGTTCTTCTCCGGCAGGCCTTCGCCGAGCTCTTCCAGATAGGTCTGGATCAGCGCGGTGAAGCGCGCATCATCCCAGCGCTGCAGCAGGCCATAGAGCCAGGCGCCATCGACCAGCTTGGTCGGCGCCACCCCGCGCAGGAAATGCAGTGCATGGGCCTTGCTGGCGAAATAGTGGCGCGGACCGCCGGCACGGCGCTGGTCCAGGTAAGCCTGATACTGGCGTCCGACCGCTTCGGTGCGCCGCATGACCCAGGCTTCCAGGCTGGCCGGGTCCTCCGGCAGGTCGGACGGCAGCGCAGCGGCGGCCTCGAGCTGCGCACGCAGGTACTCCGCAGCGCTATCGCGTGATTGCGCGTCGACCTCGCGGGCAAGGGCGAAGTACAGCGCCCGTGAGGGCTGATCCTGCGCTGGGTGAAGGGCAGGAGTGATCGGCAGGCTGCGAGAAGTCAGTTGCATGATTCTGTTCTATGGCAGTTCTAGTGCAGTTTTGGCTGCCGGGCCTGTGGTTTAGTTCAGCTGCACCGCTGAGCGGCCATCGGTCCAGAAAAGCGCCTTTACGCTGCAACTTCCGCCGCCACGTCTCCTCCCAATCGATAGAGCCACCCGGACAGGCCGGGGCGTGGCCACAGATACGCGAGGAGCAGCTGATGAGTCAGAACGACCAGGGTCGCGAGAGCATCGAGTCCATCGACCAGAGCGGCGATGCCCACGAGCAGAATCCGGAAACCACGTCCACCCAGGGCGAGGTCGCCGGTGGTGACGAAGCCGACGTACCCGGCGGCGCCTACAACGTGCCGCCGGGCCTGGCCGAGGAGGTGAGCGAAGAGGACGCCTCGCGCGAGTCGCAACGCAAGCCTTGATGTGAGCGCCGATGTCAGGCTCAGCCGGCACGCGGTCCGGCTGGCCTGCTGCTAATACCGCCGCTCGGCTTCAGGGTTTGGCGAAAAACTTGATGTCCGACGGGCGCTCGACCGGCAGGGTCTGCAGCGTCTCGCCGAGCTTTCCGCTGTCCGGATCGCGCCCGATCACTACCACGTCATCACTCAGCTGATTGGCGATCAGCAGGAAACGCCCGTCTGGAGCGATGGCAAATTCTCGTGGTTCGCGGCCTTCAGTGGGGCGGCGCTGGATTTCCCGCAGGGCGCCGTCGCTGTCGATGGCGAAGACGATGATGTGGTTGTAGTCGCCGCGGTCGCTGACATAGAGGAAACGGCCATCGGCCGAGGTGTGGATCGCCCCCGGTGAATGATGCACCTCGCTAGCGGCATCTTTCAGGTCCAGCAGTTGCCGGCGGATCAGGTTGCCGTTCGTGTAGTCGAAGCTCGCCACCTGGGCGCTCAGCTCGAGGGCGAGATAGGCGTGCTTGCCATTGGGGTGGAAGACCAGATGGCGCGGGCCGCTGCCCGCTGGCAGCTCGATGCTGGCGGGTTCGTCGGGTTGCAGGGGACGTTCGGCATTGCGCGGGTCGTAGCGGTAGACGAATACCCGATCGGCGCCCAGGTCGCTGACCAGCAGGCGCTTGTCGTCCGGGCTCGGTACGGCGGAGTGCACATGCGCGGCCTGCTGTCGCTCGGGGTGCACGCCGCTCGACTGATGCGCAAGAAGCTGCGTGACCGGCAACGGCTGGCCATCCTCGGCCAGCGGCATCACCGCCAGGCTGCCGCCCGGGTTCGGTCGCGCCCCGTAATTGCTGATGAACAGGTAGCGCCCGTCATGGCTGAGGCTGGCATGGGTCGGTTCGTCGCCCAGGCTGATGTTCTGCCCGATCAGCTGGTGCTCGCCGCTGCTGTCGAGTTGCCAGGCGCTGACACGACCGACCGGGTCGGCGTGCGTTGGGCTGTTCTCGTTGGTGGCATAGAGGCGTCCGCGTTGCTCATCCAGCACCAGCCAGGAGGGATTGTGGCTGGCAAGTGTCTGCAGCGGCTTCGGGTCGATCTGGCCTTTGGCTGGATCGAAGCGCAGGCGCAAAACGCCTGGGCTGTCGCTGTCATGCGTGTAGCTGCCGATAAGTATGTGCATGTCGTTGGTCTCGGCGCGCGCGCCCGCAGACGCCACCGCGCCAAGTAGCAGGGCGAGAGCGAGGCGACGCAGGGTGGGCCGATTGCCCCTGATCAATGTAGTCATGCGACTATGACCGCGGTTGTTGCACAACGCTCCCGCGAGATGCGCGATCAGAACATTACCTGACTGTTACGGTCTGATATCCACCCGCCCGGATGGATGCCGGCCTCCTTTGATTTCAGGAAGATTAATGGACCATTTGCTCCCCGTTCAGCTTGTCGAATTGCAGAGTACCGCCGCCAATGTGGCTGAAACTCAAATCGCTCCCCTGGCGGCTGAGGTAGATGCTGAGTGCCGTTGGCCGGCTCACTCCATGCAGGCGCTCGCCGAGGCCGGCTTGCTCGGGCTGCAGGTGCCGAGTGAATTGGGTGGCCTTGGGCAGGGGCTGCTGGGTCTTTGCGTACTCACCGAAACCATCGCTCGCGCCTGCCCGTCGTCGGCGTTGTGCTACGGCATGCATTGCGTGGCCACCGCGGTGATCGCCGCCAAGGCCACCGATCATCAGCGCGAGCACTACTTGCGGGAGATCGCCCAGGGCCGACATATCACCACCCTGGCTTTGTCCGAGCATGGCACGGGCGCGCATTTCTACCTGCCGGAAACCCGGCTGGATGCCGACGGTGAGGACTTTATCGTCGATGGCACCAAGCAGTTCGTCACCAATGGCGGGCATGCCGACTCCTACGTCGTATCCACCGTGGCTGCCGACGGCGAGGCCGGTGATTTCAGCTGCCTGATCGTCGACAACAACAGCAACGGCATGCACTGGCTCGACGCCTGGGCAGGCTTCGGCATGCGCGGCAACTCCTCACGCCCGCTGCAGCTCGATCGCGTGCGGGTGCCGGCGCGCAATCTGCTCGGTGAGCCGGGTGATCAGGTCTGGTATGTGTTCGAAGTCGTCGCGCCGTTCTTCCTCATGGCCATGGCCGGCACCTACCTCGGTGTTGCCCAGGCTGCACTGGATGAGGCGGGGCTGCACCTGCGCTCGCGTCGCTACAGCCATTCCGGTGAATCTCTGAGCGATGTCGAAAGCCTGCAAATTCGCTACGGCGAGCTCTGGACCGAACTGGTCAAGACGCGCGCACTGGTGCGTGAAGCCGCACGCCGCGGCGATGGGGCACATCCCGAAGCGCTGCCATTCATCCTGGCGTGCAAGGCTGATGCGGCGGAAACCGCCGTGCGCCTGGCGAACGAGGCAATGTCCCTTTGCGGCGGTGCGGCGTATCGAGAAAACAGCCGCGTTGCCCGTCTGCTGCGCGATGCGCGAGCAGGGCATGTCATGACGCCCACTACGGGCCTGCTCAAACTCTGGACTGGCCGCAGCCTGCTGGGGCTGCCACTGCTATGAGCGAGCTGCTGCTCGACCAGGTTGTGCTGCTGGAGGCGGGCGACGCTGCCCTGCGTGAGCAGGTCGGTAGCTGGGCTGTATCACAGGGCCTGCAGCTGCGCTGCTTCGGGTCTGATGCACTGCTGGCCGATGAGAGCCAGCCGGCACTGGTGCTGCTCGGCCCCAATCTGCCGCGTCCAGTGGCATTGGCTCGCCAGCTGCGCAGTCATTGGAAGACGGCCCAGTTGCTGTTTCTATGCAACGAAGGGCAGTCAAGCGCGCTGCACCGCGAGCTGGGCCCTGCGCCCTTGCTTGGCCCCTGTTGGTCCGTCGTTTCCGTTGGCGGCATATCGCTGGAGCAGCAGCTCGATCAGGCGCTGGCTGGCGTACGCCGTCGGGCGCGGTTGCGTACCACCCTGGCACGAGTCAATGCTGCCGTCGAAGGTACCCAGGCGGCCACGCGTCCGTCGGCCACGGCGGACCTTTACCTGCATCACTTCATCGACGCGGCGCGCGACGCCATCGTCGGCCTCGACCGTGCGGGAGCGGTGCTTTACTGGAGTGCCGGTGCCGCCGAGTTGTTTGGCCTGGCCCGTGCCGAGGTATTGAGGCGATCTGCGAGCGCACTGCCGTTCTGGAGTGCTGAACTGGGTCAAGCATTGGCCCGCGTACAGGATTGCGACACCACGCTGACCCTGCAGCAGGACGACACGGCCCGCGGGCGGACGTTGGAAATCGTCGTGGCCGCGGTCTGCTCCGCAGATGGTGCGGTGGTCGGCGCAGCCCTGACCCTGCGCGATGTTTCGGCACTGGTTGCCGAGCGCCGTGCCAGTGAATTGCACGGGCGACAGGTCAGCGAGGAGCGCGCCCACCTGCAACGCCTGTTTGACCAGGCCCCCGGCTTTATCGCGATCACCGAAGGCCCGATGCACGAGTTGAAGATCGCCAATCGCGCCTTCTACCAGTTGGTTGGCTCACGCGAGCTGCTGGGGCGTCCGGCTCTCAAGGCCTTTCCACAGCTCGAAAGCCGCGCGCTCTCCGATTTGCTGCAGCAGGTCTATGTCACTGGCCGGCCCTACCTCGGGCGCGACATCGCCGTGCGCGTGCGCCCTCAGGCAGGCGGCAAGGCTGAGCGACGCTATGTGAATTTCGTCTTTCAGCCAGTTTTCAGCGAGGACGAGCAGGTCAGCGGCATTTTCTGCCAAGGCCATGACGTTACCGCTCAGGTACTGGCACAGCAGGCGCTGCAGCGCTCCAGCGAACGGCTGCAGGAACTGGTCGAGGAGCGCACCCGCGAACTCGAACTCAGCCGCCAGGCGCTGTATCAGTCGCAGAAACTCGAAGCGATCGGCAAGCTCACCGGTGGTGTGGCCCACGACTTCAACAACGTGCTGCAAGTGATTGCCGGCAACCTGCAATTGCTGCAGCCATTGGTAGAAGACAATCGCTCCGCTGCCAAACGGGTCGATGCTGCCGGTTCGGCCGTCGAACGCGGCGCCAAGCTCGCGCGACAACTACTGGCCTTTGCTCGCCGCCAGCCGTTGCGTCCGCAGCCGACCAATCTCGGCAGGCTGCTGCGGGATCTCGACGAGTTGCTGCGTCAGGCGCTGGGCGAGCGCATCGAGATCGAAACCGTGGTAGCGGGTGGGCTGTGGACCACCATGGTCGACCCCAATCAGCTGGAACAGGTCGTGCTCAACCTGGCGATCAACGCCCGCGATGCCATGCCCGAGGGCGGCAAGCTGACCCTGGAGCTGGGTAACGCGATGCTCGACGAGTACTACACCGGCACTCAGATCGACGTTGCGCCCGGCCAGTACGTGCTGCTGGCGGTATCCGACACCGGCGTCGGCATGCCCGCTGAAGTCATCGAGCAGGCCTTCGAACCATTCTTCACCACCAAGCCCGAAGGCCACGGCACCGGGCTGGGGCTGAGCATGGCGTACGGCTTCGCCAAGCAGAGTGGCGGGCATATCCACCTGTACAGCGAGCCGGGCGCCGGCACGAGCGTAAAGCTCTACCTGCCGCGCACCGAGCAGCCCGAAATGCAGGTCCAGCAGTCCACCGTCGGGCCGGTGGTGGGTGGTAGTGAAACCATTCTGGTGGTCGAAGATGATCTGCCGGTGCAGGCCACGGTGATCGAGCTGCTGACCGGCCTTGGCTACTCGGTGCTGCGCGCCAACGATGCGCAGAGCGCCTTGAGCATCCTGCAGAGCGGCCTTCCCATTGATCTTCTATTCACCGATGTGGTCATGCCCGGGCCGTTGAGCAGCACCGAACTGGCGCGTCAGGCGCGTCTGCTGCTGCCGGAAATCGCCGTGCTGTTCACCTCCGGCTACACGCGCAATGCCATCGTGCATGGTGGGCGCCTTGATCCGGGCGTGGAGTTGCTGAGCAAGCCCTATCGGCAGGAGGACCTGGCGCGCAAGGTGCGCCAGTTGCTGGGCACGCAGCACAGCGACGACAAACCCATCGAGCAGCAGTGGGTAATGGTGGTGGAGGACCAGCCGCAGCTGCTCACGCTGGCCTGCGAAATGGTCGAAGAGCTGGGCTACCGCGCTTGCGGCTATCCCAACGCGGAAGCGGCCGCGCAGGGGCTGCACGAGCAGCGTTTCGATTACCTGTTGCTGGACGTCAATCTGCCAGGCCGATCCGGCCCCGACTTCGCAGCCGAGGCCCTAAGAACTCAACCATGGCTGCGGCTGGTATTCGTCTCCGGTGAAGGCCGTATCGACAGCAACCTGCCGGCGCGCTCGCTGCCCAAGCCGTTCAGCTTCGACCAGCTCGCCGAGATGTTGCAGCCGTAACGTTGCCGCCGCGCCGCTGATGGCGCGCGCCGCAGCGCGACAAACCATGCAGGCCGATGATGACGGGAGCTGCCAGAGCCAGCCAGCTCAGCCAGTCGCCCGCGCCTTCGGAGACCAGCCCGGCGATCAGCCCGAGCGTGGACAGCACGCCGATCAGCACCGGCCACAACCAGATGCGCATCATGAGCGCACCTCCGTCGCGCCGCGTTTGAGCCACAGGTACAGGCCGCTGCCGAGCACGACGATGGTGAGGATGTCCAACAGCCCCCAGAGGATTTTCAGCGGCAGGCCGCCGTAATCGCCGAAATGCAGCGGTTCGGACAACTGCAGCGCGGTGACATACCAGGGGCGGGCGCCGGCTTCGAGCACCTCGCCGTCGGCCGGGTCGACCAGCAGCGCCTGGGTCAGGCGCGAGGTCAGCGGCGTGTCGCCGCGCAGGATCACCGCAACGTGGTCCGGCGTGGCGCGCAGCGTGCCGGGGTAAGCGATCATTGCTATCGCCATGTCTGGAGCAGCGGCCAGTACACGGTCGACTGCAGTCTGCAGCGAGCCGTCCGCAGCGGGTGCATCACCGGCATCGGCGGCCAGCAGTACCCGCGTTTTGCCGGCTTGAAGCGCCGCGACCTGCTCAGCCTGCCAGGCCTGGAAGATCAGGTCCGCCCAGGTATTGATCACACCGGTAAAGCCAACCGCCAGCGCCCATACCAGGGTGACGATGCCGAGCAGGTTGTGCAGATCCAGCCAGCGGGTGCGGGTGGTACGTTCCTGGCGCACTTCGCCGAAGCGCAGCTTGCGCATGAAGGGCGCGTAGAGCACCACGCCGGAGACGATCGCCACCATCAGCAGCAGCCCCATGAAGCCGAGAAACAGCTTGCCGGCGAGCCCCGCGTAGAGGTCCACGTGCAGGCGGTACATCACGCTCATGAAGCCTTCGTCGAAGTTCGGCGCGCCGAGTACCTCGGCGGTGCGGGCATCGGAGAGGATCAGCGTCGATTCGCTTTCATCGGTGTCGACGCGGGTATCGAGCTTGACGTACCAGACGTCCGGCGCGTCTTCCTCGGCGAAGAAGTACAGCGGCACCAGACCGGGGTAGGCCTTAACAGCTTCGGCCGCAACCCGGTCGACCGCAGCGCGCGGCGTGCCCTCGGGCATCGCCGGCGCCTCGATCTCGTTGCCGCTGAGGTGATCGATCTCGTGGGAGAAGATCAGCGGCAGGCCGGTCAGGCACAGCATCAGGATGAACAGCGTGCAGATGAGGCTGGACCACTTGTGAACCCAGCCCCACCGCCGCAGGGTGACTGCCTGCATCAGAAATCGACCGTAGCGCTGACCGAGAGCGTGCGCGGGGCGCCGAGGACGAGGTAGTTGGAGCCCGGATAGCCCCCGGTCGAGGCCCAGTAATCGCGGCCGGTGGCGTTGTCGAGCCCGGCCCGAAGCGTGACGTCACGGTCTTCGATGGTCATGCGATAGCGTGCGCCCAGATCCAGGCGGGTCCACGATGGCAGGCGGAGGTCGTTGCTGGCGCTGGCGTACTGCTTGCCGGTATGCACAACCTGGCTGGTCAGCGTCAGCCCCTGCATACCGGGCACGTCCCATTCGCCGCCGAGGTTGGCCTGCAGCTTGGGAACGCCGATGGCATCGTTGCCGTCGTTGGCGCCGTTGAGCGTCTTCCTCTGCTCGGCATCCAGCAGAGTGACGCCACCCAGCAGACGCACGCCGTAGACGGGCTCGCCGAACACCGACAGTTCTATGCCGCGGTTGCGTTGCTCCCCGCCTTCGCGGAAGACCTGATTTTCAACAATGCCGAAGGGTCGCTCGGTACTGAAAACCGCAATACTGCCGCCCAGATTGCCGCCATCATATTTAAGACCGATTTCTGTCTGTTTTGCGACATATGGCGCCAGCGAGGTTCCGGCATTAAGTACGGGCAGATTATTGGCCGTCGCCGTTGCGGTATCGCCCTTGGTCAGCCCCTCAATGTAGTTGGCATAAACCGATAGGTCGTTGTTCAGCTGGTAAACGATGCCGGCCACCGGAGTGGTTTCATAGGCGTCGTAACGATCGACGCGATTGCCCGTAGCGGCCGCGTAGCTTCTGGTTTCGATGCCTTGACGGCGGGCGCCCAGCGTGACCTGCAGGCGATCATCGAGAAAGCCCAGGGTGTCGGCTATCGCCAGACTCTGCGTGCTGACCTGTTCAGTGCGTTTTGGATCAGAAAGTTCCCCTCCGGGGAAGGTCACCGTCGTTGGTAGCGGCGCAGCGAACGGGTCGTGGATATTGCCGATCACAGGACCGAAGAAGGTGAAGGCATTCTTCTCCTCGAAGTCGTGCATTGCGGCCGAGGTCACGATCTCATGTGAGACCGTTCCGGTTTGCACACGGAAACGCATGCCGATCTCACCTGTGTAAACGCGGTCTTTGCGGTGATTGTCGAACCGCGACGCCGTAGTTGAGCCGTCGGAGGTAGCCCTAGGGTTGGAGAGCCGATTCTGTTCTTCTCCGTCACGTACGCCAGCGGCCGCCCAGCCGGTGATCGAGTCGGCGAAATCATATTCGGCGCGGAAGGTGCCGAAGGTCTGCTTCTCTTTCGAGTAGGTCCAGGGCTGTGCAAAGTTGTCGTCGGCATCCGGAGCGCTGGGAATTCCACCATTTGGCGTCACGCTCGGCCTAGGATTGTCGAGGAAGTGGTACTGATGGCCGATGTCTGCCGACAAGCGCAGGCGGTCACCCTGGTAGTCCAGACCCAGCGCGAACATGTCCAGCGTCTGGTCTTCTTCATCAACGCCTGTCTCGCCGGCGCGCTTGGCTGCGTTAAGACGAACACCGAACTGGTTCTGCTCACCGAAGCGGCGACCCAGGTCCGCGGCAACCGTGCCCTGGCCGCCGGAGCTGGCGCCAAATGTCATGCGCGTCAGGGGCTCGTTCGGCGCACGCTTGGGCAGCAGATTGATAGCACCGCCAAGGCCGGTCCCACCCGGTGCGGCGCCATTGAGAAAGGCGCTTGCACCACGGAATACCTCCGCGCGCTCGATGAACTCCGCGGCCACATACTGGCGCGGCAGCAGACCGTAGAGTCCGTTGTAGGAAATATCATCGGAATACAGCGGGAATCCGCGCACGACGTACAGCTCCTGCATGTTGCCGAAGCCACGCGCCACGCGCACCGAAGGATCGTTCTGCACGATGTCGGACACGCTGCGCGCCTGCTGATCCTGGATCAGCTGCGAGGTATAGGACGTCGAGGTGAACGGCGTTTCCATGTAGTCGCGATTGCCGAGAATCCCTACTCGCCCACCACGCGCAACCTGTTCGCCGGCGTAGGGTTGCGTCAGGCCATCGGCCGAGGCGTCGGCGCTGGCGGTGATTTCCACCGATTGCAGTTCGACTGGCTCGGCGGCAGTGCCTTGAGATTGATCTTCGAGTTGCTCCTGAGCCATGAGCGGCGAGCCAGCGAAGCTGGCGGCAAGGCAAACGGGCAGCAGTGCGGTTTTACGCGGGAAGCGAAGAGTGGGCATACGGACCTGACCGGACGTTGAGCTGTGAGGGTGGCGGATGACGGCGCGGCGGGTAGTTGAGAGCCTGTGCCATCTGAGAGCCACTATCATATTTCAATGCTAACAATTCGCAACCGTATTCCGCCCGATGGAGCCGCGGTGTGCTCGCGCGCCGCCGGCGCAGGGCGTCTGGCATGCGGGCCGCGCCTGCGTAGAAAAAACTGATTGGGTCTGTCGATTCTGGAAGTCGCCGAACGACTAGTTGGTGAACCCCGTTCACCCGATCAGAGGAGAAGGACATGAACAGCCAGAACAGCCAGGACGAGAGCGCCATTCGCCAGCTGCACAAAACGTTTGAACAGGCCACCAAGGCCAAGGATCTCGACCGGATCATGGCGCAGTACGCCGACGACGTAGTCGCCTTCGATGCGGTCGGCGCACTGCAATTCAAGGGCGTTGAGGAATACCGGGCGCACTGGCAGCGCTGCTTCGAGTTCTGCCAGGGCGAAGGTTTCTTCGAGACCCATGAACTGCATGTGGATGTCGGCGGCGAGCTGGCCTGCAGCCGCATGCTTACCCATTGTGGCGGACCCAATGCCGAAGGCGAGATGCAAACGGCCTGGATGCGCGGCACGCGGGTCTGGGCGCGGCGCAACGGTGAGTGGAAGGTGATCCACGAGCACTTTTCGATGCCTTTCGACATGCAGACCGGCCAGGTATGCATGGATCAGACACCATCGCAGCAACAGACCGGTTGAGTCTGGCCCGCGGTCTTCGTCGCGCGATCGGGCGAGGTCGTTCAATGGCTGCTAGCTTTGCTGCGTTGCCGGCAGACGGAGCCCCGCCATGAACTACCTGTGCCTGATTTATTACGATGAACAGCGTGTGGATGCGATGACCGACGAACAGTGGCATGCGCTGGTCGCGCGTTGCGTGAGTTGCGGCGAGGAGCTGCGCGCCAGTGGCCACATGCTCGCCGGCGAACCGCTGCAGTCGGTGCGAACCGCACGCACGGTGCGCGTGCGTGATGGTGTTACCTCGGTGGTCGACGGCCCGTTCGCCGAAACCCGCGAGCAGCTGGCGGGCTTCTACCTGATCGAGGCGGCGGACCAGCAGGAAGCCGAGGCCATCGCGGCGAAGATTCCGCCGGCCAGTCTTGGCTGCGTCGAGGTCCGGCCGTTGCGCCAGCTGCCGCAGCGCTGAGCATGCCGCTGACCGGACATTTCACGGCGGCGCGGGTAGAGGCGGTCTACCGCAGCGAATCGCGGCGCGTGCTGGCCACGCTGATTCGTCTGCTGGGCGACTTCGATCGTGCCGAAGAGGCCTTGCACGATGCGTTCGCCGCGGCCTTGCAGCAGTGGCCGCACGATGGTGTTCCAGACAATCCGCGCGCCTGGCTGGTTTCCGCCGGCCGCTTCAAGGCCATCGATGCCCTGCGCCGCCGGGCGCGCTTCGATGCCTCGTTGCGGCTGCTGGCCGAACAGCTGGAAGACGCAGCCGAGGCAGCGGAGGTGGACGAGATGGAAGACGATCGCCTGCGGCTGATCTTCACTTGCTGCCATCCCGCCCTGCCGGCCGATGGTCGGGTGGCACTGACCCTGCGTGAGGTCTGCGACCTGACCACCGAGGAAATCGCCCGCGCCTTTCTCGCTCCGCCGGCCACCATTGCCCAGCGTATCGTGCGCGCCAAGGCGAAGATCCGTGACGCCCAGTTGCCCTATCGAGTGCCGGAGCGCGACGAGCTGCCGGCGCGGCTGGAGAGCGTGCTGCGGGTGGTCTATCTGGTGTTCAACGAGGGCTACACCGCATCGGCCGGCGCCGAGCTGACCCGCGCCGACCTCTGTGCCGAGGCGATTCGCCTGGGCCGACTGCTCCTCGAGCTGCTGCCTAACGCCGAGGTGATGGGGCTGCTGGCGCTGATGCTGCTGCACGATGCCCGCCGGGCTGCGCGTACCGATGCGGCCGGGGAGCTAGTGCGCTTAGACGAACAGGACCGCAGCCTGTGGAGCCGCCAGCAGATTGCCGAAGGATCGCAGCTGGTGCAGCTGGCGTTGACCAGTCGCGCGTTCGGCCCCTATTCGTTGCAGGCCGCCATCGTCGCGGTGCATGCCGAGGCGCCGAGCGCCGCGCAGACCGACTGGCTGCAGATCGTCCGGCTCTACGATGTGCTGCTGCAGTTGAGCCCGTCGCCGGTGGTGGAACTGAACCGCGCGGTGGCCGTGGCCATGCGCGACGGGCCCGAGGCCGGCCTGCTGTTGGTGGAGGAACTCCTCGGGCGCGGCGATCTGCAGGACTACCACCTCAGCCATGCAACCCGCGCCGATCTATTGCGCCGGCTGGCGCGCATCGACGAGGCCTGCGAGGCCTATCGCAGCGCGCTGCGCCTGGTACAGCTGGAGCCGGAGCGGCGTTTCCTGCAGCGCCAGCTGGACGAGCTGGGCGACTGACTGTATCCAGAACCCTTTTGTGGGAGCGGTCTTGACCGCGAAAGGCGCGCGGTACGCGGTGTAATCACATCTAGGCAAGCCTTTAGCCCAGCCGGCGCACGCGCTTCGTGGCCAAGGCCGCTTGCGCGAGTCGTGCGGAAAGCGAAGCTGAATGCGCAGCGCTTGGCCTTCAGGGGTTGGTGGCTTCCACTCCTGCGTGACGGCTGCTCAGGTCTCGGTGCTGCCCGCCGGCAAGTAATCGCTGCGGCTCAGACCGTGGCGTTGCATCTTCTCGTTGAGGGTGCGGCGCGGCAGCTGCAGCTGGGTCATGACCTCGGCGATGTTGCCTTTGCACTGTTGCAGGGCGTTGTGCAGGCATTGCGCCTCAAAGGCTTCCATCTGTTCGGCCAGCGAATGGCCGCCGCGGCTCGCCGTGGCCGGGGCGCTGAGGCCGAGGGCGTGGCGTTCGGCGGCGTTGATCAGTTCGCGCACGTTGCCCGGCCAGTCGTGGGCGAGCAGTTGCGTCAGCTCGCCGGGCGTCATTGGCGGAGCGGCACGGCCGTGGCGCTGGGCGGCCTGGCTGGCGAAGTGTTCGAACAGCAGCGGAATGTCCTCGCGGCGCTCGCGCAATGGCGGGATATGCAGCTCGGCGACGTTCAGCCGGTACAACAAATCTTCGCGGAAGCGGCCGCCGCGCACTTCTTCCAGCAGGTCCGGCTTGGCCGCGCTGATCACCCGCAGGTCGACCTCGATGCTGCGGTTCGAGCCCAGGCGCTCCAGGGTCTTTTCCTGCAGCACGCGCAGCAGCTTGACCTGCTGGGCCAGCGGCATGCTTTCGATCTCGTCGAGGAACAGTGTGCCGCCGGCGGCATGTTCGATGCGACCGATGCGCTTGCCCTGGGCGCCGGTGAAGGCGCCGCTCTCGTGACCGAACAGCTCGCTCTCGAAGATGGTTTCCGGAATCGCCGCGCAGTTCAGCGCCACGAACGGTCCGCCGGCGCGCGGGCTGAAGTCGTGCAGGCAGCGCGCGACCTGCTCCTTGCCGCTGCCGGTCTCACCACGGATCAGCACGTTGACGTCGGTACCGGCCAGCTCAAGCACCTGCCGGCGCAGGTTGACCATCGCCCGTGACACGCCGAGCAGCTGCGATTCGATACGACCCTTGCGGGCGAACTGTTCGCGCAGCTGGCGGTTCTCGCAGACCAGCCGGCGCTTGTCCATGGCACGGCGCACGCTGTCCAGCAGGCGCTCGGGGGTGAAGGGCTTCTCGATGAAGTCGTAGGCGCCCTGGCGCAGTGCCTGCACCGCCATCGGCACGTCGCCGTGGCCGGTAACCATGATCACCGGCAGGTCGGCGTCCAGCGCCACCAGCTGCTCGAGCAGGCCGAGGCCGTCGAGATCGGGCATGCGTACGTCACTGATCAGCACGCCGGGGAAGTCGCGATCCAGCGCGGTCAGCGCCTCGCGGGCGCGGGAGAAGGTGTGCACCTGAAAGCCGGACAGCTCCAGCCACTGCTGCACTGCCTGGCGGATTGCCGCCTCGTCGTCGATGAAGATTACCTGCCCGCTCATTGCCTGCTCCTCGCGGTCGCGTCGCGGCAGTTTACTCGGCGACGTGCCCTTCGGGGCAGCTGGTAAAAGATCGGCGAGACAGCCAGGGCAAGGCAAAAGCAGGGGGGAAAGCGCAGTTCACGAGGTGTAAACCAGCATGTCGAGTCTGCATTTAACGCGGCGTTGACAGCGTAGATGGTTGCTAACGCTGCTCCTCGGCAGCCGGCAGCGTCAGGGTGAACACCGCGCCCTGTTCATCGTTGCTGACTTCCAGCGTGCCGCCCATCTCACGGACGATGCCGTACGACACCGCCAGCCCGAGGCCGAGGCCCTGGCCGACCGGTTTGGTGGTGAAGAAGGGCTCGAACACCTGATCCAGATGTTCGCTGGCGATACCGCCGCCGTTGTCGCCCACGCTGAGCTGCCAGCGATCGCCGTCGAGCTGGCAGAGGATGCGCAGGCGCCGCTGCGGACGTTCGGCCATGGCATCCAGCGCGTTGTGCAGCAGATTGATCAGCACCTGCTCGAGGCGGATGGCGTCGCCGCTGACCGCGGCCTCGGCCGGTACCTGGCGGAATACCTCGACCTGCTCGCTGCGAATGCGCGGCGAGAGCAGCTGCAGGGCCTGCTCCAGCACCTCGGCCAGGCTCAGACGCTGGCGCAGCCCGGCCGGGCTCTTGCGAGCGAAGGTCTTCAGGTGGCCGGTCAGCGCCGCCATGCGTTCGAGCAGGCCTTCGACATGCCCGAGGCCTTCGCGCACCTCGCCGTCGCGGCCGCTGTCGAGCAGCAGGCGAAGGCTGGCGAGCTGCATGCGCAATGCGGTCAGCGGCTGGTTGATCTCGTGGGCGAGGGCGGCGGACATCTGCCCCAGCGCGGCCATGCGCGCCGCATGCACCAGTTCGTCCTGGGCGGTGTGCAGCTCGCGGGTGCGCTCGTGCACCAGGCGCTCCAGCTCGTTGCGGCTGCGCTGTTCGACGCGGCGGGTCTTGCCGCGTTGCGCCAGGTAGAGCAGCAGAAAGGCCAGGGTCATCCACACGCCCGCTGCGGCCAGGCGATAGCTGCGCACGCTGGCGACCACCATCTGTGGGTCGTGCAGCAGGTGCAGGGTCCAGTCGTCTTCCGGCAGCGCCAGGCGTTGCCAGAGGTATTCGCGGTGGCCGTCCGGGCCATCCACCAGGCGTCGCTCGCTGCCCTCGGCGAGTTGCTGCACGCGGCTGCTCGGCAGCGGCTGCAGCGTCTGTTCGGCATAGCGCCGGGCATCGATCAGGCGGCTGCGCACCTCGTCGCTGAGCGGGCGCAGATAGCGGAAGCGCCAGGCCGGGCGGTTGGTGAGGATGACGATATCCAGCGAGTCGGCGATCAGCAGGATGCCCGGCTGGCCTACCCAGTCGCGCTGCATCTCTTCCAGCTCGAGCTTGACTACCAGCACGCCGAGCACCTCGCCGTCGGCATTCTTCACCGAGCTGGAGAGGAAGTAGCCGGGAATGCCGGTGGTGACGCCGACGGCGAAGTAGCGCCCGCTGTCGTTGCTCACCGCATCGCGGAAATACGGGCGGAAGGCGTAGTTGTTGCCGACGAAGCTGCTCCAGTCGCGCCAGTTGCTGGCGGCGATGGTCTCGCCGTCGCGGTCGAGCAGGTACAGCACCGAGGAGCCGGCTGCGTGGTTCTGCTGTTCCAGGCGCTGGTTGAGCTGGCGGCGCAGCGCGCGGTTGCCCGGTTCGGCGAGCAGCGCCTGGATGTCGCTGTCCAGCGCCAGTAGGGCCGGCACCGAGCGGAAGCGTTCGACCTGCGTGTGGATCGCCTGGGCATAGAGTTCCAGCTGCCCCTGCGCTTCCTGGGCACGCTCGGCCCAGGCGCGCTGCTCGGCTAGGCGCCCGGCCCAGTACATGCTCAGCAGCAGGCCGATGAGGATCAGCGTAACGATCAGGGTTACCCGCAGGCGGTTGGACGGTGCTGGCATGACGGCGCTCGCGACAGGACCCGACGATGGTAAGCGATAGTCGGCAGCGGTGGCGCATTGGCGAGCCTTGGCATAGCACCAAAGTCTTGATCTACCCCAATAGAGGCATAGTGCCATCATCGCTACACTGTGGGGAGTTACCATCAGCTCAGCAGGGATCGCTAGTACGGAACGGCCCGCCGCTCCAGTCGAGGTCCGCCTTGCTCAGAAAAATCCTTGTCAGCCAACTCCGCTTCGGCATGTACGTCCATGGGCTGGACGGCAGCTGGTTCGATCATTCCTTCTGGCGCAGCAAATTCTTGCTCACAGACCCCGCCGACCTGCAGGCGCTGCGCAGCAGCGGCGTCAAGGCGCTGTGGATCGATACGGGCAAGGGCGTCGATGTCGAAACGGCAACGCCCCCGGCCGCCGAGTCTCCACAGCTGGTCTCCGACGCCGTGCCGGTTGCGCCTCGGCCGACCGCCGCGTCGGCCCAGCAATGCAACGTTCAGGAAGAAATGCAGCGCGCCGCGCAGGTGCTCAAGCGTTCCAAGCAGCAGGTGACCTCGCTGTTCAACGAGGCGCGCCTGGGCAAGGCCGTCGACCCGCAGCAGTGCCTGCCACTGGTCGAGCAGATTTCCGCATCCCTGGCGCGCAACGGCTCGGCATTGCTCAGCCTGGCGCGGCTGAAGACCAAGGACGAGTACACCTACATGCATTCGGTGGCGGTCTGCGCGCTGATGGTCGCGCTGGGCCGGCAGCTGGGCCTGAGCGAACAGGAAGTCCAGGAAGCCGGCTTTGCCGGGCTGCTGCACGACATCGGCAAGATGGCCATGCCGCTGGATGTGCTGAACAAGCCGGGCAAGCTCAGCGACGACGAATACGCCGTCATGCGCAGCCACCCCGAGCGTGGTCACGCGCTCCTGCTCGGCGCAGGAGCGGCCGTGTCCGAGGCGGTCCTGGATGTCTGCCTGCATCATCACGAGAAGATGGACGGCACCGGCTATCCGCACCGGCTGGCCGGCGAGCAGATCAGCCGGCTGGCGCGCATGGGCGCGATCTGCGACGTCTATGACGCCATCACCTCGGATCGCCCGTACAAAACCGCCTGGGATGCCTCGGGCTCGCTGGCGCGCATGGCGCAGTGGCAGGGGCACTTCGATACCCAGATCCTGCATGCTTTCGTGCGCACGGTGGGCATCTACCCGCTGGGCTCGCTGGTACGGCTGCAGTCGGGCCGGCTCGGCGTGGTCATCGAACACAACGCGCAGCAGCTGACGGCGCCGCGCCTGAAACTGTTCTATTCCACCCGCGCCCGCGCGACGATCGTGCCGGTGGAGCTGGACCTCTCCAGCCCGCAATGCAGCGACCGCATCGTCGGCCGCGAGGACCCCGCCGCCTGGGGTTTCAGCAACCTGGATACGCTCTGGAGCTAGATTGGCGGTCGTAAACAGGGGGCGATGCGACTAGAATGCCGCCCCCCGAATGCGATTCGCCCGG
Source organism: Stutzerimonas xanthomarina (assembly GCF_003935375.1). Classification (GTDB taxonomy): domain Bacteria; phylum Pseudomonadota; class Gammaproteobacteria; order Pseudomonadales; family Pseudomonadaceae; genus Stutzerimonas; species Stutzerimonas xanthomarina_A. The sequence goes on from NZ_RHQM01000019.1 coordinate 46,600, forward strand.
CGAGTCGCTCAGAGAAGAGTTCGTAATGCCCATGACCTGGCTGCCTGGTCCGCCATAGCGCTCCGCACCCTCGCGTCACTTTGCGACTGCCTGTCATGGGGTGGTCGTGCGCTGCTGTCCGTGCGTTTAGCCGACTGACAGCCGAATCAATCACACCAAAAATCTCGCCTTGTATCGCTGCCGGCCGCCCGTGGTCTGCATGGCGGTGCTTTTGCTCTGGATAGCCCGATGCTGCAATCGATCAACCAAAACTGGTTCTCCAATGTCCGTGGCGATGTGCTGTCCGGCCTCGTCGTCGCGCTGGCACTGATTCCCGAAGCCATCGCCTTCTCCATCATTGCTGGGGTTGATCCGCGGGTCGGCCTCTATGCCTCCTTCTGTATCGCCGTGGTGATCGCCTTCGTCGGCGGCCGACCGGGAATGATCTCCGCGGCGACCGGCGCCATGGCGCTGTTAATGGTGACGCTGGTGCGCGAGCACGGCTTGCAGTACCTGCTGGCGGCAACGCTGCTCTGCGGTGTACTGCAGATCGGCGCCGGCTACCTGCGCCTCGGCTCGCTGATGCGCTTCGTCTCGCGCTCGGTGGTCACCGGCTTCGTCAATGCGCTGGCGATTCTGATTTTCATGGCGCAGCTGCCGGAACTGACGAACGTCACCTGGCACGTCTACGCCATGACCGCCGCGGGCCTCGGCATCATCTACCTGTTCCCCTATGTGCCGAAGCTCGGCAAGGTCATCCCGTCGCCACTGGTGTGCATTCTCTCGATGACGGCGGTGGCCATGTATTTCGGTCTGGATATCCGCACCGTCGCCGACATGGGTGACCTGCCCGACACCCTGCCGGTCTTTCTCTGGCCGGAAGTGCCGCTGACCTTCGAAACCCTGGCGATCATCTTCCCGTATTCCGCCGCGCTGGCCGTGGTTGGCCTGCTGGAGTCGCTGATGACCGCGACCATCGTCGACGACCTCACCGACACCGGCAGCGACAAGAACCGCGAATGCAAAGGGCAGGGCGTTTCCAACATCGTCTCCGGCCTGTTCGGCGGCATGGCCGGCTGCGCGATGATCGGCCAGTCGGTGATCAACGTGAAATCCGGCGGCCGTACCCGGCTGTCGACGCTGATCGCCGGCGTGGTGCTGCTGCTGATGGTGGTGTTCTTAAGTGACTGGGTCGGGCAGATCCCCATGGCCGCGCTGGTGGCGGTGATGATCATGGTGTCGATCGGCACCTTCAGCTGGGATTCGCTGCGCAACCTCAAGCGCTACCCGCTTTCCACCAACATCGTCATGGTCGTCACCGTGGTGGTGGTGGTCTTCACCCACAACCTGGCCTACGGTGTTCTGGCGGGCGTGCTGCTGGCGGCGATGTTCTTCGCCAACAAGGTCGGCCACTACCTGCACATCGGTTCGGAGCTGGATGCCGCCGGTAATCAGCGCACCTACAGGGTGGTCGGGCAGGTATTCTTCAGCTCATCGGACAAATTCACCGGTGCGTTCGATTTCAAGGAAGCGCTTGGCAAGGTCACCATCGACCTGTCCCGCGCACATTTCTGGGACATCACCGCCGTGGCGGCGCTGGACAAGGTGGTCATCAAGTTCCGCCGCGAAGGCACGGAGGTCGATGTGCTGGGTCTGAACGAAGCCAGCGCGACCATCGTTGACCGCTTCGGTGTGCATGACAAACCCGAGGCCATCGACAAGCTCATGAGCCACTGACCAGGAGAACGACAATGACCCACGTAATGGCTTGTATCGACGGATCACCGCAGGCCGCGGCGGTTTGCGACTGTTCGGCCTGGGCCAGCAAGCGCCTGGATGCGCCCCTGACGCTGCTGCATGTGCTCGACCGCCAGCAGTATCCGGTGTCGGGCGACCTGAGCGGCATCATCGGCCTCGGCAGCCGCGAATTCCTTCTGCAGGAGCTGGCCACGCTGGACGAGAAACGCGCCAAGCTGGCGCTGGAGGAGGGCCGCATGATGCTCGATTCGGCACGTCAGCGGGCGATCTCCGCCGGCGTCGCCCAGCCCGAGTGTCGGCAGCGCCACGGTGATCTGGTCGAGTCCCTGCGTGATTTGCAGGACGAAACACGCCTGCTGGTCATCGGTCGTCAGGGCGAGGACAGCGGCGATGCCATCCAGCACATCGGCAGCCAGCTGGAAAACGTCATCCGCACCATGCAGCGGCCGATCCTGGTCGCGCCCGGCGACTTCAGCGCACCGCAAAGCGTGATGCTTGCCTTCGACGGTAGCGCCACCAGCCGCAAGGGCGTGGAAATGCTCGCCGGCAGCCCGCTGTTCAAGGGCATGCCGATTCATCTGGTAATGGTCGCGGCCGACACCGCCGACAATCAGGCCCAGCTGGAAAATGCCCGCGGCGTGCTGACCACCGCCGGTTTCAACGTGGAAATCGCCATCCGCGCCGGTGAAGTCGAGCCGACCCTGCATGCCTATCAGGCCGAGCACGGTATCGACCTGCTGGTGATGGGCGCCTACGGCCACTCGCGCATTCGCCAGTTTTTCGTCGGCAGCACCACCACCAACATGATCCGCACCACATCCACGCCGCTGCTGTTGCTGCGCTGATCGCCATCCGCTGCGCGCCCGTCTCGGGCGCGGCAGCCGTCAGCTATAAAGGTCCGCCCGGCTCCAGGGCAGCTCGTGTGAGCCATCCGCCAGCGGCTTGCTGGCGAGGATCTGGTGCAGGTTGATCCAGTTGTGGCGGAAGCCGTAGGCGCAACCGGCCAGATAGAGGCGCCAGATGCGCAACGCGCGTTCGGGAACCATCCGTTTTGCCTGCTCCAGCTGCTCTTCCAGCCGCTCACTCCAGAATTCCAGCGTACGCGCGTAGTGCAGGCGCAGGCTTTCCACGTCGACGATTTCCAGCCCGGCATCGCTGATGCAGCTGCTGATGTTCACCAGGTGCGGCAGCTCGCCGTGGGGGAATACGTAGCGGTTGATGAACTCGCCGGCGCCATGTCCGACCGGGCGGCCGTCGATGTGCCGGGCGGTGATGCCGTGGTTCATCACCAGCCCGCCGGGGCGCACGGCGTCGAACAGCCGCTGGCAGTACAGCGGCAGGTTGGCGTGGCCGACATGCTCGAACATGCCGACGCTGACGACCTTGTCGAAGCGGCCATCCTGCGGCATATCGCGGTAGTCCATCAGCTCCAGAGTGATCTGCTTTGCTAGGCCTTCCTCGACCACCCGTTCGCGAGCCAGTTCGAGCTGCTCGCGGCTCAAGGTGATGCCGAACACCTTCGCGCCGAACTCGCGTGCGGCATAGCGAGCCAGGCCGCCCCAGCCGCAGCCGACATCCAGCAGGCGCTCGCCAGGCTTGAGCCGCAATTTGCGGCATAGGTGGCGCAGCTTGGCCTGCTGCGCCTGTTCCAGATCCTCGCTGCCGGTTTCGAAATAGGCGCAGGAATAGACCATGTCCCTATCCAGCCAGAGCCGGTAGAAATCGTTGGACAGGTCGTAGTGATAGGAAATGGCTTCGGCGTCGGTCGCCTTGTCATGCGCCTCGCGCGAAGGCAGCGGAAAATCGTCCTGGCCCAGCGCCCTTGTGATCACATCGCCGATCCGAATGACCTCACCCACTGGCCCAAGCAGGTCGATCTGCCCCTCGACGTAGGCCGCGCCGAGCACGTCCAGGCTCGGCTGCCTCAGCCGGGTAACAAGGCTGGGGTCCTTGATCACCAGCGTGACGCAGGGAGTAGGGCCGATCTCGATCTCGTTGCCATCCCATAGCTGCAGCTTCAACGGCAGGGCGAGTTCTTTAAGGGCCGGTAGCAAGGTTGCCAACATGCTCGATCTCCTTTTCAGTGCACGAAGAAAATCCTAGACCATCAAACGGCAACCGGTAGGCTATGGTGATGATAGTTTCGCGCTATGGTTCGAACGGCGGCGAACGTGCATTTGACGGCTTAACTCGCCGGGCTACCGCATGAGGGCTTATGGAACACAACGATTCACAACGCGTACTGATTCTGGTCGCCAGCGGCCCCAGTACCCCGGCGCGCTGCGCCGCGCCTTTTCATATCGCCACGCTGCTGGCCTGCATGGATGCCGGGGTAACTCTCTACCTCACCGGTGAAGGCACGCAGTTGGCGCGCCGCGAGGTGGCCGAATCGCTGCGCGCGGTGGAAGGTGGCGAGCCGCTGCTGCACTTCATCCGCAACGCCAAGCAGGCTGGCGCGCGCTTGCTGATGTGCCGCCAGCCCGGGGTTCAGCTCGACCCCGCCACGCTGATCGCCGAGCTGGATGAAATCTCCAGCGGCGGCGAACTGGCGCAGATGATCCTCGAATACGAACGGGTGCTGACCCTATGAATGTGCACGGCCTGGAATTCCCCGACTCGCTGCGCTACGCCCCGGAGCACAGCCTGTGGCTGCGCGAGGAGGCCGACGGCAGCCTGACCATCGGCCTGACCGCCTACGGCTGCGCGCTGTACGGCCAGATCTTCGCCTTCACCCCCAAGCGCGTCGGCGCACGTATCGAGCGCGAGCGCAGCTTTGGCGTGGTCGAGTTCGCCAAGGCTGCCTCGTCGGCGCGCAGCCCGGTGAGCGGTGAACTGCTGGCGGTGAACGAAGCACTGCTCGAGCGTCCGGCGCTAATCAATCAGGATTGTTATGGGGAGGGCTGGATGGTCCGCCTGCAACCCGCGGACTGGGTCACCGTGCGCGACCGATTCCCACTGGGCGAAGCCGCCGAAGCCGCCATCGCCGAACGTATGCGGCTGGACAACTTCGATCCTGCCAACGCCCATGTGCAGGCGTTGCGGTGGAAATAGTGGGCGCTTGAGACGGGTTAGGAGCGGAGGCTTTCAGCCCGCCGCCCGGACGCTATGCCAGGGCGCAATGCTGGCAATTGCCGCGGGACAGGCGCTCAGGGCTTGTCCGGTGTCGACAGGTCGAGCACTTTCACACAGCTCGCCTTGATCGCATGGTCCAGCTGGCGGATGCAGATATCGATCGCCATATTGCGCGTGCGCTTGTTCGTCCACTCCAGCTCGGCCAGCGTCTCGATCAGATCCTGATGGCCGCTCTCGTTGACCAGCATGCCGTGCTGCACCGTCAGCGTCCGGCCCTGAAAGCTCAGCTGCACCGGGTCGCGCCCGACGAGGGATGCACCTTCAGCCAGCAGGCAATCGATATGGTCACGCAGCGCGTGCAATGCACGGCGCTCATCTGGCGGGTTACCCACGACACCTCTCCTTCCCTGGAAAGAAAAGCCGCGATTGTGACGCGCTTCGCGCTAGAGCGCGATGGCTTTTTGATATTGCGAAGTGAGGCGGGCTGTCGCAGGGTGGTGGCGAGGGGTAGAGGGAGGTAGATGGCGGAAGGCAGTGAGAGTCGAACTCACCCGGGAACGGCTGCCGCCCCCAACCGGGTTTGAAGCCCGGCCGCACCACCGGGTGCGATTGCCTTCCTTATTTGGTCGAGACGCCAAAGGGAAGCGGCGACCAGCCTACCCCAGGCCTGACTGGATCGCCAAGGCGCTGTCCTGGCGGACTTTGCGTTCGTTGCCGAAGCGGCGGGTGAGGCCGATGCGGTCGAAGTGTTCGAGCAGCTGGATGCTGCGTTTGCGGCCGAGCTGGATGCGGTCGCGGAAGGCGGCGGCGCGGATCACGCCGCTTTGCGCTTCCAGTTGCAGTAAATGCCCCGCGAGTTGGCGAATGGTGAACTCGGGGTAGAACAAATCTTTCACCACCTGTTGCAACAGGCCGAGGCGGGCGAGCTTGCGGAGCAGGTTGCGCATCTGCGTTTCGTCGACACCGAGGTCGCGGGCCAGGTCGCGGACCCAGGGCGGGTCGAACTGGCCGGCTTCGAGCAGCGGCCACAGGCGTTCCTTCAAACCTTCTTCCGTATCGCTCAGGCGCACCCGGTGATCGGGGCGGTGCAGCCACGGGCCGCTGGTTTCGATGGCGCCGGCGGCCAGTGCCTGTTCCAGTAGAGCGATGAACACGGGCCGTTCCAGCTGCGGCAGGGCATAGCGGCGCAGGCGGTCGCGGTCGGGACCGAGTTCGTCGGGTTGTTCTTCGTGAAAACGCTGCAGGGCGGCGAGCAGGGTGGCTTCGAGTTCGCTCCAGCGGGCCTGATCGAATAGCCGTGGCCCAAGCCGAGTGCCAATCTCCAGTACGCCTTGCGGCAGCTGCCAACCTTGGCGCGGGCGGTTGAATTGGCGTTCCAGGCTTTGCGGATCGATGCCATTGGTGGCGCTGGCGAGCAGCGGCGGCAATGCATGCTCCAGGCTTGGCTGGTCCAGCGCTCGCAATTGCTCCAGTCGCGCGACGCGGCGGCGATTGCGCGGTGGTGCGTACGGGTCGAGCACGCGGCCGCCGCCGAGGGTGCGCTGGGCGGACTGATCGCGCAGGACGATACGGTCGCCATGCACGGCGTGGCTCGGTGCATTCAGCAGCAGTTGGGCGAAAGCATGTTCGCCCGGTGCCAGGCTCGCATCTTCGAGCAGGGCGACGCGCGCGGTGACGTCCTGGGCGCCGAGGTGCACGTGCACGGGCGTCCAGTGATTGAGCTCGTGGGCTTCGCCGGGCAGCAGCTGGAAGTCGACGTCGATGCGTTGGGTCGGTGCGTGCAGCAGTGGGTGCAGCAGCCAGTCGCCGCGATGGATCTGCTCCACGGCCAGCCGCTCGCCGGCAAGATTCAGGGCCACGCGCTGGCCGGCATGGGCTTCGTCCGCTTCGCGGTTCTGTGCGTGCAGGCCGCGGACGCGCACGCGTTTGCCGGCGGGGCCGAGCAGCAGTTCGTCGCCGATTCGCACGCGCCCGGCAAAGGCGGTGCCGGTGACCACCACGCCAGCGCCGGTGACGCTGAAGGCGCGGTCGATGGCCAGGCGGAAGTGGCCGCTGTCGCTGCGGGCGGCGGTGCGCGCGGCTTCGTCGATCAGCGCGGCGCGCAGGGCGTCGATGCCATCGCCGCGGATGCTGGAAACCGGAAATATCGGCGCTCCGGCCAGTGCTCCGGCGGCCAGCAGGTTTTCGATCTGTTGCTCGACTTCGGCGATGCGCGCCGGCTCGACGCGATCGATCTTGGTCAGCGCCACCAGTGCCCGGCGGATGCCGAGCAACTCGACGATGGCCAGGTGTTCACGGGTCTGCGGCATCACGCCGTCATCGGCAGCCACCACCAGCAGTACGCAGTCGATGCCGCTGGCGCCGGCCAGCATGTTGTGCACGAAGCGCTCGTGGCCCGGCACGTCGATAAAACCGGTGAGGCTGCCTTCGCCGAGGTCGGCGTAGAGGTAGCCGAGGTCGATGGTGATGCCACGCTCGCGCTCCTCGCGACGGCGGTCGCCTTGTTGCCCGGTGAGGGCGTGGAGCAGTGCGGTCTTGCCATGATCGATATGGCCGGCGGTCCCGACGATCAACGGGCCAGCTCCTCTTGCAGGTGCGCCAGTTGCTGGAGGAAGGCCGGTTCGTCGTCCAGTTGGCGCAGGTCGAGCCAGAGGGCGTCGTCGTCGATGCGCCCGAGCACAGGAATCGGCAGGCAGCGCAGGGCTTCTTCCAGCTGGCGCAGGCTGCGGCCGCGCAGGCGCTTGGGCTGCTGCGGGCGGATGCACAGCGCTGCGCTGGGTAGGCGTGCCACCGGCTGCGCGCCGCTGCCGATCATGCCCAGGGCATCGGTTACTGCGACTTGCCAGGTTTCGCCGAGCACGGCCGTCAGCGCCGGCGCGATGCGTTCAGCCTGGGTACGAATGTCGGCCTGCGGGCGGCTGAGCAGGCGCAGGCTGGTGAGGCGTTCGGCCAGGCGGTCGGGATCGCGATAGAGGTTGAGCACCGCTTCCAGCGCGGCAAGGGTCAGCTTGTCGACGCGCAGGGCGCGCTTGAGCGGGTTCTTCTTGATCTTCTGGATCAGCGCCTTGCTGCCGACGATCAGCCCGGCCTGCGGGCCGCCGAGCAGCTTGTCGCCGCTGAAGGTGACGATGTCGGCGCCGTCGCGCAGCGCTTCCTGCACCGTGGGTTCCTTCGGCAGGCCCCAACGAGAGAGATCGAGCAGGCTGCCGCTGCCGAGGTCTTCCAGCAGCGGCAGATCGTGGGCATGGGCGATGCGCGCCAGTTCGGTGGTGGCGACGCTGGCGGTGAAGCCCTGCACGCTGTAATTGCTGGTGTGCACACGCATCAACAGGCCCGAGCGCGGGTTGATCGCCGCTTCGTAATCCTTGGCGTGGGTGCGGTTGGTGGTGCCGACTTCATGCAGCTTCACGCCGGCGCGGGCCATGATGTCGGGGATGCGGAAGGCACCGCCGATCTCGATCAGCTCGCCGCGGGAAATGATGCCTTCCTTCCGTGCGCCGAGACTGTTCAAGGCCAGCAGCACGGCGGCGGCGTTGTTGTTGACCACGGTGACGGCCTCGGCGCCGGTCAGTTCGCGGATCAGCCCTTCGATGAGGTCGTCGCGGTCGCCGCGCTTGCCAGTGGCGAGATCGAATTCCAGATTGAGCGGGTAACGTGCGGCGAGGGTGATCGCCTCGATGGCTTCATCCGGCAGCAAGGCGCGGCCGAGATTGGTGTGCAGCACCGTGCCGGTGAGGTTGAACACCCGGCGCACGCGGCTGCGGTGCTGGCTGGCCAGGCGTTCGCCGGCGCGCCCGGCGAGTACCGCTTCGGACAATTCCAGTGCAGCCAGCTGGCCGTGGCGGGCCGGTTCTCGCAGTTCATCGAGCAGGTCGCGCAGGGTGCTCAGCAATGCCTGACGGCCGTAGCGCTGCTGCAGCGGCTGACAGGCTGGGTCGCGCAGCAGCTTGTCGACCGAGGGCAGGTGGCTGCTGCTCATGCATCGCCCCCCGGTGCCAGCAGCAGGTTGGGGGCCTGGCGCTGAAAGCCCTGCTCGGACAGCAGCATGTCCAGGTCGAGGGTGGCGAGGTCGGCGGAGAGGCTTTCGCCATCCGGCGCCAGGTCCAGGTAGAGCTGCTTGAGGTAGCCATTGCACTCAGGGCAGACCTCGGCCTTGACGCCTTGCGGCGAGCCTTCGAAGTGCAGGTAGTCGAGTTTCTTGGTGCTGCGGCAGAGGCTGCATTTGACGCGCACGTAATGCCACTCGCAGGCGCACAGCGAGCAGACCAGATAACGCAAGCCGTTGAGCTGGCCGCGATGGCGGATGATGCCTGCCATCGGTGGCGCACCGCAGCAGGGGCAGTGGGTCTGGTCTTCGCGCTCGCGCATGTCGGAGAGGTCGAGCTGCAGCAGCCAGTGGCTCCAGGCCAGCTGCAGGGCGGCGCCGAGGAAGGGCACCAGTGCTGGCGGCAGGCTGTCGTACTGGCCACTGACCAGTGCCACGGCCCATGCCTTGCGCTGGCCGCTTTCGGCCTCACGCAGTTGCTCGATGGCAGCCACTACCGCGGGGCTTTCCGGCGCCACGAAGGCATCCAGCCAGGCATCCAGCATCGTCAGCCAGGCATCGTCGCGCACCAGGGTATCGGCAGCCAGCGGCGGCAGGTTGTGCCTGAGACTTTCGCGGGTGCGGTGTTCGTCCAGCGGCACGATTGTCGGCGGGTTGTCCAGCACCTGCTGTTGCGCCTGGCACATCGCTGCCAGCAGGCGCAGGTAGTCGGCGAACGGATGGCCTTCGGCGAGCCTGGTCAGGCGCTCGCTGCGCAGGGCGAACAGGTTGCGCGGTGGCAGGTTGAGGAAGGGTGGTTTGCTGGCAGCGGCTTCGATCTGCCCGGGTTCGAGAATGGTGCCTGCCACGCAGGACTCCTTATTCTTGGGGTTGTGCCGAACAGCATAGTCCGTCACTGGCTGTCGCTCGGCTTTCGATGATGCGCGAGGTCGAAGATTCCCGCGCGTGTGCGGGGAATCTTCGGCTTACAGCGGTGTGCTTATTTGCGCTCGGTGATCTCCCGATACCAGGCCGGATGGTGCTTGCGCGCCCAGGCTCGGCTGACAGTGCCGTAGAGCATGGCGCCCATCGAGCCCTTGAGCCAGATGGCGGCGTAAATGTGCACGATGATGCTGACGATCAGCACAAAGGCGGCGATGGCATGCAGCAGGCTTGCCCAGCGCAGCGAGACGATGCCGAAGAAGCTGCTGAAGTACTCGCGCCAGATGACGATGCCGCTGAGCAGCAACACCAGCATGCTGACGATCAGCACCCAGAACAGCACCTTTTGCCCGGCGTTGTAGCGGCCGACTTCCGGCAGTTTTTCCTCGCGGTTGTGCACCACGTCGTTGATCTGCCTGAGCCACTGGCGGTCGCGTGCTTCGATGCGGTTATGCCCGGCGAAGCGGATCGCCAGCCAGAGGAAGAAGACGAACATCGCGACCCCGATGAAGGGGTGCAGGATGCGCGTCCAGGTGCCGCCGCCGAACAGCCCGGAGAGGCCGAACAGCGCCGGATGGAACAGCGCCAGGCCGGACAGCGCGGCGAGTACGAAGAGGATGGCAACGATCCAGTGATTGGTCCGCTGCGAGGGGTTGTAGCGTTCGATGTCGTTGTTATTCATCGTTGGCTCCTTGAGCGATCGACTCCGAGGATGGCCCCGCGAACGGGGCCGCCGGATTCAGGGTCGCGGCTCCTTGGGGTCGACCACATGCACCGAAGGATCGACCTGGTGCACCACGGACTCGCTGAGTTCGGCCTTGTCGTCCTCTTCCTCGACGCGAATAGGACCCACCCGCGTGTAGTGGAAGAACCCGGCCAGCACCGCCGCGCCCATGCCCAGCAGAGCGAGGGGCTTGGTCACGCCTTTCCACAGGCCGACCAGTGGGCTGATGGTCGGCTCGTTCGGCAGGTCGTTGTACAGCGAGGGCTGATCGGCATGGTGCAGCACGTACATCACGTGCGTACCGCCGACGCCATCGGGGTCGTACAGGCCGGCCTGGTCGAAACCGCGTTCCTTCAGATCGGCGATACGCCCGGCCGCGTGATCCTTCATGTCCTCCTTGCTGCCGAAGACGATGGCTCCGGTGGGGCAGGTCTTCACGCAGGCCGGCTCGAGCCCGACCGACACGCGGTCGGAACAGAGCGTGCACTTGTAGGCCTTCTTGTCCTTCTCGGAGATACGCGGGATGTCGAACGGGCAACCGGTGATGCAGTAGCCGCAGCCGATGCAGTGGTCCTGGTTGAAGTCGACGATGCCGTTGGCGTACTTCACGATGGCCCCCGGCGCCGGGCAGGCCTTGAGGCAGCCAGGGTCGGCGCAGTGCATGCAGCCGTCCTTGCGGATCAGCCACTCGAGGTTGCCGCTGCCGGGGTTCTCGTACTCGGCGAACTTCATCACCGTCCAGGATTCGGCGGTGAGGTCGATCGGGTTGTCGTAGGTCCCGTTGCTGGTGCCGACTTCATCACGCAGGTCGTTCCATTCCGAACACGCCACCTGGCAGGCCTTGCAGCCGATGCACTTGGAGACGTCGATCAGTTTCGCCACCTCGCCGATCTCGCGGATCGACGGCCGCTCGGTGGTCGTGGCGGAGCGGGCAATCACGTCTTGAGTAGCCATCATGCCTTCTCCACGTTGACCAGGAACGACTTGAACTCCGGCGTCTGGGTGTTGGCGTCACCGACGAACGGCGTTAGCGTGTTGGTCAGGTAACCGTTGCGCGCCACCCCGGCGAAGCCCCAGTGCAGCGGGATGCCGATGTGATGAACGGTCTGGCCGTCCACCGTCAGCGGCTTGATGCGCTTGGTCACCACCGCCACCGCCTTGATGTAGCCGCGGTTGGACGACACCTTGACCCGCTCGCCGGCCTTGATGCCCAGCTCGTTGGCCAGCACCTCGCCGATCTCGACGAACTGCTCGGGCTGGGTGATCGCGTTGAGCCGGCAATGTTTGGTCCAGAAGTGGAAGTGCTCCGTCAGCCGGTAGGTGGTGGCCGCGTAGGGGAAGTCCTCCGCGGTGCCGAACAGCTCCATGTCGTTCTTGAACACCCGCGCGGCCGGATTGCTGATGGCCTGGACGTTATCCGGGTGCATGGGATTGCGGCCGATGGGCGTCTCGAACGGCTCGTAATGCTCGGGGAATGGCCCCTCGTTCATCTTGTCCACGGCGAACAGCCGCGCCACCCCTTCGGGGTTCATGATGAACGGGTTCATGCCTTCCTCTGGGCGCGAGTCGACCTTGAAGTCCGGCACGTCGGTGCCGCCCCACTTGGTGCCGTCCCACCAGACCAGGCGTTTCTTCTGCGGGTCCCACGGGTCGCCGGCCGGGTCGGCCGAAGCGCGGTTGTAGAGGATGCGCCGGTTGGCTGGCCAGGCCCATGCCCAGCCCAGCGTCTGGCCCATGCCGTAGGGGTCGGCATTGTCGCGTCGGGCCATCTGGTTGCCGGCCTGGGTCCAGGAGCCACACCAGATCCAGCAGCCGCTGGAGGTGGTGCCGTCGGCACGCAGCAGACCGAAGCCTGGCAGCAGCTCGCCGGCCTTGGCCACCTGCGCTCCGGTCTGCAGGTCGAACACATCGCTCAGGGCCTTTCCGTTGTACTCCTGGGCGATTTCCTCGGCGGTCGGTTCTTCCGGCTGGCGATAGCCCCAGTCGATGTTGAGCAGCGGCTCGGCGTAGGCGCCGCCTTCCTTGCGATACAGCTCGCGCAGGCGATGGAACAGCCCTCCCATGATCACCACGTCGGTCTGCGCCTGGCCCGGCGGCTCGGCGGCCTTCCAGTGCCATTGCAGCCAGCGGCCGCTGTTGACCAGCGAGCCGTCCTCCTCGGCGAAGCAGGTGGTCGGCAGGCGGAACACCGTGGTCTGGATGCTGGCGGTGTCGACGTCGTTGTACTCGCCGGCGTTGCGCCAGAACTCCGAGGTCTCGGTGGCCAGCGGGTCCATGATCACCAGGTACTTGAGCTTGGCTAGCGCGGCGCTGACCTTGGCCTTGTTGGGGAACGAGGCGATGGGGTTGAAGCCCTGGCAGAAATAGCCGTTGACCTGCCCCTGGTACATCATGTCGAACACCTTGAGCACGTCGTAGCCGGGGATATCCAGCTTCGGCAGCCAGTCGTAGCCCCAGTTGTTCTCCGCCGTGGCGTTCTTGCCGTACCAGGCCTTCATCAGGCTGACGTGGAATTTCTCGTAGTGCTGCCAGTAGGACAGCTGCCCCGGGCGCAGCGGCTTGGCGGTGCGCTTGGCGATGTAGGCCGCATAGTCCTGCTCGGCTTCCAGCGGCAGTGTCATGTAGCCCGGCAGCAGGTTGGAGAGCAGGCCGAGATCGGTCAGGCCCTGGATATTGGAGTGCCCGCGCAGCGCATTCATGCCGCCGCCGGGCATGCCGATGTTGCCGAGCAGCAGCTGCACCATGGCGCCGGTGCGGATCATCTGCGAACCGGTCGAATGCTGCGTCCAGCCCAGGGCGTACATGATGGTCATGACCTTGCCCGGTGCCGAGGTTTCGGCGATGGTCTCCCACACCTGCAGCATCTTGTCCTGCGGTGTGCCGCAGATGTTGCTGACCAGTTCCGGCGTGTAACGGCTGTAGTGCTGCTTGAGCAGATTAAACACGCAGCGCGGGTGGGTGAGGCTCTTGTCGACGCGGGCGAAGCCTTCTTCGTCCAGCTCGTAGCTCCAGCTGGCCTTGTCCGTATAGGTACGCCGATCGCCGTCGTAGCCGTTGAACAGACCGTTCTCGAAGCCGAAGCCTTCCTTCACGATGAACGAGACGTCGGTGTAGTTGACCACGTATTCGTGCTGGATCTTGTCGTTTTCCAGCAGGTAGTTGATCAGCCCGCCGAGGAAGGCGATGTCGGTGCCGGTGCGGATCGGCGCATACATGTCGGCCACCGAGGCCGAACGGGTGAAGCGCGGATCGACCACCACCAGCCGCGCCTTGTTGCGCGCCTTGGCCTCGGTGACCCATTTGAAGCCGCACGGGTGCGCTTCGGCGGCGTTACCGCCCATGATCAGGACCAGGTCAGCGTTCTGGATATCGGACCAGTGATTGGTCATGGCTCCACGGCCAAACGTCGGGGCAAGACTTGCCACCGTCGGGCCATGTCAGACACGTGCCTGGTTATCGAATCCCAGAATGCCGAGTGAACGAACCACCTTGTGGGTGATGTAACCCGCCTCGTTGGATGATGCCGAGGCGGCGAGGAAACCGGTGCTCAGCCAGCGGTTGACCGTCTGACCCTCTTCGTTGCGTTCGACGAAGTTGGCGTCGCGGTCGTCCTTCATCAGCCGGGCGATGCGGTCGAGGGCGTCGCTCCACTCGATGCGCTTCCACTCGTTGCTGCCGGCTTCGCGGACTTCCGGGTGGGTCAGGCGGTTGGGGCTATGGACGAAGTCGAGCAGGCCGGCGCCTTTCGGGCACAGGGTGCCGCGGTTGACCGGGTGATCGGAGTCGCCTTCGATGTGGATGATGTTCTGCGCAACGTTTTTGCCGCCGCTGCCCTGGCTGTAGATGATCAGCCCGCAACCGACGGAGCAGTAGGGACAGGTGTTGCGAGTTTCGCGCGTGTTGGTCAGTTTGAAATGCCGGATCGACTCGGCATACGCCGTCGGTGGGGCCATACCCAATGCCGCCATGCTCGACGCCCCAAGGCCCACACCGCAGACCTTGAAGAACTGTCGACGGTTCATATCCATCGGAGGTTCTCCTTCTTATCAGGCTGGTACGCCGATGCTTTGCCGGCGTCTGCTAAGCAGCTTAGTCAACAATCGGCAAAGTGAAGGACTAATTCCACGTTCCGCTGTGTCTGGCTGCACCGATGAAGGCGCCAGGGTCGAGGCAGGCATTCAGGCACCGGCGGCCATGGCCAGCTGCTTTTTCCACTCCCGCGGCGAATGCCCGGCGTGCGCCTTGAACGCCCGGGAGAACGCGGCTTCGCTGCCGTAGCCCACTTCGAACGCGATCATCTTGATCGGCCGTCCGCGACGCAGGGCCTTCTGCGCCAGGCGGACGCGCCAGCCCTGCAGATACTGGCCCGGCGTAGTGCCGACGGTCTCGCGGAAGGCCGTGGCGAACACGCTGCGGGACATCCCGGCAACGCTGGCCAGCTCCTCGAGCGTCCAGTCCTGCGCCGGCGCCTCGTGCATCGCCACCAGAGCATTGCGCAGGCGCGGGTGCGCAAGCCCGGAGAGCAACCCGCCATTCACCTCGTCGCTTTCCATCAGCTGGCGCAGGACCTGGATCATCACCACTTCGAGCAACCGCTCGACCAATGCCACGCGCCCGCAGCGTTGCTCGAAGGCCTCCTCGAACAGCAGCGAGAGGATCGGCTCGGCGCCCCAGACCTGATCCAGCGGCAGGCAGACGACATCGGCCAGCGCCGAGGCGATCGGGTTGCTGGTGCCGCCTTCGAACGACAGGTTTGCGCAGACCATGTCGGCGTTCTGCCCGGGGGCGATGATGAAACGGTGCGTCAGCGGGCGCGGAAACAGCAGCAGGCTCGGTCGCTCGACCTGCAGCGACTCCCTGCCATAGCGCACCTCCAGCGTGCCGCTGCGCACCAGATGCAGCTGCCCGTGCACGCCATCGCTTTGCAGCGTGTTGATGCCGCACAGGGGGCCGGTATTGAACACCTGTGCGCTCATCGGGAAGTGGGTCATCAGCGCAGCGAGCCGGTCGGCCATCTTCGTACTCCTGATCATGTTTTCCGGATTCTACGTCACCAATAGTTTTTTCTGGTGAGCAGAATAGCTCTCACCGGGCAACAACGCCCTGGCCTACCAACAGAACAGGAACCGTAGCCATGACCATCGAAAAGATTCTCTACACCGCCGCTGCAACCGCCACCGGCGGCCGTGAAGGTCGCGCCAGCTCCTCCGATCAGGCGCTCGACGTGCAGCTGTCCACGCCGCGTGAACTGGGTGGCGCCGGCGGCCCCGGCACCAACCCCGAGCAGCTGTTCGCTGCCGGCTACTCGGCCTGCTTTCTCGGCGCGCTGAAGTTCGTCGCCGGCAAGCAGAAGGTCGCCCTGCCGGCCGACACCCGCATCACCGGCAAGGTCGGCATCGGCCAGATCCCCACCGGCTTCGGCATCGAAGCCGAGCTGACCATTAGCGCGCCCGGCATTGCCCACGACGTGTTGCAGGAGCTGGTCAACCAGGCCCACGTGGTCTGCCCGTACTCCAATGCCACCCGCGGCAACATCGACGTAACGCTGATCCTCGCCGACTGATCCAGCCCACCGTACCTAACTAACAGGAGACACACGCCATGAATGCCATCATCCGCACCTTCACCCTCCCGCTGCTGGCCATCGCGATGCAGCCAGTTTTCGCCGCGCAGCCGGAGCAGACCACGCAACCGACATCCAGTATCGCCAGCGCTCGCACCGCCAGCACCATCACCACGGCTGACGGCGTGCAGCTCTACTACAAGGACTGGGGCCCGAAGGACGGCCCGGTGGTCACCTTCAGCCATGGCTGGCCGCTCAACTCGGATAGCTGGGAATCACAGATGCTGTTCCTCGCATCCGAGGGCTACCGAGTGGTCGCTCATGACCGCCGCGGCCATGGCCGCTCCAGCCAGCCGTGGGAAGGCAACGACATGGATCACTACGCCGACGACCTGGCCGCGGTGATCGAGGCGCTGGACCTGAAGGATGTCACCCTGGTGGGCTTCTCCACCGGTGGCGGCGAGGTGGCGCGCTACATCGGCCGCCACGGCACCGAACGGGTGAAGAAGGCCGTGCTGGTCAGCGCCGTGCCGCCGATGATGCTGAAAACCGCGGATAACCCGGGTGGGCTGCCGCTGGAAGTGTTCGACGGCATCCGCAAGGCATCGCTGGAGGACCGCGCGCAGCTGTACCTCGACTTCGCCTCCGGCCCGTTCTATGGCTTCAATCGTCCGGGGGCGAAGGTCTCCCAGGGGTTGATCGACAGCTGGCGTGCCCAAGGGCTGCAGGCCGGGCACAAGAACACCTACGACTCCATCGCCGCGTTCTCGGCCACCGATTTTCGCGGCGACCTGAAGAAGTTCGATGTGCCGACGCTGGTGATCCACGGCGACGATGACCAGATCGTGCCGCTGGACAGCTCGGGCAAGGCATCCGCAGCGCTGATCAAGGATGCGAAGCTGATCGTCTATCCCGGCGCGCCGCACGGCCTGACCGACACCCACAAGAAGCGCTTCAACAACGATCTGCTGGCCTTTCTCAAAGAGTGATGCGCAGCGGCTTTATCGAGCGGCTCGCAGCACCGCGTCACTTGCCGCTCAGAAACGACAAACCCCGCCATCTGGCGGGGTTTGTCTGTGGACTGCGCTCAGGCAGACCAGACTTTCTATACGACGTTGATCAGGCGTTCTGGCGGATACCAGCGACCAGCCAAGGCTGGTTCTCGCCCTGGGCACGTTCCATGCGCCAGCTTTCGCTGAACGGCTCGCCCTGGTCGAAGCGAGAAGTCTTCGCGGTGCCGGTGAAGGTCAGGGTCGCGGTGGTCTTCTCGGCATCGTCGTCGACGCCGTCGAGCTGGATTTGCAGATCGTCGATGTAGGTCGACTGATAGGCATCACCGATCTCGGCGCGCTCCTGCTTGAGGAAGCCCAGCAGCTGCGGGGTGACGAACTCGGAGATCTTGTCCATCTCGTTGGCGTCCCAGTGCTGCTGCAGCGAGAGGAAATGCTCACGGGCTGCGGCGACGAAGCTCTGCTCGTTGAACCAGGCCGGGGCGTTGATCACCGGAGCGGCGGCGACCGGGGCGGCGCTGCCACCGAAGATGGAGGTCGACGGCTGCTGCGGCATGTCACGCTGCATCGGCGCATGGCCGGCCATGGCAGGCTGCTGCTGGCGACGGCGGGCGGCGAGGAAGCGGAACAGCAGGAACGCGATCAGGCCGAAGATCAGGATATCCATGAACTGGATGCCCTCGAAGCCGTCGCCCATGAACATCGAGGCGAGCAGACCACCGGCGGCCAGACCGGCCAACGGGCCGAGCCAGCGCGAAGCACCGCTGGCGGCAGCGGGCGTCTGACGGCCAGCCTGATTCGGTGCGGCCTGGGTCTGTTGGGGCGCCTGGCGGGTCTGGTGGCTGGGCGCCGAGCCGAAGCTCTTGCCGCCGCCGAAACGCTTGGCGTGGGCGTCGAGCGCGAAGGTCAGGCTGATACACAGCGCCATGAAGATGCTAAGCACACGTTGCATTGAGTGTTCCCGCTGAAAAGAGTGGAGTACGCGCGCCATCCTGCCGAGGCAGGCAGGGGTTGGCCAGGGGCAGTATGTTACCGGCTTTTGCTTGCGACCGTTGGTCGCGCCAGGTCAACGCTGGGCAAGATGCGAAAACGGAGCCTGACGGCTCCGTTCTGTGCTGCAGCGGGTTTAGCGCCAGTTGTACAGCTCCTTCTCGGAGATCTCGTGCATCGGCTTGACCTGTTCCTGGAAGGCTTTCATCGACGCCCAGATGCGGCCGTTCAGCTCGCTCTGTTCGGCCAGCTCGCCGAGCACCAGCTCCGACTGCTCCTGCATGGCGCCGAGCACTTCGTCGGGGAAGCGCTTGAGCTCCACGCCTTGCTGCTTGAGCTGGTCCAGCGCCAGGGCGTTGTTGTAGACGTAGTCATCCATCATGTCGCGGCTGGCCGCACGGGTCGCCTCGGTGAGGATCGCCTGCAGGTCCTCGGGCAGGGTGTCCATCGCCTTCTGGTTCACCAGCAGCTCCAGCACCGCCTGCGGCTCCTGCCAGCCTGGGTAGTAGTAATACTTGGCGGCCTTGTGCAGACCGAAGGCCAGGTCGTTGTACGGGCTGACCCAGTCGGTGGCGTCGATGGCACCGGTCTGCAGCGCGGTAAACACTTCGCCGCCGGGCAGATTCACGGTGGTCGCGCCGAGACGCGCCAGCACTTCGCCACCGAGACCCGGCATGCGGATCTTCAGCCCGCGCAGGTCGTCCAGCGAACTGATTTCCTTGTTGTACCAGCCGCCCATCTGCATGCCGGTGTTGCCGACCACCATCGGCTTCACGCCGAAAGGTGCATAGGCCTCCTCCCAGAACTTCTGGCCTTCGCCCTTGCTCAGCCAGGCGTTCATCTCGATGGCGGACAGGCCGAACGGAACCGAGGTAAAAAACTGCGCGGTGGGCACCTTGCCCTTCCAGTAGTAGGCGGCGCCGTGGCCCAATTCGGCGGTGCCGCGGGAAACGGCATCGAACACTTCCAGCGCCGGGACCAGCTCACCGGCGGCGTAGACCTTGATGGTCAGGCGACCGTCGCTCATCACCTTTACGCGATCGGCCAGGCGCTCGGCGGCGGTGCCCAGGCCCGGGTAGTTCTTCGGCCAGGCGGTGACCATCTTCCAGGTGTAGGTCTTGGCGGGTTCGCTGGCGGCCTGCTGGCCTGTGGTTTCGACTTTCTTGTCGTCGTTGCAACCGGCGAGGCCGAGGGTGGCAAGCAAGGCAGCGGCAGCACCGAACAGATGGCGGCGTTTCATGGGTCGGTATCCTTGGAAGACTCTTCTTATAGGAATGGCTTGTCGGTATGACGGGTTGACGTTAGCGTCAACCTCACAGGGCTTCAAGTTTTGCGTAGCTGAGCATCAGCCATTTGCTGCCCTCATCCTCGAAATTCACCTGCACCCGGGCCTGGGCGCCGGAGCCTTCGAAGTTGAGGATGGTGCCTTCGCCGAACAGCGAGTGGCGTACACGCTGGCCGAGGCTGAACGGCGTTTCCGGCACGCCGGCGCCGTCGAACAGCGACGAGCCGCTCATGCTCTTGCCGCTGAACGAGCGCGTCACGGTATTGCTCAGACGTACTTCCTGGATCAGCGCCGGCGGCACTTCGCGGACGAAACGCGAGATCTTGTTATAGGTCTCGCTGCCGTACAGCCGGCGCGTTTCGGCGTAGGTGATCACCAGCTGCTGCATGGCGCGGGTGATGCCGACGTAGGCCAGGCGGCGTTCTTCTTCCAGACGGCCGGATTCCTCCAGGCTCATCTTGTGCGGGAACAGGCCTTCCTCCATGCCGACCAGGAACACCAGCGGGAACTCCAGGCCCTTGGCGCTGTGCAGGGTCATCAGCTGCACGCTGTCCTCATGGTCGCCGGCCTGCTGCTCGCCGGCCTCCAGCGAGGCGTGGTCGAGAAAGGCCGCCAGCGGTGACTGGACGTCGTCGTCCTCTTCGCTGTAGCTGTCGAAGGCGCGCGCGGCGGAGACCAGTTCCTCGAGGTTTTCCACCCGCGCCTGGGCTTTCTCGCCCTTCTCGTCGCGGTGATAGGCAAGCAGCCCGGACTGCTCGATGACCAGCTGCGCCATGTTGTGCAGCTGCATGCCTTCGACCTTCAGCGCCAGCGTGTCGACCAGCTCGACAAAGGCGTTCAGCGCGCTGGCAGCGCGGCCGGAAACCGCCTTGGTACCGACCGCCTGATGCAGCGCCGCCCACATCGACAGGCCCTGATCACGCGCCAGCTGGCGCAGTGCTTCGACGGTCTTCTCGCCGATGCCGCGCGCCGGCACGTTGATCACCCGTTCCAGCGCCGCGTCGTTGTCGCGGGTCTGGATCAGCCGCAGGTAGGCCATGGCGTTCTTGATCTCGGCGCGCTCGAAGAAGCGCTGGCCGCCGTAGATGCGGTAGGGAATCTTCTCGCGCAGCAGCGCCTCTTCCAGCACCCGCGACTGGGCGTTGGAGCGGTAGAGGATGGCGATCTCGCTGCGGCTCATGCCGTCGCGGATGGCCTTCTCGATGCTCTCGACCACGTAGCGCGCTTCGTCGTGCTCGTTGAACGCAGCGTACAGGCTGATCGGCTCGCCCTCGCAGCCGGAAGTCCAGAGCTCCTTGCCGAGACGGCCCTGGTTGTTGGCGATCAGCGCGTTGGCGGCCTTGAGGATGCAGGCGGTGGAGCGGTAGTTCTGCTCCAGGCGGATGGTTTCGGCGTCGGGGAAGTCCTGGCTGAACTGGTGCAGGTTCTCGATCCGCGCGCCGCGCCAGCCGTAGATAGACTGGTCGTCGTCGCCGACCACCATCAGGCTCTCGCCGCCCTTGGCCAGCAGCCGCAGCCAGGCGTACTGCACGGCGTTGGTGTCCTGGAACTCGTCCACCAGCACGTGGCGGAAAC
Organism: Stutzerimonas xanthomarina; assembly: GCF_003935375.1. GTDB lineage: Bacteria > Pseudomonadota > Gammaproteobacteria > Pseudomonadales > Pseudomonadaceae > Stutzerimonas > Stutzerimonas xanthomarina_A. Next base: position 67,522 of record NZ_RHQM01000019.1, read on the forward strand.
GCCGCTGGTAGTGATCGAGCAGGCCCGGGTGGTCGCGCCACAGGTCCAGGGCGCGCAGCAGCAGCTCGGAGAAGTCGATCACCCCGGCGCGGGCGCAGGCCTCTTCATAGGCTTCGTAGATCTTCAGCTGGGTGGCGAGGAACAGATCACCGCCGGCCTGGATGTTGCGCGGACGCAGGCCTTCGTCCTTCTGCGCGTTGATCCACCACTGCGCCTGGCGCGCTGGCCAGCGTTGCTCGTCGAGGCCGAGTTCGCGGATCACCCGCTTGACCAGCCGCTGCTGGTCGTCGGAATCGAGGATCTGGAAGTTCTGCGCCAGCTTGGCCTCCTGCCAGTGCGCGCGCAGAAGGCGGTGGGCCAGGCCGTGAAAGGTGCCCACCCACATGCCCTGCGGGTTCACGTGCAGCAGCTGCTCGATGCGCTGGCGCATCTCGGCGGCAGCCTTGTTGGTGAAGGTCACCGACAGGATCGAGTGCAGCGAGGCGCGTTCGACCTGGTGCAGCCACGCGATACGGTGCACCAGAACGCGGGTCTTGCCCGAGCCGGCGCCAGCCAATACCAGCTGGCGGCCAAGCGGCGCGGCCACGGCCTGGCGTTGAGCATCGTTGAGGGAATTCAGGAGGAGAGAGAGATCGTCATGCATCGCGGCATTCTATTGGAAATGCCTGCGCTGCGCTCGCCCTGCGGTCCATTTGGGGATGCCGTCTGCGGCAAACCGGCGCGGGCACGGTCCTGGTTGATCGCGCCTGGTGGAACCTTCCGCTGGTCGGCTGGAGTACCGATCGCCGTTTTTCCGACGCACCATGGTATGACGCGACGCCATCAACGTGCCATTATCGACGGTGGTATGGTTCCGAGGGAGCCTGTTTTAGGTGCAGTTATTACTAGAACAATATTCATGACCGATTCCATCCGAGCCGCCTGCCCGGCATCAACACAGCCATTGTCCCGCGGGGCGTCGGCGGCCGATATCGTTGCCGAGCGTACCCGGCTGCTGTATCGAGGTTCGCGCGTACCTGCCTGGCTGTTATTGCTGACGACACTGGTTCTCGGCGTGGTGCTCTGGGGCGAGCAGGGCGGTGTCGAGCTCGGGCTGTGGCTTGGCTGGATGGGCGCGCTGGCACTGTTGCGCTTGCAGCAGATATTCGCCTTCAACCGAGCCAGCCCCGAGGCGCAGGCCGCGCCGTGCTGGCGCTGGCGCTTTCTGCTCGGAAGTGGCGCGTCTGCGCTGAGCCTGTGCTACGCCATGGTCGTGCTGGTGCCGGCCGATGTCTTCGTTACCCAAGCGCTGCTGTACGGGCTGATCGGTTCGGTCGTCGTGGCCGCCAGCGTCGCTTACGGGGTCTGCCTGCCCGCCTTCTTCAGTTTCGCCGTGCCCAGTCTGTTGCCGACCGGCCTTCTGCTGATGACCAGCGGCTATCCGTTGCAGCAGGGCTGGGGTTTGCTGGCGATGATCGTGCTGGCCACCCTCAGCCTGATCGGCTGGCAGATCAGCCGGCTGGTGAACGACGGGCTCGAACAGCGGCTGCATAGGCAGCAGCTGATCGAGCGGCTGGAAACCGCCGGCCGCGAAGCCGACCAGCTCAATCGCCGTTTGGCCTCGGAAGTCGAGCAACGCCGCCATGCCGAAAAGCAGCTGCGCAGTGCCTACGATGGCCTCGAGCAGCGCGTCGCCGAGCGCACCGCGGAACTCGCGCAGCTCGCCGAAGAGCTGGGGGAAAGCGAGGCGCGGCTGAATCTAGCGCTGGACGCCAGTGGCCTCGGCCTGTGGGACTGGGATCTGCAGAACAACCATGTTCATCATTCCCGTCTGGAGGTGGTGTTCGGCATCGGCCGGCAGCACCGCTACGACGAGGATGGCTCGCCGTTGCCGGACATCCATCCCAAGGATCTGGAAGGCGTGCGCGCCATCCTGATCGCGCACCTGAAGGGCGAAACCGAGCAGTTTGCCGTCGAGTACCGTGCGTTGCGCGCCGACGGCAGCGAAATATGGCTCGAGGATCGCGGCCGGGTGATCCAGCGCGACGCCGCTGGCCGTGCCCTGCGCATGATCGGCACCCGTCGCGACATCAGCGAGCTGCGCCGCCAGGCCGAACAGCAGCGCCTGGCAGCGACGGTGTTCGAGGCGGCCAGCGAAGGCATGGTGATCATGAACGATCACTACCGCGTGCTGGCGGTCAACGACGCCTGCTGCGCGCTGTCCGGCTACAGCCGCGAGGAATTGCTCGGGCACAGCGTGGCGCGCATCGCCGGTTCGCCGGAGAGTCAGCGCCAGTACCAGACCATGCGTGAAGCGCTGGAACTGCACGGTCACTGGCAGGGCGAGCTGATCGAAACCCGCAAGAGCGGCGAGGTCTACCCGCAGTGGGTACAGCTGCGCGAAGTGCGCGATGCCAACGACAGCGTCACCCATGTGGTCGCGTTCATCTCCGACATCAGCGTGCGGCGCAAGATCGAAGAGCGTCTGCGCTACCTGACCCATTACGACGACCTCACCGGGCTGGCCAACCGCGGCCTGCTCAAGGAGCGTCTGCACGAGGCCTGCCAGCGGGTGCGCCGCAACGGCCGCAACATGGCGGTGCTCTACATCGACCTGGACCGCTTCAAGCTGCTCAACGAAAGCCTCGGGCACGAGGCCGCCGACGCATTGCTGCGCGAGATGTCGCGGCGCATCACCCAGACCCTGGCAGATGCTGACACCATCGCGCGGCTGTCCGGCGACGAGTTCGTCGTGCTGTTCGACGCCTACGGCAGCCTCAGCAGCCTCGCGCATCTGGGCAGCCGGCTGCTGCAGCGAATCCGCAAGCCGCTGATCATCGATGAGCAGGAGCTGGTCATCAGCGCCTCCATCGGCGTCAGCCTGATGCCGGACAACAGCCGTGACGCGGAAGTGCTGCTGCGCCAGGCGAACATGGCCATGCAGCAGGCCAAGCATCTGGGCGGCAACACGCTGCAGTTCTTCACCGACCGGCCGCAGGCGTCGAGCATGCAGTACCTGCAGCTGGAGAATCAGCTGCGCAAAGCGCTGGAAGTCGGCCAGCTGGAAGTCTTCTATCAGCCACGTCTGAGCTTGGCCGACGATGCTCTGGAGGCCGCCGAAGCGCTGGTGCGCTGGCGTCATCCGCAGCGCGGGCTGGTCGCGCCGGCGCACTTCATTCCGCTGGCGGAAGAAACCGGTTTGATCATTCCGCTCGGTGAATTCGTCCTGCGCGAGGCCTGCCGCCAGGCACGCCAGTGGCAGCAGGACGGGCTGGCCGAGATTCGCGTGTCGGTGAACCTCTCGGTCAAGCAGCTGCGCCAGGGCAACTTCGTCAGCCTGGTGCGCCAGGTGCTGGAGGAAACCGGGCTGCCGGCGACCATGCTGGAGCTGGAGTTGACCGAAAGCCAGCTACTGGACGACATCGACAATGCCATCAGCATCAGCGAGCAGCTGCGCGCATTGGGCGTGCGGCTGGCGATCGACGACTTCGGCACCGGCTTCTCGTCGCTGAGTTACCTCAAGCGCTTCCCGGTGGACTACGTGAAGATCGACCGCTCGTTCATCAGCGAGCTGGAGCATTCCAGCCAGGATGCGGCGATTACCCGGGCGATCATCGCCATGGTCCACAGCCTGGAACGCAAGGTGGTGGCCGAGGGTGTGGAAACCCAGGCGCAGATGGATTTCCTCAAGGCCAACCAGTGCGACGAAATCCAGGGTTACCTGCTCAGCCCGCCGGTGCCGGCCGAGCAGTTCGCCGAGCTGCTGCGCTAGGCTGCGGCGCCGCAACGCGGCGCCAACCCGATCTCAACCGCGAGTGGTGCTGCCGTCGAGTTCGCGCATCAGCAGGGCGTAGCGCAGATCGACGTCTTCCGGCACCGGCTGGTAGACCGTGTGACCGTCGCCCGGAGCCACCTCGATGGATTCGCCGCGCTTGTTCTCCAGCTGCTCCAGGCGCAGGTTGAGGTTGCCCTGCGGCGTCATCAGTTCCAGCTTGTCGCCAACCGCGAAGCGGTTCTTCACCGTCACCTCGGCCAGGCCGTTGCGGCGTTCGCCGGTCAGCTCGCCGACGAACTGCTGACGCTCGGAGAGCGAGAAGCCGCGCTCGTAGTTCTGGTATTCGTCGTGCACATGGCGGCGCAGGAAGCCCTCGGTGTAGCCGCGGTGGGCTAGTGATTCGAGGGTGTCCATCAGCGACTTGTCGAACGGCCGACCGGCGAGGGCGTCGTCGATGGCCTTGCGGTAGACCTGCGCAGTGCGCGCCACGTAGTAGTGGCTCTTGGTGCGGCCTTCGATCTTCAGCGAGTGCACGCCCATCTGCACCAGGCGCTCGACGTGCTGCACGGCGCGCAGGTCCTTGGAGTTCATGATGTAGGTGCCGTGCTCGTCCTCGAAGGCGGACATGAATTCGCCTGGACGGCTGCTGTCTTCGAGCAGGAATACCTCATCGGTCGGCGCGCCGATACCGAGGGTTGGGTCGGGGCTGGGAGTTTGTGCCGGCTGCACGACGATCGGCTCGTACTTGTGCACGATGTCGCCAACTTCGTTCTCCTTCGCCTCATGGGTCTTGTACTCCCAGCGGCAGGCGTTGGTGCAGCTGCCCTGGTTGGGGTCGCGCTTGTTGATGTAGCCGGACAGCAGGCAGCGGCCGGAATAGGCCATGCACAGCGCACCGTGGACGAACACTTCCAGCTCCATGCCCGGCACCTGTTCGCGGATCTCGCCAATCTCCTCCAGCGACAGCTCGCGGGAGAGGATCACGCGGCTGACGCCCTGGCCCTCCCAGAACTTCACCGTCGCCCAGTTCACCGCATTGGCCTGCACCGAGAGGTGGATGGTCTGCTGCGGGAAGTGCTGGCGCACCAGCATGATCAGCCCGGGGTCGGACATGATCAGCGCATCCGGTCCCATCGCCACCACCGGCTCCAGATCCTTGATGAAGGTCTTCAGCTTGGCGTTGTGCGGGGCGATGTTGACCACCACGTAGAACTGCTTGCCCAGTGCATGTGCTTCGTCGATGCCAAGCTTGAGGTTGGCATGGTCGAACTCGTTGTTGCGCACGCGCAGGCTGTAGCGCGGCTGCCCGGCGTACACCGCATCGGCGCCGTAGGCGAAGGCATAGCGCATGGATTTCAGCGTGCCGGCAGGTGACAGCAGCTCGGTGCGGTAGGGGGTGCTCATGGCGCGGGACTCGCAGGAGGGCATCGAAGAAGCGCGGCATTTTACTGCGCTCGGCGGTCGATTGCGCGTCGTCTGCGATATTCGGGGTGAGGCGCAATGGCGCCCCGCCTGAGCGGGGCGCCGAGGATCAGGCGGCGGGCGCTTCCTTGAGCATGGCGTAGAGCCGGTCCTTGAGCTGCAGCTTCTCCTTCTTCAGGGTCTCGACCTCGCTGTCGGTGCCTGGGACGATGTGCGCTTCGATGTTCTTGACCCGCTGATCCAGCTCGTTGTGCTCGTCGAACAGGCGGGCAAAGGTCTTGTTTTCCGCCTTCAGGCGGGTGATCAGGTCGCGGTACTCGGGGAACATGGCAACTCCTGCGGCATGGATGAGCGGTTGAGCAGATCGGCTCGGGCCGAGCTGCCTCGTGCTTCCATGGTCGTACCGGTGCTTGCCTGTGGTATTGACCCGCGTCATACGCAGTCGGGAAGCCGGACAGCAAAACGCCGGGACGAGCCCGGCGTTTCGGTCTTGCGTCTGAATTAGGCCGCAGCGATCACATCGCCGTGGTTTTCCGGCTCGATCAACGCGCGGTGCAGCGCGGCGATGGCGGCGTCGTAGTCCTCTTCATTGACCACGCACTGCATCTCCACCTGACGGATCGACTGGTGGATCGCCTGGATGCTGATGCCCGCTTCGGCCAGCGCCGCCACGGTCTTGGCCAGGATGCCCTTGACCTTGAGGTCCGAACCGATCGCCGAAACGATGGCCAGGTTGTGCACCGTGACCTCGGCCGCGGGGTACTTTTCCTCGATCAGCTTGGCCGCGCGGTTGATCAGCTTGCGCGAGCCGGAGGCGTAGTAGGTGATGCTGTTGGCATCGGAGTCCTTGTTCACCACGTAGAGCTTGAGCTGCTTGAGCAGCTTGCTGATCTCCATGTCATGGCTGATGTCGCCGAGCATGTCCTGGTCGAACACCTCGATGCCGAAGACGTCCTTGCGCCCGGCGATGATTTCCACGCAGGGCTTCTCGCTCTTGTAGTCCTGGCTGATCAGCGTGCCGCCGTGCTCGGGCTCGAAGGCATTCTTGATGCGCAGCTCGACACCGGCACGGCGCAGGGTCTTGGCCGCGCGCGGGTGGATCGCTTCCATGCCGAGGTTCGACAGCTGGTCGGCAACGTCGTAGTTGGTGCGGCCGATGGTCACCACCTTGTCGGCACCGACCAGGTTCGGGTCGGCGGAAGAGAGGTGGAATTCCTTGTGGATGATCGCTTCATGCGCGCCGGTGGCGGCGGCGATCTGGGCGAAGGTGATCTCGCTGTAGCCACGGTCGTAGGTGTTCATCAGGCCTTCGGCGCAATGCGTGTAGCCGGTGGCGACCACCAGTTCGCGGCTCAGGTCGAAGCCGGCAAAGTGGCTGGCGATCATCTCCTCGAACGGCAGCGGCGCCTCCTGCTGCCAGCCGGTAAGGTCGGCCAGGCGCGCGTTGACGCCGCGCTGCTTGAGCGCCAGCACCGAGTTGAAGGCACTGTGCGCTTCACCGAGGGAGGCGAGCATCTCGCGCACCTTCATCAGATGCTCGGAGAGCTGGAAGTGGCCGTAGGCGCAGAGCTTCTGCAGGCTGTGCATGCACTCGCTGGCGTCGTCGATGCGCGAATTGATGAACTGGTTGGCGGCGTGCAGCTCGTACTCGGAGCTGAACAGCTCGGCGTTCTTCGCCAGCATGCGCTGGCGCACGCCTTCCAGCGCCTCGCGCCAGGCGCCTTCGCTCTGGGCATCGGCAAAACGCTGGTAGACGCCGGGCTCGCCGGTCTTCTTGTGTTCCAACAGCAGATTGGTCATGCCGCTGTAGGCCGAGACGACGAAGATGCGCTGGTACAGCGCTGCGCCTTCCCGGCGGCCGATGAAGATGTTGTCGAGGACTTCCTCGAAGCGGCTCATCGACGTGCCGCCGATCTTTTCTACGGTATGCATCTTTATATTGCGTCCGAATCTGGCAGGCCGTTGACGGGCCCGGTGCGGCTGGCGCACCTGTCGATCAACGAGCTGGAAGTGAGTTCATCCCTGGGCCGATAAGCGATCGGCCAAGCCGGGGGATCGGGCCCGTCATCAGACGCGCCCGATCGCCTCAGAGATACTGTTGCGGCTGAATGTCCAGCGGCTTGAAGCTCTCACGCTCGGCGACGAAGGCCGGGCGGGGTTTCTGCTCGCAGAACGGCGGCTGCACGGCATTATCCACGTGGTTGTAGACGTAGAACAGATTGCTCCGTGCACTTGGCGTGATGTTGCTGTTGGAACCGTGCATGGTGTTGCAATCGAAGAACACCACGCTGCCGGCGGGGCCGGTGGCGCAGTCGATGCCGAAGCGGCTGGCCAGCTCGCTGAGACTGTTCTGATCGGGGATGCCGATCTCCTGCTTGCGCAGGGATTTTTCGTAGTGGTTTTCCGGCGTGGCACCGACGCAACGCACGTAGTGCTTGTGCGAACCGGGCATGAGCATCAGCGGGCCGTTGTGCGGCTCGTTGTCGGTCAGCAGGATCGAGCAGGACAGGCAGCGCATGCGCGGCATGCCGTCCTCGACGTGCCAGGTCTCGAAATCCGAGTGCCAGTAGAACTCCTTGCCGGTGAAGCCAGGCTTGAAGTTCATCCGTGACTGATGCACGTACAGATCGCCGCCGAGAATGAAGCGGGCGATGCCGGCGGTGCGCTCGTCGGCTGCCACGCGGGCGAACAGATCATTGTCGCTATGGATGTCGAACACCGAGCGGATCGCACCGCTGTCGGGTTCCTTGATGGTCTTGCCGGAGCCGGCGACGGCCGGGTCCTGGCGCAAGCGCTCGAGTTCGGCGCGAAACAGCGCGACTTCGTCGGCGCTGAACAGATTGGGGATGACCAGGTAGCCGTCGCGCTCGAAGCGCTCGATCAGCTCTGCCGCTATCGGCGCATTCTCCAGGTCGCTGCGGTAGACGACCGGATCCAGGCGTTCCTGCCAGCTGGGCTGGTCTTCCTGGCGCGAGGGATACAGGTCGGCTTGCATAGGGTTCACGCTTACCTCCTTTTCTTGTGATGGTGGGGCGGCTTCATGGCCGCCCCGGTAAACCGGTATCAGACGGTTTCGGCCTCCAGCGGATAGACGCCGCTCTCGTCATGTACTTCCTTGCCGTTGAGCGGCGGGTTGAAGACGCAGGCCATCTTCATGTCCTCGCTACCGCCCCGCAGCAGGTGCTCGTCGTGCTTGTCGAGGATGTACAGCGTGCCGGGTTCGATGTTGTAGATCTTGCCGTCGGCGATGGTCTCGATCTCGCCGTTGCCGCTCATGCAGTACACCGACTCCAGGTGGTTCTGGTAGTGGATGTGCGTCTCGGTGCCGGCGTAGATGGTGGTTATGTGGAACGAGAAACCCATGTTGTCGTCTTTGAGCAACAGACGGGTGCTGTCCCAGGTGCCGGTCTTGCTGTGGACCTTGCGGTCGGTCTGCTCGCACTCGGCGAGGGTTCTGACGATCATTGAAAATACCTCAGGAAGCTTGGTTTTCGGTCTGCTCGCTCATCACGGCAGCGAAGGCCTTGTCGAGGATGGCGAGTGCGCGGTCGATCTGCTCTTCGCTGATGATCAGCGGGCAGAGACACTTGACCACTTCGCTGTGGGCGCCGCTGGTTTCGATCACCAGACCGTTCTCGAAGGCGTGACGGCAGACGGCGGAGGCGATATCACCATCCGGGCAGCTGATGCCGATCATCATTCCGCGGCCCTTGAGGAACAGCGAATCCGGGCCGTGGCGGCGGACGATGCGCTGCATGCCATCGGCGATGCGCTTGCCCTTGGCCTTCACGCTGTTGGCGAACTCGTCGTTCTGCCAGAAGTGCTCGACGGCTGCGGCAGCAGTGACGAACGCATGGTTGTTGCCGCGGAAGGTGCCGTTGTGCTCGCCCGGCTTCCACTGGTCCAGCTCGGGGCGCAGCAGCACCATGGCGAATGGCAGGCCATAGCCGGACAGCGACTTGGACAGGGTCACGATGTCCGGATGGATGCCCATTTCCTCGAAGCTGAAGAAGGTCCCGGTGCGGCCGCAACCGGCCTGGATATCATCGACGATCAGCAGCATCTCGTGCTTGCGGCAGAGCTTCTCGAGCTTGCGCATCCACTCGGTCGACGCGGTGTTCAGTCCGCCTTCGCCCTGCACCACCTCGACGATCACCGCGGCCGGCTTGTCGATGCCGCTGGAGGGGTCGGAGAGCAGCTTGTCCATCATGCCGATGGTGTTGGTCTTGTCGCCGAAGTAGTTGGCGTACGGCATGCGGCTGACATCGGTGAGGCTGATGCCGGAGCCGCCGCGGTGATGCTGGTTGCCGGTCGCGGCCAGCGCGCCGATGCTGCAGCCGTGGAAGCCGTTGGTGAAGCTGATGATGTTATTGCGCCCGGTGACCTTGCGCGCCAGCTTCATTGCCGCTTCGACCGCGTTGGTGCCGGTCGGGCCGGTGAACTGCATGCGGTAGTCGCCCATGCCACGCGGTTCGAGGATCAGGCGGTTGAAGGTTTCGAGGAAACGCTCCTTGGCCGCGGTGTACATGTCCAGGCCGTGGGTAATGCCGTCGTTCTCGATGTACTCGAGCAGCGCCTGCTTGAGTACCGGGTGGTTGTGCCCGTAGTTGAGCGTGCCGGCACCGGCGAGGAAGTCGATGTAACGCTTGCCGTCCTGGGTGACCAGTTCGGCGCCCTGGGCCTGGTTGAAGACCACGGGGAAGGAACGGCAGTAGCTACGAACCTTGGATTCGTTCAGTTCAAAAGTTTTCATGCGTGCTCCTTGAGCTCTTCTTCTAGATGGGAAACGGTGAACGGGCCGGCGCGGTAGAGCACCTCGTCCTCGTGCTGACCGCCGAAATGCGCGGCGCGGGAGAACAGCGTGCGCGTGGTGCAGTCGGCACCCAGCCGATCGAATGCCCGCTTGAACAATGCCTGCGACGCCGCGTTGTCCGGGGAAATGGTGGTTTCCATGAAGCGCACGTCGTGCTCACGGGCCACACGGGCCGTCAGTGCGAGCAGCATGCGCAGGGCCAGGCCCTGTCCGCGCATCGAACTATCGACGGCGACCTGCCACACGAACAGGGTGTCCGGGCGGGCAGGGGGGCGGTAACCCGAGATGAAACCAACCAGTTCGCCTTGGGCGTTCTCTGCGGCGATGGCGGTGTCGGCGAAATCGGAGCACTGCAGCAGGTTGCAGTAGACCGAATTGGTATCGAGGGGCTGGCAGCGCGCCACCAGCTGATGCAGGTTGTAACCGTCGCCGTCGGTTGGGCGACGGAGCACTACGGTAGGGAAACTCAAAACAATGCCTTTGGGGTTGTTGATTGAATTCCTTTTTAGGGTAGGCATATCCGGAGAAGTTTCTCAACCCGAACTTCTGAATATGCGAAGTTAAGAGCGCTGCATATATCGCTCAATCCCGCGTAATTACGGCGATTGCGCCGTGGATGTTTCAGTCTGTTTCATTTCGCCAGGCTGGCGGTGAAGGCTGATAGTTGCGGGGAAGTTTCGGGATTGCCGCGGGAAGTTCGATGGCAGTGATGCACAGAAGTTCGCCTTGAGTGGCCATGACGTAGCTGAAAGCTGCATGAATGCTGGCTTTTCTGTGGTTGAGCGCTCCCCGAATCGTTCGCCATGCACGCGCTGTTGGGCATGGTGTGCTGCGGGTAAGTGTGCGGGGAAGTATCAGGCTGAGAATCGACGCGGAAATAGCACTAAATGGCGGCGTGAACTACCGATGATATTCCGCTGATGTGACGTCTGTATGTCGGCGCGATATGGCCACGGCCGAGCTAGTTGCTCGGCGTAGTTGTGGTGGCCGCGATCGATGATTTCAGAAAGTCTGCCGATCCGCTCTATCTCGCGTTATACGGGGCCTGTGGCGAAGTTGTCGAAAGTTGTGCCAGACAACTTCATTGCCACCAGCGATGACCCTGGCGTTCGATGAATTGATGGGCCTGTTCCGGGCCGTCCTCGCCGGCCGGATAGGGGCGCGGCTTGCGGTAGTAGCTGTGCCAGCCGCGCAGGATGGGGTCGACCCAGTTCCAGGCCGCCTCGACCTCGTCGCGGCGCATGAACAGCGTGGAGTCGCCTTCGATCACATCCAGCAGCAGCCGCTCGTAAGCTTCCCAGCGACGGGTACTGCTGAAGGCGTGCGCCAGGTTCAGATCCAGCTCCACCGGTTCCAGCTGCATGCCCTTGCCGGGTGCCTTGGCCATCAGCTGCAGGCTGATGCTTTCTTCCGGCTGCAGGCTGATCACCAGGCGGTTCACTTCACCCTTGCTGAACAGCAGGTGCGGCACCTGTTTGAAGGTGATGATGATCTCCGAGCGCTTGCGCGCCATGCGCTTGCCGGTGCGCAGGTAGAAGGGCACGCCAGCCCAGCGCCAGTTGTCGATCTCGGCCTTCACCGCGACGAAGGTTTCGGTGTCGCTGTCGTTGTCGATGTTCGGCTCGAAGTAGTAGGCCTGCACGTCGTGGCCACCGATGCGGCCGGCGCCGTATTGGCCGCGCACGGTCTTGTCCAGGACGTCGTTGCCCGTGATCGGCTTGAGCGCCTCGAGCACCTTCACCTTCTCGCCGCGGATGTGCTTGGCATCGAAACGCACCGGCGCCTCCATTGCCACCAGGCAGAGCAGCTGCAGGAGGTGGTTCTGCAGCATGTCGCGCATCGCGCCAGCGTTGTCGTAGTAGCCGCCGCGGTTCTCCACGCCGAGGGTTTCGGCGACGGTGATCTGCACATGGTCGATATGCCCGGAGCGCCAGATCGGCTCGAACAGCGCGTTGGCGAAGCGCAGCGCCATGAGGTTCTGCACCGTTTCCTTGCCCAGGTAGTGATCGATCCGGTAGATGCGCGACTCGGGGAACACGGCGCCGATCGATTCGTTGATTTCCAGCGCCGAGTCCAGCGAATGGCCGATCGGCTTTTCCAGCACGATGCGCGCATCGTCACCGGCCAGCCCGGCGCTTTCGAGATTGGCGGCGATGGGTTCAAACAGATCCGGCGCGGTCGCCAGGTAGTACACCCGCACACGGCCGTCGGCCTGACCGAGGTGATGGGCAAGGCGCACGTAGTCGCCGCGCTGGTTGGCGTCCATGGCGAAATAGTCCAGGCGCTGGGCAAAGGCCTGCCAGGTGTCAGGGCTGAAGTCGCTGCGGGCGACCTGCGCGCGGCAATGCCGCTCGGCCAGGGCCAGGGCCAGGTAGCCGTCGCGGTCGAGCTTTTTGCGCGCCAGGGCGAGTATCCGTACGTCGGCGTGCAGGCGCCCGTCACGGTGCAGGTGGTAGAGCGCCGGAAGCAGTTTGTGCAGCGTCAGGTCACCGGTCCCGCCGAACACGAGCATGTCACAGGATATCGACATCGATTCTCTCCCAGGGCCAAAAAATGGGCGTCGTGGCGAGGCTTGTAGTATAACTACCGCCCCACTACAACCCGCTGACGGCTGAGCGGCGCCGATCGCGCCCGAGCAAAGCCATCAGACGAGAGCATAGCGAGTCCGGAACGTGAATCTGCTGCAGCACATCGCCCAATCCAGAAGCCTGCTACGGAAGTCGGAGCTGAAAGTGGCCGACCATGTCCTGCTCGATCCGGCGTCGGTGATGCACAGCTCCATGGCCGACCTGGCCCACGTGGTCGGCGTCAGCGAACCCACCATCGTGCGCTTCTGCCGCGCCATCGGCTGCCTGGGTTTTCAGGATCTCAAGCTCAAACTGGCGCAGAGCCTGGCGGCTGGCGCCAGCTTCGGTCAGTTCGCCATCAGCGAGAACGATTCGGTGGCCGACTTCGCCTTGAAGATCTTCGACACCACGCTGCACACGCTGATGGAAGTGCGCGAGCGGCTCGACCCCGAAGCGCTGCAGCGCGCCATCGCTGCCATGGCCAAGGCCGAGCGCGTGGAGTTCTACGGTTTCGGCGCATCCGGCGCGGTGGCCACCGACGCCCAGCACAAGTTCTTCCGTCTGCTGCTGTCAGCTGCCGCCTATTCCGATCCGCACATGCAGGCCATGTCGGCGGTGACGCTCAAGCCCACCGACGTGGCGATCTGCATCTCGCAGTCCGGTCGCTCGAAGGATCTGCTGATCACCGCCAACGTGGTGCGTGAATCCGGCGCGACGCTCATCACCCTGTGCCCGAGCCAGACGCCGCTGGCCGAGCTGGCCACCATCAACCTGGCAATCGACGTGCAGGAAGACACCGAAATCTACACCCCGCTGACCTCGCGTATCGCTCACCTGGTAGTGATCGACGTGTTGGCGATGGGTGTTGCCATGGCTCGTGGACCGAGTCTGGTCAATCACCTCAAGAGCGTGAAGCGCAGCCTGCGCAGCCTTCGCCTGTCGCCGCAGAAGGTCAAGACGCACGACGATTGAGGTGCCGCGGCACCTTCACGGTCGCGTAATCGCCCTGACTTCAGTTTGTCATCCATGACGTCGATGCTGATCTCTCCTTACCTGTTCTGGGAGATCGCCTCATGCTCCGGCACACCGACGACAGCAGCCAGCTCGACAGCAAGTCCCGCCGCAAACAGCAGGATGAACGGCGCATGCGTTTTCGCCGCGCCATCGAAAGCTATACCGAGCAGCGTCAGCTGCATGCCGAGCTGAACGACTACGCCGATGCGCTGGTGATCAGCTCGCTGCGCTCGTCGTCGGCGAGCCGGCGAAGCGCTCCGCCAGCGCACTGATCTGCGCGCGCTCTTCACGGAGGAAGGCGAAGAACGCCTGGGCCACCGGACTCAGGCGCTTGCCGCGCGAATGCACCACGCACCAGCTGCGATACAGCGGCAATTCCTCGACCGGCAGCTCGCGTAGCAGCCCGTTGGCCAGCTCCAGATGCACCGCATGGCGCGGCAGCAGCGCCAGGCCGAGCCCGGCCACCACGCATTCGCGCAGCGCATCCAGCGACGCGACCTGAATGGTCTGGGCGAAATGCGCGCGCTTCTGGCGCAGGTAGTCCTCGCCGGCCCGTCGCGTGCCCGAGCCGGGCTCCCGCACCAGCAGGGGATAGTCCGTGAGGTCCTGCAGGGACAGCGTGGCGGCGTTGCACAGCGGATGGTCGGGTGGCGCCACGGCGATGATCGGGTTGTTCAGGAAGGGCATGAACTCCAGGTCCATGTCGGTAGGCACCTGAGACATGATCAGCAGGTCGTCACGGCTCACCGAGAGGCGCTTGACCGCCTGGGCATGGTTGACCACCACCAGCTGCAGGCTGACCTCAGGGTGCAGGCGCTTGAAGGCGGCGAACAGGTGCGGCGTGACGTACTTGGCGCTGGACTCCACCGCCAGGTTGAGCTGGCCCTGCAGCGAGCCCTGCAGATCCGAGAGCTGCATGTCGAGGCTGTCCAGGCGACCGAAGATGTCGGTACTGGCGCGCTGTAGCGCTTCAGCCGCATCGGTCAGGTAGAGCTTCTTGCCGAGGTACTCGAAAAGCGGTTGACCGACCAGTTCCTCGAGCTGTCGAATCTGCAAACTGACGGCGGGCTGGGTCAGTGCCATTTCCTCGGCGGCGCGGCTATACGAGTGCGTTTCGCACACTGCGCGAAATACCTGAAGCTGGCGCAATGTCATGCGCATCAACGATTTTCGCATCACGTTCTCCGCAATATTATTGAAGCGCAACCCCGTTGCACCGTTGCCGGCGGCGCTGACCGTTCGGCCAGATTAATGGTGCTCAGGGTTTATCTATAAGTAATTACTTATTCTCAAGCAAACAATTATTCATTTTCAGTAATCCCCCCAGCGGGCGTAGGGTGAAACGGCTCGTTGCAAATGCGAGTGATCATGACCCGCACGCGGGTCCCCTGCTCAACGATCCGAGGGAAGACAGCGTGATCAAGAAGCTGCTGATCGCCAACCGCGGGGAAATCGCGGTGCGCATTGTCCGCGCCTGTGCCGAAATGGGTGTCCGCTCGGTGGCGGTATTCTCCGAAGCCGACCGCCACGCGCTGCACGTCAAGCGTGCCGACGAGGCGCATTTCATCGGCGAAGACCCGCTGGCCGGCTACCTGAACCCGCGCAAGCTGGTGAACCTGGCTGTGGAAACCGGCTGCGATGCGCTGCATCCAGGCTATGGATTTCTTTCCGAGAATGCCGAACTGGCGGAGATCTGCGCCGAACGTGGCATCCGCTTCGTAGGCCCCAGCGCCGAAGTCATCCGCCGCATGGGCGACAAGACCGAAGCGCGGCGCAGCATGATCAAGGCCGGCGTGCCGGTCACGCCGGGCACCGAGGGCAACGTCGCCGATCTTGCCGAGGCGCTGCGCGAAGCCGAGCGTATCGGCTATCCGGTGATGCTCAAGGCCACCTCCGGTGGTGGCGGCCGCGGCATTCGTCGCTGCAACTCGCAGGCAGAGCTGGAATCGGCCTTTCCGCGAGTGATTTCCGAAGCGACCAAGGCCTTCGGCAGCGCTGAAGTATTCCTGGAAAAGTGCATCGTCGAACCCAAGCATATCGAGGCGCAGATCCTCGCCGATTCGTTTGGCAATACCGTGCACCTGTTCGAGCGCGACTGCTCGATCCAGCGCCGCAACCAGAAACTCATCGAGATCGCCCCGAGCCCGCAGCTCACCCCCGAGCAGCGCGCCTATATCGGCGACCTGGCCGTGCGTGCGGCCAAGGCGGTGGGTTACGAGAACGCCGGCACCGTGGAGTTCCTGCTCGCCGATGGCGAGGTGTACTTCATGGAAATGAACACCCGGGTGCAGGTGGAACACACCATCACCGAGGAAATCACCGGCATCGACATCGTCCGCGAGCAGATCCGCATCGCCTCCGGCCAGCCGCTGTCGGTCAAGCAGGAAGACATCCAGTATCGCGGCTTCGCCCTGCAGTTCCGCATCAACGCCGAGGAGCCGCGCAACGACTTCCTGCCCTGCTTCGGCAAGATCACCCGCTATTACGCGCCGGGCGGCCCCGGTGTGCGCACCGACACGGCGATCTATACCGGCTACACCATTCCGCCGTATTACGACTCCATGTGCCTGAAGCTGATCGTCTGGGCGCTGACCTGGGAAGAGGCACTGGCCCGTGGTTCGCGAGCGCTGGACGACATGCGCGTACAGGGCGTGAAGACCACCGCCACCTATTACCAGCAGATTCTCGCCAGTCCGGATTTCCGCAGCGGCCAGTTCAACACCAGCTTCGTCGAGAACCACCCGGAACTGCTGAACTACTCGATCAAACGCAAGCCGGGCGAGCTGGCCCTGGCCATCGCTGCCGCCATCGCCGCCCACGCAGGACTGTGAGGAACGAACCATGACTGCTCAGAAGAAAATCACCGTTACCGACACCATCCTGCGTGACGCCCATCAGTCGCTGCTGGCCACCCGCATGCGCACTGAAGACATGCTGCCGATCTGCGAAAAGCTCGACCGTGTCGGCTACTGGTCGCTGGAAGTCTGGGGCGGCGCCACGTTCGACGCCTGCGTACGCTTCCTCAAGGAAGACCCCTGGGAGCGCCTGCGCCAGCTCAAGGCGGCGCTGCCCAACACCCGACTACAGATGCTGCTGCGCGGGCAGAACCTGCTCGGCTACCGCCATTACAGCGATGATGTGGTCGAAGCGTTCTGCGCCAAGGCGGCGCAGAACGGCATCGACGTGTTCCGCATCTTCGACGCTATGAACGACGTGCGAAACCTGGAAACCGCGATCAAGGCCGTGAAGAAGACCGGCAAGCACGCCCAGGGCACCATCGCCTACACCACCAGCCCGGTGCATACCGTCGAGTTGTTCGTCGAGCAGGGTCGGGCGATGCGCGACATGGGCGTCGATTCCATCGCCATCAAGGACATGGCCGGCCTGCTCACGCCGTTCGCCACCGGCGAGCTGGTGCGCGCGCTGAAGGCCGAGATCGACCTGCCGGTGTTCATTCACTCCCACGACACGGCTGGCGTCGCCAGCATGTGCCAGTTGAAAGCCATCGAGAACGGCGCCGACCACATCGACACCGCCATTTCCTCCATGGCCTGGGGCACCAGTCATCCCGGCACCGAATCCATGGTTGCCGCGTTGCGTGGCACGCCTTACGACACCGGTCTCGATTTGGAGCTGCTGCAGGAGATCGGCCTGTACTTCTACGCGGTGCGCAAGAAGTACCACCAGTTCGAAAGCGAATTCACCGGCGTCGATACCCGTGTGCAGGTCAACCAGGTGCCGGGCGGGATGATTTCCAACCTGGCCAACCAGCTGAAGGAGCAGGGTGCGCTCAACCGCATGGATGAAGTGCTCGCCGAGATTCCGCGCGTGCGCAAGGACCTCGGCTACCCGCCGCTGGTAACCCCGACCTCGCAGATCGTCGGCACCCAGGCGTTCTTCAACGTACTCGCCGGCGAACGCTACAAGACCATTACCAACGAGGTGAAGCTCTACCTGCAGGGCCGCTACGGCAAGGCGCCGGGCACCATCGACGCCAAGCTGCAGCGCCAGGCCATTGGCGGTGAAGAGATCATCGACGTGCGCCCGGCCGACCTGATCAAGCCGGAGCTGGACAAGCTGCGCCAGGAAGTCGGTGCGCTGGCCAAATCCGAAGAAGACGTGCTGACCTACGCCATGTTTCCCGACATCGGCCGCAAGTTCCTCGAGGAGCGTGAGGCCGGTACGCTGGTACCGGAAACACTGCTGCCGATCCCTGACGGCAGCACCGCGACCGCTGCAGGCGGGCAGGGCGTGCCGACCGAGTTCGTCATCGATGTGCACGGCGAGACCTACCGCGTGGATATCACCGGCGTCGGCGTCAAGGGCGAAGGCAAGCGGCACTTCTTCCTTTCCATCGATGGCATGCCGGAAGAGGTGGTGTTCGAGCCATTGAACAACTTCGTCGGCGGCAGCGGCGGCGGTCAGCGCAAGCAGGCCAGCGGTCCGGGCGACGTCAGCACCAGCATGCCGGGCAACGTGGTCGACGTGCTGGTCAAGGAAGGCGACGTGGTCAAGGCTGGCCAGGCCGTACTGATCAGCGAAGCGATGAAGATGGAAACCGAGATTCAGGCGCCCATGAGCGGAACGGTCAAGGCCGTGCATGTCGCCAAAGGTGACCGGGTGAACCCAGGCGATGTCTTGATAGAGATCGAGGGCTGAGTGAAGGGTGGCGTGGCGGTCTGATCACGTCACGCCAGCGTCGTTTCGACTGTTTTGGCCGCGCTGCGCAAGCATGCGCGGCAGCCAGCGGAACGGACGGCGCGGGCAGTGTGTCCCCTTTGGGAGCCCTTGCGGCTCCTTTTTTTCGAGCCAATGTCTGCCAGGGATCGGTCCATTGTCCAAGCTGTGGAGACTGTAGATGGGTATCGACCCAGTAGTGCTGTTCTTCGTGTTCGGCCTGTTTGCGGGCCTGGTGAAGAGCGAGTTGAAGCTGCCGCCGGCGCTCTACGAGACGCTGTCGATCATCCTGCTGCTGGCGATCGGTCTGCACGGTGGTGTGGAACTGGCCGAACAGGCCAGTGCGGCGCTTCTGGGCCAGTCGCTACTAGTGCTGGGGCTGGGCGTGTTGCTGCCGATCCTGGCCTTCATCCTGCTGCGTGGCCTGCGTTTCGACAGGGTCAACGCGGCGGCGGTGGCAGCGCACTACGGCTCGGTGAGCGCTGGTACCTTCGCCGTCGTGGTGGCCTATCTGGCGGCGCGGGAAATCTTCTTCGAAAGCTACATGCCGCTGTTCGTGGCGATTCTCGAAATCCCGGCGATCCTGGTCGGCATTCTGCTGGCCAAGGGAGTTTCGCGCGATACCGACTGGAAGGAGCTGGGCCGCGAGATCTTCCTTGGCAAAAGCATCATGCTGCTGCTCGGTGGCCTGCTGATCGGTGCGATCGCCGGCAAGGAGGCCATCAAACCGCTCGAACCGCTGTACACCAGCATGTTCAAACCGGTGCTGGCGTTCTTCCTGCTGGAGATGGGCCTGATCGCCTCCGGCCAGCTCGGCTCGCTCAAGCGCTACGGCTTCAAGCTCGCTGCCTTTGCGCTGCTGATGCCGCTGATCGGTGCGCTGATCGGCGCCCTGCTGGCGCGCTTCATGGGCCTGTCGCTGGGCGGTACGGCAATGCTCGCCACGCTGGCGGCGAGTGCTTCGTACATCGCGGTGCCGGCGGCGATGCGCCTGGCGGTGCCAGAAGCCAATCCGTCGCTGTCGCTGACTGCGTCGCTGGGCATCACCTTTCCCTTCAACATCCTGATCGGCATTCCGCTCTACCTGGCCCTGGCCGAGCGGCTGATCGCCTGGGGGTTCTGAGATGAATGCGCACAATCGTACGCTGCTGACCGTGATCTGCGAGGCAGCGCTGGAACACAAGCTGGAAGCCGACCTGAAAATCCTGGGCGCTCCGGGCTGGACCCTGTCGGACGCCCGTGGCAGCGGCAGCCGCGGGGTGCGCAGCGCCGGCTGGGATACCGACGGCAATATCCGCCTGGAGGTGATCTGCAGCCGCGAGATCGCCGAGCGTATCGCTGAGCACCTGCAGGCGCGCTACTACGAGAACTTCGCCATGGTCTGCTACCTGGCCGAGGTGGAAGTGCTGCGGCCCGAGAAGTTCTGACCGCGTGCTGTGATGCCCCTCGACCGGCGGGCGTCCACCCTGGACTCAGGACCGATGGAGCCTTCGATGCACGCCCTGCTGCAGGAAATTCTCGACGATGTACGCCCGCTGCTCGGGCAAGGTCGCGTGGCCAGCTACATCCCGGCGCTGGCCGACGTGCCGCCCAACCAGTTGGGTATTGCCGTGTGCAGTGCCGAGGGTGAGATTTTCGAAGCCGGCGACGCGCAGACGCCGTTCTCGATCCAGAGCATTTCGAAAGTGTTCAGCCTGGTGCAGGCCATCGCTCATCGCGGCGAGTCGTTGTGGGAGCGGCTGGGCCACGAGCCTTCGGGGCAGCCGTTCAATTCACTGGTGCAGCTCGAGTTCGAGCGCGGCCGCCCGCGCAACCCGTTCATCAACGCCGGGGCGCTGGTGATCTGCGACGTCAACCAGTCGCGCTTCGCCACCCCGGAGCTGTCGATGCGCGATTTCGTCCGGCACCTGTCCGGCAACCGGCAGATCGTCTCCGACACCCGCGTCGCCGAATCCGAATACCAGCACCGCGCGCGCAATGCGGCCATGGCTTACCTGATGCAGGCCTTCGGCAACTTCCACAACGATGTCGAAGCGGTATTGCGCAGCTATTTTCATCACTGTGCGCTGCGCATGAACTGCGTCGACCTGGCCCGCGCGTTCGCCTTTCTCGCCCGCGATGGTGCCTGCCCGCAAAGCGGCGAAACGGTGCTGGCGCCGCGCCAGGCCAAGCAGGTCAACGCGATCATGGCCACCAGCGGGCTATACGACGAGGCGGGCAACTTCGCCTATCGCGTCGGCCTGCCCGGCAAGAGCGGGGTGGGCGGCGGCATCGTCGCGGTGGTGCCGGGCCGCTTCACCGTCTGCGTCTGGTCGCCGGAGCTCAACGCCGCGGGCAATTCGCTGATCGGCATGGCCGCCCTCGAGGCGCTGTCGCAGCGTATTGGCTGGTCCATCTTCTGACGCGCCGTCGCGGCGGCGCCTACCCTTCGAATTCCTCTGGAGAGAACCAAGCATGAATGACGGCAAGAAGAGCGAAACCGCCCAGGAGGCCCTCGAACACATCGTCTCGGGCGTCAAGCGCTTCCGCGAAGAGGTCTATCCCGAGCAGCGCGAGCTGTTCGAGAAGCTCGCCTACGAGCAGACCCCACGGGCGATGTTCATTACCTGCGCCGATTCGCGAATCATCCCCGAGCTGATCACGCAGAGTTCGCCCGGCGACCTGTTCGTCACCCGCAACGTCGGCAACGTGGTGCCACCCTACGGGCAGATGAATGGTGGCGTGTCGACCGCCATTGAGTTCGCCGTGATGGCGCTTGGCGTGCAGCACATCATCGTCTGCGGCCACTCCGACTGCGGCGCGATGAAGGCGGTGCTCAACCCGGCTCAGCTGGAGCGCATGCCGACGGTCAAGGGCTGGCTGCGGCATGCCGAGGTGGCGAAGATCGTAGTCGAGCAGAACTGTGGCTGCGCCGACCACAACACCCTCGGCATCCTTACCGAGGAGAACGTGGTGGCCCAGCTCGACCACCTGCGCACGCATCCCTCGGTGGCAGCGCGGCTGGCCAGCGGTCAGCTGTTCATCCACGGCTGGGTGTACAACATCGGGACCAGCGAGATTCGTGCCTACGATGCCGAGAAGGGCGAGTTCCGCCTGGTCGGCGACGGCCCGCTGCCGATGGCCACGCCGCGGGCGCGCTATCAGGTGAGCTGAAGCGCTTCCGAGCGGTTTCGGTCTGCTGACGAGGCGCGGGGTCAGCGACCACCGGCCAGCGTCGTGCCGCGCTCCTGAATCAGGTAGCACAGGTCAGGGGTCTTGCTGCAGCCGGCGTAGCCTTCGGCGATCACTTCCTCGAGCGCCTTCTGCAGGCGATTGACCACTTCGTCCGGCGTATCAGGGCTCAGTGCCAGATACAGCGGTTCGCTGCGATAGCTCAGCGCTATGCGCAGCTGGCTCTCGTCGACGCCCTGCAGCCGCGCGTAATGACGCCACACTGGGTCGGCCACCGCCCACAGGTCGATGCGCCCGGTCAGCAGTTTGCGCAGGTTTTCAGCGTCGTTGAGGCTGTTGCTGGTGCGGATGCCCTGGCTTTCCAGGAACAGGCTGACACTGCCGTTGGCGTGGCCGCCGATCTGGTAGCCCTGCGCCTGCTCCAGGCTGTCGAACTTCAGGCCACTATCGGCCGGCGTCAGCAGCACGCTGGCGTGATGGGCCAGCGGCCCGGCCCACTTGAACTGTCCGGCGTTTTGCGGCGTGCGCGCCACCGAGAACAGCCCGTGGGCGGGCTGCTGCCGGGTCTGCTCGTAGAGCCGGCTCCAGGGGCCGCGCAGGGTCAGGTTGTAGGCGATGCCGGCGCGGCGAAAGATGTCGCGCACGGTATCGGCATCGATGCCCTGCACATCGTCGCCGCGGGCGAAGCCCTTGCTGTTGGGGCCCATGTTGAATGGCGGGAAGCTGTCGGTTTGCAGGGTGATCTGATAGTTGGCAGGCAGTTCGGCCTGGGCGGCGCATGCAGCGCTGATGAGCAGGGCGAACAGCGCCCCGGCAGTTCGGGATCTGGCCATGGCATCGGCTCCTTGACGCTTTTCTTGTTGTTGGCGTGAGCAAGGGTAGCGGTGCTGCAGGTACATCGCCAGCCGGCCGCGCTGCCCTGCGGGGCAGCGCGCATTTTTGCCGGTGTCGTTTTCAGTCGGCCATTTCGCCGCAGAGGTCGCGGCAGAACCAGTGTTCCACCTCGGCGTGGTCGAGCCCGGCGGCGAGCAGGGCGAACAACTTGCCCAGCGCTGCTTCACGGGTCATGCCGCCGCCGGAGACCAGACCGGCATCGCGCAAGCCGCTGCCGGTGGCATAGACGTCGAAATCGACATGGCCGCCCGGGCACTGACTGATCGCCGCCAGCACCACGCCCTGTCGATGCGCGTGGCGCAGCGCTTCGATGAACGGGACGTCGTCCGCCGGGCCGGTGCCGCTGCCATAGCACTCGAGCAGCAGCGCCTGAGCGCCGCTGGCGACCAGTGCCCGGACCTGCGCGGCGCCGACGCCGGGGTACAACGGCAGCACCACGACCTGCGCCGGTCGCTGCGGCAACAGCGCCGGCGGACGTTCGCTGGCCGCTGCGGCGAGGCGCTTGCGCGGCGCCTCGGCAAAGGCGTCGAAGGCGTCGCTGCGCAGTTTGCTGACCCGCGCGCCGTGCAGCAGCACGCCGTTGAAGAACAGTTGCACACCGTGCACCTGCCCGGCCTGCAGGGCGCGCATGGCGCCGAACAGGTTGGGCCAGGCATCGCTGCCCGGGCTTCCCGCCGGCAGCATGGCGCCGGTGAGCAGCACGGGGATCTCAAGATCCAGCAGCAGGAAGGACAACGCAGCGGCGCTGTAGGCCAGGGTATCGGTGCCGTGCAGCAACAGCACCGCATCGCAGTCGCCCTGCGCCACGGCATCGCGGACGGCGGACGCCATCTGCAGCCAGTGGGTCGGCTGCATGTTGGCGCTGTCCAGCAGCGGTTGCAGTTCGCGGAAGGTCCAGCTCGGCAGCGGCCCGGCTTCCAGCGCCTGCTGCGCCCGCAGGCGAGCTTCGAAGCCGGAGGCTGGCATCAACCCGGCGGCGCTCTGTTGCATGCCGATGGTGCCGCCGGTGTAGAGCACCAGCAGGCGTTCGATTGATTGATTCACACGCGCTCCTCGCTCGTTCGGCGCAGACCATCAGAAATACAGGCGGATGGGGCCAGCCCCGTGCGCGGTTGCGCAGAGGGCTGGCCGGTCGCGTCGGAGCGCTTAGCGGCGCTCGGTGGTGTCGGGTGTGGCGGGCATGTTCGCCTTCCACACGGCCGGGTCGAGATCCAGGTCGGCGAAGTCCTTCGGATCGAGCACGGGTTGCTCGATGCCGGCGCGGATCTGGCGGTCGTAGTCGCGCATCAGGCGCAGGCCGACCTTGAACAGCAGGGCCACGGCGATCAGGTTGGCGATGGCCAGCAGACCCATGGTCACGTCGGCAAAGGCGAACACGGTGCCCAGATCCTGCACCGAACCCCAGAGCACAAGGATGACCACCAGGATGCGGTAGATCACCACCGGCATGCGCTTCTCGGTGAAGAAGCCCAGCGCGTTTTCACCCAGATAGTAGTTGTAGATCAGCGTGGTGAAGACGAACAGCAGCAGCGCGATGCTGATGAATACCCGACCCCACTCGCCAACCACGGCCGCCATGGCGGTCTGCGTCAGCACCACACCGGCCTGGTCCATACCCGGCTCGTAGACGCCCGAGAGCAGGATGATCAGCGCGGTGCAGCTGCACAGGATGATGGTGTCGATGAACACCGAGAGCGACTGCACGATGCCCTGCGCCACAGGGTGCTTGACCTCGGCGACCGCGGCGACGTTCGGCGCACTGCCCAGGCCGGCCTCGTTGGAGAACAGGCCGCGCTTGACGCCCATCAGGATCGCCGCGCCGATGCCGCCGGCGAAGGCCTGCTCCAGGCCGAAGGCGCTGCGGAAGATCAGGCCGAAGGTTTCCGGCACGGCACCGAAGTTGCTACCGATGACGAACAGCGCCATGCCCAGGTAGGAGAAGGCCATGACCGGCACCAGTACGTCGGCCCACTTGGCGATACGGCGGATGCCGCCGAAGATGATGCCGGCGATCACCAGCGTCAGCGCGATGCCGCTGGCCACGGTCGGCACGCCGAAGGTGTCATGCAGCGAGCTGGCGACGGTGAACGACTGCACGGCGTTGAAGCCGAAGCCGAAGGTCATCAGCAGCAGGATCGAGACGACGATGCCTAGCCAGCGCTGGCCGAGTCCGTGCTGGATGTAGAAAGCCGGGCCGCCGCGGTAGGTGCCGTCCGGCTCGCGACGCTTGTACAGCTGCGCCAGCGAGCACTCGAAGTAGCTGGTCGCCATGCCCACCAGCGCCACCACCCACATCCAGAAGATCGCGCCCGGGCCGCCGAGCATGATCGCCACCGAGACGCCGGCGATGTTGCCGGCGCCGACGCGGCCGGCGACCGAGAGCATCAGGGCCTGGAAGGAAGAGAGCTGTCCCGGCTGACGCTCGAAGGCGTGGCCGAAGATGCTGAACATGTTGCCGAAGTAACGGAACTGGACGAAGCCGGAGCGAATCGTGAAGAGCAGACCGAGGCCGATCAGCATGACGATCAGCAGCTTGCTCCAAATGAGGTCATTCAGAAGGTCGAGCATGGCAATGTTCACCTTGTTGTCGTTGTTAGGGTGCCGGCGCGCGCCGCTGCGCCGTGCAAGCGGGGGATGTTTCAACAGTAGCGACGACAGGACAATTTCGCAGGTGGCCGCGATGTGGCGCGACCTGATGCTAGAATGGCGACACTCGCGCCAACCCTCAGGGCATTCCCGTGAACTCCCACCTCGCCGAAAACCTCAAGCTGCTCTGCAGCCACTACCGTTCGATTGCCGAGGTGTGCCGCAAGCTGGCCATCAATCGGGCGCAGTTCAACAAGTACCTGGGCGGGCAGAGCCGCCCCACGCCGTTCAACCTCAAACGCATCGGCGACTTCTTCGGCGTCGAGGGCTACGAGCTGGAGATGCCGCCCGAGCAGTTCGCCCGGCTGGTCGGTGCGCGCCATCCGGAAGCCCAGGCGCTGCCGCGGACCGATCCGCTGCTGGCCCTGCTGCAGCCGTTGCGCGAGCACGCCGCAAGTCTGTCGCGCTATTGCGGCTACTACTTCGAATACGCCAACTGCATGTCGGTGCCGGGCAGCATCCTCATCTCGCTGGTGCATCTGCGCGAGGAAAACGGCCTCTACCTGTTCGAGCGTCAGGAGCGCCAGGAACGCGCCAGCCCTACCCTCGGCCACGCCGAAGACTGGGTACGCTGCCGCTACCTCGGCGCGGCGTTCGGCCTGCAGGACCGGCTGTTCCTGATCGACTACGAGTCGCTGACGCTCAACGAGATGAGCCAGACCATCCTCATTCCCAGCTTCAAGAGCCGCATCACCCGTCTTAACGGAATGAAGACCGGCGTCTCTTCGGGCGACCGCCGCACGCCAGCGTGCACCTCGGTGGTGTGGGAATACCTGGGTCGCGAGATCAACCGTGTCAGCGCCTATCGCCAGGTGATGCTCTACAGCCCGGACGACCCGCGCATCGACCTGGACATCCGCGAGCGCCTGGCGACGCCGCATGTGGAGAACGGGCTGTTCGGCATCGAGTAGAGACGACGACGGTTCATGCCCGCGCCGGGATGGCTGTGCGGGAACTGCGGATTGGTCGACAGGGAATCAGGGAAACTTCGGCTAACGTGCTCACATGGACCCGCGTGAGCGGTCATTGGGTCGTAATGTATCAGGGATGAAGCATGCGCCTGTTGGTCTTGGTGTTCTTGGGCTTCACGGTCGCTCTCGCCATCCGTGATGGTCTTGAACGTGTCGCATCGCTCGTTGCGTCCGTCCCCGAGCGGGGGCAGCTTGTTCAACAGTTAGTCGAGGTCGAAGGCCTCGATGCCCGGTCGTTTTGCAGTTCGCTTCGCCAGAAGAGCTGTCGTTGGGAAATGGTCGTCCGCGTCGAGGGTGGGCGCATCCTTCGACTGTTTCTGGATCCCCTGCTGCACTCTGGAGATGAGCGCTACGCACTGTTGCAGCCGGGGGACAAGCTGCGGTTGGGTTTGTCTGGCGACGTGGCCTACACCTTGGTGCGCGTGAGCGCGAAAAATCCGTTGCCCGGTCTCGCGCCTAGCGTCACGTTGCTCGGCGAAGCCCAGCTGCGTGAATGGCGTGCGGATATCGTATGGCGTGGATATCTGTGGCTGGCGGTGGACTTCGTTGTCGTGTTCTTCGCTTTTCGCGCCCTTAAGCGCATGCACCTGGCTGCAAGTGCTGTTCTATGCTTATCTTGCACAGCGTTGCTCACGGTCGTTTCAATCTGGGGCGCGCGTCCCGGCCCTCTACCGAAAGAACTTGAACTGATTGATCAGCCAATTACCGCCGCAGCGGTTGGTACACGGCTAAGCTGTCGCGCTGCTCGGCTAGGTTCACGGAGACACTGCGAGCCGCAACAATTCATCGCCGATTCTGATGGGAAGATTTGGCCTATAGCCTATCCGGGCACGTCAGTACTGACACCCGAACGGGGGCGCGACTTACTTCTAGGGACCAGGTTCGATGTTGTCTATCGAATCAAGAACGCTCCCAACGAGAGCAGCGAGCGCAACTGCAGCTTTCGTCAGCATCCGTTGTCGAGAGAGCGAAAAATCGTCTGGATGTGCGATGACGATGCGGCTGAGCGATACGTCAGGGCAAGGGATCCTGTAAAGGCTCTGGTTGATCGGCTCCCGGGTATTTCTATGTTGGATCCCCTGCCCTTTGAATGGACCCGGTACGCCTATCGCCAAGCTAGGGCAGCTCATAACGACATAGTGTTTTTTGGGATGCTTATCCCGTTGGGCGCGTGGCTGTTCTGGTTTCTCTACCGAAATGGCGCAAGCGTTGGGGTGAAAGGCGGGCGCTGAACCTTTCAGTTGCCCTGGAACAGTCAGGAACCATGGCGCCCGTCACTGCAGCTCATCTACGCGATCAGGATGCGGCTAGATTCACACCACCAGCGGTGCCAGGCGTGGCGCGATCATGTTTTCCGGGCGCAAGATCTCGGCGAGCATGGCGTCGTCGAGCAAACGCTCCTCGCGCACCAGCTCCAGCACACTGCGGCCGCCGAGCAGCGCCTCGCGGGCCAGGCGGGTGCTGTTGTCGTAGCCGATGTAGGGGTTCAGCGCGGTGATCAGGCCAATGGAGCTTTCCATCAGCTCGCGGCAACGGTCTTCGTTGGCAGTGATGCCTTCGATGCAGTGCTCGCGCAGCATGTCCATGGCGCGTTGCAGCAGGCGGATCGAATCGAACAGCTTGTAGGCGATCAACGGTTCCATGACGTTGAGCTGCAGCTGCCCGCCCTCGGCGGCCATGGTCAGCGCGAGGTCGTTGCCGATCACTTCGAAGGCGACCTGGTTGACCGCTTCCGGGATCACCGGATTGACCTTGCCCGGCATGATCGAACTGCCCGGCTGGCGCGGCGGCAGGTTGATCTCGTTGAAGCCGGTGCGCGGGCCGCTGGAGAGCAGGCGCAGGTCGTTGCAGATCTTCGACAGCTTCACCGCCAGGCGCTTGAGCATGCCGGAGAACAGCACGAACGAGCCCATGTCCGAGGTGGCTTCGATCAGGTCGGCGGCCTGGCGCAGCGGCTGGCCGCTGATCTGCGCCAGGCGCTGCACGGCAATGGCCTGGTAGCGCGGGTCGGCATTGATGCCGGTGCCGATCGCGGTGCCGCCGAGGTTCACTTCCAGCAGCAGCTCCGGGGCGAAGCCGCGCAGATGGTGCAGATCCTCGCCGAGGGTGGTGGCGAAGGCGTGGAATTCCTGACCGAGGGTCATGGGCACGGCGTCCTGCAGCTGGGTGCGGCCCATCTTCAGCACGTGGGCGAAGGCATGGCCCTTGCCGGTCAGCGACTGGCAGAGGCTCTCCAGGCTGGCGAGCAGGGTGTCGTGACCGAGCAGCAGGCCCAGGCGAATCGCCGTCGGATAGGCGTCGTTGGTGGACTGCGCCATGTTCACGTCGTTGTTCGGGTGCAGGTACTGGTACTCGCCCTTGGCGTGGCCCATCGCTTCCAGGCCGAGGTTGGCGATTACTTCGTTGGCGTTCATGTTGGTCGAGGTGCCGGCGCCGCCCTGGATCATGTCCACCACGAACTGCTCATGGAATTCGCCGCGAATCAGTCGTGCACAGCCCTGGCTGATTGCCACGTGCTTGGCTTCGGGCAGGTAGCCCAGCTCGCGGTTGGCGTCTGCGGCCGCCTGCTTGACCATCGCCAGGGCGACGATCAGTTTTGGGTAATGCGACAACGGCACGCCGGAGAGGCGGAAGTTGTGCAAGGCGCGCAGGGTCTGGATGCCGTAGTAGGCGTCGGAAGGAACGGGGAGGGTGCCAAGCAGGTCTTTTTCGACTCGCGATGATGCAACTTCGGACATGATGGTAATGTGGCTTCGGTAGGCGCAGGCTGTGCTGCAGTCCTTCTAAAATAAGGCTTCCAGGGGTTTGGCGGCCAATGCCGTTGCCGGCTGTCCCATGCCGAATCGGCATAATGGCCGCGTGACTTTGTACTGGGCGCAATCGTATCGAGGGATGTTCAGGTGAATCTGGAAACCAAGTGGCTGGAGGATTTCGTGGCGCTGGCGGCGACCCGCAGCTTCTCCCAAGCCGCGCAACGGCGCTTCGTCACGCAGCCGGCCTTCAGCCGGCGGATACGCTCGCTGGAAGAGGCGCTCGGCCTGCAGCTGATCAACCGCTCGCGTACGCCGATCGAGCTGACCGAAGCGGGCCAGCTGTTCCTGGTCAGTGCGCGCAACATGGTCGAGCAGCTCGGCGAAGTAGTGCGCCATCTGCACCACGTCGAGGGCCAGCAGGGCGAGGTGCTGCAGATATCCGCCGCGCACTCGCTGGCGCTGGGCTTCTTCCCGGCATGGATCGCAGGCCTGCGCCAGGACGGGCTGAACATCGCCACCCGGTTGATCGCCACCAACGTCGGCGAGGCCGTGCATGTGCTGCGCGAGGGCGGCTGCGATCTGATTCTCGCCTACTACGACCCGGATGCCGCCTTGCAGCTCGACCCGGAGCTGTTCCCCTCACTGCACCTGGGGCGCACCGAGATGTTGCCGGTCTGCGCGGCAAGTGAT
Source organism: Stutzerimonas xanthomarina (assembly GCF_003935375.1). Lineage (GTDB taxonomy): Bacteria > Pseudomonadota > Gammaproteobacteria > Pseudomonadales > Pseudomonadaceae > Stutzerimonas > Stutzerimonas xanthomarina_A. The sequence continues at coordinate 96,894 of NZ_RHQM01000019.1, forward strand.
GACGGCTCGCCGCTGTACGACGTCGACAGCGGCCAGACGGTGCCGCTGCTGGCCTACAGCGCTGGCGCCTTTCTCGGTCGCTCGGTGAACCTGTTGCTGCGCCAGCGCGCGTTGCGTTCGACCACTGTCTACGAGACGGCCATGGCCGACAGCCTGAAAAGCATGGCGCTGCAGGGACTGGGCATCGCCTGGGTGCCGCGGCTGAGCGTCGAACCCGAGTTGCAGCGCGGGGAGTTGGCTATCTGCGGCAGCGAGCAATGGCGCGTACCGCTGGAAATCCGTCTGTATCGTTGCTCGCTGATGCGCAAGGGCGCAGTGCGTTTGCTCTGGCGGAGGCTGGAAAACCGTGTCGCGGAGGCGCTGCGACAGGCGGGTGGGGTGGCAGGTTAAAGGGCTCCGAGCAGCCAAATGTGCATAACAAGCGGCTAACTGCACACATTTTGTTGCGTCGCGCAGGGCAACTTTTTCTGGCAGTGCTGTCTTAGCTGACAATCCGAGCCGTGGCCAGGCCGGACTCTAGCCAAGGACAGAAAGCCGTGAACCACGAATCCGACGCCACCGTGCCCGCTACGGACGCGGTCTTTGCTATGCCCGACCCTGCGACCGACAGCAACGTGCCCGTCACCCTGCATGCGGCGCTCACCCGTATTGCGCGCGAAGCGCCCAATCGGCCGGCGGTGCTTTCGACACGCTTCGCGCCGCTGGACCAACGTGGCCTGCAGCAGATGATCGAGCAGACCCGCCGCCAGTTGCGTCTGGCCGGCTTCGGTCGCGACGCGCGGATCGGCGTATTGCTGCCGGAAGCCCCGCAGGCGGCTGTCGCGATCATTGCCATCGCCTGTTCGGCGGTTGCCGTACCGCTCGATCCGCGTCTCGGCCCGGCCGAGCTGGATCAGTTTCTCCAGCAGCTGCCGCTCGATGCGCTGCTGATCAGCAGCGACGGCGATCAGCAGGGTCGGGCGGCCGCCGAGCGCCACGGACTGACGCTGATCAGCGCCGAAGCGGCCGCGGACGGCAGCCCGGCATTGCAGCTCGACATGCCGTTGGCCGCACAGCCCGCCGCCGATGATCTGCCCGAGGCAGACGCTCCGGCGTTCATCCTGCGCAGCTCCGGCACCACGGCGTTGCCCAAGCTGATTCCCTTCACCCATCGCAACATGCTGACCGCCGCGCGCAAGTGGCAGCGCTGGTTCGACCTGGATGCCAGCGACCGCTGCCTGTGCGTCTCGGCGCCCTATTACTCCCACGGGCTGAAGGTCACCATCCTCACGCCGCTGCTCACCGGCGGCAGCGTCGCCTTTCCGCTCAGCCCCTCGGTAGTGGATCTGAACGAGTGGTTCGAAGCCCTGCGTCCGACTTGGTATTCCGCCGGTCCGGCACTGCACCGTGCGATTCTCGAAGCGGCCAGCGCGCACCCCGAAGGGTTGGGCACGCAGCGGCCGCGCTTCGCCTCATCCGGCGGCGCGCCGCTGGGACAGGACATCATCGATGCCTTCGAGCAGACCATGGGCTTCCCGCTGCTGGAGCACTACGGCTCCAGCGAGGCCGCGCAGATCGCCGTCAACACCCCGACCGAGCGCAAGGCGGACACGGTCGGTCGGCCCTGGCCGGAAACCCTGAGCATCGTCGACGAGAGCGGCAACCCGCTGGCGGCCGGCGAGCGCGGCGAGATCCGCGTGCGTGGCGCGACGGTGATGCCTGGCTATCTTGGCGATGACATGCTCAACCGCGAGGTGCTGCGCGACGGCTGGTTCCACACCGGCGACATCGGCAGCCTCGACGAGGACGGCTTCCTGCGCCTGCATGGACGCCTGCGGGAAGTGATCAACCGCGGCGGCGAGAAGGTCAGCCTGCCGGAAGTCGATGCGGTGCTGTTGCGCCATCCGGCGGTGGCCGATGCCGCGGCGTTCGCCGTGCCGCATCAGCGCCTCGGCCAGGACGTCGCCGCCGCCGTGGTGCTACGCCCTGACATGCAGGTGGCGGCCGAGGAGCTGCAGCGCTACCTGCGGGGCGAGCTGGTGTACTTCAAGGTGCCGCGGCGCGTGCAGATCATCGAAGCCTTGCCGCGCGGCTTGACCGGCAAGGTGTTGCGGCATCGGCTGGCGGATGCCTACCTCGAGCAGCGCAGCGCGCGGGCTCGGGCCGCGGCGGTGGCCGAGGCGGCGTCCGAACTGGAGCAGCAGGTGCTGGCGCTATGGCGGCGACTGCTGAAAACCGAGGCGGTCGGCCCGAACGACAACTTTCTCGATTGCGGTGGTGACTCGCTGCTGGCCACCGAAATGCTTGCCGAGCTGGAGCAGATGCTCGGGCGAGTGATCCCCGAATCGTTGCTGGTCGAGGCCGAGACCGCCCGCGAGCTGGCAGCACGTCTGGAGAATCTTGCCAACCACGTCATTCCGGTCATCGATTTCAACGCCCAGCCAGGGCGCACGCCGTTGTTCTGGTTCCACGGCGATTTCGCCCATGGCGGCTATTACATCCGTCGCCTGGCCCGGCTGCTCGGCCCGCAGCAGCCGCTGACGGCCATCGCTCCGCATGGCATGGACAACGAGCCGATACCAGAGTCGGTGCAGCAGATGGCGCGTGAACGTCTGCCGCTGATCCTCGCGCGCCAGGCACAGGGACCGTACCGCATCGGCGGCTACTGCAACGGCGCGCTGGTGGCCTTCGAGGCCGCTCGTTTGCTCATCGAGGCGGGCCATGAGGTGGAGATCGTCGCTCTGATCGATCCGCCCACTGCCAATGTTCGCCCGTGGTCGCGGGCCATCCTGCGTACCCTCGACCGCGTGCTGCCGGACATGCACCTTGCCCGCGCCTACGAGGTGCTCAGCCGTTTCGGTGAAACCAGCAAGTGGCCCTACCCCAAGCGCTTCGCCAACCTGGCCTGGAAGCTGTCGCGGCGCAGCGTGCGCATGCTGCGGCAGCGGATGGCTGGCCACGTGCCGCCGCCACCGAGCGCGCGTGATCGTGAGGTGCGCGTGCGCTTCCTGCAGTACTCGCTGGTGATGGCGCGCTACCTGCCCCGGCGCATCGACGCGCCGGTGGTGTATTTCTCCGCCGACTACACCAGTCGCGCCTGGCGCGACATGGGTGCGAGCTTCGAGAGTTACGACGTGCTCGGCGGCCATCATCGCTGTGTCAAGGACTACACCGCCTCCATCGCCACGCCGCTGCGCGCGCTGCTGGAGGATCCGACTGCGGCAATGCCTGGTCAGAGCGGCTTGATGTTGCCGCTGGCCGAGCCGGGCGAGCGCGATGGTCTGGTGCCCTGATCATGCTCGCGTCGACCCCAGCGCTGCCGCGCAACTTCCCGAGTCACCCGGTAACAGGAGTAACCGCATGAAACGCTCGATCGCCACCGTGTCGCTGAGCGGCACCCTGCCGGAGAAGCTGGAGGCCGCCGCGGCGGCTGGATTCGATGGCGTCGAGCTGTTCGAGAACGACCTGCTCTATCACTCCGGCAGCCCGCAGGACATCCGCCGCCTGTGCGAGGACCTGGGCATTGCCGTCACGCTGTTCCAGCCGTTCCGTGATTTCGAGGGTTGCCCGCGGGCGCGCGTGCAGCGCAATCTCGATCGCGCCGAGCGCAAGTTCGACCTGATGCACGAGCTGGGCGTCGACCTGATGCTGCTCTGCAGCAACGTCCAGGCCGATGCGCTGGGCGATAACGAGACACTGGTGGGTGACCTTGGCCAGATCGCCGAGCGCGCCGGTGCACGCGGGCTGCGCGTGGGCTACGAGGCGCTGGCCTGGGGCCGCCACGTGAAGACCTGGCGGCAGGTCTGGTCACTGGTACAACAGGTCGACAATCCTGCACTGGGGGTGATTCTCGACAGTTTCCATACGCTGGCGCTGGGCGATGACCCGAGCGGCATCGTCGATATCCCGGGCGAGCGGATCTTCTTCGTACAGCTCGCCGATGCGCCGCTGCTGGCAATGGATGTGCTGCAGTGGAGTCGGCATTTCCGTTGTTTTCCCGGTCAGGGCGAATTCGACCTGGCGGGCTTTCTCGCACCTGTGCTGCAGGCCGGCTACAGCGGCCCGTTGTCGCTGGAAGTGTTCAACGATGGCTTCCGCGCTGCGCCGCCGCGAGGCATCGCCGCTGACGGCCTGCGTGCGCTTCAGCACCTGGAAGAGAAAACCGGGCAGCGCCTGAGTGCCTCGACCAGCCCGGCGCTGGCGCAAACGCTGTTCGCGCCACCGCCGGCACCGCGCTACGAAGGCATCGATTTCCTCGAGTTCGCGGTGGACGAGCCGCACGCCGTGCGCCTCGGCAGCTGGCTGCAGCGTCTTGGCTTCGCCCATGTCGGTCAGCACCGCTCGAAGGATGTGCAGCTGTTTCGCCAGGGCGAGATCAATATCGTGCTCAACGCCGAGCCCTATTCGTTTGCCCACAACTACTTCGAGGCGCATGGCCCTTCGGTGTGTGCAATGGCGCTGAAGATCGACGAAGAGGGGCCGGCGCTGGCGCGTGCCTGCGCCTTTGGCGGCCAGCCCTACCGTGGCCTGATCGGGCCGAACGAGCGGCAGATTCCGGCTGTGCGCGCGCCGGACGGCAGCCTCATCTATCTGCTTGAGTCCGGCGCGCCAGGGCAGAGCAACTACGACATCGACTTTCGCCTGCATGCGGTCGGCCCGAAGGATGCGGGCTTGCAGCGTATCGATCACATGGCTACCGCGCTGCCGGCCGAAAGCCTGGCCAGCTGGGTGCTGTTCTATCGCAGCCTGTTCGATTTCGAGGCCGACAACGAGCTGCTGCTGCCCGATCCCTACGGACTGATGAAGTGCCGCGCCATGCGTAGCCCCTGCGGTCGCGTCCGGCTGCCGCTGAACACCTCGCAGGATCGCGACACCGTGATCGCCCAGGCGCTGTCCAGTTATCGTGGCGCCGGGGTGCACCACGTGGCGTTCGCCTGCGACGACATCTTCGCCGAGGTCGCCCGGGCGCAGGCGGCCGGGGTGCCGTTGCTGGAAATCCCGCGCAACTACTACGACGATCTGGCGGCGCGGTTCGATTTCGACGACGCGCTGCTCGCCGAGCTGGCGCGCTACAACGTGCTCTACGACCGTGATGCCGAGGGTGGCGAGCTGTTTCACGTCTACACCGAGCCGTTCGAAGGCCGCTTCTTCTTCGAGATCCTGCAGCGCTGCAATGGCTACGCCGGCTACGGCACCGCCAATGTCGCGGTACGCCTGGCGGCGATGGCCAAGCAATGCCGCCGCTCGGTCTCCGGCACCACCAGCGTCGCCAGCGCCTGCTGAAACGACGGCGAACTCGACCGCCAGGCTCCAGTGGCCTGTTTGGTAAGTTCAGTTGGTCAATTTCGGTGCCCATGGCCCCCGATACTGCGTTGCTGCTCCTTGCCATAGCCCAGCTATGACTCGTCGCAGCGCCTTGTTTCGGACCCATGCTCATCCGAACTTGCCTCAACCCACTCACCGCACAGGCCACTAGCTCGACGCCGCGAGCGCGATGGTATGATCACGGCCTCGCCGCGCCTACTGCTGATTATTCGCCTTGCGCGGCCGCTGGAGCCCATCGTGCCCACCTCAAAGCCAATCGGCCTGCGTCAATGGATATGGCGGGCCTTCGTGCGCAGCGCGCTCATCCCACTGGTGCTGGTGGAGACCGCGTTGATCGCGATCTATCTGCTGACCAACAACGCCATTCGCGACGCCCAGGTCGAGCATCTGCGCGAAACCGCGCTCAACGACCTGCAGGCGGCGGTAAGTCTTGAGTCGCGTCTGATCAGCGAGCAGCTCAGCCAGGTCAGCTCCCTGACCCAGTTGTATCGCAACCTCACCGCGCAGGCGCTGCAGGGCGTCGCGCCGGGACAGGTGCCCGAACTGGCCCTGAGCGACGAGGGCGTGCGCTACAGCCCCAGCGATGACGGCGGTGCCGCCGTGTTCTATTCCAACGCCACTGCTCCCGAGCGGCATGATCTGCAGAAGATCGCCAGGCTGCGGCAGCTAGAGCCGCTGATGAAGGAGATCGAAGCGCGCAACCCGCTGGTCGCCAGCCTCTACTTCAACAGTTGGGATAGCTTCAACCATATCTATCCGTGGTTCTTCACGCTCGATCAGTACCCGGCGGACATGGATATCCCCAAGTACAACTTCTATTACCTGGCGGACGCCAAGCACAACCCGTCGCGCGGCGTAGTGTGGACCGATGTCTACCTCGACCCGGCCGGGCACGGCTGGATGATGTCGGCGACCGCGCCGGTGTACCACGGCGATTTTCTAGAAGGCGTGGTTGGCATCGACATCACCGTCAGCGGCATCCTCGAGCAGATCGGCCAGGTGCAGGTGCCCTGGGGTGGCTACGCCATGCTGGTCAGCGATGATCTGTCGATCATGGCGCTGCCCGAACCTGGCGAAGCGGATTTCGGCCTGGCCGAGCTGACCGAGCATTCCTATCTGGATGCCATCCGCCGCGAGGTGTTCAAACCGGAGGATTTCCAGCTCGATCGCCGCCCGGAAACCGCTGAACTCGCCGCGGCGATCTCCGGGGCCAGCAGCGGCGTACAGCAAGTGATGCTTGGCGGCCGGCCGCAGCTGGTGGCATGGACCACTGTGGCGCAGACCGGCTGGCACCTGCTGGCGGTGGTCGATGAGGCCGCGGTATTTCGCCAGACCAATGCCCTGGCGAGCCGTTACCAGCAGATCGGCTATCTGCTGATTGCCGGGTTGGTGCTGTTCTATATCGGTTTCTTCGCCCTCATGTGGCTGCGCGCACGCCAGCTTAGCGGCGCGCTGCTGACGCCCATCGCCGGCATCTCGCGGATGCTCAGCGAGATTGGAGTCGGCCGCTGGCAGCCGCAGCCGGCCCAGTCGCAGATCCGCGAGCTGGACGAAATGTGCCGTCACACCCAGGACATCGGCAGTCGCCTGGCCTACAGCGAGTCCGAGCGCTGGGAGGCGCAACGACGACTGGAACTGGTGCTGGAAAGCGCAACCGAGAGCCTCTGGGAATATGACATGCCCAACCACCGGCTGCGTATACGCGGCGGTATGGGGACGCGCTTCGGCCTGCCGTCGGGGCAGCTCAGCGATAGCGAGTTCCGTCGCCGTATCCACCCCGACGACTTGCCGCAGGCGCTGGCGCAGATCGAACGCGTCAGCCGTGGGCTGCAGCAGCGCTACGAGGCCGAATACCGCTTCGCCGATACCCAGGGCCACTACCACTGGCTGCTCAGCCGCGGGCGTGTGCTTGAACATGATCCGGATACCGGCGTGGCGAAGATGCTCGCCGGTACCCATGTGGATATCGACGCGCTGAAGCGGGTCGAGGAAGAACTACGCGCGGCGACCCTGCAGGCCCAGGCTGCCAGCGAAGCGAAGGGTCGGCTGCTCTCGGGTATCAGCCATGAACTGCGCACGCCGCTCAATGCGATTCTCGGTTTCGCCCAGCTGATGCGCATGGACTGCGACGACGAGAGTCAATCCGAGGCGGCGGAATACCTCGACGAGATCCTGCTTGCCAGCCGCCATCTCAACCAGCTGCTGGGCGAGATTCTCGAGTGGTCCAGCCTGCAGAACGAACCGGCGCAGCTCGAACTGCAGGCGGTGGACGTCTGCAAACTGATGCGCGAGTGCGCCGAACTGGTCTCGCTCGAGGTTCAGCAACGCGGCCTGCATCTGCAATTGCAGTTGCCGGATGAGCCACTGCAGGTGCTTGCCGAGCCGCGTCGGTTGCGCCAGGTGCTGCTCAACCTGCTGTCCAACGCGATGAAGTACAACGTCCCCGATGGCCACATCAGCCTGCGTACCGAAACCAGCCCGGGGCATGTGCGGCTGTTGGTCGAGGATACGGGATTGGGCATCGAGCCCGCGCAGCAGGCGCAGGTGTTCGAACCCTTCCAGCGGCTCGGGCGCGAGAACAGCATGATCCAGGGCACCGGCATAGGGCTGTCGCTGTGCCTGGAGTTCGCCCGCCTGATGAACGGCCAGCTGGGACTGCACAGCGAACCTGGCGTCGGCAGCCGTTTCTGGATCGAACTGCCACGCCTGGCGCCTGCTGCGCTGCAGTAGCGCGGGGTACTGGCTGGTCACGCCTTGCGCTATACTGCGCGGCTTTCGCGCGGGCGGCCAAGGTCAGTCCGCGACTGTCCAGGCCACGCTCTTTTGCGTGGTTTGTTGTTCTTGACGCGCCCGCGGGCGCCCAATGAGAGGCACGACGATGAGCGCACTGGTAGGCGTGATCATGGGCTCCAAGTCCGACTGGTCCACCCTGAGCCACACCGCCGACATGCTGGAAAAGCTGGGCATCCCCCATGAAGTGACGGTGGTGTCCGCCCATCGCACCCCGGACCTGCTCTTCCAGTACGCCGAACAGGCCGAAGCCCGCGGGTTGCGCGTGATCATCGCCGGCGCCGGCGGTGCCGCCCATCTGCCGGGCATGTGCGCCGCCAAGACGCACCTGCCGGTGCTCGGCGTGCCGGTGCAGTCCTCGATGCTCTCCGGCGTCGATTCGCTGCTGTCCATCGTGCAGATGCCGGCGGGCGTGCCGGTCGCCACCCTGGCCATCGGCAAGGCCGGCGCGATCAACGCCGCGCTGCTGTCGGCGAGCATCCTCGGTCACGAGTTTCCCGAGTATCACCAAGCACTGAAGAAATTCCGCGACGAGCAGACCCAGACCGTTCTGGACGGCCCGGACCCACGCGTCTGAGCCGACCCCTGCCGGCGCGGCGACGCCCGCTGGCGGGTATAAACTTGCTTTCCTGCGCCGCGCGACGCGCGCGCTCGATCTGCCGCCTACTGAAGGGCCGTTGATATGAAAATTGGTGTGATCGGTGGCGGCCAGCTGGGCCGCATGCTGGCCCTGGCGGGCACTCCGCTGGGCATGAGCTTCGCCTTCCTCGACCCGGCACCGGATGCCTGCGCCCAGGCCCTCGGTGAGCACATCCGCGCCGACTACGACGACAAGGACCACCTGCGCCGGCTGGCCGACGAGGTGGATCTGGTGACCTTCGAGTTCGAGAGCGTACCGGCTGAAACCGTGGCCTTTCTCTCGCAGTTCGTGCCGGTCTACCCGAGCGCCGAATCGCTGCGCATCGCCCGTGATCGCTGGTTCGAGAAATCCATGTTCAAGGATCTCGGCATTCCCACCCCGGAGTTCGCCGATATCCAGTCCCAGGCCGACCTCGACGCCGCGGTGGCCAGCATCGGCCTGCCAGCCGTGCTCAAGACCCGCACCCTGGGTTACGACGGCAAGGGCCAGAAGCTGCTGCGCAAGCCGGCCGATGTGAGCAATGCCTTCGCCGAGCTGGGCAGCGTGCCGTGCATCCTCGAGGGCTTCGTGCCCTTCACCGGGGAAGTCTCGCTGATCGCCGTGCGCGGCCGCGACGGCGAAACCTGCTTCTATCCGCTGGTGCACAACAGCCACGAGAGCGGCATCTTGCGGCTGTCGGTGGCCAGTAGTAATCATCCGCTGCAGGCGCTGGCCGAGGATTATGTCGGTCGTGTGCTCAAGCAGCTCGACTACGTTGGCGTGCTGGCCTTCGAGTTCTTCGAGGTCGATGGCGGCCTGAAGGCCAACGAGATCGCCCCGCGCGTGCACAACTCCGGGCACTGGACCATCGAAGGCGCCGAGTGCAGCCAGTTCGAGAACCACCTGCGTGCCGTCGCCGGTCTGCCGCTGGGCTCGACCGCCAAGCTGGGCGAGAGCGCCATGCTCAACTTCATTGGTGAAGTTCCGCCGGTGGAAAAGGTCATCGCCATCGAGGATTGCCATCTGCATCACTACGGCAAGGCCTTCAAGGTCGGACGCAAAGTTGGCCACGCCACCCTGCGCTGCCCCGATCGCGCCACCCTCGACCGGCAGATCACCGCCGTAGAGACGCTGATCCCGCATTCCTGACGCCCGGCCGTCAGGCTTCGGCGAACGGTGACAGAGCCCTCGGGTCCGATTGGTTACCCACCTTTCGGACCTCAGGAGCTTATCCATGGGCATCATCGGCACCATCATCATCGGCCTCATCGTTGGCCTCATCGCGCGTTTCCTCAAGCCCGGCGACGACAGCATGGGCTGGATCATGACCATCCTGCTCGGTATCGGCGGCTCGCTGCTGGCGACCTATGGCGGACAGGCGCTCGGTCTGTACCAGGCGGGCGAGGGCGCAGGCTTTATCGGCGCGGTGGTCGGTGCGATCATCCTGCTGGTCATCTACGGCATGATCACCAGCCGCAAACATTGATCCACCGGGGGCCGCGCCCAGTGGCCCCGTTCTCTCTCATGTAGTTGCCTTATGCGCACATTCGTCCTCTCGCTGCTCTGCTGTCTCGCACTTGTTTCCCACGCCCAGGCCACGCCGCCCGAACTCGACTGGCTCGAGCTGATGCCGCCCGAGGACCGCCAGGCGCTGGAGGAAATGCCCGAAATCGACCACTCGACGCCGGAAGATGCCGGCTTCAGCGATCAGGGCGGGCTGAAGCAGGACGCCGGGCTGCCGGCGGTGATGTACTCGGCCAAGACCGTCGCCGAACTGAATGGCCGCGAGATCCGTCTGGGCGGCTATCCGGTGCCGCTGGAGAGCGACGCGCGCGGGCGCAGCACCGAGTTCTTCCTGGTGCCCTATCCGGGCGCCTGCATTCACGTACCGCCGCCGCCGCCGAACCAGATCGTGCTGGTGCGCTACCCGAAGGGCATCGCCCTGGAGGACATCTACGCGCCGCTGTGGGTGGACGGTCGCCTGCAGATCGAGCCGGTCAGCAACGAGCTGGCCGATGCCGCCTATGCACTGGAAGCGGCGGCAGTCGAACTGGTCGACGAAAGCGACCTCTGAGGCACCGGTCATGGCGCTGCCCACTGAACTCCGTCAGGCGCTACGCGACCTCGCCGCGCACACCGATGGCATCGATCTGCCGGTCTACCAGGCATTCGAACGTGATCCACAGGAGCCGATCATCGGGCTTGGCGAAGCCGATGCGGCTATCTGCTTCTTCGGACGCGACCCCGGCCGCGAAGAGATACGCCATGGCGAGCCCTTCATCGGCTCCGGCGGGCAGATCGTCCGCCGCGTGCTCTATCGCCACCTGCATGGCGAGCAGATGCCGGATTTCGAGGCGGGGCGGGCGCTGGGGCGGCACTACTTCTGGATCAACACCGTGCCGTACAAGCCGGTCGGCAACAAGGCCTGGTCGATGGCAGTCAAGCGCCGCTTCCATCCGCTGATGCGCCAGTTGCTGGTGGACAACTGGCGCGGGCGGCACATCATCACCCTCGGGCGCGAGGCGTTCCTCTGGTTCGGCATCGACCAGCCGCGTGAGACGCGCCAGCGCCTGCAAGACTTCTGGCAGCGTGAGGACCGCTTCACCGCCAGCGTCGACGTCGAGCTACAGGACGAGCAGGGGCGGGCCCGAACCTTCACCCTGCACCCGCTGCCGCATCCCTCGCCGTTGAACCAGACCTGGTTCAAGCGCTTCCCGGTCCTGCTCAAGGCGCGCCTGCGCCAGCTCGACGAAAAACCAGCCCGTTAGTGGCCTTTGCTAAGTTCAGTTGGTCAATTTCGGCGCCATGGCCCCGATACTGTGTTGCTGCTCATCCGAACTTGCCTCAACCTACCCACCGCACAGGCCGCTAGCCGCTGACCTGATTGCTGATCTGCCCGGCCTGCCAGGCCGCGACATTGCCCAGCGTGGTGCCTGCGATCGCAGCCAGCGCCTCGTCGGTGAGAAATGCCTGGTGCGCGGTGACGATGACGTTGGGAAACGACAGCAGCCGCGCCAGCACATCGTCCTGCAGCGGCAGGCCGGAGTGGTCCTCGAAGAACAGCCCGGCCTCTTCCTCATAGACGTCCAGCCCCAGATAGCCGAGCTGGCCGCTCTTCAGCGCGCCGATCAGTGCCGGCGTGTCGATCAGCGCGCCACGGCCGGTGTTGATCAGCATGGCGCGCGGCTTCATGGTCGCCAGGCTCTGCTGGTTGATCAGGTGGCGCGTCTGCTCGGTCAGCGGGCAGTGCAGGCTGACGATATCGCTGCTGGCGAGCAGCTCGTCGAGCGCCACATAACGCATGCCGAGGCGCTCCAGCTCCGGGTTGGGGAAGGGGTCGTAGAGCTGCACCTCGCAGCCGAAACCGAGCATGATCCGCGCGAACACAGCGCCGATCTGCCCGCTGCCGACCACGCCGACCCGCTTGCCGACCAGATCGAAGCCGGTCAGCCCCTGCAGCGAGAAATTGCCCTCGCGGGTACGGTTGTAGGCCCGTGGCAGGCGCCGGTTGAGTGCCAGGATCAGCGCCACGGTGTGCTCGGCCACCGCGTGCGGCGAATAGGCCGGCACCCGTACTACCGGTAGGCCGAGGCGCTGGGAACAGGGCAGATCGACGTGGTTGTAGCCCGCCGAACGCAGGGCGATCAGCTGCGTGCCTCCAGCGGCGAGCCTCTCCAGCACGGGCGCCGACAGCACGTCATTGACGAACGGGCAGACCACCTCAGCGCCCGCGGCCAGCGCCACGGTGTCGGGATCGAGGCGCGACTCGAGGAATTGCAGCTCGAAGCCATGTGCCTGATTGGCGGCCTGGAAGCTGTCGCGATCGTAGGGTTTGCTGTTGAACAGGGTGATGCGCATGTGAGCCTCGCGATAAGGGGCGACTACCGACAGGGTGCGACAGTTGCCCGCCGCGGCCAAGTCGCTTCTGTCGCCCGATATGACCGCGAGTCGACGCGGCGGCGCGCATCAGCCCGCGCGCAGCGCCTGCCCCTTGGGCTGGAAGTACAGCGTGCTGCCGCGTCGCACGCCTACCAGGCTGGCGTGGTCATTGCCGACCTCCGCTTCGATCGGCTCGGCTTGCCCAGCGACCTTCAGCGTGACCCGGGTAAGCGCACCAAGCGGACGGATGTCGCGCACCTCGCCGGCTAGGTGCTCGGCCACCGCTTCGCGGCTCAGGGAAACCTCATGCGGGCGGAACAGCACGCTGCGCTGTTCATCCAGCTGCAGGCGATTGGCGTCGCCGAGGAAGTGGTAGACGAACTCGCTGGCGGGGTTGGCGTAGACCTCCGCCGGCGTGCCGATCTGCTCGACCACACCCTTGTTCATCACCACGATGCGGTCGGCGACCTCCATCGCTTCCTCCTGGTCATGGGTGACGAATACTGAGGTCAGGTGCACGTCTTCGTGCAGCCGTGCCAGCCAGCGGCGCAGCTCCTTGCGCACCTTGGCGTCCAGTGCGCCGAACGGCTCGTCGAGCAACAGCACTTTCGGCTCGACCGCCAGTGCGCGCGCCAGGGCGATACGCTGTCGCTGGCCGCCGGAGAGCTGCTCCGGGTAGCGGTCGGCCAGCCAGTCGAGCTGCACGAGGCCGAGCAGTTCGCGGACTTTTTCGGCGATGACCGCTTCGCTCGGGCGTTGCTTCTTGGGCTTCATGCGCAGGCCGAAGGCCACGTTGTCAAACACGGTCATATGGCGGAACAGGGCGTAATGCTGGAAGACGAAACCGACGTTGCGGTCGCGCACATCGCGGCTGGAGACATCCTCGCCATGGAAGACAATGCTGCCGCTGTCTGGTGTTTCCAGCCCGGCGATGATGCGCAGCAGGCTTGTCTTGCCGCAGCCTGACGGGCCGAGCAGAGCGACCAGTTCACCGCTCTGGATATGCAGGTTGATCGCGTTCAGTGCCTGGAACTGGCCGAAACGCTTGTTGATGTTGCTGATTTCGATCGACATGGTCATTCCTCGGCGTTGGCGTGCAGGCGGGCGATACGCGATTCGCTCCACTGCTTGAGCAGCAGGATCACCAGCGCCAGGCCCAGCAGCAGGCTGGCCACGCTGAACGCGGCGACGTGGTTGTATTCGTTGTAGAGAATCTCGACGTGCAGCGGCAGGGTGTTGGTCAGCCCGCGGATATGCCCGGAGACCACTGACACCGCGCCGAACTCGCCCATTGCCCGCGCGGTGCAGAGCACCACGCCGTAGATCAGGCCCCATTTGATGTTCGGCAGGGTGATGTGCCAGAACATCTGCCAGCCGCTGGCGCCGAGCAGTCGCGCGGCTTCCTCTTCGGTACTGCCCTGTTCCTGCATCAGCGGGATCAGCTCGCGGGCGACGAAGGGCACGGTGACGAACAGCGTCGCCAGGACGATGCCCGGCACGGCGAAGACGATCTGGATATTGCGATCACTCAGCCACTCGCCGAAATAGCCCTGGGTGCCGAACAAGAGCACGTAGATCAGGCCGGCGATGACCGGGGAGACCGAGAACGGCAGGTCTATCAGGGTCACCAGCAGGCTCTTGCCGCGGAACTCGTACTTGCTCACGCACCAGGCGGCGGCGACGCCGAACACCAGATTGAGCGGCACCGAGATGCCCACGGCAAGCAGGGTGAGCTTGAGCGCCGCCAGGGCATCGGGCTCGAGGATCGCCGTGAAGAAGGTGCCGACCCCTTGCTTGAAGGCCTCGCCGAGGACGATCAAGAGCGGCAGCAGAAGGAACAGCGCGAAGGTCAGCCAGGCCGCGCCGATCAATAGCCGGCGGGCCGTTTGCTTGCCGCGACGGGTAGTGGTGGCGCGGGCATTCGCCGACACGGGCAGGGAAGCGGTAGTCATGCTGGCCTCCTCAGCCGTGGGCAATGCGGCGCTGCAGCAGGTTGATCGCCAGCAGCAGGATGAAAGACACCACCAGCATCAGCACGCCGATGGCCGTGGCGCCGGCGTAGTCGTACTGATCCAGCTTGACCATGATCAGCAGCGGCAGGATCTCGGTCTTCATCGGCATGTTGCCGGCAATGAAGATCACCGAGCCGTACTCACCGACGCCGCGGGCAAAGGCCAGGGCGAAGCCGGTCAGCCAGGCGGGCAGCAGCGCTGGCAGGAGCACATGGCGAACAACCTGCAGTGGACGCGCGCCAAGGCAGGCCGCGGCTTCTTCGACTTCCCGAGGGATATCGGCGAGCACCGGCTGGAGGGTGCGCACCACGAAGGGCAGGGTCACGAAGGTCAGTGCCAGGGTGATGCCCAGCGGGCTGTAGGCGATCTTGAAGCCCATCTGCGTGGCGAACTGGCCGACCGGTCCGTTCGGCGCGTACAGCGCAGTGAGGGCAATGCCTGCCACCGCGGTCGGAAGGGCGAAAGGCAGGTCGATCATCGCCTCGATGATCTTGCGGCCGGGGAAGCGATAGCGCACCAGCACCCAGGCCAGCAGCGTGCCGATCACGCCATTGAGCACGGCGGCAGCGAAGGCGGTGCCAAAGCTCAGCTTCAGCGCCGCCAGCACGCGCGGCGCGCTGACGATGGCGATGAACTGCGCCCACGAGAGTTCGGTGGTCTTGAGAAACAGCGCACCCAGGGGAATCAGCACCAACAGGCTGAGGTACACCAGGGTGTAGCCCAGCGTCAGCCCGAAGCCGGGTATGACGGAGGTAGATCGGCTAGACATGTTCGAGGCTCGGTCGGTTTGGCGTAATGGCCAAAAAACTGGAAGACCGTAGGGTGGAAAACGCGCGAAGCGATTTTCCACGCGCACACGCCCGAGCCTGCCGTATGCGGGCCAGCGCCTCGGACGCGTGGATGGCTTCGGCCATCCACCCTACGAACTTTCGTGCAATGTGTCGGCTGAAGCGTCACGAGCGCAGCTCAGGCAAGGCGAAGACAGGCGAGGGCCGCGGAGTTTACGGGCTGTAAATGAGCAGGCCCGAGCCGGTCTTCAACGCAGCATGAGCAAGCGCAGTAGCTTCATTCGGTCAGATAGATCTGGTCGAAGATGCCGCCATCATTGAAGAACTTCGGCTGCGCGGCCTTCCAGCCACCAAAATCCCCGTCGATGGTGACCAGCTTCAGCGCCGGGAACTGATCCTTGAATTCGGCTGCCACGGCCTCGTTGCGTGGCCGGTAGAAGTTCTTCGCCGCAATGCGCTGGCCTTCCTCGCTGTACAGGTAGTTCAGATAGGCCTCGGCTAGCGCCCGCGTGCCCTTGCGCTCGACGTTCTTGTCCACCACGGCCACCGGTGGCTCGGCAAGGATCGAAAGCGAAGGCGCGATGATCTCGAAGTCTTCACCGCCCTGTTCCTTCAGGGCCAGAAAGGCCTCGTTCTCCCAGGCCAGCAGCACGTCGCCGATGCCATTGTTGACGAAGGTGACGGTCGAGCCGCGGGCGCCGGTGTCCAGTACGGGCACGTTCTTGTACAGCGTCCCGACGAATTCCTGTGCTTGTTTCTCAGTGCCGTATTTCTGCTGCGCATAGGCCCAGGCGGCGAGGAAATTCCAGCGTGCGCCGCCGGAGGTCTTCGGGTTCGGCGTGATCACCTCGACGCCCGGCTTGACCAGGTCGTCCCAGTCCTTGATGCCCTTCGGATTGCCCTTGCGCACTAGGAACACGATGGTCGAGGTATAGGGCGTGCTGGCGTCCGGCAGGCGGGTCTGCCAATCCTCGGGGATCAGTTTGCCGAGGCGATGCAGCTCGTCGATATCGCCCGCCAGTGCCAGGGTCACCACATCGGCGCGCAGACCATCAATGACGGCACGGGCCTGCTTGCCGGAGCCGCCATGGGACTGCTGGACCTTGATCGGCTCATGGCCCCGGGCCTGCCAGTGCTTGTTGAAGGCGTTGTTGAATTCGACATAGAGCTCGCGCGTCGGATCGTAGGACACGTTGAGCAGGGTATCGGCGGCCAGTGCGGGGCCGGCGAACAGCGCGCTCGCC
Source organism: Stutzerimonas xanthomarina (assembly GCF_003935375.1). Taxonomy (GTDB): domain Bacteria; phylum Pseudomonadota; class Gammaproteobacteria; order Pseudomonadales; family Pseudomonadaceae; genus Stutzerimonas; species Stutzerimonas xanthomarina_A. Next base: position 113,530 of record NZ_RHQM01000019.1, read on the forward strand.
AGGGCGGCGAGGGCGAAGCGACGAATGGACATGGTGCAGCTCCTGAAAAAACTAATTTGTATGTGTTGGCGCATCAGGGGCGGTCGCTGAAATCACGCTGGAAGACAGGCAGGGCGAGGCAGAAGCAGCCTGGCGGGTTGCAACCTGGTCTAGCTGTGTCAGGCGGTTTTCAGTGACTCGATTAGCTCCGCATTCGCGGACGACAGCTGCAGTACCGGTGCGTGTTCATGGTCTCGGCTCGTTTCATGGTCACGCCCTCCGGTGGTCCAGTCGGGCTGATGGATGGGGTAGTTGGGGGTCAGGCGTTCTTGCCGGTCGGCTGCAGGCGGAACTTCTCCTTGCGCTCGATCTGCACGACCTGGCCGTTGTGCACGGTGATTTCAACCGAGCCGAACTTGAGGCCGCTCAGGGCACTGTTGATCTCGCGCAGGATGCTGGCTTCGTCCTGCCCCTCGAGGTTGCGAATGGTCGCGGTCATTGCTGTTCTCCGTGAAAGCCTTTCGTGACGACCGGAACGGCCGTAGCCAGCAAGGCGTGGAGCGGATCATACGTGTGGGCGAAATATTCTTAAAAATATTGTTTAAGAACATTTATAGATCTTTATGGAATAACAAGAAGATTCTTTATCAGGTGGCCTAATATTCTTAAAAAGAATAAATAAATAATCCTTTATTCTTTTTAAGCGAATCGATCTGCTGCCTAGACTGGCCGCCATGAATCACAGGAGGCGCCGATATGCGCAGCATCCGATATCTGATCGTGCCGGGCTGGCACGGCTCGCCCGATGAGCACTGGCAGAGCCATTGGCAACGCACCCTGCCGGGCAGTGCCCGAGTAGAGCAGCAGGACTGGCTCCTTCCGCGTCGTGAAGACTGGGTCGCCGAGCTGCAGCGCAGCATTGCCGCCCATGTCGAACCGGTCATTCTGGTTGCGCACAGCCTGGGCTGCATCACGGTTGCGCACTGGGCGGCTCAGGCACCTGCGCAGCTGCTGCAACGGGTGCGCGGCGCCCTGCTGGTGGCCCCAGCGGATGTCGAACGCAGCGGCTGCCCGGAACCCTTGCGCAACTTCGCCCCGATCCCTCGCCAGCCTTTGCCATTCGCCAGCCTGCTGATCGGCTCGGACAACGACATTGCCGCCAGTGCCGCGCGTGCCGTCGAGATGGGCCACGCCTGGGGCAGCGAGACCACGATCCTGGCCGGCGCCGGGCATATCAACGTGGCCTCCGGACATCGGCGCTGGGAGCAGGGCTTTGCCAGCCTGTACCGCTTGCAGAGCCGGATCGAGCGACAGGCGCAACGGCGCGCCTGAACCGCTATCAACCAATGCCGCAACCCACGCAAGAAAGGAGAACGAAAATGAGCATCCGCCTCGGCGACATCGCCCCCGATTTCGAACAGGATTCCAGCGAAGGCCGCATCCGCTTCCACGAGTGGCTGGGTGACAGCTGGGGTGTGCTGTTCTCGCACCCGGCCGACTTCACCCCGGTGTGCACCACCGAACTGGGCTTCACCGCCAAGCTGAAGGACGAGTTCGCCAAGCGCAACGTCAAGGCCATCGCCCTGTCCGTGGACCCGGTGGATTCGCACATCAAGTGGATCGACGACATCAACGAGACGCAGAACACCCGCGTCAACTTCCCCATCCTGGCTGACGCCGATCGCAAGGTCTCCGAGCTGTACGACCTGATTCATCCCAATGCCAACGACACCCTGACGGTGCGCTCATTGTTCGTCATCGACCCGAACAAGAAGGTGCGTCTGACCATCACCTACCCGGCGAGCACCGGGCGCAACTTCCACGAGATCCTGCGGGTGATCGATTCGTTGCAGCTCACTGACAACCACAAGGTCGCCACCCCGGCCAACTGGCAGGACGGCGACGAGGTGGTGATCGTGCCCTCGCTCAAGGACGAGGAGGAGATCAAGCAGCGCTTTCCCAAGGGCTATCGCGCGGTCAAGCCGTACCTGCGCCTGACCCCGCAACCTAACCGCTGAGCGAGGCGCCGCCGGCATCGTCACCTCGGTGATCACCACCCGCTCGGTGCGCGAGCTGGAGCTGCAGGCCGGCAGCGAGGTGATCGCCTTCGTCAAATCCACCAAAGTGTCGATCGTCAAGCTGTAGAGGATGGGGTGGGCGGCTTCAGCCCTTACTCTCAAGAGGATCGGCACTGCGCGGGTAGGTGCGCTCCTTCTGGATGGTGCCGTCCTGCTTGTAAATCTTCACCGAGGCCGTTTTGCCTTCGAGGAAGGTTGCGGTCACCTGCAACATCTCATCCTTGGTGGCAGCGGTCTTCGAGGCGCGGGTCGCCCCCTGCTTGCGCAGTTCCCAACCGTTATCGGTGGCGTTGATGTGGTAGTTGTCCATGCGTGCCTCCTCTGACGTGATGCAGGTTTAGAGGGGCGTCGGCCGGGGCGGTTCGCCGAGTCGCGCACTGGCGGCGTGCAGGCTGATAGCCTGTGCGGCCAGCCCTCGCGGAGCATCTCATGCACACGCACGCCCGATTGCGCGCCATCATCACGGCCGACCCGCTGCGCATGCGGGCGCTCGATCTTGTGAAGGCGCTCGCCCTGCCGGATTGCTGGGTGGCTGCAGGTTTCGTGCGCAGTGCGGTGTGGGATCACCTGCATGGACGTGACAGCAGCCCGCTGCCTTCTGATATCGATGTCATCTGGTTCGACCCCGACCGGCCCGACAAGGCGCTGGATACCGGGCTCGAGGCGGCACTGCGGCGCTCGGACGGCTCGCTCAACTGGTCGGTGAAGAACCAGGCCCGCATGCACCTGCACAACGCGGATCAGCCCTACCGGTCGGCAGTGGACGCGATGACCCACTGGCCGGAAACGGCCACTGCAGTCGGGGTGAGGCTGGGAGCGCTGGAGGAGATCGAGGTGGCGGCCCCGCTGGGGTTGGACGATCTGTTCGATCTGATCGTCCGACCCACTGCGGCCTTTCGTGTCGGCAAGCGACAGGTCTATCTGGAGCGCCTGGCCACGAAGGGCTGGTCTGAAACCTGGCCAGGCCTGCGCATTCGGCAGGACTGACCGGCAGCGCCGTTCTGCGGGCTAGATGAACGCCTGCCGCGCTACGCCACGGGGCAGGCGATTGCGCCCCGGCAGCTGCTCCAGGCGCTTCTGCCATTCGGCGCGTGCGGACAGGACGGAAGCCGGCTTCGCTGTCGTTGCGGGCGCAGCCGGGACGGCCTTTACCGGCGCTGCGGGCGCACTCGCTGCAGTTTTCGCTGCCGCTGCGGGGGCCGTCGTTGCCGTCTTCGCCACGGCTGCGGGTGCACCCGCCGTGATCTTCGCCGCCTTCGCGGCAGCCCTCAGTTCGGCGAGGCTCGGTGTCTTGCGTACAGGCTCGCTCACAGCCTTTTCCACGCTGCGCAGGCACAGCTTGCAGGAAACCTGAGCGGCATCGCCGGAACTGTTGAGGCTTGAGCCGGTGCGCCCGCATGCGACATTCCCATTGGGCGCGGAATAGTGAATCACCACCGTACTGTCTCCTGAATTTCGGGGCGCGGGATTCTACACGCTCGGTCCAACCAGGCAATGACGGTGGCAGAAACTCAGGGGGCAGCCGTCCGTGCGCCGACGCCAGCCGGTTGCAGCGCGTCGATGCCCGGTGAGGTCATGCCGACGAGGTTGGGCATGTCCGTACGGATGATTTCGGCGAACAGGCGCAGCTTGGCGGGATAGCTGCGCGCGTGCGGGTAGATGAGGTAGACGGGCAGGGGAGCGGCTCGCCACTGCGGCACGAGCTGGATCAGCCGGCCTTCTTCGATGTCCTGCGCAACCACCCAGGCGGAGCTGACGCACGCGCCAAGCCCTGCCAGCGCCGCACTGCGCAGGGCGTAGAGGCTGTCCGTGCTCATGCGTGGCTGGATCGCGAAGCGATGCGAGCGCCCGTCCGCCTGGCAGGTCAGTACGACCTCGTCGGTGTAGTAGGTCCGCAGGGCCAACCAGGGCAGACGCTGGAGTTGGTCGGTGGTGCTCGGCAGCGGGCCGTCGCCAGCCAGCGCCGGATGGGTCACCACAATGCGCGGGACTTCGCCGAGGCGGATGGCAACGACGGACGGGTCCTCGATGACGCCCACCTGGATGGCGCAATCGATTCCCTCTGCCGTGAAGTTGGGCGAGCGATCATGCAATACCCATTCGACGCTGACGTTCGGGTAGCGCGACAGGTACTTGCCGAGCGGAGCGATCAACTGGTCCTGGCCGAACGCGTGCGGGACCTGCACCCGAAGCGTGCCGCGCGGGTCGTCACGCGCGCCGAGCAGCTCGGCTTCCATCTCGCTCCAGCTTTCAAGGACCTGTCGGGCGAAACCGTAGCAACGCTCACCATCACCGGTGAGCTGCATGCGGTGGGTCGAGCGATTGAGCAGTTGCAGGCCTAGCGACCGCTCCAGCGCCTGCAGCCGGCGGCTGACCGTGGGTTGGGTGGTGCCCAGTTGCGCCGCCGCCGCCGAGAGACTGCCGGCATCGACGATTCTGATGAACGTTCGCAAGAGATCGATGCGATCGATGCCAGCCGTCGAGTAGTCGTTCATACGTGTCTCGCATAACGGATCTGCAGATGAGCCTACTACAGCAGTCGATCATGCACATGGAGAATGACCAGACACTGTTCGGACCGGACCCTTCTCATGACTTCCTCATATTCATCCCCGGCGCTCGCCAACAGCTCGGTTCTGCTCTCGCCTGGGCTTGTTCTGCTCCTGGCATCAGGCGCCGGCTTCAGCGTCGCGACCCTCTATTACAGCCAGCCGATCCTCGGTGTGCTCGGTGCGGAGATCCAGGCCAGCGAAGGCGCTGTCGGCATGGTTCCGATGCTGACGCAGCTTGGCTATGCGCTCGGCATTCTGCTCTTGGCGCCGCTGGGTGACCGTTATGACCGGCGCGGGATCATTCTGGCGAAGGCGGTGCTGCTCATGCTGGCTCTGCTGCTCGGCAGCATCGCGCCGGGTGTCGGTACGTTGCTCGCTGCGAGCCTGGTGATCGGCCTTGCCGCGACCCTGGCACAGGACATCGTTCCAGCGGCCGCGACCCTGGCGCCCGAATCGCAACGCGGCAGGGTCGTGGGCACGGTCATGACCGGCCTGCTGCTGGGCATTCTGCTCTCGCGGGTCATGAGCGGCCTGATCGCCGAGCAACTCGGCTGGCGTGCCGTTTATGCGCTCGCGGCTGGCTCGATTGGCTTGATCGGGCTCGCCGCCTGGCGCGGGTTGCCACGGTTCTCCCCGACCACGTCGCTGGGCTACGGCGCCTTGCTCGGCTCCATGCTCAAACTCTGGTCGCTACATCCGTCCCTGCGCCGCGCGGCCGTTTCCCAGGGCCTGTTGTCCGTTGCCTTCAGTGCATTCTGGTCGACGCTTGCCGTCATGCTGCATGCCGATTTCGGACTCGGTAGCGCCGCGGCCGGCGCGTTTGGCCTGGCAGGTGCCGCTGGCGCACTCGCCGCACCCTTGGCCGGTCGCCTGGCCGATCGCCGCGGACCGGAGCGCGTGACACGCCTGGGCGCGGCCCTGACTGCCGCATCCTTCGCTGCCCTCGGCTTGGTCGGAGTGGTGCCGCCGGAGATCCAGTTGGGCGTGATCGTGGTGGCCGCCATTGGCTTCGATTTCGGCATCCAGGCGACCTTGGTTGCTCATCAGACCATCGTCTACGGCATCGACCCGCCGGCGCGCAGTCGCTTGAATGCTGTGCTGTTCACCGGTGTTTTCGTAGGGATGGCGACCGGCGCGGGACTGGGCAGCCTGGCGCTTGGACAATGGGGCTGGAATGGCGTGGTCGTGCTGGCGACCCTGGCATCCATAGGCGCACTGGCGGCGCGTCTTGTACGACGGGTTGCACCTTGACCGCCACCGAGCTCGGCCGATGCCACGAGATGCGCGCCGCTACGTGCATCTGCGGCATCGCAAGCTGCTCGGCTGAATTGGTCGCCGGAGTATTGCGAGCTCAGCCTAAAACGAAAAAGGCCCGCATTTCTGCGAGCCTTCAAATCGTAGTGCGGCACCAGGAATCGAACTTTAGGTATCTACGGCGCATAAACACTGGGAAGTTGCGACTTTTACCGGCGCTCATATACCCAAGCGTATACCTATAGAGAAAGGCGCCGTTGTGTGAACCGCCCCGGGAATTCCGGAGGCTCTTTGGTGTGAGTCATGCCGCTTGGGCCGACTCGGTAAGTTGCTGATAGT
>NZ_RHQM01000001.1 GCF_003935375.1 Stutzerimonas xanthomarina
ATGGTGTCCACCAAAAATAGGTGGACACCATGCCGTTATCTGGAAGAAGCGGGGAGACGGGTTCGGCGGACGGTTACCCTGCGGTGACAATCCAGGCACATCAAGCATGCGCGCAGCAAGCACAGCAGGCGAGCCAAGCGCTACATCCGTGAGGGTTTCAAGCAAGTGATCAGGACGGCGCCCTAGGGTGCTGATATCCAGGGAGAGCAGGTCATCTACGTAGCCAGGCAAGTACTCAGGATTGGGTCGATACTCCGGGGCCGTAGAGTCGTGCGGCCAGTCAGACAAAAACTCACGCATGCCAGGATCCAGCAGCAACGGCGCCGCCCATTCCCAACGATTATCTACCGCAGCATTCTCAGGATCAGGCAAGGTTTGGAGCAGCTCAGCCACCTGACTACGTACCCATTCGCGCCGGTCAACACCTACTGGAGCAGCAAGAGGATGAGCCTTATCTGCCAGTGTCAGACAGGGCATAAGCAGCAGCAACAGGCGATGCCGGGCTCGAGATCCACCTGTTTCAGTCAGGCGCAACAGGGCGCTCTGGCGACGATCCGGTTCGTGGTAACTCTCAAAATCAGGCCCCAGCATTCGCCGCTCGGCTTCATAGCTGAGCAGACCACTGACTACATCGGGAACCATGTTCCAGGCAGAGAACAACAGCGCCTTGCTCTGCCCATGCTGTCCCTCATAGGCTCCAGCCAATGGCCAGTATGGTACGGTCGGTGGCATCCAAAGCAGCTTCCACAATCCACTGTCGATCAAGCGTTCTCGCAAATCACGCAGTTTTGCATGCGCATCCGGCACAAGCCCGAGCTTTGAAACTGCATCGATGGACAGCATGCTGTCTTGGTGCTCGGTGAGCACCTTGGCCAGCTTTTCAGGGAAGCGCTGCTGCGTATCCTGAATCCGCTCGTCCACCTTGTAGCGATGCATGAAGTTGACAAGATAGGGGGCGGACTTCCAGTAAGCCATTGGATCTCGCTCGCCTACCGCACGAAACACCGCATCTGCCGCGAGATACTGGCGTACATCCTCAGGCTGCAGTTTTACGATATTACCAGGCTCCACCAGCATACCGTCATGTTCCTCTGTAGCTGCCACGCGCTCGGTGCGAGCCATCACCTCTCGCAGGCAGAGTTCAAGCTCCTGCTTGGCTGGCAAGACCTGATCCGTTTCTCCCCTCGCTGCACGACGTAACCCGCGACCAAATTCGGTAATCGCAGACTTCAGACGAGCGCCCCGCTTCTCGTCATGCCCAAGCAGAAAGGCGGTAGTGGCAATGAAATCCTTATAGTGGTCCTCCTGCTCAATCTCTGCGTCCGTGGTGAACAGCTTGTACGGAGTTGCGGAAAGCAGCAGCACCCTCGCAGGGACTCCCTCCGATGATTTAGCGCTAAACAGTGCCTGAGCAATCTCTGCCGCAGGATCAGATTCGACTTGTTCTGGATCCAGAAGTGTTTTGAAGCGCTGGAACTCATCCACCACTATCAAGTCCGGCTCCAGCGCTTCGACGCAAACCTCAGCCAGCAACTGGCGTAGTTCGCCGATCAAGCGTCGGCGTAAATGACCAGCATCCAGCGGGTAGGACTCCCGATAACGAGCGAAGTAGCCGGTTGCGGCGTCAATGACCTCCTGTTGCAGACGCCCGCTATCCCGGAATCGCTCCCGGAAACGTGCAGCAATGCCCTCCTCCAGCGGCAGTGGCCAGTCATTGAGCTGCTGACGCCAGCGCTCACGGCTCTGGACCGCTCCCTGGAGAAAGTTCATCAGACCCACTCGCGGCCTAACTACACCATCGAGGAGGTGAAACAACAACCGACGCTCATCCCGCATTCCGGTCGAACGCCCCATGTTGAAGGAGGTACTCGGAGTGAAGCTGACAAAGTTCAGCTTGCTACCAGCCAATCCCAGCTGCCCCTCACGGGGGGCAAGCTCAGTAGCGAGCATGGTCAAGCGAGAAGCAAGGGAAAAACTGACCTGGTTGTCACCGGTGATCCGCAGCTTCGGTAGATTGGAGCGGGCAATACTCTGGTTGCTGCAGATATAGATCACGTCGATCCTATCGACATCCTGCCAGAGCTTGTCTACTGCCCGAGCGATCACACCTCGGGCGACCAGCGTCTTGCCAAGCCCTACTTCATCAGCAACCAGGAAGCGGCCCGTACTGTCATCAGCATCGAACAGGCGAAAGAAAGCATGCTCCACTGTGCGCCGCTGGAAAGTCTTCAGTGGGGCCAGAACACTCTCGATATCCGGTCGTTTCATTGAGCTTCCATGTCATTCAGTACTGAATCAACTACTTGCCATACGACATAAAGATCATCGGGCACGATCTTTCGCCCCTCTTCCGACTGGCGCAAATCAGCAATCAGCCGTCTTACCGGCAGCAGCCGCTGCGGGTCCCTTGAGGCGGCGCGCAGCATGCCTTCCAGCAATGGCTCACCTCGGAGTCCCTGCCCTCCGGCAAAATTCCAAGTCTGTCCGGAGCTGGCCCCAATGAGCCCGGCAATCTCTTCCAGGCCGCCTAGCAGGGCCCGCAGGAACTGCATGAAACGCTCTGGGCTATCGATCAGGGTGCGTAACACATGATGGATCCGCTCCTCCGGCATCCCTTCTACAGGCAGCTTGATGGCAAGATCGAGCCTCTCATCATGTCCATCCACGGCGATGCTGAAAGCTATAAATGCTGTCAGCCTGGCAATTGGTAGATGCCAACTGACACCGTCCTGCCACTTCTTAGCCTGATGCCCTTCAACCGATAAGGGCCAGGCTGTCAGTGTGACGCCTTGAGGTAGGGCAATCTCACCCTGCACTGCCATTTGCCAATCGTTTTCTACTGGTCTAAAGCTGACAAGCAACTCCGCCCCCAGCAATGCGTCTCGGACCTGTTTCAGCTTGGTTGCAGCCTCTTGGGCTGTTTCTTCCTCAGGCGTGTACTCAGAAGGCTGGTAGTCTTCACACAGACGCAGAAAGCCCGACTCCATGAACAGGTTGATACCAATTCCTTTGCCCCCAGCACATCCTTTAGGACCTGAGGCTGATGCCATCACCTCAACATTTCTCCCGGTAAAAGCTGCATCAGTCAGATTGGCAGAGCCGACAAACCAGCTGGCTCGGTGCCCATGCTCAAATACCATCAGCTTGGCATGCAGGCCAGATGGCCGTAGCTGAGATCCATCCTCCGCTTCTCCATCGGCCGTCGGACTCAGTACTTGTACGAGGCTCCAATCCTTGGCCAGATCCACTTCAAGCTGCGAGAGCTGATCTGCACGACTAACCAACAGTGACTCACTCGATGCCAGGCTGGCGATTTTTTGCAGCGCCTTGTCAGACAGGAAGGGAGCTATGGCCAGCACCCGAGTTGCCTGCTCGACTGGGCTCCAGTGTCCCTTCTGCTTACCAAAACCCAACACATGAAACTCAAGACCGCTATCGAATCCCTCCGGCGCCGGAAACGCGGTCCGCTGTACTTCATCCGCCAGTTGCTGAATGCCTGCAATGACTGCGTCATCCAGTGTTTCATCTCCTAGGCCTGGTAATCGACGCAACAAGTCAGACAGCGGCTTGCTTGCTGCAATTGTTTTTTTGCCAGGAGTCGCCTCCGACGTCAGGGCAATATCCCAAGACCGATCAAAGGTTAAATTGCGAGAAGCCACAGATACACGAATCAGCGGTGGTTCATTTTCACGAACAAAACGGGCCACCCAGACTTTTGGATGGAATGCTCCGCCGTTAGGCGCTTTTACCTGATGAACGCTGGACTCCAACGCCCCATATAGAGCCCGGCTGTTAGCGGGCACGGCAATGCCAGCTTCGTCGACAAAAACCTGTATACGCTCACCTGCCTCTCGAATAGCCTCGAGCAACACCAGCGGATCCAGCAAGAGCTGCTCGACTCCAGCATCTGTCTGAGCCAATACAGCCAGCGGCAGAGCCAGCAGAACTTCTAGATCCAGGCTGTAGGTCGTCAGTACGGTGCGTTCAAGTCGGTAACCTGGTGGCGGCTTGAGCAAATCCATGGCCACGGCACGGGAGTCGGGAGACAGCATCAGTGCGACAACCCCTCATGTAGATCCATCAACAGTCGGCGCACCTGACTCCAGCGAAACTCCATACGCCCAACTCCTACACGGCCACTCCAATCTGCCAACCGGCCAGCATTTGCAAGTCGCGCCCGCTTGGGGCCTTTGAGGTGCCGCTCTCGCATTTCAATCAGGGAGCGTAATTCTCGATCCTCAAGCGCTCGTTCAGCATCCCCATGACTGACGCACTGCAACCAGCGCTCTACAAAACGGCGTTGAGGCTCCGGACTACGCACCTGCTGACGCAGCACAAAAGCCCACAAGACCTCTGGCTGGAAGGTCTGCAGGTCTGCCTTGGCCCGCACCATCCATTCGGAAAACTCCTGACGGTAGTAGTCAGCTGCTTCCATATCGGCTTTCGACTGATTGGTCTTGCCACGCTTCTCCGCCAACATCAGGTTGTAAAGGAGCGGCGCACCTTCAACAACCAATGAAAACTGGCGAGCCAACTCGAGTGTGGAAACTATCTGGGAGGGAGCATCAGGTGGCAGGTGAACCTCCCAAAGCTTATGAGCCTGCTCGGCAAGATGATGATCAGCCAGCCAACCCAGCAAAGAGCCATTACAGTTGGCACGGATCTGGGCCTGAACGAACTCGGCCTCTTCACGACTCAGAGAAAACTCTGCTCCTACAGGGAATCCAGCCGGTGCTGAAGGCAGTCTCGGGTGCCAGGTATAGCGACCGGACAAAAGCACACCAGGGTCGTCTGCCGATGCATCAGGGCGGCGAGCCCCGCGGCGTAACTCATCAAAATGGGTGTGATACCAGCTCAGGCTCTGCCGAGGTACGAAAATCCCCCAACGTGAAAGTGCGACCCAATAAACGCTGCTTGGCAGACGAGCAAGGGACTCTCGCGCCTGTATGCCGATCACGCCGTCATTGCCTTGATCCGCAAGATGGGAGATCAACTCCACCTCTTTAGAGCGCGCAGTTCTGGCGACATCACCTCCACTCCCCGTTTGCTCGAGACGCTTGTAAATCCAAGGGATAAACAGCACATAGCGCAAGCGTGTATGCAGTACAGAAGTCCCTGGGAACAGTGCATCAGACAGGGCATCGCGGAGACTACCGAGGCCAAGTTCGTCAACAGTGCCCTGCTCCTTGAACAGATCAAGGATTTGGCGAACCTTATCGCGATCGGCTGAGGTCAGGTCCAGCCAGGTTAAAGATGCAGTCAAATTCCGTGCCTCCGTTCAAAAATAGCTCCCTGTTTTAGAAGCACTACCATGAGCTTGATAGCAGAGAGGATCCCCAGACTTGAGTAATCCGCGAACCCGATTTGGCCTGCCGAGCAAGCCCAGATCAGTGGCTAGGTACTCCACAAACCCTTGGGATAACGATCGTCCAGCGCTCGCATTTCTGCAGAGACCGATACTGCTCCTCGCTGTCCTCTAGGAACCGAACCACCACACCCGCAACCTCGCAGTATTCAACCTCAAGATCCAGCCTAAAGGACTGAGAAGTCCGCCCGACAACCCGACCATGGTCGTCCAGAATCACATAACGCTCGCCTCGCTGCTCAAGCTTCAGCGTCGCCCCCGGCTCCAGGGACCTCAGTGCCTCATGGATAGGGTCTGTTACAGGGCTACGTCCGGCAAAACCAATGTCGATGTCCTTCAAACTGAGCTGCAGATAACGCCGCTCCAAAGCTGGGTTGTAATCGCCGGTGAAGGTCTGCTGCACGATGTCAGACGACAAACTTCCACTGAAAGGATTCGCTGCACTGAACTCACACAGAGTCAGCGTCTGCTCTGCGCGCGTCATGCCCACGTAGTACAACCGGCGCTCATCGTTAAGTCCCTCAGTCTGTACATTCCATCCACCATCAAGCAGTACGACATGCCTGAACTCTAGGCCTTTCGCTGAATGCACCGTGCCCAAATACAGGCCACTCTTGGTCTGCTGCCGCATCTCCCGAGCGTAGTCATAGAGCCAGTCCACGATTGCAGCACTGTTGAGCTGGCACTCACCGAGCTCGACCTGCAATTGGGTGAAAGCCTCCTGGAAAAAGTTACACCAGCTCTCACCCACTCCCGCAGACACCTGCTGCCACGCCATAGCAGCCGAAAGCGCCTCATTGGCTTCTCGAAGTCGATCAACAACCGCCACGAAATCACGCTGCCGAGTGATGGGCAGCGCACTATCTTTATCCGAGGCCAGAAAGTACGGAACTCCGGCAAGCTCGCAAAGCGCCTGGACTGGCCACAGATACTGATGGGTACGGGCAAGAATGGCGCATCCACTCCAGCCACCCTCTTCCAATGCCAGCAGTCGCTTGAGTTCGCCTATAGCAGCCTGCGCCTGAAGGTTGCCAACAGCTCTATCGCTGGGATCAATTGCCAATCGTGCAACCCGTCCAGAGCGACCTGGATCAAGCGCCTGCCACTGTCCCCCGAGAGGATCTGACTGGCGCTCGCGGTTGATTCGGATCGGATAGGACGCTTTCAAGCGCCCGGGGTTGTTGCCAACCAGGTGATTTGCAGCCGCAATGATGCTCTGAGTCGAACGATAGTTCTCGACGAGGTAACTGGTAGCGGCAGAGTAATCCTCGCGAAAGCGCTCGATGTAGCGGTTGTTGGTATCGCGCCAGGCGTAGATGTTCTGATCATCATCGCCTACCGCCAGAATGCACAAACGCCCTTCCTCACTGGACTGCCTACCGGCAAGCGCACTCACCAAACGGTATTGCAGAGCATCGATGTCTTGGTATTCATCAACCAGGATGTAGCGGTAGCCACGCAACAACTGCTCTCGCAGGTCGTCCTCTCCATCGGCTGTTCCCTTGCCCTCCAAAAGCTCAACAGCGTCCTCCAGAACCTGTTTAAGAGCCCCCTCGTCGACAACATCCCTACGCTCAAAACGAGTGCCGGTCAGTCGCATGGCCATGCTGTGGTAGGTCATGACGCTGACGCCGTAGGCATCAGCTCCGACAAGGCTCAAAAGTCGCCGCCGTATTTCATTGGCCGCATGCCGATTGAAGGTCAACGCCACAATTGCATTGGCAGGAACCCGTCGAACACGCAGCAGGTACGCAATACGGTGAACGATTACGCGAGTTTTGCCAGACCCTGGCCCTGCCAACACCAAGCGATTAACGTCGTCGTCATCGACCACAATGAGTCGCTGTTGAGTGCTCAGATCCTCAACGATGGATCTCCAGGACTCTTCACTGGTGGCATGCTTAAGCACCTCTTCGCGGCCAGAGAAATAGCGCTGCAAGAAGGCATCTTTTGAGTCCGTGAAATAGTGCAGCACCAGCTCCAGCGCACTCGCCATAGCGCCGAGCGCGACCTCGGCATATTCACGCATCACATGGACCTGGATACGCTTTTCGCTGTAATGCTCATCGAGACGCAGGTAATCGTCTTTGAGGTAGCTGCCCTTCTTGTCTGCGTTTACCTCAATGGTCATTGCTCGACGCATCACAGTCATCCCGTGGTTGAGCGTCAGCACCTCCTGCTTGTGCAGGTACAACAGCACATGCTCAATTGCTCGCTGACGCTGGTTGGGGGGGATGACCTGTGAGAGCTCCAGATCCGACTCGATCACACCCACTAGCTCACCGAAGGTGGACTGCACCATCAGATCTTTGCCCTTGGAGGCCGGAGCCAGCTTTCCGATCAAGAATTGAAGCAGCTTGCTGGCAATGACTCTGCGCTTTTCACCAAAACGTTCAATCTGCGACCAGCTGTACTTACCTTGAACTTTCAGCTTGATGTAGTCGTGATTGACCTGCTTTAGCTCAAAACTGCTGCGTGGCTGGCTGTTGCTTTCACGATCTTGAGAGAGGCTGCGCAGCAGGCGAAGCACTTGCAACGGGATGACATCCTCGCGCTCGAGTCTGGCTTTGAGCCCCGCCGTCAGAGCCGCGAGATTGAGATCCTGCCAACTGCCATCCTCGGCATCTGGCGCCAGCTCGCTTAGTACCTCGAACAGCGCCCCCTCTAATGCCAGGGTCTGCTCCAGGCGTTGAATGGAAGCATCCACCACGCCGTGACGCAGCAATACGGTCAGTTGGGTATCGTTGACGAGTAGGCCCAGCTCCTCCATCTGCTTGAGGGTGCTAACAACCTCCTCAGATGTCAGGCTGGTGAGCGACATCAGGTTGTCAGTATTCACCCGCTCATCGGCGTCGGCCTGGTAGAGGTATTTCAGAATTGCGCCGAACTCTTCACGGCGCCGCTCCGACAGATTGGCCTTGAGCAAACGCTGCTCGGCGTCCGCTTCGCTCAGACTCAGGCGCGCCGGAAAAATCTGTGTACTGTTTTCCTCTCGCTTGAGGTATTGCCCCCGCTCCAGCCAGGCAACCGCGGTTACCACTTTGGTTTCAGCATCACTGTCGTCAGCGTCGAACGAAGTCTCGACGGTCTCATCCATGAGAATCTCGCCGGCGGTGATGACCAGCTCACCGCCCTTACGTCTGGCATACTCGAAACGCAGCTTGCGGAGAATTTGTTGGATGTCACGGAGGCTGAGCTTTGAGCGCTCGCACAATCCAAATTGGGTCTCAATATCCTGCGAGTCATAAAGCAGCACACAGCGTGCTGCAACCTGGTCACGCCCTGCCCTGCCTGCCTCTTGAAGGTAGTTCTCCAGCGAACCAGGAATGTCTGCGTGAACTACCAGGCGGATATCGGACTTGTCGACGCCCATGCCAAAGGCATTGGTGGCAACGATGATGCGGAGCCGCCCAGCCTTGAAGTCGTCCTGGATATCCTTCTTGTCATTGGGTTCAATCCCGGCGTGGAAATGGCGGCACGGCCATCCCTGCCCGACTAGAAACTCTGAAAGCTCTTCAGCGCCCTTGCGACTTGCAACGAAAACGACCGCACCACCGTCCTGGCCGCCGAGGTGATCCTCAAGCAATTGATGAGTTCTGGGCCATTTCTCGCCACGACTGCAGGGCAGCACTTCAAAGCTAAGATTCGTCCGCTCATGAGTCCCCAGGAACTGATCAAACTCAATTCCGAGGCCTTCCTTGAAATGATCACGGATATCAGCCAACACATCCGGCTTAGCCGTTGCAGTGAAGCAACCAATGGGGGCCAGGGGTTGATTGCCTGTGTGCTCGCGAATGAAGCGCGAGGCGTACATGTAATCTGGACGGAAATCGTTGCCCCACTTCGACAAGCAGTGTGCTTCGTCGAAGATCCAAGCGCCGATCTGGCGCTGGCGTATCGCACGCCGGAAAGCCTTGTTGCGGAACTGCTCAGGAGATACCAGCAGAATGCCGACATCGCCCATCTGGACCTTCTCCAGCACATCAGCACGCTCAGGCATGGTCAGCAGGCCATTGAGCGTCGCAGCACACTGCACATTTCGCTCAAGAAGCCCGTCAACCTGATCCTTCATCAGCGACTGCAGAGGCGAAATGATGATGGTCAGGCTGCCGTTGCGATGAAAACGATTCAGCGCCGGCAGTTGGTAACACAGTGATTTACCACCACCGGTTGCCAGGATCGCGAGCACATGTCTGCCCTGCATGCCTGCGAGAACCACATCGTGTTGCAGGCTTTGGCCGGGGCGTTCGTAGCGGAAATCAGCAAAGCCGAAGTAGCGCTTCAGCTCATGGCGCGGGTCGTGGGTCGTGCAGCAGTAGCGGCAGTCTGAACGGCCGCAGGGAACGTCTCGGAGCTCAGTAATCAATCGCCCAACAGCAGAGAACTGATGCCGCACCCAAGGCGCAAGGACAGAGTTGCCCCCCGACACCCTCAACCACGCAAGGGCATAGGCCAAGGGCAGATGCAAATCCGTCTGCTCAAGGTCCTCAGCCAGGAGAGCTTCCAGTCGAGCTCTACATACCTTCAGATCACGATCCAATGATGGATCGGTTTCCGCCAACAGACTGGGAATGAGCCGCTGCAGATCCGAAATCGGAACTGCAGTCTGCCCCGTTAGCGAAGCGAAAAAAGATCCCAGATCACTCTTTATGCTTGGAGCAAGCAATGCCTGGTAGCAGAGTAGCTCAGCACGATTGGTCTCATTCAACTGCGCAAATGCATCTCGCTGATCTCTGAACAAAACCAGCGTCGAACGACAGTCTGCAAGCGGCGAATTGAGGCTGTCTCGGATGAGCTTGTAATCCTTGACCAGCCGGTGATACGGGTTCTGTGGAAAAGCCAGCGGAGACAACCTCAAGGTGTCGATGACTGGCAGTGCATGCAACGCTAGCTCCGGCGCCTGCTGCTTGAGGATCGGCAAGTCATGCTCAATGACGTTATGCCCCAGAAGGAAGCCTGCCCCATCGGACAGCGCGTCGACTTCATCGAGAATCTCTTGGAGGTTTTTCGAGACCTTGCGATCAAGTTCGATACCTAGATCCGGTCGCGCTGCTCCAATCTTGAAAATACGATCCTTATGCCCCTCCTTTCCAGGAGCGACTTCCAAATCGAGGACCAAGCTTTTGGGTTGGGGAACTGATGACATCCCTGACGCGATCCGTGCTACTGCAAATGCCTGATCGCACTCTAAAGGCAAAGCGCCAGCAACAAAAGCATGAACCGCGGCCGCAAGGGCAAGGCAACCGCCGCTCAAGCATCATGTTATCGACGAGCTTTAAGATCTCGCTGGGCAATCCTGCCTTTGATCCACTCGTGGACCTCGTTTTCTACCCAGCCGACACTGCGCCCCACAAGTGGAACGGGCTTCGGAAACTCGCCTGAACCAATGAGTTTGTAGATGGTGGATCTAGCGAGCCCGGTTGAGTCGATCACCGCGCCTAACCGTAAAATTTTCATGATACGCAACCCTCTACATAGCTCACAGAAGCGTAAGAAGATCACGGCGCCCTGATTACGCGGAGCTCATGACTTTAGCTGGCCCATGGGTTGCCTACATGTTCAGGCCAGATCACGCACTCAAACAATCCAAGGCCATCCAATCAGAAATCGAATTGCACTCGGCGAATATTGCCAGTTTTGCCAGAAGCACACTGGCATAAGGGATCAT
The DNA here is from genome assembly GCF_003935375.1 of Stutzerimonas xanthomarina. Lineage (GTDB taxonomy): Bacteria > Pseudomonadota > Gammaproteobacteria > Pseudomonadales > Pseudomonadaceae > Stutzerimonas > Stutzerimonas xanthomarina_A. Next base: position 11,034 of record NZ_RHQM01000001.1, read on the forward strand.
TGCTCCGCCGTCCACAGCCGCTACAGGGGGTGTAGTAGAGCTTCTCCCGTACCTGCAATGGCGTAAGTTCATCCTGGGTGTAGGGTGTCATCTTCTGCACTTCATGCAGATATTCGCCGGGAACTAGGGATTTGTCCTCACGCAGAGCCAGATTTGACCGAAGCAACAGCGCCCCCTTGAGGTCGCAGAATCTTCGGCCTTCAGGCTTTTTTAGTGCTGGATCCCCCAACTGCCCAATACCCTTCAGTCCTCCAAGACTCAATCCGAACTCCAGGTTATGGATTTCGGTTGCATCCTGATCATTAACAACAGTCGAGCACGCCTCGACCTTCAGAATCAGGTTCTCATCCACCCGCATATCCAGCTCAACGCGCTCGAATAAACGACCGCTCCGTTCATCCACCTTGACGCTGAGACTGGCCAGATTGTTGCGCGGATCACTTGCCTGCACATGCCGTCCATGCCGGCGGGCAGGCACTTCCAACTGGATCTTCGCCACGCCATCACGAGGATCGGTGCAGTAGAGATTGAGTCGTTCGGCTTGCTGAATCGCACCTTCGCGGGGCATCACCGAGCCCGCCTTGATCGCAACATGGCGGGTATCGCGCGCCAGAGCCAGCTCGATGTTCTTGGCCAGCAGCAGATCAGCCCGGTCATGTGCAATCCAGGCGGCACCCTTGGAAATGATCAGTTGCCCCTCGTCCGATACACACAGCCGCTGCGGCCCGAACATTTCCAGCAGACGAGTCTTGATCAGCGGCATATTTACCATACCGCCAGTGGCCAGACACAGGCTGACATCTGAGGCCTCGAACCCAACCGCCCCCAACAGGCTGCCGATCATTTCTAGCCCCTCGGCCAGCTTGCCGCTGACGATTTCCTCCAGCACTTCGCGAGACAGCTGATAGACAAGGTCGGGATCGAGGCCAGCTTGGTTGATACGGAAGTAATCTGGCACGTAGATCTGCGCCTGGCTCAGGCTCGACAGATCGATCTTGGCCCTCTCGGCACGCGCCAGCAGCTTTTTCTGGGCATCCGCCGCAACATCTACACCTTCAAGAGCCGCATGCTGGGCACAGTGACGGCGCACCACCTCATGCATAATCGACTCATCGATCACATCACCGCCCAAGTGACTGCAGCCATGGTTGGTAATCTGCACTAAATAGCCATCGACCAGTTGGCACAGGGTCAGGTCGAGCGTACCGCCCCCCCAGTCGAACACCAGCATGTACTGGCGATCCAGGCGACGGATCTCGCTAGCAAAGTCGGGCAGATCGCGCAGATGTCCGTATAGTGCCGCCAGTGGTTCATGGACAAACTGATCGATGGTTACACCCGCCAGGCGAAACGCTTCGCGCAAGTCACGGCGGCGTTCACCATTCATGTCGACCGGGATAGTCACCACCGCGCGACTGTAATCCCCCGGCCGCTCATCCCGGGCATGTCCAGTCACATAACGGACGATGTCGGCCACCATCTGTCGCGGGCTACGGCTCACGCCATCCACATGCACCGAATGCTTGCCTAGCAGGGTTTTCGGTGAGCGCACCACGTTGCCAATCACCCCAAGCCCAGAGCTAGACAGTCGACCCTTGGCTTCGTGCCCGACGACCACTTCGTCGCCGTCATAGCACACCACCGATGGATGAGGTGAACCACCATTGTCTTCATCCACGTAAGCAATGCAGCGGTCACCCTCGACCACAGAGATCAGGCTGTTGGTCGTGCCAAAATCAAATCCATAGATGGCCATGTTTACCTGTCCTTGATCCGACTGATTTCCTTGTTCAACTTCTCGACCACGCTCCCCAGGTACTCACGGGCGACCGTCACCTTGGGCGGTTCCCGGTCCAGCGCAATGAGGACATCCTGAAGGATTGGCATCTCGCTATTCAGCACACGCAGAACCTGCCCACGCAAACGCGACAGGTCATCATTGGAGTGCACTTCTTGGATGCGCGACTGCTCCTGGGCAGCACCCAGTTGCGCCTGGAGCTCATCTAGCCGGGCAGTCTTGTCGGCAAGCTCAGCCTCGCATGCTTTCAGCTGCTCTTCAGTCTGGCTCTTGCCTACAGCCAACTGGCGCATTTCGCGCTCGAGCTGATCAGCCCGAGCATCGGCCTGCTGAACCATGCGCGCCTGATCATCCAGCAGCCAGGTCAGGCCCGGCACATCCCCGAACGGCTGGCTGGCTAGCAGACGAACCAGCCCATCGCTCCGCTCACGTTGCAGCGGATTTGGTGCAAGGATCGAGCGGCGCAGCACACCTGCTAGCTCGCGGGGAGCAGTACCCTGGTAGAGGCGCCACTGGCAGGCCAGATAAAAACCGCATTCCAGACGCTTCTGAGCCTTTTTCTTTTCCGGCGCCGACGCTTCAGAGGCAGCCACCTTCTGCACGGCCTCCCGGACCTCGTTAGCCATGACTTCAAGGCTCAATCCGTCCTCTGTGGTTCGGGGCAACCAAGAATCCAGAGAGCGTTTACCCTGCCCCTGTACCCGCCGCCCGACCTCAGCGGCAAAGTAGCGTAACTGCTCCTCGATGCTCCGATAACCATTGAGGTCTGCAGCTAGCAGCATCAGATTGAGGCTCTTCTCCAGGGTCGGGTCGTTCTCCTCTGCAAGGGCCAATAGCTCGTAGCGCCGGATCTCTTCGATTCTTGAGCTTTTCACCAGCTTGCGCAGTGTTGCTTCCGGCAAGGTCGACTTGGTCTTCCCAACATAAAAGTACTCAAGGAAATCAGCCAGGCTCTCGATCTTCTGCTGCTCCTTGTCCTTCGGCTTTAAGATGCTGGCCGTATCCGGAGTAGCCTCGGCCACTGCTTCGCGGGCCTCATCTACTAGCGCTTCTGGCACAAAGTCGCTGGCAACTGGCGCAGCCTGGACAACTTCCACCGAAACCTCCAGCCCCGACACTTCCTGACGCCTGGCCGGCTGAAGCATCTCTTTCGCCCCAGTTTTCCGGCTCATCACAGGTACGCTACCCGGCTTGCTCATCTTGTCACTCATTGATTTATTCTCTCTAGCACCTGCTCGGCGTAGCCGGCAAAGACCGCATCATTCAGCAAGCGGCGCGCCATCCGCCGAAGCTCATCTGTCGACCGGTAGGTGCGTCCCCACTCCAGCCACAGCACCAAAGCCTTGGTTCGGTCTTCTGCCGTCCAGATCGAACTGGCACTGACCTGCTGCAGTTCATCCAGCTCCCCTTCCTGTCGCTTATCCGCCAAAGCCATCCAGCTCAAAAGCTTGTCGGTGGCGTGATCAACGGGCAAACGCGCTTGAGCCTCCTGCGGCACTCCCCCACAACCCTTCACAGGCTTTCCAGCCCAGCCTGCAAAAAGGGTAGCAGCAGCAGCTAGCGCTGGCGCATCGGCTTGGCTAGTAACCTGGACGAAGCTGTTGAACGAAAAGTTGATAATGCCGCGCATCGTCCGAGCCAACGGCCTGTCCACGTAACGTAAGGCCTCCAGCGCCCGATTGAAGCGCTCCTTGTAATGAGCATGACTCAGCTGCGTACCGCCCCGCTGATCCTTGGCCAACACACCGTAGAGATACTGACAAACTCCCTCTAGGTATTCATTGGCTGTCTTCAGCGACTTGCAGGCCTCGGCAAAACGCCGGACATCATCGACACTCAGCTCGTTATCAAGAAAAAGCGTATTGAATATGTCCTCAAGGCGCTGCAGCTCTGCAAGCTCCGGAATACAGAAGCGCAAATCGAGTCGTTCAGTAGTGTCCTGATTGCCAAGCTCCAAGACATGGAACCCCTGTCGACACTCGGCAAGCCTCTGAAACAGCTCTTCCGGGGCCATCGTTTGCCCATTCAGAGAGACCCTGTGGCAACTGCCCAGCAGCCAATCCGTGGCCTGGACAGGTGCATTAATCACGGTTCCGCTATTACCCAACAGCTGCCCACGCAGCAAGAGCTCCGGCTTACGGTATGGATGCGCCGTGAAAAAGTGATCACGCCGCGCCTGGACACTGTCGAAATGGGCCGAGCAGCGCGGACACTCGTAGACTATCGGCTGCAGCACCACCGGTGGCGACTCCGGAATAATGACGCTGCCACCAGCGTTACCCGGGTCGATAAAGCTCAGATACCAGGCCATCCATTTCCCCTAGCTAAATCACGTTGATTACTTCACCAGCTCCATCAGCTTCCCATAGCCATCCACCACGTCGTACCTCACCTGCTCCGAAGTGATCTTGGCGAAGAACTTCCGGGCACAGGCGATTTTCGAGGCCTCGATGGCGCGCAAATCCAGGGTGGACATGGAGCCTTTGGTCTCGGCAATGAAGTAGATGTGCTTCACCTTGCCCTCCTGGAAGGCAATGGCCCAGTCCGGGTTGTAGTTACCAACCGGGGTCGGGATGAAGAAGCTCTTCGGCAGCTTGGCGTACACCACCACTTCAGTGCTGGCATCCAACTGCTCGACGAACTTGCGCTCGTTCGTCGAGTCGGTGAACACGTAGTCGTAGATGTGGCGCTTGGCCTCGAAGGCGTTGCTGAAGTCGTCTTGCGGCTTATCTGCCGTGAAGATGTCCGAGCTGTGAGTCTCAGCCACCGGGTCGTAGGCAATGTGCTCGACGATGGCCGTGGCCTTCTGCTCGTTGATCAGCGTGGCGGCCCTGGCGATGAAGTCTTCAGGGTTGGTTCTGTACTGGCTGAACACGGCAGCATTCAGGCCCTGCAGGATGCGTGCGATGGTACGGCGCGTCAGCTGGGTGGCCTCGGCCAGGTTGCCAAGTAGGTCGTACTTCACCGCCGAATGCACAGAGTTGGTGTAAGTCTCGGTGGCCGTCTGCGCCAGCTTGAAAGCCTCACCCCGCTTCAGCTCTTCGAAGCTGGCATGCTCCTTCTGCGTGCCGCGCTCGATGATGTACTGCATGGGTTTTACCCGCAGCCCCTCATCCCTGTCGTTCAGAGCGGTAATGCATTTGTCGACCAGCTCGTCAGCCTCGAAGTTGACGGTGTACGCGGCCTTGCGATTGATCTTGTTCCACAGGGCCTGGAACTCCTGGCGCTCGAAGTTGGCGTTGAGGGGATTGACCTTGGTCTTGCGGCCGTCGCCAATGTGCGGCAGCTGCGCCTCGCTGAACACGCTGTCGATCAGCTGAAACACCTGCTGGGCATAGGGCTTCAGCTCATCAGGCAGCTCGGCCAGCTGCTCATCCTTCTTCGCGGCGTGGTAGGCAAGCGTGATCTGATCGTTGTCGTCGGTGTAATCGTTCTTCAGCAGATACTTGTAGATCTGCTTGGCCATTTGCGGCGTGACTTCCACGTCGCCGCTTAGGGTCTGCAGAACCTTGCCAGCGAAGTACTTCTCGTTGGCCTCACGCGGCCTGGCCGATAGCGACTCGCTGATGTCCCTTTGCAAAGCGCCGACGAACTCCCTGTAGCTCTCGCTGGCCACCACCGTCAGTTCGTTGATGTCATGAACGGTCGCCGGGTAATCCATTCGGTCGCCGTTTTGGTTGACCGAAAGGCGCAGCCCCCGACCGACTTCCTGGCGGCGGGAAATAGTGTTGTCGCTGTGCTTGAGCGTGCAGATGACGAAGACGTTGGGGTTATCCCATCCTTCGCGCAGGGCCGAGTGGGAGAAGATGAAGCGCACCGGCTCGTCAAAGGACAGCAGACGCTCCTTGTCCTTGAGAATCAGGTCGTAGGCATCCACGTCATCGGTTTCGGTCGACTTCTTGCTGGTGGCCGGGTCGACCAGGCGCTTGCTCTTCTTGTCGATGGAGAAATAGCCGTTGTGGGTCTGGCTAACCAGAATTCCTTTCAGGTAACGGTTGTACGGCGTGTCCTCCAGGCTCAGCACCTCATTGAGGTAAGCGTTGTATTCCTCCTCAAAGACCTTCGCATACTCGCCTGGCTGCTCTCCGTTTTCGTCGTATTGACGGTATTTGGCCACCTCGTCGATGAAGAACAGCGTCAGCACCTTGATGCCCTTGCTGAATAGCATCATCTCCTTCTCGAAGTGCGCCTTTACCGCCTCGCGGATCTGGATGCGGCGCATGGCTGGCTCGTCCAGGTTGCCCACTGCTTCACCGGCGACCAGCTCCACGCCATTGGTGAAGCTCAGAGTGTCGATCCGAGCATCGATCTCGGCGACCACATAGCCCTTGTACTGGTCCAGTCCGCCGGAAAGGTCGTACAGATTGTCGTTGCGACCAAGCTTGCGCATGACACGCTTGATGCCGCTGTTCTGCTTGATCTCCATCTCCACTCGCGCCACTGGGGCCTTGGTGGTGGAGACCTCGATGCCCTGCAGGAACAAATAGGCATTGGTGCCGGGCAGGTTTTTCACCGTGATGCCGCGTACGTCGATCTTCTTCACCAGCTTCTGGTTGTATGCGTCGAGCGCATCCAGACGGTGGATCTTGTTGTATTCGGTCTTATGTGTGGCCGAGTAGCGCACGATAAACAGCGGGTTGAACTCGCTGAACGATTCGAGGGTTTTGGTCCCTTCCATCTTCTGCGGCTCATCGAGGAACAGAATCGGCCGGTTGGCCTTGATCACGTCGATAGGGCGGCGCGACTGGAAGTCATCCAGCTCCTCGTAGATCCGCCGCTGATCCGCACCGCGTGCGGCAAACGCCTGTACGTTGATCACCATGACGTTGATGCCAGCGTCCGAGGAAAAGCTCTCCAGGTTGTGCAGTTGCTTGGAGTTGTAGATGAAGAAACGCGCCTTCTTGCCGTAATGCTCCAGGAAGTGTTCTGCGGTGATCTGCAACGACTTGTAGACCCCCTCGCGGATGGCGATGCTCGGCACCACCACGATGAACTTGCTCCAGCCATAACGCTTGTTCAGCTCGAACATGCTGCGGATGTAGCAGTAGGTCTTCCCGGTACCGGTCTCCATCTCGATATCGAGGTTGATCGGGCAACCGGTTTTCTTGTCGTTTACCAACACAGCCGACTGCGGCAGGTTCTGCCGACGTTGCACCGCCTGCAGGTTGCTCAGCAGTTGATCTTGCGTCAGGGCCAGCTCCGCATTGCGGAAACCGGCATCTACAGACGCGATGGTCGACTGCAGCTCCATACCAGCCAGGGAGCCCTGCTGCGGCGCCAACGGCGCGTCGCCGACACCTGGATCGATGCGATAGCTCACGCCCGACGATTTGGGCTGGCCGGCAAAGCAGTCGGCGAGGGACTCCACAGCGTGGAGCTGGTAGGGCTGTTCCTTGAATTTGAGCTTCATGGCAGCCCCCCTTACAGCGTCTTGATTTCGGTCATCGGCGACAGCAGCTTGAACAGCTGCTCGACGTTGATCTTCACGCTGTCGCTGGCAAAACCGTTATCGCGGAATACCACGCGCAGCGGCTTATGCTCGGCAATCTGTTTGACGAAGTTCTCGTCGATGCCCTTGTCAAAACAGGCCACCAGGGCGTTCCCGTCGACGAAGAAAACCTGCTTACCGGCGATGGTTTCCTGGCTGATCGGCAGAGCCAGATCCACGCCCCAGTCCAGCAACACCTGAAACAGGAGGTCTTCGGGAGTACGGTCTTCACGGATATTGTCGACCTGACTGGAAAGCAGATCCTGGCTGATAGCATCAGGCGTGTAATAAACATCTTTCATATTGGAAGTTTCGACTTGCAGAACACGAAATCCGATATCTTTGTTCCACCCGTCCGAAACCTGACCCTTTAAGATCATATTACCGGCACGACGTATCCTCTCCTTGGAAATCTCGGAGATGGTGGTTGGCCGCCCCAGATCAGACAAGAAGCGAATTGCATTCTGCGTAATCTTCTTTGCCGCTCCAGTTGCTACAGCCAGAGTCTCGTGTAGATCCTCTGCGATTTGAACTAGCATCCAACGACAACTGCTACCAGACGAACGATTTAGTTCCATAACAGCGTGAGCCGTAGAGCCAGACCCCGCATAGAAATCCAAGACAATATCATCACCAGAAACTTTCATAGCCCGAAAAAAATCCGCAAGAAGAAATTCATCTTTAGGATTTGTAAACACCTTCTCACCAAATAGATCTCGCAATCTATTCGAGGCTGCCCGACCATCCACAACTCTCATGCTTGTCAGGCTTACGTACTCAGTATTCTTTAAATATGTCTTTAAGCATGGAACAGTCGACTCATCCGGACCAAAATGCACTCTATTTTCAGAAATTAATTTAATTAACTTATCTTTCGGACAGAACCAACCGCGCGATGGCTGTTTAACTTTTCTGCCTGTAACCGGATGATCTATATCGTAGACATATTGGCCGTCGTTTGGCCCTGAGATATTATCCGGAAAATACACTCCACGCTCATCCATCCAGCTATAGTGCTTGCTATCAAGAACTGGGCTAGAAGGAGGCAATCCACGGTACCAGTCGAGTGCCGCCTGATGGATTTGCTTCCAGTCGGTGCCAAATTCTCGTTTAAAGCCATCGAAAGCTTTATATATTTCATCTAACCCTTGCTTTCGCTCAACCCAATCGCCGCTATTGACTTGCTTATCCTTGACATAGACAACGAAATACTCATGCTGAATAGAAATATAAGACTGATCATTTTTGCTACTATTTTTCCAAACTATCTCCCCGCAAAAATTCTGACTACCGAATACTTCGTCGCACATCTTGCGAAGATTTGAGTGTTCAACCTCATCGATCGAGATCACTACAACCCCATCTTGCCTCAGAAGATTTCTGGCAATACTTAGCCGGCTGTACATTGAACTCAGCCAAACCGAGTGAAATCGCCCGCTTGAATCCCGATTAGCTACAAGCCTATTTCCCAGTTCATCCATCTGAAGAGAGTTATGAAAGTAATCTTCAGCTGACTCTGCAAAATTATCCCGATAGACAAAATCTTTTCCCGTGTTATAAGGGGGGTCTATATAGATCAGCTTAACCTTCCCCAGGTAACTTTCCTGCAGCAACTTAAGCGCTTCTAAATTATCACCCTCAATAAACAAGTTCTGGGTTTTTTCAAAATCAGAACTTTCATCTCGACAAGGAAGCAATGTCTTGGCAATCGGAGCATTAGCTGCGAGCAACGCATCACGCTTACCTGGCCAACTCAGCTGATAACGCTCCTGCTGCCCCTCGATGACATACTCAGAGAGCACCTGTCTCAACATGTCGAAGTCAACAGCCTTTTTCAGCCCGCCCTTGCCATCAGTCGCTTCGGTTACGCAACTGGGAAAAAGTTGGGCCAGCTTGTCGATATTCATATCTGCCAGGTTTAGCGAATGCATTTTCAGCTTGTCCACGGGACGTCCTGTATATCTCTAGTAATTAATTACCAACTGGAGTCTATGCACTCAGTTGATCGATTTCATTTTTCAGTTCCCGCAACTGGGCATTAAGCGCCACCTTGCGGTTGAACTGCTTTTCCTTGTGCAAGCGAGCTTCCAGCTTTTTGTACTCGCTCTGCCGGCCACGCAGTCGGGCTAGACGCTCCAACTGCTCGAGCAAGCTTTCGCCAACTCGGGCGGCTTGCGGTAGCAGGCTACGCAGCAGCTGTTCGTAAAGCCCCTGAAGATCCAGCGCCATAGGCAAGGGCTGTCGCTCAGTGGCATCTGGCAGCCAAGAACCAGCAAGATAGTCATCGAGCACCCACTTGCCTGCCTCGGCCTGGCTGGGACGTTTAAAGGCCGCCACCATGCGGGTCTGCTGATCTCGGTGCAGCTGATAAATGATCGGCAGCGGAATGGCTCGATCAATCGCACGCAAGACTTCGCCGTCCAGCTCCGCGCCTTTGAGCTCGATGTTGAAAATCTGAATCTCCGGCACCTCCGGCCGCGCCGACAGGTTAAGGGTCTCCGGCGCCAGCTTGTAGGCCCAGGTTATTTGCTCGATCTGAGCGACAAACTTTTCACGCAGAGCGCTGCCGATCTGGCCGTGCTCATAAATCTTGGTTTTCGGCACCGGACGGCCAACTCTGGCCTGGCCGGGAAATGCGAACAAAGCTGGCGCGGGCCGAGTCATGCCACATCCTGAATGACGATGAAGGTGATCAGCTCGAAGTCGTCCAGTCCGGCAATGGTATCCACCAACGCGGTGGTCTTACCGCCACTAAACAAGCTGTCGATGTCCTTCTCTGCCTTCACTTCAATCATCGAGTGAATGGCCTGATCCAGCAGGTTGGAATGAGCCTGCATATTGCGGCCATCGTCGGTGACCTGATTGAAGCGCTGGTAGGCCTCTCTGATCGGTTGGCACTCCCCCTTGCAGGCGATGCGAGCCAGATCGAGCAATCGCTTGGCCTCGCTGTAGTCACTGATCACCTGACCCTGGTTGTCGATGTAGATCAGATAGTGGGGATAGAGGCGGTTCTGCTGGTTAATGTCGACGCCATGGTTGCGATTCCGCAGGGTGAAGATCACGCCCGGCAGCAAACCCAGTTCCGGCTGTGCCGGCACCACGGCGTGCAGGCCGTTGGGCAGATGGCTCAACTCGCCGTGCTGCTTGATGTAGTTGAGCAGATCCATGCGGAAGTCATTGAGGCCGAGGTCGGTGATGGAGACCCCGGTCTTTAAGTCCTCCATCTCGATCACTTCATCCTGCAGGCGGCGCAGCTGTTCCTTGCGGTAAGCCACGTCGTTGGCCTGAGCATTGAGCACGTTGTCGTCGCCGGTCGCAGTGACGTCGGCGATCATCATGCGGTTTTCTACCCGCTCCTTAAGATTGATGTATTCGTCCAGGCTGATATCCGGCCAGTAGTTGACCAACTGAATGCTGCTGTTCTGCGAGCCGATCCGATCCACCCGGCCAAAGCGCTGAATGATCCGTACCGGGTTCCAGTGGATGTCGTAGTTGATCAGGTAATCGCAATCCTGAAGGTTCTGGCCCTCGGAAATGCAATCGGTGCCGATCAGAATGTCGATCTCGCGCGGCTCATCCGGGTAGATCGCAGCCTTCTCCTTGGAGCGTGGCGAGAACAGGGTCAAGAGGCCCTGGAAGTCATAGCTCTGCCGGCTACCCGGGATATTGCCAAGGGTAGACTTTGGCCCATCGCTGCCGGTGACTTTGCCGGTGTGCACCTGGTAGCTGCGCTGCAGGTAGTCGGCCAGGTTGTCGTACAGGTAGTTGGCGGTATCGGCAAAGGCGGTGAAGATCAGCACCTTCTTGTTGCCGGGGTTGATTGGAGAGGAAATCTTGCTGGCGATCTGGGTTTTCAGGTGCTGCAACTTGGCATCGTCAGCCGGGGTAACCTTGGACATTTCGCCCAACAGCTCGTCGATGAACAGCAGGTCGGCCTGTAGATCCTGCTCCCATGAGGGCAGGTCCATATCCTCCAGACTGATCTGAATTTTTTTTCCGATGCTGATGTCGCCAGGCATCGGCCAGTTGTCCTCATCGAAGTCAGCCTCTTCAAAGGCCTCACTGACGTCGGCAAAACCCGTTGCCTGGCCGGTTTTGTTGAACTGGGCAATCTTATCCAGGGCGCTGCGATGGCTGGCCTGCAGACTTTGCAGGGTCAGGCGGAAAGCCTCCACCGAGCTCTCCAGACGCTTGAGCAAATTGGTGGTCATCAACGCCTGCAGGCTCTTCTCCCGATCAACCTGCTTGAGCTTGCCTCGCCCACCTTCCACCTGGGTATCGTACTGCTCCTCGTACTTCTTCAGCCGGCTGGGCAGGATGTAGCTCACCGGCGCATACACGGCGAGCTTGAGCAAAGACAGGTGATTGAAAATCTCGTTGAAGCCAATGACATCGTCGCGCTGAGTCAGCGGGCAATGGAATGACATCGGCTTGCGCCGCTCCGGGAAACGGCCAATGTCGGCAGTGTTGTAGAAGGTTTCGATGTGCCGACGCGAACGAGCAATGGTTACGCTGTCCAGCAGCTCGAAGAAGTCGAAATCCAGGCTGTTGAGAATGGCCGCCGCTGTGCGCTTCTCTGGCGGCAAATTGGCCCAAGCATTGAACGCCGCCTGAGCGCGGCGAAATATGCTGTCGATGTCTTTCTCGGTACGCAGCTTGTCATTGAGGTTGTTGCTGTCACCCTCGTAAGCCAAGGCCAGCTGGTTACGCAAATCGCTGAAACGGTTGTTGACTGGAGTCGCCGAGAGCATCAGCACCTTGGTCTTCACCCCCTGACGGATAACTTGGTTCATCAGGCGCTGGTAACGGGTTTCCTTGTCCTTGTAGAGGTCGTTATTGCGGAAGTTGTGCGACTCGTCGATCACCACCAGGTCATAGTTGCCCCAGTTGACCCGATCCAGCGGCATACCCAGCGAGGTGCCACGGCTGCGGCTCAGGTCGGTGTGACACAGCACGTCGTAGGCAAAGCGATCCTTGGCGAGGATGTTGGTCTTGAGGTTCTGGTTGTAGGTCAACCAGTTGTCGGCCAGCTTCTTTGGGCAGAGCACCAGAACAGATTTGTTGCGCAGCTCGTAGTACTTGATCACCGCCAACGCGGTGAAGGTCTTACCCAAGCCCACGCTGTCGGCAAGGATGCAACCGCTGTAGGTTTCCAGCTTGTTGATCAGGCCGGTGGCCGCGTCGCGCTGGAAGTTGAATAGCTTGTTCCAGATCACCGTGTCCTGATAGCCGGTACGGTCGTTGGGCAACACGTCCTCGCTCACATCCTCCAGAAACTCGCGGAAGATGTTGTAGAGCATTAGGAAGTAGATGCGCTCGGGAGCGTTCTCCTGATACACCGAGGCAATGTGATCACAGAGCCGGGCGGTGACGTCTTCCAGCTTTTCCTGGTCGTTCCAGATCTGCTCGAACAAGTTGAGGAACATGCCCGTATGAGCTGGCTCATCGAAGCGGGTGACGATGTTGGAAAGCGCGTTACCCTTCTGGTAGCCCAAGTCGACCGCCGTGAACCCTTGCACCGGCATGTAGACGGACTCTGAGCTTGGCGCACGCACCCCAATGAACGGCTGCATGGGTGCGTGGCCACGGTTGGAGCGGAAAGTAGCCTTGCGACGGATCCAGTCGGCACACTCCCTGGCAATGGCTTTCTGGGTAAGCTTGTTCTTCAGTTGGATCTCGAACTCGCTTCCAGTCAGACTGCGCTCACGCTCGGCCTTGGGTATGTGGAACTCGCGCTGCTCCTTCTTCAGCTTGTCCGTCGCCTCGTTGGGCACGAAGGTAGGCGAGGTGAAGATGAACTCCAGGGAGTCGATGCTTTCAAGTTCTCGCTTAAGCGCCACGTAGGCGTATATAGAGAAGCAGGACGCGGCGATCTTCAACTTGGCGCCCGGCTTGAGCGTATCCTTGAGACTCTCACCTAGCAGCGAATTGATGTTGTCGATCAGTTCCATGATGCCGTCGCCCTCTGCTTGCTAATCAGAGCCGACATCCGCCCTCGTCCAGGCACGCGAATACCACTCCGTTGTTTGGATTGATCCTAATCCCCCAGAACTGAGAAGCCAATCTCAATTGGCAACCAATTGGCAACCAGGACAGCCGTTTTCAGATTAGTCAGAAAAAACATCGGGCATAAAAAAATCCAGCCACCGCTAAGTGGCTGGATTTTCTAGGGTTTTTTGGTCGGGACGGAGTGATTCGAACACTCGACCCCTTGCACCCCATGCAAGTGCGCTACCAGGCTGCGCTACGCCCCGACTGACGCCAACAGCACTGCTGAAAGCGGATCGAACTATACATTAAGCGTATGAAAATGTGAAAGTTTTTTAGATACCAGATCGACTATTTCCTCAGCACCTGAAGAACTTCTTCCAACTCCGATATCATCTGCCGAATGAGCTGCTTGTACTGAGTGGTGTCGTCGCGCGCTTCGTCGCCAGACATGCGCTGTCTGGCGCCACCGATGGTGAAGCCTTGATCGTACAGCAGCGCACGAATCTGACGAATCATCAGGACATCCTGCCGCTGGTAGTAGCGCCGGTTGCCGCGCCGCTTAACCGGATTGAGCTGAGGGAACTCCTGCTCCCAGTAACGCAGCACGTGAGGCTTGACCGCACAAAGCTCGCTCACCTCACCAATGGTGAAATAGCGCTTGCCGGGGATCGACGGAAGCTCGTCGTTATGACTTGGTTCCAGCATAGGCCTCGACTCTCGCTTTGAGTTTCTGCCCTGGACGGAACGTCACCACGCGACGCGCCGTGATAGGTATCTCCTCACCTGTTTTCGGATTGCGACCCGGCCGCTGACGCTTATCGCGCAGGTCGAAGTTGCCGAACCCGGACAACTTGACCTGCTCGTTATGCTCGAGCGCCTGACGGATCTCCTCGAAAAACAGCTCCACCAACTCCTTGGCCTCGCGCTTATTCAAGCCCAGCTCTTCATATAGACGTTCCGCCATTTCAGCTTTCGTCAGAGCCCCCATACGCTATTTCCTTAACGTGGCGTTGAACCTTTCTTCCAGGGAGGTGAGGATTTTCTGCATCGCACCATTCACCTCATCGTCGTTTAGAGTGCGCGATGGGTGCTGCCAGGTCAAGCCGACTGCCATACTTTTGCTAAGGGGATCAATACCTTTCCCCTGATAGACATCAAATAGCTTGAGGTCTGTCAGATTCTCGCCCGCAGCATCACGAATGCAACTCAGGATATCTTCGGCCGCGATCTCCCGCCCGACCAGCACAGCAAGGTCACGCCGAACTTCCGGGAATCGCGACAGCTCCGTGAAGGAAGGCATCCGCCCCTCGGCAATCTCGCTAAGCTTCAACTCGAACATGTAGACCGGCTGATCGATACCCAAGGTGCTTGCCAGCTCAGGATGGAGACTCCCAACGAATCCGACCAATCGGCCGTCGCGCTCGATACGCGCGGTCTGCCCCGGGTGCAGTGCCGGATGTTCTCCCGCAACGAAACGATAGACGCCAGCATTTCCGGCAAAAGCAAGCAGCGCCTCGACATCTGCCTTGATGTCGTAAAAGTCCACCGCCTCGCGCGAGTTCGTCCAACCCTCTGGCTGACGGCTCCCGGTTAACACGCCAGCCAGCACGCTTTCCTGCTCAAGCTCTTTTAACTGACCAACAAAGCGCAACCCCGCCTCGAACAGGCGCACGCGTGGTTGCTGCCGGTTGAGGTTGTACTGCAGCGCCTTGACCAGCCCCGGCCAAAGCGATGCGCGCATGGCCGCCATATCAGCGGAGATCGGGTTGGCAAGCTGCAACGGCTTCATGTCAGGACTGAACAGCTCGAACAGCTTGGGATCGATGAAGCTGTAAGTGATCGCCTCCTGATATCCGCGGGCGACCAGTAAACGCCGAAGCAAAGGAAGCTCGGCACGAGCCTCGGGCTTTGCCTCAGGTGCAAGCCGGGCCTGCGGATAACGCACGGGCAAGCGGTCATAACCATACAGCCGACCCAGCTCTTCGATCAGATCGACCTCAAGACTGATATCGAAGCGGTGACTCGGAACACCGACTTGCCAGCGACCTTTAGCCTCTTCGATAACCACCAAGCCCAAGGATGTCAGCAGGCGCACCACTTCGGCGCCATCCATTTCCAGCCCCAGCATCTGGTTGATGCGCTCAGCGCGCAAAGTTACTGGAGCGACTTTCGGCAAGTCGTCTTCGCTGACCACCTCAATGATCGGCCCCGCCTCGCCGCCAACGATATCCAGTAACAGACTCGTTGCACGCTCCATTGCCTGACGGGCGAGCTGCGAGTCGACGCCCCGCTCGTAGCGATGGGACGCATCGGTGTGCAAACCGTAGGAACGAGCTTTGCCGGCCAACGCAATGGTGTCGAAAAAGGCACTTTCGAGGAAGATATTCTGGGTAGCGGTGCTTACGCCGCTGTGGTCTCCACCCATGACACCCGCGATGGCAAGAGCGCGCTGATGGTCTGCAATAACGAGCGTATCCGCACGCAGAGTGATCTCCTGACCGTCGAGCAATACGAGTTTTTCGCCCTCTTCAGCCATTCGAACCCGAATACCGCCTTTGATCTCGGCAAGATCGAAGGCATGCAGGGGCTGACCCAGTTCGAGCATTACGTAGTTGGTTACATCGACGATGGCATCAATGCTCCGGATATCGGAGCGGCGCAGACGCTCAACCATCCAAAGCGGCGTCGGGCGCGACAGATCAACATTACGGACAACACGCCCGAGATAACGCGGGCATGCCTTGGGAGCCAGGACCTCGACTGGACGTGTGTCGTCATGATGCAAAGGCGCCACGGCGAATTGCACCGGACTGACCAGTGAGCCATAAATCGCACCAACTTCACGAGCCAAGCCAGCGATGGAGAGGCAGTCACCACGGTTTGGGGTCAAACCGATTTCGATACTTGCATCGTCAAGACCGAGATACTCACGAAAATCAGTACCGACCGGCGCATCGCCGGCCAGCTCCATCAGTCCGCTATCGTCACTCCCCACCTGCAGCTCGGTTTCCGAGCAAAGCATGCCATTGGATTCGATACCGCGGAGCTTGGCCTTCTTGATCTTGAAGTCGCCCGGCAATTGAGCACCGATCATTGCAAACGGAATCTTCAGGCCAGGCCGCACGTTCGGGGCTCCGCAGACGACCTGAAAGGTTTCACTTCCATTGCTGACCTGACAGACCCGAAGCTTGTCGGCATCAGGATGCTGCACGGTCTCAAGGACCTCACCAACAACCACACCGCTGAAGCTGCCAGCAACGGGGGCAACAGCATCCACCTCAAGCCCGACCATGGACAGCCGAGCGACCAGCTCCTCGCGGGAGACCTGCGGATTTACCCAGCTCCGCAGCCATTGTTCACTGAATTTCATCCTGTTCTCCTAATAGTTCGTTGACGGGCGGCGGTACTAGCGAAATTGCGCAAGAAACCGCAGATCGTTATCGAAGAACAGGCGCAAGTCATTGACACCGTAACGCAGCATAGCGAGACGCTCGACACCCATACCGAAGGCGAACCCGGAATAACGCTCCGGATCGATTCCAGACATCCTCAATACATTCGGATGCACCATGCCGCAGCCCATTACCTCAAGCCAGCCGGTCTGCTTGCACACTCGGCAACCCTTGCCGCTACACATCACGCACTGCATGTCGACTTCTGCAGAGGGCTCGGTGAACGGAAAGAAGGAAGGCCGGAAGCGAACACCTAGCGGCTTCTCAAAGAACACCCGCAGGAACTCCTCAATAGTGCCTTTCAGATCGGCAAAGCTAACGCCCTCGTCGATCAGCAGCCCTTCGACCTGATGGAACATGGGGGAGTGAGTGATATCGGAATCGCAACGATAGACGCGGCCAGGGCAGACGATACGAATGGGAGGTTGACGTGATTCCATGGTGCGCACCTGAACCGGCGAGGTATGCGTGCGCAGCAACATGTTGGCATTGAAGTAGAAGGTATCGTGCATCGCCCTCGCCGGGTGATGCCCCGGAATATTCAGCGCCTCGAAGTTGTGGTAATCATCTTCGACTTCGGGACCCTCTGCCACGCTGTAACCAATGTGGCTGAAGAACTGCTCAACGCGCTCCAAGGTACGAGTTACCGGGTGCAGTCCGCCGGACGCCGCGCCGCGTCCAGGCAGTGTCACGTCGATTCGCTCGGCTGCCAATTTAGCATCTAAGGCAGCCTTTTCCAGATCAGCCTTGCGAGCATTCAGCACATCCTGAACACTGCTCTTGGCCGCGTTGATCAGCGCACCGGCTTGCGGACGCTCCTCAGCAGAAAGCTTGCCCAGCGTTTGCATCAGCTGAGTGAGTTCGCCCTTCTTTCCCAAGTACTGAACGCGTACCTGCTCGAGAGCACCGATATCCTCGCTTTGTTGCACGGCCTCTAGCGCTTGGGAGACCAGTGCATCCAAATTTTCCATGTACACAACCTCCAGAGGTTCTTGCAGAACCGCGCCGGTCAAACGCCCTTATTGGTCGCCGCCATACGCATTTTTGCAAAAGCCCCTTCCAGATACGAAATAGGGGAAGAGCACAAGGCTCTTCCCCTATTGATGACGTTGCAACGAACCCGAGAGTCCGGATTGTCGGGGCTTAAGCCAGAGAAGCTTTGGCTTTCTCGACAATCGCAGCAAACGCCGCTTTTTCGTTCACTGCCAGATCGGCCAGAACCTTGCGATCGATCTCGATGGCCGCCTTTTTCAAACCGGCGATCAGACGGCTGTAAGACAGACCGTTAACACGAGCACCAGCATTGATACGAGCGATCCACAGAGCGCGGAACTGACGCTTGCGCTGACGGCGGTCGCGGTAGGCGTACTGGCCAGCCTTGATTACCGCCTGCTTGGCGACGCGGAATACACGCGAACGCGCTCCGTAGTAGCCTTTGGCGAGTTTCAGAATTTTCTTGTGACGGCGACGGGCAACGACGCCACGCTTAACACGAGCCATGAGTTATTCCTCTGAGTCTTGACCGGATCAACGAACGCGCAGCATGCGCTCCACTTTTGCAACGTCGGACGGGTGCACTTGCGAGCAACCGCGCAGCTGACGCTTACGCTTGGTGGACATCTTGGTCAGGATGTGGCTCTTGAAAGCGTGCTTGTGCTTGAAGCCGTTAGCAGTCTTCTTGAAGCGCTTCGCAGCACCACTTTTAGTCTTCATCTTTGGCATGTTCGGTACTCCACATTGTGGGTGATTACAAATAACCGCAAGGCCTGCCAGTGCCCTGGGGGTTACTTTTTCTTCTTGGGAGCGATGACCATGATCAGCTGGCGTCCTTCCATCTTCGGATGCTGTTCGACCGAGCCATATTCAGCGAGATCGTTTTCGACCCGCTTCAACAGCTCCATCCCCAGCTCCTGATGGGCCATCTCACGGCCACGGAATCGCAAAGATACCTTGGCCCTGTCCCCGTCACTCAGGAAACGCACCAGGTTGCGTAGCTTAACCTGGTAGTCCCCTTCTTCCGTCCCTGGACGAAACTTTACTTCTTTAACCTGAATCTGCTTCTGGTTTTTCTTCGCCGCAGCAACCTGCTTTTTCTTCTCAAACAGATGCTTGCCGTAATCCATGATCCGACAGACCGGAGGATTTGCATCGGCGGAAATTTCAACCAGATCCAGCTTGGCTTCTTCAGCTACTTGCAGCGCTTCATCAATCGAGACGATGCCAATCTGCTCGCCGTCAGCACCAATCAAACGGACCTCACGAGCCGAGATATTCTCGTTGATCGGGGCCTTGGGTGCAGCTCGTTTATCCTGTCTCATTTCACGCTTAATAGTCATTACTCCAATTCTTGGCGACCACGCCGGGAAACCGCCTGTGTCAACATCTGCGCGAACTGCTCGAGGGGCATAGAGCCCAGATCGACGCCTTCACGGGTGCGCACAGCAACGGATCGTGTCTCAACCTCCCGATCCCCGATAACCAAGAGATAAGGAGTCTTGAGCAAAGTATGCTCGCGGATTTTAAAGCCGATCTTTTCGTTTCTCAAGTCGCACTTGGCACGAAACCCGCTTTGGACGAGCGTTTTTTCGACTTCAGCGGCAAAAGCGGCCTGCTTGTCGGTGATATTCATGATCACCGCCTGCGTCGGCGCAAGCCAGGCCGGGAAAGCGCCCTCGTAATGCTCGATCAGAATGCCAATGAAACGCTCGAACGAACCGAGGATGGCTCGATGCAGCATGACCGGGTGCTGCCGATCATTATTCTCGCTGACATACTCTGCGCCCAGCCGCACCGGAAGATTGAAGTCCAGCTGCAGGGTACCGCACTGCCATACACGGCCCAGGCAATCGCGCAAGGAGAACTCGATCTTGGGGCCATAAAAAGCCCCCTCGCCCGGCTGCAGGTCGTACGGCAGCCCAGCACTTTCCAGCGCCGCCGCCAGCGCCGCCTCAGCCTTATCCCAGAGATCATCGGAGCCGACACGCTTCTCGGGACGGGTCGACAGCTTCAGCTCGATATCCGAAAAACCGAAATCGGCATACACCGCTTGCGTCAGCTTGATGAACGCCGCCGACTCAGCCTGCATCTGCTCTTCGGTGCAGAAGATGTGCGCATCGTCCTGAGTAAAGCCTCGTACCCGCATGATGCCGTGCAGCGCACCAGACGGCTCATTACGGTGGCAAGCGCCAAATTCGGCTAGCCGCAGCGGCAGCTCGCGATAGCTCTTCAAGCCCTGATTGTAAACCTGCACATGGCAGGGGCAGTTCATCGGCTTGATCGCGTAATCACGACTTTCCGACTCAGTCGTGAACATGTTTTCGGCGTAGTTCGCCCAATGCCCGGATTTCTCCCAGAGCACGCGATCAACCACCTGCGGCGTCCTGATCTCCAGGTAACCGTTTTCGAGCTGAACCTGCCGCATGTACTGCTCTAGCACCTGATACAGCGTCCAACCATTGGGATGCCAGAACACCATCCCAGGCGCCTCTTCCTGGGTATGAAACAGATCCAGACGCTTGCCGATCTTGCGGTGGTCGCGCTTTTCAGCTTCCTCGATACGCTGGATATAAGCAGCCAGCTGCTTCTTGTCGGCCCAAGCCGTACCGTAGATGCGCTGGAGCTGCTCATTCTTCGCATCCCCACGCCAGTAGGCACCAGACAGCTTGGTGAGCTTGAAAGACTTCAGAAAGCGTGTATTCGGCACGTGCGGACCACGGCACATGTCGACGTACTCTTCGTGGTAATACAAGCCCATCGCCTGTTCGTCGGGCATATCTTCGACCAGACGAAGTTTGTAATCCTCGCCGCGCGAGGCAAATACATCTATCACCTCCGCTCGCGGCGTCACCTTCTTGATGACGTCGTAGTCGCGATCGATCAGCTCTTTCATACGCTGCTCGATGGCAGCAACGTCATCGGGAGTGAAAGGACGTTCGTAGGCGATATCGTAGTAGAAGCCCTCATCAATGACCGGCCCAATGACCATGCGGGCGGTCGGGTAGAGCTGCTTCACAGCATGCCCGATAAGGTGCGCACAGGAGTGGCGAATAATCTCCAGCCCCTCCTCATCCTTCGGCGTGATGATCTGTAGCGCTGCATCTTTTTCAATCAGATCACAAGCATCGACCAGCTTGCCGTCGACCTTGCCGGCAACGGTCGCCTTGGCGAGACCAGCGCCAATGGACTGAGCCACTTCGGCCACAGTAACCGGATGATCGAACGAACGCTGACTGCCATCGGGAAGAGTAATGGTGGGCATGGCGCCTCCTCTCCTAGTGGTGACCCGTACCAAAGGCCACATGGGTTGGGATGAGCCAGTAAAGCGATTCGACGAGCACACCTGCCGCACAATGGCAGGAGCCTGAGACTCACCCGACCGAACCGAAGTCACTGGAGGAAAACAAGACTGGCGATGCTTTCAGAAACCCTGACCCCTGACAAGCAAGCCAAAAAAAAGGGCCGCGTAAGCGACCCTTTTATTCGAATTGGTAGGCACAATTGGATTCGAACCAACGACCCCCACCATGTCAAGGTGGTGCTCTAACCAACTGAGCTATGTGCCTTCGATGGGGGCGCATTCTAAAGCCAAGAAAAAAAGAGTCAAGCGGTTTTTTCTTCTAACTCACTGATATCTGGAAATTTTGAAAATTCCTGCTTGCTATGTTGCGACGCTGGCGAGCTACAGGGTCAAGCGCTAGGATGCGTAAAAAATTCAGAACAGAGAATCCAAGATGCCGCACAACAGTTATCCCGCTTCCTACTACGCAGCGACGGCCAACGCGACAGGTGTTCGACAAGAACTTCAGGAAAACAAGCAGGCCGACGTGTGCGTGATCGGCGCCGGATACACAGGCCTGTCGACGGCCCTGTTTCTTCTTGAAAAGGGTTTCAGCGTAATCATATTGGAAGCAGCCAAGGTCGGTTTCGGCGCCTCTGGGCGCAATGGCGGGCAGATCGTCAACAGCTACAGCCGAGACCTTGACAGCATCGAGCGCAGTGCGAGCGCCTCGGCAGCGAAGTTGATCGGGGATATGGCATTCGAAGGCGGACGAATTATCCGTGAACGTGTAGCACGCTATGGCATTCAGTGCGACCTGAAAGACGGCGGCGTATTTGCCGCCTTCAATCAGAAGCAGATGCACCACCTCGAAGCACAGAAGGCCCTGTGGGAAAGATATGGCTACCCGCACCTCGAGCTACTGGATAAACAAGGCATACAGCGAGTGGTCGCTAGCGAGAGCTATGCCGGAGGTATGCTCGACAAGCAAGGCGGCCATATTCACCCTCTCAATCTGGCACTCGGAGAAGCAGAAGCTGTTGAATCACTGGGAGGCAGCATCTTCGAGCAATCCCCCGCGCTTCGCATCGAATATGGCGACGCACCGCTGGTGCACACTCCAAAGGGGGCCGTGCGCGCAAGATTCGTCGTAGTAGCAGGCAACGCCTATCTTGGCAATTTGATTCCCGAGCTCGCCGCCAAATCCATGCCTTGCGGCACACAAGTGGTCGCGACGGAGCCACTTGATGATGAACTCGCGAACAGCCTTCTGCCTCAGGACTATTGCGTAGAAGACTGCAATTATCTGCTTGATTACTATCGGCTCTCAGCGGATAAACGGCTCATCTACGGGGGCGGCGTAGTGTATGGCGCACGTGATCCCGCCGACATCGAATCGATCATACGACCCAAGATGCTGAAGACCTTTCCGCAGCTGGAAAAAGTGAAGATCGACTTTGCCTGGACAGGCAATTTCCTGCTGACGCTTTCACGGCTGCCTCAGGTGGGGCGGCTGGGCAGCAAAATCTACTACTCGCAGGGTTGTAGCGGCCATGGCGTCACCTATACACATGTTGCTGGAAAGGTGATCGCCGAGGCCCTGAGCGGCCAGGCAGAGCGCTTTGATGCGCTCGCCAGCCTGCCTCACTACCCTTTCCCTGGAGGACAGCGTTTTCAGGTACCGCTCAGCGCTCTCGGAGCGATGTACTACAACCTGCGCGACAGGCTTGGCTTCTGACCGAAATCACTTGGGCAGGCATGGCGGGCTCGGCAAGCATTGCGCCGCTCGCTTGCCCTCCAGGGCCGGCAGCGGCGCCCTGAGCCGATCATCATCCGGATCCATTTGCACGGCACAGGCCTGTGCTTGGCGAGCACCCAGGTCACAACCCTTCTCAGCCATTACCTGCGATAGATTGAACCAGCCAATGGCGAAGCCCGGGTCGAGACGAACACTGAGCCGTAACGATTCCTCAGCCGCAGCCTTTTCTCCAGCCGCATACTGACTGTTCGCCAAAGCAAACTGCGTGAGCGCCGAGTTCCAGCGCTTCGCGCCGGCTTCGTACGCCACCCGAGCCGCGCGCAATTGCCCAACCTCTTCCAGATCGCTGGCACTGCGCAGCCAGACAGTTTCTTGCGCAGTTTGTGGTATCCGCTGTGGCTGCAAAGTAAGCACGGCCCAGCGCTCCGCCTTGCGCCACGAGCGCTCGAACTCGTGAAAACTCACCACCAAACGCTTGGTAGTGCCAGACCTAAGCACAATTTTCTGACCTGCAAGGTCATAGCCCACCACCACGGCAAAATGCCACTGGGGCCAACGATCGAAAGCGAGGTTCTGTAAAATCAGAACTGGATTGCCCGCCGCAACTTCGGCAAGAAGATCACTGAGACTAGGCCGCAGCGGATATACAAGAAGCCCAGCAGAACGGGCGGCAGCAACCATCTCCACCTGTAAGCTGCCTTTGCGCTTGGGAATGTAGACCTGCTCTACAAGCGCTTCCGGCGTTACTTCGATGTCACGCTGCACGAGCATCGTTGCCAACGCAGCGGGTCCGCATTGGTAGTCTTCCTGCGGGTAGAACGGAACGTCCACCAACTCGGCTCGCGCCGGGAGCTGTGCATGATCGACAAGCGTAACTGTCGTTCGTGCGCAACCCCCGAGCAGGCCGATCAGGAGCAGTATGAGTAGCCGCTGACTCAACGGTTGATGCAGTTGACGAAGTTGAAAATGTTAGTGGCACAGAGCATGTCCGTGATGATGAAGATCACCAGGAACAGCACAATCACGCCGACAACGCCTGCCCCTGCGGGGGCCTGATCAAGTTGCTGATTGAACTGGGCCAGTTCCGCTGCCGTCAGGCCGTTGATGCGCTTTTCAACCTGATCACGTTCGACGCCCATCGCTTCCAGCTTCTTTTGCACATCCTGATCATCCAGCATCGTCAGCAACTGTTGCCGATCGACCTGCTGCTGATGTTTAGCAACAACCTCAGGCGTGCCGATCATCGCAGCTTGCGCCAACGGAACTTGAGCTACCAGAAGCAAGTGCAGAGCAGCCAGCACCGTAGCGACACGCTTGAGTAGGGGGGAATTGAACATAGCGGAACTCCTTATTTTTCTTGCAGCCAGGGGATTGCAAAGCGCCATCAGCCATTAAGACGAGTCAACGCCGCTTCGGTTCCCATCCACAGCTGTTTTTTCCAACTGGCATGGAGGCCTATCGGCATGCCCGTATCTTTGATAGTAGTTGCGCTCCGACAAACCAGACGAAAATGGAGACGCTGTGCAGCGCATCAAACGAGCCCTACCAATTGCCATAGCCTCGGCCGCATTTGTACTGACAGGCTGTCAAACGACTTCTACAGCACCGTCAAACAGCAGCGCGGCTGAGTCAGTCGGACGGTGCAACGCCGATGCCGTGGCAAGCTTGACCGGCCAAACCGTCACGCCAGAAATACTTGAACGAGCAAGGGAGCAATCCGGGGCAATCACCGCGCGGGTCCTGCGGCCAGACGATATCGTCACGCTGGAATACAACTCGCAGAGACTGAATATCTATACCGACAAGGATATGACCATAGAGCGCATCGGCTGCGGCTAATACCGCATGCGCGATACCGCTCAGCAAGCATGGCCTGCTGAGCGGTATCTGCGTCGGTGCATGACAGGCCGCGTTACTGGGCAACAGCCTTGCGCATATGGAACTGAGATGCCGAAATCTGCTTGGGCGGGGTGAGCAAGAAGTACAGTTTGTAGCGATTGATCACGACTTGCGCCAACAACGGAGCCGCCGTACCGATCAGCGTTCCGATAATCAGATGCGCTGTGATTGAATCAATACCGAGGAATTTGCTGAGTATTACCCGCACCCCGCTACCGGCCAGAATATGCATCAGGTAGATCGTCATCGACGAAGCGCCGATGAACAGAAACCAATCCACGCGAAACTGACCTAGCCACATCGACAACGCGATCATGAAAAAGATGGATATGGTTGCAAGCGCGAGTACCGCCATGCCGCCATCGGCATAGTTCAGACCGAAGGTCACATGAAACAGGTACTGCCCCAGGATGAACAGCGCACCAAAAAATAGTGTCAGCTGTGTATAACGCGCGAGGAAG
Organism: Stutzerimonas xanthomarina; assembly: GCF_003935375.1. Lineage (GTDB taxonomy): Bacteria > Pseudomonadota > Gammaproteobacteria > Pseudomonadales > Pseudomonadaceae > Stutzerimonas > Stutzerimonas xanthomarina_A. Next base: position 36,158 of record NZ_RHQM01000001.1, read on the forward strand.
AACGCCTTGACCTCGTTGAACCAGACGCCCAATGCGAAGAAGACGGTGTTGCCCAGGATAAAGCGGGTCATGTTGTTTACCGTCAGATCCTGCTGGAAGACATACAGCAAGCCAAACAGGACCACGAATGGCAAGAAATAGCGCCGATCTGCCCGTGCATAAAGAAACGCACAAACCACGAACACCAGAAACAGAGCGTACAGGAACCAGAACTGCGCTCGCGGCATCCAGAGCAGCGAGAACACCTCAACCAAGGTGACCTGACCGTTCGTGTAATTCGACAGGACGACTTCGAACAGACCTTGTAGTAAAGACCAGACAATAAAGGGATAGACGATTGTGTCGACCTTGTTGATGATCACCCCGCCCCGGCCCCGCTTCTGCAACGAATCGAAGAAGAATAAACCCGACAGGAAGAAGAACAGCGGCATGTGAAAGCTGTAGATGATGCTGTCGACCAGCACGAATCGCGCCTCATCCATCGGCAACCCGGCATTGAACACGCCTCGCGCGACATGCCCGTAGACAACAAGAATGATCCCGATCGCCTTGGCATAATCAACCCAAACGTTTCTCTCCTGCATTTGATTGTTCTCCTTGTATCAGCCAATGAGCAGGCGGCACCCTCTTCCAGAGAAAGTGGATGGAGGAGATAGACAACAGGATTTTTCGTTGGTTTAGCTGAAGCACTCCTGGGTCGCCGAAGCGCGACACAGATTCCAATAAACCGACCGCCAGGCCTCCACACCTCCCGTGCGCACGCTGCCCGACCGCCAGCCCGAGCGCTATACGCAAGCATTTCTGGAGCGATGATATGCCCGACCCGCTACTGCCTTCCTGCTCCATCCTGCTTCTGGCGGGCGGCCGTGGGCAACGTATGGGAGGACAGGACAAAGGACTGGCCGAATGGCAGGGACGCCCATTGATTGCATGGTTGCATGAGACCGTTCAGCCATTGACAGACGACCTCCTGCTGTCCTGCAACCGCAATCGAGCCCGCTACTCGGCCTATGCCGATCGATTGATTAGCGATGAAGAGCAGGGATTCCCAGGGCCCCTTGCTGGAATACGCAGCGGTCTTGCAGCTGCTCGCAACGCCTGGATGCTCGTACTGCCGTGCGACACCCCGTTGATTGATCGCCCCTTGTTGCAGTCGCTCTACCAGACCGCGCTCGAAGAGCCAGACAGGCCAGTCATGCTGAGCTGCGAAGGCCAGTGGGAACCCCTGTTCAGCATAATTCCCACCGGCCGACAGGCCGAAGTTGACGCTTGCTGGCAATCTGGAGAACGCAGCCCTTTGCGTGCACTTCTTCATCTTGGCGCCCGTGCGCTTGAGGTACACCGGGGCGACCCCCGCCTCGCCAACCTGAATACACCGGAGCTGCTCAAGATCACTGCCTCGAGGGGAACTTCGTCCTAGCGGGTTTCGTCCCATGGGTATCAAACCCGCAGAAGGAACAGCGTCATGCAACCACGCATCATCCCCGCCCTGCTACTCGCGCTGGGCTTTACCGTCCTTGCCGGCTGCGCGAACCCCAGCGTGATCACGCTCAACGATGGTCGTGAAATTCAAACTCTGGACCATCCCGATTTCGATGACGAGTCGGGCTTCTACGAATATGAACAAATCGACGGCAAGCCAGGCAAAGTGAACAAGGATCAGGTTCGCACCGTACGAGAACTCTGAGCCAGGTCGACCTTCGCACAAGATAGATCCTAGGTTATCTGCCGCGAAGGTCGGTTGTTCCGCTAGCAGCTCGCAAAAGGCTGCAGCCCCCAAAAAAAACCCTCCCAACACCTTGTGCAACAAAACTTTTTCTGTAGAATGCGCGCCATCTTCGGAGCGTAGCGCAGCTTGGTAGCGCGTCTCGTTCGGGACGAGAAGGTCGCTGGTTCGAATCCAGTCGCTCCGACCATATCCCGCTGTTCAACTAGCTGCTTAGCTGAACAAAAAACCGGCAAACATGCCGGTTTTTTTATGCCTGTGATTTGTTCACTATCACGTCGAACCCTGAAGAAAACTCACCACCTGCTCTGCCTCGAACGGCCAGTCCAATTCGGAACCGGTATCGACGCGACGAAGCACCGGGATTCGCAAACCGTAATCCTCGACCCAATCAGGGCGGTCAGCGATATCGATCAACTCGACCAGCAGCCCATATTCGACCAAAGGCATGAGCACTTCCTCGGCCTGCTCGCATAGATGGCAACCCAAGGTCCCGAACAGCTGGCATTCCGGCAACATCTGACGTTCTCGCAATGTTATGTGCTCGAATTCTAGCAAGCGTTATTCGGCGCGCCATTGATAAGTGACTTCGGCCGGCAGGCGCACCAGCAACAAAAATGTGAATTCAGCCTCACTCATCAGGCGATTATGCGATGGCCATTCGACTCTGCCCGAGCAAAACGCTAGGATGCTGCCACCCGCGGCGACGCAGATTGCCCGGCACACCCTTTAGTCTTTAACCGCCAGGCCGTTGTCTTGTGCAACTTTACGGGTCGTACGCGAATATCGCGCATATGCACGATATGCCTGCGACCGTCTAGCACGTTGACTTGCGGGACTTGGCGACTAAAGTCTAAAGGTTGAAAAACCTCTGTAATGTTTTATTGCATGGCGCCGTAAAGAGCGACTTCAGAGCATCATCCAACGAGGAGAAATAAGAAATGCTCAAGACCCCCATCGCCCGGGGCGTGGCCCTCGCCACTCTGGGAGCAACACTGGCTATCCCAACCATGGCCCAAGCCGCCTTCATCGAAGACACCAAGGCTGGTCTGGAACTGCGTAACTTCTACTACAACAGTGATAATCGCCAAGACGGCGCCAGCCAATCCAAGCAAGACGAATGGGCACAAGGTTTCCTGCTGCGCGTTGAGTCGGGTTACACCGAAGGCACAGTGGGCTTTGGTGTAGATGCGCTGGGCCTGCTTGGTGTCAAACTGGACTCCAGCCCTGATCGCACCGGCACTGGCCTGCTACCAGCTGGTGATTCTGGACGCGCTCCAGATGACTATTCCGAGCTGGGTCTGACCGCCAAAGCCAAAGTTTCCAAGAGCGTTCTGAAAGTCGGTACCCTCCAGCTGAAAAACCCTGCAATTGCCACTAGCGATAGCCGTCTGCTGCCGGCGGTAATGAGTGGTGGCCAGCTGGTTTCCAACGAGATCGACGGCCTGACCCTGGACCTCGGTTATATCGACCAGATCAACAACCGGAACTCGACGAACTATGAAGACATGGTCGTCAATGGAGGGGAGACCCGAAACTCAAGAGGCAATATTGTTTCGGGCTCGAAAGGAATCACTGGTACTTTTGGCGAAAACTCCGATGAGCTCGTCTATCTGGGCGGCACCTACAAGGTCACCAAGGACCTGAGTGCCTCCTACTACTACAGCAACCTGGAAGACTTCTACAAACAGCACGCACTGAATCTTATTCATGTGCTGCCCATTGCTGACGGCCAGTCGCTGAAAACCGACCTGCGCTACCAGCGCTCCAAGGACGACGGCAACAGCAACGTCGACAACAAGGCGCTCGGCGCCATGGTCACCTACTCGATCAGTGGTCACAGCTTCGGCCTGGGTTACCAGAAGATGTCCGGCGATACCGGTTTCGCCTACGTTGGCGGCAACATCGACCCATACCTTGTCAACTACGTTCAGATTGGTGATTTTGCCAATAAGGATGAGAAGTCCTGGCAAGCACGTTACGACTTCAACTTTGCTGCCGTCGGCATTCCCGGCCTGAGCTTCATGACCCGCTATATCAGCGGTGATGACTTCGGTGCTAATGGCGATCGCAAAGAGTGGGAACGCGATACCGATATCGGCTACACCTTCCAGGAAGGCGCACTGAAGAACCTGAACCTCAAGTGGCGTAACGCTACTTTCCGCTCCAACGGTACAGGCAGCGACATCGATCAGAACCGTCTGATCGTCAGCTATACCATTCCGCTGATGTAATAGCGGCTACTGCACTCGCTGCTGTAGAGAGGAAAACCCGCTTCGGCGGGTTTTCTTTTTTTGTTCCTTGCCGTTATTGCCAGAACCAAGCGATTGAAAGCTGTCTACACCGCTCAACGAAGCGGGGAACCTTTAACGAGGCGCAATGCTCGAAACTTGAGGCAACGGGGCCTTTTGCCCCGAAGAATCAAGAGGAGCTGCGCATGTCTACCGAGTCCACTTTCGGCACCAGCGATAACACCCCGATTCCTGAAGGTCCCGCTGGGAGCACCCGCCCCCTGATCGATACATCCGCCCATCGCCGTAACCTGCAAGCTGCGCAGAATGCACTGATCGAAGAGTTTCACACTCTGATCGGCGACACTGAGCGTCTTCTCAAGCACACTCAGGAAACCGCAGGCGGCCAAACCGAAGAGCTGCGCAGCAAGATCAACGCAAACATTGCCAAGGCTCGTGAAATGCTCAAGGAGCGGGAAGGCTCGATGCGCGAGCAGGGTCAGGCTGCTATCCAGTGCACCGAGGAATATGTACACACCCATCCCTGGCAATCGATCGGCATCGCTGCCGGGCTCGGCTTTCTGCTCGGTCTGATTTCACGTCGCTGATGGGAGAGCCAGCAATGGAAGCGAAGCCCGGCACCGAAGCCCCCAAGCCATCGCTTAAGAAGCTGGGCGGCGCATTCGTCGGCCTGCTCCAGGGGCACCTGGAACTTGTAGGCCTAGAGGTCCAGGAAGAGAAAGCCCGAACCTTTCGGCTATTTCTCCTGGCCGGTGTCAGCCTGATTCTCGGCCTGCTGATCCTGGTTGGGCTTTCCGCGGCTATCGTCATCGCCTTCTGGGAAACTCATCGCATCGAGGCGATACTTACGCTATGCGCGATCTACGCAGTGGTGATGATCATCTGCGTGAGCCGGGCCGCTTCGCTCGCCAAACAATGTGCCGCACCGTTCCAGGCCACGCTTGAAGAACTGGAGCGCAACCGGGAGCGATTATTGCCATGAGCCAACCGTTGAGCACATCGAATGATCTGAGCATGCGCAAGGATCTGGTGCGACTGCGCATGGAAATGCACCGTCAACAGATGCTCTACCACGCGCAGCCCCTTTCACATCCACTGCAGCAGATGAAGAGCTTCGTAAGTTCGCGTCGAACATCCAGCGAACACAGTTCAGGCAAGGGACCGATGATGATCGCTGCGACGGTCGTACTCGCGCTGTTCGGACGCAGGATGGGGAAAATGGGAAAGCTGGCTCGGGTGGCGCTGACGCTGTATCCGCTAATCAAGGGTCAGCAAAAGCTGCGGGAAAAGCTGCACTAGCCCAGCCGCCTACCCTGGCTGAACAACACTGTACCCGCGGCCAACCGCGGGTAGGTCGCCACACCTTCTGAACTGGTTATCCTTCTAATGCGCCAGCACCGATCAGCGATTCGGCAGTTGTGGTAGCTTTGCACCAGCCCGCTAATGGCAATACGGAGATGGTCCTTGGACTGGCACACACTGCTTACCCGCGAACGACTCGGCAAATCCGCCCACAGTAGCGACGAGTTGGGCCGCAGCCCTTTTCACAAGGATCATGATCGGATCATTTTTTCGGGCGCCTTTCGCCGGCTCGGGCGCAAGACTCAGGTTCATCCAGTTTCCAGCAACGATCACATCCATACCCGCCTCACCCATTCGCTGGAGGTGAGCTGCGTAGGCCGCTCACTCGGTATGCGTGTCGGTGAAGTATTGCGCGATGACATGCCAGAATGGTGCAGCCCGGCCGACCTTGGCATGATCGTCCAGTCGGCCTGCTTGGCCCACGACATTGGCAATCCGCCCTTTGGCCACTCCGGCGAGGATGCTATCCGCTGCTGGTTCCAGCAGGCCGCAGGGCGCGGATGGCTCGACGATATGAGCGACGCGCAACGCGCGGACTTTCTCAACTTCGAAGGCAACGCACAGGGATTTCGAGTGCTTACGCAACTCGAATACCACCAGTTCGACGGTGGAACGCGACTGACCTACGCCACCCTCGGCACGTATCTCAAGTACCCCTGGACTTCACGCCATGCAGAGGCGCTGGGGTACAAGAAGCACAAGTTCGGGTGCTATCAGAATGAGCAGCCGCTGCTCGAGCAGATCGCACAGAAGCTGAACCTACCCAACGTCGCTGAGCAACGCTGGGCTCGTCATCCTCTGGTTTATCTCATGGAGGCAGCAGACGATATCTGTTACGGCCTGATCGACCTGGAAGACGGCCTCGAGATGGAGCTGCTGGAATATTCGGAAGTCGAAGCGCTGTTACTGGCTCTGGTGGGCGATGACATTCCGGAAACCTATCGTCAGCTGGGCCCGAGGGATTCAAGGCGGCGCAAACTGGCCATTCTGCGCGGCAAGGCGATCGAACACCTGACCAATGCGGCCGCTGGTGCCTTTGTCGAGCAGCAGAGCAACCTGCTTCGTGGCGAGTTGCACGGTGACCTGGTCGAACATATGCATGGGCCGGCCAAAGAGTGCGTGCTGCAGGCGAAGGCGATGGCACGGCAGAAGATTTTTCAGGATAAGCGCAAAACCCTGCACGAGATTGGCGCCTACACCACGCTGGAAATACTGCTCAATGCATTTTGCGGCGCAGCACTGGAACAACATCGCGGCGGCACCCCCTCGTTCAAGAATCAGCGGATCCTCGACCTGCTCGGACGCAGCGCGCCCTCGCCCGAGCTACCGCTCTACCAGTCGTTCCTGCGCATGATCGACTTCATCGCAGGCATGACCGATAGCTACGCCACGGAGATGGCCGGCGAGATGACCGGCCGCTCCAGCCCGGTTTGACCCACATGAAGCGCCTGCTGCGGCAAAGCATCCACTGGCACCCCGCGCGCCCCGCCTGGGGCGCTGCCATGGTGGCCGGCTTTGGTTGCGCCTTGCCGTTGCTGCTGGGGCTGTTCAGCGGTCATCCCGGCTTCCTCTGGGCAACGGTCGGCGCCTTTCAGGCGGCCAAGGCCAACCCACTTCATCGCTTCGGCATGCTGCGCATGCTGTTACTCATCGCGTTGGGCGCCGGGAGTGCCGGACTGGGCTTCTGGTCGGCGACTCATCCATTGATCAGTCTCGGCCTTTTCGCCTTCTACGGCCTGCTGCTGGCCTGGTTACAGCGCTACGGCAGCGAAGCGGGAAAGCTCGGTATCGGTTTGGCGATCTGCCTCTGCCTCGGCCAAGGGCAGCACGGCATTGGCGATTTCAACAACCCATACGCCATAGCCTTTCTTTTCGCGCTCGGCGGGCTCTGGGTTACCTTGCTCGCCTTCGGCCTGCGGGGGATGCATGGGCTGCGCATGTGGCCATATATGCCGCGGCTGATGAGCATCCTGCGGGTGCTGCGCAGGCACGCTCGCCGAACGCCGATCCGACAATGGCGTGTGCACGCCCTGACCTACATCCTGGCCGGAGCATTGGGTGGGGTAATTGTGAATATGGCTGAACTGCCAAGAGGCTACTGGTTGACGCTGGCGGTGTTCACCACGCTGCAGATGGATCTGGAGCGGAGTCTGGTGCGGGCGCTACAGGCCAGCCTGGGAATATTGGCGGCTGCGGCCATACTGATCTACATTGGCCACGGCTTGGCCGACCCGCCACTGATGGTGATGATCCTGCTGCCGCTTATCGTGCTGGGCAGAGCGTTTCAGGCGAATCACTATGGGCTATTCGTCCTGCAGACCACGCTGCTGTTCCTGCTGCTGGCAGAGACGCTGGCCCAGGACTGGAACCTGCCGCAGATACGGCTCATCAATGCTGCCATCGGTGTAGCTGTGGCGCTGCTCATCGCAACGCTGATGCACGTCTTGCAGATGCTGCTGGCCAGGCGCTCGCGCAGGAAAGCCCAGCGGGCAGCATCGCAACGATCAGACGAAAAGACTACTTCTCAGCCCTAATCGGGTTTTCCGGGTACCACACATCCATCAGCGGACTGACACTGTACTCAGCCAGTTCGCTGCGGCCTTTCAGCCAGGCGTCGACTTTCGCACGCTGCTCTTCGCTGACCGAGCCGCGACGGCCGAGGCAGACAAAACCGTAGTCTTCGCCACCGATATAGCCGAGTTCATTGGCTTCCATCGCTTCGCTGATAAACGCTTCGAGGAAGTCGTCCACAGCCTTGCTTTCGATACCTTCGCGGTAGGTGAGATTGACCTCGAAGCCGAGCTCCTGGAACTCATCGACACAGAGTTTCTTACGCAGGCGGCGCGAACGATTGGTAGCCATTTGGGGGCGATCCTTTTTCTACTTGATGACGGCGCGCACTCTAACAGCAACCCCGCGCCAAGGCGATGACCGACAGCAGCGCTCGGCTCATCGCAGCCTAGTGCACATCTGTCTTTGCAGTAACCCATGCACCGCAGCTACGCTTATCGGATAGAGGCACGACGCCTCTACAGCACGGGCATAATGGCCCGCATTCGTTCCCTAAGAGCAGTGGGAAACACATGCCAAATCAAACCGCCAGCAGCCCCCTGTGTTTGCCCAGAGGCGCTCGTACGATGAGCTCCATCCTCCGCGGCATCACCTTAGCCATCCTCGCCCTGCCCTTGACCCTGCCAGCCCAGGCCGCCGGGGTGAACCAGACACTGCCACCGCGCGTCGAACAGGCACTGAAAGCCAACAAGATCAGCAGCGACGCACTGTCCGTAGTCATGCTGCCACTGACCGGTGACGCCGTGCCGACGTTCGTCAACGCCGACGTATCGGTCAACCCCGCCTCGACCATGAAGCTGGTTACCACCTACGCCGCCCTCGAACTGCTCGGCCCCAACCACCAGTGGAAGACCGAGTTCTATGCCGACGGCCCGCTGGTGGACGGCACCCTCAACGGCAATCTCTACCTCAAGGGCGGCGGCGACCCGAAACTGAACATGGAGAAGCTCTGGCTGCTGCTGCGAGATTTGCGTGCCAACGGAGTCACCAAGGTCACTGGCGACCTGGTGCTCGATCGCAGCCATTTCGTCCAGCCCGACCTGCCCGTCTTCGATGACGACGGCAATGACAAGAACAAGCCCTTTCTGGTTGGTCCCGACTCACTACTGGTCAACCTCAAGGCGCTGCGCTTCATCGTCCGCAACGATGGCGGAAAGGTGAACATCGCAGTCGAGCCGCCGATCGCCAGCATTCGAATAGACAACCGGGTCAAAGCGCTGCCCGCAGGCAAATGCCCAGGCTGGCCGGACGTGCTCTACAACCCGGTTGCGGATGGGGATGGCGTGACCGTCGTGGTCACCGGCAAACTCGCCGACGGCTGCAGCGCACAGACCTACCTTTCACTGCTCGATCACCAGCGCTATGCCGCCGGCGCGGTGCGTGCTATCTGGGCCGAGCTCGGCGGCAGCATTCTCGGCATCGACCGTGTGGCCCAGGTGCCTGACAAAGCAAGACTGCTGGCGAGGGCCTATTCGCCGGATCTCACCGAAATCATTCGAGACATCAACAAGTACAGCAACAACACCATGGCCAAGCAGCTGTTTCTGAGCCTCGGCGCCGAATTCCGTAACGAAGCGGATGCCGATGACGCCAAAGCGGCACAGCGGGTCATCCGCCAGTGGCTGGCCAAGAAGGGGCTCATCTCGCCGCATCTGGTGATCGAGAACGGCTCCGGACTTTCCCGCGCCGAACGGGTCAGCGCACGCGAGCTGGGGAGCTTGCTGCAGGCCGCATGGCGCAGCCCTTACTCGGCCGAGTTCATTTCGTCGATGCCATTGGCCGCCGTGGACGGCACCATGCGCAAGCGCCTGCGCAATACACCTGTCGCCGGCAAGGCGCACCTCAAGACGGGAACCCTGAACACCGTGCGCGCCATCGCAGGTTACAGCCGTGACGGCGACGGCAATGTCTGGGCAGTCGTGGCGATCCTGAACCATCCCCGCCCATGGGGCGCAGCCTCGATTCTCGATCAGGTGCTGGTCAGCCTCTACGGTCAGCGCAACCAGAACACCGCACAACGCTGATGGTGACTCAGGCAGGCCGAACGGCCCGCCTATATCACCGGATGATCACCGCGCCTGGAATTTCCAGGCGCGGTGGATCCGGGGGTTACGACGGAAATCGTCGTCCAGCGTTGCGCTGCTGATTTCCTCTACGGCATAGCGGTCGCTCAGGCTGGCATCCAGCACGAATTTACGGAAGTTGTTGGAGAAATACAGCGCTCCGCCCGTCGCCAATCGAGCCATCGCAAGATCGAGCAGCGCCTGATGGTCCCGCTGTACGTCGAACACGCCTTCCATGCGCTTGGAATTGGAGAACGTCGGTGGGTCGATGAAGATCAGGTCGTACTCACCACGGTCTTCTTCCAGCCAGGCCATCACGTCGCCCTGTTCCAGGCGCTGGCGATCCGAAAGGCCATTCAACGAGAGATTGCGACGCGCCCAGTCCAGATAGGTTTTCGACAGGTCGACGCTGGTGGTGCTGCGCGCACCACCCTTGGCCGCATGGACCGTGGCGGTTGCGGTATAGCAGAACAGGTTGAGGAAACGCTTGCCGGCCGCTTCACGCTGAATGCGCAGGCGCAATGGGCGATGATCGAGGAACAGGCCGGTATCCAGATAATCGGTGAGATTCACCAGCAGCTTGACGCCGCCCTCGGTCACTTCGAGAAACTCGCCCTGGCTGGCCTGACGCTCATACTGGCGCGTTCCCGTCTGGCGCTCGCGCCGCTTTACCACCACCTTCTCGCGTGGAATGCCCAGTGCTTGCGGTATGGCAGCCAATGCATCGAGCAGGCGCACCTGGGCCTTCTCCGGATCGATGGAGCGCGGCGGCGCATACTCCTGCACGTGCACCCAGTCACCGTACAGATCGATCGCCAGGGCGTACTCAGGCATATCCGCGTCGTATAGCCGGTAGCATTCGATACCCTCACGACGCGCCCATTTGCCGAGCTGACGCAGATTCTTCTGTAGGCGATTGGCGAACATCTGCCCGCCTTCGCTGAGGCGTGCCTGCTCGACCGGCGCCTGCTGCTGTAAATGTTCCTCATGGCCGGCGCCGCGCTGACCGGTCACGAACTGATCCAGCTCGACCTTGATCAACAGCAGCTTGCACGGCAGCGCACCGTTCCAGAACGCGTACTGCTTGTGACTGCGGATGCCCATGCGCTTGCCGAGATCCGGCGCGGCGGTGAATACCGCGGCTTCCCAGCCCAGGCAGGCCTGGCGCAGGCGTTCGCCGAGGTTCTGGTAGAGATAGAGAAGGCTCGCCTCGTCGCCGAGGCGCTCACCATAGGGCGGATTGCAGATCACCAAGCCCTTCTGATTCTGGTCCGGGCGCGGCTCGAAGTCGCCGACATCACCCTGATAGACCTTGATCCAGCCGGCCAGCCCAGCGCGTTCGATGTTGTTGCGTCCCGGCTGGATCAGCCGCGGATCGGCCTCATAGCCGCGAATCCATAAGGGCGGCCTGGCCAACCCGGCCTCTGCCCGAGCCTGAGCTTCGGCATGCAGGCGTGACCACAGTGCGGGGATATGCCCCAGCCAGGCACTGAAACCCCAGCGCTCGCGCTTGAGATTCGGCGCGATATCCGCCGCCATCATCGCCCCTTCGACGAGAAAGGTGCCGACACCACACATGGGATCCGCCAACGCGCCGCCGGCAGCAGCGATACGTGGCCAGCCGGCACGGATCAGGATCGCGGCAGCAAGGTTTTCCTTGAGCGGCGCGGCACCCTGCTGCAGTCGATAGCCACGCTGATGCAGGCTGTGCCCGGAGAGGTCGATCGAAAGCACCGCTTGCCCCTTGTCGAGGCGCAGATGCACGCGCAGGTCAGGGTCGAGCTTGTCGATGCTGGGGCGCTCGCCGGATGCGGTTCGCAGCCGGTCGACGATGGCGTCCTTGACCTTGAGCGCACCGAAATGCGTGTTGTCGATGCCCGATCCGCGACCACTGAACTCCACTGCCAGACTGCCGGCAGGCTGCAGATGGTCAGCCCAGTCAATGGCGTGAACCCCTTGGTAAAGCGTCTCGGCGTCTACCGTGGAGAAACGGCTGATGACCAGCAAAACCCGGTTAGCCAGGCGCGACCACAGACAGAGCCGGTAGGCCACTTCCAGCGCACCGAAGCCGCGAATCGCGGATGTCTGCTCGCGCCCCTCCTCCAGTCCAAGCGCAGTGGCTTCGTCGAGCAGCAGGCCTTCGAGCCCCTTGGGGCAGGTCAGGATCAGTTCATGGCGGTCGGTCATGGCGTTTCCACAAAAGGTGCTTCGGACAGTCGCGACCCTTTCGTCGGAACAGGCCCAGCAAAGAAAATTAGAAGGAGGCTACGGGCACCATGGTTTCAATCGCGCAGAAGTGGCTCAGCAGCGCACTTCGCACTTCCCTGCCTTTCGGGCTTATGGGCAGAACCATAGATTCGTTACCTACTTATGACAAAACGATCATTCCAGCGTCTTCAGCATTGGGTTAGAACTCACCCCAGGCCGACATCGCAATGGTGCCCGGCGAAGCGCGCCACGCCGGCAGCGCGCTTCATTGGCAGTCTATCTGCCCGGTCTCGCCATGAGGCCACAGGAACACCAGTCAACCACTGAGGGCAATACCCAATGAGAAGACTCAAGCGTGATCCGATGGAACGAGCATTTCTACGCGGTTATCAGCACGGCATACATGGCAAATCTCGCGACCTCTGTCCTTTTTCCCATCCCAACGTTCGCCAAGCCTGGATTAACGGCTGGCGGGAGGGTCGCGGCGACAACTGGGATGGTCTGACCGGCACGGCCGGCCTGCATAGACTCAACGAACTTCACGCGGTGGGCTAACTCACCGATCCACCGACTTTGATAAATAGCGCGCCCTACCCGGGCGGCGGGCTAGAAGCCCAGGGGCTCCAACAGGAGCCCCTTCCGGGCAGTCATCAATGCGCTTGTGAGCGCAGCGCCGCGATGGCATCCACCGCCTCGCGGATCAAAGCCGGCCCCTTGTAGATGAAACCCGAATACAACTGAACCAAGCTGGCACCCGCCTCTATCTTTTCTGCCGCGTGCCTGCCCTCAGTGATGCCACCTACCGCAATAATCGGCAGCCGCCCGCCTAGAGTCTGTGCCAGCACCCTGACCGTGTGCGTGCTCTTCTCCCGAACAGGCGCTCCAGAAAGGCCGCCTGCTTCATCGGCATGAGCCAAGCCAGCAACGCCTTCCCGGCCAAGAGTGGTGTTGGTCGCAATGATCGCGTCCATCCCCGCCTGGAACACCGCCTCGCCTACCAAAGCGGTTTCTTCGTCGGTCATGTCCGGGGCGATCTTGATCGCAAGCGGCACACGCTTGCCGTGCATGATCTCGAGGTCCTCACGACGCAGCCGCAGCGCATCGAGCAAATGCTTGAGCGAGTCGCCGAACTGCAAGCTGCGCAAGCCAGGTGTATTCGGCGAGCTGACGTTGACGGTGACATAGCTGGCGTGGTGATAGACCTTGTCCAGGCAAAGCAGGTAGTCCTCCTCGGCGCGCTCGACCGGGGTATCGAAATTCTTGCCGATGTTGATACCGAGAATGCCCCTGAACCTCGCGGCCTCTACCCGAGCCAGCAGCGCATCGACGCCGTGATTGTTGAAACCCATGCGATTGATGATCGCCTCGGCTTCGGGCAGACGGAATATCCGTGGCTTGGCATTGCCTGGCTGCGGGCGCGGCGTGACGGTTCCCACTTCGATAAAGCCGAAGCCCAGCTGCGACATTCCGCGAATGGCCTCGCCGTTCTTGTCCAACCCTGCTGCCAGGCCCACCGGATTGGGGAAATCGAGCCCCATCACCCGAACAGGAAGACTTGCCGGCGCTTTGCCGAGCATTGCATTGAGCCCGAGACGGCCACCGGCGCCAATCAGCTCGAGGGAAAGTTCATGGGAAGTTTCCGGAGATAACTTGAACAACAGCTGGCGGGCCAGGTTATACATACGCAGCCTAAAGGTCTCGGTAAATGTGGACGCGGAGTATAGCAGCCCGAGGGGGCGTCAGCCGCTGCCGCCAGTGAGGAAATACAGAGGTCGAGCGCACCGGCCGACAGGTTCACTGCAGACGGCGCAAACGCAGCAGCTGCCCCTGCTCGGCAAATTCGAGCTCGAAGGAACCATATACCCCTTCGTGGGTCAGAAACGGGCGCAGATGATGCGCCGGCAGGCTGACTCGCGTGCCGTCGCGACTTCGAATCAGGACTCGATTCGCATGGCCCTGGTAGACCGCCTTCATTCGTTCGGCGGAAAGCGCGATATCCAGTACCAGATTTGGCATGGAGGCTCCTCAGTGATCTATTCAGCGATATTGCCACATCGACACGCGATCTTTGTCCAAGGCTGTGACGCAGGACAGCGCTACGGGTGGCGCAAAGCCCGTGCGCAAATGACACAGGTCTGCCACACTTCGGCCGTAGCCCTGAGAGCTCAAGCATCATGATGAGCCTGCCCGAGCCAATGCCTTCACTGACTTCTCAAATCGCACGACTTGCGCAACGCCTCGGGCGGCGCTCCAAGGCTTCGCTTCCCATTCAGGACCGCGCCAGCAGCCTGCAGCTGCCCTTTTCCCGCCTGCCCGAGCCTGAGCCAAGTATTTTCTGGAACGATGGCCCCTGCCTGCAACGCTTGCTGGAGCTGCCCCGTGGTGCACTCTCTGGTCCGGTGCAGGAAGACAAGGCCCGTGCCCATGCAGCGCTGACTCGCCTGATCAGCAAAGAATGCACCCGGGCACGGCTCGACCTGCGGCAGATCGACGGCTTCGGTGGGCAGCGCAAAAATGAACCGAGTTACCCGACCTTCGAGGCCTTTTCCAGTACGGCGGGTTGTCGGCAGGTACGAATCATCAGCTACAAGGATTTTCTTAGAGCACTCGGTACCGCCTTGCCCGGCTTCGACACGGGGGCAGTGATCGATGTTCGCCAGGCCAGCTGGCTCGGGGAGCGGCTTTATTGGGCCGGCGAACACCATCTGGAAGCCTTTGCCTGCGCCGTGGCCTACGCGCGCTTGCGCGGCCTGGAAGTCATGCTGCCCGCGGAGGTCACCGATTACCGCCTCGACCGCTCCGGTGTTCACGCGCTGGACGCTGACTACCACGCCGTGACGATGCCTGCTCAGGCCTGGAGCGACCGTGAATTCATGGCCATGCTGCTCGACAGCCAGGTTCCCTATGCCCGCTTGACACTACTGCGCGATGCCAGCAATTCCGAGTTGCTGTTGCTGGAGAAGCGTGACCCCACAGCGAATGCCATTGGCGAGGGGCTGAAGCTGGCAGGCGCACCTGACCTGATCCGCTACCTGCGCGATCTGCCGCAGATCACTCGCTTCAAGGTCGGACTGCCTGCGCAGGACTGAGCAGTTACCGCCACGGACTCCCTGCGCAGCAAACACCCATCCGCAAAAAAAACGCACCGCCCGAGGGCAGTGCGTTTTTCAGTTGCGCCGCATTAATGGCGCGGCCTTTGCCGCGGACGGATCGTCCACGGAGGAAGCCGCAACCTCGTCAGCCATGCCCTACCGACTGCGCCAGCCCCTGCAGCTCGCGGCTGGCGACTGCATAGATGGCGTAGTCGGTGCCGCTGGCGCCGCGCAGCTCAGCCAGCATCGAGCGCCAGCGCTCCATTAAAACTGGTCGTTGAGACAACCAGGCGTCGACCCGCTCGCTGATCGCCTCCGGACCGTTCTCCATCTGCAGCACCGAAACCGTGATGCTGCGCTGCTGTGAGTCGAGGTCGTCGCGGAAGCTTTCACGCGCCAGGGCCTGCCAGTTGTTGGCAACCGGCAGGTTGGTGAGCAGATGCAGATACCAGGGAAGCTCCAGCGCACCACCGACGGCGAAGTAGGTTGCCGCCACCTGCGCAGGCACCTGGCCAGTTTCGTCAGCGGCCTCCAGAATCGGCAACAGCGTGTACAGATGGCTGGTACCGGCCACCATGCGCGCCAGCAGCTCCGGCACCCCGGCTTCGGTGTAACGCTTATAGCGCTCCTGCCAGCGGTCACGCGTCGAGCCTTGCAGCAGTTCATCGAGTTTCAGACCAAGGGCAGCGACCCGCGGGCCAAAGTGCGCGACGTCGCGTGCGGCATCCAGCTCGCTACGACGATTGCGCAGGAACCAGCGCGTCGCGCGGCGGCCCAGGCGCATCAGCTCATCCATCAAGGCCAACTGCAGCTCCGCCGGTACCTTGTGATCCAGCGCCTCAATCTGCCGGAACCAGTGAGGCAGATGGAAGATGTCGCGCACGATCACGTAGGCTCCGGCGACATTCGCCGCACTCATGCCCGTCGCCTCGTTCAGGCGCTGAACGAAAGTGATGCCCATGTTGTTGACCAGATCGTTGGCAATCTGGGTAGCAACGATTTCGCGCTTGAGGCGATGTTGCAGCATGGCATCGTGGAAACGCTCGCTCAGTTGCTGCGGGAAGGCACTTTCCATTTCGCGGGCGAGGTAGTCGTCGTCCGGCACGCGCGAATCCAGCAGCGCTTTCTTCAGTTCGATCTTGCTGTAGGAAATCAGAACCGACAGCTCCGGCCGGGTCAGCCCCTTGCCGATGCTGGCGCGCTCGGTCAGGGCGTCATCGCTGGGCAGGAACTCGAGCGCGCGGTCGAGCTGCCCCGCCGCCTCCAGCGCATTGATCAACCGAACATACTCGGCGGCCCGCTCCCGCGAGCGATGCTGCGCCTGGGACAGCGCCTGGGTCTGCTTGTAGTTGTTCTGCAGCACCAGCTCGGCCACCGCGTCGGTCATTTCGAACAGCAGTTGATCGCGCTGCTTGGCGGTCATGTCGCCAGCGCTGACCACCTCATTGAGCAGGATCTTGATGTTCACTTCATGATCCGAGCAATCGACGCCGCCGGCATTGTCGATGAAGTCGGTATTGCTCGATCCGCCATGCAGCGCGTACTCGACGCGTCCCAGCTGGGTCATGCCGAGGTTGCCGCCCTCGCCCACCACCTTGGCTCGTAGATCGGCGCCATTGACCCGCACCGCATCGTTGGCCTTGTCGCCAACTTCGGCGTGGCTTTCGCCGCCGCTCTTCACATAGGTACCGATACCGCCATTCCATAGCAGGTCCACCGGTGCCTTGAGCAGCGCGTGGATCAGCTCGGCTGGGGTCAGCTGATCCGCCTCGATGGCGAAGCGCTCTTTCATCTGTGGCGTGATCGCGACTCGCTTGGCCGAACGCGGGAAGATGCCACCGCCTTCCGAGATCAGCGACACGTCGTAATCGGTCCATGACGAGCGCGGCAGGTCGAACAGGCGCTTGCGCTCGATGAAACTGCGCGCAGGATCGGGATTGGGGTCGATGAAAATATGCAGATGGTTGAACGCGGCCACCAGCTGCAGGGTTTCGGACATCAGCAGACCGTTGCCGAACACATCGCCAGCCATATCGCCGATACCGATGACGCTGATCACGTCGGTCTGCACGTTGATGCCGCGCTCACGGAAGTGCCGCTGCACCGAAACCCAGGCGCCGCGCGCGGTAATGCCCATCTTCTTGTGGTCGTAGCCTGCCGAGCCGCCCGAGGCAAAGGCGTCGCCGAGCCAGAAGTCGTATTCGGCGGCGATGCCGTTGGCGATGTCCGAAAAGCTCGCTGTGCCCTTGTCCGCAGCGACCACCAGATAGGGATCGTCACCGTCATAGCGCAGTACATTGGCGGGCGGAACGACCTGGCCTTCATGCAGGTTATCGGTGATGTCGAGCAAGCCACTGATGAAAATGCGATAGCAGGCGATCGCTTCGGCCTGAATATCATCCCGCGTGCCACTGGTAGGCAGACGACGCGGCACGAAACCACCTTTCGCGCCGCCGGGAACGATCACCGCATTCTTCACCTGCTGCGCCTTGACCAGGCCGAGCACTTCGGTGCGGTAGTCCTCTTCACGGTCGGACCAGCGCAACCCGCCACGCGCCACCTTGCCGCCGCGCAGGTGCACGCCCTCGACCCGTGGCGAATAGACGAAGATCTCGTACATCGGTGCCGGGCGCGGCATCTCCGGTATCGAGCGCGGATCGAGCTTGAAGCTGAAATACGACTTGGGTTTGCCGTTGGCATCCGGCTGATAGAAGTTGGTTCGCAGGGTGGCCTGAATCAGCGCCAGATAGCGCCGCAGAATCCGGTCCTCGTTGAGTACCGCCACCTCATCAAGCGCTGTGAGAATCGCCTGTTCCAGCCGTTGCTGCTTGTCTGCCAGATCCTCGTCACCGAGCTTGCGCGCCAGGTAGAAGCGCATCTTGAACAGCCGCACCAGCTCGCGGGCGATATCCGTGTGGTTGAGCAGCGCGCTGGCGATATAGCCAAGGTCGAAGCCCATGCGAATCTGCTTGAGATAGCGCGCATAGGCGCGCAGCAGCGCCACTTCCCGCCAGGCCAACCCGGCGGTCAGCACCAAACGGTTGAATCCATCATTCTCGGCAAAGCCGCCGTAGATATGGATGAACGCATCCTGCAGCGCCTCGTTGATCTCCAGCAGGTCGATTTCCAGACCTTCGGCATAAGTGAAGGCGAAGTCGTGTATCCAGTACTCGCGGCCGCTGCGGTCACGCAACCGGAACGGAAACTCGCCGAGCACCCGCAGCCCCAGGTTCTCCATGATCGGCAGGATGTCCGACAGCGGCAGCGGTGTATTCAGGTGGTAGAGCTTGCAGTGCAGGCGGTTCTCTTCAGCCGTGATCGGCTGATAGAAGCTCATCACCAGCGGGCGTTCCTCGCTGAGGTCGAGCACATGCTGCATGTCGACGGTGGCCGATTGCGGCGAGAAGCGCTCGCGGTAGCCGGCCGGGAAACCTTTCGGAAACTCGCTGAGCAGATGGGTGCCCCTGGCCTCGCCGAAGCGCTCGACCACCAGGCTCTGGTAATCGTCCTGCCAGGTACGGCATGCCTGCAGCACTTCCTGCTCCAGACGCACCGTATCCACCTGCAGCGCGCGGCTGGGGTCCAGACGCAGGATGAACTGCACGCGCGTCAGCACCGATTCGGAGAAATAGGTGGAGAACTCGCAGTCGCTGGCTTCGAGCCGCTCCTGCAGCACCTGCTGGATTTTCAGCCGTGTCTCGGTGGAGTAACTGTCACGCGGCACGTACACCAGGCAGTAGCAGAAACGCCGATAGGGGTCGAAACGCAGGAACAGCCGCAGCCGATTGCGTTCCTGGATCTGCACGATGGCGATGGCGTTTTCGAACAGCTCGTCGATTGGCGCCTGGAACAGCTCGTCACGCGGCAGCACCTCGAGAACCTGCACCAGCTCCTTGGCCAGATGCGCGGAGCTGCCGAAATTGGCGCGCTGCACGACCGTCTCGACCTTGCTGCGGATGAACGGGATGCGTCGCACGCTCTGGGTGTAGACCGACGAGGTAAACAGGCCGAGGAAGCGGCATTCGCGAAACACCCGCCCCTCGTCATCGAATTCACGCACCGAGACGAAGTCCGGGTAAGCCGGACGGTGCACGCGGCTGGGCATGGCCGCCTTGGCGAACGACAGCAGCAGCGGCTCACGCAGGTAGCTGACCGATTGGCCAGTGAGCGATTGCTCCTCCTCGGAAAGTCCGGTGCGCATGCTGCGCGATAGACCCAGCAGCGAGCTTTCGTCATAGACGATGCGGCCGCCGTCGGCCTGTTCCTGCACGGAGAACTCTTCGTAGCCGAGGAAGGTGAAATGGTCGTCCGCCAGCCAGCGCATGAAGTCGCGGATCTCGTCCAGCTCGTCGCCGTCGATGCTCAGGTTGACCTGCTCCAGACGCCCTTGCAGCTCGACCGCCTTGCCCTTCATCGCCGCAAAGTCACCCACCACCTGACGCACATCAGCCAGCACCCCCAGCAGTGACTGCTCGAGCTCGCGCAGGGCCGTCGGGCTGGCGCAGCGATCGATCTCCACGAAGATCAACGATTCGGCATGGCTGTCAGCGGCGCGCTCATCCTTGGGCAGCAGCTCCAACAAGCTGCCATCGGCCCCGCGACGCACCTGCAGCACGCTGGTTTGCAGGGTATGGATGCTGTAGCCGCGGCGCGTCAGCTCCATGCGCACCGAATCGACCAGGAACGGCATGTCCGGATGCAGCACCTCGACCACGCTATGGGTCGACTGCCAGCCGTGCTTCTCGAAGTCGGGGTTGAATACCTGCACCTCGGGTTTGGCAGGATCGAAGCGCTCCAGCAGGCGCCAGCTGGCCAGTGTCGAGCCGACCAGATCGCTCATGCGCCGTTCGGTGAGTTCGGGCAGCGCGACGATGCCGAAGAATTGTTCGGCGAACAGGCTCAGTTGCGGCAGGATTTTCGGGTCTACGTGTTGCGCTAACGCTGTCTGCAATTGCTGCTGAAAGTCGGCCTTGCTGGCCGCTGAAAAGAACGCCATGTATGGCTCCGCTTGGCTTGCTGGGGAAAGAGACGTCGGTAGTGACTGACGGCACAGGACGAAGGTTCAAGGTTAGTCTAGTCGAGGGTTAATGCAGTAAAGTGGCGCTTCTCCTGCAGTCGCCTGCGACTGTCTGTAGCAGCCAATAGCAGCCGGCGTCTCTGCCCGCCGCGCCAGCCGATTTGCCGCCCACCTGGAAGACTCGAAACGATGGATCACCGTGAATCGATAATCGCGCTGCGACAGTTCCTGTCCACCCAGATCCTGGGGCAGGAACGGCTGATCGAACGCCTGCTGATCGCCCTGCTCGCCGACGGCCACATGCTCGTCGAAGGGGCGCCGGGCCTGGCCAAGACCCGCGCCATCAAGGAACTCGCCGAAGGCCTGGAGGCGGAGTTCCATCGAATCCAGTTCACCCCCGACCTACTGCCCGCCGACATCACCGGTACCGAAATCTATCGCCCGGAGACCGGCAGCTTCGTCTTCCAGCAGGGGCCGATCTTCCACAACCTGGTGCTCGCGGACGAAATCAATCGCGCGCCGGCCAAGGTGCAATCGGCGCTGCTCGAAGCCATGGCCGAGCGCCAGGTCAGCGTCGGCCGCAGCACTTACGATCTGCCGCCGCTGTTCCTGGTGATGGCGACGCAAAACCCGATCGAGCAGGAAGGCACCTACCCCCTGCCCGAAGCACAGCTCGACCGCTTCCTGTTGCATGTGAAGATCGGCTTCCCCGACGCCTCGGTGGAACGACGCATCCTGCAGCAAGCCCGTGGCGAGGCGATCAATGGCGAGGCGGCGCCGGAACATCGGGTCAGCCAGCAGGCGATCTTCGCCGCGCGCAAGGATATCCTCGGCCTGTACATGGCCGATGCGGTGGAGGAATACCTGGTGCAACTGGTCATGGCCACGCGCACGCCGGCCAAGTTCGATGCCGAACTGGCCGAATGGATCGCCTATGGCGCGAGTCCGCGGGGTTCGATCTCGCTGGATCGCTGCGCCCGTGCCCATGCCTGGCTGGCCGGGCGCGACTTCGTCAGTCCCGAGGACATACAGGCGATGCTTTTCGATGTACTGCGTCACCGCCTGATTCTCTCCTTCGAGGCAGAAGCCGCCGGCATTGATCAGGACCGGGTCATCCAGCGCATTCTCGACGTGGTCGCGGTGGCCTGATGCAACCGCAGGCTTCCGCCGCCGGGCAGCCAACCGAGCAGGGCTCCGGTATCCGTGTGAGCCTGGCCGAACTCATCGATATGCGTCATCGCGTCCGTGAAGTGCCGCTGTTTTCCACACCGCATCGCCGCAGCCCGCTGGTCGGGCTGCATCATTCCAAGCTGCGCGGGCGTGGCGTGGATTTCGACCAGGTTCGCATCTATCAGCCCGGCGACGACGTGCGCACCATCGACTGGCGCGTCACCGCACGCACCCAGGAGCCGCACACCAAGCTGTTCCATGAAGAACGCGAGCGGCCGATCTACATCGTGGTCGAGCAGAGCCCGCGATTGTTCTTCGGCAGCGGCCGGCTGTTCAAGTCGGTGCTGGCGGCGCAGGCGGCGAGCCTGATCGGCTGGGCGGCGCTCAGCCACAATGATCGGGTTGGCGGGCTGGTGTTCGGCGACGAGCGTCAGGAAATCAAGCCACGGCGCAGCAAGCAGAGCCTGCTGCAGCTGCTGGATCGCGTCACCCGCGCCAACAATCGCCTGCAGCCAGACAACCCGATCGACCCCGACGCTTTCAGCATGGCCCTGCGCCGGGCACGGGAAGTGCTGCGTCCGGGCAGTCTGTCGGTGATTCTCTGCGACGAGCGCACCCTCACCGATGCCGCCGAGCAGCAGCTCAGCCTGCTCGCGCGCCATGTCGACCTGCTGTTGCTGCCGCTGTTCGATCCACTGGATCACGCCCTGCCCGCGGCCGGCCTGCTGCGCTTCAGCGAAGGCAATGCGCGGCTTGAACTGGATACCCAGGATGCGGATCTGCGTCAGCGCTACCGCGAGCAGGGCGAGGCGCGCAGCGCGCGCTGGCAGCGTCTGGCCGATCGCCTGCGGGTGCCGCTGATGCCGCTGGATACCCAGCACGATCTGGTCGAGCAGTTGCGCGAACACCTGAGCGTCCGCCATCCGAGCGCACGGCGATGAATCCGCTCGATCAACTCGCTCCGCTGATCAGCCCCGACCCGATCAGCTGGTGGCCTCCAGCGCCGGGCTGGTGGCTGCTCGGCCTGGTGCTGCTGATGGCGCTTGGCTTGCTCTGGCGACTTCGTCACCGGCTGCTCAGGCGCAAGCCCCATGTGCAGCCGGAGCCACCGCTGGAGCCGCAGCGTCAGGAGGCGCTCATCGAGCTTTCGCGCTTGAGCAAACCCTACGGCGGGCAACCGGCCAGCCAGTGGCTGCAACAACTCAATGGGCTGCTCAAGCGGCTCTGTCGCATTCGTTATCCCAACGACCACCCACACACACTCAGTGGGCGTGCGTGGCTGGCCTTTCTCGACAACCGCTGCCCGGCCGCCGGGCTGACCCGCTGGATGATTCTTGTCGAAGGTGCCTACCGGGCCGAGTGCCGCCTCGACGACAAGGCAATCGACGGGCTCGAACAGGCCGTCGACATCTGGATCCGCAAGCATGTTTGAACTGGCCTGGCCCTGGGTCTTCCTGCTGCTACCGCTGCCCTGGCTGCTGCGCGCACTGCTGCCGCCTGCCGATAGCGGCGAAGCCGCGCTGAAGGTCAGCTTCCTCGACGAACTGCAGCAGCTGTCCGGCCGACGCGCGCGTGTCGCCCTGCCCGCCTGGCGCCAGCAACTGCCCTACCTGACCATCTGGCTGTTGCTGCTGTTCGCCGCAGCACGCCCCCAGTGGCTGGGTGAACCACTGCCGCTACCCACCAGCGGCCGCGATCTGCTGCTGGCAGTGGACGTCTCCGGCTCGATGGATTACCCCGACATGCAGTGGCAGGACGAGGAGCTGACGCGGCTGGAACTGGTCAAGGTGCTGCTCGGCGACTTCATCGAGGAGCGTCGTGGCGATCGCGTCGGCCTGATTCTCTTCGGCAGCAAGGCCTATCTGCAGGCGCCACTGACCTTCGATCGCCACACCGTGCGAGTCTGGCTGGACGAAGCCCGGGTTGGCATCGCCGGCAGCAACACTGCGATAGGGGACGCCATCGGCCTGGCGGTTAAACGCCTCAGGGAGCGACCGGCGAACAGTCGTGTGCTGGTATTGATCACCGACGGTGCCAACAACGGTGGCGAAATCGAGCCGCTGCTGGCGGCCTCGCTGGCCGCCGAAGAAGGCGTGCGGGTCCACACCATCGGCATCGGCGCCGTGCCGGAAGAAGGTGGCGTGCTCAGCCGCTTCGGTTTCAACCCTGGCCTGGACCTCGACGAGCCGACGCTGCGCGCCATTTCCGAGCAAACAGGCGGTGAGTATTTCCGCGCCTCGTCGAGCGCAGAGCTGAAGGCGATCGGCGACACGCTGGATCGTCTCGAGCCGGCAGCGCAGCAACCAGCCCAGGCCCGTGTGGCCGAGGCCCTGTACATCTGGCCGCTGTCGGCGGCTTTGCTGATCAGCCTGCTGATGGTCGCGGCCAGCCTGTGGAGCGCACAGTTGCAGCGCCTGGCCTGGCGACGGGAGCAGCGCCGATGAGCGAGCTGCTACCCCATCTGTTACGGCCATACTGGCTGCTCATCCTGCCCCTGCTGATCTGGCTGCTGTGGCGGCTCTGGCATCGGCAGTTGCAGGTCGGTCGCTGGCAGCGTCTACTGCCGGAAGCCTTTCATGCCGCCTTGCTGACCCGTGGCCGACTGCGCCACAGTCGCCTGCCCTGGCTGGTGCTGGGCCTGGCCTGGCTGCTGGCGGTCATCGCATTGCTCGGGCCCAGCTGGCAGCGCTTCGAACAGCCGAGCATCAAGCGCAGCGATCCCCTGGTGGTACTGCTGGAACTCACGCCATCGATGCTCGCCAGCGACGCTCCACCCACTCGCCTGGAACAGGCCAAGCGCAAGCTGCTGGATCTGCTCGAGCGCCGGCAGGACGTACAGACCGCCGTCGTGGTATTCGCCGGCAGCGCCCACACCGTGGTGCCGCTATCCGATGACCTGGCGACCACCCGCAACCTGCTCGACGCCCTGCACCCGACGCTGATGCCCGAGCAGGGCCAGCGCGCGGACCTTGCCGTCGCCAACGGCCTCGCCCTGCTCGAACAGGCTGGCTTGGGCCGCGGGCGCTTGCTGCTGATCGGCAGCAGCCTGGACGAGCACGAGCGCAGCGCCATCGTCACGCTGATGGAAGGCAGAAACGAGCGGCTGCTGATCCTCGGCGTCGGCACCGAACAAGGCGCGCCCATCGCCGGCAAGGACGGCAGTTTCATCAAGGATGCACAAGGCGCAATCCTCATCCCGCGGCTGGACAACGCCAGACTGCAACGCCTGGCCAACGAGCTGGGGGGGCGCTATCAGCGCGCGCGGCTGGGTGACGACGACCTGGCGGCCCTCGGTCTGCTCGATCAAACTGGCACGTTGCGCCAGGACGATGAAATCACGCGGCTGGAAGCCTGGCTGGATCAGGGGCACTGGCTGCTGTTGCCACTGCTCTTGCTGGCCGCACTCGCCGGTCGCCGCGGCTGGTTGTTCTGCCTACCGCTATTGCTGCTGCAGCCGCAGCCTGCCAATGCCTTCGAGCTACAGGACCTCTGGCTACGTCGCGATCAGCAGGGCCAACGCCTGCTGGACGGGGAGCGGCCGGCCGAGGCCGCCGAGCGCTTCACCGATCGCCGCTGGCAGGCCACCGCCCGCTATCAGGCCGGCGACTATGGCGGCGCGGCAGAACTGTTCGCCGAAGGCAACACGGCCGCCGATCACTACAACCGTGGCAATGCCCTGGCTCGTAGCGAAGCCTTCGAGGCCGCCATCGAAGCCTATGACCAGGCGCTGGACCTGCAGCCTGATCTACAGGCGGCGCAGCGCAACAAGGCGCTGATCGAAGAGCTGCTGCGCCGCCAGCAGGAACAGCCCGAGCCCGAGCAGGAACAGGATCAGCAGGACGAGCAAACCGAAGAACCACTGCCGCAACCCGAGCAGCCGCAATCACAGGAAGCGGGCTCTGCCCATTCCCCTTCGCCAGAGGATGCCCAGGTCGAGCCGTCCAGCGAAGCCAGCGGCGCCTCGCAGCCATCGACAACCGAAGCCACGCCCGAGACCGAAGAAATGGATGGCAGCGCGGCCCAGGCGCAACACGAAGCGCTTCCCGAGCAAGAGCGGCAACAGGCGATGGAGCAATGGTTGCGGCAGATTCCGGACGATCCCGGCGAGCTGCTGCGAAGAAAATTCCTCTACGAACAACGCAAGCACCAGGAAACCAATCGATGATGCGCCTGATGGCTTTTCTTCTGCTCGGCCTCCTTGCTGGTCAGGCCGCAGCCGCCGGCCTGTTCGCCCGGGTTGACCGCACCCAGCTGAGCATTGACGAAACCCTGGAGCTGAGCCTGGAAAGCCAGGGCAGCACGGTATTCGGCAAGCCCGACCTGCAGCCGCTGGAGCCATTGTTCGAGGTGTTCGACACCCGTCAGGTCAACCAGCTTTCCAGCAGCAACGGCGAAGCCTATGCGATCACACGCTGGTTGATTACCCTGCGGCCGAAGCAGACCGGCTACGTGATCATCCCGCCGCTGCAACTGGGCGACTGGCGCAGCGAGCCGATCACATTGATGGTCCAGGAATCGCTGAAAAATACCGAAAGCGACCAGCTGGCCCCGATCTTCATCGATGCCAGCGTCGATCAGGAAAACGTTTACGTTCAGGCCCAGGTGATTCTTACCCTGCGCATCTATCATTCGGTTTCGCTGTACGACGACAGCACCCTCTCGCCGCTGCAGATGCCGGAAGCCCTGGTCGAACGGCTCGGTGAGCCACGCACCTACGAGAAAACCATCAACGGCATTCGCCACGGCGTCATCGAAGTGCGCTATGCGCTGTTCCCGCAGAAGTCCGGCGAGCTGACCATCCCTGCCCAACTGTTCAGCGCCACCACCGTGACCAATGGCAGCAACCCGCTGTTCGGCTCGCGTTCGGGCCGCTCGACGCAGGTCAGGTCACCAAGCATCCCGCTGACGGTCAAGCGCAAACCGGCGGACTACCCCGCCGCGGCGCCTTGGCTGCCGGCACGCAGCCTGACCCTGGTCGAGGCCTGGAGCCCGGAGCCCGATCAGGCACAGACCGGCGAATCGCTCACCCGCAGCCTGTTGCTCAAGGCCGAAGGCCTGACCAGCACCCAGTTGCCCGCCATCGGTTCTGCCCAGAGCCCCGACCTGCGCCGCTACCCGGATCAACCGATCCTGGCCAACGAAGTCAGTGGCGCGGGTCTGGTCGGTAGCCGGGAGCAGCGCGAGGCGCTAATTCCCACGCGCAGCGGCGCGTTGCAGCTACCCGCGGTGGAAGTGGTCTGGTGGAACACCGTGGAAGACCGGCTAGAACGCACCACGCTGGACGAACGGACCCTGAATGTCGCCGATAATCCGAATCTCGCGCCGACACCCGCCGAGCAACCGGCCGCAACGCCACTACCTGCCGAGCAGCAGCTACTGTGGCCCTGGCAGCTGAGTACCCTGCTCTTCGCCCTGTCCACCCTCGCCGGCTTCGGACTGTGGCTACACGCGCGGCGGCAACCCGCGGTACAGCGTGCAGTGCAACCCGGCCCAACCCCGCGCAGCCTGCTCGACGACCTGCGTCGCGCCTGCCAGGCCAACGACTCGCAGGCCACTCGCCAGGCGCTGGATGCCTGGGCGCGGCAACAGCCGGAGACGCTGGCCGACATGGCTGCGCGCTTCGTGCCGCTGTCCGATGCGCTGGACGGACTCAATGGTGCGCTGTACAGCGAAGCCGGCCAGCGTTGGCAGGGAGAGGCGCTGTGGCAGGCGATCCAGACGCTCCCTCCAGCGACCAGTCCGAGTGTCGAGCAGGACCACAGCGCCCTGCCACCACTGTATCCACGCTGACCGGCAACGCCACACCGCTTCACACCAGACGCGCCTGACCAACGCGGTGCACGGGCACCGCATGGCGCACCACTTTCTCGCTGGCATATCGCTTGCTTCAGGCTTGGCATAGACCACTCCTGATCCGTCGTGCACGGTTACCTGTGCCGCACGCTTCGCAATCGAAAGGCCCACAGCATGACCGAACCCTCCACGTCGCCCCGCCACGATGCACTGGCCTGGGTCGCCGGCAGCGATGCACCGGAAAAGAGCTCGCTCAACCTGGGCTTTCTGCCACTTACCGATGCCGCCTCGCTGATTGTCGCCGCCACCCAGGGCTTCGCCCAGCCCTTCGGCCTGACGCTCAACCTGCACCGCCAGAACTCGTGGTCGGGCCTGCGCGACAAGCTGATCGGCGGTGAACTGGACGCAGCGCACGGCCTGTACGGACTGATATATGCCGTGCACCTGGGAATCGGCGGCAGCCGCGCGGTGGATATGGCGGTGCTCATGGGGCTTGCGCAGAACGGCCAGAGCATCAACCTGTCGACCCCGCTCAAGGCTGCCGGCGTGACCGATCCCGAGGCATTGCGCAACAGCGTGCGCCAAAGCGGTGCACGCCTGACTCTCGCGCATACCTTCCCCACCGGCACCCACGCGCTGTGGCTCTATTATTGGCTGGCCGCCAATGGTATCCACCCGCTGCAGGATGTGCGGACGCTGGTGCTGCCACCATCGCAGATGGTGGCGTACCTGCAGGCCGGGCGCATCGACGGTTTCTGCGCCGGCGAACCCTGGGGTGCGCAGGCGATCGCCGAGGGGGACGGCTTCACCCTCGCAACCAGCCAGTCGATATGGCCGGATCATCCGGAAAAGGTGCTCGGCTGCACCCGCGCATTCGTCGAGCAGTACCCCAACACCGCGCGCGCACTGGTGATGGCGGTGCTCGAAGCGAGTCGCTTCATCGACCAGAGCCAGGAAAACCGCCGCAGCACCGCACAGCTGATTGCCGGGAGCGAGTATCTCAACGCGCCGCTGGCAGCCATCGAATCACGCTTTCTCGGCTCGTATCAGGATGGGCTGGGCAACGCCTGGAATGACCAACACCCGCTGCGCTTCTTTGCCGATGGCGCGGCGAACATGCCCTACCTGTCCGACGGCCTCTGGTTCATGACCCAGCTGCGGCGCTGGGGCCTGTTG
This sequence comes from Stutzerimonas xanthomarina, assembly GCF_003935375.1. Taxonomy (GTDB): domain Bacteria; phylum Pseudomonadota; class Gammaproteobacteria; order Pseudomonadales; family Pseudomonadaceae; genus Stutzerimonas; species Stutzerimonas xanthomarina_A. Next base: position 64,588 of record NZ_RHQM01000001.1, read on the forward strand.
CGCCAGGACCCGGACTACCCGCTGGTTGCAAGCCAGGTGCAACAGATCGAGCTGTACCGACAGGCCGCCGGAGCGCTGGGCATCACCGTTCCGGAGTCGCCTCTGCGCAACGCCACGCTGATGGATGGCAAGACCTGGGACGGCAGCGATCCGGCAGCCTACGCCCGCAGCTTCCCGCTGCACGCCATGGCCGATCAGGCCGTGGCGGCTGCACTTTGAGCAGGGGATCAGGCATGTTGCGCATCCTGCTGATCGACGACACCCCACGAAAGATCGGGCGCCTGCGAAGCGCGCTGATCGAGGCCGGCTTCGAAGTCATCGATGAATCCGGCCTGACCATCGATCTGCCCGAGCGGGTCGAGACAATTCGCCCGGACGTGGTGCTGATCGACACCGACTCACCGGGCCGCGATGTGCTGGAGCAAGTGGTGCTGGTCAGCCGCGATCAACCACGGCCCATCGTCATGTTCACCGACGACAGTGACCCGGATGCCATGCGTCAGGCCATCCGCGCCGGGGTCAGCGCCTATATCGTCGAGGGCATTCAGGCCCAGCGGCTCAAGCCGATCCTCGATGTGGCGATGGCGCGTTTCGAGACCGACCAGGCGATCCGTGCGCAATTGCAGGCCCGCGAGCAGCAACTCGCGGAACGCAAACGCATCGAGCTGGCCAAGGGCATGCTGATGAAGATGCGCGACTGCAAGGAGGAAGAAGCCTACACCCTGATGCGCCGCCAGGCGATGAGTCGCCAGCAGAAGCTGATCCAGGTCGCCGAGCAGATCATCGCCATGAACGAGCTGCTTGGGCAGTGAGCTGCCCGCCCGCAGTGCAACCGCTCGACCAAACGCACCATCGGCGAGCGTGCTCTCGGTCCCTCGGCATGGACCGTGAGACAGCTGCAACGCCGCCATCCGCCACGACGCGGCGTTCAGCTGAAAGCCTGCAGCAAACGGCAGGCTGGCAAGCAGCTTGCTAGATGGGTTGGCCGAGCCAACGAAGGCGTCCGGCAAAGACGAAGGCGTCCCTGCACCGCATGTTTCGACATGCCGGTCCGGACGCCTTTTTTGTTGCCCGCGCGGCAGTGCCGCGCGCTCACTTCAGGGATTTGCAGAATGACCATCACCGCGACCTTGGCGATCGCCTGTGCACTGTTGATGCTGGGCCACTATCTGAACGGCATGGCCAGCGCACAACATTCCCGACGCGTAGCGCAGTTGCGCCTGCTGGCAGTTCAGGAAGATCTGGAGATTCTCCGCCTGCTGCAACAGCATCGCGGTCTGGGCGTACAGAGCGAACCCACTGCGGTAGCGCTGCGCTGCGCGCTGGCGACAAGCCTCACGCAACGTCTGCAACAGCGCAGTGCCCTGCCCGATGCGTATTCGATAACCGAAGGCTGGCTGGTTCTGCGCAACAACCCTGCCGATTTCGACGGGCATTGCGCTCTGATCGAAACCCTTATCGATGAGCTTGAGAAGCGGGCGCCGATGTCGAGCAACGAACCCGCCGAAGCCGCTCGCGCCTGCCGCAAACTGGAAGACTTGGCACGCCTGCGCGGCCTCTGCGTCGTCGCCTCGAATCAGGGCGGCTGCACGCCGGCCTTGCAAAAGCGCCTGAAAGCACTCTGTCGGCGCATGGTTACAGACACCGATATGGAGCTGAAGCGGCTGGTCGGCAAGCTCGAGCGCAGCGTAATACATGCAGCCCAACCGAGGCTGAGCCCGCCCGAGTGCTTTGCCCTGGTCACTCCCTTCATCGACGCGCGCCTGCAGTTGATCCAGCAACGGCTGCAGCACAGTGGCGCCCAGGCGCAGCGTGGCTTGCACCGGGCGGGCTGACGGATCGAGGTTGCGGGGCCGGTCTCCGCTCCATTGGCGGCCGGCAACGCATGGCTACGTGCAGGATCTGCTATACGCGGGTTTCCATTAGAAGCGCCTCGGCCGCAATGAGCCTGCCCAATGCCAGCTCATTCGCGGTCAAGACTGCAGCCACGAGCGCGCATCTAACCCCGGCGAAGAACACAACGCTAGAATGCGCGCCTTCTACCGATTACCGAGCGACCCATGGCGCGTCTTACCCTGCATTTCCCGGAAGACCAGTACTGCTTTTCCACCCAGCTCACTGTACGAATCACCGACATCAACGCCGGCAACCATCTGGCCAACGATTCGATGATCTCGATGATTTCCGAGGCGCGGGCGCGCTTCCTGTTCGCCTACGGGGTTGCCGAGACCCGCCAGGACGGTGCTGGCATCATCGTGACCGACCTTGCCACGACCTACAAAGCCGAGGCCCATGCCCGTGATGCGCTGCTGTTCGAGGTCGGGGTGATGGATTTCAACAAGTACGGCGGCGATATCATCTTCCGCATCACCCGCCCTGCCGACGGCACACTGATCGCCATGGCCAAATCCGGTTTCGTCTTCTACGACTATGGCCAAAGCCGCGTCGTCGCCATGCCCGAGGCGTTCGCCGGCAAGTTTCCGCGGGTCAACCGGATCGAATAGGGGCGTCTGCCACAGATTGCAGCAACCGCTGGACATCCTCGCGATGACACAGCTCGGTGCCCGGACGCATTACCGTCGCGGCACCCGCGGCAATGCCCCGGCACACCGCATCCTGTAGCGAGCGCGCCTCGGCCAGCGCCAGCACCATGGCGCCGAGCATGCTGTCACCCGCACCCACCGCGCTAACAACCGGGACATCCGCCGACGGCAGGCGCTGCAGCTCATCGCCACAGGCGTACAGCGCGCCCTGGGCTCCCAGCGACAACACGACCACTTCGGCGCAGCCCTGAGCGATCAGGCGGCGCAGCGCTGCCTCCTGTTCGGCTTCGCTGGAGATGGGGTAGCCCACAAGGCTGGACAGCTCGTCGAGGCTCGGCTTCATCAGGTATGCACCGCCCTGCCGGGCGGCGTGGCGTAATGGCTCGCCGGACAGATCGACGACCAGCCGCGCACCGATACCGCGCGTCAATGCCAGCAGCTCGTCGTAGAAACCCAGGTCGACGCCGGGTGGAAAGCTGCCGCTCAGCACCACATAGGCCGGCGCTGGCTGCAGCGCTGCGAGGCTGTCGAGGCAACGCCGAAGTTCCTGCGCGGATAGCGTCGGACCGGGCAACACGAAACGGTACTGCAGGCCTGAGCCCAGCTCATCGACAGTGAAACTCTCGCGGGTATCGCCAGTAATGGACACCGGACGATGCACCAGACCCAGTTCGTCGAGCGAACGTTGCAGCAGATCGCCAAAGGGCCCTCCAGCCGGATAGATGGCGATCGCCCTGCCCCCGAGCGTCTTCACCACCCGCGCCACGTTGATCCCGCCGCCACCCGGGTCGTGGCGCGGCAGCGAACACCGCAGCTTTTCGGTACTGATCAATCGCGGAGTGCTGACGGAAAGGTCCATCGCCGGATTAAGAGTCAGGGTCGCAATCAGGGGCATCGCTCGCTCCTTGGCAAAAGCCGCTCAAGACTAACAGCAAGCGCGCCTTGGGTTTTACGAGATGCCTTGCCCTGATTTGGCGCGCGGTTGCGCGCTATCTGTGCGCTTTGTCGTCGTGCGGCATCTGCTTAGCCACGCCGAACGCACAGAATTGGCGGCCTCCGCAGGCTGGCACGCTAGATGCTAGTTCCGCTTCAGGCAGGCCAACGGCGGTCTGCAATATCACGACAAAGGCGTCGCACCACACCTGCTCCGGCAGGCGTGCTGCGGCGCCTTTTTGTTTTCCGCCTCGACGAGGGGGCGGTCTGAGCAGCCCTAGCGGCCAACGCCGCGTCACGAACGCCCTGGAGCCGATCCAATGAGCACGAGTTTCTGGAAAGCCGGCCATGCGCCGACCCTGTTTGCCTCCTTCCTCTACTTCGACCTGAGCTTCATGGTCTGGTACGTCCTCGGCCCGCTGGGCGTGCAGATCGCCGCCGATCTCGGCCTGACCACCCAGCAACGTGCCTTCATGGTCGCCACGCCGATCCTCGCCGGTGCCGTACTACGTCTCGCGCTGGGCATCCTGGCGGATCGCACATCGCCGAAAACCGCGGGGCTGTTTGGCCAGAGCGTCGTCATCGTCGCGCTGTTCGTCGCCTGGCTACATGGCATCCACAGCTACGAGCAGGCTTTGCTGCTCGGCCTGTTCCTCGGCATGGCCGGCGCATCCTTTGCCGTCGCGCTTCCGCTGGCCTCGCAGTGGTATCCGGCAGAGCACCAGGGCAAGGCGATGGGCATCGCCGGTGCCGGTAACTCCGGCACCGTGCTGGCGGCCCTGTTCGCGCCGGTCCTGGCAGCCATCTTCGGCTGGAACAACGTATTCGGCCTGGCGCTGATCCCGCTGGTCCTCACCCTGATCATCTTCGCCAGCGTGGCGAAGAATGCCCCCAACCGCCCGGCACCGAAGTCGCTGGCTGATTACATGAAGGCGCTGGGCGACCGCGACAGCTGGTGGTTCATGTTCTTCTACAGCGTGACCTTTGGCGGCTTTCTCGGCCTGGCCAGCACCCTGCCCGGCTATTTCCACGACCAGTACGCCTTCGACCCGGTCAAGGCCGGCTACTACACCGCTGCCTGCGTCTTCGCCGGCAGCCTGCTGCGCCCGCTCGGCGGTGCACTGGCCGACCGCATCGGCGGCATTCGCGCGCTGCTGGTGATGTACACCGTCGCGGCATTCTGCATCGCTGCGGTGGGCTTCAACCTGCCGAGTTCCACAGCAGCCCTTGCACTGTTCGTGGTCGCCATGCTCAGCCTCGGTGCCGGCAATGGAGCGGTGTTCCAGCTGGTGCCGCAGCGTTTCAACAAGGAAATCGGCGTGATGACCGGACTGGTCGGCATGGCCGGCGGTATCGGTGGCTTTCTGCTCACCGCCGGGCTTGGCGCAGTCAAACAATCGACCGGTGACTACCAGTTAGGCCTCTGGCTATTCGCCAGCCTCGGCGTGCTCGCCTGGTTCGGTCTCTATGGCGTCAAGCGTCGCTGGCGCACCACCTGGGGTTCGGCGGCTGTGACCGCGGCGCGGGTGTAATGCCCAAGCAGATCCTGCAGGGCGCGAATATTGCTCTGCTGCAGTACGCAGTCATTCGAGAACGACCATGCCCCTGCAACTGAGCTATGGCGAGGCCAGCGCCGCCGGCCCGCGCGCGGAAAACCAGGATGCGATACGCATCGTCACCCCGGCGCCCGGGCTGGCAACCGGCAAGGGCTATCTGTTCGCCCTGGCCGATGGCGTCAGCCAGTGCGCCGATGGCGGACTGGCTGCCCGCGCGACCTTGCAGGCCCTGGCCTTCGATTACTACGCGACACCCGAAACCTGGGCCGTCGCGCAGTCACTTGACCGCGTGCTGGTGGCGCACAACCGCTGGCTGCAGGCCAACGGCGGCAACCAGCCGCTGTTGACCACCCTCACCACACTGGTGCTGCGCGGTCGCCGCTTCACCCTGGCGCATGTTGGCGATTGCCGCGCCTACCGCTGGAACGGCTCCCAGCTCGAGCGACTCAGCGAAGACCATGTCTGGGAGCAGTCGGGCATGCAGCATGTGCTCAAGCGTGCGCTGGGACTGGATCAGCACCTGGTGATGGACTACCTCGACGGCGAGCTGCAAGAAGGCGAAAGCTACCTACTGCTGAGCGACGGCGTCTGGTCCTGCGTCCCCGAGCGCGACATCGCGCATATCCTGCACGATCAACCAGACCTAGGCGCCGCGGCACGGGCGCTGGTCAATCTGGCGCACCAGAGCGGCAGCCAGGACAACGCCAGTGCCTTGCTGCTGCGCGTCGAAGCCCTGCCCGAAGCGGTGCTGGCCGACGCCCTCGCCCAGCTCGATCATTGGCCGTTGCCGCCGAAGCTGCGCCCCGGCCAGCTGTTCGAGGGCTGGCAGGTGAATGCACTGCTGCACGAGTCGCGGCAGTCGCTGATCTACCGGGTGCAGGATGCTCAGGGCCAGGCCTGGCTGCTGAAGACACTGCCACCCAGCCGGCAGGACGAGGCAGACGCAGGACCGGCGTTGCTCCAGGAAGAATGGTTCATGCGCCGGGTTGCCGGGCGCAACTTCGCCGAACTGCATCCGCTGCCAGAACGCCAACACCTCTATTACGTGCAGCGCGAGTACAGCGGGACGACCCTGGCGCAACGCTTCGAACGAGGCGGCCCGCTGCCACTGGCCGATTTGCTGCAGGTCGCCTCCCGGCTGATCCGCGCGGTGGGCATGCTGCATCGGCGCAACATCCTGCATCGTGACATCAAGCCGGGAAACCTGCTGCTGGGTGAGGACGGCGAGCTGCGTATCCTGGATTTCGGCCTGGCGTTCTGCCCCGGGCTGACTCGCGATCTACCCAATCACCTGCCCGGAACCCCGAGTTTCATTGCCCCGGAGGCATTCACAGGGGCCGAACCCAGCGCAGCGCAGGATCTCTATGCGACCGGCGTGACACTCTATTACCTGCTGACCGGGCACTACCCATACGGCGAGATCGAAGCCTTCCAGCATCCACGCTTCGGCAACCCGACACCGGCCAGCCGCTATCGCCCGGACGTGCCGACCTGGCTGGAGGAAAGTCTCGCCCGCGCGCTAGCGGTCGATCCACAACAGCGTTTCGAAACCGCCGAGCAATGGCTGCTTGAGCTGGAACAGGGCGAACAGCGCAGCGCCAGCCTTCGGCCGCGCCCGCTGCTCGAACGTGAGCCGCTGAAGGTCTGGCGCGGCATGGCACTGCTTTCGCTGCTGCTCAACCTGCTGCTGGTCGTGCTGCTGATAAAAGGCGCTTGACGCTCAGCGACGGGTAATCAGCCCCTGGCGCGCCACCCGGGTCAGCTCGCGCACGCACTCTTCCAGGCGCTCAGCGGTCGGAGCCTGAATCACCGCCATATCGAAACTGTCGGTGGCAAAACGCGCAAGCGACTCGTCGGCCGTGGCGAACTGGATAAGCAGAGCGCGGGATTTGCGATGACGTCGCGGCCAACCTTCGAGGTAGCGCAACAGGGACGGCTGGTGAGTACCGCCGAGGAGGATTTTCGGATTGCTGGGGTGCAGGCCGCTGGTGATCGGGGCCAAGCGCAATTGGGCGTGCTTTGCGTTCATCGATTTCAACTTCCGCCTCGAGGATTCCGCTGGGCAGCGGTGGGAGGCGACACCGGAACCAGCGCTTTAGCGGTATTTCGAAGCCATCGGCTCCAGGCGCCCCGCAAGTAGCTGACTAAATCGGCGCATGGGCGAAACTTTAGAAAGCTGGCCGCAGCCTGTCAACGGCGTTTTGGGGTCGCTTCGATGGCGATTCGCACCATCAGGGCGCAAGCCGCTGCATATCGGTGCAACTGATCGGTCAGGGCAGCCCCACAGCAGGCGCTCAAGCCCTTGAAAACGGGCGCAATCGCAAGTTGGCACAGCCTCTGCAAAGCAGAACCTCGAAGAATCATTACGACCTGACCCTCAACGTGGAGCGGCAGGTTTCCCGACTGAGCGGGACACGGACAAAGGCGTCCTCACTGGGTAACCGGTGGGACGCCTTTTTTGTTGTTGAAAAATTTCGAGCAGGCCGGGCGGCAGACGTCGCTTGGCACGGAGAACGGGCATGAAGAAACTCAAACTGGTGATGATCGGCAACGGCATGGCCGGCGTGCGAACCCTCGAAGAGCTGCTCAAGCTGACCAACGAGCTCTACGACATCACGGTGTTCGGCGCCGAGCCGCATCCCAACTACAACCGCATCCTGCTCTCCCCCGTGCTGGCCGGCGAGCAGCAGTTCGAAGAGATCGTGCTCAACGACCTGGACTGGTACGCCGAGAACGACATCCGCCTCATGCTCAACCGCAAGGTGGTGAAGATCGATCGCGTCAAACGCCGGGTCATCGCCGATGACGGCAGTGAGGCCGAATACGACCGCCTGCTCATCGCCACCGGTTCCAATCCATTCATCCTGCCGATTCCCGGCAAGGACCTGCAGGGGGTCATCGGCTACCGCGACATTGCCGACACCCAGGTGATGATGGAAACCGCCAAGACCCACAAGCACGCAGTGGTCATCGGCGGCGGCCTGCTCGGCCTGGAGGCGGCCAATGGCCTCAAGCTGCGTGGCATGGATGTAACCGTGGTGCACATCGGTGACTGGCTGATGGAGCGCCAGTTGGACAAGACCGCCGGCACCTTGCTGCAAAACGCGCTGGAAAGCCGCGGCCTGAAGTTTCTTCTGCCCAAGCACACCGCCGAACTGCTCGACAACGGCGAAGGCCGGGTCTGCGCGGTCAAGTTCAAGGACGGTGACGTGATCTCCGCCGACCTGGTGGTGATGGCCGCCGGCATCCGCCCCAACAGCGAACTGGCCGAACAGGCCGGTATCCCGTGCAACCGCGGCATCCTGGTCAACGACACTCTGCAGACCTATGACCCGCGCATCTACGCCGTTGGCGAATGCGCCAACCACCGCGGCACCGCCTATGGCCTGGTCGCCCCGCTGTTCGAACAGGCCAAGGTCTGCGCCAACCACCTGGCCATGCTCGGCTTCTCCCGCTATCTCGGCTCGGTGACTTCGACCAAGCTCAAGGTCACCGGCATCGACCTGTTCTCGGCCGGCGATTTCATCGGCGGCGAAGGCACCGAGACCATCACCCTCTCCGATCCCATCGGCGGTGTGTACAAGAAGCTGGTGATCAAGGACGACGTGCTGGTCGGCGCCTGCCTCTACGGCGACACCGCCGATGGCGGCTGGTACTTCCGCCAGGTCCGCGAGGGGCAGAACGTCGCGCAGATCCGCGACCACCTGATGTTCGGCGAAGGCGCCATCGGCGACGCCGGCCACCAGGGCCAGAACAAGGCCATGTCCATGCCGGACGACATGGAAGTCTGCGGCTGCAACGGCGTGTGCAAGGGCACCATCGTCAAGGCGATCCAGGAGCACGGGCTGTTCTCGGTGGACGAGGTGAAAAAGCACACCAAGGCCGCCAGTTCCTGCGGCTCCTGCGCCGGGCTGGTCGAACAGATTCTGATCAACACCGTGGGCGGCGCGGCCGACGTCAAGCCGAAGAGCGAAAAGGCCATCTGCGGCTGCAGCGACCTCAATCACGGCCAGGTGCGCAAGGCCATTCGTGAGCACCATCTGACCAGCATTCCCGCGGCCATGGCCTTCATGGAATGGCGTACGCCGAACGGCTGCGCCACCTGCCGCCCGGCGCTGAACTACTACCTGATCTCCACCTGGCCGGGCGAGGCCAAGGACGACCCACAGTCGCGCTTCATCAACGAACGCGCCCACGCCAACATCCAGAAGGACGGCACCTACTCCGTGGTGCCGCGGATGTGGGGCGGTGTCACCAATGCCACCGAGCTGCGGCGCATCGCCGACGTGGCGGACAAGTATCAGGTGCCGATGGTCAAGGTCACCGGCGGCCAGCGCATCGACCTGCTGGGCATCCGCAAGGAAGACCTGCCGGGCGTCTGGAAAGACCTGGACATGCCCTCCGGTCACGCCTACGGCAAATCCATCCGCACCGTGAAGACCTGCGTCGGCAGCGAATTCTGCCGTTTCGGCACGCAGAACTCGACGCAAATGGGCATCGATCTGGAACACGCGCTGTTCAACATGTGGTCGCCACACAAGGTCAAGCTGGCCGTTTCCGGCTGCCCGCGCAACTGCGCCGAATCCGGCATCAAGGACGTCGGCATCATCGGCGTGGACTCCGGCTGGGAGCTGTACATCGGCGGCAACGGCGGCATCAAGACCGAGGCCGGCGAGTTCTTCGTCAAGGTGAAGACAGCCGAGGAGGTCATGGAATACAGCCTGGCGTTCCTACAGCTCTACCGCGAAGAAGCCTTCTACCTCGAACGCACCGTGCACTACATGCAGCGCGTCGGCATGGACCACATCAAGAAGGCCGTGCTAGACGACGCCGAGCGACGCAAGGCGCTGCACCAGCGGCTGCTGTTCTCGCTCTCCTTCGAGCAGGACCCGTGGCAGGAGCAGCTCTCCAAGCCGCAGCTGAAGAAGGAATTCGACCGCATCGCCGTCAAGCAGCTGGAAAACGCCTGAGCACCTGATCTGGAGGGACACCGCATGAACTGGCTCGATATCTGCGCACTGGATGAGATCAACCCGCTCGGCTCGCGCATCATCGCTGGTCCCAAGGGCGACATCGCGATCTTCCGCACCTCGGACGATCAGGTCTTCGCCCTCGACGACCGCTGCCCACACAAGGGCGGACCGCTGTCGCAAGGGATCGTCTACGGCAAGCAGGTCGCCTGCCCGCTGCACAACTGGCAGATCGACCTGCAAAGCGGCGAAGCACTAGCGCCCGACGTCGGCTGCGCCCACCGCCACGAGGCGCGCGTCGAGAATGGTCGCGTGCAGCTTTCGCTTAACCAGCGCAAGGAATGCGCGGCCTGAACACACCGCAGTTGACCAGCACCTTTTCCCAGGAGACGACGCCATGCGTATGACAACCGCCTCGACCTGCTGCTACTGCGGTGTCGGCTGTGGCGTGCTGATCGAGCACGACGGCGAGCGCATCCTCGACGTGGCCGGCGACCCCAGCCATCCGGCCAACTTCGGCAAGCTGTGCAGCAAGGGCTCGACGTTGCACCTGACCGGCGATCTGGACGCTCGCGCGCTCTACCCCGAGCTGCGTCTGGGCAAGGGCCTGGCGCGCAGCCGTACCGACTGGGACAGTGCCCTGGAGCACGCGGCCAGCGTATTCACCGAGACCATCCGCGAGCACGGCCCGGACAGCATCGCCTTCTATGTCTCCGGCCAGCTGCTGACCGAGGACTACTACGCCTTCAACAAACTGGCCCGTGCCCTGGTCGGCACCAACAACCTGGATTCCAACTCGCGGCTGTGCATGTCCTCGGCGGTGGTCGGCTACAAGCGCAGCCTGGGCGCCGACGCCCCACCATGCAGCTACGAGGACATCGAGCAGGCCGACTGCCTGCTGATCGCCGGCAGCAACATGGCCTATGCGCATCCGGTGCTGTTCCGCCGGCTGGAGGAAGCCAAGACGAAGCGGCCGGAGATGACCATCATCGTCATCGACCCGCGGCGCACCGACACCAGCGAGCTCGCCGACCTGCACCTGCCGATCCTGCCGGGCACCGACGTCGCGCTGTTCCACGGCCTGCTGCATATCCTCATGTGGGAAGGCTGGATCGACCGCCGCTTCATCGATGCCCATACCGACGGCTTCGATGCGCTGAAAAGTCTGGTGCGCGACTACACCCCGGCCATGGTCGCCGACCTCTGCGGCATCAGCGTCGACGACCTGCAGAACTGCGCACGACTGATTGGTAGCGCGCCTAGTTTTCTAAGCCTGTGGTGCATGGGGCTGAATCAGTCCACCGCTGGCAGCGCCAAGAACAGTGCGCTGATCAACCTGCACCTGGCCACCGGTCAGATTGGCAAGCCAGGCACCGGCCCTTTCTCGTTGACCGGCCAACCGAACGCCATGGGCGGCCGCGAAACCGGCAGCCTGTCCAATCTGCTGCCCGGTCACCGCGAAGCGGCCAACGCCGCACACCGTGCCGAAGTCGCGGACTACTGGGGCGTCGAGCAGCTGCCGAAACAGCCCGGCCTGTCCGCCATCGAGCTGTTCGACGCCGTGCGCGTCGGCAAGATCAAGGCGCTGTGGATCGCCTGCACCAACCCGGCTCAGTCGCTGCCGGACCAGCAGAAAGTCCATGAGGCCCTGGCCGCCTGCCCCTTCGTCGTGGTGCAGGAAGCCTTCTTCACCACCGAAACCTGCCGCCACGCCGACCTTCTGCTGCCGGCCGCGAGCTGGGGCGAGAAGGAAGGCACGGTGACCAACTCCGAGCGTCGCATCAGCCACGTGCGCCGCGCCGTGCCGGCCCCAGGCGAAGCCCGTGCGGACTGGGCGATCACCTGCGATTTCGCCCGACGCCTGGAACGTCACCTGCGCCCCGGCCGCCCGAGCCTGTTCACTTTCGAGAATGCCGAAGCGCTGTTCGAGGAGTACAAGCCGCTCACCGCCGCCCGCGATCTGGACTACAGCGGCCTGAGCTACGCACTGATCGATACCCTCGGTCCGCAGCAATGGCCGTTTCCGCCAGGCAGCGAACAAGGCACCGCGCGGCTTTATGATGACGGTGTGTTTCCCACTGCCAATGGCCGCGCCCGTTTCATCGCCGAGCACTACCAGGCGCCGAAGGAAAAGCGCGAGGCGCGCTATCCGCTCACGCTCAATACCGGCCGGCTACGCGACCAGTGGCACGGCATGAGCCGCACTGGCACCGCGGCGCGGCTGTTCGGCCATGTCGAAGAAGCGTTGCTCGGAATGAACGCTGATGACATGCGCCGCCGGCGTCTGCTGGACGGCCAGCTGGTGAAGGTGAAGAGCCGGCGCGGCAGCCTGATCCTGCCGGTACAGAAGGACGACAGCCTGCGTGCCGGCCAGGCGTTCCTGCCGATGCACTGGGGTGATCGCTTTCTCAAGGGGCTGGGCTGCAACATGCTGACCCTGGCCAGCGTCGACTCCCTGTCGAAACAGCCGGAACTCAAGCATGCCGGCATCGAAGTGGAACAGGTCGAACTGCCCTGGCAGTTCTTCGCGCTGGTTGAGGGCGATGTGCAGCGACGCTTCGAGGCGCTGCGGCCATTGTTCGAAACCTTCGACTACGCCAGTTTCAGCCTCGGCGGGCGCGAACGCTCGGCGTTGCTGATCCGCGCCGCCCGGAATGCGGCGCCAACGGCTGCCGAGCTGGACGCCATCGACAGCCTGCTCGGCCTCGACGAAGGCCCGGTGCTGGCCTATGACGACCCGCGTCGCGCGGTCGGCAAGCGCGTACGCATCGAGGAAGGCCGTATCGTCGCGTTGCGCCTGGCCGGCGAGACCGCCGCCCGGCAGTGGCTGCGCGGACTCTGGGAAAGCGGCAGCGCCGACGCCGAACTGCGTCGCTGGCTGCTGGCTCCACTCAGCGCGCCACCTGGCGGCGCGACCATCAGCACCGACCGTACTCTGTGCAACTGCATGAACGTCAGCCAGAGCAAGGTCCGTGCAGGCATCGAGCGCGGTCTCGATCTGACCGGCCTCAAGCAGGAACTCGGCTGCGGCACCAGCTGTGGCTCCTGCGTACCCGAAATCAAGCGTCTGCTGGCCAGCCAGCCGGAACGCGCACTTTCCTGATACCAACCAAGACGAGGATTTCCCCATGAGCGCAAAAGTCTGGCTGGTAGGCGCCGGCCCTGGCGATCCGGAACTGCTGACCCTCAAGGCCGTGCGCGCGCTGGGTGAAGCGCAGGTGGTGATGATCGATGATCTCGTTAACCCCGCCGTGCTCGAACACTGCCCCAACGCACGCATCATCCCCGTGGGCAAGCGCGGCGGCTGCCGCTCCACGCCGCAAGCCTTCATCCACCGTCTGATGCTGCGTTACGCCCGCCAGGGCAAGTGCGTGGTGCGCCTCAAGGGTGGCGATCCGTGCATCTTCGGCCGCGGTGGCGAAGAAGCCGAATGGCTGTCGGCACGCGGCATTGAGGTCGAGCTGGTCAATGGCATCACCGCCGGCCTGGCCGGTGCCACCCAGAGCGGGATCTCGCTGACCCAGCGCGGCGTCGCCCGCGGCGTCACCCTGGTCACGGCGCACACACTCGACGACAGCAGTCCGGAATGGCAGACGCTGGCCAAAAGCGGCACCACGCTGGTGGTGTACATGGGTGTGAGCAAGCTGGAACAGGTGCAGGCCGGGCTGTTGGAGGGCGGACTTTCCGCCGGTACACCAGTGGCGATGATCGAGAACGCTTCACTGCCGCAGCAACGCGAATGCCGTTCGAGCCTCGGCGGCATGTGCCGCGATGCCTTGGCCTTCAAGCTGAAGAGCCCGGCGATCCTGGTGATCGGCGAAGTGGCCGCGCAGGCTGCATTCCAGGCGGTAAGCCAGAGCGCCTGACCGTAGCTGACCGCCGTACCAAACACCCATAAAAAAACCGCGACCCCAGGGCCGCGGTTTTCGTTACTGCGTGATCATCACGCTTTCTGACGCAGCTTCTCCGGTTTGATCAGGAAGCGAGCCAGGGCCGGCAGCAGCCAGATCGCGCCGACCATGTTCCAGAGGAACATGAAGGTCAGCATCAGACCCATGTCGGCCTGGAACTTGATCGCCGAGAACACCCAGGTGACCACACCAATCGCCAGGCAGACGCCGGTGAAGATCACCGCCTTGCCAGTGGACTTCAGGGTCTGGTAGTAGGCTTCCTGCAGGGTCATGCCCTGGCGCAGGAACGACTCCAGACGGCTGTAGATGTAGATGCCGTAGTCCACACCGATACCCACGCCCAGCGCGATCACCGGCAGCGTGGCGACCTTCACCCCGATGCCCATGAAGGCCATAAGCGCATTACCGAGGATCGAAGTCAGCACCAGTGGCAGGATCACGCAGAGCGTGGCCGCCAGCGAACGGAAGGTCAGCAGGCACATGATGCTCACAGCCAGGTAGACGGCGATCAGCATGGTGGTTTCCGACGCCGCGATGACCTCATTGGTGGCCGCTTCGATACCGGCGTTACCTGCCGCCAGCACGAACTCCAGACCTTCGCGGTTGTTCTCCTCGGCAAACTCCTTCGCCGCGGCGACCACGTGTTCCAGCGTCTCGGCCTTATGGTCGTTGAGGAACACCAGTACCGGTGCCAGCGAGCAGTCGCTGTTGTACATACCTTCGGCACGGGCGATGGAGTTGTTCAGCACATGCTGGTTACGCGAAAGCGTTTCCCATTTCAGGCTGCCCTCGTTCATGCCCTTGATGCCCTGGCGCGCCACCGACACCATCGACACCGCCGACTGCACGCCCTCGGTGTTCTGCATCTTCCACATCAGCTCGTCCATGGCGGCGAGCGTGTCGTAGTGCGAACAGCCTTCCGGCGCGGTCTTGACCATCACTACCAGCACGTCGGAACTGGTCGAGTAGTTGCGGATGACGAAGTCGTTGTCCAGGTTGTAGCGCGAATCCGGATGCAGCTCCGGCGCGCCCTGATCAAGGTCGCCGATCTTCAGGTTCTGGCCGTACCAGAGGCCACCCGCCAGCGCGACCACGGCGATAGTGATGGAGATCGGTGCCACCTTCGGGCTGGCGAAATTCGACAGCGCGCGCCAGAACGGATGATCGCGCGAGGCTTCTTCGCGGGCCTGCTTGATCGCCCGCTGACTGATGCCCATGTAGGAGATCGCCACTGGCAGCAGGATCAGGTTGGTCAGGATGATCACCGCCACACCGAGCGAAGCGCCGATGGCCAGCTCGCGGATCACACCGATATCGATCAGCAGGAGGGTGACGAAACCCACCGCATCGGACAGCAACGCCACCATGCCCGGAATGAATAGCTGGCGGAACGCCATGCGTGCTGCCGTCACCGGATCTTCGGTATAGCCCGAAGCCATGGCGATCCCGTTGATCTTCTGCACGCCGTGGGAAATACCGATGGCGAATACCAGGAACGGCACCAGCATCGAATAGGGGTCTAGCCCGAAGCCGAGGGTATGCAGCAGACCGAGCTGCCAGACCACCGCGATCAGCGTCGTGATCAGCACCGCGATGGTGCTCTTCAGGCAACGGGTGAACCATAGCAGCAGCACGAAGGTGATACCGATGGCGACGATGAAGAACAGCGCCACGCCAACCAGCCCGTCAATCAGGTCACCGACCTTCTTGGCGAAGCCGATGATGTGCACCTTCACGTTCGGGTTCTGCGCCTGGTACTTCTCGCGAATCTTTTCTTCCAGCTCGTGGGAGAACTTCTGGTAGTCAAGCTTGATCTGCCGGCTCTGGTCTTCCGGGTCCGGGTAGGACTCCAGCAGCGGCACATCGATGATGCTCGACTTGAAGTTGTTCGCCACCAGACGGCCGATCTGGCCGGACTTGAGGATGTTGTCGCGCAGGTCATCCAGGCTTTCGGGCGAGCCGTCGTAGGTCTGCGGGATCACTTCGCCGCCAGCGAAGCCCTCCTCGGTAACCTCGGTCCAGCGCACGCTCGGGCTCCACAACGACTTCATGTTCGAGCGGTCGACGCCGTGGATGTAGAACACCTCGTCATGGATCTGCCGCAGCGTCTCCATGTACTCCTTGGAGAAGATGTCGCCCTCCACCGCTTCCACCGAAATCCGCACGGTGTTACCGAGGTTGGCCAGGTCGTTCTGGTGCTCGAGCATCTTCTGAATGTACGGATGCCCCAGCGGGATCATCTTCTCGAAGCTGGTCTGGGGCCGAACCTGGGCCGCCTGATAAAACAGGAACGCGCTGATCAGCAGGCAGAGTACGACTACTGCCGGCCGGTTATTGAATATCAGGCGTTCGAGAAACGACGCCGGCTTCTGTTGGTGCTTGGTCATGCAGACTCTCCCGGCTTTATTGTTTTGGGGCCAGATCCGCGCCCGATGGCGAGGCGATGCGAACACCACCCTGCCCTACCAGGATCAGGTTGCCTTGGGAATCGGAGGTAACGCCCGACAGCGAACGGCGGTCGGGACGATTGAACAGTTTGAAGCTACGGCCCTGATCGTCGCTGGTGAGCACCGCACCGCCATGGCCGACCACCACGATGCGCCCGTCGCGCAGCAGATTGCCGTCGGCCAGCCCGGACTCCAGGACATTGCCATTACCGTTGCTGAGCTCGATGCCTTCCCAGTTGTCGCCGAAATCGACGGAACGGAACAGGTGGCCGCGCAGACCGAAGGCAACCACTACCCCCGGCTCCGAACCACTGACCACCCCGAAGAACGAACCCTGATACGGCGACTCGACACGCTCCCAGGTTTCGCCGAGATCGGAGGAGCGGAACATGCCGCCCAGTTCGCCAACCACGAACAGGCCCGAGCCCTGGATATGGGCGATTGCGTTCAGGTGGTAACCGTCCTCGTTGTCGAGGCGCTCGCTGATGTCCTCCCAGCTCTGCCCGCCATCGATGGTTTCGAGCAGCGCGCCGTAGGCGCCTACCGCGATGCCGTGCTGGGTGTCTTCGAACCAGACGTCCAGCAAGGGGGCTTCGCGTTCGCGATCCTCGTACTGCACCGTCCAGCTCTCACCGCCGTCGGCGGTGGCCAGGATCAGCGCGTCGTGGCCCACCGCCCAGCCGTGCTTGTCGTCGACGAAGTCGATAGCGGTCAGCAGCTGACGCGTCGGCACCTTGGCCTGCGTCCAGCTGGCACCGTCGTCATCGGAATAGAGAATGTGGCCCCGATCGCCCGCCGCAACGAGGCGTTCACCAGCCTGGGCGATGTCGAGCAGAAGATTGGATACGGCTTTCGCCGACTCGATGGAGTAGCGGGTCTGGCCGTCGGTAGCGGCCTGGGCTGGTGCCGTTGCTACCAGCAACAGGAGCGAAACGGCGCCGCACAGTGAAAGCATGCCGGCAACCGATGAGTGAAGACGCGACGCCCTCGCCTGGCTTGGAACCTCGGCGCGGCCGGATAGTGTGCGCCGCTGAACGGGCTCACTCATACATACCCCCTTTATTCTTATTAGGTAAGGCCTGAGATACAGGCGCAGCCATCCTAGCCAGCTTCCGCGGGCAGGCACAATTGGCCGGACGTTATGAATTGTTAACTCTCACGCAATGATTGACGCATGATCAGCCAGGCTGATTGGGCCAGTGGCCAGTATGTGCCGACCGCCCCTTTCGATCCCGCAGTGACGATCCGACGCGAGGCGCCAGAGGATGGTCACGATACGCAGGAAGGTTGTTTGCCGTGGATAGTGCCTGGGAAAGGCCGATCGCATTGCACGATCGGCCTTGTCGAATCAGGCGAGGCTCTTGCTCACCACTTCGTAGACATCGCTGGACAGCTCTCCGGATGCAAGGATGCGCTCCAGCTCGCCCTTCATCAGCGCCTGGCGGGCGCTGTCGTATTTGCGCCAGCGGGTCAGCGGTGCCAGCAGGCGCGAGGCGATCTGCGGGTTCAGCGCGTTGAGGGTGATGACCTGGTCGGCGAGGAAGCGGTAGCCGGCGCCATCGGCGCGGTGGAAATTGACCAGGTTCTGGTTGGCGAAGGCACCGATCAACGCACGCACCTTGTTCGGGTTCTTCAGGGTGAACGCCGGGTGCTGCATCAGCGTCTGCACCCGCTCCAGCCCACCGGGCAACGGGTTGCCGGCCTGAACGCTGAACCACTGATCCATGACCAGCGGGTTGTCCTTGAAGTGCTCGGCGAAGGCCTGCAGCGCCTTGTCGCGCTCGGCCTCGAACGGCGAGTTGACCAGCACGGCCAGTGCGGTCAGGCGCTCGGTCATGTTGTCGGCCTGCTCGAACTGTTCCAGGCAGGCTTCCACGACTTCGGCTTTTTCGCTCAGCATCAAGTACGACAATGCGATGTTCTGCAGGGCGCGACGGGCGAAATGTTCGGCCGAGGCGACATAGGCCGTGTTGCGGGAGGTTTCGCGATTGGCCTGGTAGCGCTGCCACAGCGGCTCGAACAGCGCGTCGGCGATGCGCTTGCGGGCGAACTCACGGGCGGCATGGATGGCGTCCACGTCCGCCACTTCGCTGATCTCAGCCAGGTAGGCTTCGCCCGGCAGCGAGAGCATCTCGGCGACCATCGCCGCATCCAGCCTATCGTTCTGCAGCACGGTACGCAGCGCGGAAATCAGACGCTCGTCCATCGTCAGCGCTTCACCGCGCTGATGCTGACCGATCAGCTCCTGCAGCACCTGCACCGACAACTGCTGACCCGCTTCCCAGCGGTTGAAGCCATCGGAGTCGTGCTGCATGAGGAACATCAGCTGGTCACGGTTGTACGGATAGTCCAGCTTCACCGGTGCGGAGAAGCCACGCAGCAGCGATGGCAGCGGCCACTCGGCGACGTCGACGAAGGTGAAGGTCTGCTCGGCTTCGGTCACCGCCAGCACGCGGCTGGTCCCGACGGCGGAGGCTTCACCGTCCAGACGCAGCGGCATGTCCGAACCATCGGCGGCGAGCAGGCCCAGCGCCACCGGGATCACGAACGGCTCCTTGGTCGGCTGGCCCGGTGTCGGCGGACAGCTCTGGCGGAAAGTCAGGCGGTAGGTCTTCGCCGCCTCGTCGTATTGCTCGCTGACGGCCAGCCGCGGCGTGCCGGACTGGCTGTACCAGCGCTTGAACTGGCTCAGATCGGCACCGTTGGCGTCTTCCATGGCTTTGACGAAATCGTCGACCGTCACTGCCTGGCCGTCATGCCGCTCGAAATAGAGGTCGCTGCCCTTGCGGAAGCCTTCTTCACCCAGCAGCGTCTGGATCATCCGTACCACTTCGGCACCCTTCTCGTAGACGGTCAGGGTGTAGAAGTTGGAAATCTCGATGAAGGATTCCGGGCGCACCGAATGCGCCATCGGGCCGGCGTCCTCGGCGAACTGGTGGGTGCGCAGGTAGGCGACGTCCTCGATGCGCTTGACGGTCGGCGAGTTCATGTCGGCGCTGAACTGCGAATCGCGGAAGACGGTGAAGCCTTCCTTGAGCGACAGCTGGAACCAGTCGCGGCAGGTCACGCGATTGCCCGACCAGTTGTGGAAATATTCGTGGGCGACGATGGCCTCGACGCGCTGGTGCGCGGCATCGGTAGCGGTTTCGGCGCGGGCCAGCACTGCGCTGGAGTTGAAGATGTTGAGGCCCTTGTTCTCCATGGCGCCCATGTTGAAGTCGTTCACCGCGACGATCATGAAGATGTCCAGGTCGTACTCGCGACCGTAGACTTCTTCGTCCCACTTCATCGACTTCTTCAGGCTGTCCATGGCGTGCTGGCACTTGTCGACGTTCTCCGGCTCGACGTAGATGCGCAGCGCCACGTTGCGCCCACTCATAGTGGTGAAGCTGTCCTCGATGGCCCAGAGGTCACCCGCCACCAGGGCGAACAGATAGGCCGGCTTCTTGAACGGGTCTTCCCAGGTCGCCCAGTGGCGGCCGTCGTCCTCGCTGCCGCTGGCAATCGGGTTACCGTTGGAGAGCAGCACCGGATAGGCCTTTTGTTCGGCGCTCACGGTGGTGGTGAACTTGCTCATCACGTCCGGGCGGTCGAGGTAATAAGTGATCTTGCGGAAGCCCTCGGCCTCGCACTGGGTGCAGAACATGCTGCCGGACTTGTACAGCCCTTCCAGCGCGGTGTTGGTTTCCGGATGGATCACCACCGAAGTGTCGATGACGAAGCTTTCGCTGTCCGGCTGCAGGGTCAGACAGTCTTCGCTGATCTGGTAGTCGCCCAGGCTCAGCTCGCGGTCGTTCAGCGCGATGGCCTGCAGCTCAAGCTCCTGGCCGTGCAGCTCCAGCGGCGGCAGCTTGCCAGCCGGGCGCTCGGGATTGCGGCGCATCACCAGCTGGGCGTGCACCAGGGTGCGGTCCTCGTACAGCTCGAAGGTCAGGTGGGTTTCATCGATCAGGTATTCGGGGGCCTGGTAATCCTTCAGATGAATGACTTTCGGTTGTTCGGTACGCATGGAAACCTCGTCGGCTGAGCTTCAAGCGGCTAGCTTCAAGCAGGAATTTGGCGATGGACTGCCAGCCCGGAAACCGGGCTGCGGATGACTTCGAGCTTAGCGTTTGTCGCGACGGACTTGTAGGGTGGAAACGGAGAAGCCTTTTCCACAGGGTTGTTCCAGGCCGCTCATCCTTGAGCCCGCCGGCCGTAAGCGGTGGATAAGCGAAGCGTTATCCACCCTACGCGGTAGCGCTGGCGGCGACCTGATAAGCGGTGAACTTGCGAATGTTGATCACGCCGGTGTCGAGAATCAGGTACTGGCCCTTGATGCCCCTGAGCGTACCTTCGACTACGGGCGTCTTCTCCAGATCGAGACTGACCACCTTGGTCGGATAGGCGTCGACCGGATAGCGAATCTCCAGCACCTCGGCGTCCGCCACCGGCTGGATCGCCTGCAGCCCGTAGCGCTGTTGCAACTCGCGCAACCCATCGGCACAGGCATCGAAGATCTGCTCGCGCATTTCGATCAGGTCGATGGGCTCGGCATCGCCCTTGAGCAGCGCGCGCCAGTTGGTGCGATCCGCCACCTGGCTGCGCAGCAGGTCTTCGACCATTCCGGACTGCTGGCGCGTGGCGACGCGCATGATCGGCAGCGCCTGGCTGGCGCCCTGATCGAGCCAGCGCGTCGGCAGCTGCGTGGCACGGGTGATCCCGACCTTGATGCCCGACGAGTTGGCCAGGTAGACCACGTGGTCGGTCATGCAGAAGTCCATGCCCCACTGCGGATCGCGGCAGGTGCCGAAATCGTGGTGACATTTTTCCGGGCTCATGATGCAGACATCGCACTGCGGCAGCTTCTTGAAGCAGGGATAGCAATAACCCTGGCTGAAGCTCTTGTTGGTCTTGCGACCGCAATGGGTGCAGTTGATGGCGCCGAGGTATTCCAGACGCAGGGTCTTGCCGATCAGCGGATTGACCGGCACCAGTTCGTCATTCAGGCGGAAGGAATACTGCGCCGGTGCGCCGAACTGGATCGACATCTTGCTCAGCGCACCGCGTCCCAATTCGAGCATCAGTGGCGGGTTCCCGAAGCGGGAGCGAACAGGCTGGTATCGATGGCCGGCTCAGCCTTCTTGCTCTTGGAAGCACATTCCTGACCGCCCATGAAGCCGGTGCGCTGTTCTTCCGGGAGGTTCTTCATCTCCCAGGCGATCACCGCCTGCATGCAGGTTTCCTTCTGCTCGGGGGTCAGCTTGCGGCCGTCAGCCCATTTGCCGAGTTCAAGCGCCTGCTTGAGGTTCAGGTAGATTTCGGGGGTGATGTTTTCGGCGGTTTGGATAAAGGTCGACATGGCCAGCTCCGAGGGAAACGAGCGGCCATTCTACCGGGCAGCCGTGCTTTAGGGAAAAGCCTCAGCGCTGGCGCCGACGGCGCGCCAGGGTGCCGCCAATCACGCCGGTCACGCAGCCGGCGACCAACCCGCCGACATGAGCGGCATTGGCGATGGCCAACGCGCCGAAACTGAGCACCTCAATGACGCCGGTGAGGCAGATCACCAGCCACACCAGCATCAGCACCACCACGCCGGGCGGCAGTCGGTAGGCCTCGTTGGGCGCAAGCTTCTGATAGAGCCAGCAGTGCCCGAGCAGCCCGTACAGCACGCCGGAGAGCCCACCGAAGATGCCCGGCCCGCCGAACAGGTACTGGGCGAAGTTGGACACCAGACCGAACAGCAGCGTCAGCGCCAGCAGCATCCAGGCGCGCTGAAGGGCTTCGATGCGCCGCCCCAGTTCCCAGAACCACATGCTGTTCATGGCCAGGTGGAGGATGCCGAAGTGCACGAAGATCGGCGTGATCAGTCGCCACCACTGCCCGGTGGCGAGTGTCTGCTCCAGCGAGGCGAAGTAGGCGTATTCACCATCGACCCGGAAGTCGACGAAGTTCAGCCAGCGGATCGTCGCGAAATTCTCACCAAGCAGGGTGATGGCGGCAACAACCAGGGTGATGACCAATATTGCTGCGGTCAGCGGGCTGGCGCGCAGGGCGGCGACGAAACCGCCGCGGCGACGCGGCTGTTCGATGACGACGCTGTCATCGCCATGGGGATGCCGTGAGTACAGGTCACGAACCTGCTCGACGACCTCAACCGGCACGCGCAGCACCTGTTGATCGCCCTCCTCCGACACCCGGCACGGCACCCGCAGACGGCGCAGCAGGGCGATGAAGCCGCTGAGGTCTTCCGACAGCGGCAGGCGCAGCGCTTCACTCACCTCGACGCTCATGTTCGGAACACCGCGCAGACATCGACCCAGACGAACTTCGCCGGGTCCAGCCGGACTTCCTGATCCAGCCGATAGGCCACCAGTTTGCCGTTCTTCACCGCGCTGTAGTCCAGGCAGGCCAGATTGTCGCGCAGCGGCCCCGGCTGGCCACGCCGCCAGTAGTGGCCGACGAACAGCAGCGGCTCGTCCGGACCGTAGAGGAACAGGCGATTCTTCTGTTGCGCAGACAGCGGCATGCGCGCCGCATGGTCCGGCAGGCCGTCGGGCTGGAACACCACGTCACCATAAGTCTGCGGGTTCTCTTCCCAGAACTTGGTGCGGAAGAAGGTGCGCACGAAACCTTCCTCACTGGTCAGCGTCATGCCTTCGGGCAGCGGCATATCGGTGCCGCGCAGCAGGCGATCCAGCGCCTGACAGATGAACGTACCCGGCAGGCCGGCTTCGCGCAGGATTGCCGGATTGAGGCAGGCGTCGTGGAGAAACGGACGCAGGCGTGCGATCACCCAGCTGTCCCAGCAGGCATGCACCACGCGGAAGCGCTCGGATTCCAAGAACAGTGGCAACTCGTAGAACCATTCGCGGAACGCTCGCCACTCGTCCGGATACCGTTCGAACTGCTCGAACGTCTCCTGCAGCAGGCGGGCGAAGCGCGGCGAATGCTCACGGACGAAATCGCGGCCGCTGCCCGGCGGTGCCGGCATGTACCAGCCCAGCGCATTGAACTCGTGGTTACCCATGATGCAGTAGGCTTGCCCACGATCGACCATGTCGTAGACCAGATGCAGCGCCTCGCGGATATGCGGGCCGCGGTCGATGATGTCGCCGAGGAAGATCACCTGTCGCCGCGAATGGCGCCAGACCCCGCCCTGCAGGCGGTAGCCCAGCTGATCCAGCAGCCGCGCCAGTGCACGACCGCAGCCATGCACATCACCGATAAGGTCGTAGCCGCGTTCGGGATCAAGCTGCATCAATCGCCCCCGCCGAGGCGACTGCCCCAGCCCAGCTTGGTCCGGCAAACTTCGTAGTAGTTGTGGTCCAGCGGATGGATCAGGTGCAGCTTCTGCGGCTTCTTGCGCACCGTCACGGTATCGCCCGGAGCACAGGTGAAGTGGTTCTGGCCGTCGCAGGACACCTGCGGATATATCTGCATGTTCGGCGACACCACGATCTTCAGCTCGCTGTTGCCATCGACCACGATCGGACGGCTCGACAGCGTGTGCGGGTACATTGGAACGACGACGATGGCGTCCAATCGCGGATGCATGATCGGCCCGCCGGCCGACAGCGAATAGGCAGTGGAGCCGGTGGGGGTCGCCACGATCAGGCCGTCGGCCTTCTGGCTGCAGACGAACTGGCCGTCGATGTATAGCTCGAATTCGATCATGCGCGTGGATTTTCCCGGATGCAGCACCACATCGTTGAGCGCGTCGCCCTCGCCGATCGGCTCATCGAAGCGTCGCGCCTGGGCCTCCAGCAGAAAGCGATTTTCCAGGGTGTACTGGCCGTTGAGCACTTCGGCGACTTTCTCTTCCAGCTCATCCGGACGGATGTCGGTGAGAAAGCCGAGGCTGCCACGGTTGATGCCGAGTACCGGCACCCGGTGCTTGGCCATCGCCCGGGCGGCGCCCAGCAGGCTGCCGTCGCCGCCGACCACTATCACCAGGTCGCAGGATTCGCCCAGCCGCTGCCGCGACGAGGTCTGCATGCCGTGTCCCGGCAGCACCTCGGCGATGTTCTCTTCAAGAATCACATGCAGATGGCGTTCGACGAGGAATCGCTTCAGCCGGCGGATGGTATCCAGCACCTGGGAGCTACCCAGGCGGCCGATGATGCCGATATTGCGGAATTGCTCCATTGACGTTCCCTGGTGTGGCTGGGCGGATGGTTGCGGGCAGTCGCAGCGCTCGAAAATAACACGCAGCACGCAGGCGACGACGCCGATACGAATCGGCCATTCGCCTGAATTCCAGCACAGGCGTTAGAGCCCCTGCTCGCCGCGGTGTTCAGCGGCAGCGGATTATCAGCGAAACGCCGGACCATCAGCAAACCGACAGCTATGCTGCATTCATGAGCCTGTGCAGTCTTTCCGCCCTCCCCAACCGCCTCCAGCATCCGCAGGTGCGCGATCTCGCCTGGACGATCCTCTCGCCGCCGCTGCTGAGCGAGGCACCGCAGTGTCAGCGTCACCCGCTGTCCGCGAGCTGCTGGAACAGCGAGCCGGAGCGGCTGGCCAACTGGTTGCGGCAACAGGATGCCGAGCCATCGATTCTCGAAGCCTGGCTGTCGCTGCACCGCATTCGACGACTGGGCCTGTACTACGAGCGGCTGTGGCAATACGCGCTGTCCCACGCACCCGATATCCAGCTGCTCGCCGCCAATCTGCCGATCCGGCAGAACGGCAGCACCCTCGGCGAGCTGGACCTGCTGTTCTGCGATGACCAGGGCGTGCATCACCTGGAGCTGGCCGTGAAGTTCTACCTGGGGCTCGGGCAGGGCGATGGCAGCCGGCACGCGCATTGGCTTGGTCCCGGCAGTCACGATCGACTCGATCTGAAACTCGACCATATGTGCCAGCGCCAGCTGCCGCTGTGTACCCAGCCAGCAACGCTGGCGGTGCTCGCCGAACTCACCGGTCGCCCGGTGCAAAGCAGCTTCTGGCTCAGCGGCTATCTATTTCGCCCCTGGCCGCAGAGCTGCACGCCGCCACTTGGCGCCAACCCGCACCACCTGCAGGGCAGATGGCTGCGCCAGGCTGACTGGCCGCGCTTCCAGGCCGAGAATCCCGACGCAGTCTGGCAACCTATCGCTCGCTCGGCCTGGCTCGCGCCAGCACGTGTTACGCAAGCCGAACTGTGGACTGCCAACCGGTTCGCCGACTGGCAGGCCGCCAATCCGGCACAGGCGCGGGCGCAGCTGCTGGCGCGGCTCGAACCGGATGCATCGGGCGTCTGGCTGGAGCAGGAACGGCTGTTTCTGGTTGCCGATGATTGGCCCTGCAACGGCGCCGCAGCGCGTCCGCTGTCATCCACCTGACACCTTGAACAGCTAGACTGCCTGCCCGACTCGACCCTACAGATCGATAGCCGACAGACCCGCATGCCCATCGACCCGCAGCATCATTCGACATCCTCCCGACTCGACGCCTGGACCATTTTTCTGGTGTTCCTGCGCCTGGGCCTCACCTCCTTTGGCGGTCCCATCGCGCATCTCGGCTATTTCCGCGACGAGTTCGTCCAGCGTCGCCGCTGGCTGGACGAGCGCAGCTATGCCGATCTGGTCGCGCTCTGCCAGTTTCTTCCAGGCCCGGCCAGCAGCCAGGTAGGCCTGGCGATCGGTTTGCTGCGCGGCGGTTACCGTGGCTCGCTGGCGGCCTGGGCAGGCTTCACCCTGCCATCGGCGATCGCGCTGACGCTGTTCGCGCTGGGAATCGCCACATGGGGCGACGCGCTGCCTGACGGCGTCCTTCAGGGTCTGAAGATCGTCGCCGTGGCCGTGGTTGCCCAGGCCGTCTGGGGCATGGCACGAACGCTGTGCACCGACGCGCCGCGAATCGCCATTGCGCTGGCGGCGGCGAGCACCGTGCTGCTGCTCCCGTTCATCTGGAGTCAGGTTGCGGTCATCGCCGCGGTGGGTCTGATCGGGGTGGTTTTCTTTCGCCCTGCCACCACCGAAGCACATGTCGTATTGCCCGTTGCGGTGAAGCGTCGGGCCGCGCTCACAGCACTGGCGCTGTTCTTTGCGATGCTCATGCTGTTGCCGCTACTCGCCAGCGGCACGGACAACCCGTTGCTGGCGTTGCTCGATGCGTTCTACCGCGCTGGCGCGCTGGTGTTCGGTGGCGGCCACGTAGTGCTGCCGCTGCTGCAGGCCGAAGTGGTGCAGCCAGGCTGGGTAGACCGCGACACGTTCCTCGCTGGCTATGGCGCGGCCCAGGCGGTGCCCGGCCCGCTGTTCACCTTTGCCGCGTTTCTCGGCGCCTCGATGAATGAGTCGCCCAGCGGCTTGCTGGGAGCGGCGGTGTGCCTGGTTGCGGTATTCGCGCCGTCGTTTCTGCTGGTCATCGGCGTGCTGCCGTTCTGGGAGCGCCTGCGCAGCAACCGGAGCACGCAGGCAGCCCTGGCGGCGGTCAACGCGGCAGTGGTCGGGTTGCTGCTGGCTGCGCTGTACGATCCGGTATGGACCAGCGGTATCAAGGCGCCAGAGCATTTCGTCCTTGCCCTGCTCGCCCTCGCCGCACTGATGTACTGGAAACTGCCGCCCTGGCTGGTGGTGATCGGTGGCGCTGTGGGTGGTGGCCTGATCGGCCTGACCGGCTAAACGACTGGCGGGATCGCGCCGATCAGCTTTCCATCGCCAGCAACACGGCGCTTGCCACCAGAAAAACGCTGAACAGCAGTCGCAGCAGACGTTCCGGCAAGGCATGCGCCAACCGCACGCCCAAGCTGATGCTGAGCAGCCCGCCTACCGCCAGCGGCAGGCCCAGCGACCAGTTGACCTGATGATGCAGCGCATAGGTCACCAGAGTGACGCCGGTGCTCGGCGCGGCTAGTGCCAGCGACAGGCCCTGAGCGACCACCTGCGAGGTGCCGAATACGCTGGTCAGGATCGGCGTGGCGATAACCGCTCCACCGACACCGAACAGACCTCCCATTGCGCCGGCACCCGCACCGAGCAGGCCCAGCCATGGCCAGGGATGACGCAGCTGTCCGTCGCCGGCGGCCGGGCGCAGAAACACCCGTAGCAATGTGTAGGCAGCCAGGGCCAGCAGGAAGCCGACGAACGCCATGCGCATGCGCCCGGCATCCAGCGACACGGCAACGGCCGCACCGGCAATGGCGAACACGAAACTGGCACTGCCCAGCGCGAGGGCATGCCGCCAATCGATGCGATTGCGCTGGTGATAGCGCCAGATGGCAAGCAGCACGTTGGGCACGACCATCACCAGCGCGGTGCCTTGCGCCAGTTGCTGGTCCAGGCCGAACAGCACGCCCAGCACGGGAATCGCAATCAGCCCGCCGCCGATACCGAACAAGCCGCCCAGCGTGCCTAGCGCCAATCCGAGCAGTACGTTCAATCCGATATCCAGCAGCATTCCGACGCTCCAGTTCACAGGGGCGCTCATCGTACGCCGCCGCCGCTGGCGCCGGTACGCATAGCCACGCACAATGGCTTTGCGCAGATCGCACAAGCAAGGAATTCGAATGCTGCCCGACGCCCTTTCCGCCCAGCTCAGCCTGTTCATCGATGTGCTCGAAGCTGGCAGCTTCTCTGCCGCCGCGCGCCGCCACGGCCTGACACCTTCGGCGGTGGCGCGGCGCATCGATGCACTGGAACAGGCCCTGGGCTGCCAGCTGTTCAACCGCAGCACCCACGCGGTTCGCCCGATGCCCGCCGCATTGGCATTCGCCGAGCGCGCCCGGCGCATCGTGCAGGAACTGCACCTGGCGCGCGCCGAAGCGACGTCGCTGGACAGCGCACCGGAAGGCCGCATCCGGATCGACGCACCGGCCCCCTTCGGTCGCCGTCACCTGGCGCCGGCCCTGGCCGAATTTCTCCAGGCCTATCCGGGAGTCGATATCCAGCTGCGTCTGATCGACAGCTTCGTCGACCTGCACGGCGAGCACCTGGGTGAGGTCGATCTGGTGTTGCGCATCGGCCCGCTGGCCGACACCCGTCTGGTCGCCACACCGCTGGCGCCGATGGTGCGAGTAGTCTGCGCCAGCCCCGCCTATCTGGAACGCCGCGGCGTGCCACTACAACCGGAGGAATTGCCCGACCATGATGGGTTGGACTGGGATGCGCTGGCGCCGCCCCATGCGTGGCGCTTCGAGCGCGGCGGGCGACCGCAACTGCTGCGCCCGGGCCGCCTGCGCATGGTGGCGAACAATGCCGAAGCGCTGCTGGCCGGGGCTTTGGCGGGACTTGGCATCGCCCACCTGCCGACCTGGCTGATCAGCGACCAGTTGCTGCGTGGCGAACTGCTGCCGCTGTTCTGCGAAGGGGGATTGCCGCAGCCGGAAGCCAGCGGCATCTATGCGCTGCGCTTGCGGCGCGAGGCCGACTCGCGGAGCCGCCTATTGCTGGAGTTTCTGAAAAATCGCTTCGGCCCGGTCCCTCCCTGGGACCAGGCACTTCAGAGTGGCTTCAAGCGGGAGTGAGGATAGAACGGTCAGGCGTCCTGACCTTCGATCTCCTGGGTGACGCCCCAGCCATCGAGCACCCCACCGAGGGGTTCGACCAGGTATCCCAGATCCTGCTCGAAATCGCCGATGCCATCGAACGTCGCGTACATCACCTTGCTTACCTGCAGATTCCAGCTTCCGTCCTCACGCGGAAACACCTGGGTATTGATGGTTTCGCCGCGAAAGTTCTGCGCGGCTCTCTGGGCGCGGTCCTGTTCAGGGAATACCGCATAGAAGTCGATTGGATGGACTCGGGCGAAATCGAAGCCGCCCTCCTTCATCCGGCGCAGAACGGTGCTGCTGACATCCTCGTGGAAGGTGGTACTCATGAAATCAACCTCCTCTCGAGCGTGGATGGTGGTTGCCGCGTACCCGACGGGAGACCGGCTCCGGCGTCGATGCATCGGCAGACGGGTCACGACTGCGTGAGTGAAACGGCGCGGGCATCCTCCATGCCCACGATGACAAGCTAGCAGGCCGCCAGCCCGGTTGCACGGACAGGCCGCAAGGCGGCCTCTCAATCCAGATAGAACCCCGGTGCGGCCGGCAGTTCAACCAGCATGCGCCGCAGGTTGCTGCACCATTGCTCGCGGATGTCCTCGTAGTAGGCGTCGCCCTCCTCCACCCGGTAGCCGTCGGGCACCTGCAGGCTGTCCCTGCGGTAGACCAGCACGTCCAGCGGCATGCCCACCGAGAGGTTGCTGCGGATGGTCGAGTCGAAGGAGATCAGCGCGCAGCGCAGGGCCTGCTCCAGCGCCGTCGAGTGGCGCAGCGCGCGGTCGAGGATGGGCTTGCCGTACTTGCTCTCGCCGATCTGGAAATAGGGTGTGTCGACCGTCGCGCAGATGAAGTTGCCCTGGGGATAGAGGTTGTACAGCTGCGGTTCCTCGCCCGCGATCTGCCCGCCGACCAGGAACGAGCTGCTCATGTCGATCCCCGAGGCCATGCTCGGCGAAGCGTCGTGCTCGATCACCTCGCGCAGCGTATCGCCCACCAGGCGCGCCGCGGCGAACATCGTCGGCACGTTGTGCAGGTTCGCGCCCTCGCCCAGCAGGCGATGGCGCAGCAGGCTGACCACGGCCTGGGAGGTGGCCAGGTTGCCGGCCGTCTGCAGTACGATCAGCCGCTCGCCGGGGATGCCGAAGCGGTAGAGCTTGCGAAAGGTGGCGATGTGATCGACGCCGGCGTTGGTTCGCGAATCGGAAACGAACACCAGCCCATCGGCCAGGTTCATGGCGACACAGTAGGTCATGGTTCGTGTGGCTCTAATGGATGAGGAGCTGCCGCAGGCGGCGCGCGGATGGTAACCCAACCGCCGCCCGCCGCAAGCCCGGACGGCAGACGCTCATTGCTGGCCCATCTGCATCGGCATGACCTGCACCCGCGCATGCATCGACTCGCCGCCACCGCCGCGGCGCATGCCGCGCACCGGGCAGGCATCGAGGTAGTCCAGGCCCACCGCCAGCTTCAGGTGGCGGTCCGGCCGCAGCAGCCGGTTGGAGACGTCGAAGCTGTACCACTGCCCGTCGATCCAAGCCTCGACCCAGGCATGGCTGGCCAGGTGGTCGCTGTCGTCGGTCAGCAGGTAGCCGGAGACGTAGCGCGCCGGGATGCCCAGGCTGCGGGCGCAGGCGATGAAGGCATGGCTGTGGTCTTGGCAGACCCCGGCGCCGCCGGCGAAGGCCTGCGCCGCGGTGCTTTCCACCCGGGTCGCGCCGGGGGTATAGAGCATGTGGTCGGCCAGCGCGTGCATCAGTTCGGCCAGGCCGTCGCGTGTGCGCCCGCTGCCGCACTGGCAGCGGGCGAACTCGGCCAGGGCATCGTCGGCCTGGGTCAGCGGGCTGGCGCGCAGGAACGGCAACGGCGAGCCGTCCTCGGCCTCGCATTCGCAGGCTTCGTCGATTTCCACCTGGCCGCGGGCGCGGATGACGATCTCGTCGTGCGGCTCGTCCAGGGTCAGCACGTGCAGCACGTTGCCGTAGGGATCGCGCTGCGCCCGCGCCGGCCGCGGCAGCTCCAGTTCCCAGCTGAACACGCGCTGGCGCTGGCTCTGCTGGGGTGTCAGGCGCAGGTACTGGATGCTCGCGCGCACCTGGTTCTGGTAGCGGTAGCTGGTGTCGTGACTGATGGATAGCTTCATGCGGCCTCCAGATAGGCAGAGTGAATGGCATTGCCCAGCCGGCCGACCTGCTCGACGTAGGCGGTGATCCAGTCGTGCAGGCCGATTTCCAGCACTTCGTCGATGCTGGTGTAGCGCAGGCCCGCCTCCAGCTCGGAGGCCAGGCGCTGCGCCGGGCGGCCGTTGTCCCCCGGCAGGCTGGCGAGGATCAGTTGCAGCTCCACCAGGCATGCGCGCAGCGAGCGCGGCACGTCGGCGCGCAACAGCAGCAGCTCGACGACCTTGGCCGTGCGCGGCGAGCCGCGGTAGATCTCGGCGAAGGCCTCGAACGAGGACAGCGCCCGCAGCAGCGCGCTCCACTGGTAGTAGGCGCGCGCCGAGCGGTCGTCGAGGTTCTCGCTTTCCTCGCCGAGCAGTTCGTGGCGGGCGTCGAGCAGGCGCAGGGTGTTGTCGGCGCGTTCGATGAAGGTGCCCAGGCGGATGAAGCGGTAGGCGTCGCTGCGCATGATGGTGCCGACGGTGGCGCCGCGGAACAGGTGCGAACGCTCCTTGACCCATTCGCAGAAACGGCTGATGCCATAGCGCCCCAGGCCCTGCTCGGCGATGCCGCGCATCTCCAGCCAAGCGGCGTTGATGTTCTCCCACATGTCCGAGGTAATGCGCCCGCGCACCGCGTGGGCGTTGCTGCGCGCCAGGCGCAGGCAGTTGAACAGGCTGGCCGGGTTGCCTTCGTCGAGGGCGAAGAAATGCAGCATGCGCTCGGCGTTGAGCTGGCCATGGCACACCAGGTAATCGTCCAGCGTGCCGGTGATCAGCAGCGGCATGGCCAGTTCGTCGAGGCCGTCGCCACGGCCGTCCTGCGGCATCAGCGACAGCGAATAGCTGACGTCCAGCATGCGCGCCATGTTCTCGGCGCGCTCCAGGTAGCGGGACATCCAGTACAGATCGGCCGCGGTTCTACTCAGCATTCAGCAATCCTCCACGATCCAGGTGTCCTTGGTGCCGCCGCCCTGCGACGAGTTGACCACCAGCGAGCCCTCGCGCAGCGCCACGCGGGTCAGTCCGCCAGGCACCAGGCGGGTTTCCCGGCCGCTGAGCACGAACGGCCGCAGGTCGATATGGCGCGGGGCGATGCCGTTCTCGACGAAGGTCGGGCAGGTCGACAGGCTCAGGGTCGGCTGGGCGATATAGGCGCCGGGATTGGCCTTCAGCCGCGCGCGGAAGGCCTCGATCTCCTTCGCGCTGGCCGCCGGGCCGACCAGCATGCCGTAGCCGCCGGAGCCCTGGGTTTCCTTGACCACCAGCTGCGGCAGGTGCGCCAGCACGTGGGACAGTTCCTCCGGCTTGCGGCATTGCCAGGTCGGCACGTTGGCGAGGACCGGCTCCTCGTCCAGGTAGAAGCGGATCATGTCCGGCACGAACGGATAGATCGATTTGTCGTCGGCCACGCCGGTGCCGATGGCATTGGCCAGCACCAGGTTGCCCGCCCGATAGGCCGACAGCAGGCCGGGTACGCCCAGCGCCGAGTCCGGGTTGAACGCCAGCGGGTCGAGGAAGGCGTCGTCGAGCCGGCGGTAGATCACGTCGACCTGGCGCGCGCCGGCGGTGGTGCGCATGTAGACGCGCTCGTCGCGCACGAACAGGTCCGCGCCCTCGACCAGTTCCACGCCCATTTCGCGGGCGAGAAAGGCGTGCTCGAAGAAGGCGCTGTTGAAACGTCCCGGCGTCATCACCACCACGCAGGGATTGTCCAGCGGGCTGGAATGCTTGAGCGTTTCCAGCAACAGGTTGGGATAGTGATTGATCGGCGCGATGCGCTGCGCGGCGAACAGCTCGGGGAACAGCCGCATCATCATCTTGCGGTCCTCGAGCATGTAGCTGACGCCGCTGGGCGTGCGCAGGTTGTCCTCGAGCACGTAGTAGGTGCCGTCGCCGTCGCGCACCAGGTCGACTCCGGCGATGTGCGCATAGGTGTCGCGGTGCAGGTCCAGCCCCTGCATCGCCGGCTGGTAGCCCTCGTTGGCCAGCACCTGCTCCGGCGGGATGACGCCGGCCTTGAGGATGCGCTGCTCGTGGTAGAGATCGGCGAGGAACAGGTTGAGCGCCTGTACCCGCTGGATGCAGCCGCGTTCCACCATCCGCCATTCGCTCATCGGGATGGCGCGCGGGATGGTGTCGAAGGGAATCAGCCGTTCGGTGCCCTGCTCGTCGCCGTACAGGGTGAAGGTGATGCCGGCGCGGTGGAACAGCAGATCCGCCTCGCGCCGACGTTGCGCCAGCACGTCGGATGGCGTATCGGAAAGCCAAGCCGAAAAGGCCCGGTAGTGCGGGCGGCATGCGCCGTGCGCGTCGTGCATCTCATCGTAGAAAACGCGGTCCATGCGGAGCCCTCGGACAAAAACCTGCCCAACGACAGTGCAAAGCTCGCGCCAACGCCGGATAACCCTTGTAGAACAAGGCGTTGGAGATGAAACGAAAGCGGCCCGCACCGTTTCCGGGCGGGCCGCGAGGCCTGGTTCGTCTGAATGCCCCGTTATGAGACAGCCATCACAGGCGGATCAGTCGTTGCTGGGCTTGGCGATCGCATGCAACACGTATTGCGGCAGTGCGAAGGCGCCAAGGTGCACATGCGGGTTGTAATACCGAGTAACGATGCCGCTGCCGGCG
Organism: Stutzerimonas xanthomarina; assembly: GCF_003935375.1. Taxonomy (GTDB): domain Bacteria; phylum Pseudomonadota; class Gammaproteobacteria; order Pseudomonadales; family Pseudomonadaceae; genus Stutzerimonas; species Stutzerimonas xanthomarina_A. The sequence goes on from NZ_RHQM01000001.1 coordinate 98,188, forward strand.
AAGCGCTGCATCAGGGTTTCCAGCGGCAGCTTGCGGCTCTCCACGCTGCACGCGCCCCAGGCGAAGGACATGGCACCACCGATATAGGTCGGCACAGCCGCCTGGTAAAAATGCCAGTCGGCGAACAGCCCCTGCATGCGTCTGGCAGTGGTCTGCAGTTCGCCCAGTTGCATGAACGGCGTACCGTTCTGCGCGACGAGGATTCCGCCTTCGTTCAGACAGCGGCGACAGGCCTGGTAGAAGTTCTCAGAGAACAACACTTCACCTGGGCCGATGGGATCGGTGGAGTCGGAGATGATGACGTCGAACTTCTCTTCAGTGGTCGCCACGAAGCGCATGCCGTCGTCGATCACCAGATTCAGCCGCGGATCCTCGAAGGTGCCGGCGGAATGGTTCGGCAAGAACTCCCTGCACATTTCCACCACCGTGGCATCGATCTCGACCATGGTGATGCTCTCGATATCGCGGTGGCGCGCCACTTCACGAAGGATGCCGCCGTCGCCGCCACCGATGATCAGCACGCGACGCGCCAGTCCATGGGCCAGGATCGGTACGTGGGCAAGCATTTCGTGGTAGATGAATTCGTCGGCTTCGCTGGTCTGGATCACGCCGTCCAGGGCCATGACCCGGCCCATGCGCGGGTTCTCGAAGATCACCAGATGCTGATGCGCGGTGCGCACCTCGTGCAGCAGCTTGTCGACCTGGAACCGCTGCCCGTATCCCTCGTAGAGAGTTTCCTGAAAGTCGCTCATGGGGTATCTCCCTTGACCGGCGACGAAGCAGCGCTCCGCCGCATGATGGCAATCTGGCTTGACGGGCGATGCAGCCTGCCCACCGAAAAGAGGCGCATTCTACGTTGGCCAAGATGACAGCGGAAACCGCAGGCAGCAAAAGCACACTTCGGGACGACAAGGCCATCGGGAGATCCTAGAGTCGGGTCATGAGCGAAATCATCCAATTGCCCTACCTCGAACCCTGGGACTGGCAGCAGTTTCACCACCACTTCGCCCTGCGTCTGTTACCCGGCGTGGAACGGCTGGACACTGACGGCTACTCGCGCACGCTGCGCGTTGGCGAAGCCAGCGGCTGGCTCCGCGTGCGCGCGCAGGCCGACCGCCCGGCGCTCGAACTGATGCTCAGCGACTCTTTGCAACATGCCACCCAGCCACTCGTCGGACAGGTTCGCAAGATGTTCGATCTGGATGCCAATCCGCAGGCCATCGCCACGCATTTCGCTAGCGATCCCGCACTCGGCCCGCTGATCGCCGCGCACCCCGGCCTGCGCCTGCCGGCCGCCTACGACCCGTTCGAACAGGCGGTGCGGGCGGTGGTCGGCCAGCAGGTCACGGTCAAGGCGGCGGTGACCATTACGCGGCGCCTGGTGGAACGCCTCGGCGAGACGCTGCGGGACGCCCCGCCGGGGCTGGAGCGGCTCTTCCCTAGCGCACAGGCCATCGCCGATGACCCGCTGGAGAACATCGGCATGCCATCCAAGCGAGCCCAGGCGCTGCGCCGCCTCGCAGCCGCGGTGGCCGAAGGGGCGCTGCAGCTGCATGTGGAAGATGGTGCCGATGCGCTGGTGCAACGATTCTGCGAATTGCCGGGGATCGGTCCCTGGACCGCCGAATACATCGCGCTACGGGGCTTCGGCGTCGCGGACGCCTTTCCTGCAGCCGATCTCGGACTGCTGAAAGCGCCACTGTGGGGCGCGGATGGCATCAGCGCCAAGGCGCTGGCCGGACGCGCCGAAGCCTGGCGTCCGTGGCGCGCCTATGCGGCCATCCATATCTGGGACAACTATTCCAAAGGGGCCAAGGTTGGCTAGGGCGGCGCGATGCGCGTCAGTACCTTGGGCGGAGTCGTCAGCGGACGCTCCAGGATCAATCCCTCGCCCGACTGCGGGAAGATGCCCGTCAGCGCGGTGATGTTGACCTGGTGAGTGACCAGCACCGCCACCTCGCCGGCCGGAAACTGCTCGACGGCCTCGCGCAAGGCTTCGGTATGCCAGTGCTCGTTTGCGGGCGACGTGAAAAACGAATCCAGCGCAGGCAGTGGTTCCACCCGGCCAAGCGCCATATGCTCGGCGGTCTCCAGCGCACGGCACCAGCGACTGCTGAACAAGCGCACCTCATGCAGACCCGCTTCGCGCAGCCGCGCGCCCCAGCGCCGGGCCTCATCCCGGCCGCGCTGAGTCAGATTTCGCTGGGTTTTGCAGTCTTCCAGAACGAAGCCTTCGGGATCGCCGAGGCCTGGCGCGCTGGCGTGACGCATGACAAGAATCGCCCGCCCCTCGCGCAATGCCTGCCAGGCCGCCGCGTCGTCAGCCCGAAGCGGCTCGGCAGCAAGTGCCAGCAGACCGATCAGCAGACCGCTGCGCCACATGTGTCACAACCGCGCCTTGCCGAACGGCCCGGCCGCTACCGCCCACATGATCAGACCGACCACGGGCAGCAGCAGGATCACACATGACCAGACAACCTTGCGCCCGACCTCGATGCGGCTGCGCCACACATAAGCGATGGCGAGGACGTCGAGCACGAGAACCACGATGGCCAGCGGGCCGCTGAGGCTTTCCATCAACGGCTACCGATACGGCCCGCGCGAGTCAGGGCGATTGCCGCGCGGCCCCATGATTCCCCAGATGATCAGGCCGAGCACTGGCAACAGAACGATCAGAAGCACCCAGAGCACCTTCTTGCCCCCGGTGCTATCGCTGCGAACGATGCTGATGATCGCCCAGATATCCAGTATCAGGATGAGCAGGCCGAAAATACCGCCGAAGGCATCTCCCATGGGTTCGCTCCTGTTTGGGTGAGTACCTAATCTAGGATGCCAGCGCGGCGGCAGGGTTCAGTAATCGCCCGGTGGCTCAGTAGCGCCGCGGGTCGATCTGCGCAAAGCTGGCGACGGTCTCGTGCTCACCGAGGGCGCCGCCATCGCGGCCCAGCCCACAGACGCGCATGCCGGCCTGCTGCGCGGCATCGAGTTCTTCGACCACATCGGAAAGGAACAGCACCTCGACGGCTGGCACGCCAATGGCTTCGGCGATGCGCTGGTAGGAGACCACCTCGCGCTTGTGCCCGCTGGTGGTATCGAAATAACCGGAGAACAGCGGTGTTAGGTCGCCGGCCTCGGAACAGCCGAAGATCAGCTGCTGTGCCTGGATCGAGCCTGAGGAATACACGTACAGCGCATACCCCTGCGCCTTCCACTCCCGTAGCGCAGCCACTGCGTCCGGATAGATGTGCCCCTTGAGCTGGCCGGCCCGGTAGCCCTGGAACCAGACCATGCCTTGCAGCGCCTTGAGCGAGGTCGCCTTGCGATCGCTGGCGATCCAGCCGAGCAGTATCTCGATGACGCGCTCGATATCCGCATCGCCCTCACCGCTTTCGCCGCGCACCGCCTCGAGCTGCGCAGCGACCGCAGGTTCGCCGGCGTGGCTGCGGATATACGCCGGCAAATGCTCGCGGGCATAGGGGAACAGCACATCGAAGACGAAGCTGACGGCGCTGGTGGTGCCTTCGATATCGGTGAGGATCGCCTTGATCGGCATCTCAGTCGTCCAGCCGCGGGAACTGATCGGCGATGCTTTCGCCGGTGAACTCCGCGACCCAGCCTTCCGGGTTGTTGAACAGGCGGATCGCGACGAAGTGCGGCTCTTCACCCATGTCGAACCAGTGACGCGTGCCGGCGGGCACGGAGATCAGGTCGTTCTTTTCGCACAGCACGGCGTAGACCATGTCATCGATGTGCAGGGTAAACAGCCCGCGCCCGGCAACGAAGAAGCGCACTTCGTCCTCGGCATGGCGATGCTCGTCAAGGAACTTCGCGCGCAGTTCGTCCTTCTGCGGGTGATCGCGGGTCAGGCTGATCACATCCACCGTGACGTAGCCACGCTCGGTCATCAGCTTGTCGATCTGCGGCCGGTAGGCGGCGATCACCTCTTCCTGGCTGGCCCCGGCGGCGATTGGTGCGCTGGCCTCCCAGCGCTCCAGCTGCACACCGACCTTGGCCAGCGTCGGGGCGATGTCTTCGAGGTGGGTCAACACCTTGAGCGGCTGATCGGGTCGGGTCTCGTGATAGACGCTGAGGACACTCATGTTCGGCTCTCCGAAAAGGTCGTCTGACCGGTCGCTACCGGGCAGGCTGGAATTTATCTGGGCTGCAGGGCACGCATCTTCAGTTCGCATTCGAACAGAAATTCGAATGCCTCGATCTGTCGCAGCGCATCGCTCATCGTCTCGCCCCAGGTGTACAGGCCGTGGCCGCGAATCAGGTAGCCGACGCAATCGGGATGCTCGTCAAGCCACGGCTGCACCCTGGTGGCCAGGGCGGCGATGTCCTGATCGTTGTCGAAGATTGGCACCAGCACCTGCAATTCATGGCTCGAGATGCCGCTGAAGGCCTTTTGCAACTCGTAATCGGCGAACACCAGCGAATCGGCCAAGGCGACGCGGGACAGCACCGTGGCATTCACCGAATGGGTGTGCAGCACCGCGCCGATCTCCGGTTTCCAGCGATACAGCTGGGTATGCAGTAGTGTCTCCGCCGAAGGCCTCTTGCCCTCTTCCAGGCTGTTGCCGTGCATGTCGACGGCCAACAGGTCATCGGCAGTCAGCTCGCCCTTGTGCCTCCCGGAAACGGTCAGCAGCAGCTCGGCGCTGGTCAGGCGCGCCGAGTAGTTGCTGCTGGTCGCCGGCGACCAGCCACGACCATACAAGAAGCGTCCGGCGTCGATGATCGCCTGGCTCAGGTGCTGGCGGGTGGCAGTCATGCGCGGTCCTCCTGCAAACGGAAGGCAATGATAGCGGCTGCGGCCAGCGCCGCGAGACTGGCGATGGCGAACGACCAGCCTGGTCCCAGACCGGACCAGGCGTAGCCCGCGTAGAGCGCACCCAGCGCTCCACCGATGCCGGACAGGCTGGCATACAGCGCCTGGCCTTGGCCCTGCTGGCGATGGCCGAAACTGCGCTGGACGAAGTGAATGGCAGCGGCGTGGAAACTGCCGAAGGTCGCCGCGTGCATCAGCTGCGCGACCAGCAGCACGGCCAGATGCTCGGCGAACTGCCCGAGCAACACCCAGCGCAGCGCGGCGATCAGGAAGCTGGACAGCAGCACCTGACGCAGCGAGAAACGCTCGAGCAGCCGCGCCATTACCAGGAACAGCAGGATTTCCGCGACCACGCCCAGCGCCCACATCAGCCCGATAAAGCTGCGGCTGTAGCCCAGTGCTTCCAGGTGAATACTGAAGAAGGTGTAGTACGGCCCATGGGCCAGCTGCATCAACGCCACGCAGCCGTAGAAGGCCAGTACGCCAGGCCGCCGCAGCTGGGCGAGGAACCCGCCCTGCCCGGCCGCCTCGCTACGTTGCCGCGGATGAGCGTTGGGCACCCAGGCGCTGCTCAGCACGATACCGACCATCACAACGGCTACCGCAGTCGGGTAAAGATCGAGGCTCAGCCGCTGGAACAGCAGCCCGAGCCCTACCACCGCGAAGATGAAACCGATGCTGCCCCACAGCCTGACCTGGCTGTAGCGCTCAGTCTGCTCGTGCAGATGCGCCAGGGTGATGACTTCGAACTGCGGCAGCACCGCGTGCCAGAAGAACGCATGCAACGCCATCACCAGCGCCAGCCAGGCAAAGCTCTTGTCGAAGAAGATCAGCCCGAAGGACAGCAAGGTGCACAGCGCGCCGAGACGGACGATTTCCAGCCGCCGACCGGTTGCATCACCCAGCCAGCCCCAGAGATTCGGCGCCACGCAACGCATCAGCATGGGAATGGCGATCAGCTCGCCGATCCGCTCCGGCGAGAAACCTAGATGATCGAAGTACAGGCCGAGAAACGGCGCCGTGGAGCCGAGCAGGCCAAAGTAGAAGAAGTAGAAACCGGACAGACGCCAGTACGGCAGAGCAGCGGCCATAGGCTACAAGCTACCGACTGCGGACAACGGCCGCCTTATGCTGCCGCCGTCGGTCTGCCGTCTACGGCCCGGATTCACAGTTGCGGCAGCACCGGGGTGAGCACTTGCACATCGGCGTTCTGCCCACGGTGGCGCAGCAGGTGATCGAGCAGAACGATGGCCATCATGGCCTCGGCGATCGGCGTGGCACGAATGCCGACGCAGGGGTCATGGCGGCCCTTGGTGATGACCTCGACCGGCGCGCCATTCACATCGATCGACTGCCCTGGCGTGGTGATGCTGGACGTGGCCTTGAGCGCCAGGTGGGCGACGATCGGCTGTCCCGAGGAGATGCCACCGAGAATGCCGCCGGCATTGTTGGAGAGGAATCCCTGGGGCGTCAGCTCGTCACGGTGCTCGGTGCCACGCTGGACTACCGAGGCGAAACCGGCGCCGATCTCCACGCCCTTGACCGCGTTGATGCTCATCAGCGCATGGGCCAGCTCGGCGTCGAGGCGGTCGAAGATCGGCTCGCCAAGGCCCGGCGGTACGCCATCGGCGACCACGGTGATCTTCGCGCCCACCGAATCCTGGTCGCGACGCAGCTGGTCCATATAGGCCTCCAGCTCCGGCACCTTGTCCGGGTCCGGACTGAAGAAGGCATTCTGCTCGACACTTTCCCAGGTCTTGAACGGGATCTCGATCGGGCCGAGCTGGCTCATGTAGCCGCGCACCTGGATGCCCAGGGTCGCCAGATACTTCTTGGCGATGGCACCGGCCGCCACGCGCATGGCGGTCTCGCGCGCGGAGCTGCGGCCACCGCCGCGGTAGTCGCGCAGGCCGTACTTGTGGTGATAGGTGTAGTCGGCGTGGGCCGGACGGAACTGGTCCTTGATCGCCGAGTAGTCCTTGGACTTCTGGTCGGTGTTGCGGATCAACAGGCCGATGGGGCAACCGGTTGTCCTGCCTTCGAAGACGCCGGAGAGGATTTCCACCTCATCGGCTTCCTGGCGCTGAGTGGTATGCCGGCTGGTGCCCGGCTTGCGGCGGTCGAGATCGCGCTGCAGATCGTCCAGCGACAGCTCCAGCCCGGGCGGGCAACCGTCGACGATGGCCACCAGCGCAGGACCATGGCTTTCGCCGGCAGTGGTGACGGTGAACAGCTTGCCGTAGGTATTGCCGGACATGCAGGACGCTCCGCGATCGACCGAAAAACAGGGGCCGGAAGTATACCTGAGGCCGCTACGGTGTCATCGCTCCTGTTGCCGGCGCATACTGACCTTTGCGTCGATTGCCGCGTCCAACCTGCTCCGTGACCAACGAAATCCTTCCATGCGTGCCCTGCTGATACTGCTGCTACTGACCATGTCCCCTTCTTTCCTGCAGGCGCAGACCCTGCTCAATCAGACCCTGAACCTGGATACCGGCAGCGGCGTACTGCAGGGCAGTCTGTTGCTGCCGAAAAGCGGCCAGCCGGTACCGGTAGCGCTGCTGATCGCAGGTTCCGGCCCGACCGATCGCAACGGCAACAACCCGGCCGGACGCAACGACAGCCTCAAGCGTCTGGCCCAGGGCCTGGCCAAGCTGGGCGTGGCCAGCCTGCGCTACGACAAGCGCGGCGTCGGCGCCAGCCTGGCGGCCGCACCGGACGAGCGCGAGCTGAGCGTCGAGGGCTATGTCAGCGATGCGCTGGCCTGGAGCGCGAAGCTCAAGGGCGATCCCCGTTTCAGCCAACTGATCCTGATCGGCCACAGCGAAGGCGCGCTGATCGCCAGTCTCGCCGCGCCGAAGTCGGGCGCCGCGGCGCTGATCAGCATCGCCGGCAGCGGCCGACCGATCGACGAGGTGCTGCGCGAGCAACTGCAGGGTCGCCTGCCGCCGGCACTGCTCGCCACCAGTTATTTTCTGATCGACGAGCTCAAGGCCGGCCGAACCCACGCCGAAGTGCCGGACCCCCTGCAGGTGCTGTTCCGCCCCAGCGTGCAGCCGTACCTGATTTCGCTGTTCGCCTACGACCCGGCGGAGGCCTTCGCGGCCGTCGAGACACCCGCGCTGATCGTCCAGGGCCGCCACGACATCCAGGTCGGCATCGAGGACGCCGAGGCCCTGCAGCGTGCCAAGCCCGACGCCGAACTGGCGCTGATCGATGGCATGAACCATGTGCTGCGCATCGTCCCGGGGAATGCGCAACAGTTGGCCTCCTATGATGACCCCGACCTGCCGCTCGCCTGGGGCCTGCAGGAACGTATCCGACACTTCCTGCAGGCCAATGGCATCCTGCCAGCCTCCAGTTAGGCGCCGCGCTGCCGATAGCCCGCATGACGAGGGCCCGATTGGCTCCTGAACGAGCCGCCGCGCAGGCCCAGGAACGCGCAGATGACCGACAGCGAAACCACCCAGAGCACTGAAAAAGACCAGCCGGCAGCACCGAAGCATCCGTGGACGGAGCTCAAGCCCGACCGTTTCCGCCTGCTGCGCCTGGCACCACTGCCCACCGAGCGCGACGGCGGCGCGCGCCCGCTGCGATTCGTCGAACTTGCGCAACTGGAACGGCATACGCCGGAGCAGAGTCTGCTGCGGATGTTCATCAACATCCCCGGCCAGGTGCGCGCGCGCAAGAACAACGTCCTGGAGGTGTGGGCCGATCACCGCAGCAAGGAACTGCGCTTCGGGCCGGATAGCGGGTTGCAACTCGAGCCGGCCAACCGCGGCCTCGGTCGCTTTCTGCTGGCCCAGAGTGCGGCATGGGCGCAGAAGCGCTGGAGCCACTATCTGGTCGAGGGCGGCGCGTTGCCGAAGGATGTGGCGAGCGAAGACCAGCGCCTGCGTCGCGATCACTGCCTGCGCACCCAGGGCTTCGATATCGACTACCCCCAGGCGACGCCGCTCAAGCCAACCTACGGCGCACCGCGGGTCAGCGCCCTGCGAGCGGACTGGAACAGCGAGAAGGTGCAGGTAGTGGAGCTGCAGGAGGCGGCGGCGATGCTGGAACAGGCCGACCGCAACCTGCAGGCACAGGAGAACCAGATTCGTGAACTGCAGGAGCGAATCGCCCGCTTCCGTCGTGAGGACGGTGCGCTGCGATTCACCATTGTTTGCCTGATTGCGCTGGCGCTGTTCCAGGCCGGCCTGCTGATCTGGATGGCGACGCGCTAATCCGCGACTTTTACCACCAATGCTCCACCTGCACGCCGAAGTTCGAACCATGGCGGGCATTGCCGAATGCACCGGTGTCCGACAACGCCGAGCCTTCGGCCATCAGGTTGGCGGCACGCTGCGCCGCCTCGTTCCAGCTGGCATAGGTGTAGTACAGCCGGAACTCCGGCCGTGCCCAGAAGCCAGGGCCGGCGGGTGACCAGGTCGGCGCGATGGTGAACTTCGTCAGTTTGCGCGTACCGTCGGTGGCGTCGATCTGATCATGGCCGACCTCGGCGACGAGCTTGAACTGCTCGCTGAACGCATAGACCGGGCGAGCCCCCACCGACCACCAGTCCTGATCGCCACCGTCGGCGCGCTTGTCCTTCTGATAGACCACCTGAGCCTGGCCACCGAAGCGCGGGGTCACCTGCCAGTCGAAGTACTCCACCACCCGCCAGCTCTTGGCGCTGTCGTCCAGGGTCACGTCGCCGGTATAGCCGAGGCCGGTGCCCGGCCCTTCACCGTACTGCAGTGCCAGTGTGTTCTTGCCGCCTAAAAAGTCCGACTGCACGTGCTGCACCGTCACCGCCCAACCACTGTTGGCGTCGTCGCGACTGGGCTTGTCGAGGTAGCTCAGGCCGAATTCCAGCTCGCCGCCCGGGTTGCTGTCGAAGCCGCCGACGTTGAAATCGTGGCGAGTGACGTACTCTTCCTGAAACACGCTGTCCTTGCGCGAGAAGGCATAGCTGTACTTCAGCCCGCCGATCTCCATGTCCTCGACGCCGGCGCCGGTAGCGCTCTGGTTCCAGTAGTAGAAGTCGGAGATATGGATGTCGTTACGCTTGTAGAAGCGGCGGCCCGCCCACAGCGAGCCGTTGTTCAGCGCCGGCACCTTGCTCCACTCGGCGTAGGCCTGGACCATCCGCGCCCAGCCGTGGTCGCCGGTGAATTCCGGGGTGTGGTTGTACTGGTTGTACAGCGCCGCCATGCCTTCCAGGCTCAGTACCGAGCCATCGGCGAAGGTGTAGAGGTCCTGGCGCAGGTCCAGCTCGGCATACTGCTCGCACTCGTTACCGAGACGGTACTTGCTCGGCGCGCCGGGCAACTGGAAGCACGATTGCGAATCGCTGTTGACCGATTCACCCACGCCGCTACGCATGTAGCCGGTGAATTCCAGGGCATGGCCGCTCAACGGCAGGGCCATCCCGACAACGGCAGTCGCAACGCCCAGGGCTGTCAGTGTTCTTTTCATATCCACTCCGCTTTTGTTGTTATTGATCGCTGGATCGAGCCGAGACGGCTCTGTTCATTCCTGTAACCGTCCACTTTCATCGACCGCCTGCTGGCAAGGCAGGCGGCAGTTCACTGCGCTGTGCCCGCTCCGTTGGAAACCAGCCGGGTGATCTTGCTCTCGCGCACCGGCTCCGGCTGCACAACGCCAAGCCGCTCGCCGGTCTGCGCATCGAAGAGCAGCGCCTTGCGCGGGTCGAACTGCAGATTGAGCGTTTCCCACACCCGCGGCGCCTGATCCGGCGCCAAGCGGCAGCAGGCCTTGACCTGATTCAGCGTGAACACCACCAGGGTGTCTGGCCCGGTGGGTTCCACCACTTCGATATCGACCGCCAGAGAAAAATCCGCTGATCCTGCTGGAGCCAGGCCGATTTGTTCCGGTCGGATGCCGAGAATGAGTTCGCGATCACGCAACCCGTCGTCACTGGTGATCGGCAGCGGCAGCTCGCAACTGCCCTGCTCGCTGTTGAGCACGCCTACCCAGCGTCCGTCGCGCTGACGAATACGCAGCGGCACGAAGTTCATCGGTGGCGAGCCGATGAAGCTGGCGACGAACAGATTGGCCGGGTTGTTGTAGATCTCGTGGGGCGTGCCGAACTGCTGGATCACGCCGTCCTTCATCACCGCGACCTTGTCGCCGAGGGTCATCGCCTCGATCTGGTCATGGGTGACGTATACCGTGGTGGTCTTCAGGCGCTGGTGCATCAGCTTGATTTCGGTGCGCATCTCCACCCGCAGCTTGGCATCGAGGTTCGACAGCGGTTCGTCGAACAGGTAGATCTTCGGCCGCCGAGCCAGCGCCCGGCCCATGGCCACGCGCTGCTGCTGGCCGCCGGAGAGCTGCGCCGGCTTGCGCGCGAGCAGCGGTTCGATCTGCAGCAGCTTGGCGACCCGCGCCACCTCCTCCTCGATCTTCGCCGCCGACACCTTGCGCATCTTCAGGCCGAAGGCAATGTTGTCGCGCACGCTCATGGTCGGGTAGAGCGCGTAGGACTGAAACACCATGGCGATGTCGCGATCCTTCGGGCTGGCTTGGCTGATGTCCTCGCCGTCGACGAGAATCTCGCCGCCGGTGATGTTCTCCAGCCCGGCGATGCAGTTCATCAGGGTGGATTTTCCGCAGCCCGAAGGCCCGACCAGGATCAGGAATTCACCGGCGTCGATCTTCAGCGCGATGTCTTTCAGCGTTGCGATCTGGCTGTTGCCATAACTCTTTTGAACGTTGCGCAGTTCCAGGGAAGCCATCGTTGTTCTCCTCAACCCTTGACGGCGCCGGCAGTCAGCCCGCGCAGGAAATATTTGCCGGCGACCACGTAGACCAACAGCGTGGGCAGGCCGGCGATCATCGCCGCGGCCATGTCGACGTTGTATTGCTTGGCGCCAGTGCTGGTGTTCACCAGGTTGTTCAGTGCCACGGTGACCGGCTGGGTATCGCCACTGGCGAACACCACGCCGAAAAGGAAGTCGTTCCAGATCTGGGTGAACTGCCAGATCAGGCAGACCATGATGATCGGTACCGACATCGGCAGCAGAATGCGCCCGAAGATGGTGAAGAAGCCGGCACCGTCCAGCCGTGCCGCCCGCACCAGCGCGTCCGGCACGCTGACGTAGAAGTTGCGGAAGAACAGCGTGGTGAAGGCCAGGCCGTAGACCACGTGCACCAGCACCAGGCCGGTGGTGGTATTGGCCAGGCCGAGTTTGCCGAGGGTGAAGGACGCCGGCAGCAGGATCACCTGGAACGGCAGGAAGCAGCCGAACAGCAGCAGACCGAAGAACAGCTGCGAGCCACGGAAGCGCCACATTGACAGCACATAGCCGTTCAGCGCGCCCAGCGCGGTGGAAATCAGCACGGCTGGGATGACGATCTTCACCGAGTTCCAGAAGTAGCCGCCGATACTGTCCCAGGCCGTCAGCCAGCCCATGGCGCTGAACGCTTCCGGCCAGCTCAGCAGGTTGCCGGTACGGATGTCTTCCGGGGTCTTGAAGCTGGTCAGCAGCATCACGATCAGCGGCACCAGGTAGACGGCGCAGGCCAGCAACAGGGTGGCATGGATGGTCAGGCGCCCGAGGGTCAGGCGCGGTTGCGCGAAGTCAGACATGGCGCTTGTTCCTCAGCTCGGAATACAGGTACGGCACGATGATCGCCATCACCGCGCCGAGCATCAGCATGGCGCTCGCCGCACCTAGGCCCATCTGGCCGCGGGTGAAGGTGTGGGCGTACATGAACATCGCCGGCAGATCGCTGGAATAGCCCGGCCCACCGGCGGTCATCGCCGCGACCAGGTCAAAGCTCTTGATCGCGATATGGGCCAGAATCATCAAGGCACTGAAGAACACCGGGCGCAGGCTCGGCAGCACGATGCGCAGGTAGATGGTCGGCAGGCTCGCACCATCCACCTGGGCGGCGCGAATGATCGACTGATCGACACTGCGGAGGCCGGCGAGGAACAGCGCCATGACGAACCCGGAGGCCTGCCACACCGCCGCGATCACCAGGCAATAGATGACCCGATCCGGATCAACCAGCCAGTCGAAGCGAAAGCCTTCCCAGCCCCAGTCGCGCAGCAGCTTGTCCAGGCCCAGGCCGGGATTGAGCAACCACTGCCAGGCGGTGCCGGTGACGATCATCGACAGCGCCATGGGGTACAGGTAGATGGTGCGGATCAGCCCTTCGCGACGGATGCGCTGGTCCAGCAGCACGGCGAGCACGACGCCGATGATCAGGCTGATGGCGATGAACAGGCCGCCGAAGACCAGCAGGTTCTGGCTGGCGACCCACCAGCGGTCGTTGTCCCACAGGCGCTCGTATTGCTGCAGGCCGACCCACTTGTAGCTGGGCATGAAGCGCGAGTTGGTGAACGAGAGCAGGAAGGTCCAGCCGATGTAGGCGTAGAAGCCGACCAGCACGATCAGCATGCTCGGCGCCAGAACCAGCTTGGGCAGCCAGCGCTGCAGGGCGTCGAGCGGCGAGGCTTTGACAGGCCTGGCTTGAAGCGCGATGGAGCTCATGGGTGTGATCCCTCATGGAAATCGGGGATGTCGTCGTCCGCGGCACAGACCGAGGCCTGTGCCGGGACGAACGTTTCGGGAAGCGGGCGGAACGGTCCGCCCTCAGCGTTACTGCACGGCCTGGATCGCTGCCGCCAGTTGCTTGGCCGCCTTTTGCGGGTCGGCCTTGGGGTCGTTGAAGAAGTTGGTGACGACGTCGAACACCGCGCCCTGCACATAGCTTGAAGCCGCCATGCCATGGGTCAGGCTGGGCTGCAGGCCGCTGCCCTTGGCGGCCTCCTTGAAGTCGGTCATCGACTGCTGGGCGCAGGCGTCGAACTCGCTCATGTCCTGGTCCTGGCGAACCGGGATAGAGCCCTTATTCTGATTGAAGAAGGTCTGGAATTCCGGCTCCAGCACCGTGCGCGCCAGGTCTTCCTGAGCCTTGCGGTTGTCATCGTTGCTGAGCTTGAACATGGCCAGCGAGTCGATATTGAAGGCGAAGCTGCCCTGGGTGCCGGGGAACGGCAGGCACTGGTAGTCCTCGCCAGCCACCTTGTTGGCGGCGGTGAACTCGCTCTTGGCCCAGTCGCCCATGATCTGCATGCCGGCCTTGCCGTCGATGACCATGCCGGTGGCACGGTTCCATTCGCGCCCGGCCGCGTCGGCGTCGATGTAGTCGCGCAACTTCTTCAGTGCGGTGAAGGCCTGAACCATCTTGTCGCCGGTCAGGGTGTCGTTATCCAGCTCGACGAAGGCCTTGTGATAGTCGTCCGGGCCGAGAATGCTCAGTACAAAGCCCTCGAACACGGTGCCGTCCTGCCAGGGCTGGCCGCCGTGGGCAACCGGAATGAAGCCGGCAGCCTTGAGCTTGTCCGCCGCGGCAAAGAATTCGTCAAGGGTCTTCGGCGGCGTGGCGCCGGCCTTCTCGAACACTTCCGGGTTGATCCACAGCCAGTTGACCCGATGCACGTTGACCGGCACCGCAACGTAGGAACCGTCGTACTGCATGATCTTGCGCACCTGCTCGGGCAGCATTTCGTCCCAGCGTTCTGCCTTGGCGGTGTCATCGAGATTGGCGAGCAGGCCGAGTTCGCCCCACTCCTGGATGTCCGGGCCCTTGATCTGTGCGGCGGACGGCGGGTTGCCGGAGACGGCGCGGGTCTTCAGTACGGTCATGGCAGCCTCGCCACCACCGCCGGCCACGGCGAAGTCCTTCCAGGTATGGCCTTTCTGCTCGACCAGCTTCTGCAGGGTGTCGGCGGCGCGTTTCTCGCCACCGGAAGTCCACCAGTGTAGAACTTCGACCTCGCCGGCATGGGCGAGCAATGGCAGGGCAAGGGAAACGGAAAGAGCGAGACGATGGATCGCGTTCATGTAGAGGCACCTTCTTGTTTTTATCCGGCAAGTCATGGTCGCTTGCGATGGACCGAGTCTATGCGCAGGGAAATGGACACTGGGTAACGAAGGGATGGGCGATGGTCACAGAGCCGTTACAAAGCCGCAGCGATCGTAACGAAGTGCACTGAGCCGGATCAGCGCGGCAAGGTCAGCGTCACCCTCAGCCCTCCCTGCTGCAGATTGCGCATGCTCAGTTCGCCACCGTGGGCGTGGGCGATATTCCGTGCGATACCGAGCCCCAGCCCGTAGCCCTGCTGCTGCCCCGAGAGCCGCACGTGGGGTTCGAAGACATGCTCAAGACGCTGCTCGGGCACGCCCGGGCCCTCGTCATCGACGTGCAGCACCAGCGCCTCCTTGCCGTCCTCGACATGCAGGTGGGCGCGCTCACCGTACTTCAGGGCATTGTCCAGCAGATTGCCAATGCAGCGCTTGAGAGCCAGCGGTTTGCCCGGATAAGGTGCCGAAGCCCGGCCGTCCAGGGTCACGCGGGTCTGGTCGCAGGCCTGATAGGGCTCGACGATGTGTTCCAGCAGCAGATTGAGGTCCACCGCCTCGATGTTCTCGTGGATGTCGGTGTCCTTCACGCATTGCAGTGCGCCCTTGACCAGCAGCTCCAGCTCGTCGAGGTCACGGGTGAACTTGATCTGCTGGACTTCATCTTCCAGCAGCTCGACACGCAGACGCAGGCGCGTGATGGGCGTGCGCAGGTCATGGGAGATCGCGCTGAACAATTGACCTCGTTCGGTCAGGTAGCGACTGATGCGCTGGCGCATGTTGTTGAAGGCACGACTCACCTCGACGATCTCGCTGGCCCCAGCCTCGGTCAGCGGCCGTACCTCGCCGCCTACCGACATTTCCCGCGCCGCCTTGGCCAGGCGCTTCAGCGGCCGGCTCTGCCAGCGCACCAGCAGGCCGATGAACAGCAGCAGGAAGGCGCTGGTCAGCACGATGAACCACAGCTGCTGAATCGGCAGGCCCTCGTCTTCCAGGCTGACGTAGGGTGCCGGCATCAGCGATGCGAGGTAGAGCCATTCCTGCGGGGCGATCTGGATCTGCGTCACCAGCACCGGCGGTGACAGTGGCTCCAGCCCCAGCGCGTAGTGCGCCCAGGAGCGCGGCAGCTCGTCGAGCTTGATGCCGCTGTTGAAGATGCGCAGATTGTCCGGGCTGACGAACTCGATGGTCAGGTCCACCTCGCCACCAAGCCGTTGACGCAACACCTGCTCGACCTCATGCAGGACGGCCCGCTTGCGCGGCGTCTCCGGAAGAATCTTCATGTCCAGCGGCTTGTCGTTGAGCGAGACGAAGAAGCGCGTGCCGCCCATGCTGCGCAATTGGTCGAGCACCAGCGGGCGGTAGCCCAGCGGCAGGGAACGGAAATAGCTGACGCTGGCCGCCATCGACTGCGCCAGGCTGCGGGCGCTGGTGAGCAGGCCTTCCATCTGGCTGGCGCGCAGTTGTGACAACCAGATCAGGCTCGACAGGCCTTGGGCCAACAACACCGCCAACAGGGTCAATAACAGCATGCGCCCGAGCAGCGAGCGCGGCACCAGCCGCAGCCGCCGCTCAGTGCGCAGATTCATGGTGCGGCGTCACCTGGGTAGCCAACAGATAGCCGCTGCCACGCACGGTCCGGATCAGCCGCGGCGACTTGCCGGTATCGCGCAGACGCTGGCGCAGGCGACTGACCGCCATGTCGACGATGCGCTCCAGCGGCATCACCTCACGCCCGCGGGTGGCATTGGCGATGGTGTCGCGGTCGAGGATCTGCTGCGGATGATCGAGGAACAGCTTGAGCAGGGCGAAATCGGCACCGGAGAGAAAGACTTCCTCGCCGTCGGCGTGGAACAGGCGGTGGCTGATCATGTCCAGCCGCCATTCATCAAACGCCAGCACATCGCTGCCGCGCTCCTGGGCGAAGCTGACTCGACGCAACAACGCCTTGATCCGCGCGAGCAATTCGCGCGGGCTGAACGGCTTACCCAGGTAGTCGTCGGCCCCCAGCTCCAGGCCGACGACCCGATCGGCCTCGTCGGAGCTGGCGGTGAGCATGATGATCGGCATCGAAGCCAACCGCTCGTGCTGGCGAATCCAGCGGCACAGGCTGAAGCCGTCCTCGTCGGGCAGCATCACGTCGAGAATCACCAGATCGGCCGGCTCGGCACACAGCGCCGCGCGAAACTGCCCGCCGTCCGGCACGCCGCGCACATGAAAGCCCGAGCGGCTGAGATAGGTCTGCAACAGTTCGCGGATTTCCTGATCGTCGTCGACCAGAAGGATGTTCTTACCTGCTTGGCTCACGTCACGTCCCTTTTCTTGTTGTTATGGGGTCACCCGTCGACCCGCCATGTCGCAGCCTAGGCTCCCTCCAACAACGGTTGCAATGCCACGCCCGCGCCCTCGAGGCCCGGATACGGCGCGGTCACCAGCCAGACCGGCAGGCGATCGAAATAGCGGCTCATCTGTCCCTTCTCGCGAAACGCCTCGCTGAAACCGCTGCGCAGGAACATCTCGGCGAAACGCGGCACCACTCCACCGACGATGTAAACGCCGCCGCGGGCACCGAGGGTCAGCACGTTATCGCCGACGATACGCCCCAACCAGCGGCAGAACTGCTCCAGCACCGCCGCGGCGTAGGCATCGCCGGCCAGCGCGGCCTTGGTGATAGCTGCGGGCGAATCGAGCGCCACCTGCTGCCCATCCAGCGCGCAGCATGCGCGGTAGAGCGTCAGCAGCCCCGGACCGCTGAGCACTGCCTCGGCATTTACATGGCCGAGCGAACGATGCAGATGCGCCCAGATCGCCGCCTCGCGCTCGCTGCCGACGGGAAGGCAGATATGCCCGCCCTCGCCCGGCAAGGCGCGCCAACCGCCGCCAGACAGTGGCAGCAATCCGGCGACTCCGAGCCCGGTGCCGGGCCCTATGACCAGCCGCGGCCGCCCCGGTTCAGGCTCGCCATCGCAAACCGTGATGCGCTCACCATCGTGCAGCCGCGTCATGCCGAGGGCCATGGCGGTGAAGTCGTTGATTAGCAACAGCTCCTTCACACCCAGCTCGCGGCAGAAGGCTTCGCGGCTCAGCTGCCAATGGTTGTTGGTGAAGCGAAACAGATCGCCGCCGACCGGCCCGGCACAGGCCAGGCACACCGCCTCGAGGTTTTCCAGCGGCTGATCGACTTCACTCAGGTACGCGAGGATCGCCAGCTCCGGCCGCGCATGGTCGGCCGTGGGAATCACGCGAATCTGCTCGATGCGCTGGTCGCGCCACAGCGCGAAACGTGCATTGGTGCCGCCAATATCTCCAACCAGCGCCGTCTTCACTTCAGCGCCTCCAGACTCTCGGTAAATGCACTGGCGCCCTGCTCTGCCGTGCTGAACGAGGCGCGCATGAAGGCAAAGAGCTCCCGACCGCAGCCGATGCCCATGTCTTCGGGCCGAATCGCCGGTTCCCGCGCATCCCATTCGGCGGGATCGACCAGTGCTCGCAGTTCGCCGTTCTCGCCGTCGACGCGGAGGATGTCGCCATCGCGCACCCGCGCCAGCGGCCCGCCGTCCAGTGCCTCCGGGCAGACATGAATGGCCGCCGGCACCTTGCCCGAAGCACCGGACATGCGCCCGTCGGTGACCAGCGCCACCTTGTAGCCGCGGTCCTGCAGCACACCGAGGAACGGCGTGAGCTTGTGCAGTTCGGGCATGCCATTGGCTTTCGGCCCCTGGAAACGCACCACGGCAATGAAGTCGCGCTCCAGCTCCCCGGCCTTGAACGCCGCAGCCAACTCGCTCTGATCGATGAATACCCGCGCCGGCGCCTCGACAAAACGGTGCTCGGGCGCCACGGCAGAAATCTTCGTCACGCCGCGGCCGAGGTTGCCTTCCAGCACGCGCAGCCCGCCCTCCGGCGAGAATGGCCGCTCGGCCGGGCGCAGGATGTTTTCGTCAAGGCTCTGCGCCGGGCCATCGCGCCACACCAGCTTGTCACCGTCGAGGAACGGCTCCTGGATGTAGCGCCGCAGGCCCTTGCCGACGACGGTATGCACGTCCTCGTGCAACAGACCGGCGTCGAGCAGCGTGCGCACCATGAACGGCACCCCGCCACAGGCGTGGAAATGGTTCACGTCGGCCTGGCCGTTGGGGTAGACCTTTGCCAGCGTCGGCACCACCTCGGAAAGATCGGCCATGTCCTGCCAGGTCAGCTGGATGCCGGCGGCGCGGGCGAACGCCGGGATATGCAGGGTGTGGTTGGTCGAACCTCCGGTGGCATTGAGCGCGACCACCGAGTTGACGATGGATTTCTCGTCGACCACCTGACATAGCGGTGTGTAGTTGCCGGCCTGATGGGTCAGGCGCGTGACCTGGTGCGCAGCCTCCCGGGTCAGCGCATCGCGCAGCGGCGTGTAAGGGTTGACGAACGACGACCCTGGCAAGTGCAGGCCCATGATCTCCATCACCACCTGATTGGTGTTGGCGGTGCCGTAGAAGGTGCAGGTGCCGGGGCTGTGATAGGACTTCATCTCCGACTCCAACAGCTCCTCGCGGCTGGCCTTGCCTTCGGCGTAACGCTGGCGCACCTCGGCCTTCGCCTTGTTCGGAATTCCCGAGGGCATCGGCCCGCCCGGCACGAAGATGGTCGGCAGATGGCCGAAGCGCAGCGCGCCGATCATCAGACCCGGCACGATCTTGTCGCAGATGCCGAGCATCAATGCCGCATCGAACATGTTGTGCGACAGCGCGACTGCCGTGCTCATGGCGATCACTTCGCGGCTGGCCAGGCTCATTTCCATGCCCGCCTCGCCCTGGGTCACGCCATCGCACATCGCCGGGACGCCGCCGGCGTACTGGCCGACCGAGCCGATCTCACGCAGCGCCTGGCGAATCATTTCCGGAAAATGCTCATAGGGCTGATGCGCCGAGAGCATGTCGTTGTACGCCGAGACGATGGCCACGTTTGCCGCGTTCATCAGGCGCAGACTCTGCTTGTCCTCGCCGGAATTGCAGCCGGCGACACCGTGGGCGAAGTTGGCACACTGCAGCTTGCCGCGCTGCGGACCCTCACTGGCGGCGGCGGCCATCATCGCCAGATAGCGCTCGCGGGTCTTGCGGCTGCGCTCGACCAGGCGCTCGGTGACTTCTAGAACTCGCGGATGCATGCCTCACTCCTGCTGCAAAATTCAACTGTGGTTGAAGGGCTCAACGCTTGGTTGAAAGCTCTGACAACCATAAACCATCCAGGGTCAGTTGGCGTTCGGACACGACGCGATGCCGGCATGGAAGCGGCGACCAGGAGCCTGAGTGCGCCGGTTGGAGGTGGCTTGGCGCTTAGTGCGCGGGCTCGTCTCCGCGCGGCTCGTCTGCCGATGTCTCTTCGGCTTCCAGCAGATCGTCGAAGTCGGTCTTCAGGCCCTGCTCCATGCCGTCGAGTTCGGCCAGCAGGCTGCGGAAGCTGGTCTGCTCACGCAGTGGGGCCTGCGGCTCATCTGCAGCTTCATCGGCCCGCGCCTGCAAGGCGACAGGCACGGGGGCATCCTCGTCGTCTAGCATCGGACGGAGCTCCGGTTCCATCTCGCGCAATACGGCCAGGGGCGGCAGCTCATCAAGGTTCTTCAGGTTGAAATGGTCGAGAAACTGCCGGGTAGTGGCGAACATCGCCGGGCGTCCCGGCACGTCACGATGGCCAACCACACGAATCCACTCGCGCTCCTGCAGCGTCTTGACGATCTGGCTGTTCACCGCGACGCCGCGGATATCCTCGATCTCGCCACGGGTGATCGGCTGGCGATAGGCGATCAGCGCCAGGGTTTCCAGCATCGCGCGGGAGTAACGCTGGGGGCGCTCTTCCCAGAGCCGGCCGACCCATGGCGAAAAGCGCTGACGCACCTGCAGGCGGTAACCGCTGGCGACTTCCTTGAGTTCGAAGGCGCGGCCCTTGCAGGACTTTTCCAGCACTTCGAGGGCCTTCTTCAGCTGTGCCGAAGACGGCCGCTCGGCTTCCTCGAAGAGTTCGCCGAGGCGCTCCAGGGAGAGCGGTTTGCCGGATGCGAGCAGAAAGGCTTCGAGCAGCGAAGCGAGATCCTTTGGATCGGACAGGTCCACGATTGACTCCTGCAAATGCCTATTCGGTACGGCTGCGCACATGAATCGGCGCAAAGGGATCGTTCTGCACCAGCTCGACCAGCGACTCCTTGATCAGCTCGAGCACAGCCATGAAGGTCACCACCACGCCGAGTCGACCTTCCTCGATGCGGAACAGCGTCACGAAGGGGACGAAACCACCGTCCTTCAGTCGTTCGAGCACTTCGCTCATGCGCTCGCGGGTCGACAGCGCTTCGCGGGTGACCTGGTGACTCTCGAACATATCGGCGCGGCGCAGCACCTCGGCCATCGACACCAGCAGCTCTTCCAGGCTCACGTCCGGCAGCAGCTTGCGCGCCCGCGCCTCAGGTGCATCGAGACGCGGCACCTGCAGGTCGCGGCCGACCCGTGGCAGCTCGTCGATGTCTTCGGCGGCGGCCTTGAATCGTTCGTACTCCTGCAGCCGGCGGATCAGCTCGGCGCGCGGATCATCCTCTTCTTCGGCGACCTCGGCCGAGCGCGGCAGCAGCATGCGTGACTTGATCTCGGCGAGCATCGCGGCCATCACCAGATACTCGGCGGCCAGCTCCAGGCGCACCGATTTCATCAGCTCGACGTAACCCATGTACTGCCGGGTGATCTCGGCCACAGGAATATCGAGGATGTCGATGTTCTGCTTGCGGATCAGGTAAAGCAGAAGATCCAGCGGGCCTTCGAAGGCTTCGAGAAAGACTTCCAGCGCATCCGGCGGAATGTAGAGGTCCAGCGGCAGCTCGGTCACCGCCTCGCCATAGACCAGCGCCAGGCGTAGCTGCTCGCCGGGCTGGATCGCTTCGGGACTGGGGGACTCGGTGTGCTGCATGAAAATCCTTCGGAGCCGGCCGCTTATGCGCCGCTCAGCGGTAATTCAGGCCCATCGCCTGGCGAACTTCGATCAGCGTTTCACGGGCCTCGTCACGGGCGTGCTCCGCACCTTCTGCGAGGATGCTGCGGACCAGGTCGGGATTCTGCTCGTAGTCCAGCGCGCGTTCCTGCAGGGGTGTCAGATCAGCCTTGATCGAGTCGATCAGCGGCCCCTTGCACTCCAGGCAGCCGATGCCGGCGCTGCGGCAACCCTGCTCTGCCCACTGGCAGACGGCCTCTTCGGAGTGCACCAGATGCATCTGCCACACCGGACAGCGCGTCGGTTCACCGGGGTCGCTGCGATGCACGCGGGCCGGATCGGTGGGCATACGGCGAATCTTCTCCTCGATCTCGTTCGACGTATCGCGCAGGTAGATCGCATTGCTGTTGGACTTGGCCATCTTGCCGCCGTCGAGCCCGGAAATCTTCGGTTGCTCGCCGAGCAGCGCCTGCGGTTCCGGCAGCAGCAGCTTGCCGCAGCCTTCCAGGTAGCCGTAAAGCCGCTCCTGATCGCCG
Organism: Stutzerimonas xanthomarina; assembly: GCF_003935375.1. Lineage (GTDB taxonomy): Bacteria > Pseudomonadota > Gammaproteobacteria > Pseudomonadales > Pseudomonadaceae > Stutzerimonas > Stutzerimonas xanthomarina_A. The sequence goes on from NZ_RHQM01000001.1 coordinate 120,393, forward strand.
ATGGTGATGGTCTGCTGTTCCTTGATAACCGCACGGGCGGTGTTCAACGCCTCGACGTCACCCTGCTCCTGATAGCTCTTGCGCAGGCTGACGTACAGCTTGGAGGTCTTCTTGCCGAGCTTGCGGATCGCCGCTTCGGCCTTGTCCTCGAAATCCGCTTCGCGGCCATAGAGATGGTTGAAACGTCGCGCCACGTCGCGGGCGAATTCGATATGCGGCAGCTGGTCGGCGCCGACCGGCACCAGCCCGGCGCGATAGATCAGGATGTCCGCCGCCTGCAGCAGGGGATATCCGAGGAAGCCATAGGTATCCAGGTCCTTGTGCTGCAGATTCTGCTGCAGCTCCTTGTAGGATGGCACCCGCTCCAGCCAGCCAAGTGGGCAGATCATCGACAGCAGCAGGTGCAGCTCGGCGTGCTCCGGCACCTGTGACTGGATGAACAGCGTCGCTGAACTGGGACTGACGCCGGCAGCCAGCCAGTCCACCGCCATATCCATGATGTTCTGCGAGATTTCGCCGGAGCTTTCGTAGTCGGTGGTCAGCGCGTGCCAGTCGACGATGCAGAAGAAACACTCGTACTCGTGCTGCAGCCTGACCCAGTTCTTCAATACGCCGTTGTAGTGACCGAGATGAAGCCGGCCGCTGGGACGCATGCCGGAAACCACGCGCCGCTGTGAATCCATGGAGCTCAAAAGGGTGTCCTTGATTAATTGGCCTGTTTGGTAAGTTCAGTTGGTCAATTTCGGCGCCCATGGCCCAGATACCGCATTGCTGCGCCTTGTCTCGGAGCCATGTTCACCCGAACTTGCCTGAACCCTCTCACCGACAGGCCAGATGTTGTACAGGCACGCTCGCCATCCAGGCTCAAGCCATGAAGGGTTCGGGATCGCCGCAGCCGACCCGTATCACTTCAGGCCGATCGTCGACCAGGCTGACCACGGTCGATGCTTCGAGGCCACCGTAACCGCCATCGATGATCAGGTCTACCTGATGCTCCAGCGCGTCACGCATCTCGTAGGGGTCGCTCATCGGCAGGTCTTCACCGGGAAGGATCAGGCTGACGCTCATCAGCGGCTCACCGAGTTCTTCCAGCAGCGCCTGGGCGATCGGCTGTGCCGGCACACGCAGGCCGATGGTGCGGCGCTTGGGGTGCAGCAACATGCGCGGCACCTCGCGGGTAGCAGACAGGATGATCGTGTAGGGACCGGGCAGATGAGCCTTGAGCAGGCGAAAGGCCGCGGTATCGACCTTGGCGAAAAGGCCAAGCTGCGACAGATCGCGACAGGCCAGCGTAAAGTTGTGTTTGTCATCGAGCTGGCGCAGCCGGCGAATGCGTTCGATGCCGGCCTTGTTACCCATCGAGCAGCCGACGGCATAACTGGAGTCGGTCGGGTAGACCACTACCCCGCCCTTGCGGATGATTTCCACGGCCTGTTTGATCAGGCGCGGTTGTGGGTTGTCCGGATGGATCTGAAAGAACTGGCTCATGGAAACTCCCTGTTCAGCTGGCAGCAGGTATGCGGCGCTCATGATCGAAATGTCTCCAAAGCGGCGACAGGTCCTCCGGCAGGCTGCGATACAGCCCCAGTTCCGACCAGTCGCCGGGCGCATGGAAATCACTGCCCACTGTGGCCATCAGACCCAACTCACGTACCAGGATCGACAGACCGCCGACCTGTTCCAGCGGCTGCATGCCGTTGACCACCTCCAGCGCGTGACCGCCGGCCTGGGCGAAATCGATCACCAGCCGGCGCCGCTTGCTGCGGGTGAAATCGTACTGCCACGGGTGCGCCAAGCTGATCCACGCACCTGCGTCACGCAAGGTCTGGACCGTCTGCTCCAGGCTCGGCCAATGCTGTTTGACGTCGCCGAGCTTGCCCGAACCCAGCCATTTGCGAAACGCTTCGGCACGGTCGCGGACATGACCGGCACGCACGAGAAAATCAGCGAAATGCGGCCGCGCCGGTGCGTTGCCACTGTCGCCGAGTTCCTGCTGAAGCGCCCGCGCGCCTTCCAGCGCACCCGGCATCCCCTTCGCTTCGAGGCGCTGGCCGATCAGTTCGGCGCGGCGCCAACGGCCTTCGTGCAGTTGTGCGATCGCCTGCTGCAGCGCAGGCGCATCAGCGTCGAAGGCGTAGCCCAATACATGAATGGTAGCCCCGTTCCACAGGCAAGAAAGCTCGATGCCATTGACCAGCTGCATACCGAGCGCCTGCGCAGTTGCCCGCGCCTCGGCAAGGCCGTCGACCGTGTCGTGGTCGGTGAGCGCCAGCATCTCGATACCACGCGCATGGGCTCGCTCCACCAGTTTGGCAGGCGACAGCGCGCCGTCCGAGGCGGTGCTGTGGCAATGCAGATCGACAATCATCTGGTAACGCGCTCCAGTGAGGTGCAAACACCTCGATAAGAATCCGTAAGCCTGCGGCGGTGAGGCTTCACCGGCCCGAAAGACGGGGTGCTCCGGCGCAAACGGCCGACTAGTCTAACGCCGCACCGGCGCTTTGGCTCGTGTCGTCACCGTCATTACGGCCAGCCAGCGCTGCAGGCGCCGCAAACCGCTCTTGCTTCGACCGCCGATACGATCCTGCGTGCCATCAACCGCTGCAGTGGGGGAAAGCGCAGCGCTTCCGTCGCAAGCGCCGTTTGCTATGATGCCGCGCTGCACGGCGCGGTCCGTTGTAGCGCCTGGACCCGCGCGACAAAGAAGCCGCGCCGGCACTGTCACCATGCCGGGCTTTCTGTACTTTTTATATACGCCCCTACGCGAACGAGGATCGACCATGCTCTACGCCGTTATCGCCACCGACGCACCGAATTCCCTGCAGGACCGCCTCGCCACTCGCCCGGCCCACCTGGCACGCCTGGAGCAGTTGAAGAACGAAGGTCGCCTGGTTCTCGCAGGCCCGCACCCAGCCATCGACAGCAACGACCCGGGCGAAGCCGGGTTCAGCGGCAGTCTGGTAGTCGCCGAGTTCGATTCGCTGGAAGCCGCGCAGCAGTGGGCCGACGCCGATCCGTACAAGGCCGCTGGCGTATACGTGAACGTGGTGGTCAAGCCCTTCAAGAAAGTACTGCCCTGAGCCGACACAGCAGGGAATAGCCCGGCCGCTGGCAGCCCACGGCCTCGTAAGGAAATAGGAGTTCCGATGCGTCAACGATCGCTTGCCCTGCTGTTTGCCCTGACCCTGCTCACCCCGGCGCTGTATGCCGAGGAAGCAATAACGGAACCTGCTGTTCCGGTGACCGAGCCCGGCGACTCCGCCGAATACGACGAGCTTGGCGCCGTAGCCGAGCCAGAGCCTGCCGGCCCGAGCACCGACACCACGGAGGCCTTGCTGCTGCGTCTGCGCGAGGAAAATCGCCGCTTGCGCCTGCAGTTGCAGACCGAGCAGGCAAAAGTGCTGCCCGCGATGTTGAACGAACAGCAACGGTGGTTCGCCGTCGGTGGTGCTGTCGGGGTCGTCAGTTTCACCCTGGGCCTGCTGGTCACGCGCGGTCGCCGTCGACGCCAGTGGCTCAACTGAGTACCTGAGCCGACATGAGTGAATTGCTGCTTATCGACGATGACGAAGAACTCTGCGAGCTGCTGATCAGCTGGCTCGCTCAGGAAGGTTTTGTCGCCCATGCCTGCCACGATGGCAACAGTGCACGCCAGGCGCTGGCGCAGCACCAGCCAGCCGCGGTGGTCCTGGACGTGATGCTGCCCGACGGCAGTGGCCTGGAGCTTCTCAAGCAACTGCGCAGTGAACATCCCGATCTGCCGGTGCTGATGCTGTCGGGTCGCGGCGAGCCGCTGGATCGGATTCTCGGCCTCGAACTTGGCGCAGACGATTACCTGGCCAAGCCCTGCGACCCGCGCGAGCTCACCGCACGCCTACGTGCCGTGTTGCGCCGCAGCCAGCCGACCGCGACGCCCAGCCAGGTCGAGTTCGGCGATCTCTGCTACAGCCCGGCACGCGGCGTGGCCAGCGTCGGCGGTCATGACGTCAGCCTGACGCTCTCCGAAGGCCGCATCCTCGAAACGCTGCTCGCGCAACCGGGCGAGCCGATCGACAAGCAGACCCTTGCCCAGCACGCCCTGGGACGCAAGCTCACCCTCTACGACCGCAGCCTCGACATGCACGTCAGCAACCTGCGGCGCAAGCTTGGTCCGCACGCCGACGGCAGCCCACGGATCGTCGCCCTGCGCAGTCGCGGCTATCTGTACGCCGTCTGATCGTCTTTACCGAGGCTTTACCCTGAGCTGACCGCCCTTGACCTTGCCCTGCGTAGACTGAACTCATCCGGTCACAGACCTGCCGCCAATGAGCAACGCGTCGGTATGGCCGGTTTCCCTACACAGGAGAGTTTTCACCATGCGCAAATCACTCGTAGCCCTACTGTTCGCCGCTGCCGTTCCGACCCTCGCTTTCGCCATGCCTGGCGGCATGCACGACGGTCATCACGGCGGCAAGAACGCCCCGCACATGTTTCAGGACCTGGACCTGACAAAGGAACAGCAACGCGAAATGCGCAAGCTGATGGGCGAGCAGATGCGGCAGCGCCAGCAGATCACTCAGCGCTACCTCGACAAGCTGCCCGAAGCCGAGCGCAAGGCCATGCAGAACGATCTCGACGCCAGCCGCGAGAAGACCCACCAGAGCATGCGCGCGCTGCTCAAGCCCGAGCAGCACAAGGCCTTCGACGAAAGCATGAAGAAGATGGAAGAAAAGCGCGCCGAACGTGCCGACTTCCTTAAATGGAAAGCGGACCGCGATCAGAAGAACTGATCTGCGCCCTTCCCGAAACCTGCCCGGCAGGCTCCGCCAAGCGTTCAGAACGCCGGTGGGAGCTGCCGGGCTTTGCCGTGGAGAGACCCAGTGCGATCACTGTTCTGGCGCATACTCGCAACCTTCTGGCTGGCCATTGCACTGGTTGCCGGTCTGGCCATGCTGCTCGGCCATGCGTTGAACCAGGACGCCTGGATTCTCGGCCGCCACCCGGCGCTGCAAGGTCTCGCCGAAACCTGGACCGAGGTCTACGAGCGCCAGGGCCCGCTGGCTGCACAGCGCCTGCTGGAACAGCACCGCCATCGTGCACGGGTCGATGTACAGGTGCTGGCGGAAAACGGCCAACCGATCATCCGCGGCACCTTCCCCGCCCGCGCCGCCGCCTTCGAGGCGCGCCATCAGGATCGCGAGCGCCCACTACCCTGGCGACGCCTCACCGCCGATTACACCAGCCCGACCAGCGGTGAAACCTATCTGTTCATCTACCGCATTCCCTATCCCGAACTGCAGGCCTGGCATCGCGGCAGCCTGGCCTGGCCGCTCAGCGCGCTGGGCATCGCACTGGTGGTGCTCACCGGTTTCAGCCTGCTACTGACGCTGTCCATCACCCGCCCATTGGATCGCCTGCGCCGTGCCGTGCACGATCTGGGACAGACCAGCTATCAGCAGCAGTCCCTCGCCCGCCTGGCAACACGGCGCGACGAACTCGGCGTGCTGGCGAGCGATTTCAACCGCATGGGCGCACGGCTGCAGGCGCTGATCGGCAGTCAGCGCCAGTTATTGCGCGACGTATCCCATGAACTGCGCTCACCGCTGGCGCGCCTGCGCATTGCCCAGGCACTGGCCGAGCGCGCCAGTCCGAGCGAACGCGAAGTGATCTGGCCGCGACTGGCAAAGGAATGCGATCGACTGGAAGCGTTGATCAGCGAGATTCTTGAACTCTCGCGCCTGGATGCGGAACCCGGCACGATAACGGCCGTCGACCTGCCAGCGATGTTCGAACAACTGGAGGACAACGCCCGGATCGTCGCGCCCGCTCAGCGTATCGACAGCCGGGTCGAGCCAGGCCTGGCATTCACTGGCTGGACGGAAATGCTCGAACGTGCGCTGGACAATCTGTTGCGCAACGCCCTGCGCTTCAACCCCGAGGGCGTGCCTGTAGAGCTGCGCGCGCAGCGCGACGGTGACGAGCTGGTACTGAGTGTGCGCGACCACGGGCTAGGAGTCGCCGACGAACACCTGCCGCAACTGAGCCAACCCTTCTTCCGAGCGCCAGGACAAACGGCAGCCGGGCATGGCCTCGGATTGGCCATCGCCCGCCGTGCGGCCGAGCGCCACGGTGGGCAGCTGCAGCTGGCTAACCACCCCGATGGCGGCTTTATCGCGAGCCTGCGTCTGCCGTTGGCAAACGCAGCAAGCACGGTGTCAGAAATTCAGGCCCATCACTGACCGTTCCAGGCGCTGACGAAAGCCTCGGGCTCGAGCACCGGAGCGCTACGGATGCGGCCCTCCGGCGTGCCCAGGTACAGGAAGCCCAGCAGACGTTCCTGCTCGGCCAGGCCCAGCCCCTTCATTACATGCGGGTCATAGGCGAACTCACCGGTGCGCCACACCGCGCCAATCCCCTGAGCATGGGCGGCCAACAGCAGACCATGCGCCGCGCAGCCGGCAGCCAGCACCTGTTCGCCTTCCGGGACTTTCGGGTGCGCCTTCGGACTGGCGATCACCACGATCAACATCGGCGCACGCAGCGGCATGTTGCGCGCCTTCTGCAGCGCTTCGTCCGAGGCATCGGTCTGCCGGGCCTGCAGGGCGTCGGCAAACAGCTCACCGAGCTTGCCGCGCGCATCGCCCTCGACGATCAGGAAGCGCCAGGGGTGCAATTGGCCGTGATCCGGCGCACGCAAGGCTGCACGAAAAAGCAGATCGAGTTGATCGGCATCGGGTGCCGGCTCGCATAGGCGAGTGACAGATACGCGGTTGAGCAACAGGTCCAGAGCGTCCATCCATTACCTCCTGAAAGGGTCGGACATTCTAGAGGGTGTTGGCGACGTACCGCGAGTGATGGCCGGCCGACAGCGCAAACAACGCGCCGGCCGGCGCTGGTGGCCCGTGCAGTGAGTTGGTTGAGGCAAGTTCGGACGAACATGGATCCGAGACAAGGCGCTGCGACGAGTCATAGCGGGCTTATGGCAAGGAGCAGCAACACAGTATCGGGGCCATGTTCGTCCGAAATTGACCAACCGAACTTACCAAACAGCCCACCAGGTCAAGCCACCCGATCCGGCGAGAGCTGCGGCTGCAGCGGCGGCACCAGCGGTGGCAGGCCGTGCGCCGCCCGCGCCGCGTCGCAATGCGCATTGTGCTCGCCGTTCTCCCAGGACGCCTCGAATTCGCGGCAGGTGCTCGAACGCTGCTCGTACATGCTGCAGCGCACGCCGCAACCGACATCGCCCAGCAGTCCGACGCAGCGCGCAGGTTTGCTCTCGGTGCCGAGCATGGCCACATGGAACGGCGAAACCTGAACCGTCAGCTGGTCCGGCACCGCACCGCCGGCAGAAACGCATTCACCAAAATAGAAGGACACACGAAAGTACGCGCAGCAGGCGCCGCACGTGAGGCAGGGATTGTCGATTGACATGGAAGGTGAACACCCAGAGACCGGAAATGGGCCGGCGCCCGGGCGGCTATTCTATTCATGGCGCTGCGCTTGGGAAGAGGCTCCACGGCTGCCGAGAAAACATTTTTCTACCAGCCGTCGGGCGGTTTACTGGCGGAGCGACGCGAGTAGAATGTCCGCCCTCTTTCACCGTGCCGAGCACCCTCTACATGGCCCTGCCGACCTTACGCATCATCGGTTTCATTCTCGGCATTTTCCTGATCACCCTGGCCGTCAGCATGATCATTCCGATGCTGACCCTGCTGGCATTCGAACGCACCGATGACCTGCAGGCATTCATCTGGGGCAGCCTGATCACCTTTTCCTGCGGCTTCGCCCTTGTCGCACCGGGTAGACCGGCCAACACCAACCTGCGGCCGCGCGACATGTACTTCCTGACCACGATCAGCTGGGTGGTGGTCTGCTGTTTCGCCGCCTTGCCGCTGATGCTGATCCAGCACATCAGCTATTCGGACGCCTTCTTCGAAACCATGTCCGGTATCACCACCACTGGCGCCACCGTGCTCTCGGGACTGGATAGCGCATCGCCCGGGCTGCTGATGTGGCGCTCGCTGCTGCACTGGCTGGGTGGCATCGGCTTCATCGGCATGGCGATCGCGATTCTGCCGCTGCTGCGAGTCGGTGGCATGAGGCTGTTCCAGACCGAGTCCTCGGACTGGTCGGAGAAGGTGATGCCGCGCTCGCACGTGGCCGGGCAGTACCTGCTGGTCATCTACGTGACGTTTACCGTCGCCGCGTTTCTGGCCTTCCTGTTGACCGGCATGAGCATGTTCGATGCCATCAACCATGCGATGTCGACCGTCGCCACTGGCGGCTTTTCCACCTCCGATGCATCGATGGGCAAGTTCGGGCCGTCCGCGCACTGGGTCGCGGTATTCTTCATGCTGCTCGGCAGTCTGCCGTTCACCCTTTACGTGATGACGCTGCGAGGCCATCGCACGGCGCTGCTCAAGGATCAGCAGGTGCGAGGCTTCGTCCTGATGCTCACCATCACCAGCGTGCTGTTCAGCGGCTGGTATTGGCTGAACAATGACATTCCGGCGCTGGATGCACTGCGCATCGTGACCTTCAGCGTGGTTTCCGTGGTTACCACGACCGGTTTCGCGGTGGATGACTACACCCAGTGGGGCGGTTTCGCCGTCATGGCATTCTTCTACCTGACCTTCGTCGGCGGCTGCTCGGGCTCGACGTCAGGCGGGCTGAAGATGTTCCGCTTCCAGGTGGCCTACTCGCTGCTACGCGCCAACTTCAAGCAGCTGATTCACCCCCGCGCGGTAATCCGCCAGCAGTACAACGGGCACAATCTGGACGAAGAAATCGTTCGCTCGATCCTGACCTTTTCCTTCTTCATCACCATGACCATCGGCGTGCTGGCGCTGTGCCTGGCGCTCCTCGGCCTCGACCCGATCACCGCGCTCACGGGCGCGGCGACCGCGGTCTGCAACGTCGGCCCGGGGCTGGGCGAGATCATCGGGCCAGCCGGCAACTTCTCCACACTGCCCGACACGGCAAAATGGCTGCTGTCGATCGGCATGCTACTGGGACGCCTGGAGATCATCACGGTGCTGGTGCTGCTGACCCCGGCCTTCTGGCGCCACTGACTCAGGCCGCGGCGCCGGAGCCGCGCTTGAACAGCCGGCCGCCAAGCGTAACCAACGCCAATACCACGCCGCCGGCGACGATGCCGAATGCGGCGTCGAGCAGCGTCGGCAACAGGCCGCCGAGTACCGCTCCGATATAGGGCAGTCCGAGCGCTTCGTGGGTGCTGTTCTCGATGAAATGATGCACGGCGCGAATGCCGTGGGTGAGGATGCCGCCGCCCACCATGAACATCGCCGCGGTGCCGATGACCGACAGCGACTTCATCAGCCACGGCGCGACGCTCAGAATGCCGCGCCCGATGGCGCTGGCCACACCGCTGGCCCGCTTGCTCAGGGCCAGACCAAGATCGTCGAGCTTGACGATGGCGGCTACCAGCCCGTAGACGCCTATCGTCATCAGGATGGCGATGCCCACCAGAACCATGACCTGCTGACTGAACGACGCGGCCGCGACCGTGCCGAGGGTGATGGCGATGATTTCGGCGGAGAGGATGAAGTCGGTACGCACCGCGCCGCTGATCTTTTTCTTCTCGAACGCCACCATGTCCACGGACGGGTCGGCGAGCGCCTTCACCATCTCCGCGTGATCGCTGTCATTGCTATGAAGAAAGCGGTGCGCCAGCTTCTCGAACCCCTCGTAACAGAGAAACGCGCCACCGAGCATCAACAGCGGTGTGATTGCCCAGGGCAGAAAGGCACTGATCAGCAGCGCAGCGGGGACCAGGATCGCCTTGTTGCGAAACGAGCCCTTGGCCACTGCCCACACCACAGGCAGTTCCCGGTCGGCATTCACCCCGGTCACCTGCTGCGCATTGAGTGCCAGATCGTCGCCCAATACGCCAGCGGTCTTCTTGGCCGCCACCTTGGTCATGAGCGAGACGTCGTCGAGTACGGTCGCAATATCGTCTATTAACGCGAGCAGGCTGGTGGCCAATTGGGTCACTCCATCATGGAAAAGCGCATATAAGTAACCGATCTTCTCTAGCTAAGGCTATGTGGGCTTTCACAGGTTCCTACTGGCGTGAGCGCGCGGCCAGACGGTATTCACCGGGCGTGACGCCGAACCAGCGCTTGAACGCCCGGTAGAAATTGCTCGGATCGGCGAAGCCAAGCAGATAGGCGATTTCCAGCGGCGCCAGGTCCGGCTGGGCGAGGTGCTGCACCGCCAGATCGCGACGCGTATCGTCGAGCAATTGCTGGAAGCTGCTGCCCTCCTCCTGCAGACGCCGTTGCAGGGTGCGCTCCGACAGGCAAAGCGCCTGCGCCACGACTTCGCGCCTGGGCTCGCCCTGCGGCAGCAATCGACAGAGTATCTGCCGCGCGCGATGCATAACTTTGCTGTCGGAGAAGCGCGAGAGGTACTCACCGGCGAAACGATCATGCAATTGCGCCAGCGCTTCGTTGGCGGTCGGCAAAGGCATTTCCACATCCTCTTCGCGAAACAGCAACGCGTAGCGAGGCGCGTCGAAGCGCAAAGGCGCCTGGAACAGCTGCCGATAGGGCACAAGATCATCCGGCGGTTGGCCCTGAAAGCTGACTTCCAGCGGCAGCAACGGCGTTCCGGTGAGCCAGCGGCAGAATGTCAGGCAACCTGCCAGGGAGCCTTCGGCACTTTGCCTAGCTGGCGGCAAGCGGTCGCCGATTATCGTCAGACTCAACCGATAGCCCTGTGCGCAGGGCTGGAAATCCAGATCGGCACCCTCGGCGATGATCCGCTGGTAGCGCACCAATCTGGCGAAGCCTTCCTTGAGATTGCGGCTGGACATCAGTGCATAACCGACCACGTTCAGTGCAGCCGGCCGCGCCTGGCGCGCCATATTCAGGCCAATCGCGGGGTCACCGGAAACCACCACAGCGCTTTGCCACAGGCGCGTCATGTCGTCCTGAGCAAAGCGCGCGTCAGGATCGCTCAAGGCGGCATAGTCCAGATGCAGCTCAATGAACAACTGGCGGCAATCGATCCCGGCGGATTCCAGGGCCTGGACGATACCGAGCGCCCAGCTCGAGGAAGTGGTGCGTTCGGTCATGGGGTTTTCTTGTTCTTCGATAGGTGGGGCAGCTGCGCCCAAGGCTACTAAACTGGCCCTGATTGTCACTGACACGCAAGGTTAGCGATGACTAGTCTGTGCGCGACAATAACAGGAGGTACGCCATGAGTACGCAAACCGCCGAACGCTTCAGCCGCTTTGCCGATTTCTATCCGTTCTATCTCGCCGAGCACAGCAACCCCACCTGCCGTCGCCTGCACTTCGTCGGTAGCCTGCTGGTGTTGGGCATACTTGGCTACGCACTCTTTACTCAGCAGTGGCTCTGGTTGCTGGCGATGCCGGTGGCCGGTTATGGCTTCGCCTGGGTCGGCCACTTCATCTTCGAGAAGAACCGGCCGGCGACATTCCAGTATCCGCTCTACAGCTTTCTCGGCGATTGGGTGATGTTCAAGGACATGCTGACGGGCCGGATTCGCTTCTGAGCCTGATGACAGCGGCTATCCGACCGGTGCCATCATTGTTTTCATCCTCTGGTTTGGCGATGCGCCGTTGCTTGGTTATGATCTGACGGCTTTCGCGCGGGCCGGCCATCGCCGAGCTGGCCCCGTGATCGCGAGACTGTCGCTGATGTGCTCGAAAGCTGTCGTCTTCGCAGGGTGACCCGACGATCGAGCCTGGCGTCAGTCTGCAAGGCGCGAGAGAACGGCGTCGAAAAAACTACCAGGGATCGTACGCACACATGACTTCCACTACGGTTGAGCGCCGCAATGGCCTCGCCACTCGCCCGTTGCGCGAGTACTACTCCCGCGTGCTCGCCTACCTGATCTGCGCCGCAACGCTGGCAGCCGGTACCTACACCCAGTATTTCTCGATGGGCCTGCTGTGGATGGTGCCGTACACCCTGCTCTATCCACACCTGGCCTACCACCTGAGCTATCGCTTCAAGCGCGATCATCCCGAGCGTACGGCGCTGGCTCTGCTCTGCCTGGATGCGTTGAACGCCGGTGCCGGCATATTGCTGCTCGGTTTCTCGATCGTGCCCAGCCTGATGTTTCTGCTGACGCTCAGCTTCAGCGCGCTGGTGAGCGGCAGCCTGCGCAACCTCGCCATCTCGCTGATCTGCGCGGGTGTCGGGATCGGCCTGGCCTTTCTCGTGGTTCCCCTGAGCTACCGCGGTACCACACCGCCACTGGTTTCTCTGGTGAGCATTCTGTTCACGACCTTTTACATATGCGCCACCGCCTACTTCGTGCACCAGCAGGGCCAGCGCCTCGCCCAGGCGCGCAAGGAGATCGAAACGGAGCAGGCCAAGGCCGCGCGCCTGGCACGCAACCTCGCCAAATACCTCTCGCCCCAGGTCTGGGAGTCGATCTTCACCGGCAAGCGCAGCGTTCGCCTGGAGACCCAGCGCAAGCGGCTCACCGTGTTCTTCTCCGACATCAAGGGATTCACCGAGCTGGCCGAGGAACTGGAGGCCGAGGCCCTTACCGACCTGCTCAACAACTACCTAAACGAGATGTCGAAGATTGCCCTGAAGTACGGTGGCACCATCGACAAGTTCGTCGGCGACTGCGTGATGGTGTTCTTCGGCGACCCTTCCAGCCAGGGTGCCAAGAAAGACGCGGTGGCAGCGGTTTCCATGGCCATCGCCATGCGCAAACACATGAAGGTGTTGCGCCAGCAATGGCGCGCACAGGGCATTACCAAACCCATGGAAATCCGCATGGGCATCAACACCGGTTATTGCACGGTAGGCAACTTCGGCGCCGATACGCGCATGGACTACACCATCATCGGGCGCGAAGTGAACCTGGCCAGCCGTCTTGAAAGCGCCGCCGAGGCCAGCGAGATCCTGATCTCCCACGAAACCTATTCGCTGATCAAAGACGTCATCATGTGCCGCGACAAGGGCCAGATCGCGGTCAAGGGTTTCTCCCGCCCGGTGCAGATCTACCAAGTGGTGGACTTCCGCCGCGACCTTGGCGCCACCTGCAGTTTCGTCGAGCATGAACTCCCCGGCTTCTCCATGTACCTGGATACCAACGGCGTGCAGAACTTCGACAAGGAGCGCGTGATTCAGGCACTGCAGCAAGCGGCCGAGAAACTTCGCGACAAGGTCATCCTCTGATTCTCTGACCGCTGGCGGCCAGCCGTTGACTAACCGAATCTGGCCAAGTGCCTCTGTTTGGTAAGTTCAGTTGGTCAATTTCGGAGCCCAAGGCCCCGATACGGTGTTGCAGCTCCTCGCCATAGCCCGCTATGACTCGTCGCAGCGCCTTGTCTCGGAGCCATGTTCATCCGAACTTGCCTCAACCAACTCACCGCACAGACCAATGGTCAGCGGGCCTGCTTCGGGACAGCCGCCAGATGCTATCGCTGCGCAACTACCATCACCACTTCATCGCCCATAGCCACGAACACCCGCAACTGGTGTTCGGCCTGAAAGGACTGCTGGAATTCGAGATTGCCGGGCGCGGCAGCCGCGTCGGCGAGCAGAGTCTCGCGGTAATTCCGTCCGCCACTCACCATGCCTGTGCCAGTGTCACCGGCAGTCACTGCCTGGTGCTCGATCTCCCGTCGGAGAGCTGGGTTCGTCAGCGCTTGGGCCACCACACCGAACCCAGCCTGCGTCTGATCGATCGGCCGGATACCGTGCGCCTGAACGCCAGCCAGCAGCGCCTGGTCGCCTGGCTGGCGCACAGCCCGATCAATGATCCATTGATTGCCGAACAGGGCGCCGTACTACTGCTCGCCAGTCTGGCCAGTGGGCAACATATCCACCATGACCAGCACGCACTGCCGGTCGCCGCTATCGACGCCTTCATCGATCAGCATCTATCCCACCCGCTTCAGGTTGCCGACCTGGCCCGTATCGCCGGGTTGTCGGTGGCCGGTCTGCACGCGCGCTTTCTTCGCGAGACGGGCCGAACGCCGATGGAACACGTACGCCAGCGCCGCTTGCAGCATGCCGAGGCGCTGTTGCACGACACCCGCCTGCCGATCGGCGAGATCGCCGCGCAGGTGGGCTATGCCTCGCAAAGCGCCTTCACCGCCGCACTGGTTCGCGCACGAGGCTGCACACCGCGCGCACTGCGACGCGAGCTGCGCGACAAAACCGGTGACTGACGCGACAGACACACTCCAAGCCACGGCCTAGCATGGTCCTGATTCGCAAGGTTCAGGTAGCCATGACCCTACTCATCCGTTCACACCACACCGCACGCACACACCACTCGCTCGGGTGGTTCGCTCCATGACGCCGCGCAACGCCCTGTTGGCCATCCATCTCGGCGCGCTGATGTTCGGCCTGTCCGGCGTGCTCGGAAAACTGGCCGAAAGCTCGGCGCTGATCATCACCTTTGGTCGTGCACTGTTCGCCGTGTTGGCCCTGCTGCTGGTCGCGCAGTTGCTGCGACCCAGCGGGGCAACGCCAAACTGGCGGCAGCGTGGCGGTCTGGCCTTGGGCGGGCTGTTGCTGGGTGCGCACTGGTTGACGTTCTTCATCGCAGTGAAGATCGCTGGCGTCGGCATTGCAACCCTGGGCTTTGCCAGCTTCCCCGCCTTCACCGTGCTGCTCGAAGGCCTGCTGTTCCGCGAACGCACCCGCGCCATCGAGTTCACGATGGTCGGGCTGGTCTGTGCCGGCCTGCTGCTTGTCGCGCCGGCGTTCGATCTCAGCAGCGGACCGACTGCCGGATTGCTCTACGGTGTGCTTTCCGGCCTGCTGTTCGCGCTCCTGTCGCTGCTCAACCGTGCCGTCACCCGCGGCCTCGATCCGGTTCGCTCGGCGCTCTGGCAGAACCTGGCGATCCTCGCAGCCCTCCTGCCATTCTGCTGGTCGGCGATACCCGCGATACCCGCGCAGGACTGGCTCTGGCTGGCTCTGCTCGGCGTGCTCTGCACCGGACTCGCACACAGCCTGTTCGTCGCTAGCCTGCGGGTCCTGAAGGCGCGTACGACGTCGGTGATCTTCGCTCTCGAACCGGTCTACGGCATCGCCTTCGCCTGGTGGCTGTTCGGCGAGCAGCCAACACTGCGCATGCTGCTCGGCGGCGCCTTGATCATCATCGCCAGCGTGGTTACCAGCCGCTTGAAAAGCCCGCCGAGTGTCGCTCCGAAACTGGCCAGCTGACGCTCAGCGGTCGTTATGCCCCAACGAGCGCTGCGGGTCGATGCGATCACGCACGCGCTGCTTGAGCTCCTTCGCCTCGGGAAAGCCGCCATCAAGCTTGCGCTCCCAGATCTGCACGCCATCGCAGCTGATATGGAAGGTGCCGCCTGTGGCGGGCACCAGACAGACGCGGCCCAGGTCATCGGCAAAGGTCGACAGCAGCTCCTGTGCGAGCCAGGCAGCACGCAGCAGCCACTGACACTGGGTGCAATATGTAATGACGATTTCCGGTTTGCTTGCGGTCATTCAGGACAGCTCCGAAGGGGATACGGCGGCCTATAATAGCCGCCTCTCCACCCTTCCCCGGTTCAGCCATGCTCCGCCTGTTCGTTTCCCTGCTGATGCTGTTAACCCTGCCGCCGCTGTTCGCCGAGCCGGCTCAGCCGAAGACCGGGCTCGTCCTGTCTGGCGGTGCGGCGCGCGGGCTGGCTCATGTCGGCGTGCTCAAGGCGTTGGAAGAACAAGGCGTACGCATCGACGCCATCGCCGGCACCAGCATGGGCGCGGTGGTCGGCGGGTTATACGCAGCAGGCTACAGCGTTGCCGAACTCGAGCGCCTGGCATTGACCCTCGACTGGCAGCAAGTGCTGTCCGACGATCCGCCGCGCCAGGACATCCCCTACCGCCGCAAGCAGGACGACCGTGATTTCCTCATCAAGCAGAAGCTCAGCTTCCGCGACGACGGCAGCCTCGGCCTGCCGCTGGGCGTGATTCAAGGGCAGAACCTCGCGCTGCTGCTCGAGCGCCTGCTGGTGCACGCCAGCGACACCCGCGACTTCGACCAGCTGCCGATCCCCTTCCGTGCCGTGGCCACGGATATTGCCAACGATGAAAAGGTGGTCTTTCGCAGCGGCCACCTGCCCCAGGTGATTCGCGCCAGCATGTCTATTCCGGCCGTGTTCGCACCGGTGGAGCTGGACGGCCGTCTGCTGGTGGATGGCGGCATGGTCGACAACATCCCGATGGACGTGGCGCGCGACATGGGCGTCGACCGCCTGATCGTGGTGGACATCGGCACGCCGCTCAAGCCGCGCAAGGAATTGCTGACAGTGGTCGACGTGCTCAACCAGACCACCACCATGATGACCCGCCGCAACTCCGAAGCGCAGCTGGCCACCCTGCAGTCGCAGGACCTTCTGATCCAGCCGCCATTGGCCGCTTACGGCTCCACCGACTTCGCCCGAGCCGAACAGCTGGTCGATGCCGGCTACCGTGCCACATTGGCTCTGGAGGGACGTCTTGCCGAAATGCGCATCACCACCGGTGGCAATCCGGCACTCAGCCTTGCGCGCTCCAGCGACCCGCGAACACCGGTCATCACCGCTATTAGGGTGGAGAACGACTCGAAGGTCAGCGATGCGGTGATCCGCCGGCATGTCCGCCAGCCGATCGGTGAACCGCTGGATCTGGAGGACCTGCAGAAGGACATGGGCACCCTCTATGGCCTGGACTATTTCGAGCGCGTGGAATATCGCGTTCAACGCGGCAAGCTCGGCAATACGTTGGTCATCAACGCCCGCGAGAAGCGCACCGGCACCGATTACCTGCGACTGGGCCTGAGCCTGTCCGACGACTTCCGAGGCGACAGCGTATTCAACCTCGGTGCGAGTTATCGGAAGAACGGTATCAACGAACTGGGTGCCGAGTGGCTTACCCGCCTGCAGCTGGGTGATCGGCAGGAACTCTACAGCGAGTTCTACCAGCCACTGGATGCCGGCTCGCGCTGGTTCGTCGCGCCGAATCTGTTCGTCGAGGCGCAGAACGTCGAGTCCATTCTCGACAACGATCCGATTGCCGAGTACCGCCTGCAACGCTACGGCTACGGTTTCAATCTTGGCAGACAGATCGCCAACAATGGCGAGATCCGTTTTGGAATCGGTCAGGCCTGGGGTGAGGCCGATGTGCGAATCGGCGAACAGGATCTACCCGACTTCAGTTTTACCGAGGGCTACTACGAGCTGCAGTACTCGTTCGACACCCTCGACAACATCGACTTTCCCCGCGAAGGCGAGGATATCCGCCTGACCATGCGTCAGTACGACCCCAGCCTGAGTTCGGACCAGCGTTATCGACAGTGGCACCTCAAGCTGGACAAGGCACTCAGTCACGGTGCCAACACCTGGGTGCTCGGTGGGCGCTACGGTCGCACGCTGGATGACGCGGAAGTGGTGACGTCGAGCTTTCTGCTTGGCGGCGCGCGTCAGCTGTCGGGCTTCCGTCAGGATGCCCTGGCCGGCCAGAACGTCAGCCTGGCGCGCATGGTGTACTACCGTCGCGTGACGCCGCGAGCGTTTCAGCCGCTGGACTTCCCGCTCTATCTCGGTGGATCACTGGAGCGCGGTCGCGCCTGGAATGCCGACAATGCCTTCGACAGCGGCTATATCAACGCCGCGAGCATCTTTCTCGGCTACGACACACCACTGGGGCCACTGAACTTCGGCTACGGCTTCAATGACGAGGACGAACAGGCGCTGTACATGAATCTGGGGCGCAGCTTCTAGCCGGCGTGCCCGGCCTGGATCAGCGCCGATCGAGATTGGCCAGGATCCGTGCATGCACCTGCTGGCACTTGCGCAGATCCTCCTCGTCGATCCCGGCAAAGGCTTCCTGACGCACCTGTGTGGAAATAGCCTCGATCTTCTCGATCAGCGGCCGTGCCGGCGCCCCCAGGGAAATGCGTTTGGCCCGGCGATCCTCTGCAGACGCCTTGCGATGCACCAGCCCCTGCGCTTCGAGACTATCGAGCAAGCGGGCCAGCGTCGGCCCTTCAACGGCAACGCTTTGGGCCAGCTCGCGCTGGGTGGGTTCGTGATCGAAACGGGCCAGGTGCAACAGCACCAGCCAGCGTGCCTGCGAGAGTCCGAGATCAGCCAGGCGTCGATCCAATTCAGCGCGCCAGCCACGAGAAAGTTGTGCCAATTGCATGGCAAAGCGATGTTGCTCGGCGTACATGTACGGCCATTCCTGCAAAAACTAATTATTAGTGAGCTAACCACAGCTCCGGAAAGCAGGCAAGACGACCTTCGAACCCTGATCGAGCGACAGAAGTCGTAATGATGGCACGGCTGGCGTTGCAGCCCGGCAGACGCCAGCTGTCGCAGCGGCTTCAGACCGAGCTGCAGGATGCACCTAGTTACAATTCGAACTCGACCTGCAGTGCGGCACGCACGCAATAAAGCACCTGTTCGGGTACCCGCCCAGCGAACTGCTCGGCCACGGCGCTCACCGGTGGCAGCTCGCCCTCACCGTCGAGAAAGGCCTCCTGGATTTCCCCGAGCAGATCCTCGGGCAGATCCAGCGCCTGTTCCAGGCTCAGCTGTTGCAGACCGATGGCTTCGGCGAGCATCGCGTAGACGTTCTTCTCACTGCAGTCGAGCTGACGCGCGATCTGTGCAGGCGTCATGCCTGCGCGCGCCAGCGTGATCAATTCGTGTCGCAGATCGGCAGGTGACTTGGCCACTTCGACGCTGCCTTGCAGAACCTCCAGGAAGGCCTGACCGTAGCGCTCCAGCTTGCGCGCGCCGACACCGCTGATGGTGGCCATGTCCGACAGCGAGGCCGGCTGGCTGCGTAGCATCTCCAGCAGCGTGGCATCCGGGAAAATCACATACGGCGGCACACCGTGTTCTTCGGCCAGTTTGCGGCGCAAGGTGCGCAGCGCTTCCCAGGCTTCCCGTTCCTCGCTGCGCACCAGCTGGCTGGCGGCACTGGCTGCCGGCTTCGGTGCCTTGCTGGTCAGATCACGGCGAAGTTCGAGGCTCACCTCTCCACGCAGTAACGGCCGGCAGCTGTCACTCAGACGCAGCCCCCCGAAACCATCCAGGTCGACGTCCGCCAGCCCGCGCGCCACCAGCTGGCGAAACAGCGAACGCCACTCAGCCTCAGCCAGCGCCCTGCCCATACCGAACACCGACAGATGCTGATGGCCCAGGCCGCGGACCTTGTCATTGTCCCGTCCGAGGAGGATGTCCACCAGATGGCCGACGCCGTAACGCTGGCCGCTGCGGTAGATCGCCGATAGCGCCTGACGGGCGGGCTCGGTGGCATTCCAGGTCTGCACGCCATCGACGCAGTTGTCGCAATGACCGCAGGGCTTGGGCAGCTCTTCATCGAAATACGCGAGCAGCGTCTGGCGCCGGCAGCGGGTTTCCTCGCAAAGCGCCAGCATGGCATCGAGCTTGTGCTGCTCGACCCGCTTGTGCCGCTCATCACCCTCTGAGTTGTTGAGCATCTGCTTGAGGAAGATCACATCCTGCAGGCCATAGGCCATCCAGGCGTCGGCAGGCAGCCCGTCGCGCCCTGCCCGTCCGGTTTCCTGATAGTAGGCTTCCAGCGACTTGGGCAGATCGAGGTGGGCGACGAAGCGCACGTTGGGCTTATCGATCCCCATGCCGAAGGCGATGGTCGCAACCATGATCAGGCCTTCCTCGTTGAGGAAACGCTTCTGGTGATAGGCGCGCAGCTCGTTGGGCAGGCCCGCGTGGTATGGCAGTGCCGGAAAGCCCTGCTCGCTGAGGAACGCAGCCAGGTCATCGACCTTCTTGCGCGACATGCAATAGACAATGCCGGCATCGCCGCGGCGTTCGGCTAGAAAACCCAGCAACTGCTTGCGCGGCTGCTCCTTGGGCACGATGCGATAGAAGATGTTCGGTCGGTCGAAGCTGGAAAGAAATCGTTCGGCGTTCTCCAGATGCAGACGCTGGACGATTTCTTCCCGCGTCCGCTTGTCCGCCGTCGCGGTCAGCGCAATACGCGGCACTCCAGGAAACAGTTCGGCCAGCTGGCCCAGCTGCATGTACTCGGGACGGAAGTCGTGCCCCCACTGGGAGACGCAATGGGCCTCGTCGATGGCAAACAGGGCGATATCCAGCCGCTGCAGGAACGCCAGCATGCGGGGCTGAACCAGTCGCTCAGGCGCGAGATAGAGCATCTTGATCTCGTTGCGTCGGATGCGCTCAGCGATCTCGCGCTGCTCATCGGCGCTCAGCGTCGAGTTGAGCGCAACGGCCGAGACGCCCAGCTCGTCGAGTGTCGCGACCTGGTCGTCCATCAGCGCGATCAGCGGCGAAACCACCACCGCCAGTCCTTCGCGCAAGAGCGCCGGAACCTGGTAGCACAGAGACTTGCCGCCGCCGGTCGGCATCAGTACCAGCGCATCGCCGCCACTGCCGACACGCTCGATGATCGCGCCCTGGTTGCCACGAAACGCGTCGTAGCCGAATACGTCTTTAAGGATGCGCTGTGCCTGGTCGAGCATGCCGGTCTCCGAAACAAGGCGCGCAGTATACGCGAGCGAACCATGGAGTTCAGGATCGCGCGGCCAATACGGACGAGGCGTCATCCGAAGGCACGAGTAGCCTGCGCCCCGCGCCTCGTCTAGAATCCGGGTTGTCTTCCAGCCCCCAAGGTAGTTCCCGATGTCATTCGCCGAGCAACTCGCCCGCCTGCAAGTCTTTCTTGATGCAGATGACCTGCACGAGGAAGCACTGGATTACATCGCCGCCCATGGCTACCTGACAGCGCTGTGCATCTGCTCCGAACAGGTGCCCGAGCGTGAATGGATCGACGCGCTGTTCTCCGAACCACCCAAGTACAAGGACGACACCGAGCGCGAAGCCATCGAGGCCACGCTGGTTCAGCTCAAGGCACATATTGCCCGCCAGCTGGCCAGTGACGAGGACATGGAACTGCCGTGCGAACTGGACCTGGGTGAAGAGCCGGACGAATCCGATCTGCGCGGTTGGTGCATCGGCTTCATGGAAGGCGTGTTCATGCGCGAGGCGATCTGGTTCGAGGACTCCGAAGAGGAAGTCAGCGAGCTGCTGCTGCCGATCATGGTCGGTTCGGGCCTGTTCGACGAGCAACCGGAGTTCGCCGATATCGCCGACAACCCCGAGCTGGTCGACGAAATGGTGGCGCAGATCCCCGAGCTACTGACGGCCCTCTACCTGATCTGCCATGCCCCCGAGGAAAAGCCAGCCCTGCTCAAGCCGCGTCGCCACTGACCGGCTGCGGAGGGGGCCAAGCGTCAAGGTGGGCGTCATGCTCACCTGCAACGGTGCGACTGCCGGAGCGCAGTCGCCGGCGCGTCGCCCCACTGCCGGACCTGTCCCGCTGGCTAGCACCACAGGAGGGAAAGGCATTGTTCTGCACATTTCGATGCCCATCGCGAATATCTGACGACGCTGACGTGAGCCAGCCGAGCACAGATCGCAGCGAAATCAAAGAACCGGGCTGACTAGTACCATGGCCCATCGCGATATCCGGCAGCATCGCAACCCTCTGATCCGATCGATCCTGCTCGGCGTCGGCTGGCTGGCCGTTGTGCTGGGCGTCGTCGGCATCTTCCTGCCCGTCCTGCCGACCACGCCATTCCTGCTGCTGGCCGCGGCCTGTTTCGTGCGTAGCTCGCAACGTTTCTATGACTGGCTGGTAGGCCACCCACGGCTCGGTCCGTGGTTTCGTGACTACCTGGAAGGGAACGGTATTCCGCTCAAGGGCAAGGTATACGCCATCGCCACCATGTGGATAAGCATCGGCATTTCCTGCTGGCTGGTGCCACTGATGTGGGCCCGTATCGGGATGCTACTGAGCGCGACGCTGGTGACGCTCTACATCCTCAGGCAGAAAACATTGCCGGTCAGCAATGACACTGGTTTCAGGTAAATCAGCTCCGCACGCCATAGCGCTTTCGCTCGCATACCTCTAGGTGTCGGCATGATTACGCTGATATACCTCTCGCCCCATCGCATCGATCTGGCCCTCGATCAAGGCGTCGAACGGACGGAGCAACTCATCGAATCGGCTGGGGCTTTCCAGTAGGTTAAGTGCCGTAACGATCGCCTCGATGGTCGACAACGCGCCGGGCATTGGCGCTTTGCGCAAGCGGTAGCGGGAGCTCAGCCCTTCTGGCAGCGCAACCCGCGGCAACTCAGCCAACCATGGATTGACCTGCAGGATCTTGCGCGCCTTTCGCCAGGTCCCATCCGGCACGATCAGGCGCACGGGTTGGGCGGCATCGGCCAGACTCCCTAGCGGTATGGCATCTTCGCCGGGAAATAACAGGTAGCTCGGGCGTGCGGCATCGCAATCGTCCTCGAAGCGCTCGCCCACCCGCAGTTCTGCATTGCGCAGCCCCAACGCGGCCAGGCGCGCCGTATTGAGCGCATGACTCGCTTCACTGGAATGCTGGAGGATGAGCACCTGGGTACGGCTATCCAGCGCAGGTATCAGCGCGCAAAGGCACAGGGAAGACGGGCGCTGGCAGCGTGAGCATCGTGGACGGGACATGGTTCACCTCGGCGGCGGAGTCTGCCATAACGGCCACTGCTCTGCAGAGCGACTATGCTTGCGACGTCCCCGCATGAGGAGCAGGCATGATCACCGTCCACCATTTGAACCACTCCCGCTCGCACCGCGTCCTGTGGCTGCTGGAAGAACTGGAACTGCTTTACGAGCTGAAGCGTTATCCGCGCGACCCGAAGACCATGCTCGCGCCAGCAGAGCTGAAAGCCGTACACCCACTGGGCAAGTCTCCAGTGATCACCGACGACGACCTGACGCTGGCCGAATCGGCAGCCATCCTCGAATACCTGCTGGAACGCTATGGCAACGGACGCCTGATGCCGCAGGGCGGCACTCCGGAATACCGTCGTTTTCGCTACTGGATGCATTACGCGGAAGGCTCTGCGATGCCCCCACTGCTACTGCGGCTGGTATTCGACCGCGTCGCCAATGGGCCGATGCCGTTCTTTGTTCGCCCTATCGCGCGCGCAATCGCCAAGGGCGCTAACAGCGCCTTCATCGGGCCACAACTGAAGACCCATCTCGATTACATGGAAGCGGAACTGGAGAAGTCCGACTGGTTTGCAGGCAGCACGTTCAGCGCAGCGGATATACAGATGAGCTTCCCGCTGGAAGCTGCCCGTTCCAGAGCCGGCCTGGACGAGAGTCGCCCACGCCTGATGGATTTTTTGCAGCGGATACAGCAGCGGCCCGCTTACAAACGAGCCGTGGAGCGCGGAGGACCCGCCTTGCCCACCGCGTAGACGCCACCAAACTTAGCGGCGGCGTTCCTGCTCGCGCTGGGCGCGTACCGGGATGGGTTGCATACGAGGCGGTTCGATCAAACCAAGAGCGACCGCCAACTTCCAGAACATCTCGTTGAGCCTTGCTTTCATGGTCACACCCTCCTGCGATATAACGGGCTACATCGGAGCCATGCGGGCTTCGTGGACAGCATAATTCAACTTCGGCTCCGGCGCTCGTGCCCTTTGCAAGCGCAATCCCCGAATGGAGCGCCGCTTTGTTACGGCGCTTTACAACTGCGACCGAGGCGGCGCAAAGGCGTTCAAACGAATTCACTGCCGGTCTTCAGTTGCGATCAGCCTTGCGTCGATAAGGGAACACATCGATCACCTTGCCGCCGCTGATGGCGTCCTGCAGCCCTTTCCAGTAATCAGCATCGTAGAGCTCGCCATGCAAGCTGGCGAAAAGCCGGCGCTGGCCATGGTCGGCGAACAGAAAACGCGGGAATTCCTCGGGAAATACATCGTTCGGCCCCACCGAATACCAGGGCTCGGACGCCATTTCATCCTCGGGATAGCGCGGCGGCGGAATATGGCGGAAATTCACTTCGGTCAGAAAGCTGATCTCGTCATAGTCGTAGAACACCACCCGACCATGGCGGGTGACGCCGAAGTTCTTCAGCAGCATGTCGCCGGGAAAGATATTGGCCGCTGCCAGCTGTTTGATCGCCAGCCCGTAGTCTTCCAGCACCTCGCGCACCTGCTCGTCACTGGCATGCTCGAGGTAGAGATTCAGGGGCGTCATGCGGCGCTCGGTCCAGCAGTGGCGCACCAGCACGGTATCGTCCTGCACCTCGACCGTTGACGGCGCCACCTCAAGCAGTTCGGCCAGACATTCCGGATCGAATTTCGCCTTGGGGAAACGGAAATCTGCGAACTCCTGGGTGTCGGCCATGCGCCCTACCCGGTCGACGCTCTTCACCAGCCGATACTTCTCGATCACCGTGGCTCGGTTGACGCTCTTGATCGGCGAGAAGCGGTCCTTGATCAGCTTGAACACCGTATTGAAGCCTGGCAGCGTGAACACCGTCATCACCATGCCGCGAACGCCGGGCGCCATGACGAAGCGGTCGTCAGTATTGGCCAGGTGATCGATCAGCGCACGATAGAACTCCGACTTACCGTGCTTGTAGAAGCCGATCGAGGTGTACAGCTCGGCGATGTGCTTGCCGGGCAGGATGCGCTTGAGGAAGCCGACAAACTCCGCCGGAATCGGCACCTCGACCATGAAATACGAGCGGGTGAAGGAGAAGATGATCGACACCTCCGCCTCGTCGGTAATCAGCGCGTCGGCAATGATGCCTTCACCCTCGCGGTGCAGTAGTGGGATGACCAGCGGCCACTGTTCGTCGCGGGTGAAGATCCGCCCAAGCAGGTATGCCCCCTTGTTGCGATAGAGCACCGAGACGAACAGCTCCACGGTCAGCTCCGGATCCTTGCAGACCCAGTCGGGCAGGGTCTCGTGCAATTGCGCCTGCAGGCGCCGCTGGTCTCCTGGCAAGTCGCAGTAGGGCACGGCGAATGCGTAATCGCCAAGGATCTGTTCGAGCATCCCGCTCAAGTCGCCGTTGGGCTGGTAGGTACGGGTTTGCGCCAGCCGTTCATGAGCACGCACCGCCGGTCGTGTGGTATGGATGAACATGGTGCCGTCGCTGATGCAGTCATGGCTGAACAGCCCACAGAAGATGGAGTTGTACCAGGTCTCCGACAGCTCGTCGTCGAAGCGTGGGTTGATCAACTCGATGTAGGCACTTTTGATCTGCGGCCAGGCCTCGACCTGAAGCAGGTCGGCGTGATCGAAACCGGCCAGCAAGCCACGCCGGGTTTCACCAACCTTCTCTTCGTAGAGGTTGATCCGCGCCGCCGATGCGCGCTGCGCTTCCTGCCATTGCGCCTGCTCGAAGCGCGCCCGCGCGCCTTCGGTGATCAGGCGAAAGTGCTCTCGGTAGTCGTCGAAGCCCAGGAGGATCTGCCGAGCGATTTCAGCGGCCAGTTTCTGCTGCACCATGATGCACCCACTGCAGGACATGAACGTCCGCCGAGCTTAGCAGCACGCAGTTTGAAAGTCGGTTTCGGATTGCCAGTTGGTTAATGAGCGACAACACTTGCAGCTCCCTCCCGGTGGAGCCGCCCATGCGCCCGCTCGACATGTTCCGCCTGCTTGCTCTCGCCGCCATCTGGGGCGCAAGTTTTCTTTTTCTACGCATCATTGCCCCAGTGCTCGGCACCTTTCCCACGGCGTTCTTTCGTGTGTTGCTGGCAAGCGCAGGGCTGCTGGTCATCCTGCTGTTGCTGCGCACGCGCTGGGATTTTCGCGGCAAGCTGGGGTTGTGCCTGGTGCTGGGCGTGATCAATTCCGGCTTGCCCTTCGCACTGTATTCGGTGGCTGCGCAGCTGGTGCCGGCTGGCTATTCGGCAATCTTCAATGCCACCACGCCGATGATGGGCGTACTGATCGGCGCCCTGTTCTTCGCCGAGGAGTTGACGCTCGCCAAGATTATCGGCGTTTTCAGCGGGCTCGGAGGCGTGGCATTGCTGATGCGAATCGGGCCGGTGCCATTCGACACGGAGCTGCTGCTCGGCGCACTGGCATGCCTGGGCGCCACCGCCTGTTATGGCTTCGGCGGCTTTCTCACCCGCCGCTGGATCAACCAGGGCGAAGGCCTGGACAGCGAAGTGGTCGCGTTCGGTAGCCAGCTTGGTGCGGCACTGTGCCTATTGCCATGGTTCGGACTGTCGTTACTGAATGCGCCGCTAGTAAACTGGGGCGATTCGACGGTCTGGCTGAGTCTGCTGGGTCTGGGGCTGGTCTGTACGGCGTTCGCCTACATCCTCTACTTCCGTTTGCTGGCGGATATCGGACCGGTCAAGACACTGACGGTGACCTTCCTGATCCCGCCATTTGGCGTGCTGTGGGGCGTTATCTTTCTTGATGAGCCACTTTCCTGGGCTTACGTCCAGGGCGGTGCGCTGATCGCGCTCGCGCTGTGGTTGATCCTGCGCCAGGCGCCAACCACACGGCCAACCGCGCAGTTGCGACGCAGCTGAATTGCTCAGCTGCGTCGCACCGCATCACTGCACCAGTTCCTGCTCGCTGAACATGTCGGTGAACAGCATGCTGGACAGGTAACGCTCCCCAGAATCCGGCAGGATCACCACGATGTTCTTGCCCTGCATCTCTGGACGCTCGGCCAGACGGACCGCCGCAGCCATCGCCGCGCCGCAGGAAATACCGCAAAGAATGCCCTCTTCGCGCATCAGCCGCAGCGCCATCTGTTTGGCCTCCTCGTCGTCGACGAGTTCGACCTGATCGACCATGGACAGGTCGAGGTTCTTCGGCACGAAGCCTGCGCCGATCCCCTGAATCTTGTGCGGGCTGGGCTTGACCTCGTCACCCGCCAGGGTCTGGCTGATAACCGGCGAGCTGGTCGGCTCCACGGCAACGCTGAGGATCTGCTTGCCCTTGGTGTTCTTGATGTAGCGCGAAACACCGGTAATGGTGCCGCCCGTTCCGACGCCGGCCACCAGCACATCGATGCTGCCGTCGGTGTCGTTCCAGATTTCGGGGCCAGTGGTCTTTTCATGGATCGCCGGGTTGGACGGGTTCTCGAACTGCTGGGGCATGTAGTACTGCTCGGGGTTCGAAGCCGCGATTTCGGCGGCCTTCTCGATCGCGCCCTTCATGCCCTTCGCCGGCTCGGTAAGCACTAGTTCGGCACCAAGAGCTTTCAGCACCTTGCGCCGCTCAAGGCTCATGGAAGCCGGCATGGTGAGCATGAGCTTGTAGCCGCGTGCAGCGGCAACGAAGGCCAGACCGATCCCGGTATTGCCCGAGGTTGGCTCGACCAGAGTCATGCCGGGCTTGATCCGGCCGCTGTCTTCGGCATCCCAGATCATCCCGGCACCGATTCGGCACTTGACGGAGTAGGCCGGGTTCCGGCCTTCGATCTTGGCCATGATGCTGACGCCCTTGGGACCAAGGCGGTTGATCATGACCAACGGGGTGTTGCCGATGGATCGTGCGTTGTCTGCGAATATGCGACTCATGGGAATGCCCTGTCCGAGGTGTACCAGACCAATCAGCCTATGCGCAGTCCAGGCGTCAGTCCAGCCGAACTCACGGCGGAAACCTGAGGTCCATCGTCAACACGCCCACATCCCCGGAACGCCATGACCCGTCGCCTGCTTCCCCTGTGGATTCTTCTCGCACTTGGCCTGCTGCTGATCGTGCTGCACCTCGCACTGCCCCATCTGGTGCGTAATTATCTGAACGAAAAGATGGCCGACATGGGCGACTATCAGGGCCATGTCGAAGACGTCGATCTGGCTTGGTGGCGCGGGGCTTATCGCGTCGAAGGGCTGCTGATCGAGAAGAAGGACAAGCGCGTACAGGCGCCGCTGCTGAAGGCGCCAGGTATTGATATCGCCATCAGCTGGGACGCAATCCTGCGGCACCGCGAGATCGTCGGTGAGGTGATCTTCGAACAACCGCACCTGAACTTCGTCGATGGCGGCGACAGCGGCGACTCACAAAGCGGTAAAGGAGTCGATTGGCGCGACCAGCTCGATGCCCTGATACCGATCACGCTGAACGAGATTCGCGTTGTCGATGGACAGCTGTCCTTTCGCAACTTCTCTTCCGACCCACAGGTGCACGTCTACGCCAGCGACATCCAGGCCAGCCTGTATAACCTGACCAACACCGATGATGCCGATGGCACCCGCACGGCAGCGTTCGAGGGCACCGGCAAGCTGTTCGACCAGGCGCCGATCGAGGCGACGGCCAGCTTCGACCCATTTACCGACTGGGAGGACTTCGAGGTCAATCTGCGCGTCACCGAGGTACCGCTAAAGCAGCTGAACGACCTCAGTCGCGCCTATGCCAACTTCGATTTCGCCGGCGGAACGGGTGATCTCGTCCTCGAAGTGCAGGCCACCGACAGTCAGCTCGACGGCTACATCAAGCCGTTGCTGCGCAACGTGGATATCTTCGATTACGAACAGGACGTGGCAAACGAGGACAAGGGCTTCTTCCGCGGCCTCTGGGAGGCCGTGGTCGGCGGCGGGCAGGAGGTGCTTGAGAACCAGAGCAAGGATCAGTTCGCAACCCGTGTCGAGCTTTCCGGCACCACCCGCAAAACCGACGTGAGCCCATTCCAGGCCTTCGTCGAGATACTGCGCAACGCCTTCGTCGAAGCTTTCTCGGCTCGATTCGAACGATCCGTGAGCGATGACGAGTGACCAAGCGGCGTCACCAGAAGCGCACGCGCAGCCATTCAGTGACTGAATGATGCTCTCGCGTTCACACTCACACGAGCTTCCCTTATAGTCCCCTCCTGACTACAACGAGCGCCTGCGTGCCAGGCCCGCCGAAGGAATCCGCAATGAAATTCGAAGGCACCCAGTCCTACGTCGCCACCGACGACCTGAAACTCGCAGTCAACGCAGCCATCACCCTGCAGCGCCCGTTGCTGGTCAAGGGCGAACCCGGCACCGGCAAGACCATGCTGGCCGAGCAGCTGGCCGAATCCTTCGATGCCAAACTCATCACCTGGCACATCAAGTCCACCACCAAGGCACATCAGGGCCTCTACGAATACGATGCGGTAAGCCGCCTGCGCGACTCCCAGCTGGGCGTGGACAAGGTCCATGACGTCCGCAACTACATCAAGAAAGGCAAGCTGTGGGAGGCCTTCGAGAGCGAGGAGCGTGTCATCCTGCTGATCGACGAAATCGACAAGGCCGACATCGAGTTCCCCAACGACTTGTTGCAGGAGCTCGACAAGATGGAGTTCTACGTCTACGAGACCAACGAAACCATCAAGGCGACCCAACGGCCGATCATCATCATCACCTCGAACAACGAGAAGGAGCTGCCTGACGCCTTCCTCCGCCGTTGCTTCTTCCACTACATCGCCTTCCCGGACCGGGAAACGCTGCAGCGCATCGTCGATGTGCACTACCCCGACATCAAGAAGGATCTGGTCAGCGAGGCGCTGGACGTGTTCTTCGACGTGCGCAAGGTGCCAGGGCTGAAGAAGAAGCCCTCGACCTCAGAGCTGGTCGACTGGCTGAAGCTGCTGATGGCCGACAACATCGGCGAGGCAGTGCTGCGCGAGCGCGACCCGACCCGCGCCATCCCGCCGCTGGCTGGTGCTCTGGTGAAGAACGAGCAGGACGTGATGCTGCTGGAGCGTCTAGCCTTCATGAGTCGACGCGCTAACAGCCGCTGATCGGTGCCGGCTTCGGTGGCGCCGGTCGCGCACTCACTGGAGGAACAAACCATGCAAACGCATACCGGTAGTTGCCTGTGCGGCGTCGTGCGCTATCGCATCGACGCCCCCATCGACGAGTTGACCCACTGCCACTGCAAGATGTGCCGCAAGGCCCATGGCGCCGCCTTCGCCAGCTACGCGAGCGTGCGACTGGACGCCCTGCACTTCATGTCGGGCAAGGATCAGCTGGGCGTTTACCACTCCTCCGAACATGTGACGCGCACCTTCTGCATCCGCTGCGGCTCCAATCTGCTGTTCGTCGACAACCGCGAGCATGAGGTCGGCGTCGCTGCCGGGACCCTCGATTCACCGCTGCCGGCACCGCCGCAATCGCACATCTTCGTCGACTCCAAGGCGGCGTGGTACGAGATTCACGACGCACTGCCCCAACACAACGGCGACAGCCCCCGCTGAGCGCCCCGAACATTTCGCACTATCCACGGTGCGTCAGAGGTTTTCTGCCATGCTGCTTGGCCTGTTCAATGAGATGCGCGCTGCCAAGGTGCCGGTATCGGTGCGCGAACTGCTGGACCTGATCGATGCGCTCAAGCACCGCGTCGTGTTCGCCGACATGGACGAGTTCTATTTCCTGGCACGCACGGTGATGGTCAAGGACGAGCGCCACTTCGACAAGTTCGACCGGGCCTTCGGTGCCTATTTCAAAGGTTTGGAAAATCTCGATCAGCATCTCGAGGCGCTGATCCCCGAAGACTGGCTGCGCAAGGAATTCGAGCGCAGCCTGACCGACGAGGAACGAGCGCAGATCCAGTCCCTAGGCGGCCTGGACAAGCTGATCGAAGAGTTCAAGAAGCGTCTCGAGGAACAGAAGGAACGCCACGCCGGCGGCAACAAGTGGATAGGCACCGGCGGCACCAGCCCGTTCGGTTCGGGCGGCTACAACCCCGAAGGCATCCGCATCGGCGACGCGGGCAAGCGCCAGGGCAAGGCGGTGAAGGTCTGGGACCAGCGCGAGTACAAGAACCTCGACGACCAGGTCGAGCTCGGTACGCGCAACATCAAGATCGCCCTGCGCCGCCTGCGCAAGTTCGCCCGCCAGGGCGCGGCGGACGAGCTGGATATCGACGGCACCATCGACCATACCGCGCGAGATGCCGGCCTGCTCAACATCCAGATGCGCCCGGAGCGGCGCAATGCGGTGAAGCTGCTGATCCTGTTCGACATCGGCGGTTCGATGGACGCCCACGTGAAGGTCTGCGAAGAGCTGTTCTCGGCCTGCAAGACCGAGTTCAAGCACCTCGAGTACTTTTACTTCCACAACTTCATTTACGAGTCGGTGTGGAAGAACAATTTCCGCCGCACTTCGGAACGCACGTCGACCCTGGACGTGCTGCACAAGTACGGCGCGGACTACAAGGTGGTGTTCGTCGGCGACGCGGCGATGGCACCCTATGAGGTCACCCAGCCGGGCGGTAGCGTCGAGCACTGGAACGAGGAAGCCGGCTACGTCTGGATGCAGCGCTTCATGGAGAAGTACAAGAAGCTCATCTGGATCAACCCCTACCCAAAAGACACCTGGGGCTACACCACGTCCACCGGCATCATCCGCGAGCTGGTGGAGGACCGCATGTATCCGCTGACGCTGAGCGGGCTCGAAGACGGGATGAAGTTTCTGGCGAAGTGAGTTGATCCGTCCGTTCGCCAGCCGCTACCTGAGCCGCGACTAGCCCAGGCAATCGGCAGTGCAACCTTCAAGTCACGAGCGAAAGGCACGGTAGCGGCGCCGCGAGCGGAACGGGAAGCTTGCCGCCAGCAGCAGGCTCTCCATCAGCCAGGCCAGCAACAGTGCGCAACTCAGCCCCCAGGCAATGGCTTCGGGCGCCAGCAGGACCTGGAAGCGATAGCTGCTCCATACCTGCTCGCGCAGACTGCGCTCGGCGCCGAGCAGTACGTGAATGGCGCGTGCGTACCACGGTCGCTGCATCGCCTGCCACTCGCGCTCGAGCAGGCGGGCCCGCGCCACCAGATGCTCGACGCTTTGAGCGTCGTTCTGGAAAACCGGGTCGTCGCTATCTCGATAGTGCTGCACTAGCGCATCCAGATCGCCGCTGAAGAAGCGCCGCGCTGTGTCCTGAAAGCCGTGCAAACCCTGCTCGGCCTCAAGGCGCCTCGCCTCGACGTGCTTGGCATAGGCATCGATGAATCCCGGCACCTGTACGCCCACCAGCAAGCCGAACGCAAACAGGGTCAGGCGCAGATAACTTCTCAGCATGCCGCCACCTTGCCCTGCGCGACGCATTCGCCCTGTTGCCAGAGACTCCATTGACCGGGCTCGTGCAGGGTCCATTGCTCGTTATTGGTCAGCGGTTCGGTCGCCAGCACGGTGACGACATCGTCAGGGGTGGTTTCGGCATGGAAGTTCACCGTCAGCTCGGCGTCTCTGAGTTGAGCAGGGCCGAACGGGGCGCGCCGGGTGATTTCCGCAAGCTTGGTGCTGCAGAAGCTGAACAACCATTCACCGTTGCTCAGCAGGCAATTGAACACGCCCTTGCGGCGATACTCGTTGCAGGCGCCGAGCAACACGGGCAGCAGGCTCTGCGGGTCGCAACGGTCAGGGAAATCCAGTCGGATGCGGTTCAGCAGGTCGCAGAAGGCGCGCTCGCTATCGGTGTCGCCGACCGGGCGATAGATGCCCTTGCCAGGCTCGAAGTCCGAAAGCTGACCATTGTGCGCGAAGCACCAGTGCTGCCCCCAGAGTTCGCGGACGAAGGGGTGGGTATTGACCAGGGAAACATTGCCGACATTAGCGTGACGAATGTGGCCGATCACCACTTCGCTCTTGATCAGGTAGCGCTGCACCATCTTCGCCACCTCGGATTCGCAGCTGGCGACGGGGTCCTGAAACAACCGCAAGCCGCGCCCCTCATAGAAGGCGATACCCCAGCCATCCTTGTGTGGGCCGGTCTTGCCGCCCCGCTGCATCAGACCGGTGAAGCTGAAAACGATATCGGTTGGAACATTGGCGCTCATGCCCAGCAGCTCGCACATGCGTCATCTCCGCTCGGTTTCTGTGAATCGCTCGACTAGAGCCTGGGTTCGGTGCGCATCCGCCCGCGTGACGGCGTGTAGTCCAGCTCGTCATCGCTGTCATCTTCCATGCGTTCGCGCAGCGTCCGGCTGTCCTCGGCTTCGTCCGCAGTGTCGCGGCGGCGTCGATACTTTCGCTCGATCGGCCAGCGTATGGCGACGAGCAGCAGATACAGGCCGAACGCGATCAGCCCGTACATGGCCAGATCCGCCACGGCGCGCCAGGCGTTGTTGCCCATCTGGAAGATCATGTCCATGGCGGTAATGGCCACCGCTGGCGCGAAGAGTTCCTTCGCCGGGTCAACGATGGTCGGCGTGAACAGCAACACAGCCGCGATCAGTCGTAGCGGCTCGCGCAACCAGCGCCACATTCCGCGCGTCACCCGGAACCAGAACAGCAGGCATCCCAGCGCGGCTATCCCGTAGAGAGCCCAGGCGAGCGAGTAATCGGAGTCGAACATCAGCATGGTGTTTTCTCGGTGACAGCCGTTCACAACTGCCAGCGGCGGCTGGCCAGGCAACAGGGCGCATTCAGCGTCGCCACGGGCATGCTATGCGTCGCAGCGACAAGGGCGGCCATGATAGCAGCCTGTGTCCCTCAGCCGTCATCGATGGTGACAACAAGCCACTGGCGAAGGCCGAAGCAAGGTCGTATAAACCTCTTAAACGAGGGGTTATCCCCAAACATCGCCGGGACGGCTGCCTCAGGCAACCGGCAAGCAAGGAGAAACACGCCATGCCCTACCAACACATACTGGTCGCCATCGACCTGACCGAAGAGTGCCATCCGGTCGTGGCTCGCGCCCAGGCGCTGGCCAGCACCTCGAATGCCAAGCTGAGCCTGGTGCACATCATCGAGCCGATGGCCATGGCCTTCGGCGGCGACGTGCCGATGGACCTTTCGATGCTGCAACAACAGCAGTTCGACCAGGCACGCGAGCGCATGAACGGCTTCGCCGACAGCTACCCGGGCCTGGCACCGGAGAATCGCCACCTCGCCTACGGACAGCCCCGCCAGGAAGTACACCGCCTGGCGAAGGAACAGGGCTGTGATCTGATCGTGGTCGGCAGCCATGGTCGCCACGGACTCGCCCTGCTGCTGGGGTCGACCGCCAACGACATCCTCCACGGCGCGCCGTGCGATGTACTGGCCGTGCGTTTGAAAAAGGCCGATTAGCCAGGTCGCC
Organism: Stutzerimonas xanthomarina; assembly: GCF_003935375.1. Lineage (GTDB taxonomy): Bacteria > Pseudomonadota > Gammaproteobacteria > Pseudomonadales > Pseudomonadaceae > Stutzerimonas > Stutzerimonas xanthomarina_A. Next base: position 154,196 of record NZ_RHQM01000001.1, read on the forward strand.
GCGCAGGGTGAAGCCACTCTGCGCAAGCTGGCGAGGTCAGACCGCTTCGACGCCCTCGCCCGCACTCATCACCAACGGGCGGATCTTCTGCAGTTGCGTCTCGAGCGAATAGGTCAGGCTCGACGCCATGGAAAAGAAGGTCAGGAAGGCCTTGAGATTGGAGTCGGCGTGACAGGTATCGTGAATACGCTGCCAGAACGCCTGATTGACCAGTTGCAGCTGCTGAAATGAACGCACCAGCCCGCGCAGTTCCCAGTCTGCATGGCGACCCTCGCGTAGGTTGAAATACTGCCGCGCCAGATAGAGCGATACCGCCCGCAAAACGAACTCGTTGTTGCTGGCAAATGGCAGATGCTGCTTGGCCATGGGCTTGAGTCCGCCGAGCACCGGGCAGGCGCTGGTCGCCATGATCACCCCGAGCAGTGCCCGCAGCCCCTCGTCCAGACCAACCTGCTTGGTGTACTCACGCTCCGGGGTGCGCACCCATACCAAGGCCTTCTTCACTGCCGGCAGGCCCTGGAAATCCTCGATCACCCGGTGCAGGTCGACCGCCGCCGGGCAATGGCTGAAATCGTCCTTGCTCAGTGGGCAATTCGAGCAGCGCTGATGCTCCAGACGGGTCCATTTCGGCGCCTGCGCGGCGACCTCCCTGTCGTACTCACGATCCAGCTCGATCCTGTAGCTGAAGTCGTGTTCATCATCCAGGGTAATGCGGTATTCGATTGCCATTAACGCTCCATCATGACTGCATGATCCGATGCGGATACTTAACTACGCGCCAGCACGCCGGGCATTGATCCATCTCATAAGCCGTGATGGGGAGCCGCATCGTCGGGCAGCGATTGGTGCGGCGCGGGCCCCAGCAACCCGCACCCCCTGCTCGTCAGTGTGGCGGGATTACTCCTCCAGCTCTGCCCAGCGCTCCAGCAAGCCGTCCAGCTCCAGCTGCAGCGCTTCAAGGCGACTCAGCACCGCAGCGGTCACGTCTGCCGGCTGCTGATAGAAGGCCGGATCGGAGATCTGCGTCTGGAGCGCCTCGATAGCCTGTTCCGCCTCATCGATCTTGCCCGGCAAGGCCTCGAGCTCGCGCTGCAACTTGTAGGTGAGCTTCTTCTTCGCCGGCGCGACCTCGGCAGCTGCCGACGCGACCGAAGCCTGCTGCGCTTTCTTGGCGTCCTTCGTCTCGCCGCCGGACTCTGCAACACCCAACAAACGCGGCGAACCACCCTGGCGCAACCAGTCCTGATAGCCACCAACGTATTCGCGTACCTCACCGCCGCGCTGGAACACCAAGGTGCTGGTGACCACGTTGTCGAGAAAGGCCCGGTCGTGGCTCACCATCAATACGGTGCCCTGGAAACCGAGCAACACCTCTTCGAGCAACTCGAGAGTTTCCACGTCGAGGTCGTTGGTCGGTTCGTCGAGCACCAGCAGGTTGGCCGGCTTACTGAACAGCTTGGCCAGCAAGAGCCGTGCCCGCTCGCCTCCAGACAGCGCCTTGACCGGCGTCCGTGCCCACTGCGGGCTGAATAGGAAGTCGCCGAGATAGCTCAGGACATGACGATTCTGGCCATCGATGGTGATGAACTCACGTCCTTCGGCGAGGTTGTCGACCACGGTCTTTTCCAGCTCCAGCTGGTGACGCAATTGGTCGAAATACGCCACTTCGAGCTTGGTGCCGAACTCTATGGAACCGCTGCTCGGATGAAGCTCGCCCAGCAGCAGCTTGAGCAAGGTGGTCTTGCCGGTACCGTTGGCACCGAGCAAGCCGATGCGATCGCCGCGCTGGATGACCATGGAGAAGTTCTTGATCAGCGGATCGCCGCCGACATGGGCGAACGTCACATCCTCGGCAACGATGACCTGCTTGCCGGACTTCTCAGCGGTTTCCACCTGGAAGGTTGCTTTGCCCTGCACGTTACGGCGCTCGCTGCGCTCGGCGCGCAGCGCCTTCAATGCCCGCACGCGGCCTTCATTGCGGGTACGCCGCGCCTTGATGCCCTGGCGAATCCACACCTCTTCCTGTGCCAGCTTCTTGTCGAACAGCGCATTGGCCGTTTCCTCAGCCGCCAACTGCTGCTCCTTGTGCACCAGGAAGCTTGCGTAGTCGCCATTCCAGTCGATCAGGTGGCCGCGGTCCAGTTCGAGGATGCGGGTCGCCAGGTTCTGCAGGAATGCCCGGTCGTGGGTGATGAACAGCACGGCACCGTTGAAACCGGTAAGCGCCTCTTCCAGCCAGGCGATGGCACCGATATCCAGGTGGTTGGTGGGCTCGTCGAGCAACAGCAGATCCGGCTCGGACACCAGTGCCTGGGCCAGCAGCACGCGGCGGCGCCAGCCACCTGAGAGTTCGGCCAGGGTGCGGTCAGCCGGCAGCTGCAGGCGGCTCAGGGTGCTGTCGACCAGTTGCTGCAAGCGCCAGCCATCCTTCGCCTCAAGCGCCTGCTGCACATGCATGAGCTTCTCGAGATCGGCGTCGTTCTGGATGTTCTGGCTGAGGTGATGGTACTCGGCGAGCAGCTCGCCGACCCCGGCCAGGCCTTCAGCGACCACATCGAATACCGTGCGGTCGTCCGCTCGCGGGAGCTCCTGCGGCAGTTCGCCGATCTTCAGCCCCGGGGCACGCCAGATCTCCCCGTCATCGGCGGCACGATCACCTTTGACCAGGCGCAGCATGCTGGATTTTCCGGTGCCATTACGGCCAATGATGCAGACCCGCTCGCCTCGCGCGATTTGCCAGGACACGCCGTCCAGCAACGGCGTGGTGCCGTAGGCGAGAGATACATCGGTGAACTTGAGCAGGGTCATGACTACCTCCGGAAAACAGGGCGCGCAGTCTAACAGATCGCCATGGCCCACCCGCTGTGAGCAAGGCTTTATCAGCCGCACGGGGCTATCGCATCCGTTTGCTGTCGATGGCCACGCGAGCCATGGCAGGTACGCTCGTCGGAAGTCTGCCTTTGTTTGTTACGGGAGCTTAATGCGCGTTTAACTGCCCCGTGCGGCAGGCTAAGCTAGCCCCTGCGACAGGCCGATTGCGGCTGTGCCAAGGCGCAGCCGATCACCTGTCATCTCAAGCCCCCGTTTTACGGATGTACCATGCGCGGCCGACTCTCCAGTTTGTGTTTCTGCCTGTTCGTTTCAACCCTCGGCCTGGATGCGTCCGCCGCCAGTCTCAGTCAGCAGCGCCAGTATTACGACCAGGCCAAGCAGGCCCTGGCCAAGGGCGACAGCGGCCCCTACCGGCGTTATTACAACGCCCTGCGCGACTACCCGCTCGAACCTTATCTCGCGTACGACGACCTGACCCATCGCCTGAAATCGGCCAGCAACCAGGAGGTGGAGAAGTTTCTTGCCGAGCACGGTGACCTGCCACAGATCAGCTGGATGAAGCTGCGTTGGCTGCGCCTTCTGGCCGCGCGCGGGGACTGGCAGACCTTCATCCGCTACTACGACCCGAAGATGAATTTCACCGAGCTCGACTGCCTGTTCGGCCAGTATCAGCTACGCAACGACCTGCCAGGTGCCGATGCCACGGCCGAGCGCCTTTGGCTGGTCGGCAAGTCGCAGCACAACGCCTGTGATCCCTTGTTCGAACTGTGGGATATCAAAGGGTTGCTGACCGAAGAACGCCGCTGGAAGCGCACCAAGCTGGCAGTCGAGAGCGGTAACTACGGCGTGGCCAGCTATCTGGTCAAACGCCTGCCGACCCTGCAACCTCAGGGGCAGTTGATGATCGATGTCGCGCAGAAGCCGCAAATGCTTCGCCAGTCGGATCGCTTCGTGCCAACCAGCCCGGAAATGGCCGACGTCGTGTCGCTCGGATTGCGCCGCCTCGCCCGTCAGGACCCGGAGCAGGCGCTGAATCTGCTCGACGGCTACGCTCGGCGCTTCGCCTTCTCGGCCGAAGAGAAAGTCGCCATCGCCCGGCAGATCGGGCTGACGCTGGCCAAGCGTTTCGACGCACGTGCGCTGAAAGTGATGGCCGAATACGACCCCGAACTGCGTGACAACACCGTCAGCGAATGGCGCGCCCGGCTGCTGCTGCGCCTGGGCCAGTGGGATGACGCATACCGGCTTACCCAACGCTTCCCCGAAGACCTGGCCAATACCAATCGCTGGCGCTACTGGCAGGCACGCAGCCTGCAACTGGCCAAGCCCGAAAGCCAGCAAGCGGCACAGCTTTACCAGCCGGTTGCCAAGGAGCGGGACTTCTACGGCTTTCTTTCTGCCGACCGCATTCAGGCACCGTACAAGCTCAACCACCAGCCACTGGCGCTCGATAGCAAGGTCGTGCAAAAGGTGCGCAACACCGCTGGCATCCGCCGCGCGCTGGAATTTCACGACCGCGGGCAGATCGTCGATGGCCGCCGCGAGTGGTACCACGTCAGCCGTCTCTTTAGCAGGGACGAACTGGTGGCGCAGGCGCGGCTTGCCTATGAAAAGGAATGGTATTTCCCGGCGATCCGCACCATCAGCCAGGCGCAGTACTGGGACGACCTGGACATCCGCTTTCCCATGGCCCACCGCAGCACGCTTATTCAGTCAGCCAGGGCCCGAGAGATTCACCCGAGCTGGGCATTCGCCATCACCCGCCAGGAAAGCGCGTTCATGGCCGACGCCCGCTCCCATGTCGGCGCCACTGGGCTGATGCAGCTGATGCCGGCCACGGCCAAGGAAACCGCGAGACGTTTCAATATCCCGCTGGCCTCACAGCAGCAGGTGCTCAACCCCAACACCAATATCCAGCTGGGCACCGCCTATCTGAGCCAGATCTACGGCCAGTTCAACGGCAACCGCGTGCTCGCCTCGGCCGCCTACAACGCCGGGCCGGGTCGCGTACGTCAATGGCTGCGCAACGCCGAGCACTTGTCATTCGATGTCTGGGTGGAAAGCATTCCGTTCGACGAAACCCGCCAGTACGTGCAGAACGTGCTGACCTACTCGGTCATCTACGGGCAGAAACTGAACTCGCCGCAACCGCTGGTGGAATGGCACGAGCGCTTCTTCGAATCTCAGTGATGCGGCGGCTTTCAGGCAACCGAACAGGCCTGCTCACTTGGGCAGGCCTGGCTGAAGTTACTCCAGCACTTCCGCCGGCATCCCCACCTCCAGCTCACCGGTGCCTTCGGCGATCAGGTTCTGACCGAAGAAGACACCGCCCTTCCCTTTGCGATATGTGAGCAGCGTATTCAGCGGTTCACGATCGGGGTCGCGCTCGGCGGTGGACGGGTCAAGGGTGGGGATGACGCAGCGGGAACAGGGCTTGACGATGCGAAACGCCAACTGGCCGATGCGAATACGCGTCCAGCCGTCCTCGGCATAAGGCTCCGTACCACTGATGACCAGGTTCGGGCGAAACCGCAACATTTCAAGCGGGCGCCCCACGCGGCGAATCAGGTCGTCCAGAGAGCCCTGACCGATCAGCAGAAAGGGAAATCCATCGCTGAATGCAGTGCGCTCGCCCAGCCTTGCGTAGTCAAGATCGACTTGAATGCCGTCGTCTTCGGGCAGATACACCAGACGGCAGGGCTGACCGAGAAAATCCGTCAGCCAGGCCGCTGCGGCATCGCCGGCATCAGGCACCACGGCATTGGAACTCCAGATCTGCACGCAGCGCATTACCTTGGCATCCGGCACGGCAACCAGCAGCTCCTGCATGCCTGGCGCAGTCAGCCGCAGCGCGGTTTCGCCATCCCAGTGCGCCTGTAAAAGCGCCATTGTGGGTACGGCACGCTGGGTAAGAAAGCGACCTGTGCCGGCTGCAACCACCATCCAGCGCCGATCACCGACCAGACCCAGCGCGTCACTCGCGCATTGCTGCAGCGCTTCGCCAGCGGCCGATTTGAGGGGGAAGCGATAGAGCGAGGAGAGATGCATGCGGCGCCTCCTGAGGGGAAGCGCAGCAGCATATCAGGGCTCGACTGCGATGTTCAGCAGCCGACAGAGCGAGGGACTGATCAGTCCTGCTCTTCCATTTTCAGACGGTCCTGGATCACGTCCACGAGCTTTTCCGGCTGGAACTTGGAAAGGAAGTTATCGCAACCGACTTTCTGCACCATCGCCAGGTTGAAACTGCCCGACAGCGAAGTGTGCAGCACCACGTACAGATCACGCAGGCGCGGGTCATGGCGAATTTCCGTGGTCAGGCGATAGCCATCCATCTCCGGCATTTCGGCGTCGGTGAAGACCATCAGCAACTTGTCGGTCAGCACCTCGCCGGCATCGGCCCAGGCCTTGAGCATGTTCAGGCCCTTCAGTCCGTCGCTGGCAGTGTGGACCTTAATGCCGAGCTGGCTGAGCGTTTCGCGCAGCTGCGCGAGGGCCACGGTGGAGTCATCCACGCACAGCACTTCGCGACCCCGGGCGCGCTCGAGCAGCGGATCGGCCAGGCGCTCGGCGGAAATACTGGTGTCGTAAGGCACGATCTCGGCAAGCACCTTTTCCACATCGATCACTTCAACCAGCTCGTTATCGACCTTGGTGATCGACGTGAGGTAGTGCTGACGACCGGCCGTGCTTGGCGGCGGCATCACCTCCTCCCAGTTGAGGTTGACGATACGATCCACACCGCCAACGAGAAACGCCTGCACGGTACGGTTGTATTCGGTAACGATGATGGTGCTGCGCTCATCCGGCACCAGCGGGCGAAGGCCGATGGCTCGCGAAAGGTCCACCACCGGCAGCGTCTGCCCTCGCAGGTTGACCACGCCGCAAACCGAGCTGTGGCGGTGCGGCATCAGGGTCATCTTTGGCAACTGGACGACTTCCTGCACCTTGAAGACGTTGATGGCAAACTTCTGCCGCCCGCCGAGCCGGAACATGAGAATCTCCAGGCGATTCTGCCCCACAAGACGGGTACGTTGATCGACTGAATCGAGAATGCCGGCCATTTCCAGGCTCCTTGGGAAAACATGGTAAAAGGCATATCGGCCGGATGCTCCAACGCTTTATGCGACGCAGCGTGTTTTTTATGCCGCGCGTCGCAACCGTCGGAATGGCAAACAGGGGTTATTGCTTGTCGGCATTGCGCAACAGCAAGGGAGAGTCAGGCGGCAGGTGCATGCGCAATGCGCCGGCGCGCACTTCGAAGCGCAGATGGGCGCTGCGGAACGGCTCGCCGTCCAGATTGATGTCGATCTTCGTCGGCGCCTCTACCTCGAGCCAGGGCACCCGCGCGCTGACGGACACAGCCTCGACTCCGAGCAATCCGCCGCTGAGCAATGTTCCCAGCGTGCCGACGGCATCGGCCGGCGCAGGCACGATGCAGACATCGAGCAAGCCGTCATCGACGCTCGCCTGCGGGCATAGCAGCTGGCCACCGCCCGCCTGGCGGCCATTGCCGATCCCTAGCGCCAGAAACTCGCCCTCCCATTCGAAATCCGGACCGCTGAAGCGGCCACGGGCCGCATCGATCTCGGCAAAGCGCGTCAGCCCGGTCAGCAGGTAAGCACCACCACCCAGGAAACGCTTGAGTTCTTCCGAGGTGCTGGCAGTTACCCGCGAACCGAAGCCACCGGTAGCCATGTTGACGAATGGCCGACCGTTCATCATGCCGATGTCGACGGCCTGCGCAGGCTCGTCCAGCAGCGCCAGCGATTCGAATGGATCGAGCGATATACCGGCAGCCTTGGCAAAATCATTTGCGCTGCCCAGCGGCATCAGTGCCAAGGTCGCGTCTGCCCCGATCTCCAGCATGGTTTCGGCAACTTCACGCAGGGTGCCGTCGCCACCGCCGGCGACCAGCATCCGGTAGCCCGCACTCAAGGCCTCCTGCACCAGCCGTTGGGCGTCGCCGGGTTCCCAGGTCACACGAACTGCCAACTCCCAACCCAATTCACGCTGCTGTTTGACAGCCTCGCGTACCTCCTCATTGAGCGCCTGTTTTCCATGCAGTATCAGCAGCGCCTTGGCATCGCTCATGGCTGTTCATTCCTCGCTATTCGCACCGTTGCATAAGACAGGACCCAGCGCCGGAAGTTGTGCGAAACAAGCGCAGCGGTATTAATCCAAAAGTTCGATCAATGGCGCCGTCGGTCACCGAATGCGCGCACCCAGGTCTTCCTAGACATCCCGCAAGTTCCGTCTAAACCTCTTTCAAAACAGTGGTTTGCAGGCAGATCGTGGTTTTCAGCATTTTTTTGGCAGGCCTTTGACTAGTACTGAACTCATTCTGAGAGGCACGGTCGGAGCAGGAGTCCCGATCACGGTTGCGATGGCGGCCTGCTATCACCCTCCCGCGTGCCGCGGCGATTAATTCGAGATTTGAGCCAGCTTTGAGCTGAGGATGGAGCCTTGTATGCGCGTACAGTCAGTTGGAACCCTTGAATATGCTCACCCGAGTTTCGTCGATTACTTCCTTGCCAGCATTCGCCTGATACATGCGCTGACGGCCATCCTGCCGGGGCTCCTGCTTCTGGCCTTCATGGAGCTGCCCACCAGCGGCCCGTTCAGCGCCTTCCTCGGCTTCTTCGCGGTACTGAGCGTCATCATTTTCCAGACCGTAGGCATCTACAGCGAAGAGGTGTTCAGCACCCTGCTGCGCTTCCGCGTCATGTTCGTCGCCTGGGCGGCAGCGTTCAGCTTCCTGGTCTTCATGCATCAGGGCATGGGGATGTTCGGCTATCTCGAAGCCAAGCATCTGGCGTTCTGGTTCCTCACCAGCACCATCCTGTTCGGCGCCGAACGCCTGGCAATGCTCGCCCTGTTCCGCCGCCTGATGGCGCGCGGCATGTTCCTGCAGAACGCCGTGATTCTTGGCGGCACCGACAATGGCGTGCGCGTTGCCGAGTACCTGCAGAACCACCGCGATATTCGCACCGGCGTGCTCGGCTTTATCGACGATCGCCTCGAGCGTCTGCCCAAGGAGCTGGCCAACCTGCCGCTGCTGGGCAACACCCGTGATCTCGAACAAATGATTCGTGAAGAGAAGGTCACCCAGGTGCTGGTCGCCCTGCCCTGGTTCGCCGACAGCCGGATCGGCCAGTTGATCGCCGAGCTGCGCAAGCTGCCGGTCAATGTTCTGCTGGTACCCGACATGGTCGCCTTCCGCCATGCCGACAAGCGCATCACCGAGGTCGGCGGCCTGCCGACCCTGATCGCGTCGGATCTGCCGCTGCGCGGATGGTCGCCGATGTTCAAGCGTCTGGAAGATATCGTCATTTCCAGCATCGCCCTGCTCGCCGCCGCGCCGGTCATGCTGGCGATCGCCCTGGCGATCAAGCTCGACTCGCCAGGCCCCGTGCTCTTCAAGCAGAAGCGCTACGGCTACAACAACCGCCTGATCGAAGTTTTCAAGTTCCGCTCGATGTACCACGAGAAGTCGGACGCCAACGCCGATCGGCAAACCACCCGTGGCGATGATCGCATCACCCGTGTGGGCCGCTTCATCCGCAAGACCAGCCTCGACGAGCTGCCTCAGCTGCTGAACGTCTTCCTCGGCAGCATGTCAATGGTCGGTCCGCGCCCTCATGCCACGGCTACCAAGGCTGCCGGCGTGCTGTTCGAGGATGCCGTGGCCGAGTACTCCGCGCGCCATCGGGTCAAGCCAGGCATCACTGGCTGGGCACAGATCAATGGCTACCGCGGTGAAACCGACACGCTGGAGAAGATCGAGAAACGCGTCGAGTTCGACCTGGATTACATCGAGCGTTGGTCCGTGTGGTTCGACCTCTACATCCTGGTGCGTACCCCGCCAGCGCTGCTGCTCAACAAGGATGTGTACTGATCGGCAAACGCGCTGAACACCGCCGAAAAAGATCAGAAAAGCCGCATCACAAGATGCGGCAGGAAGGAACTAATGACACTCCCAAAAATCTCACATTCGTTCACCCCGGGCCGCACCCCGGCGGCTGCGAAGTTGCAGCCCCGAGGTTGATCCCATGTTCAAGAACATCTTGATCGTCTGTGTCGGAAACATCTGCCGAAGCCCCACGGCCGAAGCGCTGTTCGCACACAGACTCAGCGGCCAGGACCTGACGATCAGCTCGGCAGGGATTGGTGCATTAGTAGGTAACCCGATGGACAAGACCGCCCATGAAGTACTGCAGGACAACGGGCTGGAGCTACCAGCTCACTGCGCGCGCCAGGTCGACAGCCACATGTTGCACCAGGCGGATCTGATCCTAGCGATGGAGCATAGCCACATTCAGCACATTCGCCAGATCGCACCTGAAGTGCACGGCAAAACGTTTCTCATCGGTAAATGGCAGGACGAGCTGGAAATCCCGGACCCGTACCGCCAATCCAAACCCGCGTTTGAACATGTCCACAATCTCCTGACGAAATCCGTCGAGAGCTGGCTTCCTTACCTGAAATGAAGAAGGAACTTCGATGACAACCATGCCCCGCCCGATCTATGAAACCAAAGAGGACAAGGACATCGACTTGGCCCACCTCTTTGACACCTTCATCAACAACCGCCTGCTGATCCTGGGCATCACCGGGTTCTTTGCAGCCCTGGGGATCGCCTACGCCCTGCTTGCGACGCCGGTCTATCTCGCCAGCGCGATGATCCAGATCGAACCGAAGAACGGGCTGCCAAGCCTGACTGACGTGGTCAACACCAATCCGCCGGTGTCTCCGGCGCAAACCGAGATCGCGCTGCTCAAGTCGCGCTCGGTGGTTGGTGGTGCCGTTGCCAGCCTGAATCTCGACATCCAGATCACCCCCCACCACTTCCCGATCATCGGCGGCTTCATGGCGCGTCGCTTCGAGCCGAGCGAAGAAGGTGAATTGGGTTGGCACCCTGCCGGTCTGGGCGCTTACGCCTGGGGTGGCGAGACGCTGAAGGTCACTCAGCTGGAAGTGCCGGACAAGGTCCATGGCAAGGAGCTGACACTCGAAGCGGCAGAGAACAACAGCTTCATCCTGCGTGACGAGGATGGCGAGGTCGTGGTTCAGGGTGTCGTTGGCGAGCCGGTCGAAACAGAGGACTACCGCGTCACCGTGGCCGAGCTGAATGCACGGCCGGGCACCACCTTCACCGTCGTCAAGAACCGTACCTACAACACCACGGAAAGCTACCAGCAGCGTCTGTCGGCCGCCGAACGCGGCAAGCAGTCGGGCATCGTCAACGTGACCCTCGAAGACCCCAACCCGGAGCACGCCATTCGCGTTCTGGAAGAGGTCGCCAGCCGTTATGTCGACCAGAACGTCGCGCGCAATGCCGCCGAAGCCACCCAGAGCCTGGAGTTCCTGAATGAGCAGGTGCCAGCCGTGCGCAAGAAGCTGGAAGCTGCGCAGACTGCCCTGAACAAGTACCAGACCGGCTCGGGCTCCGTGGACATCACTGCCGAAACGCAATCCGTGCTGGACCGCATCGTCGATCTTGAGAAGCAGATCTCCGAGCAGAACCTCAAGCGTACCGAGATGGAACGCCGCTTCACCCGTCAGCATCCGAACTTCCAGGCATTGATGAACCAGATCAACCAACTGCAGATGCAGAAGGAAGAACTGGAGAAGCAGATCGGCACCCTGCCGTCGACCCAGCAGGAACTGCTGCGCCTGACCCGTGACGTGGAAGTTTCCTCGGAAACCTATTCCATGCTGCTGAACAAGACCCAGGAGCTGGACATCATTCGCGCCGGCACCGTGGGCAACGTGCGCATCATCGACCATGCTGCCGCTGACCTGGAAAACCCGGTCAAGCCGAACAAGCCGCTGGTGGTGATCGTCGCAACCCTGCTGGGCGCCCTGCTCGCTACCGCATTCGTCTATGTGCGTGAAGCACTCAAGCGTGGCGTCGAGAACCCGGAAGACATCGAGCGTACCGGCACCCCGGTGTATGCCTCCATTCCGTTCACCGACAAGCAGGCCGCGCTGGAAAAACGCCTGGCCAACTTCAAGCGCGACAAGAGCACCGCCTCTTACCTGCTGACCATCAACGACCCGGCCGACCTCGCCACCGAAGCCATGCGCAGCCTGCGTACCAGCCTGCACTTCGCGATGATCGAGGCCAAGAACAACGTCCTGATGATCACCGGCCCGAGCCCTGCGGTGGGCAAGTCCTTCGTCACCACCAACCTCGCCGCGGTCGTTGCCCAATCCGGCAAGCGCGTGCTGCTGATCGATGCCGACATGCGCAAGGGTTACCTGCACAAGGTCATGCGCTGTGACGGTGACAAGGGCCTGTCGGACATCCTCTCCGGCCGCATCACCCTGTTCGATGCCATCCAGAAGACCCAACTGAACAACCTGCACGTGATCACCCATGGCCAGCTGCCGCCGAACCCCTCGGAGCTGCTGATGCACGAGAACTTCTCGCGCTTCGTCAAGGAGATCAGCCACATGTACGACCTGGTGATCTTCGATACCCCGCCGATCCTGGCGGTCACCGACGCCGCGCTGGTCGGCAGCCAGGCCGGTACCACACTGATGGTCACCCGCTATGCGCTGAACGGTGTGAAGGAAATCGAGGCAGCCAAGCGTCGACTCGAGCAGAACGGCCTGATCGTCAAGGGCGTCATCTTCAACGCAGTGGTTCGCAAGGCTTCAACCTACGGCGAGTACGGCTACTACCAGTACGAATACGCCAGCACCAGCAAATAAGGTGAGTGCATGGCGACGGCTCACCGTCGCCATGCAGAACACTGCAGCTACCCCCACTTTCCTCACTGCCGAGCAACTGGCCTTCCGAGCGTCAGTGGAACTTACTTTTGCCCGAAGATAGGTGTTAGCGATGACCAGACACCCCAACCGGCCAGCACAACGCCTCACACGACTGGCTGTGGCACTGGTGGCCACGCTGTCCGCAGTCGGCGCGAGCGCCGCCGATTGGCCAACCAGCGACAAGGGCCTCGCGCTGCTCGGGGTCAATATCTCCGGCGCCGGATTTGCCCCACACGTGACTCCGGGCAAGAACGGCACGAACTACTTCTATCCGGAAAAGAAGCACTTCAAGTACTACGCCGATCAGGGCATCCGCCTGATCCGCTTTCCCTTCATCTGGGAGCGGGTTCAACACTCGCTCGATGACGGATTGAACTTCGACCAGATCCGGTTGTTGAAGAAGACCCTGGATCTGGCCGCGATGAATGGCCAGAAGGTCGTTCTGGATATGCACAACTATGGTCGTTACCACGGCGAACTCATCGGCTCGAGCAAGGTGCCTTACGACGCCTACGCATCGGTGTGGCGCGAGCTGGCCAAGCGCTTCAAGGGTCACCGCGGTCTGCTCGGCTACGACATCATGAATGAGCCCCATGGCACCGTCGGCCTTTGGCCAGGCGCTGCTCAGGCGGCGGTCGATGCGATTCGCGAAGTCGACGATCAGACGCTGATCTTCATCGAAGGCGAGCGCTGGTCCAGCGCGTACCACTGGCCGCTGGTGAACGCCAACTTCCTCATCAACGACCCGGCCGACCGCGTCGTCTACGAAGCGCACCTGTATTTCGACCAGGATTTCTCCGGCAAGTACATGGCGCAGAGCAGCCGCGATATCGACCCGATGATCGGCGTCGAGCGCGCTCGCCCCTTCATCGAGTGGCTGAAGAAGCACGGCCAGAAAGGCTTCCTCGGCGAATACGGCATTCCCGACGACCTGCCCGAAGCGGCGGTCGCCATGGACAACCTGCTCGCCTACCTCAATGACAACTGCGTACCCAGCGCCTACTGGGCCGGCGGCCCCGGCTGGGGCACCTACAAGCTTGCAATCGAGCCGCGCAAGGGCGAGGACCGTCCTCAGATGGAGCTCATGCGCAAACACCTGGCGAACGACTGCACTGCCATTGGCCCTACCCCTGCGCACAACGCTGACTGATTCTGGAGTGACTCGAACATGAAATTCGGACTGCTATGGCACTCGTTCTCTTCCGGCAACCTCGGGGTTGGCGCCCTGAGCATTTCCAACATGCTGCTGATCGACGAGGCCGCGCGTAAATGCGGGATCACCCCGGAGTTCCTGATCATCGGTTCGTCCGGGCCCTGCGACTACCCGCCGTCCACCGAGCGCTTCAACTACGAATTCATCGAGTTCAACGAGAAAGCGCTGCTGAAGAACCCCCACGGCCTGTATCAGGCGATCAGCTCCTGTGACGCGGTGTTCGATATCGGCGAAGGCGACAGCTTTTCCGACATCTACGGTGCCAAGCGCCTGATCAAGCTGCTGGTCAGCAAAGGCATGGCCCTGGGCGGTCGCGTTCCGCTGATCCTCTCGCCGCAGACCATCGGCCCGTTCAAGTCGGACTGGGGCACCAAGGCTTCGGCCTGGGCGATGAAGAAGAGCACCATGGTCTTCGCCCGCGATCACCAGTCGTTCGACGTGCTCAAGCAGCTGAACATCCCCAATCGCGACGAAGTCATCGACGTCGCCTTCGCCCTGCCCTTCGAGCGCCAGAGCGAACAGCGCGACCCAAGCAAGCTGGCTGTCGGCCTCAGCGTGTCGGCGCTGCTGCATCACGGCGGATACGAAGGCACCGCCAATCAGTTCGGCCTGCGCGCCGACTACAAGGCGCTGACCGACCGCCTTATCCGGACCCTGCTCGAGCGCGGCCACGAAGTGCACCTGGTGCCCCACGTGATCCCGATCGGCTTCCCTGCGGAAGACGACTACACCGTGTCCCAGCAACTGCAGCAGCAGTATCCCGAGCTCAAGCTGGCGCCGCGCTTCAAAGGGCCGATCGAGGCCAAGTCCTACATCAGCGGCATGGACTTCTTCGTCGGCGCGCGCATGCATGCGACCATCGGTGCGTTTTCCGCCGGTGTGCCGGTCGTGCCGCTGGCCTACAGCCGCAAGTTCGCCGGGCTCTATCAGTCGCTCGACTACCACCGCGTGGTGGACCTCAAGACCGAGGACACCGAGAGCGCACTGGAGCTGGTTCTCGCGCATCTGGACGACCGTGAACAGCTCAAGGCCGAAGTTGCCGCCAGCGGCGCGATCATCCGCCGCAAGCTGGACGCCTACGGCGTGGCGCTGGAGCAGATCCTCTCCACCCTGCACCAGCCTCAGGCCGCGTATCAGAGATAATCATGCGCGATCACGCCCTGATGGGGGTTACCACGGCGGCCCGCACCGCCGTGCAGCTCGGCACCCTGCTGATCCTCGCGCGAACGCTGGGGCCGAGCGATTTCGGCTTCATTTCGATCGTGATCACCTGGTCGACCATCGTCGCCCTGGTGACCGACTACGGCTTCGGCATGCGCGCCTTGCGCGACATCGGCGCCGAGCGCCATCGCGCGGGCGAGATCATGTCCGCCAGCCTGGCGGCGAAGTCCGTACTGGTACTGCCGGCCTGCATCGTGCTGCTGCCGATCATTCTGTTCGTCCTCGATCTGCACACCACCGAGCGCTTCGCCGCAGTGCTGTTCCTGCTCGGCACGATTGCCTCCTCCTATGGCGACCTTGGCCTGACGGTGTTTCGCAGCATTGGCCAGTTCCATCGCGAGACGAAGATCGTGGCTGCGACGGCACTGGTGCATTTCGTCCTGATCGGCGCGGCAATCCTGCTGCGCAACGATGTGCTGGCCATCGGCGTCGCCTTTCTGGTGTCACGTCTGATCTACGCGACTTTCGCCCTGCGCGCGCTGTCGAAGATCCTCGAACTGGGCGGCATCCTGCGCAACTCTTGGAAGGTGCTGGCCGAGCGCTTCAGGTCTTCCACCAGCTTCGCGGTGGACAGCGGTGCGACCAACATCTTCGCCCAGCTGGACGTCATCCTCGTCAACCACCTCGCCGGGCGCGAAGCCGCAGGCATCTACTTCGCCGGCTCGCGCCTGATCCAGGGCGCGGTGCCGTTCAGCGTGCTGCTGGCCAGCGTGCACATCCCGCGTTTCGCCTACCAGCTGCACAACAAGACCGCCGGGCTGGCCCGCTATGGCCTGCGCATCCTCGGCGAATACGCGGGCATGGGACTGGTGTTTGCCCTGGCGTTCTTCTTCATCGGTCCGCTGTTCACCGACTATTTCCTCGGCGCCGAGTACGCCGAGCTGAACACCCTGTGGCTGGCCTTCGCCTGCTTCACCGCGGCGCGCTTCATCGCCGCCGGCCTGGGTGTACAGCTGATGGCGATGGGCACGGGTTTTCTGCGCACCTTCGGAATCATCGCCTCGGGCGTGATCACGGTGCTCTGTTACTGGATTTTCATCCCCTCGCACGGGATACAGGCGGCTCCCTGGGTGTCCACTCTGGGCATGGTCGTCCTGACGCTTATCTACGGTTATGCGGTGCTCAACATCTATCGCAAACGGCGCCAGCCAGCATGACCGCACTCGTTAAATACTGCCGGTCGCGCATCGCGCTCGACTGGCCGCTCAAGGGAAGGCAGGTATGAAAGCTTCATTGAATCGCGTGCTGAACAACGACTTGTGCAGCGGCTGTGGCATGTGCAGCTCGGTCGCAGACGACGACGCTATCAAGATTCGTCTGACTGGCGATGGCTATCACCGTCCGGTCCTCAACAGCCAATACCAGAACAAGCCAGTGGCCAACGAGCAGACCAGCGCCGCTTTCGCCAAGTCCTGCCCGGCGCTGAATCTGGATATTCGCCCGTACAAGTCGGAGAACTACCACCCAATATGGGGCGAGATCCTCGACACGCTCAAAGGCTACGCCGCTGATAACGAGATCCGTCAGGCTGGCTCGTCCGGCGGCGTGATCTCGGCGCTGGCGCAGTATTGCCTGGAGAACAAGCTGGTCGACGGCGTGATCCAGATCCAGGCTTCGCAGACCGATCCGCTGGAGAACGTCGCCACCATCAGCCGCTCGCGGCAGAACGTCATCGCCTCTTCCGGCTCTCGCTACGCGCCGGCCAGCCCGGGCGAAGCGCTGAAGTGGGTGGCCATGTCCACCGAGAAGTACCTGTTCATCGGCAAGCCGTGCGACGTCGCCGCCGTGCGCCAGATGCAGCAGCACAACCCGCGGCTGAAGGAAAACATCCCTTACATCGTCTCCTTCATGTGCGCCGGCACGCCGAGCCTGCAGGGCACCGAGCAGGTGCTGGACAAGCTGGAGGTCAAGCGCAGCGACGTTACCGCCTTCCGCTACCGCGGCGACGGCTGGCCGGGGCTGACCAAGGCCACGCTGAAGAATGGCGACGAACGCACCATGACCTACAACGACTCTTGGGGAAAAGTGCTCAACCGCCACCTGCAAACCCGCTGCAAGATCTGCCCGGACGGAATTGGCGAATTCGCCGACATCGTCTGCGCCGATGGCTGGGAAGGCGATGAAAAGGGCTACCCCTCCTTCGAGGAGCGCGAGGGCAATTCGCTGATTCTGGTACGCACCGCAAAAGGTCGCGAACTTTTTCGCAACGCGGAGGCTGCTGGCGTTGTCAAAGCCGAGGCTTTCGATACGGGCAGCATCTTCTCCATCCAGCCGTTCCAGTATTACCGCCGCACGACGATCCTGCCGCGGCTGCTGGCGATGAAGCTGCTGTTGCTCAAGACCCCTACGTACAAAGGCTTCGAACTTGGCAAAGGGGTAAAGGAGATCGGGTTCTACCAGAGCTTCAAGGCGTTCACCGGTCTCCTGGTGCGGCGCAAGAAGATCAAGAAGCGGGCGCTGGAAACAGCTTGAAAGGCTGTGGCGCTCAAGGAACCAATACCTAAGGACTCAGGTTGATGACGAATTTCAGTTCACGCTTCTTCTTTTTTCCGTTGCTGATGCTGGCACTGATACTGCACTTCTCGGTGTTTGGTGACAGCCCGCACAACCCCTACGGCATCAAGGGGCTGAACGAGCTGTACCTGGCAGTCAGCATCGTCTTCACCATTCTGCTGTTGCTGGCATCGGCGGAAAACGCCCCGCGTGAATTTCGCATCCTGATGTACTACTGCCTGTACAGCACGGTCGTTTTTCTCGTGATGCCGGCGATTTTCGCCTATTACACCTACGGTCAGCCGGTGGTGTTCGGGCTCATCGAAGAACGCCGCGTGCTTTTCTGCCTGGGCTTTGCACCGCTGCTGTTCCTCGGCAAACGGGTCAGCACATTGCAGTTCGAACGTGGCCTGCTGTACGCGGCGCTGATCGCAGCGTTCTTTTCCTGGTGCTTCAAGTTCGGCGTAATTCCGGATATGCGGGCTGAAGTGCGATCGGATGACCGCCCAGATCGGTCCTCAATCGGTCCGTACCTCATCTGTTTCGGTTATTTCTACTGCATCCAGATCTGGTCGAAAGGAATCTCTCCGATCAACGGCGCGGCTCGTAACAAGACCCTTTATATGGTGATCGCCGCTCTGCTGCTGCTGACACTGGTATTCGCCACCCAGACCCGCCAATTGATCGTGCTGTGCCTGCTGTTCACGCTCTTCTGTCTGCGTGCCAAGGCAGTCATATGGGCGGCTTCGCTATCAATTCTGCTGTCACCTTTCTATTTCTTTCCAAGCCTGCTCGAGGTTCTCGGCCTCAACACCGAGTTCTACGACAGCACGCTCGAAGGCGTAGAGGATGGCGTACGCACGTACACCATCTCCTCGATCTTCGCCCATCTCGATCAGGTCAACTGGCTACCCAGCGGCTCGCTGTCGCTGATGTGGCAGGACGGTTTCATCCCCTATTTCGGTGAGCACTTCTTCCTCTCCGATGTGGGTGTCTTCGGCACGCTGTTCCGCTTCGGTTTCCTGACCTTCTTTGTCATTCCGATGACCCTGGTCGTCTATCAGCGCATCGCCAAGAACATCACCACCGATATGACTTTCATCTACTCGACGATGTTGGCGTTCTTCGTCATCTGGCCACTCAACGGATTGTTCGAGTACGGCCAGCCGGTCATCGCGATGCTATTCGTCATTCACGCCCTCAAGGCACGTCACCTTCGCAGCCAGGAACCCATCCATGAACGTCGCGCTTATCCTCAACTACAAGGCAGCTACTGAAACCATCAGTTGCGTTGAGAGCCTGCTCGCTCATTGCCCGGCTCTCAACCATGTGGTGGTCATCGACAATGACTCCCAGGATGGCTCCGTGGTGGCATTCAACCAGTGGCTGGAAGCCCAGCCGCGCCACAACGTCACCGTTCTCGCCAACCCGGAGAACAACGGCTACGCAGGTGGCAACAACTACGGCCTGCGTTGGGCGCTGGACAACCTGCCAGTGACAACTTTCTGGATCGTCAACAACGACACCTATGTCGACAGTGATGCCTTCACGCCGCTGCTCGATGCGCTAAAAGAGAACGATCGCCAATTCGTCGGCTCGGTCATCCTCAGCGCCGACACCGGGCGCCTGGAATGCTACGGCGGCGGCAAGCTCTACCCGCTGCTGGGCAAGGCCAAGCTGCTGGGCAAGGACCAGACCCTTGAGGCCATGGCAAACACCAGCGAGCAGCCGGATTACCTGATGGGCTGCAGCCTTGCGTTCTCGGCCAAGCTGGTCGATCGCATCGGCCTGATGGACGAGGCGTACTTCATGTATTCCGAGGAAGTCGACTGGCAGTTCCAGGCGAAGAAGAAAGGCGTTTCGATCCGCGTCGTGCCGAGCAGCCGGCTCTTCCACTACGGCTCGCTGAGCTCGGGCGGCCGCTCGGCGTTCTATCACTACTACCGCAATCGCGCCGCCACCCGATTCAACAAGCGCTTCTACGGCCAGGGTTTCGCCTTCGCGTCGGCCTGTTTCCTGTCGGCGATCACCGTCATCAAGGAGTTCAACCACCCCAGCCTCGCCTGGTCCGGCATCAAGGGCGCCTTCAAGGGAGTAACGATGAGTGTCTAACGAGACTAACCACGCGTTCGGTGTGAATTTCTATACCGGCAGCAAGGCGACGCTGCTGAACTGCATTCGCGAGGGGGTCAAGCAGCCCTACTCGTTCGTGGTGACCCCCAATGTCGACCACCTAGCGCAACTGCAGGATAACCCTGCACTGCGTGAGGCTTACGCCAAGGCTCGCCTGCGCCTGTGCGACAGCCGAATCCTGCAGCCACTGCTGCAGCGCCTCGGTGTACAGATCGAAGAAGTGATTCCGGGCAGCGACCTTACCGTCGACCTGCTGGAATGGGCAGACCGCGAGCGCCTGCGCATCGTCCTGATCGGGGCGACCGAAGAGGAATGCGTCAAACTGCGCGCGATCTACCCCGGAATCACGCTCTATCACCACAATCCACCGATGGGCTTCATCGATCGTCCGGATGAAGTGCAACGGGCATTGCAGTTCGTTCGGGAAAACCCGTCCGAACTAGTGCTCTACGCAGTCGGCGCGCCGCGCCAGGAAATACTTGCCAGTTCCATCGAAAGTCACGAACGGACCGGTATGGGCTTTTGTATCGGCGCATCCATTTCGTTTGCTACCGGCAGTATTAAACGGGCCCCGGTGTGGATGCAGAACTGCAAACTCGAATGGTTGCATCGCATGCTTTCCGAACCCAAAAGGCTGGTTAAGCGCTACGCACATGACGCGATGTTCATAGTTCCGGCATTCATGCGGGAAAAAAACTACCGCGTGCAGAAGGCCAAGCCGGCGAAACAGGACAGCTAATCCCAATGATCGAAAAATTGGGCGCAATTGCACTGAACGACGGTGAACCCAGCGAAATCGAGAAGGTCTATCCCTTCTGTGTGAGCGTGACAGGATGGCAATCCAACATCTAACTAACCATGAGCGCCATCCCGCCTCGGTGGTAACGCAGCAGCCGTATGTGAAGAACTTAGGAATTAAACCTGCCCAACCAAACAGCCGCTGACTTTACAACCAGGAGGGAAATAAAAACGCGTCTACGTAGCTGAATAGATAGCTGCTGGAGATGAACAATTCAGGAAGGAGAGAAACTTTGGCTACCGATCCAGTTTGGTCGCTGAGGAGTGTGGAGTGATGACTCCGGTCCTCTTGGAAAGGCGAAAAAAATACTCAAACGCCTCAGGCAGAAAAGTGAATCAAGCCGTCTCACTCTTTGAAAAACAACCACTCCGTCAAGGATGAACAACCCATGAAACCATTTATCGCTCTAGCTTTTACTTCCGCCTTGGTATTGCAGGGCTGTGCGTTCGCCCCCGGCCAATACCTTGATCCCGATGAGTTCAAGGAAGGCGCCGAAGCCGAACACGGCACCGTTCAGCTGATCCGCATCACCCCCGAAATGCTCAAGGGTGACCTCGCCTCTGACGCCGGCACCTCCAGCAAGCAGGAACTGCTCAACTACAAGCCCGGCGCCTACCGCATCGGCGCCAACGACCTGCTCTACATCACCGTATGGGACCACCCGGAGCTGACCGCACCGTCCGGCCCGCAGCAGCAGCTGGATGCCAACGGCCGTCTGGTACGCCCCGATGGCACCCTGTTCTACCCGTACATTGGCAATATCGAAGCCGCGGGCAAGACCATTGAAGAACTGCGTGCCCTGATCGCGCGTCGCCTGACCAACTACATCGACAGTCCGCAGGTCGATGTATCCATCCTGCGCTTCGGCAGCCAGCGCGTCGTCGTTTCCGGTGCATTCGACACCGCCGGCGAAGTCCCGGTTACTACCGCTCCGATGACCATCACCCAGGCTATCGGTCAAGCAGGTGTGGATACCGAAACCGCAGACCTCACCGGTCTGACGCTCAAGCGTGACGGTCGTGAGTACATGCTTGACATGGATTCGCTGAACCGCCCGGACTCGTGGCTGCACCAGGTTTACCTGAAGGACGGCGACCAGTTGCACCTGCCGTACAACGACCAGCGCAAGATCTACGTGTTGGGCGAGGTAAACCTGCCGCAGGCTCTGTCTTTCAAGGCCACCAGCATGAACCTGATGGACGCGGTCGGCACCGCCGGCGGCATTCGCCAGGAAACTGCCGATGGCGAGGCGCTGTACGTGATCCGCGGTGCGGAAAACATGGCCGAAGGTCAGGCCAAGGTGTTCCAGCTGAACGCCAAGTCGCCGACCGCCTTCGCTCTGGCCAAGCACTTCCCGCTCCAGCCGCAGGATGTGGTGTTCGTGGGGCCGGCCAACATCACCCGCTGGAACCGTTTCATCAGCCAGCTGCTGCCGTCCGCCAGCATCGTGGGCACCGGTGCCGCTGCCGAGTACAACCTGTCTCGCTAAGCGCGCCATGGCCTGATCGCAGGATCGGGTAGAAAAGCCGCAGAGTCATCACCGATGCTCTGCGGCTTTTTCGTATGTTGGCACCCGCCATTGCGCCGTGCGTGCAACACCTACAGCGGAACCGAACCGCCGTCGGCGACGGCGCTCCACGCAGCATCAGTCAGAAGCGGCCCGACTAGTACCCCGCAGAACGCAGCCAGGCAAAAAAAACGGGCCTGCTACAGCTTGGTAGCAGGCCCGTTTTTGTGAGCAGCTTCGAGGGCTTCAGCGCACCGCTTCGAACAACCCGGCCGCGCCCATGCCGCCGCCCACGCACATGGTCACCACGCCGTAACGCAGATTGCGGCGCTGCAGTTCGCGCACGATATGGCCGGCAGTACGCGAGCCGGTCATGCCGAACGGGTGGCCGATGGAGATCGAGCCGCCGTTGACGTTGTACTTCTCGTTATCGATACCCAGGGTGTCGCGGCAGTACAGGCACTGCGAGGCGAAGGCCTCGTTGAGCTCCCACAGGTCGATATCGGCGATCTGCAGCCCTTTTGCCTTGAGCAGGCGCGGCACGGCGTAGACGGGACCGATGCCCATCTCTTCCGGCTCACAACCGGCCACGGTGAAGCCACGGAAGAACGCACGCGGCTTGAGGCCGAGCTTGATGGCCTTGTCCAGGCTCATCACCAGCGTCATCGAGGCGCCGTCGGACAGCTGCGACGCGTTGCCGGCGGTCACCGAGCCGTCCTCGGCGAAAGCCGGCTTGAGTCCGGCGAGGCTTTCCAGGGTAGTGTCCGGACGGTTGCAATCATCCCCGTCGACCACGCCCTGGTGCAGCGTACGCTCGCCGGTGTTCTTGTCCTCGGTGAAGTACTGCACGTTCATCGGCACGATCTCGTCGCCGAACAGCCCATCGACCTGAGCGCGCGCGGTACGCTGCTGGCTCTGCAGGGCATAGAGGTCCTGCTGCTCGCGGGTGACGTTGTAGCGCCGCGCCACCAGCTCGGCGGTCTGCCCCATGGTGTGGTAGATACCTGGCACGCGCTCCTGGATGATCGGGTTGAACAGGTGATCGGTGTTGCGGCTCTTCAGCGTCAGGGTGATGGACTCGACCCCGCCGGCGACGATGATGTCGCTGCATCCCGAGGCGATCTGGTTGGCCGCGACCGCGATGGCCTGCAGGCCCGACGAGCAGTAACGGTTCAGCGTCATCCCCGAACAGGCGATACCCAGGCGCGACAGCACAGCCACGTTGCGGCCGATGTTGTAGCCCTGCGCACCTTCATTGGAGCCGGCACCGACGATGCAATCCTCGACCAGCGCCGGATCGAGGTCGTTGCGCGACAGCAGCGCATCGACGCAATGCGCCGCCATGTCGTCGGGACGGGTCATGTTGAACTTGCCGCGGAAGGACTTGGCCAGGCCGGTCCGCACGCTATCGACGATCACTACTTCACGCATGGGATACCTCAGTTATGGAGGCGGTCGCGGGGATGTTATGACGGCGCTGGGCGCACGGATTGTTCCACGACCGCTGGGTGGACGGTGATCCGAGCATAGTTCCGGCGTCGCGAGCGTGGCGACGACCATTCAGCAAGCATATGCACGGCCATCGCCTCGCTGGCCGGCAACCCTTTTGCGCAGGCTTGCCGGCAATCCCGTAGGTGAGCGCATAGCGCCTGACCAGCGGCCTCGCTGATTCGCGGGCAAGTCCGCTTCCACAGAGGCGTGGTGCGCCGGATCAGGGATCGTTCCTAACGCATAACAGGGCAGCGGAATCACCCTTGCCCACAGGAACGATACGAACACAGGAACAGGCCAGGTGAGGGAGCGGACCGCGAACAACCCACCGGCACCTCGGCGGTCACAGGGTTGCGGTCAACGCCCCTTCTCGATCGCCGCCTCCAACGCCTCGTTCAACGTCCGCAGTACCTTCACCCTGGCGAAGCGCTTGTCGTTCGCCTCCACCAGCGTCCAGGGCGCGATCTCGGTACTGGTGCGGTCGACCATGTCCGCCACAGCGTGGCCGTACTCATCCCAGCGCTCGCGGTTGCGCCAGTCTTCATCGGTGATCTTGAAGCGCTTGAAGGCGGTCTCTTCTCGCTCCTTGAAGCGCTTGAGCTGGGTCTTCTTGTCGATGCTCAACCAGAACTTCACCAGCACCACATCCCCATCCACCAGCTGCTCCTCGAAATCATTGATTTCCGAATAGGCACGCAACCACTCGTCCGGCGTGCAGAAGCCTTCGACCCGCTCGACCAGCACACGCCCGTACCAGGAGCGGTCGAAAATGGTGAACTTGCCGCGCTCCGGCACGTTGCGCCAGAAGCGCCAGAGCCAGGGCTGTGCCAGTTCCTCGTCGGTGGGCGCGGCGATCTGCACGGTGCGGTAAAGCCGTGGATCCAGCGCCCCGGTGACTCGCCGGATCGCACTGCCCTTGCCCGCCGCATCGTGTCCTTCGAACAGCGCGAGCACCCCGCGTTTGCGCAATCGGCGGTCGCGCAGCAGTTGCGACAGGCGCGCCTGCTCCGTCACCAGCTGCTGCTGGTAATCGTCCTTGCTCAGCTTCTGTGACAGGTCGAGGCTGTCCAACAGGCTCAAATGATCCAGATCGATCTGTAGCGGCGCCGAATGCGGCTGCGACGCCGCCTGCCCAGGCTGCTCCGCGGCGGCCAGCGCGGCCTGCAGGCCTTCGAGCAAGATGCGGCCGACGGTCAGGCTGCGATAACGCTCGTCCGCACCCTCAATCACATACCAGGGCGCAAAATCCCGGCTGCTGAGCCGCAGGATCTTCTCACCGTGGCGCACGAACTTGTCGTAAGTCTTCGACTGTTGCCAATCCAACGGGCTGATGCGCCAGCTGTGCAGCGGGTCATTCTTCAGCGAATCGAGCCGGGCGTTCATACGCTCCTTGGACAGATGGAACCAGAACTTGAAGATCAGCGAGCCCTCGTCACAGAGCATCCGCTCCAGGCGCTGCGCCCGCGCGGTGGCGAGTTTCAGCTCGGCACCATCGATGCGCCCGTGCACACGATCCTCGAGCATCTTGCTGTACCAGTTGCCGAAGAAAATCCCGGTGTGGCCCTTCGGCGGCAGGCGTCGCCAGAAACGCCATGCCGGTGGATGCGCGAGCTCTTCGTCGCTGGGCACATCGAAGCTGTCGACACGTATCAGCCGCGGATCCATCCACTCGTTGAGCAGCTTGATGGTTTCCCCCTTGCCGGCACCCTCAATACCGTTGATTAGTATCAGCACCGGGAACCGCGCCTGGGCCTTGAGCCGGTACTGCGCCTGCAGCAGCGCTTCACGCAACTCTGGCACCGCCGCATCGTAGGCCTCCTTGCCGATGGAGTGACCAATTTCGGCTGATTCGAACATCGCTTTCTCCGTCCAGGTGATGCGCTCAACCCTAGCAGGCACCCTGAAGGCATAGCGAGCAGCGCGTGAAAAAATAACCGCAGCCTTGATACGGTTTATTCTTCCTGAAGCGGAGCTGCAGCCGTTAGCAACGATGGCGTGCAGTTGATTTGCACACCCTCTCCCTGCGGGAGAGGGACGGCGGGAAGCAGTCCAGGTGCCAAGCATCAACCTGGAACGGGACCGATGCCGGTGAAACAGCGCGAGGAGCAACGGGTCGGCGCGTCCGCCGCAGCGCGATGACATTCACCGCCAGCCTTGAGGCAGAATAGCGGCCATGAACGATATGCCTTTCTACCCGCGCTGCTGCACGCCACTCACCGACCACTGGCCGCTACCGCAAGCCTTGGCGGGTGTCAGCCTGATGAGCACACGCTTCGACCCGGCATTGCTCGATCCCGAGGATTTTAGTCGCTGGGAGATTCCCGCACAGAAAGGCGTAAGCAAGCGGCAGGCCGAGTTTCTCGCTGGACGCTTGTGCGCTCGGGAGGCCCTGCGAGGCCTGACCGGCACTGCATTCGTGCCGCCAGTGGGCGAAGACCGCGCACCGCAATGGCCGGCCGGCATCGTTGGTTCCATTACCCACGGCGCAGGCTGGGCAGGCGTCGTGGTGGGTTCCAGTCAGCAATGGAGCGGACTGGGACTGGATATCGAGCGCATTCTTGCTCCCGAACGAGCCGACCGCCTGGCCGCCGAAATCCTCACACCCCGTGAACTGGAACTCTACTCTCCGCTAAACGAAGACGAGCGCGCCGAACTGGTCACCCGAACCTTCTCGTTAAAGGAAAGCCTGTTCAAAGCACTGTATCCGCTGGTGAAGCGACGCTTCTACTTCCAGGATGCCGAAGTGCTGGACGCCACTCGTCAAGGCGTGGCGCGCTTGCGTTTGTTGATCGATCTATCCGCAAACTGGCGCAACGGCATCGAGCTTGGCGGCCAGTTCACTACCTTCGAAGGCTACCTGCTCAGTTTGGTCAGCATTCCAGCCTTGCCCGGCGAGATCGAGCCAAGCTAGTACGTCGCGCTGTCGGCAAGCGATAGAAGACCCCTTTTTTCAGCGCTGGCAAGCCGACGAGCCAACCATCGCCTCATCCGAAAAACCGAACCTGCGAGCCATAAGCGAGTCAACCAGACACCCCAATTCACCGGCGCGCACGCCTATAATCGCGCCTTTCAGAAAACCGACACAGGTGAACACATGGCCAATCCATACCACGATCACAACCTGGCCCTGCTGGCCCATCTGCGCGGCATCCTGCTCGCCATGGGCGAGGCCGAACAAGTCTCGGAAGAAAGCCACGCACTGTTCCTCGAGCGCTTCGACGAGTTGATCATGAACCTGCAGAACGTCCCGGAAGAGCGTCATATGGGGCAGGACCTGATCTGCCAGGTCTTCCACCGCTATCCCCAGATCGCCCACCTGGTTCCGCGCGATTTACTGTGGTACTTCGGCGGCGACTGCCTGCACTTCATGCCGGATGACGAGATCGCCGTCTTCCAGCAACTCGAAGAGCGCCGCTACGAAGCCGAGCAGAACGACGAACCGTTCGACTGGAACCGTGAAAAGCAGCTATTGAGCATGCAGGACGAGGGTGCACGACACTGATATCCGACACCAGCCAGCCGAATGGCGAGGAGTATTTGACCAACAGAGAGGCAATCAACAACCGCTAATGGTGGGGGCTGAAGCCCCCTTGGGAAGGGAGGTACTCTCACGGTGGAAGCTGTTGCAGAGCACATTTAAAAATCGCGCCTTCCCAACCAGCTGGGCAGTTCAGAAGCTGCCAGAAGACCAAGCCACCCTGACGTAACTCTACTTACTACTCCGGCTCCACCCTCCGCTGCTGGTAGATCCAGTCGACGATTTCTCCCTCCGGTACATACCCGCTCACCACCTCGCGAAGCAGTTGCCGCACCTGGGGGTAATCATCGGTTTCCACCGCCTTGAGCAGTTTCGCCAACCGGTCCTTGAGTACATCCCAGTCGAGATATTCCTCATCGGCGCGCATGATCATCGGATGTTCGGTAGCGCTCACGTTGTCGCCGATCAACAGCTCTTCATACAGCTTCTCGCCGGGCCGCAGGCCGGTGTATTCGATAGCGATATCCCCGTGCGGGCATTTCTCGGAACGAACACTCAGGCCGGACAGATGAATGAGCTTCTCCGCCAGCTCAGCGATCTTCACCGGCTGTCCCATATCCAGCACGAATACATCACCGCCCTGCCCCATCGAGCCCGCCTGGATCACCAGCTGAGCCGCTTCGGGAATGGTCATGAAGTAACGGGTAATCTTTGGATGTGTAACCGTCACCGGCCCGCCCGCGCGAATCTGCGCATAGAACCGGGGAATGACCGAGCCCGACGAACCGAGCACATTACCGAAGCGCACCATGGTGAAACGGGTCTTGTTGACGTGATGCACACTGCCCACAGTGCCAAACAAGCCCGGCGCCGGTTCACGGCTAAGCGCCTGCAGAACCAGCTCAGCAACACGCTTGGTACTGCCCATCACGTTGGTCGGCCGAACAGCCTTGTCGGTAGAGATCAGCACGAAGTTGCTAACACCCGCCTGAACCGCTGCCTGCGCAGTGTTCAGTGTACCGATCACATTGTTCAGTACGCCCTCTGCCACATTGTGCTCGACCATGGGCACATGCTTGTAGGCAGCCGCGTGATAGATCGTTTCCACTCTCCAGGTGCGCATCACATCCAGCAATCGATCAGCATTGCGAATGGAACCCAGGATCGGCATCAGCTTGATCGGCAATGACGTGCGCTCGATCAAACGCTCCAATTCCATATGAATGCTGTAAAGGTTGAACTCACTGTGTTCGAACAACAGCAGCGCCTGTGGCTTGTTCGAAAGGATCTGACGGCACAGCTCCGATCCGATCGACCCGCCCGCACCAGTCACCATCACGACCTTGCCACGAATACATTTTTCAAACAGTGCCTGCTGCGGCGGCACCGCGTCGCGCCCTAGCAGGTCGGCAATATCCACCTCCTGGATGTCTTCGACCTGCACTTTGCCGCTCGCCAAATCCATAAAGCCCGGCACACTGCGAACATGTAGCGGAAAGCGCTCGAGCATTTCCAAAATCTCGCGCCGACGACCGCGTGAGGCTGATGGAATGGCCAACAAGATCTCGCCTGCCCTCGTATCCTCTACCAGTTGCCCGATGTGCTTGGCCGAATACACACGCAGCCCGGCGATGACCCGGTTTTTCAGGTTCGGATCGTCGTCGATAAACGCCACAGGCCGCATGGCACGGCCCATGCGCAATGCAGCGACCAGCTGATTACCGGCAGCGCCTGCGCCGTATACGGCAACCTTGGGTAGCCCCACCTCCTTCCCTTTGAACTTGGTCAGCGAATCCGGCGAGAACCAGTCGCCCATGAAGTACTGGCGCATCACCAGGCGTAAGCCGCCAATCAGTACCAAGCTCAACCACCAATAGTTGAATACCATCGAGCGCGGTATGACTTTGGGTGCATCGGTTCGCCAATAAACGGCCAGGGAGAGCAGTAATGCCGAAAGCGTGACAGCCTTGGCAATCGCCATCAGTGCATCGTTGCCGAAATAGCGCATCACCGCGCGGTACATGCCGAAGCGGATAAAGAATGGAATAGCGATGACGGGCGCGATACCGAACAGCCAGGCATGGCCATCCAACGGCTCGATATTTTTAGAGTCGCCCAGCCGCACCACAAAGGCCAACCAGAGCGCCACCCATACCAGCACGATATCCGCCGCTAGCTGGATCAAGCGCTTGTAGCGCCGAGGCAAAGAAACCAATCGGGCCCGCAATTTTTCCGCCAAACTCAACACAAACACGCCCCTTCCTTAGCCAACCACTGCTTTGATCACGCGAAATGCAATTAGCGAGTGGCTTAACAGCAAAGCACAAGCCTTCACGATATGAAGCACCTAAACGACAATTCAGACCTGCGGTAGATCTCCAAGAGCTCGAGCCAACGAGCTATCGAACGACGCGATCTCCGGCGCCTTTTCCAGCCACAGTCATAAAGATGTACTTGAAGTAGTTAGCCAGAGTCAGGCTCTTAATCATTTGCTGGTCGGTTTCGGCCAACAAAACCGGCGTCGACATATCGATCTCGCTAACCTGGGCCAGGCCCGTTATGCCAGGGCGCACATCGTAAACACCACGTTTGGCCCGTTCGACCGTCAACTCCTCTTGGTTGAACAGCCCAGGACGTGGTCCCACCAAGCTCATCTCACCCTTGAGCACATTCCAGAGCTGCGGTAGCTCGTCGAGCTTCGTCTTGCGCAAAAAATGACCGAATCGCGTAATCGACGCACTACTGGCCAGATGCGTGGCAACCGACGCCGTGTCCACCCGCATGGTGCGGAACTTAACCAGCGTGAACGGCTGCTTATGGCGACCGACACGCACTTGCCGAAAAATCGGGGAACCTGTATCGAAAAGTCCGACGATCGTAAGTAATACGAGCACAGGAAAGCCGAAAACCAACCCCAGCAGAGAGAAGACAAAATCGAAAATACGGATCACGAAGGTTACCTGCGGATAGTCATTTGACGGGCTCGAAGCAGCGACGCAGGCCCTCTTCGACCGTGTACGGCGGCTTCCAGTCCAACAGCTCGCATGTCTTGCTGATGTCCACTTGCAGAGAGCCTAGCAACCGCTGAGCCATCGCCTTCTTGCCAAGCAACGTAGCACCCAGCTGGAGAAATCCAGCAGGAGCTGGAATTAACTTGGCTGGCTTATCCATCGCCTTGCCTACGCCAAGTAATAGCTCCGTAGTAGACAGGTCCTTGCCGTCGCCTGCGAGAAATATCTGGTTTGCGGCAGCAGGATGGTCGACGCAACGAATGATAAGGTCCACCAGATTATCGACACCGACCAGAGAGCGCTTGTTATGGATAGCACCAAACGGCAGCGGAATACCTCTGTCGATCAACTTGATCATGCTGGCAAAGTTTCCCTTTACACCTGGCCCGTAAACGAGCGGAGGGCGGATTATCACGACCTCCATCCCAGTCTCGGCAGCCAGTTGCATCAGGCCTTGCTCAGCTTCCAGCTTGGAAAGCCCGTAGGGGTCTTCAGGTGCAGGCGCGTCGCTGGATACGAACGGCTTGCCCAAAGGCGTCGACTCACCATTGACCTTGATGGAACTGATATAGATAAAACGCTCGACTCCAGCAGCAGCGGCCTGACGAGCCAGATTAAGCGTGCCTTCCACGTTGACGAGACGGTATTCGCTGAGGGGGTCGGCGAGCTCGTCTTTCATGATATGGGCGCGCGCTGCAGCATGAATGACTACTTGCTGGCCAAGCAGAGGCTGCGACCAATCATTAGCAGCGCAAAGATTGCCTACAGCAAAAGTCGCAAAGCCCAACTGAGCGAGAGGTGAGCGCACCGCGCAGGAAAGGGTGATCCGATCTTGCCGGGATAGGTGGGCGATAATGGTGCCCCCCAAGAAGCCGCTCGCCCCCGTCAACAGGACTTTCATAGAAATACCTGTCTGATGTATTTGACAGGCAATCGAAGCAACAGCATCGGCATAGAAGAAAAAACGCCGTTCTCACGCAATGAACGCAGCATCTCGCGAGTTGATATCAAATTGCTTTTCCAGCCGGCAGTGCTGGCTCCGCCGGTGCGCATTCTGACCCAGTGGGTACCTGCGATTCGATACTTTGCTTGGTCGATCAGCAACAATCTCACAAGAAAATCGAAATCTGCAGCTATCCTGTAGCCTAGCTTATATAGCCCAACACGCTCATACGCAGATTTTCGAATAAAGATTGCTGGGTGTGGCGGCATGAAACCCAAACGAAACATCCAGGGTCGGAAACCCGTCGCGCTATAAGTTCTCACTGGATCTTGCAGATCCTCGTCCGACACGAAATCCACATCACCCATCAATACCTCCAACTCTGGATCAGCCGCGAAGGATTCAGCGACCTCTTGCAGCACCCGTGAATGGCGATAGAAATCATCTGAGTTGAGGATACCAACAACCTCCCCGGTAGCTCGCTGGACACCTTTATTCATCGCGTCGTAGATCCCGCGGTCAGGCTCGGAAATAAGCTGAGTAACCAGACCGGGATAGTTGCGTACGACATCCAATGTCGCATCGGTAGAACCGCCATCGACCACGATATATTCCAAGTCCGGATAGCCTTGTGCCTGTACCGAGTCGAGTGTCGTTTCGATGGTAGTGGAACTATTGTAGGCCACCGTAATTATTGAAATCTTCAAAGCGTCCCCTTACGCGCGCCCATACTGATCTTCGAACCGCACAATATCGTCTTCGCCCAGATAGGAACCCGACTGAACTTCAATCAGCTCCAATGGGATTACTCCGGGGTTTTCCAGTGCATGGACTTGTCCTACTGGTATGTAGGTCGATTGGTTTTCGGTGACCAAGTAAGTCTTGTCGCCGTTGGTTACCCGTGCAGTCCCGCTGACCACGACCCAATGCTCAGCCCGATGATGATGCATTTGTACAGATAGCTTGGCGCCCGGCTGAACGGTAATGCGCTTGACTTGATAACGGTGCCCGTTGTCGATGGCGTCATACACCCCCCAAGGGCGATAGACCTCCCTGTGATTGAGGTGCTCGTGGCGATTATCAGCTTTGATGCGCTCGACGAGCTTCTTGACGTCCTGCACTTGGTTTTTATGGGCGACCAGCACAGCGTCTTTGGTCTCTACGATTACCAAATCTTCAACCCCCAGCGTTGCCACCAGGCGGCTGTCAGCGTGAACAAAGGAGTTGCGAGTGGCGTGGCCGAGGACGTCGCCCTTGAATACATTTCCTTCGGCATCCTTGTTACTGGCCTCCCAGAGCGCCGACCAAGACCCAACGTCGCTCCAACCAGCATCTAGCGGCACCATGACTGCATCGTTGGTCTTCTCCATCACGGCATAGTCAACGGAGTCCTCCGGACAGGCAGCAAATGCGGCGGCATCTACACGAATGAAATGCATATCCTGCGCTCCGGCCGCGAGCGCCTGACGACAAGCCGCAAGTATTGACGGCTGGTGACGCTCCAACTCGTCCAGATACCGGCTAGCCCGGAACATGAACATACCGCTGTTCCAAAAGTACTCACCACTCGCCAAGTATTCCTCTGCGATATCCAAACTCGGCTTTTCCACGAAGCGGTTCACCGCAAAGCCGCCCTCGCCAAGCTCCTTGCCTTTCTCGATATAGCCGTACCCGGTTTCCGGATTCGTCGGAACGATGCCGAACGTAACGAGCTTGCCACCGATAGCGAACGGCATCGCCGCTTGGATACTGGAGTGGAAGGCGTCCACATCCCGAATCAGGTGATCCGCGGCCAACACGAGCAGAATCGGGTCATCGCCCTCCTGTGTTGCCTGCAGCGCAGCCAAGGCGATTGCCGGTGCGGTATTCCGTCCAACAGGCTCGAGCAGAATACCGGCCTGCTCCATGCCCAACTGGCGGAGCTGCTCTGCAGCGAGGAACCGATGCTGCTCGTTGCAGATCAGCAAAGGCAAACCCGCTTCGAGACCGTCCAGCCGGCGGATGGTCGACTGCAACATGGATAACTGCGCATCGGTCAACATCAGAAACTGCTTGGGATTAAGCTGCCGCGATAATGGCCACAGACGCGAGCCCGAACCGCCGGCCATGATTACCGGTAGAAGCATTTCATTTTCCTTCGCACATATGCATACGCAGCGCGTCTAGATATGCACGTGAATTGCCGTGCACCTTGACGCTAGCCTCAACTTCAGGGATTGACCACCAGCAATAAGCGCTGTGCTGCTCAATTGGCAGCGTGAGCACGTGGTCAATAGGTAGCAGCAGGTGATAGGCAAGCACTACGTAGTGCGTATCTATACCGTCCTCGGCCCTACCAAAAACGCTATCTGTATAGAAATGCTCATATATGCCAAGCAGCGCCGCAGAAGCACGGTCGAAAGCACTTCCCAGCTCGCCAGAAGTGAGACGTCGGAACGCTTCATCGAGAGTCTCGTTCTTCTGGATACGACCACCTGGCACGAACCAGAAGCCCTGAGCCGGACGATTTAGACGATGGCCGAGAAGCAACTCGCCATGCTCGTTCTGAACAACAAGATCAATGGAAACCAACGGAGTAGAAGCCACTACGCCCCGAAAAGTATCCTCGTCTAGCCACATGCAAGCACTCCTGCAGTCACTGCGACCGTGCCTGTTCGACATTCGCGACATACCATCCGTAGGCGTTACGCAAACCGTCTTCCAACGTGATGCTGGCTTCCCAACCGAGACTCTTGAGACGAGCGACATCCATCAGTTTGCGAGGCGCTCCGTCCGGCTTGTTGCTGTCGAATATCAGCTGCCCCTTGAAGCCGGTGACGCTGGCGATGGTTTCCGCCAGCGTCCGGATAGTGCAATCCACGCCAGCTCCAACATTTATATGCGAAAGCATTGGTTGCGTTGCAGCTTGGTATGCGGCCTGATCAAGCTCCATGACGTGGACGCTGGCTGCAGCCATATCATCGACATGCAAGAACTCACGCATCGCCTTACCGCTTCCCCAAATGACCACTTGTTTGTCGCCGCGCTGAACAGCTTCGTGGAAACGCCGTAGCAATGCGGGAATCACATGACTGTTATCGGGATGGAAGTTGTCATGCGGGCCATAAAGGTTGGTCGGCATGACGCTACGGTAGTCGCGCCCGTGTTGTCGGTTGTAGCTCTCGCAGAGCTTGATACCGGCAATCTTGGCAATGGCATAAGGCTCGTTGGTAGGCTCGAGGGCGCCGGTCAATAACGCCTCCTCCTTCATCGGTTGCTCGGCGTGCTTGGGGTAAATGCATGAAGAACCGAGGAACAACAGCTTCTGCACGCCATGGATGTGCGCCGCATGGATGATGTTGGCCTCGATTATCAGATTTTCGTAGATGAAATCAGCCGGGAAAGTATTGTTGGCGTGTATGCCACCGACCTTGGCCGCGGCCAGATAAACCTGATCGATCGTATGGGACTGAAACCAGGCATGCACCGCCTGCTGATCGAGCAGATTAAGCTCGTCCCGCCCCGCGGTGAGGATGTTGTCGTACCCCAATGCGCGAAGACGGCGGACAATCGCCGAGCCCACCATGCCGCGATGGCCGGCCACAAATATGGTCTGGTTCAAATCACGGGCCACGGTCAGTTCTCCATCGGTACCGGCACGTCATGACCATGTTGCTTGAGCAAGGCATGGCGACGTGCCGCAGTGAGATCCTCGCGAACCATCTCGGCGCACATCTCCTGGACTGTAATTTCCGGCACCCAGCCAAGCTTTTCTTTCGCCTTGGTCGGATCGCCCAGCAACGTCTCCACTTCGGCAGGGCGAAAATAGCGCGGGTCAACCCGAACGATCACATCGCCAACGTTAAGCGCAGGCGCCTTGTCACCTTCGATGGATTGAACGACAGCGGTCTCGTCGACGCCTCGACCTTCGAAGCGCAGCGTGATGCCCAACTCCTTTGCCGACCACTCAATGAATTGCCGCACAGAGTACTGGACGCCCGTAGCGATAACGAAGTCCTCCGGCTTTTCCTGCTGCAGCATCATCCACTGCATGCGCACATAATCCTTGGCGTGGCCCCAATCACGTAGCGCATCGAGGTTGCCCATGAACAAACACTGCTCCAAACCTTGAGCGATATTTGCCAGCCCCCGGGTAATCTTTCGGGTCACGAAGGTCTCGCCCCGCCGGGGTGACTCGTGATTGAAAAGAATGCCGTTGCAGGCGTACATGCCATAAGCCTCACGGTAGTTCACAGTGATCCAGTAGGCGTAAAGCTTGGCCACCGCATAGGGCGAGCGCGGGTAGAAGGGTGTGGTCTCCTTCTGCGGTATCTCCTGCACCAGGCCGTACAGCTCGGACGTGGATGCTTGGTAGAAGCGGGTCCTCTTCTCCAGCCCGAGAAAACGGATGGCCTCCAGCAGGCGCAGCGTGCCCATGGCGTCCACATCTGCCGTGTACTCTGGCGATTCGAAGCTTACTGCCACATGGGACTGCGCGCCGAGGTTGTAGACCTCGTCCGGCTGGACCTGCTGCAGGATACGGGTGAGGTTGGAGGAATCGGTTAGGTCGCCGTAATGCAGGACGAAGTTCCGCTTTTCTGCGTGCGGATCCAGGTAGAGGTGGTCGATCCGCTGGGTATTAAAGGACGAAGCACGCCGTTTGATGCCGTGCACCTCGTATCCTTTCTCAAGTAGAAACTCCGCCAAATAAGATCCGTCTTGACCAGTAACGCCGGTTATCAAAGCTTTCTTCATCTTACGATCCGCTTGTTTTGAGTTCGACTCTCGCATCTAGGGGACGCCACGTTCGTATAGCCCGGAACGCCCACTGAGCTACTGCGAAAAACCTATTTGAAAATATAAAAGCACGGCCTCCCGCCAATCTTATCCATCCCACGCCCATCGATTCCCAGCGTTTTTTCAAACCAGACCAAAGCATGAACATTTAAGAACACCGTTTATCGCCTAACAATTCGAGCCGCATAGAAACGAAGGTATCTTTTTCGCCCCATCGAGAGCTGAAAAAAATACTTAATCGAGTGCGCAAAGAAAGAGTAGAAATACCCATACCCAAGCATCCTATACTCCTTGACCATAGCCCTGTAGACAGAGAATTTTCCATAATAGTTTGAAACCCCCCCCAGCTCGAACCTGCTTACGAAACCTGGATATTCACAGTAGGCAGCCTCGTCGAACACTCGCCGCAAGTAGTCGGTGTCAGAGCAGTACCGATAGTCAAGCGAATACCTGACGCTTTTGTACTTATCCTTTCGGATGAAAATAGCCTGATGGTTCGGCATCTTCGTCAGGTAAAAGTCGCGCTCCGAAGAGCCAAAGTCTTCGTACCGAACAACCTGCATATCTTCATAGGTGCTCAGTGACTTCCCGAAGCACACCTGAGATGTAGGCGTGATTGATTCTGCTATCTTATGAATCACCCGATCGTCAAAAAACAAGTCCCCCCCATTCATAAAACATATCCAGTCGCCCGAGGCAATCTCCGCGCCCTTATTCATCGCGTCATAGATACCAGAGTCCCGCTCGCTTACCCAATACTCAATGAGGCCTTCATACCTGCGCAAGATGTCAAGGGTCCCATCGGTTGACCCTCCGTCTATAATTATGTACTCAACGTTTGAGTATTTCTGACCAAGAACGCTGAGAATAGTCTTCTCTATAAAATCCCCACCATTGAATACAACAGTGACAACACTAATCAATGGACGCTCATCGACGCTGGTTTTAAGTTTACCACGAGAGATACGCGCCCCTCCTTCTCCTTGGCGCCCCAAACCAACAGGCAGGCGAAATGAAGTACCTAGATCCGCATTTTTGTAATTTTTAATTTCGCTCACAGCCCCGCCCTCGCCTGAATTTTATTCTCTCTACCGGTTTTTTCTTCATACCCCACTGCTTTAGAACTACTTTTTCTTGCAGAGCAATATGCCACGATAAACAGAAGATACGCATATTGAAAATTTACAAGCGAGCCAACCGTCATGAAAGCCAGCAAGACTACAATCACCAGCAAGTTACGATGCTCCTTACAAGCATCGAAATTCAGCCAAAGCCAGGCGAAAACCGGCGCAAGAAAGAGGCAGCTACCTATAATTCCATTTGAAAAAACGAATATCGAGAAGAAATCTATGCCTCTATGGAACTCAACAGCCTCATCAAAAATAAGGTCATGCGTGGAAACGTACCCATACCCGAAAAGCACCCCAGGCAGGCTGTTTGAAAAATGCGTTATCGTCTCGGAGAGCCAGTTCATCCTGATAAGAACACTTTGCAAACCATACCCTTCAATGCCCTGCATCACTTCATAAAGCGAAGAACCAAAAACAGCAATAAGCACAGCACCCAGGAGCATCATAGAAATGACGCTGAATCTCCTAAAAAATGGTGCAGAAATAAAAGCAAGAGCAACCAGAAAGACAATCCCAACCTTCGCGCCGGACAGAAAAATAAATAACAGGTTAACCAGCACGACACCTTTGCCAAATCTCATTAATACAAACGCAAAGTGGGTAAAAATAAGATATATAACAAATGGGGCTGACTCAACAAACAAACCGGTGACTCTATAAAGATAGGGAAAATACACGGTCGGAGTAATCCTGTAGTCGGGCGAATGGGCGTTTTGATGCAACAACGCGAAAGTCGAGTCCCCCCCCATTACATTTATGATAACGTTCTGCAGAGCTGCATAGGCGACGTTCAAAAACCAGAAAACAAAAACAAAACGCCTGAAGGCCAGCAGCCTCTTTCTTACTATCGTAACGCCGAACAGAAAATAGATAAAGCTCAGCAGATAGCTTATATCTAGCAGATGAAATGGACGTACAGGAAAAGCAAGCACCGGATAAATGGCGGCGAAACAAATTAGCATAACCAAGCTGAGGTCAAGCCTGCTTATCCGAAGCGCGCTAAAAAAAAAAGCGAAAGAAAAGTACCTAGAAGGCACACCACCATTTCCAAGCGGGACAACTAGGCCCGGCAGGAAAGATACCAAATAGAACAAACGTATCATAATACCCTTCCTACCCTTTTGTTGTTTCACCCTTCAGCATCAGGACTGTTGGATTACGCTCCTTTGAGAGGTGTTTTTCAGTTGCAAGCCAGCCAACCAATACCCCTTAAGATCGCCGAAAATAATTCTATTTTATACAGCCATCACTATACGACCTATTCTTCAGCGGGCAGACACGCTCCGTGAAATCCGCTTAACCAGCCTCCCTGGCAGGCCAGCTACCTCTTCCAGAATAAGCCTTGCCATAAAGGGCCCATCAACCGAAACCGGGTTTTCAAAAAATACCGAGACGTCAGTCATCCCATACTTTCTAGAGCGCGGATACTTTATCAACAAAATTTTGGCTAGCGCAGCGAGCCTCTCGCGCTCTTGACAAAAATATTTATCCACAAAAAAGCTCTTAGCTAACAGATAGTGCAACGGAATCTTTCCGCTTCGTGAGGACACACTAATAGAGCCCTCATGCGCCCTGAAAAACGCTAGGACCTCGGGAATCAAGACAACTCGCTCATAATCCAAGCAGGTAAGCAGGAAAATAAGCAGATCATTCCCGATCGCATGCATTGCGAAATCACTGCCAACCTGATTGGCAACATCTACCAGCAAGTTCTTTCGTAAGTCAGCCATTCGGAATACGGCACAACCTGGGGAAACGGGTACATTTCTGTCATACAGCGCCCTAACTACAAAGTCTTCCGAAGAATAGGCTCCGACACCCTCGATAAAGTATAAGCAATTTCCGCTATCGGTATTTTTCGTAAATATTCGGACGACGGAATAGACAAACCCTACATCTTCATCGAAGTACGGAATCGTCCTCTCCAAATACTCGGGCGCGATTAGATCATCGGACCAGAGAATTTTCCCATAGACCCCTCGTGCTTCTTCTACTGCGCGCCGCCAGTTTCTAACCGGCCCAATATTGGTGTCATTTCGGAATGCTCTAATGCGCTGATCACGCTCGGCATATGTTTGAATAATACTCCATGTCCTGTCAGTGCTCGCGTTATCCACAACGATTACTTCAATATTTCTGTAAGTCTGAGCAAGGGCAGAGTCCAATGTTTCTGAGATTATACCTTCCCTGTTGTAGACAGGAATTAGGATGGAGACCAGTTCACTCAAGGTTACGATTCCTTGTTACTAGGTACACTTCAAAAGGTCCAACCAAGCTGTAGATAGACAAGCTTATAATTGTCGCAAGCACGATCCCTTCGACCCCCATCTCCAAGTACTTGACGAAGAAGATGGAGAGCGGGATGTTCAGGCAGGACGCCAGTATTGCCGTTACTAATTGCACATTTAGTTTGCCGATCGCATTCACGAAATAGGCAAAGACGTTGCTCCAGACGGAAAAGCTAATAAAAAGAGCAAACATGAAATAAAGAGGGCGCGAAATTTTTACTACATCCCCCATCCAGAGCCGCACGATCAAAGGCCCCAGCCAAGCGACGGCGGTAGCAGCGAGCAACAGGGCAAACGCCACCATGATCTGTTTTCTGACCTGTTTACGTATCCAGGCCAGGTCATTCCGGGCGTAGGCGTCGGAATAGGCTGGCCACAGGGGCGCCAAGATCAGGCCTTGGGCAACGGTGAACAGACTGAACAGCTTGAAGAGCACTTCATATGGGGTAACTTCGGCGGGACCGAGCAACTGGCTGATCAGAACCTTATCGGTCATGAATATAAGAATGACGGCGAACTGGATAATGAAGAACTTAACGCCCAAGGATAGCAGGGAACTGACCTTTCCCCAGTCGAATGCGACCAGCGTGGGGAACAGTTCTCGATGCTGCCGGAGCAGGATCAAGCTCAACATTACGTTTGAGGCGATCAGGGCTAGACCGAACGCCCAAACCATGTAAACCAAGGACGACTCGGCAAACAAGTACAGCGCAAACACCAGCAGCAAGGCCAACGCGTTGGAAACTAACTGCCCTAGTACGACATATGCCGAACTCTGCAAACCATGAAAAACCTGACTGACGAGGCTAATCCAGAAATTGATAAAGACAAAGCAAACGAGTGTTATTATGGCCTCCTTCAAAACAGACCCGGGTACTGCCTGAGTATTGAATATCACCTGCCATGGCAGCCAACCGCTGATTACAACCAAAGCCAGCAACAGTACAAGCGAGACGCTACCGACGACCACATACGCAGTGGAAACATAGCTTGCCGCCATGGCTCGGTCGTTTCTGGCCAGGCTTTCAGCAACCCTGTTTTTCAACCCGTTTCCGATTCCTAGGTCGAAGAGCATCACCCAGGAGACAAGGGTCAGCATGGTGGCCCATACCCCGAACGCCTCCACGCCGAGGTACCTGACCATGAACGGCATGGCAAGGAAGGTGGCTAGGACGGCTCCGAGCTTGTAAAGAACGCTGCCCCTGAGCTGCCTCAGGTAATTGGCGGTTCTAGCCTCAGACAGATCAGTCAAAGCGGGACACCCAATCGATCATTCTGCGTATTCCCTCGGGCTTAGAAACCTTCGGCTCCCAGCCGATCATTTCCTTTGCCTTGCGAATATCCGCCACGAACACTCGCTGATCGCTTTCGCGGGGGGGTAGCTGCCGGTAGCACATCGAGATGCCAAGCTCCTGCTCCAAGGATACGAACAGCTCGACCAAAGACGAGGAGTTCTGAATGCCGCCTCCTATATTGAAGGCCTGCCCCTTGATCCGCTCGATCTGCTGAGCAGCGGCCAGATACAAGGCGACACAGTCGCTTGCATAAAGCAGGTCACGCACCTGCTTGCCATTACCAGAGATAGTGAACGGCTCCTTGGCGGTTCCGTTCTTTATCTCGATGGCCTGCTGCGTAAACCAGCCTAGCCAGCCCTGATCGAACGTTGCGAACTGCCTGCCGCCAAACATCGACGAGTGTCTAAATACAGCAGTCTTCAGACCATATATGCGCGAGAAATCAAGCATGTACTGGTCGGCGCTGCCCTTTGAGGTGCCGTAGGGAGAATGGAAATCCAGATTAACCTGCTCGTCGAATCCATCGGGCTTATCGACACATTCATACCGGGTTTCGGTTTCGTGGTAGCGGAACTGCTCAAGGTCGCCATAGACC
Source organism: Stutzerimonas xanthomarina (assembly GCF_003935375.1). GTDB lineage: Bacteria > Pseudomonadota > Gammaproteobacteria > Pseudomonadales > Pseudomonadaceae > Stutzerimonas > Stutzerimonas xanthomarina_A. Next base: position 195,178 of record NZ_RHQM01000001.1, read on the forward strand.
TTGTTAGTGGATGAATAAAGGACGGCGCTTTCGGGCGAGAACAGACGAACAGCATTGAGCAGGTTGAAGGTACCGCCAGCATTGACCTCGAAATCCATGCGAGGATCACTGATGGAGGTTGTCATAGCCACCTGCCCCGCCAGGTGATAAATGACGTCAGGTCGGTTCTGCCTGACGGTTCGTTCGACATCATTCGTGTTGCGAATGTCTCCATGAACGAATACGAATGGCCCTTGAGCCTTCAGCCACTCCAGGTTCTGATAACTGCCGAATCGATACAGGCTGTCAAAGATGATCAGCTCATGACCGGCGGCCAAAATTTTGCTGGCTATGTTGGAGCCCAGAAAGCCACAGCCGCCCGTGATTAGATATTTCATTGATATTCCTTTATGACTCGTCTCAGACCATCTTCAATCTCGGTGGCCGCTGACCAACCCAGTGAACGCAAGGGCGCGCTGTCTAGCTCGACAGTCATCATTTCGCCTTGCCGATAAGGCAGGGCTCCAAAAGCCAGTCGCGTCGCCACAGGTCCGATGTCACGTTCAAAGGTTTCCCTGAGGCACTCTAGGAAACTCCTGATCGTAACCAGCCGCCCGGTACCCACATCGAACTCTGTAAACCGAGGAAGCACCACCACTTGCTCCATCAACGTCACAAAGGCCGAAGCCACGTCATCGATATAGACAAAATCACGGTACTGTTCGCCACGAGTGAGCCTGATCTCTTCCGTATTTGATTTCAGCTGGGACAGTATCCAAGGCACGAACTTCGTCTCGTCATCCCCCGGACCGTACATATGCTCAACCCTTAGGTTCACGACCTGAATATGCTCCGACTGATTCCGCAGCCAGTCGACGAACTGCTTCTTCGACAGGGTGTAAGCGTTCAGCGCTCTTGGCAGCAAGGTATCGGCATTGAAAAAGACAGGGACCTCAAACCTGATGGCTGCTTCCATAATAGCGAGCCCGAACATCAGATTGCTATCGACGACTCTGGATAGCGAGTCTCCGTTGCGCCCGTAATGGCATGCAGTGTGTATCACCACATCTATCTTTTGCTGGAAGAACGCCAGCTCCACAGGCTGGGTATCTACGTCGTAGCTGATGATTTCAGCTAACTGCAGCTGGATTCGTCGGGTATTCGAAGTCGACCGCTTGAGGATGACTACTTTGCATCCTCGCGCAACCAGCGCCTTTAGCAAATGGCTACCTAGAAACCCGGTGGCTCCTGTTAGCAGTACGGTCTTCTGCATCAAAAGCTCAGCCCGAAGAACTCTTCCAGCTTCTCACCGATGAATGCAAAGTGCTCCGCGTTTAGCCCCGGATAGATACCCAGCCAGAAAGTCTGGTTCATGGCCCGGTCCGTATTGGTCAACTCGCCCACCACCCGATATTCGATACATTCGAAATAGGGCTGGCGGGTCAGGTTGCCGGCGAACAACAGGCGCGTACCGATTTTGTTCTGATCGAGGAACTTGAGAAGGTCCACGCGCTGAACGCCCGAGCTTTCTTTAAGCGTCACCGGGAACCCAAACCACGACGGGGTGCTGTTTGGCGTAGCTTCCGCGATTTCTAGAAACTCAGCCAGGCTTGCCAGACGCTCTTTCAACAATGCGAAATTGCGTTTGCGAGTAGCAATGAATTCAGGCGCACGTTCCAGCTGAGCCAGTCCACATGCAGCCTGCATATCGGTTATCTTCAAATTGTAGCCTAGGTGGGCGTAGACATATTTATGATCGTAGCCAGCCGGCAGCGTACCGAACTGCTGCCCAAAACGCTTACCGCAGGTGTCGTCGCAACCTGGTGCGCAGTAACAATCGCGCCCCCAATCGCGGAACGATTCAGCGATGGTTTTGAGTTCGGCGTTGTTAGTGAACACTGCCCCACCCTCACCCATGGTGATGTGGTGCGCAGGGTAAAAGCTCAGGGTGGCGATATCTCCCCAGGTGCCGACCATTTTTCCTTCGTAGGTCGCCCCGAGTGCGTCGCAGCAGTCTTCAACCAGCCATAGGCCATACTTGTCGCAGAGCGCTTTCACCTTGGACAAATTGAACGGGTTACCCAATGTGTGGGCCAGCATGATTGCCTTGGTCTTTGGGGTGATGGCCGATTCAATCAGGTCGGCGTCGATGTTGTGCGTCTTCATGTCAACATCAACAAATACAGGAATGGCGCCGAACTGCACGATCGGATTTACCGTGGTCGGGAAGCCTGCAGCAACGCCGATGACCTCGTCACCCTTCTTGATGGCACGGTCGCCAAGCTTCGGAGACGTCAATGTACTAAACGCGACGAGGTTGGCCGATGAGCCAGAGTTAACCGTGATCAGATACTTGATACCGATGAATTCAGCAAGCCTACGCTCGAACTCAGCATTGAACCGCCCTGTTGTAAGCCAACCATCAAGGGATGCTTCGACCATTAGCTGCAATTCACGAGCGCCAATCACTTTGCCGGACGGCGGAATTACCGACTGGCTCGGCTCGAAAGGCTTGGGTGCAAGTGCGAGGTTGGCGTACTGCTCGACGAGCTGGCTGATTTCTTGGCGCAGATTTTCCGGAGTCATGAACTTGCCTTATTTCGTTTATGCGGTTGGAATGGCCGCACTTAGTGATTTTGATACTGAAAAATTTGGTCCAGAGTTTTTTCCTGGATGTTGGCTCCAGCAAGCCAAGCCTGGTGCCAGTCAACTATGGTGTCGAGCGTTTGGCCAAGTGACCACTTCGGTCGCCACTTTAACTTGGCGCGGGCTTTGGAAATGTCCAGCTTGAGAAGCTGAGCTTCGTGTGGTTGCGGTGAAACGTCGAGCTGCCAGCTGGCGCCTTTGCCCCAGCGTTCAACCATGTGATCGAGAATCCACTCGACGGGCAGGACATCCTCATCACACGGGCCGAAATTCCAGGCCTGAGCGAACGCATCGCCTTGATCGTATAGCTTTTCTGCCAGCATCAGATAGCCGCTAAGGGGTTCAAGGACATGTTGCCATGGACGTGTGGCCAGGGGATTGCGAATGACAACGGGCTGTTTATTCTCGAACGCGCGCAGAATATCGGGAATCAAGCGATCTTCCGCCCAATCGCCACCACCGATTACGTTTCCGGCTCGTGCAGAAGCTAGGGCCGGGGTATCTGAAGAACTGAAAAATGAGTTTCGGTAAGCAGCCGTCACCAGTTCGGAACAGCCTTTGCTGTTGCTGTAGGGATCATGTCCCCCCATGGGTTCGTTTTCACGGTAACCCCATTCCCATTCACGGTTCTCATAGCATTTGTCAGTGGTGACATTGACGATCGCGCGCAGATTTGTGCACTGGCGGGCAGCTTCCAGCACATGTACGGTGCCCATGACGTTCGTGGCGTAAGTCTCAACTGGCTCACGATAGGAGAGGCGCACAAGCGGTTGAGCAGCCATGTGAATCAAAACGTCAGGATTAAATGCCTTGATGCTGCCTGTAATGGATGCAAGGTTACGAATGTCGCCAATCTCCGACTCCATGTTATCGGCGACCTTCGCTTCAACGAACAGTGAGGGCGTAGTGGGAGGCTCAAGCGCGAAGCCTTTGACCTGCGCTCCCATGCTTTGAAGCCAAAGCGCCATCCAGCTGCCCTTGAACCCGCTGTGCCCAGTGACAAAAACTCTTTTGCCCTGCCAGAAAGCGGGCGAAACACTAGCATTCATTGCTTCAACTCCAGGTCTTCCAAGGGGCTTCGCCGGAGTCCCAGAGTTCTTCCAAATGATTTTTGTCGCGTAAAGTATCCATGGGTTGCCAGAACCCCTGGTGCTCATACGCCATCAGCTGACCGTCATTGGCCAGATTCATCAGCGGCTCCTGCTCCCAGATAGTGCTGTCGTCCGTCAGGTAGTCGAGTACCTGTGGTGTCAGCACGAAGAAGCCACCATTGATCATGGCGCCGTCGCCCTTAGGCTTCTCTTTGAAGTTCATTACCTGGCCGTTACGTATATCCAGCGCGCCGAAGCGGCCAGGCGGGTAGGTCGCAGTCAATGTGGCTGCCTTGCCATGAGCCCTGTGGAAGCGAACCGTCTCAGCAATATCTATATCGCCTACGCCGTCGCCATATGTGAAGCAAAAGGCCTGCTCATGTTTCACATAATCGCTAACGCGACGCAGCCTCCCTCCGGTCATAGAGTTGTCCCCTGTATCTACTAGGGTTACCGTCCAAGGCTCTGCCCTCTTATTGTGCACCTCCATGCTGTTATCACGCATATTGAAAGTGACATCTGACATGTGAAGGAAGTAATTGGCGAAATACTCCTTGATCACATAACCCTTGTAACCACAGCAAATTACGAAATCGTTAATCCCATGGGAGGAATACATCTTCATGATGTGCCAGAGAATCGGCTTTCCGCCGATTTCGACCATGGGCTTAGGGCGCGTACTGGTTTCTTCGCTCAACCGAGTTCCCAAGCCGCCCGCGAGAATCACTGCTTTCATTATTACTCCAAAGCTCTCAATTTGAACTTACGAATGCATCAAAATGGAAACTCTTCTGATCTAGTCCGTTAGCAAGCAGCTTGGCCTTTGCGCTTTCGATCATGCTTTCGGAACCACAGGCGTATACCACAGCCTCTGTCAGATCAAGGCAATCGTTTACAAGAGCATCCTGGACGTAGCCTTTGGCGCCGACGAACCCCATATCACGAGAAATTACCGGTACATAGCGGAGTTCAAGCTCAGGATAATCCGGCACCCAGTAATGATCGGACTCATCTCGCCCTCCCCAATAGAGATGTATACGCCGATAGTTATTTTTTCGGGGAATAGCCACAAGCTGCTCCAAGATTGCCTTGATAGGCGCTATTCCAGTTCCGGTAGCCAATAGCACAAGCTGAGACGCCTGCGACTCACGGAGGCAGAACGTGCCCAACGGACCTTCTAAGCGGAGCAAATCATTTACCTTAGCCTCATTAAACCAATATCGGCTCATTTCCCCATCAACAACTTCACGTATCTGAAGCGATAACAATCCATCCGATCTAGGCGCATTGCCAATGGAATAACTTCGGCGGACCCCGTTCTTCCCGATCACATCGATATATTGCCCAGGCAAATATTTAAAATTGCTGGACGGCGGCGTTCGGAGCACTATCTCGACTACATTGCTCGATAGGCGCTGGATACTAGCGATTCGACACGGTAGCGTTCTGGTTTCAATGTTTCCCAGTTCCCCAAGATCTGCAATATCTAGCTCCACATCGCTTACCGCAGTGCGGCAGCAGGTAAGAATAAAGCCGCCCGAGTGATCATCGGCGTTCAGCGATTCTTCCGTTTTTTTCGCTATGGTAGTGCCGCTCAAGACACGAGCCTTGCAAACACCACACCGACCAGTACGGCAGCTGTGCTCCAGGGCAATACCCTGCACACGAGCAGCCTCAAGTAAGGTCTCATCGGGTCTGCACTCGAAGGTGGTGGTATTAGCTAATTTTACAATCGGCATATCGATGTAGATTTCTAGCGAGAAGTGAGATGGAAGGAGCTCTGCCCGTTGCCGGGTACGTATCACGTAACGACCAAAGGAAGTCCGCTACCAGCAAGGGTAAGGCAAGTAAGCTCGTCATGATGTGCGAGCAGTCGATCGCTGTGGTTGGCTTGCCTTGAAACAGCCCGCAATCGGCCAGCAGGCTGTTATCGGCGTCCATATGCAATTGATCGCAGCAGCCGGTAACGCCGTGGTGTTCGATATCTGGATAGCGCACGGTTATTCCTTTAACGATGTCAACCAACGTCTCACGACATGCTAGTCACGAGCCACCTTAAAAAATTGGCGGGAATACTACCGTCTTTCGGGGCCGTTGAGGTCTCAACGGCACGCCGACGGATGGATGGTCAGATCGTGGCGACCGGACGGCGATGGTAGCGCACCAGCGCGACGAACACTCCAAGCATACCGCCCATCACCAGCGCGAGGGCCACGATCAGAGCCTTCTTTGGCTTGATCGGCTGACGAGGCTCAACCGCTCGCTGATCGATAGATACCAGCTTGAGCGAACCAGCATCGAACTGTAGGGAGCGCAGCCTGGCGGCCTCCTCGCGCCAACCGGCCAGGTCTTTCAGGAACAGGTCTTCGTTCTCTCGACTTTGTAAGACCTCGATCTGGCGGTTGTGTTCAAGCAGCTTCAGCTCCCTGGCAATCTGTGCAATGCGCGGCTCAGTGAAGTCGTCGGAGCGACGAGCCAGGAGGGCCTTGCGTTCGGCTTCCAACGCTTCGCTACCCATGAAATACAAAGGTATCTGCTGGTTGTTGACCTCGGTACGGATCACGCTGCCTTGGCTCGTGATCTCAGGCGCTCCAAGGGACGAAGGTGTGGTGGGCTTGCTTATACCCAGCGAAGTCGCGATTCGAATCGCTTCGTTGAGCTGATTGATGCGGTTATCGCGACGCGTCCGGAGCTGCTGGCGCAGAGCAGCCAACTCATCATTCAACTCTGCACGCTTGAGCGCATCAGCCTCGGTCAGTTTGGCGATCTTGATTTCCTTGCTGGCCTCATAGCTGGCACGAGCAGCAGCAATCTTCTTGTCAAGCTGACTAAGTCGGTTGCCGATCAGAGTATCCAGATCAGCCGCTATTTCCTTTTGGACGTTAGTCAGGGAGAAATTCACAAAGCCGTTGACGATCTCAACCCCATCCAGCGCTTCAGGATAGGTGAGCTGGATGCCAATATACGGGGTCGTCCCCTCAGGCTTCTTTGGATCTGGTTGCAGCAACTTGAAGGCCTCATCGTTGAAGGCTTCAAAAGTCTGCTCAAGCGTTCCAGCCTGCACTAGATCAGCGAACAGCTGCGGGTGTTCACGGAAGAAGGCCAACCGATTCTCGTACGACTCAAGCGTTGCGCCAACCTGCGCCAATGCTTGTTTCGGCGACAGCTTGTAGATACCAAGATGATTCAACTCGTCGAGATCTTTGATAGCGGCCGGTCGTAGCACGCTTTGAACGGTGTAATAACGAGGCGCCAGCATGGCGTAGAGCAACCCGACGAGCGTGCACACCACAGCTACGCCGCCAATCAGGAACTTTTGCTTCCACAAAGAGCGAAAGAGCTGGATCAGGTCAATTTCATCAGGCGTTGCCGAAGCAAGGACTTGCGGAGGAGTTACTGCGTTCACTTGAGGTCCGTCTCGCTGAATGCGGCGACGCAGAGCGCGCGCCAGGGGCTATACCGCAAGCAAACGGAAAAGTTCCGTCATGCTGCGGGCCGCCATTTTGCCAGCCAGTTCACAAAAAACAAGTGACGCGCATCAATTTAATTTGGCGATTGTGAGCGCCTATAACGTCCTGCTAGATGCCGGCCGATCTTCAGTTACGCTGCCAGGCAAAGCGTTCAACGCCGTGCCTGGCTCCCGCAGAGGAAAGTAACGCGGCAACTTATGACGCCGATGGGGTTTGCAGCTCGCGGCCGCGATTTGCAAGGCTGCGTACCAAAGCGGCGAATACGCCAAGCATGCCGCCAAGCACAAAGCCCAACGCCAGAATCAGCGCCTTCCTGGGTTTGATTGGCTTGGACGAATCCAGCGCTGGTTGATCCAGACGAACAAGCCGCAACCGATCAGTATCGAGTTTAATTCCCTTCAAGCGGGCGGCCTCTTCGCGCAACTCAGCGAGATTGGTCAGGTATAGGTCTTCACCCTCTCGCTCTCTGAGAATTTCCACCTCGCGATTATTTTCTAGCATTGCGAGCTCGGACTGAATCTCGGCGATTCGAGGCTCCATGAAGTCATCCGACTTGCGACTCGCGAGGGCATCACGCTCCGCGGATAGTGCTTCTGTTCCCATGAAATACAGCGGGGTTTCCCGGCTGTTTACCTCCGTCCGAATAACTTGCGCGCCGCCTCTGGCTGAGTCGGACATGGCGGACGGGCTTGTTGGCTTACGAATGCTCAACGACTCGGCTATGGATATCGCCTCAGTCAATTCCTGAATTCGGTTGTTCCGTCGAGTCTTGAGTTCCTCGCGCAAAGCAGCGATTTCGTCCTGAAGCTGGGCCCGCCTCAGCGCGCTTTCTTCGAGCAGGGACGCAATCTTCGCCTCCTTGGACGCTTCGTAGTTTGCACGCTGCGCCTCAATGTTCATCTCAAGGCTGGCCAGACGATTGTTGACCAGGCTTTCCACATCCTCAGCGATTTCGCGGCGCTCCAGCTCCAACACATAAGCGACAAAGCCATTGACTACCGAAGCACCGGCGACCCCCTCAGGGTAAGTCAGCCTCAGACCCACGAAGGCGCTGCGGTTCTCCGTACGCTTCGGATCAGGGAACAGCATCTCAAACGCCTCTTCATTGAACTCAGCGAACGCCTGCTCCAATTGCTCGCCCCGCTCGGTGAGATTCGGAAACAGCTCCGGATTGTTCATGAAGAACTCCAGACGGTTGTCATAAGACGACAGGCCGCCTGCTACACGATTGATGGCCTCTTCTGGAGTGAGCTTGTAGATGCCCGTTTCATTGAGCTGGTCCAGATTGCTCTGCGGCACTGGACGAAGATAAGTTCGAACTTGAAAGTATGGCGTCGCCAGGAAGGCATACAGGGCCGCCAGCACTGTGGTGAGAAGCGTGACGCCGATGATTAGAATCTTCTGGCGCCAAAGCGCGCGGAACAGCTCGACCAGGTCGATCTCATCGTTGGGCGAAGTAGGTTGCTGCACGGTCATCCGAAATCCTTGTTATGTGTGCTCATCACTGCGGAGCAAGCGAACCGGATTTTGTACGTACAAACCGCAAAAAGTTCAGCCGAATGATGGCTTTTAACAACTATTTAGGCTGATGCCTCGCTGCTACAGGGAGAGCTAGCCTAGCCGCTTATCAGTCCTCCTCATTCACCCGATCCCGCAATTCCTTCCCTGGCTTGAAATGCGGGACGAATTTTCCGTCAAGGCTGACGGATTGGCCGGTTTTGGGATTGCGGCCTACGCGGGGGGCGCGGTAGTGCAGGGAAAAGCTACCAAAGCCGCGGATCTCGATCCGGTCGCCAGTGGCCAGAGCCTGAGCCATTTGCTCAAGCATGGTCTTGATGGCCAGCTCGACATCCTTCGACGAAAGCAGCCCCTGCTGGGTGACGATTCGCTCGATCAACTCCGACTTGGTCATGGTTTTCCCTTCGTTTTCAAGCGGCTAGATCATTCGGGTTGCGGTCGTTTGTAGCATGTTGTTCAGAGTTTGAACAGCCCGAGCGGGATTGACGAGCAAGGAGTGCTTCGTTTGTCGGAGCACGACACGGAATGCAAAGGGACGGATGAGTAACCAGCCCCCCCCCCCCGGCGTGATCGATGGAAAGCGAGAGCCGAGGTGATCTTTCTTTGGGCAATAAAAAAGGCGGGCTAATAAGCCCGCCTTTCGTTTAAACCAACTACCGATCAATCCTCGCGATAGCGACGCAGCTTGAGCTGCTTGCCGCCGACGCGGGTGTCCTTGAGTTTGCCGAGCAGGCGGTCAAGACCGTCTTCCGGCAGCTCGACCAGGCTGAAGCTGTCGCGCACCTGGATGCGGCCGATGGCTTCGCGGGCCAGGCCGCCTTCGTTGAGGATCGCACCGAGCAGGTTACGAGCGGCGATGCCGTCACGCGCGCCCAGTGGGGTGCGGCAACGGGCGCGGCCTTCGGCCAGCGGGCCCGGAGCGCGACGCTCGCGATCACCGCTACGCTCAGGACGCTCCGAACGCTCGCTGCGCTCACGCGGGCTGCTGGTCGGAACCAGCGGCTGCTCTTTTTCGACTTCGGCCAGGGTCAGCGCCTGACCATTGGTGGCCTTGCGCAGCAGTGCGGCAGCCAGGGCGCGCGGGCTGCAGCCGATGTCAGCGACCAGCTTGTCGAGCAACTCGCCATGGGTCGCTTCGGCATCGGCAACCAGCGGCGCGAGGCTGTTGGTGAGTTTCTTGATGCGCGCGTCCAGCACCTGCTGCGCATTCGGCAGACGGGCTTCAGCGACCTTCTGGTTGGTCACGCGCTCGATAACCTGCAGCATGCGACGCTCACGCGGGGTAACCAGCAGCAGCGCGCGGCCTTCGCGACCGGCACGGCCGGTACGGCCGATGCGGTGTACGTAGGATTCCGGATCGTAGGGCATGTCCACGTTGAATACGTGGGTGATGCGCGCCACATCGAGACCGCGGGCGGCCACGTCGGTAGCGACGACGATGTCCAGACGGCCATCCTTGAGCGATTCGATAACGCGCTCACGCTGGTTCTGGGCGATGTCGCCGTTCAGCGCGGCAGCCTTGTAGCCCTTGGCTTCCAGCGCGGCGGCGAGATCCAGCGTGGCTTGCTTGGTGCGCACGAAGGCAATCAGGGCGTCGAAATCCTCGACTTCCAGCAGGCGCAGCACAGCCTGGATCTTCTGGTCGGCATGGACCATCAGGTGTGCCTGCTCGATGCGAGCGACGGTCTGGGTCTTGGCAGCGATCTTGATGTGCTGCGGCTCGCGCAGATGCTTTTCGGCAATCGCGCGAATGGAGTGCGGCAGCGTAGCGGAGAACAGAACAGTCTGACGGCTCTCTGGCATCGCTTCGAAGATCACTTCGAGGTCGTCCATGAAGCCCAGCTTGAGCATCTCGTCCGCCTCGTCGAGTACCAGGAAGCGGATGGTCGACAGCAGGCCACTGTTGCGGCTCAGGTGGTCAACCAGACGGCCCGGGGTCGCAACGATGACCTGCGCGCCCTGGCGAATGGCCTTGAGCTGCGGGCCCATGGGTGCGCCACCGTAGACCGCGACGACGGTCAGGCCAGGCATCTGCTTGGAATAGGTTTCGAATGCAGTGGCGACCTGCAGGGCCAGTTCGCGAGTCGGCGCGAGGATCAGTGCCTGCACTTCCTTACGAGCGGGATCGATCTTGGACAGGATCGGCAGCGCAAAGGCCGCGGTCTTGCCGGTACCGGTCTGCGCCTGGCCGATCATGTCGTGACCGCCAAGGATCACCGGGATCGCCTGAGATTGAATAGGGGATGGTTCTTCGTAGCCGACTGCGCTGATGGCAGCCAGAACAGCGGAGTGAATACCGAGTGCGGCAAAGCCGCCGATTTCCTGGGTCATGGGTCTTGTCTCTGATGCTCCGCAAGACCCATTGTTCCGAAGCTGCGCATGCCGTGCAAAACCCGAAGGTCACCCTGGCAGCCTGGTCGGCGGGGTTGCGAAAACGTATGAATGATGAATCGTCAAGGATAGCCCGCTCGAAGCGGACAGCAGCCGAAGCAGTGCTTCGTGTGTTGCAGTACCTGAACGCAGGCTGGGTTTCAGCCGGCGCGTACTATACCGGATTAACGTGAAGCTGTGCGGGTATTTTGCGCGGGCGGTTGGGCTGCCGGGCGCGCCGTTGGCCAGCAAGCCCCGCCGCGTGGCTCGCCTGCACCGAGCCAGGTGCACAGCAGCGGCACCGTGGCAGGTCTCGTCCTCGCGGCGGGCATCACTTTCAGGCAGCCTCGCTATTGGCGGCGCTGACGCGGAAGCGGCCGACCAATTGGTGCAGCTTGCCAGCCGTATGACGAACACGCTCGGCGCTGTCCTGCAGCACGCCGAGGGTCTGCCCCATCTCATTAGAGGCCTGGTCGACGCCACGGATGGTCTGGCCGTAATGCAGGCTGCGCTCGTTCAGCCCCTTGATGATGTCGAACATGCGCTCGACGGTGTGATGCAGATGCACATTCTCCGAGGATGCCTCCTCGGTCAGGCGCAGGCTGCTGTCGACATTCTGGACGCCACCCTCCATGAACGACACCGCCTGGCGCGTTTCCGCCTGCAGGCTCTCGACCTTGTGCCGAATGTCCTCAGCCGCCTTGGCCGTACGTTGCGCCAGTGAGCGGACCTCACCCGCCACCACGGCGAAGCCGCGACCATGGTCCCCCGCCCTGGCCGCCTCGATTGCCGCGTTCAGTGCCAGCAGATTGGTCTGCGTGGTGATGTCGCTGATCAGCCCGACGATCTCATCGATCTCGCCCATGCGGCTGTCAAGCAGCTGAACGCTCTGAGCCGAGCGCTGCACCACATCACGGATCGATTCGGTACCGTTACGCACGGTGTCGAAACGCTCGCGGGCACGCTGCATCACCTCGTCCATGGCGCCCTTCATTTCCTCGGCGGTCATCGATGCCTGCTGAATTTCGCCAAGTTGCTCCTCCACCAGCAGCAACAATTGATGGATCGATTCGGCCACATCGCTGGTGGTCTGCCCCGCTTCGCTGCTGCGTTCGAGCATCAGCTCGTTGTCCTGACGAACGTGTTTCGAGACCTGGATCACCTGGCCGACCACACCGTCCAGGCTGTCGATGAAGCTGTTGATCCAACGCCCCATGTCGCCACTCTCATCGCGCTGCATGGTGCTGCTGTCGACCCTTTGGCGCAGATTGCCCTCGCCTTCGGCCAGCGTACGAATCACCTCGGTCATCTCCTGCATGCGCGCAGCCAGCCGTCGCGGCCCGAAGGACGCGAACGCCCAGGCCCCCAGCAGGAGCAGCAAACCGTTGACCAGGTGCAGCGCGGTGGTGGGCAGACCGCTGAACTCCTGCAGCAGACTGCCGATGGCGAACAGCGTGGTCACCGTGAGCAGATACGTCTTCATCAGCCCGACGCTCAGCGAACGGCGACGATAGACCTCCTCCAGATCCGCCTCGCACATCATCCCCCAACGGTCTGGCGAGCCTTGCAGCTGAAAGGTAACGCCCTTGCCGATGACCGGAATGTGGCGGTAGTCCGAGTAGCCGGGATAGGTGACGAACAGGTTGGCACCCTTGGCGATCGTCTCCCGCACACCAGGATGCAACTGGCCGGTGGCCGGATCGGTAAAACGCAATTCCAGCTCGGTATGCTGCTGCACGCGCACCGTTCCCCAGCGCGTGTGCACACCGCTTTTCAGGTTCTCGCCGTGGCTGAAGGTGGCATCTTCGAAGCGCGAGCGTGACAGCGCCGTGCCGGTCTGAACACTGCTGTCGAAGCGCGACTCCACCATGAACAGGTAGTTGTCACCCGATTCCGGGTAGACGTGGCCCGCCTCGCGCTGGATGAGGTCACCGATCACATCATTGGGCACCCGCGCGCAGATGCAACCGAGACACTTACCGCCAACATGCACCGGCTGATAGAACATCAGGGTGACCGCATCATGGAAGCGCGACGTGCTCGCGCCCAGGCGCTGGGTCAGCGGATCACGATAGGGCCCATGCAGGAACGGCTCACTCATCCCGCGCGCTACCGCTCGGCCATCAAGATCCTGCTGCCCGACATGAGCCGCACAGGTGGATGCCAGCACGCGGCCTTGCGAATCGATGACGAACAGCTCGGAAATATCCGGCAGCTGTGCTCGTTTCCCCTCTAGCACATCGCTAGCGACGTGGCCAACGGCTTCGCCCAGATTGGCGGCGAGGTCCGCCAGATGACCCCAGTGACTGGCGACCCAGTTCTGCAGGATGCGCACCCGTGACTGCGCAACGCCCTCGAAGACCTGCTCCACCACGGGATACACGCCACGATTCAACCAGCACGACCAGCGCATCGACAGCTTGCCGGTTGGCCCCGACCACGGAAGCCAATGGCGCTCGCTAGCGGACAGATGCATCAGATTGCTTTGAAGATGAGGCACGGGCGATTCCTTACTGCCGACAAAATATGCTGGCGTTTTGCAATTAGCAGGCCAGCCATGCCGTCACGTTTGCTCATCAGCGCGGCAAGACACAGCGCTCCAGCATTGATTAACTGCTGGCTTCGTGGGACCCAGATATTGAGTGGGACGAGTGAGGCCCCGCGATAGAGCCGCGCGTCGCGCTTTTCCGTGCGGGACGGCGCCGGTCAGTACGCACCGATATGGAACAGCCACAAACCTTCACTACCGTCGACGCACCCGTTCGGTGCAGAGTTAGCTCGCGGGCCGCAGTGCCGCAATCAACGAATCCAGCGAATAGCCCAAGCGCGGTGCCAACACTTCGGCCCGCTGGCGCAGCCCGGTCATGTCCAGCTGCTGATCGAGATCCGCTGGCACCAGCAGCACCACGTTGCCCTCCTTCACGGGGCACTCCCAGTAATGCCGATGATAGAGGCCACGCAGCAGCGCCGCGCCCAACGGGCGATCGTCATCGGTGCCCCACTGATTGATGATCAGCCAGCCGCCCGGATTGAGTTTTTCCTGACAGCGCTTGAGGAACGACCAGGCCAGATGCGCGGCATCCGGGCCTGCATCGTTGTACAGGTCGACGAAGATCAGATCGGAACTCTCAGCGGTATCCAGCAGCTCGGTGGCATCGCCGATGCGGATATACAGCCGCGAGTCGTTCTGCAAGCCGAGGTACTGCATCGCAAGCTCCGGCACCGCTGGCCGCAGCTCAATGACCTCGACGTCCTCCAGCGGCAGGAACTGCAGACAGGCCTGGGTCAGGTTGCCGGCACCAAGACCTAGAAACAGTGCGGTTTCCGGCTCTGCATGACACAGCCCACCGAGCAGCATCGCGCGGGTGTAATCGTATTCGAGCCAGGCAGGATCGGCGGTGAATACGCAGCTCTGTTCGACCGCCGCGCCAAACTCGAGAAAACGGTAGTCGCCCACCTCGAGTACGCGAATCAGCCCGAAAGCGTCATGCACTTCGGCGAGCAGACGTTCCTCTTTGTCCATCAATGTGCTCCGCAGCTATCCGATCACCAGCGTGTCGGCGAACGCATCTTACGCAGCCCCATAGGCCATCGCTATCTCCGGGGCCCGGGCGCTTCAGGTAAAATCGCCGCACTTTTATCAGTTGGAACGATCATGAACGACGCCTGGAGCCCCGATAGCTGGAGAAGCAAGCCGATCCAGCAGCAGCCCGAATACCCGGATGCCGAACACCTCTCGCGCGTTGAACGCACCCTGGCCGGCTTGCCACCGCTGGTCTTCGCCGGCGAAGCACGGGAGCTGAGACGGCAGTTCGCCGAGGTGACCCAGGGCCGCGCGTTCCTGTTGCAGGGCGGCGATTGCGCCGAGGGTTTCGCCGAATTCTCGGCCACCAAGATTCGCGACACCTTCAAGGTGCTGCTGCAGATGGCGATCGTCATGACTTTCGCGGCCGGCTGTCCGGTGGTAAAGGTCGGGCGCATGGCCGGCCAGTTCGCCAAGCCCCGTTCGGCCGGCGACGAAACCGTCGATGGCGTGACACTGCCGGCTTACCGGGGCGATATCGTCAATGGCATCGACTTCAACGCACAAAGCCGCGTGCCGGACCCGGAGCGTCTGCTGCAGGCCTACCATCAGTCCACCTCCAGCCTGAACCTGCTGCGTGCATTCGCCCAGGGCGGTTTCGCCGACCTGCACCAGGTGCATCAGTGGAACCTGGACTTCATCGCCAACTCCCTGCTGGCCGAGAAGTACCACCAGCTCGGCGCACGCATCGACGAAACGCTGAAATTCATGCGCGCATGCGGCCTGGATGGCGCGCCACAGTTGCGCGAGACCAGCTTTTTCACGGCTCACGAGGCACTGTTGCTGAACTACGAGCAGGCTTTCGTCCGCCAGGACAGCCTCAGCGGCGGCTGGTACGACTGCTCCGCGCACATGCTGTGGATCGGTGACCGCACCCGTCAGCTCGACGGCGCGCATGTCGAATTCCTGCGCGGAGTGGGCAATCCCATCGGCGTGAAGGTCGGCCCGAGCATGGACAGCGAGGAGCTGATCCGCCTGATCGACATCCTCAACCCGCAGAACGACCCCGGTCGCCTGAACCTGATCGTGCGCATGGGCGCCGACAAGGTCGAAGCCGGTCTGCCGCGACTGGTGCGTGCGGTGCAGAACGAAGGTCGCCATGTGCTCTGGAGTTCCGACCCAATGCATGGCAACACCATAAAGGCTTCCAGCGGTTACAAGACGCGGGACTTCGAGAAGGTGCTCGCCGAAGTGCGTCAGTTCTTCGATGTGCATCGTGCCGAGGGCAGCTACCCCGGCGGGATTCATATCGAGATGACCGGCCAGAACGTCACCGAATGCATCGGCGGTTCGCGGCCGATCACCGAAGCCGGCCTCAGCGATCGCTATCACACCCAGTGCGACCCGCGGTTAAACGCCGATCAGTCGCTGGAAATGGCGTTCATGATCGCTGAAACCCTGAAGCAACTGCGGCCCAACTGATGGCGAGGTAGAAGCCGCAGGCTGCCGGTCACGGTGCGCGACACTTGTCGCGCACCGATCGGCAAGTGAAAGGGCATAAAAAACCCGGCGCCAGGCCGGGTTTCTTTTTCGAGCAGTCTGCGTGGCCTATCAGGCCTTGACGCGGGACTTGTACTCGCCGGTGCGGGTGTCGATTTCGATCGAGTCGCCGATTTCGCAGAACGCGGAAACCTGCAGCTCGGCACCGTTCTTCAGGCGAGCGGTCTTCATGACCTTGCCGGAAGTATCCCCACGTACGGACGGCTCGGTGTAAACGATTTCGCGAATGATGGTGGTCGGCAGTTCGACGGAAATCACCTTGTCGTTGTAGAAAACGGCTTCGCAGACGTCGGTCATGCCGTCTTCGATGAAGGTCATTACACCTTCCAGGTCGTCTTTTTCGATTTCGTACTGGTTGAACTCGTCGTCCATGAACACGTACAGCGGGTCGGCGAAGTAGGAATAGGTCACTTCCTTGCGCTCGAGGATGACCGGCTCCAGCTTGTCGTCAGCCTTGTAAACGGTCTCGGTAGCCGAACCGTTGAGCAGGTTCTTCAACTTCATCTTGACCACGGCACTGTTACGGCCGGACTTGTTGAACTCGGCTTTCTGGATGACCCAGGGTGCGCCGTTGATGATGGCCACCTGGCCGGCACGGAACTCTTGTGCGGTTTTCATACGAAATATCCGAAGGGGAATTAGAGACAAAAAACAGGCCGCGTATCATAGGGTCTGTTCCCGCCTGGTCGCAAGCCACGTTGCTGCGCCAAATGGCGCCATGCGGAGCGGCGTACAACAAGGCGCGGAGATCAGGCCACGGCGTTTCCCCACCATAATTGAAGGTGCGGTCGCACGCTAAGCGTGAACAGCACCTAGCCAATCGGTGAAGAAAAACACCAGCTTCCCGGCCAGATCGCCATTGGCTACCTGCTCGTGGGTCCAGGCTTCGGCATGTTGCAGCAAGGGCGGGTATTCGCGGACCAGAGCCGTCCAGGCTTCGCCAGCCCCCTGCCCGGCGTTCCAGGCACGCCAGAATTCGCGTAGCGCTGCGTTGGCCGTGGGCGACAGCTCATGCGCGTACAGATCGAGAAAGGCATGGAGTTTATCCCAGTGGGCATCGTCTTCCTGAGGATAGATGTGCCACACCAGCGGTCTGCCGGCCCACTGGGCGCGGATAAAGGACTCCTCCCCGCGCACTGCGTTGAAATCGCAGCTCCACAGCAGCAGGTCGTATTCGTCCTGAGTCATGAACGGCACGATGCAAAGCTGCAAACTGCCGCGCCGATGCTGATCGCCCGCATGCAGGCTAGGCACGCCAAGCCAGGCGGCAACATCGCCAAGTACTCGCCCTTCCGGGACCAGCAGCTGGTTGCTGCGCGAATCGGCCGCGAGGGCGTCTAGCCAACCCGCGACCGCAGTGTTTTCGTAGGCGAACAAGGACAACAGGCGCGCGCCGGGCTGTCGCGCTACGCCGAGCGAGGCAAGAAAAGCGGTCTGTTGCGCCATATCGCTCTGAAATTCCGCACGGCGCAACATCAGATCAGCTTCACGGATCAGACCGCCGGTCCGGGCTTCGAAGCCCGGAAAGAAGAAGTACTTCTGCAAGCCGTTGGCCTGCAGTGAGGGCAGCGCATGGCAGCCGACGATCCAGTCCTCGGCACTCAGATACTCGAGGTTCAGCCAGAGGATGCGACGACCGCTGGCAGCCATGGCATTGATGTAGGGCTGCGGCAGATTGCAGGCGAACGCCTCGATGACCACATCGGCGGGCTCGGTAGCTGACCATTGGCCGGACCAGCGCCGGACCTCCACACCCTCGTGCAGCTGCTGTTCCGCCTCGGCATTGGCCGTCGGGCACAGCCGAGCGAAGGTATCCAGGTCATCCACCCACAGCCGCACGTGCTGACCGTGTTCCGCCGCCAGCTGCCGGGCCAGGCGCCAGGTGACGCCGATGTCACCGAAGTTATCCACGACTGCGCAGAAGATGTCCCACTTCGCTTTTACAGACAAAACCGTGCTCCTCGAGCCGATACCGGCACTTCGTGCCTCTGGAAACGCTGTGCAGGATACAAGGTTGGCGCCAGCAACCGGTTGCCATGCCACAACCCAGGAACGGCAGACGCGCGTATACGCCCGAGCCTGCAAAGGCGTCAGCGGATTCAGATAAGAGAGAAAGGAAAAACGAGAAGATCGTTATGGAGGTGAACCCTACCAGCCACACCCCGGCACACAATGTCACCGCTGCGGCTGCTCCCTTCCGGGCCTGACCGGGTTCACGGCTGATCGTTGCGAGGGGACCGGCAGGGCCCACCATAACGAAACCCGCCTGGCGGCGAGCGGCGCCATTGTACCGGCTTATCAGCAACTTACAACCACAGACTGCTGCCACGCTTACGGCAGGCCAATTGCATCCTCTTCCATGAAGCGCCAGCAACCCGACTATCAATGGATTGAACCGGCGAGCGGTATGCGCATTGCGTCGAAAGCCTCTAGCCAAAGACCAACGTCTGTCCGAGGATGGACAGGCTCAAGCGCTATCGAACGCTTGTCATGAAACCATGCTGTGCAGCGAATTCGCTGTGCGGCTGATGGCAACAGCACACGAGGTAATCATGAGCAAGGCTCCAATCGCCGTCATCGGAACCGGGATCGCGGGGCTCTCCGCTGCGCGCGCCCTCCAAGATGCCGGGCAGGCAGTACATCTGTTCGACAAGAGCCGCGGCAGCGGCGGCCGCATGGCCAGCAAACGCAGCGATGCGGGCTCGCTCGACCTGGGCGCGCAATACTTCACCGCCCGGGATCGGCGCTTTGGCGAAACCGTCCGCCAGTGGCAGAGCGAAGGCTGGGTCGATCAATGGTCGCCCAGCATGTACCAGTCCCATGACGGTCAACTGAAACCATCTGCCGACGAGCAGGTGCGCTGGGTCGGCACACCGACGATGAGTTCGATCACCCGCGGGTTGCTGGGCGACATGCCGGTCAACTTCAGCTGCCGCATCACCGAAGTGTTTCGCGGCGAGCAGTTCTGGACGCTGGTCGATGCCACAGGCGTAAGCCACGGACCATTCAGCCAGGTGGTGATTGCCGTGCCGGCGCCGCAGGCGGCTGCGCTGCTCTCCAGCGCGCCCAAGCTCGCCGCCGTCGCCGCCAGCGTAGCCATGGAGCCCACCTGGGCGGTCGCGCTGGGCTTCGCGACTCCGTTGAACACCATGCTGGAAGGCTGCTTCGTTCGCGACGATGCGCTGGACTGGATCGCTCGCAACCGCAGCAAGCCCGGCCGCAACGGCGAGCTGGATACCTGGGTTCTGCACGGCACCAGCAGCTGGAGCCGACAGCACCTCGACCTGCCCAAGGAGGCGGTGATCGAGCGCTTGCATGGCGCATTCGCCGAGCTGATCGATTGTGTGGTGCCGGCCCCGGAGTTCACCTTGGCCCATCGCTGGCTGTATGCCCGCCCGGCCCAGGCCCACGAATGGAATGCCCTGGCCGACGCCGGGTTGGGTCTTTACGCCTGCGGCGACTGGTGCCTGTCCGGCCGAGTGGAAGGCGCCTGGCTTAGCGGCCAGGAAGCGGCGCGCCGGCTGCTTGAGAATCTGTAGAGCGGCTGCCAGCGGCTGATCTGACCCAGGTCAGCCGTACGCGCAAGGCCAGCTGCTATGATCGCGCGCTTTCTGCACTGCCCCCCTTCAGCGGAGTTCCGATGAATCCCTCCACCCTGATCGGCATCGTCGCGAGCATCGGACTGCTCGCCGTCGTCATGCTCTTCGCCGCCAAAGAACCCGCGCTTTTCATCGACCTGCCAAGCCTCGGCATCGTACTGGTCGGCACCCTGGCGGCGACCTTTATCAGCTATCCGTTGCGCGAAGTCACCCGAGTGTTCGGGCTGATCTGGACCGTGATGCGCAACGAGCGCCTGTACACGCGGCAGGATCTCGATGAGCTGGTGCAGATCTCGCGACTGTGGATCAGCGGTGACCTACCTGCGGTGGAAAAAGCGGTCGAGCAGGTCAGCAATCCCTTTCTGCGCACCGGCGTGCAGCTGGTGATCGACAACACCCCGGAAGAAGACATCCTGGAACTTCTGCAATGGCGCATCGCCCGACTGCGCGCCCGGGAGAATGCCGAGGCACAGCTGTTCCGGGCGATGTCCAACTATGCGCCGGCGTTCGGCATGATCGGCACGCTGGTCGGGCTGATCAACCTGATGTTCATGCTCGGTAGCGGCAATATGGACCTGATCGGCCGCAGCCTCGCGGTCGCGCTGATGACGACCTTCTACGGCGTGCTGCTGGCCAACCTGATCCTCAAACCAGTGGCCGTGAAGCTCGAACGGCGTACCGAGCAACGCGTGGCGCTGATGAATCTGGTGATGCAGGGCATCTCCATGATGTGCAATCGCCGCAGCCCGGCCTACATGCGCGAAACGCTCAAGTCGTTCATCGCCCACCACGACGACGAAATTCGCGACGGCAGCCCCGCCGCACCGCGCAGCGCGCCGCAGGACGAACGCACGTGAACGGCCAGGCATCGCCGGGCAGCCGCTTCTCCCGCTGGCATATCGAGCCGCAGCGAGAGGAAGAGCAGGAAGCCTGGCTGATCACCTACCTGGACATGCTCACCCTGCTGCTGGTGATGCTGGTGATCATGCTGGCGCTGGCCGGCAAGGGCGAAGGCCAGCAGAGCGAGCCCTCGATGGTAGAAGCCACGCAGCAGTCGGCTGGCGATCAGCTGGTAGCACTGCAGCCAAGCGCTTCACCCATACCATCGATCGTGCCGCTACCGGCGCCGGCGGCTGATACGCAGCAGGACGACACGAGCGAAGCGAAGCCCGATCTGGCGCTGGGCGACGACATCGAGGTCATCGTCAACGATGGCAGCATCAGCTTTCGAATCAGCAGCGAAATTCTGTTCGGCTCAGGGCGGGCGGAGCTGGAAGACGCCGGGCTGGATGTGATCGACCGATTGGTCCCGACCCTCGCCGCAGGCGGTCATCGGATCATCGTCGAGGGCCATACCGACAATCTGCCCATCCAGACCGAGCGCTTCCCGTCCAACTGGGAGCTTTCCGCCAGCCGCGCCAGCAGCGTGGTGCGCTACCTGCAGCTGGCCGGCATCGAATCGACGCGGCTGAGCGCAACCGGCTACGCCGACACGCGACCGCTCGCCGACAACGGCGACGAACAGGGTCGCGCCAGCAACCGCCGCGTCGAGCTGGTCATGCAGACCGAGGCGGACAAGCCCTAACGCGTCAGCCCAGCGCGGTATCGAGGAACATCATCACCGCGAAGCCCACCATGAGGCCCAGCGTGGCGGGCGTCTGATGGCCGTTGCGGTGGGTTTCCGGGATCACCTCGTGGGATACCACGAAGATCATTGCCCCCGCGGCCAGGCCGAGGCTGATGGGATAGGCGATGGCGAAGCCGCTGGACATGCCGATACCCACCAGCGCGCCGATCGGCTCCATCAGCCCGGATGCCGCGGCAACCAGCACCGAACCCAGCGCCGACAACCCGGTGGTGCGCAACGCCAGCGCGACGGCCAGGCCCTCGGGAATGTCCTGAATGGAGATCGCCGTGGTCAGCGGCAGGCCGACGCTCAGGTCGCCATTGGCGAAGCTCACACCGATGGCCATGCCTTCTGGGATGTTGTGCAGCGCAATGGCGAGCACAAACAGCCAGACCCTGTTCAGGCGTTCGCACTCGGGACCACAGGGGCCAGTGCTTTCATGCTCGTGCGGCGTGAAGTAATCCAGACCGAGCATGAGCAACACGCCAAGACCCAGGCCGACCACCACCGTCAGCGCCGCAGCCGGGCCGTTACCGAACAATTCACGCCCCGCTTCTAGCCCCGGAAGGATCAGGGAGAAAGCGCTCGCAGCGAGCATCATGCCGGCGGCAAAGCCAAGCATGCTGTCCTGGGTGCGGGTAGAAATGTCACACAGGCCGATCGCCAGAAACGCGCCGACCGCCGTCGCTACGAAACCGGCGCTGCCGCCCAACAGCGCGTAGCGAACGTTGCCCGCCTCGCTGCTCTGCAAAGCGTTGGCGGTACCCGCCACTAGCAGTAACAGCACCGCCACTGCAGTTGCCGCAAGACCGAAGGTGATCCAGGGGTTGGCTTGCGCCTGTGCGAGCCAGGCAGCGCGCAGAGTGGCCGCCGGGCTTTGAACGGTGGACGCCATGATTTCAGAATCCTCGATGCGGGCGGCCAGTGTACTCCGCCACGCCCTGCTCCAGAGCCTATGGTCACGATAGCCGCAGACCATCGCCGACCTGCGCGCAACGCCCGCGTTGTACCCCCATGGGTATGACCGTAAGCTTGGCGGGTTCGATGGCCCGGAGGGGCCGCATTAAGGAGTGGTCCGTCGTGCCCGCTGCAAAAACCATTCGTCGCGCGCTTTTGCTGATCATCCCGGTCCTGCTGCTGGCCGGCTGGATGATCTGGCGCCAGCTTCAAGGGCCGGAACTGCCCGGTTATCGCCTGGAAACACGCCCACTGGTGCAACGCGTGGTCGCCAGTGGCGAGGTGGACAGCCAGTCGCTGGCGCAGGTCGGCAGCGAAATCACCGGAGTTGTCGCCGTGCGCCATGTGCGCGAGGGCGATGCGGTAAAGGCTGGCGATCTGTTGCTGGAGCTGCGCGACGACGAGCAGCGCGCCCGCCTGCGCGAGGCGGAAGCGGCCCTGCAGCAGCTGATCGATTCCAGCCGCCCCCAGGCACAGGCCACCCTGCGCGAGGCACAGAACAACCTCGAACAGGCCGATCGCGAACTCCAGCGCCGGGAGACACTGTTCGAACGCAAGCTCCTGGCCTCCGAGGCGCTTGAGCAGGCTCGCCGCGCAACGCTGACTGCCCGTGTGGTCCGAGATCGCGCCCGCCTCGCCGCCGCGGCCGTGGGCGAAGGCGGCAGCGAGGAACAGGTCCTGCGTCAGCGCCTGGAAGCGGCGCGCGCGAACCTGGCGAAAGCCCGCATCCACGCCCAGGTCGACGGCATCGTGCAGACGCGCGAAGTCGAACCCGGCGACCTGGTACAGCCCGGCCGCACCCTGCTAACGATCGCCCGCTCCGGCAGTAGCGAAATCCTGCTGCCTCTGGACGAAAAGAATCTGGCCCCGATCGAACTGGGCCAGGCCGCCAGGATCATCGCCGATGCCTACCCGGATCGAGTGCTGCCGGCACGCGTCAGCTTCATCGCGCCGGGCGTCGATACCGCCCGTGGGACCATCGATGTCCATCTCGACCTGCTGGAGCCAGCCGACTTCCTGCGTCAGGGCATGACCGTCTCGGTGAACATCGAGACCGGCCGACGCGAGCAAGCCCTGGTATTGCCCAACGATGCGCTGCGCGCCCGCGACGGAACACGTGCCCAGGTATTGCGCGTCAATGATGGCGTGGTCGAGCGGGTCAGCGTGCGTCTGGGAATGCTCGGCACCGCGCTGAGCGAAGTCAGTGAAGGGCTGGCGGCAGGTGATCTGGTGTTGATCGGCGACGCCGAGGAAGGCCAGCGCGTACGCGTGCATGAGCAAGCGATTCCAACCGGCATTCAGGACTGACTGCATGCGCCTGGCCGACTCGCTGTGGACCGAATGGAAGATCGCCCTACGCTTCTTGCTGGACAACCGCATGCAGACGTTGCTGATCATGTTCGGTATCGCCGTCGGCTCGGCGGTGATCGTGTTCATCACGGCGCTGATCACCGGCCTGCAGGCCAATGTGGTCGAGCGCACCCTGGGCACCCAGGCGCATATCCGCATCCTGCCGCCGGACGAGGTCAACCGCATTCTGCCCGCCGATGACCACAGCTGGCCGCTGGTGCTGGAGAGCCCGCGGGCCCAGCGCCTGCGCTCGATCATCAACTGGCAGGACGTACGCGACGTGCTCGACCAGGACGCACAGATCCTCGCGGTGTCGCCGGTGATCAGCGGCCCGGCCATCGCCCGACGCGGCGTGGCCCGCGCCTCGGTGGCGCTGCTCGGCATCGACCCGCCGCGCTATCAGCGCATCATCCCGCTGGCAGACGACCTGATCGCCGGGCAGTTCACCGTGGGCGCCGGCCACGCGGTTATCGGCAAGGAACTGGCACGCGACCTCGGCCTGGGCATCGGCGACAAGCTGCGTTTGGACGCCGGCGAAGGCCGCGAGGCAGTCGTCGATATCGCCGGTATCTTCGAGCTGGGCGTACGCGAGCTGGATGCGCGCTACGTGTACCTGGACCTGAAACAGGCGCAGACACTGCTCGACCTGCCCGGCGGCGTCACGGTGATCGATACCACGGTCGCCGAGATCTTCGAGGCCGATCAGGTCGCCGAGCGCCTCGCGCGCCTCACCGGGCTGCGCGCCGAAAGCTGGATGGAAACCAATGGGCAACTGCTCAACGCGCTCGCCTCGCAGAGCATGACCACGGAGATGATCCGTGTATTCGTCGGTATCTCCGTGGCCTTTGGCATCGCCAGCGTGCTCGCCGTGAGCGTCGTCCAGCGCACCCGCGAGATCGGCATCCTGCGCGCCATGGGCAGCCCGCGCGGGCAGATCCTGCGCGTGTTCCTGCTGCAGGGGGGGCTGCTCGGGCTGCTCGGTTCGGCCTGCGGCGGAGGCGTCGGCTGGGGCCTGGTGCAGGTTTTCAATCTGTTTGGCCCGCGACTGTTCACCATTCCGGTCGATCCGACACTGGTGCCGCTGGCCATGCTGGTAGCGACAATCACCGGCGTGCTGGCGGCGGCGATGCCGGCGCGGCGTGCGGCGCGCTACGACCCTGCGGTGGCGATTCGATATGTCTGAAACCCTGCCAGCCAGCCCGGCCAATGAGGTCCTGCGCCTGGAACAGGTACGCAAGGCCTTCAACATAGGCACACCACTGGAAACCGAGGTGTTGCACGGTATCGACCTGCGCCTGAACCGCGGCGAGCTGGCCGCGCTGATCGGCCCGTCCGGCTCAGGTAAGAGCACGCTGCTGAACCTGATCGGCCTGCTCGATACGCCCAGCTCCGGCGAGCTGTACGTGCTCGGCCAGGCGACACGCGACAGCGACGACGAAGCGCGCACGCACCTGCGCAACCAGGCAATCGGTTTCGTGTTCCAGTTTCACCATCTGATCTCGGCGTTCAGCGTGCTGGAGAACGTGCTGATGCCGCTGATGATTCGCCACGGCAAGCCGTCACGCGCGGATATCGACCTGGCTCGCGGCCTGCTCGACGAAGTCGGACTGGTGCAGTTCGCCGACAAGAAGCCGACGCAGATCTCCGGCGGCCAGCAGCAACGAGTTGCCATCGCCCGGGCGCTGGTGACCCGCCCGCCTCTGTTGCTGGCCGACGAGCCGACCGGCAACCTCGATACCCGCACCGCTCAAAGCGTGTTCGAGCTATTTCATCGCATCAATGCCCAGTTCGGCTGCGCAATACTGGTGGTGACCCATGATCCACGGCTTGCGGCCGATTGCGGGCGGACCATACAGCTGGTCGATGGCCATATCGTCAGTGACGCTGCCAATCCGCCAGTCGCTGACCCGACAGCCGCTGCGCCCCTTCCATAGCGGGTCGCGGCGAATGTCCCGCCACCAGCTAATAACTATTAAGTCTAAGCATATAACCTAAATCAGGGCTAACATCACTCCACATGCATACCCCCACCGGTATTAATCTTGGAGAGGAGCGCGTCCATGAATGCCCATATCGAACCCTTCTTCGATCCCGCGACTTTCACCTACAGCTACGTGGTCAGCGATCCGCAGACACGCCAATGCGCGGTGATCGATTCGGTGCTGGACTACGATCCGGCATCCGGCCGTACCTCCCATGCTACCGCCCAGCGTCTGGTCGACTATGTACGCGAGCAGGACCTCAAGGTGCAGTGGCTGCTGGAAACCCACGTGCACGCCGACCATCTGAGCGCCGCGCCGTACCTCAGGCAGCAACTAGGTGGTCAGCTGGCGATCGGTGATCGCATCACCGTGGTGCAGGACACCTTCGGCAAGCTGTTCAACGCCGGTACCGGCTTTGCGACCGATGGCCGCCAGTTCGACCACCTGTTCCACGATGGCGATACCTTCCAGGTCGGCAACATCCAGGCGCGCGCCATCCATACCCCGGGCCACACCCCGGCCTGCATGACCTATGTCATCGGTGATGCGGCGTTCGTCGGCGACACGCTGTTCATGCCCGATTACGGCACTGCCCGTTGCGATTTCCCGGGCGGCGACGCGCGCACGCTGTACCAGTCCATCCAGAAGCTGTTCGCCCTGCCGGGCGACACACGGGTATTCATGTGCCACGACTACAAGGCGCCCGGCCGTGAAGAGTTCCTCCATGAAACGACCATCGCCGCCGAACGCGAACACAACGTGCACGTGCACGCCGGCATCAGCGAGGACCAGTTCGTCTCCATGCGCACGGCACGGGATGCCACGCTGGGCATGCCGACGCTGATCCTGCCCTCTGTGCAGATCAACATGCGCGGCGGCGAGCTGCCCGAGCCGGAAAGCAACGGCACGCGCTACCTGAAGATCCCCCTGGACGTGCTGTAGCCCCAAGCGTGGAGGACGTCGACATGCAAACAATAAAACGACTGACCCCTTTCATCTCCGTCGCTGCCCAGTTGCAACCGGCGGACATGGCGCTGCTGGCCGGCAGCGGATTTCGCTGCGTCATCAACAACCGCCCGGACAACGAGGACGAAGGCCAGCCGTCCAGCGAGGCCATGCGCACCGCCGCCGAGGCGTCCGGCCTTGAGTACCATCATCTACCGGTCGTATCCGGGCAGATCACTGATGCCGACGTCGCGGCCTTCCGAGCGCTACTGGCGCGGATCAAGGGGCCAGCACTGGCGTTCTGTCGCACCGGGACACGCTCGGCCTCGCTCTGGGCACTGGCCGAGGCCCATCACCTCGACCCGCAGGTGTTGCTGCAGACAGCCCAGCAAGCCAGTTACGACCTCAGCGGCCTGCTGCCACGCATGCAGGGTTACTGGCAGTCGACAACCGATCTGCCGCTGCCGGGCGCTTCGAAATTCGCCGTCACGCCGCGCTACGACGTCCTGGTGATTGGCGGCGGCGCGGCCGGCTGCGCCGTGACAGCCAGTTTGCTCAAGCGCGACCCCGAACTGCGCGTCGCAATCATCGAACCCCGTGAACAGCACTACTATCAGCCCGGCTGGACACTGGTAGGCGCCGGCGTGTTCGACCGCGCCGCCACCGAGCGCGCGATGAGTCGCTGCATTCCGTCCAAGGCGCAATGGATCCGCGCGGCTGCCGAAGCCTTCGAACCGGAGCACCAGCAAGTGGTGCTCGAAGACGGCAGTCGCATCGGCTACCGGGCGCTAGTGGTCTGCCCAGGCCTGAGCCTCGACTGGGACGCCATCGAAGGCGCCCGCGACAGCCTCGGCAAGTTCGGCGTGACCTCGAATTACGCCTTCGAACTGGCGCCCTACACCTGGCAACTGGTGCAGAACCTGCGCGGCGGCAAGGCGCTATTCACCCAGCCACCCATGCCGATCAAGTGCGCCGGCGCACCGCAGAAGGCGATGTACCTGTCCTGCGATCACTGGCGCCAGCAAGGCGTGCTGAACGATATCGAGGTCGATTTCTGTACGGCCGGCGCGGTGCTGTTCGGCGTGGCCCACTTCGTGCCCGCACTGATGCAGTACGTCGAACGCTACGGCGCGCGGCTGAACTTCAACCACAATCTGGTGGCTGTCGACGGACCGGCGCGCAAGGCCTGGTTCAAGGTGACCGACAGCGCCGGGCAAAGTACCACGGTGGAGCGTGAGTTCGATCTGCTGCACATGGTGCCACCGCAGCACGCACCGGACTTCATTCGCCACAGCGCCCTGGCCAACGCCGACGGCTGGTTCGAGGCCGAGCACGAGACGCTGCGGCATCCGCGCTTCGGCAACGTCTTCAGCCTCGGCGATGTGTGTTCCGCGCCCAACGCCAAGACCGCAGCAGCGGTGCGCAAACAGGCACCGGTGGTCGCCGAAAACGTGCTGAGTGTGCTCAAGGGCAGCGGCCCGCGGGCGATCTACGATGGTTACGGCTCCTGCCCGCTGACCGTCGAGCACGGCAAGGTGATCCTCGCCGAGTTCGGCTATGGCGGAAAGCTGCTGCCGACGTTCCCGCTCGACCCGAAAGTGCCGCGCCGCCTGGCCTGGAAGCTGAAGACCCAATGGATGCCGTCGATCTACTTCGAGATGATGCTCAAGGGCCATGAATGGCTGGCCGAGCCGAAGCATCTGGACTTCGAACCGCGCCCGGCCGAGGCACCCGACGCTTGCGACTTCACCCAGGAGAAGAAGGGATGAAGCAGCGCTTGGCCCGCTACATGCCCATATTGGAGTGGGTCAGGCACTATGATCGCGCGGCCGCGGCCAAGGACAGCCTGGCCGCGCTGATCGTAACGCTGATGCTAATCCCACAGAGCCTCGCCTACGCCATGCTCGCCGGCCTGCCGCCAGTGACCGGCCTGTACGCCAGCATGCTGCCGCTGATCGCCTATACCCTGTTCGGCACCAGTCGCACCCTGGCAGTCGGCCCGGTGGCAGTGGTATCGCTGATGACTGCGGCCGCCTTGGGACCGCTGTTCGCCCCGGGTAGCGCGGAATATGCAGGCGCGGCCATGCTGCTGGCGCTGCTCTCCGGCGCGGTGCTGCTGCTCATGACCGTGCTGCGCCTGGGCTTTCTGGCGAATTTCCTCAGCCATCCGGTGATTTCCGGCTTCATCAGCGCTTCGGGCATCCTCATCGCTCTCGGCCAGCTCAAGCACATCCTCGGCATCTCAACCGGAGGTGAAAACGCCGTGGAGCTGGTTTTGGGCCTGCTCGGAGCATTGTCGCAAATGCATCTGCCGACGTTCATCGTCGGCACGACGAGCCTGCTATTTCTCTACCTGGTGCGCAGCCGCCTCTCCACTTGGCTGCAGCGTTCGGGTATGAGTCCGCATATCGCCGGCACGCTGAGCAAGATCGGGCCGGTCGCCGCCTTGCTGCTGGCGATAGCGGCGGTCAGCGTCTTTCAGCTCGCCGATGCCGGCGTGCGGGTAGTCGGTGCGGTGCCTGGCGGCCTACCCAGCATGAGGCTGCCGACGCTGGATATTACGCTAGCACTGCAACTGTTGCCTGCGGCGGTGCTGATCAGCCTGGTCGGCTTCGTCGAGTCGGTTTCCGTGGCGCAGACCCTGGCGGCCAAGCGCCGCGAACGCATCGAGCCTAACCAGGAACTGGTCGCACTTGGCGGCGCCAATGTCGCTGCGGCCCTCAGTGGTGGCTTTCCGGTAACCGGCGGCTTCGCCCGCTCGGTGGTCAACTTCGATGCTGGCGCACAGACGCCGCTGGCTGGTGCGCTGACCGCAGTGGGCATCGGCCTCACCGTGCTGCTGTTCACGCCACTGTTCCGCAATCTGCCACACGCAGTACTGGCCGCGACGATCATTGTCGCTGTGCTCAGCCTGGTGGACCTCTCCGCCCTGCGTCGCACCTGGCGCTACTCCCGACAGGACGCCGCGGCCATGGCTGCCACCATGCTCGGTGTGCTGCTGATCGGCGTGGAGAGCGGCATCCTGATCGGTGTCGGCCTATCGCTGTTGCTGTTTCTCTGGCGCACCAGCCAGCCGCATATTGCCGTGGTCGGCCAGCTGCCGGGTAGCGAGCATTTTCGCAACATCGAGCGCTTCGCCGTAATACAGAGCCCGAGGGTGCTCTCGGTGCGCGTCGACGAGAGCCTGTATTTCCCCAATGCGCGCTTCCTCGAAGACCGCGTCGCCGAGCTGATCGGGCGCTATCCGCAGGCCGAGCACCTGGTGCTGATGTGCCCAGGCGTGAACCTGATCGACGCCAGCGCCCTGGAGAGTCTTGAGGCCATCACGGCCCGCCTGCACACCGCAGGCATCCAGCTCCATCTTTCCGAGGTCAAGGGGCCGGTCATGGACCGATTACAGAACACTGATTTCCTCGCTCATTTGGGCGGTCAGGTTTTCATCAGCCAGTACGAAGCGCTGCTCGCACTGGACCCGGACACCACCCACCATGCCCGTGAACGGCAGCGTGAATGTTTTGGCAACATCA
Organism: Stutzerimonas xanthomarina; assembly: GCF_003935375.1. GTDB lineage: Bacteria > Pseudomonadota > Gammaproteobacteria > Pseudomonadales > Pseudomonadaceae > Stutzerimonas > Stutzerimonas xanthomarina_A. The sequence goes on from NZ_RHQM01000001.1 coordinate 225,322, forward strand.
AGGAGAACGCAGGATGAAGAACGCACATGACCTCGTCGAACTGGCCCGGGCCCACATACAGGAAGTCGCAGTCGCGGATGCCGACGCCGCGATCCAGGCAGCGGACGTGCTGATCGACGTGCGCGAGGCGGATGAGTTTCGTGAGGGCCATATCGCCGGCGCCCTCAACATTCCGCGGGGGCTGCTGGAGTTCAAGCTCAGCGGCACACCGGAACTCGCCGCGCGCGACATTAACATCGTGCTCTATTGCAAGACCAGCGGTCGCGCCGCACTGTCCGCAGCAGCGCTGCAGGACATGGGCTACCTGCATGTCCAGTCGATCGCCGGCGGGTTCGACGCCTGGCTCGGCGCGAACAAGCCCGTTGTGAAGCCGAGCCTGCTCAGTTTCGAATAGCCGGATAGCAGCGCGCTGACGAAAAAGGCCGACATCGATGTCGGCCTTTTTGCTGTGGAGCTTCGCAGACTTCAGGACTTGGAATCGCACGCCTTGCAAGTCTTGATACCGAGCAGCGGATACGCTGGGCAGAAACGGAAGATGCCAGTCGCCAGCGGCAACAGACGATCCAGCCCCAGGCGCCGATCACGCCGCCCAGGCTCAGACCGATAAGCACCAAGCCGACAACGATGCGTAGTGCCCGATCAATGGTTCCAACGTTGGCTTTCATAAAGACCTCCCGGTCAGCAAGCGCGCCGGCGTTCCAGCGCAGAGAACAACAGCATTCCGCCAAGCATGGCGAGAACGAAAAGCACGACCTGCCAGTGCCCGCCGAGCAGCATGGCAACGGCCGGGCCCGGACAGATGCCGGCAATTCCCCAGCCCACCCCGAACAGCAGGCTGCCACCGACCAGCCGACCATCCAGCTCGCGCTTGGTCGGCAGCTGCATCGGCGCATCGAGCAAAGAGCGCTCGTGTTTCCTCGCCCAGGTGAAAGGCACCAGCGCCGTAGCGATGGCACCGACCATCACCAGCGCCAACGAGGGATCCCAGGCGCCCGCCAGATCAAGGAAACCGATGACCTTGGCCGGGTTGGCCATTCCGGAAAGCAGCAGCCCCAGCCCGAATAGCAGACCAGCAGCAAACGAAGTCAACTTGCGCATGCTCAGCCCCCCAACAGATGACGTAGTACATAGACCGTGGCGAAGCCGGCGACCATGAATGCCACGGTCGCCACGATGGAGCGCGGTGACAGTCGCGAGATCCCGCAGACCCCATGCCCACTGGTGCAACCGGAGCCGTAGCGAGTACCGACGCCGACCAACATCCCGGCCACCAGCAAACCGATCCAGCCGGACTGAAACTCCATCGCTGGCAGGGTGGCAAACAGCATCCACAGGAGCGGCGCGAGCAGGATGCCGAGCAGAAACAACAGTTTTTCGCTTCGCCCCTCGTCCGCCGTTTCCAGCAGGCTGGCAAGCAGCCCGCTGATCCCGGCGATTCGGCCATTGAGCAGGACGAACAAGCTGGCCGCGGCACCGATGAGGACACCACCAGCCAACGCCGCCCAGGGTGTGAAGTTGATCCAGTCGATGGTCATTGCTTGCCCCCTTCACAGAACAGCTGATAAAGCGTCGTGATCACCGCCAATGCTTCAGCGCTGCTGATCCGGTAGTACACCTGCTTGCCTTCGCGGCGCGTTGCAACAAGCCCCTCCCGGCGCAATACGGCAAGCTGCTGCGACAGCGTCGGCTGCTGAATGCCCAGCAGCTGTTCCAGCTCGGAAACGTTGCGCTCGCCCAGCGACAGCTGGCAAAGCAGCAACAGGCGGTCAGGGTTGGCCAAAGCCTTCAGCAAAGCCCCCGCGGACGCCGCATTGGCGCGCAGTTGCTCGATATCCAGATCGGCAGTCATAGGTCAGCGATAAAACATTTAAGATGATGTTAATATATTTTTTTATATATTGTTTGGCAAGCCCTGACCGAAAGAAGTTGGCCGCCAGCGGCGGCGTCGCTAGCATGCCCCTACCCGTATATGAGCCGCGCCCCTAATCGGAATCTTCGCAGGCTCTCCATCCAGTCATGTCGAGGTAGCCGCATGAATGACCAGACCCTCCCCGTGGAATCCGCAGAGATGCAGGCCCAGCAGCAGGCCATGCTGAAACGTTTAGCGAGAGTCGAGGGGCAGGTGCGCGGCATCCAGGCAATGATCAAGCGAGGCGAAGATTGCGAAGCCATCGCTCAGCAGTTTTCCGCTGCTCGTAGCGCGCTGGACAAAGCCTACCGACTGATGCTGACCTGCCTGATCGAAGAGGCGCTGCACGACCAGACGCAAGATACAGGCGAGACCCTGGAACGGGTGCGCAGCATCTTCACCAAATACACCTGAGGGGACGTCACCACCTTGAGCCTCCTCAGGCAGCCCCGCCGCGCGATGCAGTAGGCTGACCTGAGGTAGCGGACGGCGCCAGCGCATGGCAAGCCACGCAGGCGCTGGCCATAAACATCAGCAGGCGCTGAGATCTGAAAAGGAGGCGATTGAAACGAAAAAAGCGACCCTGAGGTCGCTTTTTTCTTTCTTCGATCACCTTGAAAAGGCCGCCGAAGAGAATTTGGAGCGGGAAACGAGACTCGAACTCGCGACCCCGACCTTGGCAAGGTCGTGCTCTACCAACTGAGCTATTCCCGCATTATCTACAGCAAAAATGGCGTCCCCTAGGGGACTCGAACCCCTGTTACCGCCGTGAAAGGGCGGTGTCCTAGGCCACTAGACGAAGGGGACGTTGCCCGGAAACCACAAGCTTCATTCCGGCTTGCAGCGCTCTGTTTGGTGCTTCACGCTGCAAGTGGCGCGCATTCTATGGAGGCCCTCGGGAGTCGTCAAGCATAGTTTTTAAAAAAATTTGAAGGCTATACCTGGGCAGCACGTAGAGCTATCGGCCACATCATCAAGCCACTACACTCAAGCGAAAAACCAGCGGCTCGAGAGGTGCAGTCAAGTGTCTCCATTAATGATCACTGGGTTGATCCTGGCCGGTGTGTTCCTGCTGGTCGGCATCGTCTACACCATTCAGATCGTCGAAAAAGGCAATCTCGAAAAGGCCCGTAAACGGGCTGACCTCACTGACCGCTGCCGCCGCTGCGCCGAGCTGTCCGAAGGACTTCCGGGTCAAATGATGACTCCCGCGCTGAAGCTGTTGCTGACGCGTCTCGAACTTGCGCTGAGCGAGCGCTTGCGACCGCTGGACAAGGGCAATGACAAACTGAGCGCGCGACTGCAGACGCTGCAGGCCGAGCTGGCCAAGGGCGAAGCGATCGAGGTGCGCAATGTTCCGCGGCAGATCGTGACGGAAGCACAGGCCAAGGAAAGCCGCTTCATGCTCGAGGACCTCCACGCCCAGATCGTTCGCGCCACCAAGGACGGCCTGATCGATCAGGCCGAAGCGAAACGCTGGGTGCAAGACATCCAACGCATGCTGGCTATCCTGCACATCGAATTCTTCACCGGCTTGGGCAAACTTGCGCTGCAACAGAACCAGCCACAACGCGCACGCCTGGCCTTCGAACGAGGCATTCAGCATATTCGCCGCCAGCCTGCACCGGCGCCTTATCAGAGCCAGCTCAAACAGCTGGAAGCGCTCCTCGCACATGCCGACGCCCTGGTGTTGAAGAACGAGGTGCCCAAAACAGACGAGCCCAACGAGCTCGCCGAAGGCATGAAGGCGTTCGATGACGAAGATCTCTGGAAGAAAAACAACGTCTATTGATAGCTCATCAGCCCTGATCTGCTACGGAGAAATCCCATGACCTTGACCGTGTATGGCGTTCCCCTCTCACCGTTCGTGCGCAAGGTGCGCCTGTGCCTCAGGCAAAAGGGGCTCGAGTATCAGCTGGAGACGGTCATGCCCTTCACGCCTCCGCAATGGTACCTGGCCATCAATCCACTGGGACGCATCCCGGCGCTCAAGGACGGCGACTGCACCCTCGCCGACTCCAGCGTGATCTGCCAGTACCTCGAGGAGGCCTATCCCGATACGCCTGCCCTTTACGCTAGCAACGCGCAGGAACGCGGGCGGGTCCGCTGGCTGGAAAAGTACGCAGACTACGAGTTGGCACCTCTGACCACCTTTACCGTTTTCCGCAACCGCATCCTTAAGCCGACCGCCGGTCAAGCCTGCAATGAAGAGGCAGTGCAGGCCGCGCTGCAGCAGAAATTGCCTCCGCACTTCGATTACCTAGAGCAGCAACTCGGCCAGCAGGAATTCTTTGTCGGCAACCAACTGTCGATGGCAGACATCGCTGTCGCCTGCCAACTGATCAACATGGCGCACGGTGGCGAACAGCTCGACGCGCAGCGCTGGCCCGACCTCGCAGCACATCATGCACGCATGCTGGCATTGCCATCGGTCGCGGGCATCCTGCCGGACGAGCAGCGCATGAACGCCAAGCTCAAGGAAATGGGCAAGGCCGCTACCGCCTGAGTTCCGATCACGCCCGCTGTGAGGTCAGGCAGCAGGCCGCCCTGACGGGTTATCTCAGCAGATACGTTCAGCCTCGCGCTTCGAGCAGACGCTTACCCACCCACTGCCGAGCGTACTGGTAGGCGCAGCGACCGTTGCGGTTGCCGCGCCCGGTCGCCCAACGAATCGCATCCTTCTCCAGGGCTTCGCTCCACTCCCAATCGAGGCTGGCCCGCCGCGCCAACGAATCGATCCAATGGCGTACCACACTGAGGTAGTGCTGCTGGGTAAAGGGGTAGAACGACAGCCACAAACCGAAGCGGTCGGACAACGCGATCTTGTCTTCCACCGCTTCGTTCGGGTGCAGTTCGCCGTCGACCATCTGCCAGTTCTCGTTGTCACTCTGGCGTTCCGGGACCAGGTGCCGGCGATTGGACGTGGCGTACAACAGCACGTTCTCCGGCGCGCGCTCCAGCGAGCCATCCAGCACACTCTTGAGCACGCGATAGTCGCCCTCTCCCGCCTCGAACGACAGGTCGTCACAGAACAGGACGAATGCCTGTCGTAACCCGGCCAACAGTTCGACAACGCGTGGCAGGTCCGCCAGATGGTCACGCTCGATTTCGATCAGACGCAGCCCATCCGCGGCGTATTCGGCCAGCAACGCGCGAATCAGCGACGACTTGCCGGTGCCACGGGCGCCCCACAACAGCACGTGGTTGGCCGGCAATCCATCGACGAACTGGCGCGTGTTGGCGGACAGCAGATCGCGCTGGCGATCAATGCCGATCAGATCAGCCAGACTCAGATCCAGACTGACTTCCAGCGGTACCAGAAAGCCGCTGCGAGCATCACGCTGCCAGCGCGCCGCAAAGGTACGATCCCAATCGATGACCGGTGGCTGGCCAGGTAGCAGCGGCTCGATACGCGCCAGCAGTCCCTCGGCACGCTGCAGGAAGGCTTTCAACTCGACATCCATGATGACTCCAGAGACGAAAAGGTCCGACTGGACCGGACCCGATAACAGGCAATCAGGCAATCAGGCAATCAGGCAATCAGGCAGGCGAAACGCAACCTCACTTAAGCAGCAGTCAAAGCAATGTTTCGATTTCCGCGGCCATTGCCTCCGGCGTGGTGCGAGAGGAAAAACGTCTCACCGCTCTACCCTGGTCAGAGACGAGAAACTTGGTGAAATTCCACTTGATCGCCTTGCTACCCAGCAGCCCAGGTGCGCGCTTTTTCAATTCAATGAAGAGCGGATGAGCATCCCCACCGTTCACCTCAACTTTGGCAAAAAGGGGAAAGGAAACGCCGAAGCGGCGTTCGCAGAATGCTGCGATTTCCTGCTCGCCGTCTGGCTCCTGCTTGCCGAACTGGTTACAGGGAAATCCGAGCACGATCAATCCGCGCTCGCCGTAACGCTGCCACAACGCTTCCAACCCCTTGTATTGCGGGGTAAAACCACACTGACTGGCCGTATTGACCACCAGCAGCACCTTGGCATCGAAATCCGCGAGCCTCTTCTGCTCGCCCTCGATGGTGACGCAGGGAATGTCCAGCAATGGGTCGTGCATGCGAGGCTCCTTGCAACCGACGATGCTCAGGCTTCGCGCGGTTTCAGTTTGAGAGAGGCGGAATTGATGCAGTAGCGCAACCCGGTCGGCTGCGGGCCATCGGGAAAAACATGACCGAGGTGTGCATCGCAGCGTGCGCACCTGACCTCGATCCGGTGCATACCGTGACTGAAATCATCCAGGCTGGCGATAGCGGTATCACTGACCGGCTGGAAATAGCTGGGCCAGCCACAGCCGGAATCGAACTTAGCATCCGCATCGAACAGTGGCGTGTCGCAGCAGGCGCAATGGTAGATGCCAGGTGTCTTCGTGTCGTTGTACTTACCCGTGAAGGGACGCTCGGTGGCGCCCAGTCGGCAGATCTGGAACTGCTCATCGGAGAGCTCCTCGCGCCAGACGTCGAGCGGTTTTTCCAGCTTGTCCATCGATACACTCCTCAGCTCAAAAAAGGCCGATCTGTACCTTTTCCGGTGGTCGGGGCGCACGTATCATGCGTCCCTCTTCGACGCCTAGTCTGGCAGCGGGGTTTCCGACTGCCAAGGCGCCCGGGTTCATGCCAAGCGCGGCCAGCCATTTCCGGAACTGGCGCGTTTTCACTTCGGGACACTCAGGATCATGCAGGTCAGCAAATCGAACAAGCTTGCCAATGTCTGTTACGACATCCGCGGGCCCGTGCTCAAGCACGCCAAACGCCTGGAAGAGGAAGGCCATCGCATCCTCAAGCTGAACATCGGCAACCCGGCGCCGTTCGGTTTCGAAGCACCGGAGGAAATCCTCCAGGACGTGATCCGCAACCTGCCGACGGCCCAGGGCTACAGCGACTCCAAAGGCCTGTTCAGCGCCCGCAAGGCGATCATGCAGTACTACCAGCAGAAGCAGGTTGAAGGCGTCGGCATCGAAGACATCTACCTCGGCAACGGTGTGTCCGAGCTGATCGTCATGTCCATGCAGGCATTGCTGAACAATGGCGATGAAGTGCTGATCCCTGCCCCGGATTACCCGCTGTGGACCGCTGCGGTGAGCCTGGCCGGCGGCAAGCCGGTGCACTACCTTTGCGACGAGCAGGCCAACTGGTGGCCGGACCTGGCCGATATCAAGGCCAAGATCACGTCTAACACCAAGGCATTGGTGCTGATCAACCCGAACAACCCCACCGGCGCGGTCTACCCCAAGGAAGTGCTCGAAGGCATGGTCGAGCTGGCGCGCCAGCACAAGCTCGTTCTGTTCTCCGACGAAATCTACGACAAGATTCTCTACGACGACGCCGTACACATTTCCACCGCCTCGCTGGCGCCGGACGTGCTCTGCCTGACCTTCAACGGGCTGTCCAAATCCTACCGGGTTGCCGGCTTCCGTTCGGGCTGGGTGGCGATTTCCGGGCCGAAGCACAAGGCGCAAAGCTACATCGAAGGCCTGGATATCCTCGCCAACATGCGCCTGTGCGCCAACGTACCCTCGCAACATGCGATCCAGACCGCGCTCGGCGGCTATCAGAGCATCAATGATCTGGTTCTACCGCCTGGTCGCCTGCTCGAACAGCGCAACCGCACCTGGGAGCTGCTCAACGACATTCCGGGTATCAGCTGCGTCAAACCCATGGGTGCGCTGTATGCGTTCCCACGCATTGACCCGAAAATCTGTCCGATTCACAACGACGAAAAGTTCGTGCTCGACCTGCTGCTGGCCGAGAAGCTGCTGATCGTTCAAGGAACTGCGTTCAACTGGCCATGGCCGGACCATTTCCGCGTGGTCACGCTGCCCCGCGTGGACGATCTGGAGCAGGCCATTGGCCGTATCGGCAACTTCCTCAAGACCTACCACCAGTAAGCGATGGATCTGCAGATCGACGATTTCTACAAGGATGCGGCGGGCGGCCTGCTCATGCTGTATCAGGCCTTCCCGCGCAAGGTCGCGCTGTACGTAGAGGATTTGATCGGCCGGGAAGAGCCGGATGAGTTCGGCCTTCCCTCCAAGCGCCATCAGAGCTGTCTGGGCGCCTTGCTCTGGCTCGCCGAGGAAGGCTATCTGCGTTATGAGAGCGCCATTCATTTCCAGGCGCTGGATCAGGCCGTGCTCACCGAAAAAGGCTTCGTACGCCTGACACGAGCGGTGCCCGGACAAATCGCCGGCGACCTCAGCCTTCCGCCCAGCGTCCTGCGCATTCAGGCCAGCCTCGCCCATCAGCTTCGCGAGGCATTGAAGCGGGCGGACAGCGAGCGTATCGCTCAGCTGGCCCGATTGATGTTCGAAAGTCAGCCCGGCGCACCGCTACACCCCAGCCTCCATGGGCAAGCGACATAGCTTGAAATAGTCGCCCGGTTGAATAGCTCAAGGGCGCACCTTATATAGCCTATCGTTCTTCAATTCCTATCCCGGAGTCTGCCGCAACATGATGCGCATTTTCTTGTTCCTGGCCACCAACCTTGCGGTACTGGTCATCGCCAGCATCACCCTGAAGCTGCTCGGGGTCGATCGCTATACCGGCCAGAACTACGGCAGCCTGCTGGTCTTCTGTGCGGTTTTCGGCTTCGCGGGCTCACTCATTTCGCTGTTCATCTCCAAATGGATGGCGAAGATGAGCACCCGTACGGAAATCATCAGCCAGCCACGCACCCGTCACGAGCAGTGGCTGCTGCAGACCGTCGAGCAACTGTCGCGCGACGCCGGCATCAAGATGCCGGAAGTCGGCATCTTCCCGGCCTACGAGGCCAACGCCTTTGCCACGGGCTGGAACCGCAACGACGCACTGGTGGCGGTCAGCCAGGGGCTGCTCGAGCGCTTCTCGCCGGATGAGGTGAAAGCGGTGCTTGCCCACGAGATCGGCCACGTGGCCAATGGCGACATGGTGACCCTGGCGCTGATCCAGGGTGTGGTAAACACCTTCGTCATGTTCTTCGCGCGTATCTTCGGCAACTTCGTCGACAAGGCGATCCTGAAAAACGAGGACGGCCACGGCATCGGCTACTTCGTCGCGACGATCTTTGCCGAACTGGTACTGGGCCTGCTCGCCAGCATTATCGTCATGTGGTTCTCGCGCAAACGCGAGTACCGTGCCGACGAGGCCGGTGCCCAACTGGCCGGCACCAGCGCCATGATTGGTGCCCTGCAGCGCCTGCGTGCGGAACAGGGCATGCCGGTTCACATGCCCGACACGCTCAAGGCATTCGGCATCAACGGTTCGCTGAAGCATGGCCTCGCCGGGCTGTTCATGACCCACCCGCCGCTGGAGGACCGCATCGAAGCGCTGCGCCAGCGCGGCTAATTGCACTGAACGCAACAGGGGCGACGCAAGTCGCCCTTTTCTTTTGTCTATGCAGACTCAACCCGCATACAAGGAATCGCCATGCGTCGTTTCATATTCGCCTGCTTCGCACTGCTCGCGCTCGGCGGCTGTCAGAGTGCCTACTATTCAGCGATGGAGAAGGCCGGTATCCATAAGCGCGATATCCTGGTCGATCGTGTGGAGGAGTCGCGTGACGCGCAGCAGGAAGCCAAACAGCAGTTCAAGGATGCTTTGGAGCGCTATCGCAGCGTCGTCGAGGTCAAGGGCGGCGATCTGGAGAAGCGTTACGACGCACTCAACGAAGAGTACGAAGCCAGCGTAGCGAGTGCGCGTGACGTCCGCGCCCGCATCGAAGCGGTCGAAGACGTGGCCGACGCGCTGTTCAGGGAATGGGAAAGCGAACTCAAGCAATACAGCAACGCCAGCCTGAAAGCCGCCAGCGCCAAAGAACTCAACCGCACCCGCGCCGAATACCGAACGCTGATCCAGCGGATGAAAGCGGCGGAGAAACGCATCGACCCGGTGCTCAGCGTTCTGCGCGATCAGGTGCTGTTTCTCAAGCACAACCTCAATGCTCGCGCGATAAGCGCCTTGCACGGGGAATACCGCACGCTGCAGGGCAACGTCGACCAACTGATGGCTGACATGCAGCGCGCCATCGACGAGGCCGACACGTTCATCCGCCGCTTACAGGCCGACGGCTGATCGCTGCAGCATTACAAGCGGCGGGTCAGGCCCGCCGTTGCAGCCAATGGAAGTGCTCCTCGAGCCGCGTCAGACCGCGCTCGCGCATCCGCGGATTACGCTCCAGCACTTCCTTGGCTTCCAGCAGTTCCACGCTCCACTCAGCGGCGTACAGGTCGCGCACCTCGCTCGTACCCACCGCGAAGGGCGGGCCTTCCATCTCTGCCTGGTCATAATCCAGCGTAACCAGAAGCTGCTGACAGCCGGCCGGGAGGATGCTCGACATCAGTGCCGCGTACCGCTGACGCATCGCGTGCGGCAATGCGATCAAGGCGGCGCGATCATAGACCGCCTGGCACCCGAGGACATCGGCCGCACTGAGCGCGAAAAAGTCGCCGCAACGGATCTCCAGGGTATCGGAGCGATAGACCTTGAACGGCCCACACTGGGAAATTTCAGCTTCAAGCTGCTGCTCGGAAAAAAATGCTTCTACAGCCTTCTCACTCAGCTCCACCCCCACGACATTGAACCCTTGCCCGGCCAGCCAGGCCAGATCCAGACTCTTGCCGCACAACGGCACCAGCACCGTCGCACCATCAGGCAACGCCAGTCGCGGCCAGTGGCGACGCATGCAGGGATGAACATCGTCAAGGTGGAAACCAATCTCGTTGCGAGCCCAGCGCTCCTGCCAGAAGTCTTTGTGCACCTGGAAATCTCCATCATGAGGATGGCGGCAGCTTATCAGAGCGAGGTTGAAGGGAGCGCGCTCAGCCCGCGTAGAGCGATGCCTCGACATCCATCCCGGCGTCGCGCATCTGCGCCAGCTTGTAACGCAGGGTGCGCGCACTGATGCCCAGGCGATCAGCCGTCTCCTTGCGCCGTCCACGTTCGGCACGCAGGGTATCGATGATCAACTGGAACTCGCGGCGGCGCAGATCATCCCCCAGTCCCGAGCAGGCCCCCGCCTCCCCTGCAGCGCCCTCGCACGGTTGTGCCGCGCTGCTGGCGACAGGCAAGCTGGTGACACCGCCCACACCAGCCAGGCACAGATCCTGCGGCTGGATCATGCCGCTCTGCTGAAGAATCAACGCTCGCTGTATCGCGTTGTCCAGTTCGCGTACGTTGCCCGGCCACGCGTGCGCCACCAGGCAGCGCTGCGCCTCGGCCGAAAGCCGCGCAGGCGCCTGGCGCATCTTACTGGCGTGGCTGGCCAACAGGCGTTCGGCCAGCGGCAGAATATCGGCCGGGCGCTGCCTCAGCGGCGACCACGCCAGTGGGAAAACCGAAAGACGGTAATAGAGGTCCTCACGGAAGCGACCCGCCGCTACCTCGCCAGCGAGATCACGGTTGGTGGTGGCGAGCACACGAATATCCAGAGCGATAGGCTTCCGCCCACCGACCCGCTCGACCTCTCGCTCCTGCAGCACACGTAGCAGTTTCGCCTGCAACCCCAACGGCATCTCGGATATCTCGTCGAGCAGTAAAGTACCGCCGTCGGCCTGCTCGAACTTGCCAGGCTGACTGGCAATTGCGCCGGTGAAAGCGCCCTTCTCATGCCCGAACAGGGTTGCCTCGAGCATGTTGTCCGGAATGGCAGCGCAATTGATGGCGATAAATGGCTTGCCGTGCCTCGGTGACTGCTGGTGGATATAGCGCGCCAGCACCTCCTTGCCAGTGCCTGACTCACCGGAGATCAGTACAGTGGAGTCACTTTGCGCCACCCGCCGGGCAAGAGCCAGCAGCTGCTGGCTGGACGGCTCGAGCGCCACCGGCCCTTCTGCCTCGGTAGCGGCGATGCCGTTCACATGACGCCCCAAGAGCTCAAGCAATGTGCCTGGCTCGAACGGCTTGACCAGATAATCGACAGCGCCCTGGCGCATCGCATCCACCGCCCTCGTTACCGCGCCAAAGGCGGTCATCAGCAGCACGGGCACCTGCGGGTAGCGTTGCCGGACCAGCGAGAGCAGTTCGTGGCCGTCCATGCCGGGCATGTTCACGTCACTGATGACCAGGCCGAATGACTCTTCCTGCAGCGCACACAAGGCCGCTTCGGCGCAATCGACGGCACGGTACTCGTAGCCCCCAAGCTGCAGCGTGATGCCCAGGGCTTCGCGCAGGGCGTGATCGTCTTCGACGAGAAGTATCGTGGCGGCCATACAGGTCACTCCGGTTTGTGAGTGGCGGGAATCAGCGGCAGACTCATCAGCGCACAGGTTCCGCGGCCTGGCCGCGAGCGCAACTGCAGGTCACCTTGATGGGCTCGGGCAACGGCCTTGGCCACTGCCAGACCCAGGCCGGTTCCCGTGGTTCGGGTGGTGAAAAACGGCTCGCCCAACCGGCCCAGTATTTCGGCGTCGATGCCTTTACCGCAGTCGCTTATGCACACCCGCACCGTTTCGTCGCGGCGATACAGGTGGACCTTCAGACGCGGCGCCCCGACGCTGGCCTGTAACGCATTTTCGATGAGATTGAGCAATGCTCCGACCAACGTATCGCGATTGCACAACACCTCCACCCCCTGCACGTCACACTGCCAGCGCACACTGGCGCCCTGCAGACGTGGCTCGCCGGCCGAACGCAGCGCCGACAACAGCGCAGCCGGACTCAGTCGGTCGTTCAACGGCAGATCACCGCGGGCGAAGATCAGCATGTCACGGACCTGATGCTCCAGTTCGTGCAGACGAGCCTTGAGGCTACCGGCGAAGCGCTGCTGTTGCTGTTCGCTCAGGCCACCCTGCTCGAGGTGACTGGCATATAGCAACGCGGTGGACAGCGGAGTGCGAATCTGGTGGGCAAGCGAAGCCACCATGCGCCCTAGCGACGACAGCCGTTCATGGCGCGCCAGCTGATCCTGGAGTCGGCGGGTCTCGGTAAGGTCGGTGAGCAGCACCAGCTGACCAGGTTCCCCGGCAAGCGAGCGCGTAGCGATCGATAGGCGGCGACCATTGCGTAGCGATATCTCGTGCCCGTCGTCCCGCCGCGGCGCAAAACAGCGGCCAATCACCTCGCGCCAGGGGTGCCCCACGAGTGGCTCGCTCAACAGCTCAAGAGCAACCGGGTTCGCATCGCGCACCACACCCTGCCCATCGATCACGATGACGCCACCTGGCAGCAGGTCGAGAACGCTCTGCAATCGCTGCGCGAGACGCTCTTTCTCCTCCAGCTCCTGTCGTCGAAGCTCGCCGGCCTCGGCAAGTTGCCCCTTGAGCTCGGCGACGCGTACCTGCAACAGCTCCTCGGATTCACCAAGCTGTCCGGATACCTGACGAAAGAGCTCCAGTGATCGAGTCAGCGCCAGCACGTCTGGGGCATCGAATGAACTTTCGGATGGCTTGGTGACGGAATTCACGGGTCGCTTGCGCCTGTCAAAAGAAAGTCGGTTGACGGGGACCAGCAATCTTCGTGCCCGGCACTCAGCACGTCCCGCCATCGGCACGACCATGCCAAACGAAAAAAGCCACCTGATCCAGGTGGCCTTTTTGAACGTCTTTTTAGAACCGCTAGCAGCGTGCTAGTCGCCCATATCGTCGTCGCGACGATTCATGCCGTACTTGCGCATTTTCTCGACCAGCGTGGTTCGGCGAATCCTCAACCGCTCGGCCGCCCGAGCCACCACGCCACCAGCATCTTCGAGAGCCTGATGAATAAGCCCCTGCTCAAGATTGCCGAGGTATTCCTTGAGATCCAGACCCTCGATCGGCAGCATCGCCTGAGCTTCGGGTACTACCATTGGCGCACTGATTGCCGCACGCTCCTCCATCTCATCATGCAGGCTGGTCGCGTACTGCTCATCATCGTCGTCGACGTGGCGAAACTTCTTCGGCAGCTCCATTACCCCGATAACGCCATAGGGATGCATGATCGCCATGCGCTCTACCAGGTTGGCCAGCTCGCGGACATTACCCGGCCAGTCGTGCCGGCATAGCGACATGATTGCAGCCGAGTTGAAACGTATAGAGCCGCGCTTTTCATGCTCCATGCGCGAGATCAGCTCGTTCATCAGCAACGGGATATCCTCGACACGCTCCCGTAGCGGCGCCATCTCGATGGGGAAGACATTCAGACGATAGTAGAGGTCCTCGCGGAAGGTCCCCTCCTCGATCATTTTCTCCAGGTCCTTATGCGTCGCCGCGATGATGCGCACATCGGCATTCTGCGTACGATTGCTGCCAACACGCTCGAAGGTGCGCTCCTGCAGAACCCGCAGCAGCTTGACCTGCATCGGCAACGGCATGTCGCCTATCTCATCGAGAAACAGCGTGCCGCCCTCGGCAAGCTCGAAACGACCCGCGCGAGCAGTAATCGCGCCGGTAAAGGCGCCCTTCTCGTGACCGAACAGTTCGCTTTCCAGCAACTCCGCCGGAATCGCTCCGCAATTGACAGGTACAAAAGGCCCCTGACGCCGCTTCGAGTGATAGTGCAGATTTCGCGCGACCACTTCCTTGCCGGTGCCGGATTCACCAAGAATCAGCACACTGGCTTCGGTGTCGGCGACCTGTTCCATCATCTGCCGGACGTGCTGCACCCCTCGGCTGGTGCCGACCAGGCTGCGGAAAAGATTGGGCTCGCGCTGGCGACCACGGGACTTTGCCTGGTCGTACATCTCGCGATAGACCTGCGCACGGTGCAGGGAGTCGAGCAGCTTGTTATAGCTGGGTGGCATTTCCAGGCTGGTCAGCACTCGGCGTCGCAGATCGTCCGGCCAGTCCGCCGGAGCGGGCTCACCGATCAGCATCAGCGGGACATTCTCGTCCCATTTGCCCATCTGCTTGATCAGTTCGACAGCGCCGCCCTTGGAGGACACGTCGCCCAGCATGACACCGTTGACAACACGGCTGGACTCGAGGCCGGCGACCGCCTCCTGCCATTCACTGCTTGAACAAGCCAGATGATCCTCGCTGAGAAAGTTCAGGATGACGGCCAGGTCGCGCCGGCGGTCGTGATCATCGTCTATCAACAAAATCTTGGTTTCACGCCACATCTTGTTTATAGGGCTCTAAAGAAGCTGAAAGAAAGCCTGCGCTCGCATCCATGGAAGAACGGCGATCACACTGATGGCAGATGGAACGTAGATTAATGAAAAAATGAACTGAGTCAAATTTATGGCGTGAATTAGCGACCAAAGAACGAGCCAAAAATCAGTACCTTGAGAGACACCTCAAGATCGATTTGAAGACTTCGGTGCACGATGACCGCGAAGATAGTTATTTACCAGGCAATAAGCGCCAATTAGCCGCTCGCCAACAAAAGGGTAGCGGCATAATGCCACATACTTTGTAATGATAAATATTGAGGAAGAATTCAGCCCCAGTGATCCTGGGAAGAATTTGAAGCTGTCGGGCCTGAGGCCACGCTTAGGCGAATAGCTGGTAAACCTTGGTGCCCTGTTGAGACTGATTCAGCTGACGCAGCTCGCTTGCGACCCGTGCCTGTTCAATCTGGCAGGTCATTACCAGCTCACCATACAGATCAAGAAGCTCCTGCAACCGCTGACGAACCACGCCGTTGTCGCGTTCGTGTGCCTGCATCGCCTCGTCGACGGCATTACGGCACTCGCGATCCAGCATACTGATTGCGGCCCAGTCCTGCTGCGTCAGCGCATCGCGTAGAGCGGAACCAGTTTCTTCGAGGCGCTTGACGGAAGCATTCATTATCGACTCCGGGGCATGAGCCCGATGGACGGCATAGGCCGAGCCAGCTGGGAACGTTGCAGTGCAACGGTGCTGAACCTTTATCGGCAATAGGCAAGCCGCCTTTAGGCTGAAGCGCAAAAAGTTAGCGCCTGCTGCCGAGGAGTAACATCAATAGCGGTCACGAAGACCCGGCGGAACACTGGGCGGCGCGACCGGCTCCCACGGGCCATCGGGGCGCCCAGCACAGTACCAGTCGCCATCCCACCGGTAATACAGGCGCTCCCGGTAAAAGAGATCACGCCCCTCCACGACATAGACCCCGAGACGATTGTCCCAGTGCGCAGCCACGTGCGGTGGCGGCGCATAACGCGGATGGCTCTTCTGGGTAGTTGGAGCCCTGGGTGCCGGTGGCGCCTTTATAGGAGGGGGTGAGATAACCGGCCCACTGGGCTCGGGCGCACGCGGCACCGGACTTGGAGCAGGCCCCTGAGGCGCGGAACCGTAGGGATTACCTGCGCAAGCGCCGAGCGCCAATGTCAATCCGAGCAGTACGACCCGCGGGCCGAACCGCGCAAGCCTAAGCGGGTGTGCTGACGAATTCGTGTGCATCTCTACCTCATGGGTGTTCAGGGAGCCTCGGCGCGGTCGATCACCAGATCAATGGCGTTATCGCTCGCAGTATCAAGCGCTTCGCTTTGACCCATCCACTCACCTTTTGTTGCGTCGCCGGAACGGGAGACCCGCGCCATTACCGTGACCTGCTCGACGCTGGATATCTTCATCGAAGGCACCATCGCATCGGCATCGCCAAGCGTGACGGTTGCAGGCAGATCGGCAATCGTCAGGCGCTTTGCTGCCAGCGGAACGGGTGGCCCCGCTACTGCGCGAGCGAATACGAAAACCGTATCCTGCGGCGAAACCGATTCCGCCACCTTCGGATCCAGCGCAACCTGAATCTGCAGCGTGGCCCCTGCGGTATCAGCCTTCTCGCTTGCCGCTGATGCCTGTTCGGTGGTGGAACTGCCCCCCTCGATCTGCTGCCGCGCCCGCTCGATGCCGCCACGGATCGCTTCGCGCGAAGGATCTTCTTCGGGAAGCGCCGCAACCAGTTGCTCCCAGAAGCGCACGGCATCCGGATAACGCGCTTCCTCGAATGCCGCGATGCCAAGCAGGCCGAGACTGGTCACTTCCTGCGGATCGCCCTGCAGCGCTTCGTCAGTAAGGGCTTGAAGCTTATCGGACCACCGACGGTCACCTGCGAAATACAGCGCCTGCGCCAGCTGACCGAGCAGCTCGGGCTGACGGCCCGCAATTTCCACCACGCGCCCGAAAGCCTTGGCTGCGTCGGCTGGACGCTCCTGGTTCATATAAGTACGACCCAGGAAGTACCAGGCTTCGGCAGAATCCGGCTGCTCCTGTACGGCCTGCTCCAGATGAGCGGTCATTTCCTCGACTGTGCGAGGCTGCTCCGAAAACTGTCGAGCCATCTGAACTTTGTCGCTGGCGCCCCAATACATATAAAGCCCGTAGCCCATCAGGGGCACCAGAACCGCCGCAATCAGCGGAACGCTGCGACCAAGCTTGGCGATTCGCGGCTTGTCGCTATTCTCGGTGTCCTCCAACAGCTCGCGTGCAGCATCTGCTCGCCCAGCCTCCAACTGCTCTGCGGTCAAGGTTCCGGCAGAGTACTGAGAGGTCAACTCGGCAAGGCGCTCTTCATACAAGGCAACGTTCAGCGCCGTACGATCTTCTTCGGCCTGGGCTCGACGGCCACGCAGGATGGGTAGTAACAAAAAGGCCAATGCCACCAGCAGCAAGGCGCCGGCGGCTATCCAGAAATCGATCATGAGTCTTTTTTATCCAGAAGCTGGGCGAGACGTTCGCGCTCGGTCTCGGAAAGGGTTGATGCAGGTGCCTTTTCGACCCGGCGACGACGCACCAGAATCACGGTCAGCACGCCGAAGCCGAGGACCAGCAAACCAGCCGGCCCATACCAGAGCAGCATGGTTTTCGCGTTTACCGGTGGCTTGTAACGAACGAAATCGCCGTAGCGATCGACAAGATAGTCGACGATCTGGTCATTGCTTTGGCCCTCTTCCAGCATGCGGAAGATTTCCTGGCGCAGGTCCATGGCGATCGGCGCGTTGGAATCGGCGATGTTCTGGTTCTGGCACTTCGGACAGCGCAGCTCTTCGGTTAGGGTGCGGTAGCGCTCACGCTCGGCTTCGTCCCTGAATTCATAGGTATCGATTGCTGCCTGGGCGGTCGTGACCAGGAACAGACCAAGCAGCGCACCGCGGATCAGTCGTTTCATTCGTCCACCAGCTCCTGATAGAGCGCTGCCAGCTGTTCTCGCCAGACCCGATCGTCGATCACGCCGACGAATTTGTGGCGGATGATGCCCTGCTTGTCGATGAGGAAGGTTTCAGGAGCGCCATAGACTCCCAGATCCAGCCCAAGACTGCCGCGTTCGTCGCGGATGTTCAGCTGATAAGGATCGTGGAACTCGTTGAGCCACTTCAACGCCGCGGCGTTGTCGTCCTTGTAGTTGACTCCATGAATCACCACACCCTGAGCTGCAAGACGGTTCAGCACTGGGTGCTCGACCTTGCAGGCGACACACCAGGTCGCCCACACGTTGACCAGCGCCGGCTTGCCCTTGAGGTCCTCGGCGGTGATGACGCGCTGCTCGTCTTCCACCGAGGGTAGCGAGAACGCCGGTAGTGGCTTGCCGATCAGCGCCGAAGGCAGCTCGGAAGGATCGAGGAACAGGCCGCGATAAAGGAACACTGCAACCACCAGGAAAATCACCAGCGGCAGCAACATCAGCAATCGTTTCACATCAGGCTCCTTGTGCGGCCATGCCCAGCGCTTCGCGCACGCGGGTCTTCACCTTGACTCGATAACGACGATCACTCGCCGCCAGCACACCGCCGAGCCCCATCATCAGCGCTCCGAGCCAGATCCAGCGAACAAAGGGCTTGATATGAACACGCACGGCCCACGCCCCATCACCCAGCGGCTCACCCAGCGCGACATAAAGGTCGCGGGTGAAGCCCGCATCGATACCCGCCTCGGTCATCGGCATCTGCTGCACGGTGTACAGGCGCTTTTCCGGGTGCAGCGTGGCGATCTGCTTGTCGCCGTCGAGCACGCGAATGGTCGCCTTGTCTGACGTGAAGTTAGGTCCTTCGTGATGCACCGCGCCTTCGAAGACGAACTCATAGCCGCCAAGCGACAGCGACTCCCCAGGAGCCAGGCGCAGATCGCGCTCCGCACTTTGGTGGCTGGTGAGTACCACGCCAATGGCACAGACCGCCAGCCCGAGGTGCGCCAGATGCATGCCCCAGTAGCTTGGCGCGAGGCTGCGCATGCCCTTGAACAAACCCTTGTGGCGCGTCTTGTCCAGCAGATCACGGACGCCAGCGATCACCACCCAGGCCGCCAGCAAGGACACTGCAAGCACCGCCCAGTTGAAGTCACCGAACAGCAACGAGCCCAGACCACCAAGCACTACGCTGGTGATCAGCACTGGCGTGAGCATGCCGAGCAACCACTTCAGCGGAGTGTCCTTCCAGCGCACCAGGATTCCGACACCCAACGTCAGCATCAGCGCGCCAATCAGCGGAACGAACATCGCATTGAAGTACGGTGGACCGACGGAAAGCTTGGCACCGGACAATGCGTCCAGCAGCAGCGGATAGAGCGTGCCGAGGAGAATCATCGCCGTGGCGACGACCAACAGCAGGTTATTGACTAGCAGCAGAGTCTCGCGCGACCACAGGCCGAACCCGACCTGGCTCTTGACCACAGGCGCGCGCATGGCAAACAGCGTCAGCGAGCCGCCTACCACCATCAGCAGAAAGATCAGAATGAACACGCCACGCTCGGGATCGGTAGCAAACGCGTGCACCGACGTCAGCACGCCGGAACGGACCAGGAAGGTCCCGAGCAGGCTCAGCGAGAACGCCGCGATTGCCAGCAATACGGTCCAGCTCTTGAACACGCCGCGCTTCTCGGTCACTGCCAACGAGTGAATCAGCGCCGTACCGACCAGCCAGGGCATGAAGGAGGCGTTTTCCACCGGATCCCAGAACCACCAGCCGCCCCAGCCGAGCTCGTAATAGGCCCACCAGGAGCCAAGGGCAATGCCCAGGCCGAGGAAGGCCCAGGCGACGAGCGTCCAAGGACGCGACCAGCGTGCCCAGGCCGCGTCAAGGCGACCACCCAGCAACGCGGCGATCGCAAAGGCGAACGCCACCGAGAAGCCCACGTACCCCATGTAAAGCATGGGCGGATGGACGATCAAACCGAAATCCTGCAGCAGTGGATTGAGGTCGCGTCCATCCATTGGAACCTGCGGCAGCAGCCGCTCGAAGGGGTTCGAGGTGACGATAAGAAAGAGCAGGAAACCGATGCTGATCAAGCCCATGACGCCGAGCACGCGCGCCAGCATGTCTTCCGGTAGCTGGCGGGAGAAGATCGCCACGGCAAAGGTCCAGCCGGCCAGGATGAAGGCCCACAGCAGCAAGGAGCCTTCGTGAGCACCCCAGACTGCGCTGAACTTGTAGTACCAGGGCAAGGCACTGTTGGAGTTGTGGGCGACGTAGGCAACGGAGAAATCGTCGACCATGAAGGCGTAGGTCAGGCAGGCGAAGGAGAAACCGAGAAAGGCGAACTGACCCCAGGCGGCTGGTTGGGCCAGGCCCATCCACTGTCGGTCACCGCGCCAAGCACCGATCAGCGGTAGCGTGGCCTGGACTACTGCCAGGCACAGCGCCAGAATCATCGCCAGATGGCCGAGCTCGGGAATCATTTCGCGTACTCCTGCTTACCGCCCTCGTAGTGCTTCATCATGCCGCTCTTCTCCAGCGCCTGAGTTACTTCGGGCGGCATGTAGTTTTCGTCATGCTTGGCCAGCACTTCGTCGGCAACCAGAACGCCCTCGGAATTGACCCGACCCAGCGCGACGATACCCTGCCCTTCGCGGAACAGGTCCGGGAGAATTCCCTGGTAAGTGATAGTGATCGCCTGGGCGCCATCAGTGACACGGAAGGCGACGCTGAGTGAGTCGTTGGTACGCTTCACCGAACCCTCTTCGACCAGGCCGCCTGCTCGAATCCGGGTGCCCTCAGGAGCCTCCCCCGCTGCGATCTGGGTCGGTGTGTAGAACAGGTTGATGTTCTGCTGCAGAGCGGACAACGCCAGCGCCACGGCGATACCGACACCGGCGAGGATCGCCAGGACGATGAAAAGACGCTTCTTGCGCACCGGATTCACTTCGACTCCTCCCGGCGCAAACGACGCGCCTCATCTTGCAGGTAACGCCGGCGTGCCAAGGCTGGCAGCGCGACGTTGAGAATCAGGACAGCCAGGCTGATGCCATATGACGTCCAGACATACACGCCATGATTGCCCATGGCGATGAAATCCGCGAAGGATGAAAAGTTCACGAGTTGTTTCCTACCAGAGCCTTGACCTCATTCTTCACCCAGCTGGCGCGCGATTCGCGACGCAGCACTTCCAGGCGCATGCGCATCAGCAGCACCGCGGTGAAGAAGCAGTAGAAGCCGATCACCATCACCAGGAGCGGCAGCCACATTTCCACTGGCATCGCCGGTTTTTCGGTGACGGTGAACGTTGCCGGCTGGTGCAGCGTGTTCCACCACTCCACCGAATACTTGATGATCGGGATGTTTACCACTCCGACGATGGCCAGCACAGCGCACGCCTTGGCCGCGCTGTCACGATTGCTGATCGCCTGTCCGAGCGCAATGATGCCGAAGTACAGAAACAGCAGGATGAGCATCGAGGTCAGCCGTGCGTCCCATACCCACCAGGCACCCCAGGTCGGCTTGCCCCAGACCGCGCCGGTCAACAGGGCGATGAAGGTCATCCAGGCGCCGATGGGGGCAGCCTGCTGCAGAGCCACATCGGCCAGCTTCATCTTCCAGACCAGCCCGACCACCCCCGCCACGGCGAGCATCACGTAGATCGACTGAGCGAGAAACGCAGCCGGCACGTGGATATAGATGATCCGGAAGCTGTTGCCCTGCTGGTAATCCTCAGGCGCGAACGCTAGACCCCAGACCACACCGACGCTGACCAGCAGCACAGCTGCCCAGGCAAGCCAGGGCAGCCAGCGGCCGCTGATCTCGTAGAACCATTTGGGTGAGCCCAGCTTGTGAAACCATGTCCAGTTCATCGGATGACTCGTCGTCCAGCGGGACCTTGCAAATGCAGGCCCCGAGATTCGTTACATCGACCGGGTGTGAGCGCCGGCCATCTGGGTGTGTCGCTATTCGCCAACGCTGATCTTCAGCCCGGCAGCTATCGCAAAGGGTGTAAGGGTCACGGCCAACGCAGTCAGACTGGCCAGCCAAAGCAGGTGACCGACTGCCGGCAGACCTTGCAACGACGCTTGCAGGGCGCCGCTGCCGAGAATCAGTACCGGGATGTAGAGCGGCAGGATGAGCAACGCCAGCAGCAAGCCACCCCGCTTCAATCCTACCGTCAACGCCGCGCCCACCGCACCGAGCAGGCTCAGAATCGGCGTCCCCAGCAACAGTGAAACCAGCAGCACCGGAATGGTCCCAAGCGGCAGACCCAACATCAAGCCCAACAGTGGCGCCAGCAGCACCAGCGCCAACCCGGAAAAAGCCCAGTGCGCCAGTACCTTGGCGAGAACCAGGAGCGCGAGCGGGTGCGGCGAAACGACCCACTGCTCGAGCGAGCCATCTTCGAAATCACTGCGAAAAAGACCATCCAGTGACAGCAGAACGGCCAGTAATGCTGCCACCCAGACCAAGCCGGGAGAGATGGTTTGCAGAAGCTGAGTCTCCGGCCCTACCGCAAGCGGGAACAACGCGATAACGATGGCGAAGAACACCAGCGGGTTGGCCAGCTCAGCCGGGCGACGGAACAGCAGACGCGTCTCGCGCGCCAGCAGAAGAGTGAATACGCTGCTCATGCGGCTCGCTGTCCCAGATCGAGCTCACAATAGCCGGTAGGCTTTTCCGTCAGGCTGTGGTGAGTGGTCAGTACGACCAGTCCGCCCTGCTCGCAATGCGCTGCGAGATGCCTCTCAAGCTGCGCCACGCCATGTTTGTCGAGCGCGGTAAATGGCTCATCGAGAATCCACAGCGGCGGTGGCGAGAGATACAGACGCGCCAGCCCCACGCGGCGCTGCTGGCCAGCAGAAAGGGTATGACAGGGCACGTCTTCGAACCCGCGCAGTCCCACTTCGGCAAGTGCATGCCATATCGCCTCGCGGCTGGCCGGCTGGTGCAACGCACAGAGCCAGGTGAGATTCTCCTCAGCTGTCAGCAAGCCCTTGATGCCAGCAGCATGGCCGATCCACAACAGGTTGCGTGCCAGTTCACCACGCTGAGCGCTGAGCGACCGGCCCTTGAGCAGCACCTCGCCTGCGGTTGGTTGCATCAGGCCGCATAGCAGGCGCAGCAGACTGGTTTTGCCGCTGCCATTGGGCCCGGAAATCTGCAGCATTTCCCCACTCTCGAGACGCAGATCCAGCTTATCGAAAAGCAGCCGCCAATCCCGTTCGCAAGCGAGGGCTACGGCTTCGAGAAAGGGAGTTGACACGGCTGGCGACACCTCAAGATGAAAAAGGCCTGGCCGCTATACTCAGGAAGCAGGGCCAGGCGGGCGGAATTATACATGGCAACCTTTGGTGCCGAGGGCCGCGAACGCGAAAGGTTGTAAGAGCATTTGAGGAAAGATGACCGAGATCAAGAGTACCACTGCCCTGCCCCCAAGCAGCGCGCCGCGCCAGGCGGCAGCGGCGAATGACCTCGCTTTGAAACTGCTGCAACCGATGCAAGGCCTTCTGGCGGCTGGCGAAAACGCCGAAGCGGAGGTAGTCAGCATCAGGGAAGCGGCGCAGGCATTTCGGCTGGTGCTGCGGCTGACCATGGGCAGCGGGCGCCAGGCGACCGTCGAGGTCAGCAGCAACAAGGCGCCGCCACCCGGCACCGCATACGTCATCACCGCCCTGTCCGACACCCGGCTGCTGGCCGCTCCACAGATCGCCGGGCGCCAGCCCGCCTCGATGATCGACCTTCAGCAACTGCCGGTCGGCAGCGTCATCCAGGGCCGTGTCGTGGCGACCAGTCAACAGCAGTCGGAGGACGGGCAGAAGATCTTCAAGGCGGTCATCAGCCTGCTCAACAGCCCCGTCGCTGGACAGAAGCTGAATATCGAATCAGCCAACCCGCTGGCACTCGGCAGCCTGCTGACAGCGCAGGTCAAGGGCGACCAATCCCTCGCATTCCTTCCGCTGAGCGGGCGCCTCGATCAGCTGCATCTCGGCGAGCAACTGGGCGCCCAACACCACCGCCAGGCCTCGCTGGAAGGCCTGTTCAAGGCTCTACAGGGTGGTACCGGGGCTCTCCCCGAGGGGCTGCGCGGCGCCGCCGAAAAACTGCTGGGGCTGATACCCGAAATGCAGCAACTGGGCGATCCCAAGGCACTCGCCGCAGCGCTGGCCAGGAGCGGCGTGTTCCTTGAGGCGCGCTTGCTGGCCGGGCAAACCGAAGGACTGCAGGGCGACCTCAAGGCCGGGCTGCTGCGCCTACTGGCGCAAATGCCCAATCTTCCAGGTAGCACGCCGCTGGCCAGCGCCCAGGCCAGTGCCGCCATGGGCCAGGCGTTGCCTGCATTTGCGCGGCAAGCGCTGGGCTCCCTGGCGCAAAGCAATGTCCGTCAGCTCGCGCTGGGGTTCCCGCTACCAACCCGAATGCCGCCTGGCCTGGAAGAAGAAGCCGACCTCGAAATGCTGCTCAAGCTCGCAGCCGCCGCGGTATCCAGGCTGCAGACCCATCAACTGTCCAGTCTCGCGCAGACACAAATCGGCCCGGACGGCGCCCTCCTCACCACCTGGCAGCTGGAGCTGCCAATGCGCGACCAGCGCGATATCGTGCCGCTGCAAATCAAGCTGCAGCGCGAAGAAGAGCCTAGAAAGCAGGAAAAGGAGCGTGGCGAGCCGCTCTGGAAGATCGAACTCGCATTCGATGTCGCACCACTCGGGCCACTGCAAGTTCAAGCACAGTTGACGCGCGGCACCCTCACCAGCCAGCTGTGGGCCGAGCGCAGTGCCACGGCCCAGTTGGTGGCGACCGAACTTACCCATCTGCGTGAGCGCCTACAGGCAGCCGGGCTGAGTGTCGGAGAACTGAGCTGCAGGCAAGGCACACCACCGCAGGGTCCGAGCACCAATCTGGAGCAACGCTTCGTGGACGAAAAGGCATGACCGACAAGCAGCCACGCCAGGCAATCGCGCTCAGCTATGACGGTGTCAACGCGCCGAGTCTGAGCGCCAAGGGTGATGACGAACTGGCCGAGACGATCCTCGCCATCGCTCGGGAACATGAGGTGCCGATCTACGAGAACGCCGATCTGGTGAGATTGCTGGCGAAGCTTGAGCTGGGCGACGAGATCCCGGAAGCGTTATACCGCACCATCGCGGAGATCATCGCCTTTGCCTGGTATCTCAAGGGCAAATGCCCACCAGGGTTCCACGAACGGAGTGCAGGCGAACCAGCTCCGCCCCTGCCACAACTCAGTGGGCCTGCGCGTTGAGTACGACTGCTGCACGATCCTCACCAGTGACCTGAGGGAGATCATGCAGCTGCCAGGCGAAATAGCCGGCACGGAAATAGAACACCCGCTGGTAGCCCCAGGCCACGACCATTCTTGCGGCTTCCGCGCTACGCGGGCAGATTTCGCTGTCGCAGTAAATCACCAGCGGAAGCTCACGCGGCCACTCCGGCCCGGCCAGGCTGACGAAATCACTGGCCAGATCGAAGTGCACGGCGCCTTCCACGTGGCCCCATAACCATTCGCGGTCGGCACGCACATCGATGAAGACGGCGCCCAGTTCATGAAGGCGCTTGGCTTGAAAGACGTTTACGGTCATTGCGCCGTCCACATCGTCTGGCGCCTCGACGGCCTGAGCGCCAAGCGAAACCATGAACAGCAACAGAATGAGAGTAAGCCGCATCATTGCCCTCCTCGCCCCAAGCATGGGACCTGGACAAGCTCAGCAATGCCAAGCTGATACGGATTGGAATGTGCAGGGTGTGGGAGGTTCCGGCACAAGGTCCGGAAGGGACGACCAGTCGACGGAAAAACCGCAATCAGGGTTTCTTGCGAGCCTGATGCAGTTTGCTCATCAGCTCCGCCTCGGATTGCGACAGGCCACAGGACTGCGTCAGGTCGTCGACGCTTGCGCCCATGCCGACCAGTTTGGCCGCCTGGGAGAAGGAGAAGTTGTTGGGGTCGCGCTGTTCCAGCTGGGTGAGCTTGTCCGGCAACGGCGCCAGCGTGCGACTCAACTCACGCAACTCATCACCCATGCGCAAGCTGCCTTCCAGATAGGCATCCAGGCGGCTGCTCAGCTCCTTGATGCGCTTATCCCTGTTCGCATCGCGTTGCTGCTGTTGTTCGGCCAGAAACCGCTGCCGCCTGAGCAGCCACAGGCAGAAGCCCAGCAGCCCAAGACAGCAGAAGGCCAGCGCAACCAACGATGCGACCAGCGACGCGATCAGCATGTATCAGATGCTCTCAAGCTCGGCCCATTCTTCCTCGCTCATCATCTTGTCGAGTTCGACCAGAATCAGCAGCTCGCCGTTCTTGTTGCAGACGCCCTGGATGAATTTGGCCGACTCATCATTACCGACGTTGGGCGCAGTTTCGATCTCGGATTGGCGAAGATAGACCACCTCGGCAACGCTATCGACCATGATGCCGATGACCTGACGATCCGCCTCGATGATCACGATTCGAGTATTGTCCGATACCGACGCGGTTTCCAGGCCGAAACGCTGACGCGTGTCGATCACCGTCACCACATTGCCGCGCAGGTTGATGATGCCGAGCACATAGCTCGGAGCACCCGGTACCGGCGCGATCTCGGTATAACGCAACACCTCCTGGACCTGCATCACGTTGATACCGTACGTCTCGTTGTCCAGACGGAAGGTCACCCATTGCAGTACAGGATCTTCGGAACCCTGCGCAGACGTCATCTTCATAGCCCCACCTTCTTCAGTTACCGCAATGGCGGTCGATTCTATCGCCGGGCCGCGCAACAGGCGCGACCGTCAATTGTTTGCTTTCAATGCGTCCGCGGCTTCGTCGCGCCCTGCATCTGTTTCACAGCGCCACTGGCGATCAGCTCGGCCAGCGCAGTCACGTCGACCAGCGCGCACATATGCTCGATTACCGTACCGGCCAGCCATGGACGCTGACTGCGCTGCGTACGCCACTTGACCTCACTGGGGTCGAGGCGAATCGAGCGACTGACTTGATGGACCGCCAGCCCCCATTCGTAGCCCTGAACCGAGATCACGTACTGCAACCCCTCGCGGAAGTCGTCACGATACCGATCAGGCATCACCCAGCGCGCGGTGTCCAGCACCTTCAGATTGCCTGACTGGCTCGGCAGTATGCCAAGAAACCAGTCGGGCTGACCGAACAGCGGCGTCAGCTCCTGCCCGGCCAGCGGATAGATGGAGCCCAGACACACCAGCGGCACCGCCAGGGTCAACCCTGCCACATCGAACAGCAGACACTCGAAAGGCTCCTCACCCCAACCCGGATGGGCGTCAGGCACGGCTTCGACTGGCTCGCTGGGCAGCTGCGGCGCAACCTCGAGCTCCACGACCGGCTCAAGAGTCAGCACCGACGGCATCGTTAGAGGCGCTTCCACCACGGGCGGCGGCGCCGGCTGGACTATTTCAAGGCGCGGCGGTTGGCTCTGCCGCGTATCACGCAGTTGCTCCTCGAGCACGGCCGCCTGGAATTCGTCCTGACTGACCGAGTCGGCCAGTTCGATGGCAGCGTCCTGCAACAGCCCATCGAGATAGGACTGCAGTGCCTGCTGGGATCGGGTTTCGGTTAGGACGGTGCGGCTCATGGAACGAACTCGTTATGAGAATCTGAACAGGCTATCGGCCACTGGCGCGACAAACTTGAGCTGGCAGGCGCCGAGCGGCATGGCACTTCACGCCACCTGCGGAGACACTTGCGACGCCAGCAGATGCTTGAGCAAGGCACGATAGGCAAGAACCGCACGACTGGTCGGATCGAACTGCGAAGGCGTCAGGCCGGCGCGGCTGGCATCGCGCAGCCGCGTATCGACCGGGATGAACGCTGGCCAGAGATGATCGGCATAACCGGCTCGCAGTACCTTGAGCGTATTCATCGAGGCCTGGGTGCGGCGGTCGAACAAGGTCGGCACGATGGTGTAAGGCAGCGCTTGCTTGCGCGAACGGTTGATCATCGACAGCGTGCTGACCATTCGCTCGAGACCTTTCATCGCCAGAAACTCCGTCTGCACCGGAATCACCAGCTGCTGACTGGCAGCCAGCGCGTTGACCATCAGCACACCGAGCAGCGGCGGGCTGTCGATGATGGCGTAATCGAAGTCCTGCCAAAGCTGCGACAGGCTCTTGGCAATGACCAGCCCGAGGCCGTTCTGCCCGGGCGACTGGCGCTCGAGTGTCGCCAGCACGGTACTGGAAGGCATCAGCGAGATACGCTCGTGACTGGTGGCCAGCAGCAGCTGCCACGGCAGGCCATCCGGCACGGTACCCTGGTGCTGGAAGAGATCGAAGACGCTATGGTCCAGGTTATCGGGATCATGCCCGAAATAGCTGGTCATCGACCCATGTGGATCCAGATCCAGCACGACGACGCGCTTGCCGGAATCGGCCAGCAAGCCCGCCAGTGCGATCGACGTAGTGGTCTTGCCCACCCCACCCTTTTGATTGGCTACAGCCCAGACTCTCATTGATCTTCCACCCGGCGAAGCTGACCGGAACGGCATTGCCTGAAAACGGCAAAGCGACGGTGTTTTGACGACTGCGCCCTGAAGCGCTTACATGGACACAGCCGGTGCAGATTGTGTGCCAGCCCGACGCAACGCATCGTCAGGCCGTACATTGCTGCTGCCCATTCCGGTGACACTCCGGCGCACATCGAGATTGCGCGAAACCACCAGAATCACCCGCCGGTTGCGCGCCCGGCCTTCAGCCGTCGCGTTGTCAGCCACGGGCTGAAATTCGCCATAGCCCACCGCTGCCATCCGCGAAGGGTCCACCCCCTGCGCTGCAAGCATCCTCACAACGCTGCCAGCGCGGGCTGCGGACAGCTCCCAGTTGGTAGGGAACTGGCTGGTGCTGATTGGCAGATTGTCGGTAAACCCTTCGACATGGATCGGGTTGTCGAAAGGGGCCAGAATTCCGGCGACCTTGTCGATCAGCAGAAATGCCTGGTCGTTGGGAAGCGCATCGCCGCTGGGGAACAGCAGGCTGGAGTTGAGTTCGATCTCGATCCACAGCTCATTGCCACGGATCGTCAGTTGCTCGTTGGCGATCAGCTCGCCGAACGTCTCGCGCATGCTCTGCGCAATTCGCTCCAGCGGATCGAGGGTCGGCTTCCCCGCCGACGAAGCCGGGCCCGACAGATCCTCAACCTGGGACACATCCGCCTCGGTGGTCCGAGGTCGCTCCTCACCGATGGGGATGGGCTTGACCGAACGATCGACCTGATTGAACACGCCGACCAGCGAATCGGAGAGGATCTTGTACTTGCCCTCGTTGATCGAGGAGATCGAGTACATCACCACGAAGAAGGCAAATAACAGCGTGATGAAGTCGGCGTAGGACACCAGCCATCGCTCGTGATTCTCGTGCTCTTCCGGTGGTCTGCGTCTGGCCATGGCGGTCAGTCCATGAAGCCTTGCAGCTTCATCTCGATGGAACGCGGATTTTCGCCCTCGGCGATGGACAGCACGCCCTCCAGCAGCATCTCGCGATAGGCGGTCTGCCGCTGGACGACGCTCTTCAGCTTGTTGCCGACCGGCAGCACCAGCAGGTTGGCGAAAGCGACGCCATAGATGGTCGCCACGAACGCAACAGCGATGCCGCTGCCCAGCTGGCTGGGATCGGCCAGATTGCCCATCACGTGGATCAACCCCATTACGGCGCCGATGATACCGATGGTCGGCGAGTAGCCACCCATGCTCTCGTAGACCTTGGCCGCGCGCAGATCACGCCCCTCCTGGGTATACAGATCGACCTCGAGGATGCTGCGGATCACTTCCGGCTCGGCGCCATCGACCAGCAACTGCAGGCCCTTGCGCGCGTATGGGTCGGGCTCCGTCTCGGCGACCGGCTCGAGGCCGAGCAACCCCTCCTTGCGCGCAGTATTGCTCCAGGTAGTGACCATGAGGATGCCGCGCGCGAGATCGATGCGCGGCGGAAAGAATATCCAGCGACCAATACTCATCGCCCGCATGAACACGGCGATGGGCGTCTGCAGCAGGACGGCACCCAGGGTACCGCCAAGCACGATCAACGCGGCCGGCCCATTGAGCAGCGCCGAGATATGGCCGCCCTCGAGAAAATTGCCCCCAACGATGGCGACGAACGCCAACAGCAGCCCGATCAGGCTGAGCACGTCCATTAGAGGCGGGCCTCCATCAGATGCACGCCTCGGCCAGATTGCGACCGATATCGTCGAGCCCGTAGACCGCATCACTCAGGTTGGCTTTGACCACCGCCATCGGCATGCCATAGATCACGCAGCTGGCTTCATCCTGCGCCCACACCTGGCTGCCGCTCTGCTTGAGCAACCGTGCGCCTTCGCGACCATCGGCCCCCATGCCGGTCAGCACCACCGCCAGCACCTTGTCGTGAAACGACTTGGCGGCCGAACCGAAGGTAACGTCGACGCAAGGCTTGTAGTTGAGGCGATCATCGCCCGGCAGGATGCGGACCGCACCGCGGCCATCGATCATCATCTGCTTGCCACCCGGTGCCAGCAAAGCAAGCCCCGGACGCAGCACGTCGCCGTCCTCGGCTTCCTTGACACGAATGCGGCAAAGCTTGTCCAGACGATCGGCGAAGGCTTTGGTGAACGCGGCCGGCATGTGCTGGATGAGCACGATCGGCGCGGGGAAATTCGCCGGGAGCTGAGTGAGCACACGCTGCAGCGCCACCGGACCGCCAGTAGACGTACCGATGGCCACCAGCTTATACGCCTTGCGCTTGGGCGCCGGCGAACGAGCTGCCGGCGCAGCAGGCGCTGGCGCTGTAGCGCCGGTCCGAGGCGCTGCAGTAGCCAATGTCGAGGCAGTGCCACGCGCGGATACCGGCGGCGTACTTACGCTCGAGGTACAGAACGTGCTGTAGCGCCGGTTGCTGCGCGAAACGGTATGTACCTTCTCGCACAGCAGCTGCTTGACCTTATCCGGGTTACGCGAAATGTCTTCGAAGTTCTTCGGCAGATAGTCGACGGCGCCGGCATCCAGTGCATCGAGGGTGACCCGAGCGCCTTCGTGCGTCAGCGAGGAAAACATCAACACCGGTGTGGGGCAGCGCTGCATGATCTGCCGCACCGCCGTGATGCCGTCCATCATCGGCATCTCGTAGTCCATGGTGATGACATCCGGCTTCAACGCCAGCACCTGGTCGATCGCCTCGCGTCCATTGGTGGCGGTGCCGACGACCTGGATATTCGAATCAGAGGAAAGGATTTCCGAGACGCGCCGACGAAAGAAGCCGGAATCGTCGACGACCAGGACCTTGACTGCCATACATCACTCCTAGCGGCAGCGCTCCCATCCGAGGTAAGCGCTGCCTGACTGAATCAAATCCTGCGTGCGTAGCGCTTGAGCATGCTGGGAACATCGAGAATCAGCGCGATGCGGCCATCGCCGGTGATCGTCGCACCGGACATGCCAGGCGTACCCTGCAGCATCTTGCCAAGCGGCTTGATGACCACTTCTTCCTGTCCCACGAGCTGATCGACGACGAAGCCGATGCTCTGATTGCCGACGCTGAGAATTACTACATGGCCTTCACGCTGCTCTTCCTGAGCCGCATCGTGGACCAGCCAGCGCTTGAGGTAGAACAGCGGCAGCGCCTTGTCGCGGACGATCACCACTTCCTGGCCATCGACGACGTTGGTCCGCGACAGGTCGAGGTGGAAGATCTCGTTGACGTTGACCAGCGGGAAGGCGAAGGCCTGGTTGCCGAGCATGACCATCAGGGTCGGCATGATCGCCAGGGTCAGCGGCACCTTGATCACCACCCGCGAGCCCTGGCCCTTGGTGGAGAACACGTTCACCGTGCCGTTGAGCTGGGAAATCTTGGTCTTGACCACGTCCATGCCGACACCGCGGCCGGACACGTCGGAAATCTCGGTCTTGGTCGAGAAGCCCGGCGCGAAGATCAGGTTGTAGCACTCCAGGTCGCTCAGGCGATCGGCGGCATCCTTCTCCAGCATGCCTTTCTCGACGGCCTTGGCGCGCAGGACGTTGGCATCCATACCCTTGCCGTCATCACTGATGATCAACAGGATATGGTCGCCTTCCTGCTCGGCGGAAAGCACTACCCGCCCGGTACGCGGCTTGCCGGCGGCTTCGCGCTCCTCGGGCATCTCGATACCGTGGTCGACCGCGTTGCGCACCAGGTGCACCAGCGGATCGGCCAGGGCTTCGACCAGGTTCTTGTCGAGATCGGTTTCTTCACCGACGAGCTCAAGGTTGATCTCTTTCTTCAGGCTGCGAGCCAGGTCGCGGACCAGGCGCGGGAAGCGACCGAAGACCTTCTTGATCGGCTGCATGCGGGTCTTCATCACCGCACTCTGCAGATCGGCCGTCACCACGTCGAGGTTGGAGACGGCCTTGGCCATCGCCTCGTCGCCGCTGTTGGAGCCCAGGCGTACCAGACGGTTACGCACCAGCACCAGCTCGCCGACCATGTTCATGATCTCGTCCAGGCGTGCGGTATCGACGCGCACGGTGGTCTCGGCCTCGGCCGGAGGCTTTTCCGCCGGAGCAGCAGCGGCCGGCTTGCTCACCGCAGCTGCCGGAGCGGCCTTGGCCGGAGCAGCAGCAGGGGCAGGCTTGGGCGCCGGTTTGATCGGCACAGCCGCAGCAGGTTCAGCCGGGGTCTCTACGACCGCAGGCTCGAACTTGCCCTTGCCATGCAGTTGATCGAGCAGTGCTTCGAACTCGTCGTCGGTGATCTCGTCAGCTGCACCAGCTGTACCACCGCCCTTTGCCGGTTCGGCGCTTGCTGGCGCAGCGGGTTCAGCCGGGGCCGCTTCGAACTTGCCCTTGCCATGCAGCTGGTCCAGCAAGGCTTCAAATTCGTCATCGGTGATTTCGTCACTGGTCGGCGCAGCAACGAACTCGCTCTCGGCAGGCATCGAGGCACCCGCAGCGGCAGAGAATTGTCCCTTGCCATGCAGCTGGTCGAGCAGCGACTCGAATTCGTCGTCGGTAATCTCGTCGGTGGCAGGGCCAGTCGCTACTTCGGCCGCAGCCGGCTCGCTGGCGGACGGCTGAATGGCATCGAGCATCTGTTCGAATTCGCTATCGGCGCCCTCGGACCGGGGTTCGGCCACGACCTGCGGTTCGACTGCCGGCGCGGGCTCATCAGCCGAGGCTGGCTCCGCCAGACGTGCCAGCGCCGCAAGCAACTCACGCGAGGCTGGCGTCGGCTCGACGCGCTCGCGGACCTGACTGAACATCGCGTTCACGGCGTCGAGCGCCTGCAGAACGACATCCATCAGTTCGGAATCGACTCGACGCTCACCCTTGCGCAGGATGTCGAAGACGTTTTCGGCGATGTGGCAGCACTCCACCAGCTCATGCAGCTGGAGGAAACCGGCACCGCCCTTGACCGTATGGAACCCGCGAAAAATCGCATTGAGCAACGCCATGTCATCGGGGCTGCTTTCCAGCTCCACGAGTTGCTCGGACAATAGTTCGAGAATCTCGCCGGCCTCTACCAGGAAGTCCTGGAGGATTTCTTCATCGGCGTCGAAGCTCATATTCACTTCCCCTAAAAGCCCAGGCTTGAAAGCAGATCATCGACATCGTCCTGGCCGGAAACGACGTCTTCACGCATATCGGCATGCATCTGCGGACCTTCACCCTTGGAAGGCTCTTTTTCTTGTTTTTTCTTTTCCTGCTCGGCGCGCATCGCTTCGCGGTCATGCTGGATGCCCGCCACGCGATCGACCTGCCCCGCCATCAGGACCAGGTTAAGCAGGTTGCTTTCGAGTTCAGTGATGAGACGCGTCACTCGCTTGATCACCTGACCCGTCAGGTCCTGGAAGTCCTGCGCCAGCATGATTTCGCTGAGGTTCTGCGACAGCTGGCCGCCATCGTTCATGCTGCGCTGCAGGTACTGATCGATGCGCTTGACCAGATCGCGGAACTGATCGGCATTCATCTCACGACGCATGAAACGCTGCCAGTCGGCTGTCAGGCTCTGCGCCTCATAGCTCACGTAGTTCACCAGCGGCGCTGATTCTTCGACCAGATCCATGGTGCGGTTGGCAGCCTTCTCAGTCATCTCCACCACGTAGGACAGGCGATCGGTCGCGTCCGTGATCGGCGACGGATCGCCGCCAGTGGCGCAGGTGTCCATCTCGAGCTTGACGATGGCGTTGTGCAGCTCGCGTGTGAGCTTGCCAACCTCCAGATAGAGCCCGTGGTTGCGCACCTGATTCAGCTCATTGAACATCTGCGTCGCTTCATCGAAGCGGCCCTGCTGCAGACTTTCGATCAACTTGGGTGCATGCGCCTTCAGAGTCGCTTCGAACTCTGCCAGGCTTTGGTCTGCTTGCGTCATAGTGCCCTCGCGGCGTTGCTGCTTCAGCCGTTGACGCGCTCGAAGATCTTCTCGATCTTCTCCTTGAGCACCTGGGCAGTGAAAGGCTTGACCACATAGCCGTTAACCCCGGCCTGGGCGGCTTCGATGATCTGATCGCGTTTCGCTTCGGCCGTCACCATCAGCACCGGCAGGTGCTTGAGGCGCTCATCGGCACGCACGGTGCGCAGCAGATCGATCCCGCTCATGCCCGGCATGTTCCAGTCGGTCACCAGGAAGTCGAAGCTGCCGCTCTTGAGCATCGGCAGCGCGGTAGTCCCATCATCCGCTTCGGCGGTGTTGGTGAACCCCAGATCACGCAGGAGGTTCTTGATGATTCGTCTCATCGTCGAGAAGTCATCGACGATGAGGATTTTCATGTTCTTGTCCAAGTCGACCTCCGTAAGTCCCAAAATGCCTCAGCAAACCGAGCACGTCATACCGCAAACAATCGTCAATTGGCGCGCCATTCGCCGAGGCGCGCGCGCAAGCGCGCAGCGCACTGGCTATGCAACTGGCTCACACGCGACTCGCTGACCCCCAGCACCTGACCGATTTCCTTCAAATTCAATTCTTCGTCGTAATACAGCGACAGCACCAGCTTTTCACGCTCGGGCAGGTTGGCGATGGCGTCGGCCAGCGCCTGCTGAAAACGTTCATCCTCGAGATCACGAAACGGCTCCGGGTGGAGACTGGCAGCGTCTTCCTCGAGCTCGCCATGATCGCCTTCCTGCAGCAGATCGTCGAAGCTGAACAGGCGACTACCCAGCGTATCGCCCAGAATGCCGTAATACTCGTCGAGACTTAGCTTAAGTTCGGCCGCAACCTCATGATCTTTAGCGTCGCGCCCGGTTTTCGCTTCGATCGCCCGGATCGCCTCGCTGACCATCCGCGAATTGCGATGCACCGAACGCGGCGCCCAGTCACCCTTGCGGACTTCGTCCAGCATGGTGCCGCGAATGCGGATACCGGCGTAGGTTTCAAAGCTGGCACCCTTGCCGGCGTCGTATTTCTTAGCTGCTTCCAGCAGTCCGATCATTCCAGCCTGAATCAGATCGTCCACTTGCACGCTTGCAGGCAGACGCGCCAACAAGTGGTAAGCGATTCGCTTGACCAACGGGGCGTACTGATCGATCAGGCGGTACTGCGCATCCTTTGCCTGAGCCTTGCTGTAATACATAGCGGATCCGGCACCTGTCATTCGTGGCTGGGTGAAGCGGGGCTGATGAGGCGCTCTACGAAGAACTCGAGATGACCCCGCGGCGTCGCCGGCAGCGGCCAGGTATCAACCTTCTGCGCGATCGCCTTGAAGGCTAGTGCACATTTCGAGCGCGGGTACGCTTCATAGACTGCGCGCTGCTTCTGCACGGCCTTGCGCACCGCTTCGTCGTAAGGAACCGCACCGACATACTGCAGCGCCACGTCGAGAAAGCGCTCGGTAACCTTGGTCAGCTTGGCGAACAAATTGCGGCCTTCCTGCGGTGCGTGAGCCATGTTGGCCAACACGCGGAAGCGGCTGATGCCGTAATCGCGGTTCAGCAGCTTGATAAGTGCATAGGCGTCGGTGATGGACGTGGGCTCGTCGGTGACCACCAGCAGCACTTCCTGAGCTGCGCGCACGAAGCTCACCACGGAATCGCCGATGCCAGCCGCGGTGTCGATGATCAGCACGTCGAGCTCGTCGCCAAGCTCGCTGAACGCCTGGATCAACCCGGCGTGCTGCAGGGAAGACAGCTGCACCATGCTCTGCGTGCCGGATGCAGCCGGCACTACGCGGATGCCGCCCGGCCCCTGGATCAGTACGTCGCGCAGATCACATTCGCCGGCGATGACGTCAGCCAGGGTGCGCTTGGTGGTAAGCCCCAGCAGCACGTCGACGTTGGCCAGGCCAAGGTCGGCGTCAAGCAACACCACACGCCGGCCGAGGTCCGCCAGCGCCAGTGCCAGATTGACCGACACGTTGGTCTTGCCGACGCCACCCTTGCCGCCAGTCACCGCAATCACCTGTACGGGATGCATACCCATGTTCACATGCCTATATCTTGCTGGGGCCTTGCGGCCGGCGATGCGTCCGCATGGCACGCATCTGATTCATTCGAGTACCGCTGTCGCAGCATCATCCAGCCCGCCGTGACGAGCCGTTGTACAACCCGGCGAACATGTCGGCCATGGTTTCTTCGCTCGGCTCCTCGCCGGACTGCAGGCTCACCGCCCGACTGACCAGCTGATGGCTGCGCGGCAGATGCAGGTCGTCAGGAATCCGGGGACCATCGGCGAGGTAGGCTATCGGCAAATGCTGGCTGATCGTGAGACCGAGCACATCGCCAAGGCTGCCCGCCTCGTCGAGCTTCGTCAGGATACAACCGGCCAGCCCACAACGACGATAGTTGTGCCATGCAGCCTTGAGCACCTGGCTCTGGCTGGTTGCCGCCAGCACCAGGTAATTCTTCGATTTGACGCCCTTGTCCGACAGCGCTTCGAGCTGCATGCGCAGCGTCGGATCGCTTGCCGGCAAGCCGGCGGTGTCGATCAGGATGATCCGCTTACGCGCCAGCGAGGCCAGCGATTTGCTCAGCGGCTGGCTAGGATCGATCTGCACCACCGGCACGTCGAGGATCCGGCCCAGTGTCTTGAGTTGCTCCTGCGCACCGATCCGATAATTGTCCATGCTGGCCAGCGCAATGCTCTGCGCGCCGTGTTTCAGCACGTAGCGAGCAGCCAGCTTGGCCAGCGTAGTGGTCTTGCCGACGCCTGCTGGGCCGACCAGAGCAATCACACCGCCCTCTTCCAGCGGCTCGTTCTTGGTGACCTTGATTGCCTGCGCCAGATACGCCAGCACCATGCGCCAGGCCTGACGCGGCTCGTTAATGCCGGCGACCTTTTCCAGCAGGCTACGCGACAGCTCAGCCGGCAGGCCCAGGCGCTGCAGACGGCGCCAGAGGCCTGCCTGTTGCGGGCGACGGCTCTGCTCCTGGCCCCAGGCGATCGAGCCGAGCTGCACTTCGATCAGCTCGCGCAAACCGTGCAGTTCCGAGTACATCGCTTCGATGGCACGGGAGTCGGCCGCGGGGGAAGGCTCGGCTACCGTATCGGGCTGCACCTTGCTGGCCGCGACGGCAGGCTTCTCGTCAACCAGTTGACGATCCTGCATCTTCGCGCGCGGCGCAGCGCTCAGCTCGGCATGTGCATTGGCCAGCCGCGACTGCGTCTTGCGCAGTTCGGCTTCCAGCGCCGGGTTGGGCTTGTTGGCCGCCGGCGCGGACTGCATGGGGTAATCGAGCACAGCGGTCAGCTCGACGCCACCGGCCACCCGGCGATTGCCGATGATCACGGCATCGGCGCCCAGCTCGTCGCGAACCATTTTCATGGCGATGCGCATATCGGCGGCGAAGAAACGTTTGACCTGCATGGCCTGCACCCTCGGTTAATTCTGACCCACCGTCGAGACGATGGTGACCTGCTTGTTGTCCGGTATTTCCTGGTAGGCCAGAACATGAATGTTCGGTACCGCCAGACGCGCGAATCTCGACAGCATCGCCCGTACCGGGCCGGCTACCAGCAGTACCGCCGGCTTGCCGAGCATTTCTTGACGCTGTGCTGCTTCTACCAGGGACCTTTGCAACTTTTCGGCCATTCCCGGCTCCAGCAGAATGCCGTCTTCGGAGCCTTGACCAGCCTTCTGCAGGCTATTGAGCAAAATCTGTTCCAACCGAGGCTCCAGAGTGATCACAGACAGCTCCGGCTCTAGTCCCACAACGTTTTGCACGATTGCGCGAGACAACGCGACGCGTACCGCAGCAACCATTGCGGCGGGATCTTGACTCTTGGCGGCCGCATTGGCGATGGCCTCGGCGATGGTCCGGATGTCGCGCACCGGCACCTGCTCCTGCAGCAAGGCTTGCAGCACCTTGAGCAGCGTGGACAGCGAAACCATCCCGGGCACCAGCTCCTCGGCCAGCTTGGGCGAGCTCTTGGCCAGCAGCTGCAACAGCTGCTGGACCTCCTCATGGCCAAGCAGTTCGTGGGCATGCTTGTGCAGCACCTGATTGAGGTGGGTGGCGACCACGGTACTGGCATCCACCACGGTATAACCAAGCGACTGCGCCTGATCACGCTGGCTCGCTTCGATCCAGACCGCCTCCAGCCCGAACGCCGGGTCTCTGGCGGTAATGCCATTGAGCGGACCGAACACCTGGCCCGGGTTGATCGCCAGCTCCCGATCCGGATAGACCTCAGCCTCGGCCAGACTCACCCCCATCAGCGTCAAGCGATAGGCGTTGGGCAACAGATCGAGGTTGTCACGGATGTGAACCGAGGGCATGAGAAAACCCAGGTCCTGCGAGAGCTTCTTGCGTACGCCCTTGATTCGCGCCAGCAACTGGCCACCCTGGTTGCGATCCACCAGCGGAATCAGACGGTAGCCAACTTCCAGCCCCACCATGTCCACCGGGGTTACATCGTCCCAACCCAGCTCCTTGGTTTCGGCCGCACGCTGGGCCGGGAGCAGATCCTGCTGTTTCTGTACTTCCTGCTCGGCCTTCTTCACGACCTGCTTCTGCCGATGCCAGATCCAGTAGGCACCCGCTGCAGCCGCGGCGCCAAGGCCGAGGAAGGACATGTGCGGCATGCCGGGAACCAGACCCATGGCAATCATGATTGCCGCGGAAACGGCCAGCGCCTTGGGCGAGGCGAACATCTGCCGCTGCACCTGCTGCCCCATGTCCTCGGAACTGGTAACACGGGTAACCATGATGGCCGCCGCGGTAGACAGCAGCAGCGAAGGAATCTGCGCAACCAGGCCATCACCGATGGTCAGCAGTGCATAGACCTGGCCGGCATCGCTGAAGCTCATACCGTGCTGCGCCATGCCGATACCGACGCCGCCGATCAGGTTGATGAAGAGAATCAGCAGACCGGCGATGGCGTCACCACGGACGAACTTCGACGCACCATCCATGGAACCGTAGAAATCAGCTTCCGATGACACTTCACTACGACGCTTCTTGGCTTCTTCCTGGTCGATCAGGCCGGCGTTGAGGTCGGCGTCGATCGCCATCTGCTTGCCGGGCATGGCATCAAGGGTGAAGCGCGCACTCACTTCCGAGATGCGGCCGGCACCCTTGGTCACCACGACGAAGTTGATGATCATCAGGATCGCGAACACCACGATACCGACGACGTAGTTGCCGCCGATCACCACATTACCGAAGGCCTCGATCACATGGCCGGCAGCGGAGCCGCCTTCATGGCCGTTGATCAGCACCACCCGCGTCGACGCCACGTTCAACGCCAGACGCATCAGTGTGGCAACCAGCAGAATCGTCGGGAACACTGCGAAATCCAGCGGGCGCAACGCATAGACGCTGACCAGCAGCACGACGATCGACAACGCAATGTTGAAGGTGAACAGCAGATCCAGCAGGAACGGCGGCACCGACAGCATCATCATGCCCATCATCACGAGCAGCAGCAGCGGCACGCCGAGGTTGCCGCGCCCCGCACCCGTCAGGCCATTGCGAATATTGATGAGTTGCGTGCGATCCAACGTAGCCCCCGGGGATACAGAACGAATTCTTGACGCGACAAGCGTCCTGCCCGGGTTATAGCAAGAAGGGGTCCAACTTCTGCGGCCCGTCGCAGAGCCCGCCGCACGGTCTGTCCCCAGCCAGACCTGCGAGCCGCCACGCCAGCGAACGCCACCGACAACTGGCAGTCACACTAGCAACCGGCGACAGCCCGTCGCCGTTTGTACAAAGGAGCTTCCAGATGAAACAGTGGATCATCGCCGCGCTGGCCGGCTGCACTGCGGTCGCCGTTCAGGCTGATACATTGAACGTCAAGGTGAACGCCGTGACGGCCCAGGGCGTCGGCGAATCGGTCGGCAGCGTCAAGATCGAAAACAGCGAATACGGGCTGGTGTTCCGCCCCGAGCTATCTGGCCTGCAGCCTGGCGCCCACGGCTTTCACGTTCACGCCAAGGGCAGTTGCGAGCCGGCCGAGATCGATGGCAAGCAGACCCCGGCTGGCGCAGCGGGCGGTCACTGGGACCCGAAGAACAGCGGCAAGCATGGCGAACCCTGGGGTGACGGCCATATGGGCGACCTGCCGGCGCTGTACGTCGACAGCGAGGGCAAAGCC
This sequence comes from Stutzerimonas xanthomarina, assembly GCF_003935375.1. Classification (GTDB taxonomy): domain Bacteria; phylum Pseudomonadota; class Gammaproteobacteria; order Pseudomonadales; family Pseudomonadaceae; genus Stutzerimonas; species Stutzerimonas xanthomarina_A. Next base: position 265,717 of record NZ_RHQM01000001.1, read on the forward strand.
AGTCAGCCAGTGCTGGCGCCGCGCCTGAAGAGCCTGGGCGATATCAAAGGCCTGGCGCTGATGGTTCACCAGGGCGGAGACAATCATTCCGACCATCCGCAACCCCTCGGCGGTGGCGGTGCGCGGGTCGCCTGCGGCGTCATCGAATAACGCAGGGACACGCGGCGAGCCGGCAATCGCCGCGTGATGCGCCTCAGTCGTCGCGGCGCAGATTCGGCGGGATGGGCACATCATTCAAGGGGTCCGGCCGCCGCCCCTTGCCCGCGCGGTACTGGCGCAGCTGATAGACGTACGCCAGTACCTGCGCCACTGCCAGGTAAAGGCCGGCGGGAATCTCCTGGTCCAGTTCGGTCGAGTAGTACACCGCCCGCGCCAGCGCCGGCGACTCCAGCACCGTCACCTTGTGCTCCTGGGCGATTTCACGAATCTTCAGCGCGACGAAGTCGCCGCCCTTGGCCACCAGCCGGGGCGCACCGCCCTTGTCGCCGTCGTATTTCAGGGCGACGGCGAAGTGCGTCGGGTTGGTGATCACCACGTCTGCCTCGGGCACAGCCTGCATCATGCGCCGCTGCGCCGCCTCACGCTGCAGCTGGCGGATGCGTGACTTGACCTCCGGCTTGCCCTCGGAATCCTTGTACTCGTCCTTGACCTCCTGCTTGGTCATCATCAGCTTCTGCTTGTTGTCCCAGAGCTGGAACGGCACATCCACAGCCGCGATCAGGATCAAGCCGCAGGCCATCCAAAGGGCGCACCAGCCGACCACCTCGGCGCTGTGCATGATGGCCAGGTCCAACGGCTGCTTGGCGATGGACAGCAGATCGTCCTGATAGGCCGAAAGCACCAGCAACGCCACGCCGAGTACCACGAGAAACTTGCCCAGCGCCTTGAGCAGCTCGACCAGCGCCTTGGTGGAGAACATCCGCTTGAGCCCGGCAGCCGGATTCATCCGGCTCATCTTCGGCGCCATCGCCTTGGCCGAGAACAACCAGCCACCCAGCGATACCGGGCCGACGATCGATGCGATCAGCAAGGCGATCAGCAGCGGCATGATCGCCTCCAGCGCAATTATGCCGCTGCCCATCAGCAGTCGTACCATGGAGCCTTCGTCGAGCAGCGTTTCCCGGCTCAGCTCGAAGGTACCCTGCATCATCGCCATCAGGCTCTGCGCCAGACCTGCGCCAGACGCCAGCAGCCCGCCGATACCGCCCAGGGTCACTGCGACCGTGCTGAGCTCGCGGGAACGGGCCAACTGCCCTTTTTCGCGGGATTCGCGCAGGCGTTTCTCTGTGGGTTCCTCACTTTTGTCGGCGCCGCTTTCGCTCTCAGCCATGCGCGACCTCCGACCCTGCCACTCTCATCAGCGCGCTCCCGCCAGTTCACGCAGCATGGCCAGCGCCTCGCTGACAAAAACCTGGTACTGCGCAAATATGTCCGCCATGCCGATCCAGACGATGATCAGGCCCAGCACCAGGGTCAACGGAAAGCCAATGGAGAAGATGTTCAATTGTGGCGCGGCCCGCGTCATCAGGCCGAACGCCAGGTTCACCACCAGCAGTGCGGTGATCGCAGGCAGCACCAGCAGCAACCCGGCGCCCAAGACCCAACCCAGCTTGCCCGCCACCTCCCAGTAATGATTGGTCGACAGACCACCACCTACCGGCAGCGTCACGAAGCTCTCGGCAAGAATCTCCAGCACCACCAGATGACCGTTGACCGAGAGGAACAACAGGATCACCAGCATGTTGAAGAACTGACCGAGCACCGGCACCGAGATGCCGTTGGCAGGATCGACCATCGACGCGAAACCCAGGCCCATCTGCATGGCCAGCAACTGGCCGGACACGATGAATACGTGGAAGAAAAGCTGCAGGACGAACCCCAGCATCACACCGATCACCAGCTGCTCGGCGATCAGCAGCAACGAGGCCAGGCTGAGCGACTCGACCACCGGCATGGGCGGCAACGTCGGCACCAGTACCAGGGCGATGGCCAGCGACAGGTAAAGCCGCACCCTCATCGGCACCAGCTGCGTACCGATCAGCGGCATGCTCATCAGCAAGGCGGCGATGCGGAACAGCGGTAGCAGGAACTGCCCTACCCAGCCGCCGATCTGCGCATTGCTCAGCTCAAGCACGCGCTTACCCGATCAGCAACGGAATGTTCTGGACGAGGTTCTGGGTGTACTCCATCAGCTCGCGCACCAGCCATGGCCCAGCCCAGATCAGCGTCAGCAGCATCACCAGCAGGCGCGGCAGGAAGCTCAGGGTTTGCTCGTTGATCTGCGTCGCGGCCTGGAACATCGCCACCACCAGGCCGACCAGCAGGCTTGGCACCACCAGCACGCCGACGATCATCGCCGTCATCCACAACCCTTCGCGAAACAGGTCCACCGCTACTTCTGGAGTCATATGCGTGGTTCCTAAAGCGTGCCGAAGCTACCGGCCAGCGTGCCGATGATCAGACCCCAGCCGTCCACCAGCACGAACAGCATGATCTTGAACGGCAACGAGATGATCAGCGGCGACAGCATCATCATGCCCATCGCCATGAGCACGCTGGCCACCACCATGTCGATGATCAGGAAGGGAATGAAGATCATGAAGCCGATCTGGAACGCCGTCTTCAGCTCGGAGGTGACGAATGCCGGCACCAGGATGGTCATCGGTGCAGCTTCCGGCGATGCGATATCGGTGCGTCGTGACAGCCTGACGAACAGCTCCAGATCGCTCTCGCGGGTCTGCGCCAGCATGAAGCCCTTGAGCGGCACCTCGGCCCGGGCGATCGCTTCCTGCGCCGGGATCTGCTCGCTGAGATAAGGCTGAAGCGCTTCCTGGTTAATCCGCTCGAACACCGGCGCCATGATGAATAGCGTGAGGAACAGGGTCAGACCGATGAGGATCTGGTTCGACGGTGTCTGCTGCAGGCCAAGCGCCTGACGCAGGATGGAAAACACGATGATGATGCGGGTGAAGCTGGTCATCAGCATGACGAACGCCGGAATGAAGCTCAGCGCCGTCATGATCAGCAGAATCTGCAGGCTGACCGAGTATTCCTGCTGCCCTTCCGCGTCGGTGGTCAGAGTGATCGCCGGAATCGAGAGCGGGTTGTTTCCCTGGGCCAGGATGCCAGAAGGCTCCTGCGCCATGGCGAGCGGGCCGAGCAACATCAGCGCGACCACCAGCAGAATGCGCAACATCAAGGCTTGTCCTTGTGGTCCTTGCCGAGCAGCTCCATCAGACGCTGGGCGAATTCAGGGTTGGCCGGCTCGGCGTCCGGCAGGTGCACTGGCTCCTGCATCACGTGCAGTGGCGTGATGCGGCCGCCACTGAGGCCGATCAGAATCTGCTCGCCGCCGACCTGGACCAGCACCAGCCGCTCGCGCGGCCCCAGCGCCTGGGTGGAGATCAGCTTGATCACCTGGGTGCCGCGCGGGTTCAACTGCTGAACCCGACGCAGCAGCCATGCGAGCAGGAAGATCAGTCCGATCACCAGCAACAGGCCGAGCATCAGCTTGCTCAGCTGCGCGCCCATGCCGGCGCTGCTCATGCTGGCTGCCGGCTCCGCGGCGAAGGCTGGCAGCGCGACGAACGCCGTCAGGAATGCGAGCGCGCGCATGTCAGCGCAGCTTCTTGATACGTTCGGTCGGGCTGATCACATCGGTCAGCCGGATGCCAAACTTCTCGTTGACCACCACTACCTCGCCATGGGCGATGAGGGTGCCGTTGACCAACACGTCCAGCGGTTCGCCGGCCAGACGATCAAGCTCCACCACCGAGCCCTGGTTGAGCTGCAGCAGGTTGCGGATGCTGATTTCGGTACTGCCGACCTCCATCGAGATGGAAACCGGGATGTCGAGGATCACATCCAGGTTCGGGCCGTCCAGCCCCAGCTGCACGCCATTGGACTTGGGTGCGCTGGCGAAATCCTCCAGCGGTGCGCGCGGAGCGGCCGGGGCGGCTGCTTCCGGGCCCTGATTCAGCAGCGCATCGATGTCGTCCTGGCTGGCGTCGCCGGCTTCGGCCAGCGCTGCAGCCCATTCATCGGCCAGCGCCTGTTCCTCGGGGGAGGTGTTGTCGTGTTCGTCTGCCATCGCTAATCCTCGATCGGCTCGAATTGAGTAAAGGGCTGGCTCAGCGTGGGCGGACCACGGGCTCCAGCACCTGCAATGCCAGGTTGCCTTTGTGGGCACCCAGCTTGACCTTGAAGGACGGCATGCCATTGGCACGCATGATCATGTCTTCTGGCATTTCCACCGGGATCACGTCGCCCGGCTGCATGTTCAGAATGTCGCGCAATTTCAGTTGCCGCCTGACGACAGTCGCGCCGAGCGGAACGTTGACGTCGAGAATGTCTTCGCGCAGCGCCTTGACCCAACGCTCATCCTGGTCACTGACGTCCGACTGGAAGCCGGCATCCAGCATCTCGCGGATCGGCTCGATCATCGAATAGGGCATGGTCACGTGCAGGTCGCCGCCGCCGCTGTCCAGTTCGATGTGGAAGGTGGAAACCACCACCACTTCGCTGGGACTGACGATGTTGGCCAGGGCCGGATTCACTTCCGAGTTGACGTACTCGAAGTTGACGTCCAGCACCGCGTGCCAGGCTTCCTTGAGATCGGTGAAGGCCTGATCGAGCACCATGCGTACGACTCGCAACTCGGTCGGGGTGAACTCGCGCCCCTCTATCTTGGCGTGGCGACCGTCGCCGCCGAAGAAGTTGTCCACCAGCTTGAACACCAGCTTGGCGTCGAGAATGAACAGCGCGGTGCCACGCAGCGGCTTCATCTTCACCAGATTGAGGCTGGTGGGTACGTACAGCGAATGCACGTACTCGCCGAACTTCATCACCTGAACGCCACCCACCGATACATCGGCCGAGCGACGCAGCAGGTTGAACATGCTGATGCGGGTGTAACGGGCGAAACGCTCGTTGATCATTTCCAGGGTGGGCATGCGCCCGCGAACGATGCGGTCCTGACTGGTCAGGTCATAGCTCTTGATGGATCCCGGCTCGGAATCGCTTTCGGTATCCACCAGACCGTCGTCGACCCCGTGCAGGAGCGCATCGATCTCGTCTTGCGAGAGCAGGTCTTGAACAGCCATCTGCGGCAGCCTTCTATTGCAATACGAAGTTGGTGAAAAGCACTTGCTCGACGGCAAGCTTGCCAATTTCCTTCTGCGCCAGTTCCTGCACGCTGGCAGTCGCCTGCTGACGCAGCATTTCCTTGCCCACGGGCGTTTTCAACGCCTCGAAGTCCTGACTGGAGAACAGCATGACCAGTCGGTTGCGCAACAACGGCATATGCACTTTCAGTGCATCCAGCGCAGCCTGATCACGCGACATCAATGCAATGCTGACCTGCATGTAACGCTGGCGCCCCTTGTTGCTGAAATTGACCACGAAGGCCGGCATCAGGACTTCATAGATCGCCGGCTGCTTGCCGGAGGCAGTGGTCGCGGCCTCTTCGGCCTTGTCGTCACCGAGGTCGCCGCCCTTGTTCATGAAGTAAAGCGTACCGCCGATGGAAAGCCCTACGGCCACCAACATGGCGACCACTATCACCAGGATGAGTTTCAGCTTTCCCTTGCCTGCCGGTTCCGCTTCCGGCCCGGTTGGCGGCACTGTCGGTGGAGCCTGTTTCTTAGCCATGCCAAATATCCGTCATCAACAGCGTTCGATTCTGATTTCAGGAGTTAGGAGCAACAGCTGTGCCAACGTCAATGCACGCCGGTACGGCGCAGCGCCTCGGGCTCCAGGCAGTGCGCTCACAAGGTATCAGGAAAAGGATGGAGATAACGCCTGGATAGGCGGCGCGAAAGCGATTGCAGCGACGGGCGGCAGAAAACCGGCGCGCACCTGAACGGCGGCGCCGGATTATCCCTCAAAGCGGATGGCTCAGGCGTAGTAGTCGACGAGTCCGCGGTCACCGGCGGTACGACTGGAGGCGATTTCCGTCACGCCGAGCTCCACCTCATCGCCTGCCAGATCGCCCTCACCCGACGCTCCACCCCGCGAGGAGCCACCATCGGCTCCGCCTTGCCAGCCACGCGCCAGCGACTGATCGGATACGTTCACGTCCATCAGGTTCATGCCCTGCTGGGTGAACATTTCCCGTAGTCGCTGCATCTGCCCTTCCAGCGCGTCGCGCACCCCCGCATGCGGGCTGAGGAAGGTCACCTGCGCCTGATCCTTGGTCAGGTCGATACGCACTTCCATACGACCGAGTTCAGCCGGATCGAGTTGGATTTCCGCCGACTTGAGATTCTGGCTGGACAGCCACATCACGCGGTCGACGACCGCCTCGCTCCAGCCGGACTGCTGCATCTGTACCGGTTGACCCGGCACCAGTTGCGGACGCTGCGATTGCTGCACCTGCTGAGCGATGGCCTGGCTCAAGGGGTTGAGGCGTCCCGCAGCCAGTTCGCTGGCGCTGGCACGACTCTCCTTTGGCGCCTCCACGCTTTCCAGCAGGTCCTTGGTCAGCAATTCCACATCGAGCTCTTCGCCCTCACCCGCGTCCTGACTCGCCAGCAACGCGCTGGCAAAGCCATCGTCAGCCGAGGCCTTCGCCTGCGCATCGGTCAGCGGGTTCTGCAATTGCTGCTGGGCCGTCTTCTGCATGGCTGCCGGGGTTTCGGTCAGCGTACGCATGCCGGCCAGTGTTGCTTCGTCCGCATCGACAGCCTCATCGCCGGCGATGCCGGCAGCGGCCGTCGGCAGCCCCGGAAGCAGGGAGACAGCATCGACCTCGGTTTCAGGCTGGGCTTCGGACTCCGCCACGAACTGCGTGCCAAGACCAAGCAGCAGCATTGGATCGAGCTCCGCCTCCGGAATGTCCTCAGCCGGCGTTTCGGGAGGCAAGGTATTGCCGCTTTCGGCAACCGCCGGCTTCTCGTCGGTGGTCGCCTCCGCCGTTTCCTGCTCGCGCTTGTCCTCGACCGGCTTGTCGCGGCTGGCCTCGTTGCGCACCGGGCGCTCGGCTGGTTTCGTCTGGCGCTCCTTGGCGTAGACATCGGAGAAGCTGGCGCTGCCGCTGTCTCGCCCTTCGCGCGGTGCTTCTGGCGCTTTGGCCGCCGCTTTGGGACGTGCGTCGACGGATGGGGATCTAAGCAACAGGTCGGGGGAAACAGCCATGAGGTCATTCCGCTACGGATGGATCGTGGCGGAAGCAGAGCAAGTTCCGGGCCAGCGGCATGAATGCCGGAAAAACGCCGGGGAAGCGCGCTGACATGAACAGAAACGACGGCCCGGCGGCAGCGGCTCTGCTGTTAGAGGGCACCGGCGTCAGAGATTTGGCCACTCAGCCGTGGCGCTGGCGCTCGGCGCGGAACAGAATGCCGACGATGGCGAACTCCCGCTCGATGGATTCGATGAGCGCCGGGGCCTGGGCGAGGTTCTCCTCCCGAGCGGCACTCTCGAGCTCCTGGCAGAGGTCGGCCAGCAGCGTCGCGCCCATGTTGCTGCAGCTGCCTTTGAAGCTGTGCGCAGCACGCCGCAAGGTTTCAGACTGGTCGGCGAGACAGGCCTGGCGGAGCAGCCGAACGCGCTCCTCGGAGTCGGCAAGAAAGGTATCCAGCAGCGCCGGATACTCACTCTCCATCACGTCCTGCAGCGTGGTCAGCACGGCGCTGTCGAGATGAGTGTTGGACACCGGTACACCCCTGAGTGAAAGCGGACGATTATGCCTCAGCCTGCCAGGCGAACTCCACGCTCAGCCCGCGCCCATCCGACTGTCAGTCGAATCGGTCGCTCAACTGGCGCACCAGATGCAAGCCGCGCCCACTGAAGCGGTCGCTGCCAAACTGCGCCTGCAACGCGCGCGACACGTCGAAGCCCGAGCCGCTGTCGCTGATGCCGATGCGCAGGCGCCCTCCATGCGGGGAGGTCTTGATGTTCAGCTGCAGATGCACATGACCGTCGACCAACGCCTGCAGGCGTTGCTGGCGTAAGTCGTAGTAATGCTTGAAACCGTCGGCATCACACTTGAGGCTCGAATCGAGGCCGAGCACGCCATGCTCCAGGGCATTGGAATAGAGCTCGCCCAACACGGTGTAGATCTCACCGACACGCGAGCGCAACTGATTGACCTGCAGCAGGATCTGCAGCAACGAAGGCAATGGATTGCCGCTGCGCAGGCTGTCGGCACGCAGCTCGAGCCGAATCGACCAGTCCATCGGCCGTGAGCGGTGCGCGGTGGCCGGGGCAATCGACGGCATCGTGATCACCTCCGGGCTGACTACGACCTCGACCAGGCTCAGGTCGTCGTGCTGCTGGCCGTGGAAATCCAGCAGCGCCTGCTCGATCTCGTCGAACAGCCGTGCCGGATCGTCGTTGGCGTCCAGCACGGCGAGCAGGCGCTGCTCGCCGAACAGCTCGTCATTGGCATTGCGACTCTCGACCACGCCGTCGGACAGCAGCAACAGCCGGTCGCCGGGGACCAAGGGGTAATGCTCGAACTTGTCGTCCAGCGCCGCCGGGGAGACGACACCAAGCGGCAGGTGACGGGATGCCAGGACCGTGCGCCGGCCGGCCGCTCCGATCAGGTAACCGTCGGGCAAACCGCCGTTCCACACCCGCAGGCTGCCCTGTTTGGGATCGATATCGAGCAGCGTCGCGCAGCAGAACATTTCCACCGGGAGGATCTGTTTGAGCTTGGCATTCATCTCGCGAAGGATGTCGGTGCTCGAATAGCCTTTCGCCGCCATCCCGTAAAAGGTTTCCGCCAGCGGCATGGCCCCGATCGCGGCGGGCAGCCCGTGGCCGGTGAAATCGCCGAGCAGGACAAACATCTGCCCCGCCGGGGCCTGCGCCGCCAGCAGCAGGTCGCCGTTGAACAGCGCCTGCGGCGACTGGCGGAAGCGGATGGTGGGCGCGCTCAGGCAACCAGCATGTGCGACTTTGTCGAAGATCGCCTTGGCGGCCCGATGTTCGTCGAGCAGCTGCTGATTGCGCCTGGCGATCAGGTCGCGCTGCTCGAGCACGGTCGCCTGCAGGCGGCGCAGGCGATGCATGGCCTGGATCTTGGCTTCGAGAATGATCGGGTTGTAAGGCTTGGCGATGAAGTCGTCGCCGCCGGCCTCGAGGCAACTGACCAGCGCTTCGTGCTCGGTCAGCGAGGTGAGAAAGATGATCGGGACCAGCTCGTCCCCGGCCAGTTGCTTGATGCGCCGCGCCGCCTCGAAGCCATCCATCACCGGCATCAGCGCGTCCATCAGCACCAGCTGCGGCCGCTCCTCCTGAAACAGCTCGACCGCCTCCTGCCCATCGGCCGCCGTCAGCACTCGGTGGCCCTGCTTGGCAACGATGGTGGAAAGCAGCATCCGATCGACCGGGCTGTCCTCGGCGATCAGGATCGACAGCCGCATGGGCATGTCAGGCGATCACGAACAATTGTTCGAAATTCGATACCGACAGGATCTTGCGCACGTCGCCATTGCAGTTGAGCAGGCGGATGTCCGCCTCGTCGCCACCGGCGTGATCGCGCAACAGCAGCAGCATGCCCAGCGCCGAACTGTCCATGTAAGTGGTGCCTTGCAGATTGACCACATAACGCTGCGGATTCACGTCCTGACGTTGGTAAGCATCACGGAAGGCCTGATGCGCATTGAAGTCGAAGCGTCCGCTGATGGATATGGTCAACTCCTGGCCATCCGTCGAAGGCTGCGAGGTAATGGTCATGTGGCACTCCTGATCCGGTACGTCTTGAAAGCGGCTTGCGAGCAGCCGTCGCGATAAGCGAAATGAACAGCCGTGTACCGGCTGAAAGGCGGCCATCCGGTTCTGAGACTTATCCTCGGAAGAGCCAGATGGCAGCTGAAACGCGGTCAAGATTTATCATCCAAGCAGCGGTACGGCAAGCACGAATCCGGCCTGAGACCGTGGCTGGATCACTGCTCACGCGTTCTCCCGGACAGCCGCTGGGCGTACTCGTCGAGCAACTTCTGCTCGCGCTTGTCCGCCGCGATCCGCGCCTCCTTCTGATAGCTTTCGACCAGCTTGCTCAGGCCTTCGACGCGCGCATGGCGCTGGTGCCACTGCTGGCGCAGCTTCTTCAGATTGTCGCGGTACCAGTTGACGCTGCGCTGCTGCTGCCCGATGGCCGACTCCAGCTGCGACAGGAAGCGCTGGTAATTCATCAGCCACTGCCCCGAGACGCCCTGACTGCCCTGCTGCATCCATTGCTGCTGGTAGTCGCTGAAGTACTGCTCCAGCTCACCGAGCTTGGCCTCGGCCTGATTCAGCTGAGTCTGGCCCTGGCCCAGCAACCGCGCGGCCTCCTGCTCGGCCTTTTCGGCCATCTCGATGACCGGCGCCAGGCGCGCCGCCCGACTGGCCGCCATCGGTTAGCCGCCCTGCCGTGGATTGAACACCGCTGCGAGTTGCGCGGCGCTGCGCGTCAGGTCCTCGCTTTCATCGAGGCCCTGGCGCAGGTAGCTCACCATCTCGGCCTGGCGCGCGATGGCCATATCCGTTTCCGGATCGCCACCTGGCACATAGGCGCCGACACTGATCAGGTCGCGGCTCTGCTGGTAGCGCGACCAGAGCTGCTTGAAACGCTGCGACGCGCGCACATGCTCGGCGCTCACCACTTGCGGCATGACCCGGCTGATGGAGGCTTCTATGTCGATAGCCGGATAGTGGCCTTCTTCGGCCAAACGGCGCGACAGCACGATGTGGCCGTCGAGTACACCGCGAGCGGCATCGGCGATCGGATCCTGCTGGTCGTCACCTTCGGAGAGCACGGTGTAGAACGCCGTGATCGAGCCGCCGCCCTGCTCGGCATTACCGGCGCGCTCGACCAGACTCGGCAGCTTGGCGAACACCGACGGCGGATAGCCCTTGGTCGCTGGCGGCTCGCCGATGGCCAGGGCGATCTCGCGCTGGGCCTGGGCATAGCGCGTCAGCGAATCCATCAGCAGCAACACGTTCTTGCCCTGATCGCGGAAGTACTCCGCAATACGCGTGCAGTACTGCGCGGCGCGTAGGCGCATCAGCGGCGCTTCGTCAGCCGGCGATGCCACCACCACGGAGCGCTTGATGCTTTCCTCGCCGAGGATGTTCTCGATGAATTCCTTGACCTCTCGCCCCCGCTCGCCGATCAGGCCGACGACGATGATGTCGGCCTCGGTGAAGCGGGTCATCATGCCCAGCAGCACCGACTTGCCGCCACCGGTGCCGGCAAATAGGCCTAGGCGCTGACCGCGCCCGACGGTCAGCAAGCCATTGATACTGCGGATGCCGACATCCAGCGGCTCGCTGATGGGGTGGCGCTTGAGCGGGTTGATAACGGGGCCGTCCATCGGCACCCAATCCTCCGCTCTCATGCCGCCCTTGCCGTCCAGTGCACGCCCTGCGCCATCCAGCACGCGGCCGAGCATGGACATGCCCATGGGCAGCCGTCCGGTATTGACCAGCGGCACGACCCGCGCGCCCGGCGCGATGCCGGCAAGGCTGCCGACAGGCATCAGATACAGCTTGCCGCTGGAAAAGCCCATCACCTCGGCCTCGACCTCGGTGGGGTGATAACTGTCGTCGTTGATCACCAGGCAGCGACTGCCAACGGCTGCGCGCAGCCCTTCAGCCTCCAGCGTCAGACCGACCATGCGCAACAGGCGCCCTTCGAGCATGGGCTGGCTGGGCAGTTTGATCGCTTCGCCATAGGCTTCGAAACGCTTGGCGAAGCTGGTTCGCTCAAGGCGCATCGGGCATGTCCAGATCGATGGTCAGATCGGCGGCAGGGGGACGGGTGGCATTCTCGCGCTGCTGTTCGAACAGTTGCTTGATGGCCTGGGTGAGACGCGTCTCGATGCTCGCATCGATGCGACTGTGCTCGGTTTCGATATGACAGCCACCAGGCAGCAGGCTGCTGTCCTCGAGAATTCGCCAGCTTTCCTCGTGCCGCTCGCGCAGCGCCTTGATCAGCTCGAAGTCCTGCGGATTGACGTGGATTCGCACATTGCTGGCGCCCATTGGCAGCAACTTCAGCGCCTCACGCAGCACCTGACGGATCTGGCTGGAATCGATCAGCAGATCACGCTGGATCACTTCGCGCGCCATGTGGCTGACCAGGGTCGCCATGGCGTGCTCGATATTGCGATCCTGATCGGCAATCGGCTCGAGCAACTGCCCCATCAGCTGCTCAAGGTTTTCCAGCCGCGGCGCCAACGCGGCCTCGGCCTCCTGCCGCGCCTTGAGCTGGCCGGCATGGAAACCATCTTTCTCGCCGGTGGCGAAACCTTCGTTGTATGCCTGCTGGCGGATCGCTTCGAGTTCGTCGAGCGTCAGCGGTTTGACTTCCTCGACCGGGACGTCCTCGCTTCGCGCCAGCTCTTCGGCGGGCTCTTCCACGACCCCTGCTGCCGGCAGCTCGTCTTCTTCGCCCTGCGGGTCGAAGCTGGGCAGCGACCAGCGATCGAACAGGCTGACGTCTTTCGCGCGTATGACGTCGCTGGGGTTGTCCTTGGCCATGGGTGGAATTCGTACCTGGTTAGATCATCTCTTCGCCGCCCTTGGAACCCAGGACGATTTCACCGGCCTCGGCCATGCGGCGAGCAATGGTAAGGATTTCCTTCTGCGCATTCTCGACATCGCTGACGCGCACCGGGCCCTTCGCCTCCAGGTCGTCACGCAGCAGCTCGCCGGCGCGCTTGGACATGTTCTTGAAGACCTTTTCCTTGATGCCGTCGTCGGCGCCCTTGAGCGCCATCACCAGCACGTCGGAGGATACCTCACGCAGCAGCACCTGAATGCCGCGGTCGTCGACTTCGGCGAGGTTGTCGAAGACGAACATCAGGTCTTCGATCTGGCTCGACAGGTCCTCGTCCACATCGCGGATGGCATCCATCAGCTGGCCTTCGATGGAGCTGTCCAGGTAGTTCATGATGTCCGCCGCGCGCTTCACGCCGCCCAGACTGGCGCGGCTGGTGTTGGTGCTGCCGGAGAACTGCTTTTCCAGGATCAGGTTCAGTTCTTTCAGCGCAGCCGGCTGCACGGTATTGAGCGAGGACACGCGCAGGACGATGTCCAGGCGCACCTTGTGGTCGAAATGCGAGAGCACCTCGCCAGCCTGGTCCGGGTCGAGATAGGCCACCACGATGGCCTGGATCTGCGGGTGCTCGTAGCGGATCACATCCGCCACCGCACGCGGCTCCATCCATTTCAGGCTGTCCAGACCGCTGGTGTTGCCGCCCAGCAGGATGCGGTCGATCAGGCCGCCGGCCTTGTCCTCGCCGAGCGCCTGGGTAAGCATCTTGCGGATGTAACCGTCGGAGCCGACGCCGAGGCTGGTCTGGTCGCCGACGATCTCGACGAACTCGCTCATTACCTGTTCGATCTGTGCCTTCTGCACGTTGCGCATCTGCGCCATGGCAGTACCGACGCGCTGCACCTCTTTCGGACCGAGGTGACGCAGGACCTGCGCAGCGTCGGTTTCACCCAGCGAGAGCAACAGGATGGCGGCCTTGTCGACCTTGTTGAGCTTGGCTTGAACTCGATTGTCATTCATCGGCGTTGATCCACTCTTTCACCACCTGGGCTACCCGTCCCGGGTCATCGGCCACAAGGTTCTTGATCGCGTTCAGCTGGGCTTCATATCCCTCGCTGGGGCTCGGCAGCAGAATGTTCTGCGGGCCGCTCAGACTGACCCGGTCGCTGGCCAGGCCGGAATCCAGTCCATCATCGTCACCCAGTTCGCCCGGACCGCTGGCAACCTGCAGCTCCTTGCCGCTGGACGGATTGGTGAGGCTCTTGAGCACCGGACGCAGCACACCGAACACCAGCACCAGGATGAACAGCACGCCGAGGACCTGCTTGACCACATCCCAGAACCACGGTTGCGAGTAGAACGGTATCTCTTCGAAGGTCTCACCGGCGCTGTCGGCGACGAACGCGGTGTTGATCACGCTGACGCTGTCGCCGCGGCTGGCATCGAAACCCACCGCGTCTTGCACCAGGCGAGTGAAGCGCGCCAGTTCATCGGCGTTCCATGGCACGCGAACCATCTCGCCGGCCGCATTGAGCGTCATCTGATCGTCGACCACTACTGCCACCGAGAGCCGGCGCAGGCGACCCTGCTGCTGCTTGGTATAGCTGATCGAGCGATCGAGTTCGTAGTTGCGCGTAGCCTGCTCACGCTTGTCGGCCGGATAAGGCGCGAGCATCGGCTGACCGGTCACGGGATCCATGACCTGCTGACCATTGGCATCGAGCAGAGGCTGACCAGGAGCCACGGCCCCCGCGGCGGCTGCGGCCTGATTGGCCTGCTCGGGCGCGGTCGCCGGGCCAGGAGGCTGATTGCTCAGGGCGCCCGGCACGCCTTGCGGCGGCAGGCTGCTCTGGCGCTGCTCATTGACGCTCTGTTCGCTGCGCAACGCCGGCTGATCGGGGTTGAAGGTTTCCGAGGTGGATTCGACGGCGCTGAAATCCACGTCCGCGGAGACTTCGGCCTTGTAGCGGCCGCTGCCCAGCACTGGCTGCAGAATATTGTGTACGCGCTGGGTGTAGAGGCCTTCCATGCGGCGGCTGTAGTCGAACTGCTTGCCGGCCATGCTCAGCTCGGTCAGTTCCTGCTGATCGGACAGCAGGTTGCCCTTCTGATCCACCACGGTGATCTGCGATTTGCCCAGTTCCGGCACGCTGGTGGCGACGAGGTTAATGATCGCCATCACCTGGCTCGGCTCCAGCGCGCGGCCCGGGTAAAGCTCCACCAGTACCGAGGCACTGGGCTTGCGCTCGTCGCGAACGAACACCGAGCTCTTCGGGATCGCCAGGTGCACACGGGCGCCCTTGACGTTGTTCAGGCTGGAAATGGTGCGACCCAGTTCGCCCTCGAGGCCACGGCGATAACGGGTCGCCTCCATGAACTGGCTGGTACCCAGCCCCTGTTCCTTGTCGAGGATTTCGAAACCGATGTTGCTGTCGGCCGGCGCGATACCCGCACCGGCGAGCTTGAGACGTGCGCGAGCAAGATCATCCGCCTTGACCAGCAGGGCGCCGGAGTTCGGTTCGACGGTATAGGCGATATCCGCAGCGGCGAGGGTTTCCATCACCTGATTGGCATCCATCCCCGCCAGGCTGCCGAGCAGCGGACGATAATCGGGCTGCTGCGACCAGAGCACCACGGCAAAACCGATCGCCACGCTGGCCGCCAGCCCGACCAACAGGCCGACCTGCCGCAGCATGGACATATCCGAAAGGTTTTCCAGAAAGGACAAGCCCAGCAGGGGCTTCTTGACACCCTCGGGAGTAGCCGGCACCGGAACGTTCACCGCTTCAGCCATGATTCAATCCGCCTCACACCGGCATCTGCATGATGTCTTGATAAGCCTGAACCAGTTTGTTGCGCACCTGGGTCATGGCTTGAAAGGAAACGCTGGCCTTCTGGGAGGCGATCATCACTTCGGTCAGGTCGACACCGCCCTGCCCCATCTCGAAGGCAGATGACAGCTGGCTCGAAACCTGCTGGGTTTCGTGCACTTTATTCACCGCCTGGCCAAGCATGTCGGAGAAGCTCGGAGCGCCGACCTCCTGGGTTTTGACCTCCGGCTTGGCGCGCGCCATTGCATCGGTCTGCATGGCCCGCATTTCCAGCATCAAGCGATTGAATTGAACACCCTGACTCATCTAATCCTCCAACAGCCGCGGTTTTTTTGACGCATCGCGGCAGGCAAAGACTAGATAGCAACAAGGGTGCCAGATCGAATACCAGCGGCCAGGCGCGGCGATGACCTGCACTTACGCCCGTCGCAACTGTTACGTCCAATACGCGGGCGGCTGTACCGCGACGCTACCCGACCACGGCCAATAGGCTTGTACGATAGGCTCGCCGCAGCCGCGCGACGTCATACCTTGCATAAGTAGAAATCAGCAATGAACCCGATCAGCCGTACCGCCTTGCGCCCCCTTAGCGACAGCTCGCCTTCGACCGTCGTGGCCGGCTTCATCGCCATGCTCACCGGCTATACCAGCTCGCTGGTGCTGATGTTCCAGGCCGGCCAGGCTGCCGGCCTGAGCACAGCGCAGATCTCTTCGTGGATCTGGGCACTGTCGATCGGCATGGCGATCTGCAGCATCAGCCTGTCGCTGCGCTATCGCACGCCGGTGGTGGTTGCCTGGTCGACGCCCGGCGCGGCCCTGTTGATCACCAGTCTGCCCGGCGTGCCGTACGCCGAAGCCATCGGCGCCTTCATCTTCGCCTCGGCGCTGATCGCCCTGTGCGGCCTGACTGGAAGCTTCGATCGGCTGATGCGGCGAGTACCGGCATCGCTGGCTGCCGCGCTGCTGGCGGGCGTGCTGTTCAATATCGGAAGCGAGATTTTCCGTGCCGTCGAGGTTCAGCCGGTGCTGGTGCTCGGCATGTTCTTCAGCTACCTGCTGGCCAAGCGAATGCAGCCCCGCTACGCCGTGCTCGCTGCGCTGCTGGTCGGCTGCCTGATCGCCGGTATTTCCGGCCTGCTGGACTTCCAGCGCTTCAGCCTGCAGGTCGCGGTGCCGGTGTGGACTACACCGGCGTTTTCCCTCGCGGCGATCTTCAGTATCGGCATCCCGCTGTTCGTCATCGCCATGGCTTCGCAGAACATGCCAGGCCTGGCCGTGCTGCGTGCCGAGGGATATCAGGTGCCGGCTTCGCCACTGATCTCGATCACTGGCATCGCTTCGGTACTGCTGGCGCCGTTCGGCTCCCACGGCATTCACCTGGCGGCGATCACCATGGCCATCTGCGCAGGCCCAGAAGCTCATCCCGACCCGCAAAAACGCTATACCGCTGCTGCCTGGTGCGGTGTGTTCTACGGCATTGCCGGCATCTTCGGCGCAACCCTGGCCGCGCTGTTCGCCGCCTTCCCCGCGGCACTGGTGTTGTCCGTCGCCGCGCTGGCATTGCTCGGCTCGATCGGCTCGGGGCTGACCCAGGCGATGCAACAGCCCGACGAGCGAGAGGCAGCGCTGATTACCTTCATGGTCACCGCGTCGGGGCTGACGCTGTTCGGCATCGGCGCGGCGCTGTGGGGATTGATCGCAGGTGTAATCACCTTGCTGATTCTGCGCCGCCGTAACTGAGCGGCGCTGAAAGGGGTGCCCGGCTAGGTAGCGCCGGGCGCGCCGTCAGATCGCCGTCGCCCCGCCATCTACCGCCAGCGCATGACCGGTAGTGAAGGCGGCGCTGTCGCTGCACAGGTACAGCACCGCGGCGGCAATCTCTTCGACCTTGCCGATGCGCCCGACTGGGTGCATGGCCGCAGCGAACTCCGCCTTGCGCGGGTCGGCCTCGTAGGCACGGCGGAACATGTCGGTGTCGATCACCGCCGGGCACACCGCATTCACGCGAATCTGCTTCTTGGCGTACTCGATCGCTGCCGACTTGGTCAGGCCGATCACCGCATGCTTGGATGCCGCGTAGATGCTCATCTTCGGCGCAGCACCGAGACCCGCAACGGACGCGGTGTTGACGATGGCGCCACCACCCTGCGCCAGCATGACCGGCAGCTGGTGCTTCATGCACAGCCAGACGCCCTTGACGTTGACGCCCATGATCGCGTCGAACTCCGCCTCGCTGCCTTCGGCCAGGCGTCCCTGCTCGATCTCGATGCCGGCATTGTTGAAGGCGTAGTCGAGCCGCCCGTACTGCGCCAGCGTCTGCTCAATGAGCGCCTTGACCTCCGCATCGCGCGTGACGTCGCAGCGCACGGCGATCGCCTGGCCGCCAGCAGCACGAATGCTTTCTGCGCCATCGCGGATGCCCGCTTCGTCGATGTCGGCCAGCACCACCTTGAGGCCCTGCTCGGCGAACGCCTGCGCGGTGGCGCGACCGATTCCTGCTGCTGCGCCGGTAACCAGGGCAACCTGCCCGGAGAATGTCATGCTCATGATTGTTCTTCCCGAAGAATTCGACTCACCTTGCGCCCGCAAAATGACCGCACAAGGCTTCCCGGTCGAACTTATACCGCTATGCGCTCGCGCATTTAACTGCCGGCACGGTCATATCACCGAACTGGATGCCCGTTCATTCCAGCCTGCTGACGTAGCTTGCGGCGCGGCGCTGGCCGGGCTAAACCAAACCTTTCGCAAACACGAGGCTTATTCCATGACCCTGCTCAACCAGCAATTCCTGCTAGCCCAGCGGCCGATCGGTGCGCCGACCCGGGAGACCTTCGACTACGTCGAGAAGCCGGTGAGCGAGCCTGGCCCCAATCAGATTCTGGTCAAGGTCGAATACCTGTCCATCGACCCGGCCATGCGCGGCTGGATGAACGATGCCAAGTCCTACATTCCGCCGGTGGGCATCGGCGAAGTAATGCGCGCTCTCGGTGTCGGCAAGGTGATCGCCTCGCAGCATCCTGACTACAAGGAAGGCGACTATGTAAACGGTGCGCTGGGCGTGCAGGCGTACTACGTCGGCGAGCCGAAGGGTTTCTACAAGGTCGACCCGCAACAGGCTCCGCTGCCGCGTTACCTGTCCGCGCTGGGCATGACCGGCATGACCGCCTACTTCGCGCTGCTTGCGGTTGGCCAGCCCAAGGCCGGCGAGACCGTGGTGATCTCCGGCGCCGCCGGTGCGGTCGGCAGCGTTGCCGGGCAGATCGCCAAGATCAAGGGGTGTCTCGTGGTGGGTATCGCCGGCGGCGCGGACAAGTGCCGCTTCCTGACCGAGAAACTCGGTTTCGACGGCGCCATCGATTACAAGAATGAAGACTTGGCAGCGGGCTTGAAGCGTGAATGCCCGAAAGGCGTGGACGTGTTCTTCGACAACGTCGGCGGCGACATCCTGGATACGGTGCTGCAGCGCATCAGCGTCGGCGCTCGCGTGGTGATCTGCGGGGCCATCAGCCAGTACAACAACAAGGAAGCGGTGAAGGGCCCGTCCAACTACCTGTCGCTGCTGGTCAATCGCGCGCGCATGGAAGGTATGGTGGTGGCCGACTATGTCACGCGCTATCCCGAGGCGATGCGCGACATGGCCGAATGGCTCGCGAGCGGCGAGCTCAAGAGCAAGGAAGACATCATCGAGGGACTGCAGACCTTTCCGGACACGCTGATGAAGCTGTTCACCGGCGGCAACTTCGGCAAGCTGGTGCTCAAGGTCAGCTGAGCAACTGCCCGCTGCGAAAAAGGCTGAGCCGTGAGGCCCAGCCTTTTTTCGTCATGCCAGCTCGGCCACCACGGCTGCCAGCGCTTGCGCCGGATCGGCTGCCTGCGCGATCGGCCGGCCGATCACCAGATAATCGGAGCCTGCAGCCATGGCCTGGGCCGGAGTCAGGATGCGGCGCTGATCGTCCTGCGCACTGCCGGCCGGACGAATACCCGGTGTGACCAGCTGTAGCGCCGGGAACTGCGCCTTGAGCGGCACTGCCTCCTGCGCCGAACAGACCAGTCCATCCAGCCCAGCCTGCGCAGCCAGCCCGGCCAGCCGCAGCACCTGCTCCTGCGGTGCTAGATCCAGACCGATGCCAGCGAGATCGTCCTGCTCCATGCTGGTCAGCACGGTGACACCAATCAGCAGCGGCGTAGGTCCGGCCATACCTGAAAGCGTGTCACGGCAGGCCGCCATCATCCGCAGACCGCCGGAGCAGTGCACGTTGACCATCCACACGCCCAGCTCGGCAGCTGCCTTCACCGCCATCGCGGTGGTGTTGGGAATATCGTGAAACTTGAGGTCGAGAAACACCTCGAAGCCCATTCCCTGCAATGCCTCGACCACCGCCGGACCGCAACGCGTGAAAAGCTCCTTGCCGACCTTGACCCGGCAAAGCCGCGGATCGAGCTGACGCGCCAATGCCAAAGCAGCATCGCGAGAGGGGAAATCGAGCGCTACGATAATCGGAGTCTGGCAGGTCATGACACGTCCTCGGAAAAGTCGGCGCGCATTGTCGCAGAAAACACAGCGCGCGACGAAAGCCTCCCTGCGGGGTCAGAATAGCTATCGCAACGCCGATAGTGACCACCCTGACGCAGCCACGTAGAGTGCGGCTCGTCACTGCCGCCCAACGCCCGGAGGAAAAACATGCTCTGGTATTTCTGGCTTATTCTGCTCGTCGCGCTGGGCTCGATCGTCGGTAGCCTGCTGATGCTGCGCTCGACGGCAAAGAAGATTCCCCTGACCGAAGAACAGAAAAAACGCATCGCCCAACGCAATGCCGAGGCGGACGCGCAGGACTCCCGCGACCGCTAAAAGTCGATAGAACGCAGTCGCTCGAGCCATTGGTCCGCGTAATTTACGATGATTTTGCCGAGCGGTAGTGGCACCATGCCGCCATTGCCGCGATCCAATGCAGTGCTGGCAGGAATCCCCTCATGCAAACTCTCCTTCCCGACGATGGCCCGGTAAAACCGAAGGCCAGCTCGATTTTCGCTCGCCGCATTCTTCCTGGCATGGTCGCCCTACTGGTCATCGCCCTCATTGTGGCCGCTGCCGCACTCATCCACATTGCCCGGAGAATCGATCAGGATGCACTGCAGCAAAGCCACTTCCTCGTAGGAAAGGCGCTGCAGGCACAGCACGACTGGATGAACCGCTCCATCGTCGACTATGCGTTCTGGGGCGATGCCTACATGCATCTCAACAGGCAGGTCGACCTCGACTGGGCTTATACCCAGGCCAATCTCGGCCCATCCTTGTACAAGGACTTCGACTACGAGGTGGTGCTGGTCATCTCTCCGGCAGGCGATACGGCCTATGCCGTAGTTCGCGGCGAACTCCAGACAATCGACGGTTTCGAGTTTCTCCACGGTTTACCGCAACTGCTGGCGCGGGCCCGGGAAGCTGTCGAGGAGGAATCGGGCGTCTCCGCCCTGCTCTGGGCTGACGGTCAGCCGGCGCTGGTCGCCGCAGCCGCGCTGACCACCGGTGGCACGGATATCGACGAGGACGAAGGGCCGGCGTCGATTCTGTTGTTCGTCGACCTGCTGGACGCCGAGCGGCTGGCGGAGATCGGTGAGCAGTATGCGATCGAGCATCTGCGCCTGGCTCCAGACTCGACGCCAACCGATGATCCGCGCATCGAGCGGCCTCTGGAGAATGGCTCAACCATCCAGCTCACCTGGACGCCGGCGCAGCCGGGGCGCCTGCTGCTGTGGGTTACCCTGCCAATCCTCGCGGCCGTGGCCCTGGGGCTGGGGCTGCTCGCCTGGCTGCTCATTCGCCATGCCTTGCGCAGCCTGCACTTGCTCGACATCAGCTATGCAAGGCTGGCCGCCAGTCGCAGCGCGCTGGCGGAAAGCGAGGAGCGGTTTCGCGATGTCGCCGAGGCCGCTTCCGATTGGATCTGGGAAACCGACGCGCAAGCTCGGCTGACCTTCCTTTCCAATCGCTTTCGCCAGATCACCGGACACGAATCCAGCCAGTGGCTGGGCCGCCCGTTGCTGGAACTGCTGATCAGCGACAGTGCCGCGCTGCAGAACTGGCTCCAGGCACCACAGGTCGCACCACTGCGCAGCAGCTATCGTGCCGCCGATGGCTGCGAGCGTTTCTGCCGGCTGGCTGCCCGCGCCATCCATCAGGACGACAAGCTGGTCGGCTATCGCGGCACCGCTAGCGACATCACCGAGGAAACCAAGGCGCAGGCTCGCGTTCAGTACCTCTCTCAGCACGATGCCCTGACCGGCCTGCCCAACCGCAGCCGGCTGCGCGACTACCTGGATCAGAATCTGGCGGCGCTTCGTAGCGGCTCGGCGCTGACACTGCTCTACATCGACCTGGACCGCTTCAAACCGGTGAATGACACCCTCGGTCACGCCGCTGGCGACGAAGTACTGATCGGCGTGGCATCCCGCCTGCGCCAACACACCCGCGACGGCGACCTCGTGGCGCGGCTGGGCGGTGACGAGTTCGTCGTTGCGCTCCACCGGATGAGCGAAGACACCGATATCGACCGTCTCTGCAACCGCATCATCGAGGCAATCAGCGCGCCCTTCGTCTACGAGGATCAGCAGATCAATATCGGCGCCAGCATCGGCGTAGCCCTGGCGCCCGACGATGCCAACCAGGCCAACGAACTGCTGCGTTGCGCCGACATTGCGCTCTACCAGGCAAAGGATGCAGGCCGGGGAACTTGGCGTGCCTATGGCCGCGAGATGGATCAGCGGCTGCACGAGCGGCTCCAGCGCGAAGAGGCACTGCGCGTCGCGATTGCCGAGCAGCAGCTGGAGGTCTACTACCAGCCGCGCTACCTGAGCCACGGCATGCAGATCATCGGCGCCGAGGCACTGGTGCGCTGGAATCACCCCGAGCGCGGGCTGCTACTGCCAGAGCAGTTCATTCCACTGGCCGAAGAAACCGGACTGATCATTCCACTCGGGCGCTGGGTACTGCATCAGGCCTGCAGCCAGGCGACCCGCTGGCCAGGCGATACGGTCGTCTCGGTCAACCTCTCGCCATTGCAGCTGCATGATGATCGGCTACTCGACGAGATAGCCCAGGCACTCGGTGAGAACGATCTGCCAGGCAAGCGGCTGGAGCTGGAGGTTACCGAGAGTGCACTGCTACGGGAAACGCAGGGCACGCTGGACCAGCTCAAGCGGATCAAGGCGCTCGGCGTACACCTGGCCGTGGATGACTTCGGCACGGGCTACTCGTCGCTGACCAGCCTGCGCCACTACCCCTTCGATGTGATAAAGATCGACAACAGCTTCGTCGCCGGTATCGGGCAGTCGATGGAAGATCATTCGATCGTACGCGCCTTGATCGAACTGGGCCGCGGCCTGCAGATGCGCGTGACGGCCGAGGGCGTGGAAACCGAGGAACAGCTGCGGCTGCTGAAAGACGACGGCTGCACCGAGGTGCAAGGCTTCCACATGAGCCACCCGATGCCGGCCGATGAACTGCAGCGGCTGCTATCGCAGCTGCCAGCCAGGGACTAAAGCTCAGGACCGGCGAACGCATGCACCTCAGCGCTTGAATTCGAGGCGAATCTCCGCGCCCTCGATGAGCTCCTCGTCTTCTGCCTCGCCGGAAATCAGCCGGCCGCCGATCTGCATCGATCGCGACGGCCCGCCACCCTCGAAAAGCGGCGGCAACAGACGCATCGATTCATCACCCGACCCAGGCGCCAGCTCCTCGACCAGCTCCTCGGGCAAGCGCAGATCGAGTTCAGGCTCGGGCAGTTCGACCTTCGCTGGCGGCGGCGTGGATCGCTTGGCCGTCGAGGGTTGCGGCGCCGGGTCAGGTGCCTCGTCCTCGGGAACGGGTTCGGGCAGGCTGATCTCCACTTCCGGCGGCTCGGCATCGGAGGTTTCTTCGATTGGCGCCAGCTCGATATCGAGATCAGGCGGCACCTCTTCCTGCTCGACGATACTCTCCGGTTCCGAGGGCTGCTCGACCGGCACGGGCGCACGCGATGAGGTCGATTCGTCGTCCCCGCACCCGCCCAGCAAGGCCAACGACAGCAATAACAACAGCGGCCTTCGCATCCGAAACGCTCCTCACAGCGGAAGGTTTTGGGCTAGTGGGCATCCCGACAAAGGTCAGAAGCCAGCTGCCCGAGTGTTCGCAGCGCCCGCTCGGTCTCATTATTCCAGGGCAGTCCACAATTGAGACGAATGCAGTGGTTGAATTGTTCAGTGTTGCTGAAGATCAGTCCCGGCGCGATGCTGATCCCCCGCTCCAGCGCTCTGACGTGCAGGTCCTGGGTATTGACCCGCACCGGCAGGCTGACCCAGAGGATGAAGTTGCCCTTGGGGCGCGTCATTTGTGTGCCTTCCGGGAAGTAGCGCTGTACCGCCAGCTGAAACGCGCTGAGATTCTTACGGTACTCCTGGCGGATGGCACGCAGGTGTCGATCGTACCCCCCGTTCTCCAGATAAGCCGCCACACCCATCTGAGTGACACTGCACGCCGAATGGGTGCTGAAGGTCTGCAGGCGTTCGATCTCGGCCTGATGGCGCCCGGCGATGACCCAACCGATCCGCACCCCTGGCGAAATCGTCTTGGAAAAGCTGGAACAGTAGATGACACGGCCGTCCCGATCATTGGACTTGAGCGCCTTGTACTGGCCCTGATCGAACATCAGCTCGCCATAGATATCGTCCTCGACGATCTGGATGTCGAAACGCGCCGCCAGGCTCAGCAGCTGCTTCTGGCGGTGGTCAGGCATGCTCACGCCCAGCGGATTGCTCAGGCGCGCGGTCAGCACCAGCGCCTTGATCGGCCACTGCCCTGCCGCAAGCTGCAGCGCCTCAAGGCTCATTCCGGTATCCGGGTCGCTGGGTATCTCGATGACCTTCAGACCGAGCAGATCGGCCAGTTGTAGCAAGCCGTAATAGGTCGGCGACTCGGCGGCGATGAGATCGCCCGGCTTGGTCAGGACCCGCAGTGACATCTGCAGCGCGTCAACGCAGCCGTGGGTGATGACGATCTCGCTCGAATCCACCACCACACCGGCATCGCGCATGCGAATCGCCACCTGGCGGCGCAGCGGCTCGTAGCCCGGACTGAACATGTAGCTGAATGCCCGTGGGCTGTGAAACCGCGTGACCTTCGCCAGCTGCTGGTGCAGCGCCCGCACCGGCAGATAATCCACATGCGGCACAGCCGCCCCCAGCGGAATCAGCCCCTCGCGGCGCGACTCGCTGAGCACCTGATTGATGATGCTGCTGCGGGTGACCAGTTTCGGCCGCTCGACCTGGGCGATATCCGGCGTCGGCGCAGTGAGTACGGGCGTCTGGTGGACGTAGAAGCCGGACTGCGGGCGCGCACGGATCATGCCCTGATCTTCGAGATTGGCGTACGCCTGCAACACCGTAGCGTGGCTGACACTCAGCTGTCGGCTCATCTTGCGTACCGACGGCACGCGCTCACCGGGGCGATATACGCCGCGCCGAATATCTTCGGCAAGCTGCTGGGCAATGCGCTGATAGAGCAACAGATTGGTCATCTCGCCGGTCTCCTGCCAACTGAACCGTAACAGTAGCGCACTGCTGGAGACCCAGACCAATACAGTTAGGTCACGTCTAGGCGAAACAGTCTGCTCAGATGGCCGCGCGACTAACGGTCGGGACCGAGATTGCCTTCCGCGTCGGAGAACAGGATCTCAACGCGACGGTTCTGCGCGCGACCGCGGGCCGAGGCGTTCTCGGCCAACGGAAAGCGCTCACCATAGCCGCGCACCTCTACCCGGTCGCCAGCGACGCCAAGATTGATCAGCAGATCCGCCACCGTTTGCGCCCGCGCCTGCGACAGCGCGAGATTCTCCTGGGCATCGCCGCGGCTGTCGCTGTATCCCTCGATGCGAATCTTGCGCTGCGGATTGAGCTGGAGGAAATACACCAGCTTGAGTAGGGTGCGATTGGCCGTGTGGCTGAGCTCGGCACTGCCGGCACGAAACAGCACGTCGCCAAGCGTCATGACCATGCCGCGATCGGTTTCGCTGGCAGCCAGGCTCATCATCTGGTCTTCCAGCCAGCGACCCTGTTGCTCAGCGGTCATCAACCTGGCGTCCTGCAGCATGCGCCGCAACCGGTCGCGCTCCATCTCCAGGCGCGCGACCTGTTCCTGATGCTGCAGAAGCTCACCCTGCCTCGCGGCGATTTCGCTGTAACGCTGACTCAGGTAGGCGTAATGCCGGGCGTCGGCGGCGCCCCCCCAGTACTGGTTGAAACGCTCGGCGCGTTGCTGCGTCTCGAGCGCACGCTGAACATCTTTCGGCGCGCTGCGCTGAACCATACTGTCTGCCTGAATGCGTTGCAGCGCCGCAGATGCGCGGTTCAATTCGAGCTCGGTCCGCGGCGTCGAGCAGCCAGCCAGTATCAGCCCAGCCAGGGCTATCGCGAACGCACTTCTCACCTGGCCTCCCCCAGCAACTGCCGTAGCCGCTGAATGCGACGATTCAGATCGTCGATCTGCGCCTCGCGCTTGTCCTTCAGAACCCTGCTCTCCGCCAGACGCGCATCCAGCTCTGCCTGCTCGGCCAACAGCCGAGCTTCGCGATTATCGCCCGCCTCGAGTGCCGCCTGGGCCTTGCTCAACTTGCTTTCGGCCAGCACGAGTTCCTCGTACGCATCGGTTGCGCCTACGGAGCGCGCCTGGGCTACGGCCTGTGCGGTCAAACGCAATTGTTCTGTCGGAACAGGGTCACTGGCACAGCCAGTCAGGAAAACCAGGACCAGAAATGGGCTGGCGAAAAGTCTTTTCAACACGGCGAGTCCTACTTTTTCGAAGCCTTTGCCCGCTCTGACTGCTGATTCTTCCAGACGGTCAGGTTGTGCGCCACCAGTTGCTCAGGCACACCGGCGGCGCGCAATTCTGTCATCTTCCGCGCCAGTTGTCCGCGCAGCCAGGGATCATTGCAGGCCGAGTCGTGCGAAATGGCCAGGTGCATATCCCGGCCTACCACTGGAGGTTCGAGACGCTGCACCTTGTCCAGCAGCCCCAATGCATCAGCCGCCGCGACTGCACTGTACCTCTCATGCAGCAAGTAGTCGCCATTGCCCGCCACGATCCGCTTCAGCCCCTGAGCGAGGTCGGCGACCGGCTGCAATTGCAGGTATTTTTTCGCGAAGGCGTCGAACTCGCTACCGAAGCGGCTGGTGCCAGCGATCAAGCCGGCGTGGCCTCCCAGATCTTCACGGCTGGCATAGAAGAAGCCGGGCTCATTGCGTACCCAGGCGACGGCCTGCAATTGCAGGATGGCCGGGTGGACGAAATCCATTTCTTCGAGCCGCTGCACCGTCAGTGTCGCATCGGCCAGTACGTCGACCCGACCACTGCGCACCTCTTCGAGCGCTTTGGTTCGGTCACCGGTGTAAAGCAGGTCCAGTTTCAGATCGAGCGAGTCGGCGATCTGCCCGAGCAGGTCCGCATTAGCCCCGATCAGACGCTTGGGGTTCTGCGGATCGCGCCAGAGAAAGGGAGGGTTGTCCGCTGCGCCAGTCGCCACCAGACGGTCGCACTTCCCCGCTGCCGCTGCCGTGAATGGCGTTGCCAACACCAGCGCGACCATGGCCAATTTCAACGGAAAAGCGAAACGCATGAAGATCCCCTTATTGCGCGAGTTAACTGATGCTGATCGAAGTTCACCGATGGTACACCGGCGAACCCGCCGATCGCCCATGAAAAAACCCGCTACATGAGCGGGTTTCTTCAACAACAATCAGCTTCAGACGAGCTTTTCCAGCTCCGGCACGATCTCGAACAGGTCGCCCACCAGGCCGTAGTCGGCAACCTGGAAGATCGGCGCTTCCTCGTCCTTGTTGATCGCGACGATCACCTTGGAGTCCTTCATACCCGCCAGGTGCTGGATGGCGCCGGAGATACCCACCGCAATGTACAGCTGCGGCGCGACGATCTTGCCGGTCTGTCCGACCTGCATGTCGTTGGGCACGAAGCCGGCATCGACAGCGGCACGGGAGGCACCAACAGCCGCGCCAAGCTTGTCGGCCAGCGAGTATAGGTGCTTGAAGTTGTCACCGTTCTGCATGCCACGACCGCCGGATACGACGATCTTGGCAGCGGTCAGCTCGGGGCGATCCGACTTGGCCAGCTCTTCGCCAACGAAAGCGGACTTGCCGGCATCGCCAGCGCCTGAGATCTGCTCGACCGCAGCCGAACCGCCGGTGGCATTCACGGCATCGAAGCCGGTCGCACGCACGGTGATGACCTTGATGGCAGCGCTGGACTGCACGGTAGCGATGGCGTTACCGGCATAGATCGGGCGCTTGAAGGTATCGGCGCTTTCAACGGCGATGATCTCGGAGATCTGATCGACATCCAGTTGAGCAGCAACGCGCGGCAGGAAGTTCTTGCCGTTGGTGGTGGCAGCCGCCAGCACGTGGCTGTAGTTCTTCGCCAGGTCGGCGATCAGCGGCGCGACGTTTTCCGGCAGCTGATTGGCGTAAGCCGCATCGTCAGCGACCAGTACCTTGGCCACGCCTTCGATCTGCGCGGCTGCTTCACCGATGGCACCGCAGCCACTGCCGGCTACCAGTACGTGGATGTCGCCGCCGATGGCCTTGGCGGCGGCAACGGTGTTCAGAGTAGCGGCCGCGAGGACGGCATTATTGTGTTCAGCGATAACCAGGATAGTCATTTAGATTACCTTCGCCTCGTTCTTCAGTTTCTCGACCAGTTCAGCCACGGACTTGACCTTGATACCGGCGCTGCGGGCAGCCGGCGCTTCGACTTTAAGGGTCTTAACGGTCGACGTGGTGGTGACACCCAGTGCATCAGGAGTCAGCGTTTCCAGCGGCTTTTTCTTGGCCTTCATGATGTTCGGCAGCGACGCGTAGCGCGGCTCGTTCAGACGCAGGTCGGTGGTGACGATCGCCGGCAGGCTGAGCGCGACGGTCTGCAGGCCGCCGTCGATTTCGCGGGTCACGTTGACCTTGTCGCCAGCCACTTCCACCTTTGAGGCGAAGGTGCCCTGGGCATAGCCGGTCAGCGCGCCGAGCATCTGCCCGGTCTGGTTGTTATCGCTGTCGATCGCCTGCTTGCCGAGAATGACCAGCTGCGGCTGCTCCTTGTCGACCACGGCCTTGAGCAGCTTGGCGACAGCCAGGGAGTTCAGTTCGTCGTTGGACTCGACCAGCACGGCGCGGTCGGCGCCCAGCGCCAGCGCGGTGCGCAGCTGCTCCTGGGCAGCGGTCGGACCGATGGAGACGACAACGATTTCGCTCGCCACGCCCTTCTCTTTCAGGCGTACGGCTTCTTCCACGGCAATTTCGCAGAAGGGGTTCATCGACATCTTGACGTTGGCGAGGTCAACGCCCGAATTGTCCGCCTTGACGCGAACCTTGACGTTGTAATCGACCACTCGTTTGACAGCTACAAGAACCTTCATGGATTCCTCGTTACTCTCCGGTGAATAGAATTCCGCCGAGGCGAACCGAGCCTTGCTCGTGGCTTGGGTTTTGATAGCCGCTGCCCTGTTCGGCGAGTGCAAACCGTCCGTATCTTGACCGCAGGCCGAGGACGGGGTCAACAACGCATATGACCCGTCATAACGACGCGGTTCGGGCGATTCTAACAGGCTTCCAAAAAATTCAAACAAACGTTTGTATTGGACCGATTCGAGCGTCTATATATAATGCGCCGGCCCGGCTCGGTCAGGGACCGATCACAGCCCTCCACCACTTATATAACAACCAAGCCCTGAGTAGGAGAAAGCCCAATGGAACGCGAATACATGGAATTCGACGTTGTCATCGTCGGCGCCGGCCCTGCAGGCCTATCCGCAGCCTGCCGCCTGAAGCAGAAAGCCGCCGACGCTGGTCAGGAAATCAGTGTATGCGTCGTTGAGAAAGGCTCCGAAGTAGGCGCCCATATTCTATCCGGCGCAGTCTTCGAGCCGCGCGCACTGAATGAGCTGTTCCCTGACTGGAAAGAGCTCGGCGCCCCGCTCAACACGCCGGTCAAGCGTGACGATATCTACCTGCTCAAGACCGCCGAAGCCGCCAGCAAGCTGCCCAATGCACTGGTCCCCAAGACCATGCACAACGAAGGCAACTACATCATTTCCCTCGGCAACCTGTGCCGCTGGCTGGCCCAGCAGGCCGAGAATCTGGGTGTCGAGATCTACCCAGGCTTCGCCGCTCAGGAAGCGCTGATCGACGAAAACGGCGTCGTGCGCGGTATCGTCACCGGTGACCTTGGCGTCGACCGCGAAGGCAATCCGAAGGAAGGCATGTACACGCCAGGCATGGAGCTGCGCGCCAAGTACACGCTGTTCGCCGAAGGCTGCCGCGGTCATATCGGCAAGCAGCTGATCAACCGCTTCCAGCTCAACGCCAACGTCGACCCGCAGCACTACGCCATCGGCATCAAGGAACTGTGGGACATCGACCCAGCCAAGCATGAGCAGGGACTGGTCGTGCACACCGCAGGCTGGCCGCTGAACGACGAAAACACTGGCGGTTCCTTCCTTTATCACCTGGAAAACAATCAGGTGGTCGTCGGCCTGATCGTCGACCTGTCGTACAGCAACCCGTATCTGTCGCCGTTCGACGAATTCCAGCGCTACAAGCACCATCCGGTGATCAAGCAGTATCTGGAAGGCGGCAAGCGCGTTTCCTATGGCGCACGTGCGATCGCCAAGGGCGGCATCAACTGCCTGCCGAAAATGGTATTCAACGGCGGTGCGCTGATCGGCTGCGACGCCGGCACCCTGAACTTCGCCAAGATCAAGGGCAGCCACACGGCGATGAAGTCCGGCATGCTGGCTGCCGAAGCCGCTGCGGACGCACTGCTGGCCGGACGCGAAGGTGGCGACGAGCTGACCGCGTACGAAGAGGGCTTCAAGTCCAGCTGGCTGTACGATGAGCTATACAAGAGCCGCAACTTCGGCGCTGCCATTCACAAGTGGGGCGCAATCAAGGGCGGCGCGTTCAACTTCATCGATCAGAACATCTTCGGTGGCAAGATCCCCTTCACCCTGCACGACACCAAGCCGGACTACGCCTGCCTCAAGACGGCTGCAGAGTCGAAGAAAATCGACTACCCCAAGCCGGACGGCAAGCTGAGCTTCGACAAGCTCTCCTCGGTATTCCTCTCCAATACCAACCACGAGGAAGAGCAGCCGGTTCACTTGAAACTGACCGACCCGAGCATTCCGATCGAAAAGAACCTGCCGATGTACGACGAGCCGGCACAGCGTTACTGCCCGGCCGGCGTTTACGAGGTCGTGAGCAACGACGATGGCAGCAAGCGCTTCCAGATCAACGCGCAGAACTGCGTGCACTGCAAGACCTGCGACATCAAGGACCCGGCGCAGAACATCACCTGGGTCGCGCCCGAAGGTACCGGCGGGCCGAACTACCCCAACATGTAAGACCAGCAAAAAAAGGCTCCCTCGGGAGCCTTTTTCGATCATGGGTAACGAAACAGCCAGCGCACTACTCAGCGGCGCCAATCGGGAAGAACGTCCCGCCACTCCACACACCGAGGCAATCCTTGCCATCTACCTTGCCGGGCACCGCCAGCTCCACAAGCTCATAAAACACATTGCGATGGATCAGTGCCTCGAGGTTGGCGCGCACATGCACATATGGCGCCGGCTCCTGCGTTTGCGGATCGGTGACAACGCGCAAAGGGTGCTCTTCACCAGCCTCGACCTCGTCCTCGACATTGGTGATAAAGCGCAGGCTTTGCGTCTCACCCTCGCCACTGACTTCCAGCCGGACCGCAACGAAAGGCGCATCTTCGACCTGGATACCGACCTTCTCTACCGGTGTCACCAGAAAGTAGTCGTCGCCGTCGCGGCGAATCACCGTGGAAAACAAACGCACCATTGCCGGCCGCCCGATCGGCGAACCCTGATAGTGCCAGGTCCCGTCGCGCGCGATGCGCATGTCCAGATCGCCACAGAACGGAGGGTTCCACAGATGCACCGGCGGCAACCCTTTCTTCTTCCCGCCAGCGGACAGCTGCGCCAGCAGATCCCCAGCCTTGCCTGTATCGGTCATTCGGTCCTCCTCGATTGAATGAGGTAATCGCCTGTTCCCGATACTGCCACATCGCTCAACGTGACAGGCCCAACAACCGACGAGCATAGTCCTGCAGCGGCG
Source organism: Stutzerimonas xanthomarina (assembly GCF_003935375.1). Classification (GTDB taxonomy): domain Bacteria; phylum Pseudomonadota; class Gammaproteobacteria; order Pseudomonadales; family Pseudomonadaceae; genus Stutzerimonas; species Stutzerimonas xanthomarina_A. The sequence goes on from NZ_RHQM01000001.1 coordinate 297,202, forward strand.
GACGCAAGAGTTGCTCCGGCTTTGCGTCGTAGATGCCGAGCACGCCGCCACGATTACGAATGCGAGCGGTATCGACCAGATAGCGAGTTCCGGTTTCCACCAGCATCAACTGCACCACGCCGGAATCGACACCAAGGCGATCCAGTGCGCGCTGATCGTTCAGCTCGTCGAAACTGCCGATGCGATCATCAGCCGCGGCAAACCGCAGATACAGCAGATAATGCGCGCCCATTGCCGACGCTTCGGCCAATGCCTCCTCGAGCCCGAGCGGGCCACGGGCTCGACGAACCATTGGGAAGTACTCGACAAACCCGCTGAAGGCCTCTTCGGCCACGACGTTCGGCCGCGGGTATGCGTCTCCGGGCGGCACGAAATGTCCCTGCGCGATATAGATGAATGAGTCCGCCTGCAGGCGCCAGGAGTTGGAACGACGGGTTTCGCTGTGATCCAGAATTCCGGCATCGCGAAGGTGATAACGGGTACCCTCCGCCATGTCGCTGACCTTCATGCAGCCAGAAAGCATGAGCAATGCAAGCAAGCCAGGCACTGCCAGTAACAGAAATCGCATGGAACTCACCTCATAGAGCCGGCGACGAAAAACCGACGATTCGACAGCCAATGCAGCATCCACGCCACTTCCAGCACCGAGGCGAGCCGGTTCAGCTGGATGCTTCTTGACTCCCCGCTTGAACGAGGCGGCTACAGCCCTCGCTGCCACTCCTGACGCAACGGAGCGTTACGCGGGTCTTCGATGGCCTCACGTACCCGACGCAGCAGGCCAGGCTTATCGGCACCCAAAATGCCCTTGAGCACCAGATAATTGGACGCGTGATCGCTGCGAAAAACCGTATCGGTCAGCTCCAGATCCTCCAGCAACCACTCCAGTTCGCGAAACAGATCGGCCGGCACCAGCGGCTCGAAATCCTCGAAGGTTTGCCGAAAACGCGCTTCACCCTGCGGAAAACTGACCACCAGCGTGGACAGAAACTCGGGCTGCGCTGCATTCATCAGCCGCGCCGAATTGCGTGCGTGCTGGCGACTCAGTTGGCGACCGCCAAGCCCGTTGAGAATCATCACCGAGCGTGCGATGCCCGCCGCCCCCAGCTTATCCAGCGCGCTGAGCGTCGATTCGTAGGTCTCACCCTTGTTGACCAGCGCCAGCACCTCATCGTCGCCGGACTCGGCGCCGACATAGGCCATGCCGAGCCCCGCATCCGCCAGTTCCTGCAGCTCGGCAACCGACTTCTTGCGCAGGTTGCGTGGCAGGCAATAGCTTGAGACACGTTGAACTTCGGGCAGGCACTGGCGGATCTGTTCAAGGATTCTCAACAGCCGGTGGGTCGGCAACACCAAGGCGTCACCATCGGCGAGGAATACGCGTTGCACGATCAACTGCTCGCCGCAACGACGGATCTCGTCGAGCACCTCCGCCTCATCGCGAGCACGAAACTTCTTCTGCGGCGAGGTATACATCTCACAGTTAGTTAGCCCATATTTATCCAATAACGCGAGTGAGTGAGTGAGTCACATTGATTTATATAGGCTTTTTATTGGGCATTCTTTAGGAATGACATCTTATCTCATTCCAAGAACTCAAGTGGGTAATTGCACTGACCTGACCATCCAATTGCATTCCACCCGACCAAGCATTCGCAGTCGTACTGACCAGCCAGGTGGTATGCATCTTGACCGACAGCAAACGACTCAGAGTGTGTAAAAACGCAGGCACAATCTTGATATGATTTGAGCAGTATTCATCTCAGCAGGAGATGCCAGTGCGGCGATTCATTCAAGGTGAAAATCGGGCTCAAGTTACCTTGCTCCCGGAGAGTTTGGATGACTATGTGACGGACACTAACCCGGTGCGGGTAGTCGATGTACTAGTCGGTGAACTCGACCTCGGCAATCTGGGTTTTGAAGGTTTCGTACCGGCGGAAACAGGCAGGACTGCTTACCATCCAGCTGACCTGCTGAAGATTTATATCTACGGTTATCTCAACCGTATCCAATCCAGTCGTCGCCTTGAGCGAGAGGCCCAGCGTAACGTCGAGCTAATGTGGCTGACTGGGCGCTTGATGCCGGACTTCAAAACCATCGCCAATTTTCGCAAAGACAACGGCAAAGCTATCCGCGCTGTTTGTCGTCAATTTGTGGTGCTGTGCCAGCAGGTTGGCTTGGCCACAACCAAACTGACTAAGATCATGGTGTTCGTTGACCGATCTCACAATGGAGTGAACACATGACGCGTATTCTATTTCTTCCGCTGTTCTTATGCATTTCCTTTGGAGCGCATGCCCAATCCATCAAAGCCCAAGACTTGGAGCAGCTTTGTGATTCCAAAGCCGAGTCGGATTTGCTCTCTTGCGCCTTGGTCGTCAAGGCATACATGGATGGTTTCATCGAGGGTGTTGCCAAGGGTGTTCTGGATACCTACAAATACGACCAACAAGTGTTGTCGCTTGTCAGGGACACAAAAATGTCCGATATGGCACCACGCGTCACTAAGGTAGTGGAGCTTTCGACTTGCATTCAACGAGTTCCCGCTGGTGAGATGGCAAACACATTCGTCGATTACGTTCGAAGGAATCCCAGCTTGCGCGAAGAGACTTATCGCAAAGCCATGACTAAAGCGATTGTATCGAAGTACTGCGGAAAGTAGCTTCAGCCAATTTGGGAAGTTCACACCGAAACGAAGCCCCTCGTTGCTTGATCTCTACTTCTGACAGGTGCTGAAAATGGGGGGATTACCGATAGCCGCTGACCTGCATAGCAGGTCAGCGGCTATCGGTGGTGCGCATAACACTCACTTTCTGGCGCCTAATCCGCTCGCAGCATGGAGCTGCGTACCAGGAGATCGTCATGAACAGAATCACCCTTCATCATTTTATAAGCGAGGACGGCAAGTGCGTTGAGTACGCGCGAGTCTTGAGATGGAATCGCAACCAACTCATTGCTCAGAGTCTGCTTCTATGCAGACTTAGCCCTGAGCAGATGGCGTCAGCAATCCGAGGTTAAGTTGTGAACTGCCAGGCGAAAGCCTGGCAGCTTAAAACCAGTCGACACAAGGAGCAACACCGGTATGGATCAAGCACGTTTTAATGAGTTTGTAGCTCGCTACGAGCAAATGAATGAATGGCAAATTGCCCGAATTCAGTCGCAAGAATCAGACCTCACAGAAGAAGCAAAAGCCGCCCTGGCCCAGGTCATTGCAAGCCGCTCAATCGATCCTCAAAGGCTTCGCGAGAACTCAGCTGCTGAAGATGAGCAGCGCGCTCAAAAACAGCAGATCCAGGAAGAAATATCGCGTAAGCGAGAGGCGAAGATCTTCAAAATCCTAATGATAGCAACAGCACCGATTATCGCAGTGGCTGCACTTATGAACCCTGCTCGGGCAGCTGAGACGATGGTATCTACAGTTGTACAAGCCCTCGGATTTGTCCTGATAGCCTTTGGCATCCTCAAAATTAAGCGATATTTCAGCCGCAATAAGTGATGGCGTAACAGCCCAGCAGCACGCATAGTTTCTGGGCTGCCCACGATTAGCCAGCAGATAGCTTCCTATTAAGGGCGTTGAGTACGCGCGAGTCTTGAGATGGAACCGCAACCAACTCATTGCTCAGAGCCTGCTTCGTAAAACTCGCGTAAATTCACAAAGAAAGGACGAAATCACACGTGAGCAATCTTTACTACCAATTCATAGCAGCATGGGCACTTGCCTTATTTGCACTTCTACTAGGTCGCTACGTCGGGAAGAATTCGCCTAAATTCCCCGAAAGCATCACAAGTACCTTTTCGATATTTTTTGCTGTCTGGATTTCAGCTTTTATTTGCAAGCTCGCATTTTCTTATGCGGGGAAAGCACTAGAGCTGAGCGAGGCAGCACAGCAAGGTTATGCAGAGACCATTCTCCCCGTTGTAATTTCAGCAATAATTGCAAGGAAAATGCTAGCTGCGCGCCGCACAGATACCCGAGTAATTTGACAATGAAGATGAATCCCCCCTAGTTTCGTAGACATCCAAGCCTCATTACAGGTCTGCTAACCAACTTATGAACAGTCCGCTTATGGCACTTCTCTGCCGGTCGCAACTACGCATTACAACCACTCAATACGAATGAGTGGTCAACGCCATAAATCACGCAATAAGCATTGATCGTAACGCAACCTGCCGGCCAAATGCCTTCGGCGGCAGCGTCACGGCTTCCTGCGCCGCAGCCACATTACCCACTAGGATCACCTGCACCTGCGCTCGCGTTACAGCGGTGTAAATGAAGGTACGATCCAGCACCCGCGACTTGCGCACTGGCACGATTACCCGCCTGAACTGGCTGCCTTGACTCTTGTGAACGGTGATGGCGTAAGCGTGCTGCATCACATCCATATCGCTATCGAGGACGTAGTGCTCGACGCCCTCGTAGACGGCACGGCCCAAAGCGATTCGCATGTCCGGGTTCTCATCGTCGCCCAGGTTGACCTCGGTGGGCCGCTCGAAGACTTCCATGAGATGGCCCAGGCAACCGTTTTGCAGGTTCCGCTCCCACTTGTTGGCGGTGAAGAGCAGTAGATCACCCTCGCAGAAACCCGTCGCTTCAACCTCGCCCGTTTCGGGGTTGGTGGCCATCAGATGCTTTCCCTGTCCGGCGTAGCGCACATGGCAGACCCGGTTGAGGGTTTCCACCCCAGCGAATTGGCATGATCGGGTGGCACCGAGAATCTGCGTGCTATCTCGATCCTGCTCATAAAGCTTGAGGACGGTCGGGATGATCTGATCATCGGCACACGGCATGAACACGACCTCGCCCGCCGCATCTGCCGAGAAGGCAGGCCACTGGCCGTCGCGGATCGCCTTGGCGGCAGCGGGAATGGCCGACTCCTTGGCCTGGCGCTTGACCTCGGTGAGTTGCGTAACCGGCATACCCGGCAGGTCGCACAGCACATGCAGGACAAGGCCCGCGCCAATCGGGGGTAGCTGGTAGGGGTCGCCCACCAGGATCAGGTGAGTGCCCGCTGGCAGCTTGCAGACCAGTCGGTGGAAGGTCACCAGATCGAGCATCGAGGCTTCGTCTATGACGATGATCGGCGCTGGCCCCATTTCCTCGTTGCTGACGTTGCGCAGGAAGCCGGCGATGGTGGTGGCAGTCTCTTGGGTAGCCTCCATCATGCGTGCTGTTGCGCGACCCGACAGGGCCATTTGAAAGCGAGGGCGTCCAAGGGTGTCCAATGCTCGATAGAGCGCCTTCAGCACCGTCGTTTTACCGACACCAGCCCCGCCAGTAATGATGCTGAAGCGGTTATCAAGCGAAGTCTTGACTGCTGCCTTCTGTGCCTCGTTCAGTGCAAAGGCAGGTATATTCAGATGCAGTCGTTCCTCGCGCTCAAAGTCGCCAATCAGGGCGTCTATGTCAGTTGGGAACAGTTGCTGCTGGGTGTCGGGGTTGTTCAGCAATGTGCGGATGAACTCTGCGCACTGGCGCTCCATGATATAGGTGCCGGGAGCGTGCAGCATGATCTCGCCGGCTTCGGTTTCGCGGCAGATAAACTGGCCAGAAGCCTTGCCCTGAATCAGCGCCTTCGACATAGCCGCTAAGGGCGCAGAGTACGGCTTTACCAAGCGGAAGACAGTACCTTCAAGGTCGCCCAAAGATGCACAGGTATGGCCTTTCTCCGATACCCGATAAAGTGCTTCCTCAAGGGCAGCAGCAAGCCGTCGAGCGTCGTCTAGGGCAACGCTGAACTTGTCTCGGGCTATGCCATCAACTCGCTGCCAACTGCCATCGAAGGACAGCAGCCGATAGGGGTCTTCGGTCAGGGCGGCGACGGTGTTCTTTTTGTGAAACTTAATGACCTTGCGGGCCAGATCGAGGGGAATATCGCGCTCTTGCACAAAGCGCAGGGTCTTTGCATCGCCATTCTCGGCCCACTTTTCGAACAGCCCATCACGCACATGCTTAGACACAATCACTGGCGCAATGGCGTCGTGATCCTGATTGTCTAGCGCGTCGTACAGCCGCTCGCCCAAGGTGTCCCAAAGTTTCGTTGCCTTGACCTCACGAATACCCGCTGCATGGTAGGCCAGCCATTGAATTAACTGGCTACCAGAGGGGCGAACCAATCTAACGTCCTGAGCCTCAATCTGAGTTTCTAGCACTGTGTATGAGCCGTGGGTTCGCTGAATGCTGCAAGCCTCGCCATACACCTCGTAAATGCCGCCTATGGCGATATTCGCCGGCTCCGCGATAGCGGCGGACACGCTGACAACCAAGGCGCTGGATCGATCATTGAGTCCAGTCGCTAGGTCAATCCGATGGCCGAAGGCGATGCACCCGTGGCCATTCTTGACACGCATTCGGGTCAAGCGAACAGTCGCGCTGATCAGATTCGGGATCGGCGCATTCATCGTGGGAGTCGCCCGGTTTCTTGCATGAACGAGGACAGCAGGTTGTACTGCTTAAGCATGGCCTTAGCCTCGGCCAGCTCGGCACGCAGGGCCGCGTTCTCCTGCTCCAGAGCGTTAAGCCGTTGGCCGTCATTGCGGCGCTGCTTGGCTTCCTTGTCGCGCATCGGCGGCTCTTCGTTAAGCAGTTGAGTGGCGGCATCCGGAGGGGGCAGTACGCCCGCGCCTCTTAGTCGTTCTTCAAGCTCTTCTAGCGCTTTTTTGATCGAGGGGTTCTGTACCAGTGCGCTTTTGCCAAAGCCGCATTCATCTGCGATTTCTGAGCGTTTGAGCTTGCCCCGATGAACATACTCACGAAAGTCATCGTCCGACTTTGATACCGACCAAGCGATGAATGCCGCTAAGTTCTGTTCGGCAATTTTTTGTCCGCTGGCCATTTTCACTTCACCTGCACAGACAGCACTTTCTCAATAGCGTCGCGGAAGCCGGGCTTGTGAATCTTCCTGCCTTTGGCATCCTCCACTTCGCCCCTGCTCCCAATCGACAGCCCCACAAGGCTGAGCGTTGTCGGATCGATGGCCGCTTTTAGCGCAGCCAACTCGGCATCGTTGAAACGCGGCTGTGTCGAAACGGCTTGCCCCGTCGAGCTTCCCAAGATGATCGGCGCGCCACTGTGATTGGCTTTGCGCGACTCCTTCGCCTTGAGCGCCCGCAACTCCTTGGCGAGCAGGCTAACGCTCATGCGCAGCACTGGGTCTTCGATGTGTTCGATCCAATTATTGGGATCAGCTTTTATTTGGCTGCCCTTGGCCGGAAGCGAAGCCAGCTTCCAAGCCTGGATCAGTTCCCGGTAATGCTCGCCGGTCGTATTGACGATGGACTTTTCGCCGGGAACCGGCAGCCCACGGTCTTTGCCAAGGGTGATGATGGTCTTGTAGGAGAAGTCCGAGGAATGCCGCTCATGCAGCAGCCGGCACGCTTCGTTGATGGCTTCCAGACTGCGCTTGCGGCGGCTATCGCTGGCCTCGCTCATCAGCCGCTCGTAGGTGTCCTGCGGCGAAACAAGTTGGTCACTCATTGATAGAAGCCTCGTGGGTCAACTGGCGCACGCGATTGGGATTAGAGAGAAGCTGTTTGATCTCGGTCGAAATGCGCGTCAGCTCCGGCTCGTGAGTGTCAATGTCGAGCAGCATCAGGTCGCCCGAGAACAGGTCGTCGATCTTTTCCCAGGAACCCAAACGCTGAAGGAGAATTCGGTTCATCTCGTTGGCAACGACCATCTTCTGTTCGTCGTCGAGTCTGAACATGGCCGGAGCCAAGCCGTTGTTCTCGGCCATACGGTCGATGGCCTGGGCGATCAGAGGCACGGCACGCGAGGGATTGGCCGACCGATAGATGGTCGCGTTCTGGCAGATTTCGGCCAGCAAATGGTAGTTCGTGTTGGATTCTTCAAAGGCGACACCGACCTCGGCAAGATCACCACCGGCGATCAGTCTGACGCTATTCTCGCCTTCGCCGCTCTGCTCGCCTTCATTGATGAGTTTTAGGCAGCCCTGGACGTAGTGATTGACGGCTACATAGTCAGTCAGCAGGCCGTCGAGCTTCCCGGCGCTCTGTTGCTGATTGGCGCTCGCCTGCTTTCGCTTCGACTGCTGAGTGTCCGGCTGATTGGCTTGGCAGGCGTCATACCAGTCCTGCTCAAGCCGTTCGACCTCCGCCGCGTAGCCCTGAAAACGCGCGCTTTCCGCATGAATCTCCAATGCGAGTTCGTTGGCCAGCGCCACCAGGCTGCCAAGGAACGGAACCCCGGTGACAAAGAACCGACAACGCGGGCAATTCTTCTGCCCGAGATAACCTGCCTCGACAGGTGCATAGAGGCTTTCAACCTTTCTCTCAACCACAGCCTCGCCGCCGATATGGCATGCCGCGCCTGACATGGGGCAGATGCCGTGATCGAACACCACACAGGCCGAGTTCGGCACGTCAGATTCGAGCAGCGAGCGATTGCCGTCCGTTGCAATCAGTTGATGGCGAAGCGGCTGTAATCCCTGTGTCCTAACCGTTTCGGCATGGCGCTCAGTGGCGATCTGTGCGGCGCGCTTTTCAGTCTCGCCCATGGTGCGGCGCATCTGATCGTTGTTCAGCTTGGTGTAGTAGATCGTCATCACCAGCGAGGCATGGCCGACCAGCTTGGAGATCAGGTGAATGGGCGCATCGCCGTCTGCGATGAACGCCGTAATCAGGCTGACGCGGAGGCTGTGCGGTGTGTAGGGGCTGATATAGCGCTGATTGGTCGCTTTGAGGTTGGGGCTGTCGCTGGCAAGGTTTTCGCCGGAGCGCTGAATCGCGTAGAGCAATGCCGGCAAGATGTGGGTGAAAACCGTTGTGGTGAACGCCGGCTGACCCGAGGCGTCCGTGCGGAACAGGAAGCATTGGGTGCCCCGCGCCTGCAAAATCTTCTCATTGGTTTCGGCGCGAAGGGTGATGTCAGACCAGCGCGTCGGCTCTTTCAGCGGGTTGTACTTGGCTTGCCAGTCGCGCAGCAAGAGGAACCAATAGAGCAGATCATCAGGAATCCACGGAACTTCGTAGCCGCCTTCCTGGCGTCCGGTCTTGTTGGTGGTCACATAGAGCTTGGGCGCGTCCTTGTCGCCGCGTTGCACCGCAGCCTGCGGGCGGCGCTTCTTGCTCCCTTTCCCAGCCAGGGGGCCGGTGTTCTTCCCCCAACGGACACCGCCGTTTGCGTCGAGAACGGCAATCTCGTTATCCGCCTCGCCGCTGTCCAGCCAGAGAATCTGCTGGCCGCGCAGCGGGAAGCGCAGCAGCGTATAGAGCGCCACGAAGCGAACAGGCGACCAAATCTGATAGCAGTCCACCACTTCGCGTTTGGCTTGCATCTTGCGGTCAGCCTTGGCCTCGCGCCAGATGCAGTTTGGATCGTCGCGGTCGATCAGCGACTCATCGACGTAAATCCAGTCGGCGCGTGTGTTGAAAAACGCTTGCAGATGGGGCAGTTCCGCGAGACTGGGGCGGGCGTGCAACACCTGCTCGCCGTTCGGCACCAGGAAATTGCGCGCCCGGAGGATGTATTCGTAGCCGAGGGGCGGCTTGGTGGACTGGCTGGGCCGGTAGCTTTGCAAGCTGTCGGCATAGCCGGCCAGCACCGTCTCGAACGGATTGCGGTACTCGGGAAGAACAATGCGCTCATCGGCGTCGGCATCGGTGCAGTATTCATCCAGCAGCCAGCCGTAAAACACCGTGATAGCACTGTGATAGGGCCTTTGCAGGGACTCGGCCTGGGCCTCGATAAATTGCTGGTATGCCTCGGCGTTGAATCCATTGGCCCGCAGCAGCAGGTGCTTGGGATCGTCGGGCAAGCCATGGGCCTGATAGAAACTAGCAAGGAACGACTTGATTGCTTTTTTTTTGCCGGTGATGCCCGTTTGGGTCTTTATCCACCGCTCGGCATCAGCCCAAATGATTGGGTAGCTGACTGTCGGATCGCCTGGCTTTTCCCTGCCGAGAAAGTCGTACCAGTCCGTCCAGCCGGCGTCGGCATAGAACTTACCGGGATCTGCCGGCAGCCTCGGGTCTTCGCGGTAGCGCTTGTAGTAGTCAGGCAGGCTTTCGATGCCCAGCGCATGGGCTGCGGCCTGGGCCTCGGCGTAGGTTGGGTACAGGTCAGGCCTTTCCCTTCCGAAAAAGTCGTACCAGTCCGTCCAGCTGGCGTCGGTATAGACCTGCTGGGGTTGGGCCGGCAGCCTCGGGTCTTCGCGGTAGCGCTTTTTGTAGTCAGCCACGCTTTAGATGCCCAGCGCATGGGCTGCGGCCTGGGCCTCGGCGTAGGTTGGGTACAGGTCTGGCCTTTCCCTTCCGAGAAAGTCGTACCAGTCCGTCCAGCTGGCGTCGGCATAGAATCTACTGGGATCTGCCGGCAGCCTCGGGGCTTCGCGGTAGCGTTTCTTGTAGTCAGGCCAATTCTTGATGCCCAGTGCCTGGGCTACCGCCTGGGCCTCGGCGTAGGTATAAAAATCCTTCTTCTTGGCTGGCATCGGCGTCAGTCCTTGGTCAACAGGTCGTGGGAATCGTCTGTATGCTGCAACCGCAGCCGCGCTTCCAGGTCTCGGAGACTCTGGCGCATCTGTGTCGTCGTGGACTGTGTGTAGGTCTGACTCGATGTGATCGACGCATGGTGCATGGCGTTTTTGATCAGCAGCGGGTTGGCTCCATCCCGAGCCAGGCGCTGGCCATAGGCATGGCGGTGGCCGTGCGGGGTGGTGCCCTCCATCTTCTCGTACACCAACCCGACCCGTTTAACAGCCAACTTGTGGGCCTTGCGAAACATCCGGTGCGAATAGGGCTGGCCGTCCCCGTTGGTGAAGGCATAGGGGTGAGCTTCGCCAACCTTCGGCTTCACCCGCTGTTTAAGGTGGTAGTCACGCCACAGGCCGGCAAAAACCTGCCCAGCCTCATAGGGATAAAAGAACACCTCGAAACAGCGACGGTGCGGGTCGGTAATCAGTCCGTTCTTCCAGCCGAGAAACAGCGGGTCGGTTGCTTTCACCAGCCGGTTGCGGGGTTGCAGCCCGTATTGGCTTTGCAGGTAAGCAGCGCGGTTGGTTTTACCGCCTGGTGCCAGCCCGTATTCAGGGTGATGCACACGGACGATGACCTCCCCGGCCTCTACGCTAACGTCATCGCTCCACAGCGACAGCGCTTCGGACAGCCTCAATCCGCCGTAGTGCATGAGGTAGGTAATCAGGACATTGCGAAGGTCTGTCGGCCCGCGCAAGTCTCGCGCCCGCCTGCGGAAACCCTCGGACACCAACAGATCGAAGTGTTCCTCTTGAAACGCCTTGGCAGCCGTTTGCCGCTCCACAGGCATTGTCCATGAGCGCACGGCTCTGGACTGGTTCGTCTGCGGCTTGGAACGCCACAGGTGGGACAGAAAGGCCTTATCCCTTTTCTGCACGTAGGCTGCCCAATTCAGCCGTTCCTCGTGCCGAGTCGCCTGCCGCCATGGATTGAGTTGCAGCTTGGCGTCCTCGTTGATGACAGCCAGCCAATCGGTGAATCGCGTGACATGGCCAATCAACTTGCCGGCATCGTCCGGTTGCCTCGGCTGCCACCACAGGCCAGAGGGGTCGCAGCTATTGGACACCGTACCGGTGTAAAGCGCGTCTGAGAACGCCGTGAACAAAGCCCTCGGCGTGTCATAGAAGCCCTGGTTGGCCTCCATGTATTCCAACAGCAACTGCAACGCGAAAGTCGCAGACTCCTGCCAGGAACGGCTCTTGATTCGGTTCAGGTGCATGTATCGAGCGAACTGATCCAGAACGCCATGCTCGGTGACGATAACCGGCAGGATTGACTGAACGCCGGTCGCATCAGCCACAAAGGTTCTGAACTCACGATGGGATGATTCGAGGATGATAGCCATGCGCTGCCCTGCAATGTTTTTTGGTTTTTATGTCCTTCCTTGGGGTAACTCTAATACTGGCTATCCATACAGGCAAGCGGTATTTGATGCTAAATCGGAATTTTTATGCGAAAGGAGGGGTTTTGCAGGAGGATTTAGGACTTCGGGCGGGGGTAACTAATCACAGAAGGTACAGCTGTTCCAGGAACAACCATTGGTCACCGGCAGGATCAGCGAATGCGCCTCGCTGGGCGGCCGAAATACCGGCTCGATGTAGCGGATGGGAAACTCGCTCGCGTTCATTGCGTCCACGCCTGTTCGATCTTCACGCTGCCGCCGATTCAGTCACGCTTGCGCTTGTTGCCCATGCGTACGCCGATATCCATGAGGAACTGGAAGAAGCCGTCCTGATCTTCCAGCACGTTGCTCCAGAACGGCGAGTGGTACAGCGCCACCGCACCATGCACCAGCGCCCAGGCGGCGCAATAGTGGAAATACGGCGGCACGTCTTCCAGCTTGCCTTCGGCAATACGGCCTTTGATCAACTGGGTCAGATGCTCGAAGTTGGAGGCGCGGATGCTGTGCAGCTGCTCGACCATCTCCGGCACCTGATTGCCCTTGACCACTTTCTCCTCGAGGCGGTCGAACAGCCGATAGCGCTGCGGGTCGCGCATGCGGAACTCGAAGTAGGCGCGCGAAAGCGCTTCCTTGTCGCGGTCCAGGTCGGGAGAGTGGAGGATCTGGTTCAGGTCGCGCTCGTAGTCCAGCATCAGCCGCAGGTAGATTTCGGCCTTGGACTTGAAGTGCTTGTAGATCGTGCCTTTGCCGATACCGACCGCATCGGCAATCATCTCGACAGTAACGCTGTCCTCTCCCTGGTCGAGAAAAAGCTGCAACGCGGTATCGAGGATTTCCTGTTCGCGGCGACGAAATTCGCGGACCTTACGAGGTTCATTCTGCATAGGAAGGCTGCTTGAGGTGAAAAACGAGGCAGCCATTATGCCTAACCGGTCATGAAATGCACGGGACATCCAACGATGATTCAAATAAATGACGAATTCCCGCAAATAGTCGGTTTGCGATATCTGAACCATGCTGCCGTCGCTCCCTGGCCCAGGCGGGCCGCTCGGGCCGTGAGCGCCTTTGCCGAGCAGAATGCAACCCTGGGCGCGCGCGACTACCCCGAATGGCTCACAGTGGAACGCAGCCTGCGCCAACGCCTGACGCGACTGCTCAACGCGCCGAGCAGTGCCGATGTGGCGCTGGTCAAGAACACCTCCGAAGCGCTCTCATTCGTCGCCTTCGGGCTGGACTGGAAAAGCGGTGATCAGATCGTGATCAGCGACGAGGAGTTTCCGTCCAATCGGGTGGTCTGGGAGGCATTGCGGCCGCTCGGCGTGGAAGTCATTCAGGTCGGTCTCAAGGGTGTCGATCCCGAGGCTGACCTCCTTGCAGCGTGTGGTCCTCGGGTACGCCTGATGTCGATCAGCGCCGTGCAATATGCGAGCGGCATGCGGTTGGATCTTCCGCGCCTGGGCGAAGGCTGCGAGCAACGCGGCGTGCTTCTGTGCATCGATGCAATCCAGCAATTGGGCGCCCTGCCCTTCGATGTCCAGCAGAACCGTTGCGCCTTCGCCATGGCGGATGGTCACAAGTGGATGCTCGGCCCGGAAGGACTCGGTGTTTTCTATTGTCGCAGCGACCTACGCGAGCAACTGAAACTGCACGAGTACGGCTGGCACATGCTGGAGCACGCCGGCGACTACGACCGTAGCGACTGGGAGCCCGCACGCAGTGCCAGGCGGTTCGAGTGCGGCAGCCCGAACATGCTGGGAGCAATGGCACTCGAAGCCAGCCTGTCGCTGCTGGAGGAAGTGGGGATGGAGCAAGTCGCCAGATCGCTGGACGAGCGAATCGAATGGCTGACTCACGGGATCAGCAAGCTGAAAGGAGTAGAAACCCTCTCGCCAGGCCAAGCGGAGAGACGCTCCGGCATCGTCACATTCCGCCTCGACGGCTGGCCCAATGCCGCTCTGTTCGAGCGACTCAAGACTGAACAGGTGGTGTGTGCACAACGCGGCGGCGGCATTCGCTTCTCGCCACATTTCTACACGCCGGAGCACGTCATAGACGAAACGCTAGGCCTTTTGCATGACCTGGCTGCGCACTGAAGGCGATCAGCCAGCGAGACTTGTATTCCAAATGCGTTTAAAAATCAGGGAAATCCGCCGGCAAACCCGCGGAGCAGCGTTAATACTTGAGTAACTGGCCGGGCAATCCCCCCACTGCCCAGCCAGATGAGGTCGCTAGGATTGCGATTTCATACTCCTAATGGTCTTGGCCCGGCTTCTCAGGAAACCGGGTTTTTTTTGCTCTCAGGTCTGGGGCTGCGCCAGCAAACGAGTCCGCAGCCGGTAGCACAACCAGAGAAACCCGACCCAGACCGGAATCGCGAACACCGACATGCGGATGCCGGGCAGCCACAGCATGATGACCAGGATCCCGCTGACGAAGGCCAGGCACAGGTAATTGCTCAGCGGGAACCAGAACGCCTTGAAGCTCGGCTCAACGCCCTGGCGCTGCATGGCGCGACGAAATTTCAGGTGCGCAAGGCTGATCATCGCCCAGTTGATTACCAGCGCAGCCACCGCAAGGGACATCAGCAGTTCGAGCGCGCCCTGCGGAAACAGGTAGTTCACCGCCACGCAGAGCAGGGTTACCAGGGCCGACACGCCCACCGCTAGCACCGGGACACCCCGGGCATTGATCTTCATCAGGCTGCGCGGCGCATCGCCCTGCTCTGCCAGGCCGTACAGCATACGGCTGTTGCAATACACGCCGCTGTTATAGACCGAAAGCGCAGCCGTCAGCACGACGAAGTTCAGCAGATGCGCCGCCGTATCGCTGCCGATCAGCGAAAATATCTGCACGAAGGGGCTGCCGCTGTAGGGGTCGCCCGCGGAGCCCAGCGTCTGCAACAGCGCGTCCCAGGGATACAGCGCCAGCAGCACCGTCAGCGCGCCTATGTAGAAGATCAGAATGCGATAGACGACCTGATTGATCGCCTTGGGAATCACGGTTTTTGGCTCCGCCGCTTCTGCCGCCGTGATGCCGACTAGCTCCAGTCCACCGAAGGAGAACATGATGATCGCCAGCGCCAGCAGCATGCCGCTGAAGCCGTTAGGGAAGAAGCCACCGTGCGTCCACAGGTTGCTGATGCTTGCCTGCTCGCCCCCCTGGCCACTGACCAGCAGGAAAAGCCCGAGCAGGATCATGCCGACGATGGCGGCGACCTTGACGATGGCAAACCAGAACTCGGCCTCACCGAAAGCCTTGACGTTGCTGAGATTGATCAGATTGATCAGCACGAAGAACGCAGCGGCTGTGGCCCAGGCGGGAATATCAGGCCACCAGAACTGTACGTACTTGCCGACCGCCGTCAGCTCGGCCATGCCCACCAGGACGTACAGCACCCAGTAGTTCCAGCCGGAAAGGAACCCCGCATAACCGCCGCCATATTTGTGTGCAAAATGGCTGAACGACCCTGCGACCGGCTCCTCGACGATCATCTCCCCCAGCTGGCGCATGATCAGAAAAGCGATGAAGCCACCGATCGCATAACCCAGGATCATCGACGGGCCGGCACTTCTCAGAACTCCGGCCGAGCCCAGGAACAGTCCCGTTCCAATCGCTCCGCCCAGGGCGATCAGCTGGATATGGCGATTCTTCAGACCGCGCTGGAGCGGTCCGGTGTGCAGCGTTTCAGCGGTCATACGCCACCTTGTGGATCTTCAGGGCAAGAAAAGCGCCGCTCGTGACGGCGAGAAGGAAGGCAGCGCACCGGACGTGCTGGAAAGCATCAATCCTGCGCGGCGGCGACGTCAGCTGCGCACCCTGGCCAGCGGGAACAATGTCTTGAAGTTGGCAGTGGTTTGCTCAGCCAGCGCCTCGAATGGAACGCCACGCAACTCCGCAACAAACTCGGCGACCTCCCGCACATACTGCGGCAGGTTGGCTTTGCCACGGTGGGGAACCGGCGCCAGATACGGCGAATCGGTTTCGACCAGCAAGCGATCAGCCGGCACTCTGCGGGCCACATCGCGCAGCGCATCGGCATTTCGGAACGTGACGATCCCCGACAGCGAGATATAGAAACCGAGATCAAGCGCAGCCTTGGCCATGTCCCAGTCCTCGGTAAAGCAATGCAATACACCCGCCTGCGGCAGCGCCGCTTCACGCAGCAGATCCAGCGTATCGGCGCGGGCAGCCCGGGTGTGCACGATGACCGGTTTGCCGGTCAGCCTGGCTGCTTCAAGATGCAGCCGGAAGGACTGCTGCTGCATCTGCGCAGCTTCGGGCTCGTAGTGGTAATCCAGACCGGTTTCACCAATGGCAACCACATGCGGGTGCTGGAGCTCGCCAAGCAACCAGTCCAGCACCGGCTGGCTCGTCGGCTCGAGATCCAGAGGATGAACACCGATCGAGCAATCCACGTCGGCATAGCGCTCGGACAGCGATCTGACCGCCGCTGCGTTGTCGGCGCTAACGCCGATGCAGAGGAAATGCCCGACACCGCGCGAGCGCGCAGCGTCCAACGCGGCATCCAGTGAACCGTCATGTGCGGTCAGGTCGAGTCGGTCAAGGTGACAGTGGGAATCTACCAGCATGAAATGCACTACTTGCTATCGCGAAAAAGGGGCGATTGTAGAGCAAATGGCCGGTTGTCAGGAAAGGCCAACGAACACCCTGCCGTCTGGCGAGGGATGACGTTCAGTGACTCAGAGCGTTACATCGTGTGGGTCGGACGGTCGGATTTGAGCGCACCGGCCAGATAGGTTTCGATCTTGTTGCGTGCGGTACTGTCGCCTTCGTTGAACTGCACGCCAATTCCCGCAGCGCGACTGCCCTGGGCACCCTTTGGGGTGATCCAGACGACCTTGCCGGCAACGGGAATCTTTTCCGGCTCGTCCATCAGGTTGAGCAGCATGAACACTTCGTCGCCAAGCTTGTAGCTCTTGTTGGTCGGGATGAACAGACCTCCATGCTTGATGAAGGGCATGAACGCGGCATAGAGCACCGACTTGTCCTTGATGGTCAGGGACAGGATGCCATTACGCGGACCAAGATTTGCTGGCAGGCTCATGCGGTGTTCCTAACGAAAATTCCAGTCGATTCTAGCCCGCGCCGGGCAGCGTTGCCCACTGCACCAGCAGCGCTTCGAGAAGCAACACACGGTTGAGGTTGGCTTTGCCTAGCACTTTTTGCCGATGTTCGAGCAGCCAGTCCTGCAGCGCCATCACTTTGTGTTGCGCTGACTTCTGCGCAAGGTACTGCAACACCTTCTGCATATCGGCTGCACCGAGCTCAGCATCATCACCGGCCATCTGATACCGCAGGATCAGATGCGTCCACTCGCAAAACCAGTCGAACAGCAGGATCAGCGGCAGCGCATTCCAGCCCTCAGCCAGCTGACTGGGTGACTGTTGCTGCTTGAGCAGCTTCTTCACGCTGTCGACAACCTGCGCGCGCAAATCCAGTACTTTCTGCTCATGCAACTTCAAGGCGGCCAGAGGTGACCCCGCCGCCAGTGTCAGTAGCTGCTCACGCAGCTCAGCTGGCAGCTCGGGGAGCTGCCCAGCCAGCCAGTCGAGACTCTGTTGCCGTACCGGCAGAGGGCAGGCCTGCTGCACGCAACGGCTCTTGATGGTCGGCAACAGGCGACTCGGCTGGTGACTGATGAGCAGCAGTACCGTATCGCCGGAGGGCTCCTCAAGGCTCTTGAGCAATGCGTTGGCCGCATTGAGATTCATCGCCTCGGCGGGCTCCAGCAGTATCACCTTGCGCCCACCCAGCTGCGCAGTCTGGGTGACGAAGCCGACCAGATCACGCACCTGGTCGACCCGTATGGCCTTGTCGACCTCTTCCGGCTCGAGGATGTAATGGTCGGGGTGCGTATGTGCAGCCAACAGCTGACAAGCCTTGCATTCACCACAGGCCGTGGCGTTCACGGGCCGCTGGCAAAGCAGCAGCGCCATCAATTGCTCGGCTAGCTGCCGCTTGCCGATGCCGCCAGGACCGTGCAGCAGGTAAGCGTGAGCATGCTGCGTACGCCCTGCCAGCTGCCGCCAGAGCTCCGCCTGCCAGGGGAGGACGTCAGCCATCGAGGCGCCCCATCAGGTCGGGAATCAGGGCCTGTACATCCTGCTGCACGACATTCAATGGCTGCCCTGCATCGATGATTCGATAGCGCGACGGCGCAGCCTTGGCGCGCTCCAGATAGGCGCGCCGTACCGATTCGAAAAAGCGGAGGCCTTCCTGTTCGAAGCGATCCAGACGACCGCGCGCCGCAGCACGGGCCAGCCCCACCTCGACCGGCAGATCGAAGATCAAGGTCAGATCAGGTCGCAGCTCGCCCTGCACGAAGACTTCCAGCTGGGCGATCCGCTCGATAGAGAGCCCTCGACCCCCGCCCTGATAGGCATAGGTGGCATCGGTGAAACGATCGCAGAGCACCACCGCCCCGCGCTCCAGTGCCGGGCGTATGACCTGCGCGAGATGCTGAGCACGTGCGGCAAAGACCAGCAGCAACTCGGTATCCACCGCCATCGGCTCGTCGGCCGGGGTGAGAAGCAGCTCGCGGATACGCTCGGCCAGCGGCGTCCCGCCGGGCTCACGGGTCAGCACGACATCCACGCCACATGCGCGCAGGCGCTCGGCGAGATATTCACGATTGGTGCTCTTACCGGCCCCTTCAGGGCCTTCGAGGGTCACGAAGAGTCCTTTCATTGTACGTTTCCGTTGTCCGCCGGTGCCTGCCGTGGCGGCGGACTGGAGCGGTAGTCGGCACGGCGCTTGAGCTGATACTCGCGCACCGCACGGTTGTGCTGATTGAGCGTATCGCTGAAAACATGGCTGCCATCGCCACGGGCGACGAAGTAGAGACTGGTGCCATCCGCCGGATGCAGCGCGGCGTGGATCGCCTCGCGCCCGACCATCGCGATCGGGGTCGGCGGCAGGCCGGCATTGGTGTAGGTATTGTAGGGTGTCGGCGTGCGCAGATCGGTGCGGGTGATCCGGCCCTTGTACTTCTCACCCATGCCGTAGATAACGGTTGGGTCGGTCTGCAGCAGCATGCCCCGCGCCAGCCTGCGCACAAAGACGCCGGCAATCTCTCCACGCTCGCCGGGCACGCCGGTTTCCTTCTCGATGATCGAGGCCATGATCAGCGCCTGATAAGCGTCCTTGTACGGCAGCTCCCTGGCACGCTGCTGCCATTCCTCTTCGAGAACCTGCTCCAGGCGGGCGAAGGCACGGCGCAGCAGGTCCTCGTCAGACGTGCCGCGGGTGAAACGATAGGTATCTGGGAAGAAGCGCCCTTCCGGGTGCTGGCCAGATGCACCTATGCGCGACATGATTTCGGCATCAGTCAAACCATCCAGGGTTTGCTCCAGCTTGGGCTGATTCTGCAGGGCGCTACGCAACTGGCGGAAGTTCCAGCCCTCGACCAGGGTCAGACTGTATTGCACCACTTCGCCACGCTGCCAAAGCCCGATCATGTCCCGCGCCGTCATAGTGGGGGACAGGCGATACTCGCCGGTGTGCAAGCTCTGCCCGGACAGGTTCAAACGCCAATACAAACGCAACCAGAAGGCATCCTCCAGTACGCCTTCGGCCTCCAACCGCTGAAGCACGCCACTGGGCGTATCGCCCGGACGCACGTCGAGCAGCAGGGCCTCGTCGGTAACGGCCAGAGGCTGCTCCAGCGCAGCATGCTGTTTCCAGGTGAACAGCCCGAGCGCAATCGCCGCCAACAGCAACACTGTCAGCAGCAGAACAAGAATTTTACGGATCACGAATCACTCAACAGGTCGGCGACAACGGACTGCAGTTTACGGGTCAGCGGACCGACGGGCCAGACGCACTCGGCCAAAGCTGTCACGGGCCAGATGCCGTAAAGGCTGTTGCAGAGGAATACCTCATCGGCCTGCACAAGCTCGGCATAGCTGATGTCGTCGATCACGACCGGGAGCCCGTGCTGTGCTGCGCGCGCAATGATCTCCGCACGCATGACCCCAGCGACTCCGCAACGAGTCAGCGGCGCGGTACGCAGTTTGCCGGCTTCCACGATGAACAGATTGCTGAAAACGCCCTCCACCACCCGGCCGGACATATCGCGCATCAACCCTTCCGCGTAGACCGGATCATGCCACTCGGCACGCGCCAACACCTGCTCCAGGCGATTCAGATGCTTGATGCCGGCGAGTCGCGGTTGCTCGGCAAGCCGGGTCTCGCACGGAAATAGCCTGATGCCGGTTTCAGCATGCTGTGGCGGATAAGCTGGAGAGGACGAGCCTAACAGCAGACGCTGCGGCTGACACGGCTGTGGCGTTGCATAACCACGCTGTCCGGCGCCACGCGTGACGATGAGCTTGGCGACGCCCTGCCCCAGTGCCCGGCAGAAGCGCATCAGCTCATTGCGCAGCAGATTTGCATCAACGGGAATGGCGAGGCGCTCACAGCCATCTTGCAGCCGCTGCAGATGGCGTTCGACCAACCGCGCCTGGCCACCTGCGACGCGAATAGTCTCGAACAGCCCATCGCCGTAGGCCAGTCCTCGATCATGAATGGGCAGCCCATCACAGGGCTCCCCGTTCAGCCAGCTCAATGTCACTCGGCGAACCGGCGGAATACCAGCGAACCGTTGGTTCCGCCAAAACCGAACGAGTTGGACACCGCCACTTCGATCAGTCGGGGCTTGGCCTCGTGCGGAACGAAATCGAGGTCGCAGCCTTCATCCGGCTCATGCAGATTGATGGTCGGCGGCGCGACCTGATCACGAATAGCCAGAACACTGAAGATCGCTTCCACCGCACCGGCAGCACCCAGCAGGTGGCCGACCATGGATTTGGTCGAACTGACCGACAGCTCATAGGCGTGATCACCGAATACGCTGCGAATAGCAGCAGCCTCGGCCTTGTCACCTGCGGGAGTCGAGGTGCCGTGTGCATTGATGTAATGCACCTGATCGACATTCAACTGGGAGTCCTTCAGCGCATTGCGGATGCAGCGCGCAGCACCGGCGCCGTCGTCGGGCGGCGAGGTCATGTGGTACGCATCGGCGCTCATGCCGAAACCGATCAGTTCGGCGTAGATGTGCGCCCCCCGGGCCCTGGCATGCTCCAGCTCCTCCAGCACCAGCGCACCGGCACCATCGGAGAGGACGAAACCGTCGCGCCCCTTGTCCCAGGGCCGGCTCGCAGCCGCCGGGTCATCGTTGCGGGTGGACAGTGCGCGTGCTGCCGCAAAGCCTCCGATACCAAGCCCACTGGCAGCCATCTCGGAACCGCCGGCCACCATGACATCCGCCTCGCCATAGGCGATGTTGCGGGCGGCCATGCCAATGCAGTGGGTGCCCGTGGTACAGGCGGTAGCGATCGCATAGTTGGGGCCCTGCAATCCCAGATGGATCGACAGGAAACCAGAGACCATATTGATGATGGAGCCCGGCACGAAGAAGGGAGATATACGCCGCGGACCTTGCTCGATAAGTGCCTTGCAGCTGTTTTCGATATTGGTCAGGCCGCCAATACCGGACCCCATCGCGACGCCGATGCGCTCCCGATTGGCGTCAGTGACCTCCAGCCCGGAATCACGCACCGCCTGGAAACTCGCGGCAAGGCCGTACTGAATGAAGAGGTCGAGCTTGCGTGCCTCTTTTGCCGGCAAATACTGCTCGACATCGAAGCTTTTGATCGACCCGCCAAAACGAGTGGAATAGGCAGAAAGATCCATGTGCTCGATCAGGCCGATACCACTGCGGCCGGCGAGAATTCCCTGCCAGCTGCTTGGCACATCGTTACCCAGTGGCGATAGCATGCCCATCCCGGTGACTACGACGCGTCTACGCGACACAGCGATTACTCCTATACCTAAACGTACTTGGCTCGGTTCCTGCCAAGACAGGAACCATCCTCGGTTGGGTGCAATGGAGCCCCCGCGACCTGGATGAATCCCTCTCAAAGAAAAGCCGCACTACCTCGTTCAAAGGCAGTGCGGCTGTTCCTGTTTCTGAAGCAGATTACAACTTACTGCGCGTGCGCGTTGATGTAATCGATGGCTTCCTGAACGGTGGTGATCTTCTCAGCTTGCTCGTCCGGGATCTCGGTCTCGAATTCCTCTTCCAGAGCCATCACCAGCTCAACGGTGTCAAGAGAGTCGGCACCCAGGTCTTCGACGAAGGAAGCGCTGTTGGTTACTTCCTCTTCTTTAACGCCAAGTTGCTCGGCAACGATTTTCTTGACGCGTTCTTCGATGGTGCTCATACCTTGTTTTCACTCCTATGGAAAAATCAGGCAGCTGGTTTGCGCGGTAGTGTATAGAAAGCGTTTTCCGCATTTCAAGCTGGAAGCAGGCAAGCATGACGCCGCCTTCAACCTTCTGTCTATAAACCAGCTGCGGTTTTATAGCTAATTTAAAGACAGCCTCTAAGACTGTCCTCCTGCGTCGGGCGTCACACTCAGCTCATGTACATGCCGCCATTCACCGGAACGGTAGCACCGGTGACGTAGGCAGCGCCGTCCGAAGCGAGAAACGCAACGACCTTTGCAATTTCTTCGGCCTGACCGAGACGTCCCAGGGGAATTTGCCCCACGAGCGCATCACGCTGGGCTTCCGGCAACTCGCGAGTCATATCGGTATCGATGAAACCAGGCGCCACGGAATTCACCGTGATACCACGAGAACCGACCTCACGAGCCAATGCACGGCTGAAACCCTCCAGACCGGCCTTGGCTGCCGCGTAGTTTACCTGTCCGGCGTTGCCCATGGCACCAACCACCGAACCGATATTGATGATTCGACCCCAGCGAGCCTTGGTCATGCCGCGCAGCACGGCCTTGGAAAGGCGATACAGGCTATTCAGGTTGGTGTTGATGACGTCATGCCACTCATCATCCTTCATGCGCAGCATCAAGTTATCGCGGGTAATACCGGCATTGTTGACCAGAATTGCCGGCTGCCCGAGATGCTGCTGAATGTGCTCAAGAGTGCTGCTGACAGATTCATCGTTGCCAACATCGAGCACCAGCCCAGCGCCTTCGATACCGTTTTCCTTCAGTGTCTCGGCGATGCGCTCGGCGCCGGTTGGCGTGGTCGCAGTACCAATTACGATCGCGCCCTGGCGGCCCAACTCAAGGGCAATGGCCTGGCCAATACCGCGGCTCGCGCCGGTTACCAACGCCACCTTACCTTGCAGATTCATAGCATTCTCCTTGTTCAAGCCAATGCGGCACGAGCGGCCGCGAAGGCCTCGGGGGTATCCAGATTGTAGGTGCTGACGCCCTTGACGCAGCGTTTGTTGAGGCCCGACAGAACCTTGCCGGGTCCGCACTCGACCAGCGAGGTGACGCCACGGTCTCCCAGAGCAACCATGGACTCGACCCAGCGCACCGGACTGTAGAGCTGTGCCAGCAGATCACGCTTGAGCACTTCCAGATCCGCGACGACTGCTGCGCTGACGTTCTGCACCAACGGAATCTGCGGCGCTTGCCATTCGATCGACTCCACCGAGGAAGCGAAGCGTTCGGCAGCCGGGCGCATCAGATCGCAGTGAGAGGGGACACTCACCGGCAAAGCCATCGCACGCTTGGCACCCTTGGCCTTGCACGCTTCGATCGCGCGCTCTACCGCCGCCGCACTGCCGGCAATCACCACCTGACCCGGAGCGTTGAAGTTGACCGCACTGACCACCTCACCTTGCGCGGCCTCGGCACAGGCGGCCAATACATCGGCATCTTCCAGCCCGAGAATGGCGGCCATGCCGCCCTGCCCGGCCGGCACTGCCTGCTGCATCAATTGACCGCGCAATTCAACCAGCTTGACGGCGTCAGCGAACGGCAGGCTGCCCGCCGCCACCAGAGCGGAGTACTCACCGAGGCTGTGTCCGGCAACGAATGCGGGCTGCGCGCCGCCTTCTGTCTGCCACAAACGCCAGATTGCGATGGAAGCGGCAAGAATCGCCGGCTGGGTCTTGTCGGTCTGATTCAGCTGTTCTTCCGGACCGGTCTGGGTCAACGCCCAAAGGTCGTACCCGAGCGCCGAAGATGCCTCGGCAAAAGTATCGACGACCACGCTTTGCTGGGCACCCAGCTCGGCCAGCATGCCAAGGGACTGAGACCCCTGACCGGGAAAGACGAAAGCAAGTGATGCGGACATGAAACGACTCTCTTGTGGTTCTGTTCGTCTGAAGAATACGCCAGGGACCGGCGTCGCGAATTTCAGTTGGATGGCTGGCCACCACCTGCGGTCACATCATCCACATCATCGTACGGATTAGGTGGCCGCAGAAAATGTCCCAGCCTGCTCCTCAGTTGCCCTGGGAGATCATGCTCGACATCCTGCGCCGCGCGCCGGATCGCTGCTTTGAAGCCGTCCGCACCAGCACTACCATGACTCTTGACGACAATTCCCTGCAGCCCGAGAAAGCTCGCACCGTTGTACTGAGCCGGATTCAGATCCGCCCGCAGACGGCGCAACAACGGCAATACGACAGCACCGACAATGCGCGCGCCAAGCGAACGCTTGAAAAGCGCCTCGACTCTGGCGACCAGCATCCCAGCCAAGCCCTCGCTGGATTTGAGCAATATGTTGCCGACAAAGCCATCGCATACGACCACGTCGGCTTCACCGCGATACAGCCCATCCCCCTCGATGAAGCCCTGATAGTTGAGATCAGTGGCCTGCTGCAACAGCAGCGCGGCTTGCTTGACCTGCTGATTGCCCTTGATCTCTTCGGTACCGACATTCAGCAGCGCGACCCTAGGCTGCTGTCGCCCCAGCGATTCGGCCGCCACAGCCCCCATGACAGCAAACTGGAAAAGCTGCTCGGGCGGGCAATCGACATTTGCGCCCAGGTCCAGCAGCAGGCATGGGTCAGCCTGCGTAGGGAGCGCTGTCACCATCGCCGGCCGATCGATACCTGGCAGCGTTCTCAGAACCTGGCGCGCCAATGCCATCAGCGCGCCGGTGTTACCGGCGCTTACACAAGCATTGGCTTTACCGTCGCGAACCTGCTCGAGGGCAATACGCATGGAAGAGCGTGGCTTGCCACGCAATGCCTGAGCCGGGCGTTCAGCCATACCAATGATTTCAGGCGCATCGACGATTTTCAGGCGCGAACGATCGACCCCAGGATGCTGGGCGACAAGCTGTTCGAGAAGGGAAGATTGGCCGACAAGGACCAGATGCAGCGAGGGGCTTTCAGCCAGACAGGACAGACTGGCCGGAACAATGCAGTGGGGACCGAAGTCCCCACCCATTGCATCGATCGCGATGACCGGAGCGGACAAGGATTACTCGTCAGCGCCCTTGTCGATCACCTTGCGACCACGGTAGAAACCGTCCGGGGACACGTGGTGACGCAGGTGAACTTCACCGGTGCTCTTTTCCACGGACAGAGCGTTCGGCTCGAGAGCGTCATGGGAACGACGCATGTCACGGGCGGAACGGGATTTTTTGTTCTGCTGAACAGCCATTTGGATCAACTCCTAAACGTTTGGGTCACGCTTTAACTGCGCCAGTACGCTGAACGGGTTGGACCGCGTTACCTCGTCCTCACTCGGTTCAGGCTCATCTGGCCCAACCGGCGGCTGGCAAATTTCAGGGTCATGGAGTGGAACAATCGGCAGAGCGAGCAACAGCTCGTCTTCGACCAGCGCCAGCAGATCCAGAGGATCCTCTCCCACTTCCAGCACGTCATACCCTTTGGGCAGGTGCTGGCTGCTCGCCCCTTCATTCACAACCGCGTAATCGCACTCGCTGTGAATCGGCAAAACAACCGGCTCCAGACAACGCTGGCAAATCATTTTGACTTCAACGTCGAGCTGACTACGGATAACCGCAGTACGCTGCTCGTCGCGCCCAAAGGCAAAACTGGCGCGCACCACACCCTGATCATCCTCAAGAGGATCGGCGAGCCGCTTCAGCTGCGACAATTGCAGCTCACCGGCTAGGGTGGCCGCTCGGTCGGCGAGCTTGCGCGGATCAACGTGCGGTGGTATCGGTCCTTTCAACATAAGCGCGGCATTCTAGGGACGCGCCCGCAGCCTGTCAAAGGAATTCCGCCCAGCTTCACGACGCAACGCATACAATCTCGCACCTATATATAAAGGAGGAATCATGCGCCGCCTGCTGCTTGCATCCAGCTCACCCTATCGACAGGAATTGCTCTCCCGGCTGGGACTACCGTTCGAAAGCTGCGCCCCGGATATCGATGAAACCCATCTACCCGGAGAAAGCGCCGAACAACTCGTAAACCGACTCGCCGAGCAGAAGGCCAGAGCGCTTGCCGAGCGGTATCCGAATCACCTGATTATCGGCTCCGATCAGGCTGCAGTATTGGACTCGAAGATTATCGGCAAACCGCACACGTTCGAGAGGGCAAAACAGCAACTGCAATCCGCCAGCGGCAACAGCGTCCGATTTCTGACCGGACTGGCGCTCCTCGACAGCGCGACAGGCAGAATTCAGACCGACTGCATACCGTTCACCGTACACTTCAGAGAACTAGATGAAGCCCGAATCGAGCGCTATCTGAGAATTGAAAAGCCCTACGATTGCGCGGGCAGTTTCAAGGCTGAAGGATTAGGCATCAGTCTTTTCCGCGCCACCGAAGGCGAGGACGTTACCAGCCTGGTAGGCCTTCCGCTCATCCGCCTGGTGGACATGCTACTGACCGCAGGCTACGACGTTCCGTGAGCGCGAGCCGGCTGCTATCGCAACACCGGCCCCTGCACCCCAACCAGAACAGCCAAGCGTTCGGCGACGCCAGCACCAAGTTTCTTGGTAAAACGATCCAGCGGCGACTCTTTGACAGTGAAGTCCACCAGCTCGGGCTCACCGATCACCTCGCGCGCGACATGCGCCGTACTTCCCAAACCATCGATCAGCCCGAGCTCCAATGCCTGCTCCCCAGACCAGATCAGACCTGAGAACAACTCCGGATGCTGCTCCTCCTGAAGGCGATCACCGCGACCACGCTTGACGCTGTCGATGAACTGCTGATGGGTGGTAGCCAGCACGCCTCGCCAGAACTGGGTCTCCTCAGGTTTTTCCGGCTGGAACGGATCCAGAAAAGCCTTGTGCTCACCCGCCGTATAGACACGCCGCTCGACGCCGAGCTTTTCCATGGTATCAACGAAGCCAAAGGTGGCCGCGGTTACACCGATCGACCCCACCAGACTGGACTTGTCAGCATAAATCTCGTCCGCAGCGCTAGCGATGTAGTACGCACCCGACGCCCCCAGGTCGGTAATCACCGCATAAACCTTGATGGCCGGATATTCGCCGCGCAAACGCCGGATTTCGTCATAGATATAGCCCGACTGCACCGGACTGCCCCCCGGGCTGTTGATTCGCAGCACCACACCCTTGGTATTGGCGTCCTCGAAGGCCGCCCGCAAGGCACCGACGACGTTATCGGCGCTGGCAGGCTCTTCATCCGCGATCATGCCGCGCACATTGATGACCGCCGTATGACTACCCTCCGCGCCCTTGCCGGAACCAAACTGCAGCGCCGGGGAAAACAGGGCCAGCGCGCCGAACAGATAAATGAAGGTCAATAACTTGAAGAAGATACCCCAGCGCCTAGCGCGCCGCTGCTCCTGAACCCCCGCAAGCAGCGTCTTCTCCAGCAGCTTCCAGCTGTTACGATCACCCTTGGACTCGTCTACCGGAGCCTTCCACTCATCCGACATTTGCATTCACCTCAGAAACCGCCAAGGAGCGCAGCCAATCACCAAGCTCCGAAAAATGATTGATCTCAGTGCGCGGCTTGCACTGCTGCAGGATGTGCAGTGGTTGTGCGCCATAAGCGACAGCTACGCCATCCACACCCGCGCGATGAGCCATCTGCAGGTCAAACACCGAATCACCGACCATCAGCGCCTGCTCCGGACGAGCACCGCAGTGAGAAAGAATCTGGTGGATCATCAGTGGATCGGGCTTGCTTGCCGTCTCGTCCGAACAACGGGTGATATCGAAGAAGTCCTCCCACCCCTGCCCAGCCAAAACGCGATCAAGGCCGCGACGCCCCTTTCCAGTCGCGACAGCGAGCATATACCCGGCGTCACGAAACTCGGATAGCGCCTTGGCGACTCCCGGATAAAGAGCTGAAGGCTGGGTCTCCAGGGACAGATAATACTCGCTATAGCAGTGACGAAAATCCTCGATCAGCGCGACATCCGCCTGATCCGGATACAACACGCCAATCGCTTCCGGCAAGGCCAACCCGATGATGCCTTTGACCGAGGCATCATCGACCTGCGGCAAACCACAATTTTGCGCCGCAACATGTATCGACTCGACAATACGCCCGATCGAGTCGACCAGCGTGCCATCCCAATCAAATATCAGAACCCGGTACTCACTCACCGAGACGCTCCAGCGTTCGCGCCCACATTTCGTCGACGGGCGCCTCCAGGGATAACTCACCGCCATCAGGCAGCGGAACCTTCAGCGCGTATGCATGCAGGAACAATCGCTTGCCGCCTAGTTCGCGAATCTCGCGAGTGAACTCCTCATCACCGTACTTGCTGTCGCCGGCGATGCTGTGCCCGGCATGGCGCGCGTGCACACGAATCTGGTGCGTTCGACCGGTAACCGGCTTGGCCTCCACTAGCGTTGCGAAGTCACCGAAGCGACGAAGCACGCGAAACAATGTCAGCGCTTCCTTGCCGTCCTCGGTCACCTCGACCATTCGCTCACCAGAGCGCAACGTGTTCTTCAGCAACGGCGCATTGACCTGCTTCTTCGAGGTTTCCCAGCGACCACGCACCAGAGCCATATAACGCTTGTCTACACCGTCACCGCGCAACGCCTGATGCAGATGGCGCAACATGCTGCGCTTCTTGGCGACCATCAGCAGACCGGAGGTATCGCGATCCAGTCGATGCACCAATTCAAGCTCCTTGGCATCAGGGCGCAGCTGCCGCAAAGCCTCGATCACCCCGTAGCTGAGCCCGCTACCACCATGCACAGCTATGCCGGCCGGTTTATTCAGTACGATGAGCGCCTTGTCCTCGTGCACGATGGCCTTTTCCAGCCTTTCCAACAGCCCTTGAGCAAGCGGCTCAGGCTCGTCGCGCTCGGCCAGGCGCAGCGGTGGCACGCGCACCAGATCACCGGCTTGCAACTTGTACTCAGGCTTGATGCGCCCTTTGTTCACACGCACCTCGCCCTTGCGCAAGATGCGGTAGATCAACGTCTTGGGCACACCTTTGAGCTGGTTGCGGAGAAAGTTATCAATGCGCTGGCCGGCAAGTTCCGGCGCGACCTCGAGTATTTGCACACCGGAGGTCTGGGAGGGGGTATTGGTCATCGCGGCATCATATCAATTTTCATGGAATTGAAGCACTTAAACATTGCTGTTATAGTCGCGAACGCCGCCAAAAGCGGTCAGGTCCAGGGATGCCAGCGATACCGCCAACCCAGACCGGCAAAAAAAAAATGTTCTAGGACGTGAGGCCGTCCGACGGAGCTTCCCTCAAGTAGCGGAGAAGTTGCGAAACAAGCCTTGAAGACATGATGCGTGCCCCCTATGGGAATCGCGATAATCGACAACCCGCTCCCCGGATTCTGCGAGCGGCACCCGATTTTCAAAGTATGCGTGTTGGGTGGAGATGCACAGCATCGGATTGCGTAGCAAAGGCTTTCACAGACGCTTCATTCCGTCCGCTACCGATGCCTGATTCCTCCTCCCGAACCATTGCTTCTGTTCCGACAGCAAGCAGGAGACGTCGTCGCGACGCCGGCCCATTTGGCCGCACATCGCTGGACACTGGAGTGCTTTACAACCATTCCTGACTCACCTGACACCGACCGCGAGAGTCGTGTGTGCCGAACGCCGTTTCCGGATGCCACGGAAACCGACGGTACTACATGAAAAGAATGCTAATTAACGCAACTCAGCCCGAAGAGTTGCGTGTCGCACTGGTCGACGGCCAACGTCTGTTCGATCTGGACATCGAATCAGGTGCCCGCGAGCAGAAGAAAGCCAACATCTACAAGGGCAAGATCACCCGCGTCGAGCCCAGTCTCGAAGCTGCTTTCGTCGACTTCGGCGCCGAGCGCCATGGCTTCCTCCCCCTCAAGGAAATTTCTCGCGAATACTTCAGCAAGTCGCCTGAAGGCCGCGTGAACATCAAGGACGTCCTGCGCGAAGGCCAGGAAGTCATCGTTCAGGTCGAAAAAGAAGAGCGCGGTAACAAAGGCGCTGCACTGACCACCTTCATCAGTCTGGCCGGCCGTTATCTGGTCCTGATGCCGAACAATCCGCGCGCTGGTGGCATTTCGCGCCGCATCGAAGGTGAAGAACGCAATGAACTGCGTGAAGCCCTGAACGGTCTCGATATCCCCGCTGACATGGGTCTGATCGTCCGCACGGCAGGCCTGGGCCGCTCCAGCGAAGAGCTGCAGTGCGACCTCGACTATCTGTTGCAGCTCTGGACCGCAGTCAAGGATGCGTCCCAGGATCGCCCCGCGCCATTTCTGATCTATCAGGAATCCAACGTCATCATCCGCGCCATCCGCGACTACCTGCGCCAGGATATCGGCGAAGTGCTGATCGACAGTGTCGAAGCACAGGACGAGGCATTGAGCTTCATCCAGCAGGTGATGCCGCAGTACGCCAGCAAGATCAAGCTGTACGAAGATTCCGTACCGCTGTTCAACCGCTTCCAGATCGAAAGCCAGATCGAGACGGCCTTCCAGCGTGAAGTAAAACTACCTTCCGGCGGCTCCATCGTCATCGATCCGACCGAAGCACTGGTATCCATCGACATCAACTCGGCTCGCGCCACCAAGGGTGGCGACATCGAAGAAACCGCCCTGCAGACCAATCTGGAGGCGGCCGAGGAAATCGCCCGCCAACTGCGTTTGCGCGACATCGGCGGACTAATCGTCATCGACTTCATCGACATGACCCCGGCCAAGAACCAGCGCGCCGTCGAGGAGAAGATGCGCGAAGCACTGGAAGCCGACCGTGCACGTATCCAGGTCGGCCGCATCTCGCGCTTCGGTTTGCTGGAAATGTCCCGCCAGCGTCTGCGCCCCTCTCTGGGCGAGACCAGCGGCATCGTCTGCCCACGCTGCAACGGCCAAGGCATCATTCGTGACGTCGAATCGCTGTCGCTGGCGATTCTGCGCCTGATCGAAGAAGAAGCCCTCAAGGACCGCACCGCCGAGGTTCGCGCACGCGTGCCGTTCCAGGTTGCAGCATTCCTGCTCAACGAGAAACGCAACGCGATCACCAAGATCGAGCTGCGCACCCGTGCGCGCATCTTCATCCTGCCGGACGATCACCTGGAAACGCCGCACTTCGAAGTTCAGCGACTGCGTGACGACAGCCCAGAAATCATGGCAGGCCAAGCCAGCTACGAAATGAGCCCGACCGAGGCCGAAGAAGCTCAGCCGGTCAGCTCCACACGCACCCTGGTTCGCCAGGAAGCGGCGGTCAAGACCGCACCGCAGCGCACCGCACCGGCGGCAGCCGCCGCAGCGCCAGCCGAAGCACCCGTTGCCGCGCCGGTGCAGGAACCAAGTCTGTTCAAGGGCCTGATCAAATCCCTGGTCGGACTGTTCGCAGGCGAGACGAAAGAACCGCAGGCCACAGCCGAAGTCGAGAAGAAGCCCGCCTCGCCGCGCCCGCAGCGCAATGACGAGCGCCGCAGCGGACGCCAGCAGAACCGTCGCCGCGATTCGCGCGGTGGCCGTGATGAGGAGCGCAAGCCGCGCGAAGAACGTCAGCCCCGTGAGGAGCGCCAAGCTCGCGAGGAGCGTCAGCCCCGCGAAGAGCGCCAGCCGCGCCCACCACGCGAGGAACGCAAACCCCGTGAACAGGCCGAAGTTGCCGAAAGCCAGCCGCGCCGCGAGCGAGCCCCACGCGAGGACCGCAAGCCCCGCGAGGAGCGCAAGCGCGAACTGCGAGCGCCAATCGATGAAGCTCCGATCGCTGTAGCAGCAGAAGAAGAGCAGGCCGAGCGGCAACCACGCGCCCCGCGCGAAGAGCGCAAGCCGCGCGCCGAACGGCAAGCCCCGGTAGCCGCCGATGAGCTGCTGCAGCAATCCGAGGATGCGAACGAAGCCGAGGACGCCCAGGACTCCAACGAGGGCAGCGAAGGCAACGACGGCGACCGCCCACGCCGCCGCTCCCGCGGCCAGCGTCGTCGCAGCAATCGCCGTGAGCGTCAGCGTGACGCCAACGGTAACGAAATCGACGAGGTCGACGAGAGCAACGCCCCGGTGAAAACCGAGGAAATCGCCGTCGCAGCAACAGCCGCCGCCCTGGCCGCGAACACCGCCGACACCGAAGCGGCTCCACAGGCCAGGCTCGCTGATGACGCCGTGATTCAAACCAGCTCCGAAGGTGTAGCGACGATTGTCGAGCATGCGCCAAGCGTGGAAAGTACGGACGAGCAGCGCACTGTGGCCGAGCAGTCGATAGCTATCGAAGCTGCAGACGAGACATCGACACACGCTGCCGAAGTTGCGCCGAGCGAAGCACCACAGGTCGTCCAAGCCGACGTCACCCCGCAGCCTGCCCCGGAGCCGGTGGCCGAGAAAGTCGAAGTTGCACCGGCCGTGGCGCCAGTACTGACGCCTAGCGGACGCGCGCCTAATGATCCGCGCGAGGTCCGTCGCCGTCAGCGTGAAGCCGAGCGTCTGGCCAAGGAAGCGGCAGAAGCCGACGCCAAGGCCGCAGCGGAGCAACCTCTGGCCAGCCCGGAGATTGTCGCCAGCGAGCCAGTCGTCGAAGCGCAAGTTGAACAAGTTGCGGAACCGGTGCCTGCCGACGCCCAGCCTGAGCCGTTCGCCGAGCCAGTCACCACCCTCCACGAGCAGCCGCTCGCCGAGGCTGACGAGCCCGCCGAACAAGCACAGGTGTCGACCGCTGAAGTAGACGAGCAGAAGCCAGAAGCACCGACAACTGAGGAAGTGGTTCAGCCATCACCCCAGGAGTCGGAACAAGCTGCAGAAGGTGACCAGCCAGATAACCGTGAGAAGCCGCAAGGCTAAACACCGCTGGCCTAAAAAAGGGATGCTTCGGCATCCCTTTTTTTTGCATTGTCCCGTCCTGAATAAGGTTTACACCTTCGTCTTATTCATCGGGAGAACGCTCATGGCAGAAGGGGTGCGGCGCAGTCAGCAAGGCTATTCACTGCCCCATCTCTCCCCGAAAAAGCCGTCACTGCAAGCTTGAGAAGCCGGACCGGCTGCAGGTCGAAATTGAGCTCGCTTACATCCGATGCACATCGCAGGTTCTGCTTGGTTGCCCGCGCTAGGCGAACCGAAGTGCGAGATCAGTACAACTCAAGCGACCGGAACCAGATATCTACACCACCGCACGGCCTGGCTTTAACGCAGCCAGAACTGACCGTACGAGTCGTAGTCAGAGCACATTTGGCTCGATCTCAAGGCTTACGCCGAAGCGCTCCAGCACATCGGCCTGGATACGTCGCGCCAGGTCCAGCAGCTGCACCCCCGTGGCCAGGCCATGATTGACCAGCACCAACGCCTGCAGCCGATGCACCCCTGCGTCGCCGTCACGAAATCCCTTCCAGCCAGCCTTCTCGATCAGCCAGCCAGCCGCCAGTTTCACTTGACCGTCGACTTGCGGATAACCGACCAGCTCGGGGTAACGATCGCGCAGCGTCTGAGCAGCGGCAGCCGGCACCAGCGGATTCTTGAAGAAACTCCCGGCATTGCCCAGCTGCTGTGGATCCGGCAGCTTTTCACTGCGGATGGCACAAACAGCTCGGCTCACATCCTGCGCGGAAGGTACGGAAATCCCCTGCTCCGCCAAACGCTGGCGGATCGGCCCATACTCAAGATGCAGCGCTGCCTGGCGACGCAACGCGAAACGCACTCGCAGAATCAGAAAACGCCCTGGCTGCTGTTTGAACAGACTGTCGCGATAACCGAATGCGCAGTCGTCCTGGCTGAACTCACGGAGGATCCCAGTTTCACTATCCAGTGCAGTGAGTCCTGCAAATACGTCCTTGATCTCGACACCGTAGGCACCGATGTTCTGGATTGGTGATGCACCAACGGTACCTGGTATCAGGCTCAGATTCTCGAGGCCCGCCAAGCCTTGATCCAGCGTCCAGAGCACGAATGGGTGCCAGGGCTCGCCTGCCTCGGCCTCGACCAGAACCTGCTCGGCAGACTCATCGATGATGCGTTTGCCACGGCTGGCCATATGCAGGACAAGCGCCGGCACGTCACGAGTCAGCAGCAAGTTGCTGCCTCCACCGATCGGCAGCAGCGGAACGTCGAGCCGATGCGCCTGGGCGAGCGCGTCACGAACATCCTCATCGTTATGAGCGGCCGCGAAGTAGCGCGCACGCTGATCGACAGCGAACGTGTTGAATGCCTTGAGTGATCGGTTTGATTCGAGGGTCAGGCTCACAGTCGTCCCTTCAATTCCACGAGCAGCGCATCACAGGCCTCCTCGAGGAGATCCAGTACTTCCTCGAAGCCATCTGTCTCGCCGTAGTAAGGGTCTGGCACCACGCCACGCGCCAGGTCGTAGCGGCGTAGCAACAGATCAAGCTCCGCCCTGCTCGCTTCGGGGCGCAAGGCCTCCAGTCGAGCCAGGTTGTCGTGATCCATCGCCAGAATAAGGTCGAAACGCAGGAAGTCCTCCGGCTGCACCTGGCGCGCGCGCAGCGCTGTCAGCCGATAGCCGCGTTTGCCGGCCGCGGCGCAAGCACGCGAGTCCGGAGCCTTGCCCACATGCCAATCGCCGGTCCCAGCAGAATCGATCTCGATCCGACTGCCGAGCCCAGCCTGCTCGACGCGCTGGCGAAACACGCCTTCGGCGGTGGGCGAGCGGCAGATGTTACCCATGCAGACGAACAGGATTCTCATCTCAGCCGCCCAGCAGACGACGGACCCGCTCCAGGTCTTCCGCGGTATCCACCCCCGCAGGCGGTGCCTGTACCGCGTCTGCAACGTGAATATGCTGGCCGTGCCAAAGCGCGCGCAACTGCTCCAGACACTCGGTATCCTCGAGCCAGCAAGGACCCCAGGAAACGAAATCAGCGAGGAAACCGGCGCGATAGGCGTAGATACCAATGTGCCGGCGGTACGGCACGCCAACAGGCAGTACGCTGCGATCGGCGGCAAACGCATCTCTTGCCCAGGGCAGCGGCGCCCGGCTGAAGGTCAGCGCCAGGCCATTGGTGTCCGAGAGCACCTTTACCACGTTTGGATTGAACAGCGCCTGCACATCGCTCAATGGTTCGGCGAGCGTGGCGATGGCCGCCTCGGGGTGCGCAGCCAGATTGGCGGCAACCTGATCAATGACTGCCGGGGGAATCAGCGGCTCGTCGCCCTGCACGTTGACCACGATGGCGTCACTCGGCAGACCAAGCTGCTCGCACACCTCAGCCAGCCGGTCGGTGCCGGAGTTGTGGTCGGGGCGGGTCAAAACAACCTGCGCACCGAATGCCGAGCAGGCATCGACGATGCGTGAGTCGTCGGTGGCGATGACCGCGCGCTGAGCCGTGCTGTTGCTTGCCTGCTCCCACACGTGCTGGATCATCGGCTTGCCGGCAATGTCCTGCAACGGCTTGCCAGGCAGGCGGGTCGAGGCATAGCGGGCGGGAATCACGACAGTGTAGGCAGTGCTCATTTGTCGAGGCGCTCATCCACGTCCAGCGTACGGGCCTCGCTCTCGAGCATCACCGGGATGCCATCGCGCACGGGAAACGCCAGGGCGTCGGCCTTGCAGATCAGTTCCGACTTGTCATCGGTCAGCTTCAGCGGCCCCTTGCATAGTGGGCAGGCCAGTATGTCGAGCAGTTTGGTATCCATGCGCAGTCCTTGGAAGCGTTCGACTGCGATGGCAGTGCGAGCGGCTTAAGAGTGATCGGGCAGCAATCGCGCCAACTGGCCGTCGAACCAGGTGACGAAAGCCGCAGAAGGTACGGCGTGCACCTGAAGATATGACCAACCCGGCGGTGCGAAGGCCCGGCATTTAACCGCATCCTTCTCGGTCATCACCAACGGCAGGGCGGGGCTGAATTCCAGCTGCTCCTGGCTGTAGGCGGCGTGATCGGCGAAGGGGTGCGGAATCGGACGCCAGTGTAGCGTTTCGAGCGTGGTGAAGAAACGCTGCGGGTTGCCGATGCCAGCCACCGCGTGCAGCAGCTGGCCGGCGGGAAAGTGATCGAGAGGCCAGCGCTCGCCGGAGCACAGTTCGACCAGCGCGACCGGCTTGAGGCTGAACGCATAGCCGTCGGCGGTATCCGAATCGGTGCCGTTGACCAGCACAGCATCCACGCTATTCAGGCGTTCGGCCGGTTCGCGCAAGGGGCCAGCCGGCAGGCAGCGCCTGTTGCCCAGCCCGCGTGCCGCGTCGATCAGTACGAGTTCGAGGTCCCTGGCCAGCCGATAGTGCTGCAGGCCATCGTCGGAAAGGATCAGGTCAAGCGATTCGGTCTCCAGCAGGCACCGTACCGCGCGTGATCGGTCGGGATCTATCATCAGCGGTACGCCGGTACGCTGCACGATCAACAGCGGCTCGTCGCCTGATTGCTCCGCCGAGTGTTCGGGTTGAACGCGCCAGGGCAGCGCCGACGGCTTGGCACCGTAGCCGCGGCTGACGACGCCGACGCGCAGCCCGCGGCTACGGCAATGCTCGATCAGCCAGAGAATCAGTGGAGTCTTGCCTGTTCCACCTACGGTGATGTTACCCACCACGATGACCGGCACTGGTGCGCGATAGGCAGCGCTTTCACCTTTGAGAAAGCGCCGTCGCTTTGCCTCGACCACGCGCCGATAGAGTAGCTCCAGCGGAGCCAGCACACATAGGGCCGGATGCCCCTGATACCAGGCGCGTTGCAGGCGATCGGCGAATGACATCAGGGAGAGGCCTGCGCCTCGACCGTGGTGATGCGCAGTTGGCCGAAGCCCAGCTTGCCGGCGGCATCCATCGCGGTGATCACCGCCTGATGCGGGGTCTTACCATCGGCGCTGATGACCATCGGCAGCCGATTGTCGCCGCCAGATTCCTTGCTCAACGCCGCCATCAGCGAATTGAGGTCGCTCTTCAGTAGCGCTTTGCCGTTGAGCGAATAATTGCCGGCCACGTCGATCAGCACTTCCAGCTGGCGGACCTCGGCATCCTGGGGCGGTGTACCGCTGGCGGCTTCCGGAAGATCGACCTTGAGCTGCGTTTCACGGGTGAAGGTCGTGGTGACCACGAAGAACAACAGCAGAATGAAGACCACGTCGATCAGCGGTGCCAGCCCAATCTCCACGTTCTCCCGGGGTTTGCGACGGAATTTCACGCCTTGTCCTCACCGAGATCGACATCGCGGTCGCCCTGCACCACTTCCACCAGCTTGATCGCTTCCTGCTCCATGCCAACGACCAGCTCGTCGACGCGGCGTTGCAGGAAACGATGGAAGAACAGCGCTGGGATACCGACCATCAGGCCCGCCGCGGTGGTGATCAGCGCTTTGGCGATGCCGCCGGCGAGCAGGGGCGCATTGGCCATGCCCGAGTCCATGAAGGCACTGAAGATTTCGATCATGCCCAGCACCGTACCCAGCAGCCCGAGCAAGGGCGCGATGCCGGCAATGGTGCCCAGCGCGTTGAGGTAACGCTCGAGGTCGTGAACGACCCTGGCCG
Organism: Stutzerimonas xanthomarina; assembly: GCF_003935375.1. Classification (GTDB taxonomy): domain Bacteria; phylum Pseudomonadota; class Gammaproteobacteria; order Pseudomonadales; family Pseudomonadaceae; genus Stutzerimonas; species Stutzerimonas xanthomarina_A. The sequence continues at coordinate 334,706 of NZ_RHQM01000001.1, forward strand.
CGGCTTCCTCGATGCATTCCTTCATGATCTCGCGACCACGCTTGGAGTTGCTGAGGCCGGCGGCAAGAATCTCGCCCAAAGGCGAATCCGCGCGCAGCTCCTTGAGCTTCTGGTTGCTTAGTTTCTTGTCCTTGATCCACTTCCACACCTGGCCAAGCAGATGCGGCGGCGTGACACGACTCGGGCGCAGCGTCCACAGGCGCTCAGCAACGATGCCGGCGGCGGCGATGGAACACAGGATGATTGGCAGCATTATCCAGCCGCCTGCTTTGACCAGCTCCCACACGAGATGAATCCCCCTCGAAAAAGTGGCGCCACTCTAGCATAGGGTCGCGGGGTCGCCGACGGCCGCCGTTCTCATTTTTCCCGCCAGAACCGACGTTCCGCACGCTGTATCTCCGCCACCGAGAAATCGCCGAGATCGATGCGGATCGCGCCGTGCAAGGCGGTGTCGTAAACGTCGATTGCGGACGCTTCGAGGCGAGCGGTCACAGTCGGATGAGGATGACCGAAAGCGTTGTGCAGGCTGCGCGAGATCAGCGCGGCGCTCGGTTCCACCGCTCGCAGGAATGGCTCCGACGATGAGCTGCGGCTGCCGTGATGAGGCAATAGCAACCACTGCGCCTTTACATCCTGTCCGCTGAGCAGCAACGCCTGCTCCGCGGCCTGATCGATATCGCCGGTAAGCAGCACCCGTTCGCCATTGGCCTCGACCAGCAGAACGCATGACGTCTGATTGCTTTCCCGGGCCGCCTGCCATTGCCAGAGACTGAAACGCACGCCGTTCCACCGCCACTCGGCACCGTTTTCACAGGGCTTGGCATTCAGATCGGTCGCATGTCGTTGCGGCTCCCCACTGACGGTCCGCGCGACCGGAAGCAGTCGACGGATCGCCTGAGCGCCACCGGAATGATCGTTATCCGCATGGCTCAGCAGCAGTATGTCCAGCCTCTTCACGCCCAGGCTTCGCAGCGACGGGAACACGACACGCTCGCCGGTATCGAAATCACCCTGTCTCGGTCCCGCATCGTAGAGCAACGCGTGCTCCCGGGTCCGCACCAGTACCGAAAGCCCCTGCCCCACATCCAGCACCGAGACCTGCGCCCGTCCTTCGGCTACTTCGGAATACGGCGGATACACCAACGGCGCCAGGAGCACCAGTCCGAGCGCACGCACCGGCACACCTGACGGCAATAACATCAACAGCACACCCAGCCCAATCATCAGCAAGGCCCAGATGGGTATACCGACCGCCAGCCAGGCGGGTTGCCAGGTAGCCATGGCGGACAGCAGCTCGAACAGCAGCGCCAGCGAGGTGCCGACCAACCAGAGTAGCGTCTCGCCGATAGCGCCCAACGGCAGAAGCAACGTACCGAGCAGCGCGAAGGGAACGGTGAGGCTTACCCAGGGTACGGCAATCAGATTGGCCAAAGGCCCGCTGGCGCTGACCGGCAGTCCCAACGTCAGTAACAGAGGCAGCAGGCCGAGGGAAGCTGCCCATTGGGCGCGCGTCAGCGTCGCCCACCACTTCCATCGGCCGAGCCGACCGGAGAACGCCAGCGCGAGCACCGCAACGGCCCCGAATGAGAGCCAAAACCCCGGCTGCAACGAGACCAAGGGATCGACCAGCAGGACACCATTCAGCGCCAGCAACAGCGGCTGCCAGACACCCAGATGACGAAAGCGCAAGCGCCAGAGCAGGACCACGGCGACCATGAGACACGCACGACGCACCGGCACATCGAACCCCGCGAGCCATCCATAGGAAAGCGCACCAGCGAGAGCCAACGCGCATGCGCATGGAAGCCAGGGCCAACGGCTGGGCCAGAAGCCCCATCGAGCTGCTAGCGCAACCAGTCCGTATAGCAAGCCAGCCAGCATGCCGATGTGCTGTCCGGATATGACCATCAGGTGCACCGTGCCGGTGTCCTGCAACACCTGCCAATCCTCACGACTCAGGCCGGAGTCATCACCGACCACCAGTGCCGCGATCGCGCCTTGTCGACCGGACGCGGAGACCTCCATCAGACGGAGCCTCAAGCGGTCGCGCCAACTATTCACGGAGTGCGGCGCGAAGAGGCGCTCTCCCGCTTTGACCGAACCGGTCGCGCCAATGCGACGCGCCAGCAACCAGGCTTCGTAGTCGAACGCATGCGGATTGACCAGGCCACGCGGACGTTTCAGTCGAGCCGCAAGCCGCCAACGCTCGCCGGCCCGCACTTGCGGGCCGCCGTACCAGGACAGACGCACCTTCGACGGCAGCCCAGCATGCCTCGACTCGATATCCTCCAACTCGAAGCGCACGACATCGCCCGTGCTGGTGGGCAATCCACTGACCGTCCCCTGGATCCAGTATGTCCGGCCATCTTGCGAAACGGGCAGGCGATCATCAATGGCACTCTGGCACTGCCAGCATGCCCAGGCGAACCCGAGGAGAAGCAACCCAGACGACGCCCAGCGCCGACGCGAAAGCAGCATGCCCCCCAGCACGCCAAGCACGCACAAGATCCAGACAGAGGGCAACGCCGGTAAGAAACGGGGCAAGACGAGCCCTGCCGCGAGCGCCAACATCCATGTGCGCATGCTTTTTCGACTCCTGGAATCCATTCCGGGACCGCTGTGGGCGGATGGTCAATTTGTCGCGGGCGTAGACCTAATGTCACAAAACTCCTGTCAGCGCCGCATCGCGATTCGAGGCATAATCGCCGGGCTGCAGCCTGCCAGAGAACCTTCATGCCGCGTCGCTTTTTCAAACGCTACATGCCGCACCCCGATCGCATCAAGACTAACAAGTCCCTGCGTTTTCTCGGCGCGCTGATTCACGATCCCAATCTCTGGCATCTCAATAGGCACTCGGTGGCGCGAGCCATGGCTATCGGCCTGTTTTGGGCGATGATTCCGATGCCCATGCAGATGCTCGCGGCAGCCGTCTGTGCACTTCCCGCGAGAGCCAATCTGCCCATCGCGGTAGGTTTGGTCTGGCTGACCAACCCGCTGACCATGCCTCCGGTGTTCTATTGCAATTACAAGGTCGGAACCTGGCTGCTGGATACACCGGCCTCTGACATGCCGGCAGAATTGAGCCTGGCCTGGGTAAGTCACATGCTGCAGCACAACTGGCAGCCGCTGTATCTGGGCTCGCTGGTTTCGGGCGTCGTTTTCGCCATTCTCGGCTACGTTCTAACTCAGGCCTACTGGCGCTGGTGGGTCGGGCGCAGCTGGCGCCGGCGGCAGAACGGCCGGCGCTAACGGCCATCACTCGTAGCGCAGTGCCTCGGCCGGCTGGGTCTGCGCGGCTCGCCATGCCGGATAGAGCGTAGCCAAGAAGCTCAAGGTCAGCGCCGCGACCGATACCAGCACGACGTCCTCCAGACGCAGCTCCGATGGCAGGGTGCTGATGAAGTAAACGTCGGAACTAAAGATATGCTGGCCTGACACTTTTTCCAGCCAGGCCACCAGAGCACTCACGTTCAGCGCACCGAGTACGCCCAGAATCACGCCTATCACGGTGCCACTGAAGCCAATGATGCTGCCCTGAACCATAAAGATCGCCATGATCTGCCGTGGAGTCGCGCCAAGCGTGCGCAGAATCGCGATATCGGCCCGCTTGTCGGCAACGACCATGATCAGCGTCGCAATGATATTGAAGGCCGCCACCGCAACGATCAGCATCAACAACAGCCCAATCATGGTCTTTTCCATCTTCATCGCGCTGAATAGGCTGCCCTGCGTATAAGACCAGTCCTCCACGCGGTAGCCATCACCGAGCATTTCAGCCACCTGCGCTGCCACTTCCGGCGCCCGATACAGGTCGCTCAGCTTGAGCCGCACGCCCTGCACCTGCTGCGGCGCCCAACGATGGATCTGCGCAGCATCGGCGCGGTGGATCATCCCCAGGCTGCCGTCCAGATCGGCGCCCACCTTGAATACGCCAACCACATTCAGCCGCTGCATGCGAGGCGTGACTCCACCGGGCGAGGAGCTCACTTCCGGCACGATCAGTGTCAACTTGTCGCCCAGCTTCAGACCGAAGCGCCGGGCGGTCATCAAGCCGACGATGACGCCGAACTCACCTGGTTTCAGCGCATCCAGACTGCCTCCGACCAGGCGATCACCGACGATGGATACATCCGCCTCAGCCTGCGGATCGATACCGCTGATCTGTATCGGCTGCATGCTGCCCTTGAATGACAGCATGCCTTCGAGCTGGGTGACGGGTGCGCTGCCGACAATCTGAGGATGCGCCGACAGGCGCGACGCGACGGCCTGCCAGTCGTCCAATGGCTGATCACCAATGACGGTGGCGTGGGACACCATCCCGAGAATGCGCGAACTCATCTCGCGCTGAAATCCGTTCATCACGGACAGGACCATGATCATCGCCAACACGCCAAGTGCCAGGCCGATCAGCGAGGTCAGGGAGATGAACGAGATGAAATGGTTGCGCCGCTTGGCACGGGTGTAGCGGCTGCCGATAAAGACACTCAGAGGCCTGAACATCATTCGACCACCAGACGTCCGTCTTCCAACCGCAGGATCTGATCCATCTGCGCGGCAAGCTGACGGTCATGGGTAACCACCAGGAAGGCGGTCTGCAACGACTTGCTGAGCTCCAGCATGAGATCCTGGATGCCTTGCGCCGTGTGATGGTCAAGATTTCCGGTAGGTTCGTCGAGCAGTACCAGCGCCGGCTCGTTCACCAGCGCCCGTGCAATCGCCACACGCTGGCGTTCACCGCCAGAGAGCTCCGCCGGCTTGTGCTCGAGGCGATGCCCGAGTCCGACACGCGTCAACAGCGCAGCGGCCTTCTGCCGCGCTTCCGGGATCGGCGTCCGCCCGATCAGCAACGGCATGCAGACGTTCTCCAGTGCAGTGAATTCGGCGAGCAGGTGATGGAACTGGTAAACGAAGCCCAGCGCACGGTTACGCAATAACCCGCGATCCTTTTCGTTGAGCGCCGAAAGCTCCTCACCGGCCAGCCAGACACTGCCCTCACTGGGCGTATCCAGCCCGCCAAGCAGGTTCAACAGGGTGCTCTTGCCCGAGCCGGAACTGCCGACGATGGCGACGCGCTGCCCCGGGAACAACTCGAGTTGCAGGCCGGACAGCACTTCCACCGACTCCGGACCCTGCTCGTAGCGTTTGCCAAGATTGCGGCAGCTCAGCACCGCGTGCTTTTGCGAAGAAAGCTCGTTCATAACCTGTTCACTCATAACGTAGCGCTTCTGCCGGCTGGGTGCGCGCAGCGCGCCAGGCCGGATACAGGGTCGCGAGGAAACTCAGGACCAGCGCGGCAACGCAGACCTGGATGACGTCGGCCGCCATCAGCCGTGACGGCAGATAGTCGATGAAATAGACGTCGGCGCTGAGAAACTTGTGTCCGATCAGGCGTTCCAGCGCAGCGATCCAGCTGCTGACATTGACTGCCGCGAACATGCCCAGCAGCGCCCCGACCAAGGTGCCGACGACGCCGATCACCGTACCCTGGACCATGAATATCGCCATGATCTGTTTCGGCGTCGCGCCCAGCGTGCGAAGGATGGCGATATCGCCGCGCTTGTCGGTTACTACCATCACCAGCGTCGAAATGATGTTGAACGCCGCCACCGCCACGATCAGCAGCAGCAACAGTCCGATCATGGCCTTCTCCATGCGAATCGCCTGGTACAGGTTGCCATGGGTGCGGGTCCAGTCACGGGAATAGAAATCGTCGCCGAGTTGGCCGGCCAGCTCCCAGGCAATGCGGGGCGCCTGGAACAGGTCGTCGAAACGCAGACGAACCCCCTGGACCTGGTCCGGCTTCCAGCGCTGCAGCCGTGCTATGTCAGCGATGTTCGCCAGCGCAACGTAGCCATCGATCTCGCCAGCTCCGACATGAAAGATTCCGGTCACGGTAAAACGCTTCATGCGCGGGAACATCCCCGCTGGAGTCACGGTGACTTCGGGCGCCACGAAGGTGATCTTGTCACCCACGCCGACACCGAGCTTGGTCGCAGCCTTGTCACCGATCACGATGCCGAACTCGCCTGCGGCGAGATCGTCCAGCGAACCTTCGCGGAAAAACTGATCGATGATCGAAACCCGCCGTTCGGCCTCGGGATCCACTGCGTTGATCAGGATTTTGGTCACCTGCCCCTGATGGGTCAGCAACCCCTGGCTTTGAATGAAAGGTGCCGTCGCCGCGACCTGAGGGTGCCCTTCGAGGCGCTTCCCAAGTGTCTGCCAGTCGCCAATTGGCGTCGGGCTTTCGATCGTCGCATGCGGCACCATGCCCAACACGCGGGTACGCATCTCGTGATCAAAGCCGTTCATCACGGAAAGCACGACGATCATCACCAGCACACCCAGGGCGAGCCCGATCATGGATGTCAGGGAGATGAAGGAGACGAAGAGGCTACGACGTCTGGCGCGGGTGTAACGCGCGCCGATAAAGACGGACAGCGGTCTGAACATAAGATCGACGGGTTCGCTGGCGGGGGAAAAAACAACATGCAGCTGACGTCACCGCGGGGCCTGATACACTCTGGCCATTACTGCATCCCGGGTATCGCCATGCCGACACAAGACACTGAAGAACGCCGCGAATACTACCGTATCGAGGATCGTGTGGCACTGGAAATCATCCCGGCCGGCCAAGGCCAGGAGGCCGACGCAGCGCCCCTACCGCCGCTTTTCAGCCTGCTCGGCGAGCTGCACCAACTTGATTTCGAAGCGCAGCATTTGTTGCGGCAAATTGCCGAGAGCAATCGCACGCTGGCCAACTACCTGAAGGTGCAGAACAAACGAATCGAACTCCTGGGCCAGGCACTGGCGCAGGATCTGCTGAAGGATCAGGGCGCACCGCAGCCGGTGATATTGTCCGAAGGCGGTATCAGCTTCGCCAGCGAGCAGCCCAAGGCTGAAGGAGAGGGGCTCACGCTGAAACTGATTCTGCTGCCCCAGGGGCTTGGCCTTGTCCTGGCCGCGCGGGTCATCTACTGCACGCCGATGGATGACGGGCGTTACGATATCGGCACAGAGTTCGAAGCGTTGACTGATGCACAGCGACAGTTGCTCGCTCGACATATCCTGCAGAAACAGGCGCTGGAGCGGCGCCTGGCCCTGGAAAGCCTGCAAGGAGATTGACCGATGCGCCGCCTGGCGACTCTGCTGCTCGTACTGACATTCAGTCCACCCCTGTTCGCCGAAGACATTCGGATACCTGTTGGCCAACAAGGCCTGCCGGAAATGACCATGCCGACTCGTGGCGACTCGAAGAACCAGGTTCTGGACCGCTTCGGCCTGGCCGATGAAGAGCGACCCGCCGTCGGCCAGCCGCCGATCACCCGCTGGGATTACCGGGAGTTTTCCGTGTACTTCGAAGGCGACCGGGTGATCAACAGCGTGCGCCATCATCAACGCACCCCATCACCCCCTAAGGAAGACTTGCAACCGTGACACTCATCTACGGCCATCGCGGCGCCAAGGGCGAAGCGCCAGAAAACACCCTGGTGAGCTTCGAGCAATGCCTCCAGCACGGCGTGCGCCGCTGCGAGCTGGATCTGCATCTTTCCCGCGACGGCGAATTGATGGTCATCCACGACCCGACACTCAAGCGCACCACCGGTCGCCGGGGAAAAGTCGTGCAACATGATGCCGACGAGCTTGTGAACTACGACGCCCGGGAAGGCGGGCCTGGCTGGAAGACACCCTGCCCTATTCCGAGGCTGAGCGAGCTGTTCGAAAAATGCGATTTCGAGCACTGGCAGCTTGAAGTCAAGAGTGCTTCACGGGTGCGCGCCGCGCGTACGGTCATGGCAATCAAGGAGCTGGCCGAACAGCATCGGTTGCTCGATCGCATCACCGTCACGTCGAGTTCTCGTGAAGTCCTGCGTGCGCTGAACCGGCTGGCGCCGCAGATATCACGCGGGCTGGTAGCCGAGTACAACTGGCTAGACCCACTGAAGGTCGCCCGTCAATATGGCTGCAGCCTGCTGGCATTGAAGTGGACGCTGTGCACCCCGGAGCGTCTGGAAAAAGCGCGTAAACAGGGCCTGCATGTATCAGTGTGGACAGTCAATGAACCAGCCCTGATGCGCCGCCTGGCCGACTTCGGCGTCGACAGCCTGATCACCGACTACCCCGGCCTGGCTGTCAGTACGCTATCTCGATCCTGACAGCCAACACACCGCGGCACGAACCGGCAGCGCAGGCCGCTGCCGGATTCGCCCTCACCTGATCAGAAGCTCTCCCGGTTAGGCCAATGCCAATCACGGGAGTCGCCGCCCTCTCCAGCCGCCTCAGGCCAGCGGCCGGAGCTGCTCAAAAAAGCCGGTTGAGCCCGTCGAACGCAGCGACGCGGTAGGCTTCGGCCATTGTCGGGTAGTTGAAGGTGGTGTTGACGAAGTACTTGATGCTGTTCGCCGGCCCCTTCTGGTTCATGATCGCCTGGCCAATGTGCACGATCTCCGAAGCCTGATAACCGAAGCAGTGCACACCGAGCACTTCCAGCGTTTCGCGGTGGAAGAGAATCTTCAGCATGCCCACTGGCTCGAACGAAATCTGCGCCCGCGCCATGCTTTTGAAGAACGCCTTGCCGACTTCATAGGGAATCTTCGCCTGGGTCAGTTCGCGCTCATTCTTGCCGATCGAGCTGATCTCGGGAATGGTGTAGATACCGGTCGGTACGTCATCGACGAAACGCCAGGAGTCATTCTCGACGATGCTGCCCGCTGCCGAACGGCCTTGGTCATAAGCGGCACTGGCCAGCGACGGCCAACCGATCACATCGCCGGCAGCGTAGATATTGCCGATCTCGGTGCGGTAGTGCTCATCAACCTGGACCTGACCACGACTGTTGGCCTTGAGCCCGATGTTCTCCAGCCCGAGCTTGTCGGTATTGCCGGTACGTCCGTTGCTCCAGAGGAATGCGTCTGCCTTGATCTTCTTGCCCGACTTGAGATGCAGGATGACGCCGTTCTCCAGCCCCTCGACCCGCTCGTACTCTTCGTTGTGGCGAATCAGCACGTTGTTGTTGCGCAGGTGATAGCTGAGCGCATCGGAAATCTCATCATCGAGGAAGCTGAGCAGCTGCTCGCGGTTGTCGATCAGGTCGACCAGCACGCCCAGACCGCTGAAGATTGATGCATATTCGCAACCGATGACGCCGGCCCCGTAGATGATCATCCGGCGCGGCGTGTGACTGAGAGTAAGAATGGTGTCGCTGTCGTAGATACGCGGGTGATTGAAGTCGATATCAGCCGGTCGATACGGGCGCGAGCCGGTGGCGATGACGAACTGGCTGGCAACCAGCTTTTCCACCATGCCATTGAGGCAGACCACTTCGACGCTCTGCTCATCGGAGAAGCTGGCAGTCCCGAAGAAGGTATCGATGCGGTTACGCGCGTAGTAACTCGTGCGGGAAGTGACCTGCTTGCTGATGACCTTCTCGGCACTCTTCAGCACGTCCGGAAAGGAGAACCAGCGTGGTTCGCCGATCTGACGGAACAGCGGGTTGGTGTTGTACTGCATGATCTGCCGTACCGAATGGCGCAAGGCCTTGGACGGGATGGTGCCCAGGTGTGTGCAGTTGCCCCCAACCAGCGGACGGTTATCTACCACGGCGACCTTGCGTCCCGCCTTGACGGCATTTATTGCCGCGCCCTCCCCGGCCGGACCGGAACCCAATACCACCAAATCGTAGTTATAGACCGCCATATACACTCCTGAAAACGCAGCGGGAGACGCCGCTGCTGTCAACGAATTCGCCGATGTCCAAAGACGCAAACCAGCCACTTCTTTCAAGCTCTGCGCGCGCCGTGCCCGTCAACGAGCCCGGCCAGGCAAGTCCGCTCAGGGCTGCCTGGACGCGCAAAGGTTCACATCAACGCTTGGTGGCGTCGTAGGCGAGATCGGCGTTACCCGCGTTCTTCGCCTCGTTCACTTCTTCGCACTTCTCGCGGCTACCGCCACAGATGGAGCACTCCTTCTCGATGCCCAGATTGGCGATACCCCCGCAGGAACCCGCGATGGGCTTGCGTCCCATGATCACGCCGATGGCCATGCCGAATACCACAAGCAGCATCACCAGAAAAACCAGTAACCAAGTCATTGCTCTACTCCCGCACCGAACAGCTCGTCAAAAGCCTTGGTGCTCGTTGTTACGAAGCCTTGCCCCTCGCGCACGACGAAGAACGCGGCGATCGCATTACGCTCTGCCAGTGCCAGCCCCCGCTCGGGGCCGAGCACCATCAACGCGGTAGACAACCCGTCAGCACGCAAAGTCGATTTATCGATGACCGTCACCGCAGCGAGGTGATGCTCGATCGGTCTGCCGCTTTGCGGGTCCAGGGTATGTGAATAACGCCGGCCGTCCTGCTCGAAATAGTTTCGATAGTCGCCGGAGGTGGATACGCCCAGACCATCGAGTTCGACGATCTTCTGCGCAACCCGCTGGTCATCCCTGGGCGCTTCAATGGCTATGCGCCACGGTGAATCATCGGGCTTGCGGCCCTCAGCCTTGAGCTCGCCAGTGATCTCAACGAGGTAACTCTCTACGCCGAGCGCCTTCAAACGATCGACAACGCGATCAACCGCATAACCGGCAGCAATACTGTTGAAGTCCAGCTGCAGCGCCACCGTCTTGCACAACTGATCGCCATCGATACGTAGATGCCGATGGCCGGTCAACGCCCGCGCCGCCTCGATATCCGCCGCGGATGGAACCTGCTCGGCACGACCTTGCGGACCGAAGCCCCAAAGGTTCAGCAATGGCTCGAGTGTAAGATCGAACGCGCCATCGCTGTCGGCCGATAGCTGATCGCCCGCTGCGACCAATTCGCGCACCGTATCCGGCATCGGCTCGCAGCTTCCGGCGGGCAGCGCATTGAAGCGCTCGACATCGGAATCGCTTCGGTAGGTGGACAGCTGTTTGTCGATATCGCCGAGAATGGCCTCGACTTCACCGTGCAGCTCCTCCCTGGACGGGACGTCGCCGCTGCTTACGTACTTGACGGTATAGGTACTGCCCATCGTTGGGCCGCTGATGACCTCGACCCTGTCCTGAAACAGACAGCCCGTCAGGGCTGCCGCGAGAGCGACAGCGATGACGGGCCGGAGGTACACGACAGCATGGAGAGCCTGCAGTGACGCTCGGGTCATGCTAGCCGCCGAAGTCGTCGAGCAGAATATTCTCCGGCTCGACGCCGAGGTCGGTGAGCATCTTAATCACCGATGCGTTCATCATGGGCGGGCCGCACATGTAGAACTCGCAATCTTCCGGAGCCGGATGATCCTTCAGATAGTTCTCGTACAGCACGTTGTGGATAAAGCCGGTCGGGCCATCCCAGTTATCTTCCGGCAGCGGATCGGACAGGGCCAGATGCCATTGGAAGTTCGGATTCTCCGCCTGCAACTGGTCGTACTCTTCCACGTAGAAGGCCTCGCGCATGGAGCGCGCGCCATACCAGAAGCTCATCTTGCGCTTGGACTTCAGGCGCTTGAGCTGGTCGAAGATGTGCGAGCGCATCGGTGCCATCCCCGCACCACCACCGATGAAGACCATCTCGGCGTCGGTGTCCTTGGCGAAGAACTCGCCGAACGGTCCGTAAACGGTGATCTTGTCGCCCGGCTTCAGGCTGAAGACATAGGATGACATCTTGCCCGGCGGAATATCGTCACGGCCTGGCGGCGGTGAGGCGATACGGATGTTGAACTTCACCAGGCCACGCTCTTCCGGATAGTTGGCCATGGAGTAGGCGCGAATAACGGTCTCGTCGCACTTCGACACGTACTTCCACTGGTCGAACTTGTCCCAGTCGCCGCGATACTCTTCCTGAATGTCGAAGTCCCGGTAACGCACTTCATGCGGCGGGCACTCGAGCTGCACATAACCACCAGCGCGGAAGTCGACGTTCTCGCCTTCCGGCAGCTTGAGTGTCAGTTCCTTGATGAAGGTCGCGACGTTGGGGTTGGACTCGACGGTGCATTCCCACTTCTTCACGCCGAAGACTTCTTCCGGCACTTCGATCTTCATGTCCGCCTTGACCGGAGTCTGGCAGGACAGGCGCCAGCCCTCGCCCGCCTCACGACGGGTGAAGTGCGACTCCTCGGTAGGCAGCATCTCGCCACCACCGCTCTCGACGATGCACTTGCACTGCGCGCAGGTACCGCCGCCACCACAGGCTGACGAGAGGAAGATGTTGTTGGCGGCCAGGGTCTGCAGCAACTTGCCACCGGCGGGCACGGTAATCGTACGCTCACCGTTGATTTCGATTGACACGTCACCGCTGGATACCAGCTTGGCGCGTGCAGCCAGGATGATCACCACCAGCGCAAGCACGATGGCGGTGAACATACCGATGGCGAGGAAAATTTCGTAACTCATCAGTTCGTTCCGTCCTTACAGCTGTACGCCAGAGAAAGACATGAAGCCCAGCGACATCAGTCCGATGGTGATGAAGGTGATACCCAACCCCTGCAACCCATCCGGAACATCGCTGTATTTCAGTTTCTCGCGAATACCGGCCAGCAAAGCAATGGCCAGCGCCCAGGATGCGCCGGAGCCGAACCCGTAGACGACACTCTCGCCCAGGTTGTAATCACGCTCGACCATGAACAAAGTGCCGCCCATGATGGCGCAGTTCACGGTGATCAGCGGCAGGAATACGCCCAGTGCGTTGTAGAGGCTAGGTACGTACTTATCCAGCAGCATTTCCAAGATTTGCACAATGGCCGCGATCACGCCGATATAGCTGAGCAGACCGAGAAAGCTCAGGTCCACATCTGGCAATCCTGCCCAGGACAACGCACCGGCTTTCAGCAGGTAGGTGTAGATCAGGTTGTTGGCAGGCACGGTAATGGCCTGTACCACGATGACCGCGATACCCAGGCCGATTGCGGTTTCCACCTTTTTGGAAATCGCGATGAAGGTACACATGCCGAGGAAGAACGCCAGCGCCATGTTCTCGATGAACACCGCACGGACGAACAGGCTGATGTAATGCTCCATTAGTAAGCCTCCTTGTTCGAGACTTGCGGCGCCATCTTGAAGGCAGGCTTCTCGACCTGCTCCTTCTTCCAGGTGCGAATGCCCCAGATGAACAGGCCGATCAGGAAGAACGCCGAAGGTGGCAGCAGCAGCAAGCCGTTGGGCTGATACCAACCACCGTCGTTCACAACTGGAATAATGGTGTAACCCATCAGCTTGCCAGCTCCGAACAGTTCGCGAACGATGCCGAGCGCAATGAGCATGGCGCTGTAGCCCAGACCGTTGCCGATACCGTCGAAGAACGACAGCATTGGCGGGTTCTGCATGGCGAAGGCTTCCGCACGCCCCATCACGATACAGTTGGTGATGATCAGACCGACGAACACCGACAACTGCTTGGACAACGAGAAGGCATAGGCCTTGAGGATCTGATCAACCACGATCACCAGCGAGGCGATGATCACCATCTGCACGATCATGCGGATCGAGTTGGGGATCTGACTGCGGATCATCGAGATGAACAGGTTGGAGAACGCCGTGACCAGCGTCAGCGCCACTGACATCACCAGCGCCGTGTTCAGGTTGGACGTGACCGCCAGCGCCGAGCAGATTCCGAGAATCTGCAGGCCAATGGGGTTGTTATTGAAGATCGGATTGAGCAGAACTTCTTTGACAGTGGGTTGCGACATGATCAAGCCTCCCCAGCGCGCAGATTAGCGATAAATGGACCGAAGCCGTTCTCGCCCAACCAGAAGTGCAACAGCGAATTGACACCGTTGCTGGTCAGGGTCGCACCGGCCAGGGCATCGACCTGGTGGTCGGCTTTCGGGCTCTGAGGGTCGACACCGCCCTTGACGATCTGCACCGCCAGTTTGCCGTTGTCGTCGTACAGTTCCTTGCCGGGCCACATGCCGCGCCACTTCGGATTGTCGACCTCACCGCCAAGGCCCGGGGTTTCACCGTGCTGGTAGAAGCCGAAGCCGGCAACGGTATTCAGGTCACCCTCGACTGCCATGAAGCCATAGAGCGTCGACCAGAGACCGTAGCCACGAACCGGCAGGATCAGCGTATCGATCTCGCCCTCGCCCTGCCCTTCGACGATATAAACGGTGCTGTAACGCTCGCGACGCTTGATCGAGGCAATATCCTGCTCCCCAGGCAGCGCCTGGGACAGCGCAGGGTCCTTGGCAGCGGCGAGCGGATCGAAGGTCTTGGCTTCGAATTCATCGCTGAACTTGCCGGTTTCCAGATCGACCAGACGGGCGACGATGCGCTCGTTGAACAACTGCTTGACCTGATTACCGGACATGCCCGCCTCGCCCAGACCGGCGATCGCCAGGATGCTGCGCTGCTTGTCCAGCAGACGGTTTTCCTGCTGAGTCGGGCGAAGCGCCACGGCGGCGCCAGCCACGAAGATGGAGCACACCAGGCAGACCAACAGGGCTACCGTCAGCGTGCGAACGGTGGATTCTTTCTGACTAGACATTACGTGCCAGCCTCCGCTTGATATTGGCCTGAATGACGAAATGGTCAATCAGCGGCGCACACAGGTTGGCGAACAGGATCGCCAGCATCATGCCTTCCGGGAAGGCGGGGTTGACCACACGGATCAGCACGACCATCACACCGATCAGGATGCCGAACACCCACTTGCCGGTATTGGTCATGGAGGCCGACACCGGGTCGGTCGCCATGAAGATCATGCCGAAGGCGAAGCCACCGACGACCATGTGCCAGTACCAGGGCATAGCGAACAGCGGGTTGGTGTCGGAACCGATCAGGTTGAACAGGAAGCTCAGACCGATCATGCCGAGCATCACACCGGAAACGATGCGCCAGGAGGCAATCTTGCTACCGATCAGGATCACGCCGCCGATGAAGATTGCCAGCGTGCTGGTTTCACCGATCGAGCCATGAATGGTACCGACGAAGGCGTCCATCCAGGTGATGCCGTTGTCGATCACGTTTTCGATACCGCCGACGAAGCCGAGGCTCAGCGCAGTTGCGCCGGCATAGCCATCGACCGCAGTCCAGACGCCGTCACCGGACATCTGTGCCGGGTAGGCGAAGAACAGGAACGCCCGCGCAGTAAGCGCCGGGTTCAGGAAGTTCTTGCCGGTCCCACCGAAGATTTCCTTGCCGATTACCACGCCGAAGCTGATACCCAGCGCGACCTGCCACAGCGGAATGCTCGGCGGCAGGATCAGGGCAAACAGCACGGACGTAACGAAGAAGCCCTCGTTGACCTCGTGCTTGCGGATCGAAGCGAACAGCACTTCCCAGAACCCACCGACGATGAAGGTCACCGCGTAGATCGGAAGGAAGTAGGCTGCGCCCTGGATGAAGTTATCCCAGAGACTGTTCGGATCGAAGCCCGCCAGTGCGCCGATCAGACCGAAGCGCCAGCCTTCCTGAGCTGCGAGCAGATCAGGGCTCTGCGCGAAGATCAGGTTGGCTTGGTAGCCGGTGTTCCACATCCCGAAGAACATCGCCGGGAAGGTACACATCCAGACGGTGATCATCATGCGCTTGAGGTCGATGCCGTCGCGTACGTGGGCCGTGGTCTTGGTGACGCTGCCGGGACGATAGAGGAAAGTGTCGGCCGCTTCGTAAAGCGCGTACCACTTCTCGTACTTGCCGCCTTTTTCGAAATGATGCTCGATCTTGTCGAGGAATGCGCGAATGCCCATGCCTTAACCCTCCTTCTCGATGCGGGTCAGATTGTCCCGCAGGATCGGGCCGTATTCGTATTTCCCGGCACAGACATAGCTGCACAGCGCCAGATCTTCTTCATCCAGCTCCAGGCAACCGAGTTTCTGCGCCACTTCGGTGTCACCCACGATCAGTGCACGCAGCAACTGGGTCGGCAGGACGTCCAGCGGCATGACCTCTTCGTAGTTACCTACCGGCACCATCGCCCGTGGGCTGCCGTTGGTGGAGGTAGAGAAGGCGAACTTCTTGCCGGCCATCAGCTTGGAGATATAGATATTGAGAATCGAATGCTTGTCGACGCCCGGGCGCATGTAATGGAGCATCTCGCGCTCCTTGCCCTCACGCAGGCAGGAAACCTGCTGGTGGTAGCGACCAAGGTAGGCGAACGCACCATGGGCGGTACGACCACCCAGCAGCGAGCCGGAAACGACGCGATTGGCTCCGGGTTGCAGCTCACCGGCGGTCAGTTCGTCGAGGTTGGCACCGAGACGGGCACGTACCAGACGTGGCTGCTCGACCACCGGGCCGGCCAGGGCGACAACGCGCTCCACCGACAAACGCCCACTGGTGAACAGCTTGCCCACGGCAATCACGTCCTGATAACCGATGGTCCAGACGCTTTTGCTGGCGCTTACCGGGTCGAGGAAATGGATGTGGGTACCAGCCAGCCCGGCAGGATGCGGACCGTTGAAGCTTTCGACCTGAACCTTGGCCAGGGACTCGCCTGGCAACGAGGCATTTGGCGCCTTGCACAGGAACACCTTGGCCAGATTAGTCAGGACCTTGAGTCCGGCTTCAAAGGCTTCAGGCTGTTCAGCGATGATGATCGCCGGATCGGCTGCCAGCGGATGCGTGTCGATCGCGGTCACGAAAATCGAGGCAGGCGTGGCATCGACGGCCGGCACCTTGCTGAACGGCCGCGTGCGCAGCGCGGTCCACAGGCCTGACTGCTGCAGGTTTTCACGCACCTGTTCGCCGCTCAGACCATCCAGCTGGGCTGGCGAATAGCTCGTGAAGGTGACCTCTTCATCGCCCTCGAGGTCGATGACCACCGATTGCAGCACGCGCTTTTCGCCGCGGTGAACTGCACTGACGACACCGGCGCCGGGCGCGGTGTAATGCACGCCTTCGGACTTCTTGTCGGAAAAAAGGATCTGCCCCAGCTTAACCCGATCACCGACCTGAACAGCCATGGTTGGCTTCATGGTCGGATAGTCGAAGCCGACGACGGCGACGCTGCGCACGGGCCTGCCGGCCTCGATACGCTGCGCCGGCGCACCGGCTATGGGCAAATCAAGCCCTCGTTTTATATTGATCATCGGTTTGCCTAACCACTGATTTTAGAAAGCTTTTTTTGCAGACCCAGCGGCATGGCGCAAAGTAGGATTGCGCCGCGCGCGCCAATACGTTATTGACGCGACACCATGTCGCGGACCCAGGTAAAAAATCCGCCCGATTATAGAGGTCGCGGACCTTGACTGACCACCCAAGCATTGCGGATTTTTGACTCGAAACAAGAGAAGCAAAATTAGCGATGCACGAAATCGAGCCGACGGCTCGGCCGCTCAACCCCGGCAGCTCGCGCCATTACTACCGCCCAGAAACGCGAAACGGGAGCCGAGGCTCCCGTTTCGATTTCACCGTCCGCAGCGTTTAGCGCGGGAAGGCTGGCGGGTTAACCCCTGCCATGTCTTCCATCACCCGCACGACCTGACAGCTGTAGCCGAACTCGTTGTCGTACCAGACGTAAAGCACGACACGGTTGTCGTTGCAAATGGTCGCTTCGGCATCCACCACGCCGGCATGGCGCGATCCGACGAAATCAGTGGATACAACTTCCTGAGAGTTGACGAAGTCGATCTGTTTCTGCAGATCCGAGTGCATGGCCATCTGGCGCAGGTACTCGTTGATCTCTTCGCGACTGGTGGCCTTCTCCAGGTTCAGGTTGAGAATTGCCATGGACACGTTCGGAGTCGGGACGCGGATCGCGTTGCCGGTCAGCTTGCCTTTGAGCACCGGCAGCGCCTTGGCTGCAGCGGTGGCGGCACCCGTTTCGGTGATCACCATGTTCAGCGCAGCGCTGCGACCACGACGACTGCCCTTGTGGAAGTTGTCGATCAGGTTCTGGTCGTTGGTGTACGAATGCACCGTTTCCACGTGACCGTTGACGATGCCGTACTGATCGTTCACCGCCTTGAGCACCGGCACGATGGCGTTGGTGGTGCAGGATGCAGCGGAGATGATCTTGTCATCGGCGGTGATGTCGCCATGGTTGATGCCATGCACGATGTTCTTCAGCTCACCCTTGCCCGGCGCGGTCAATACGACGCGAGCAACACCCGGGCACTTGAGGTGCTGACCCAGGCCTTCGGCGTCACGCCACTTGCCAGTGTTGTCGACAAGCAGCGCGTTCTCGATGCCGTACTGGGTGTAATCCACCGAGGACGGATCGTTGGAGTAGATCACCTGAATCAGGTTGCCGTTGGCGGTGATGGTGCTGTTCTCTTCGTCGATGGTGATGGTGCCATCGAAAGGACCATGCACCGAGTCGCGACGCAGCAGGCTGGCACGCTTGACCAGATCGTTGTCCGCGCCCTTGCGCACGACGATGGCTCGCAGGCGCAGGCCGTCGCCACCACCGGTTTTCTCGATCAGGATACGCGCCAGCAGACGCCCGATACGGCCGAAACCGTAGAGAACCACGTCAGTGCCCTTGTGACCAGCTGCGGCGTGACGCTTGTCGGCCACCTCAGCCAGCTCTTCACGGACGAACTGCTCGAGATTGCGACCGTTGCCCGCTTCCTTGTACTTGGCGACCAGCTTGCCCAGGTCCACCGAAGCGGCGCCCAGGTTCATTTCGCTCATCGTCTTGAGGATCTGGAAGGTGTCGTGCACCGACAGCTCGGTTTCGTCGGCGATGCGGTGACGGGCGAAACGGTGTGCCTTGAGGATGGCGATCACCGAACGATTGATCAGGCCACGGCCGTAGATCGAAGTCACCACGTTATTGTTGCGATACAGCTGACCAATCAGCGGAATCATCGCTTCGGCGAGCGCTTCGCGGTCAATCCATTCACCAAGACACTGGTCGGGCTTCTGAGTCACGGGCAGTTCCTTCCAACATGTAGGGGCTGAGAAAAGGGGCTACATTATGACGGCGCACCCTAGCGCCGGCAATCTGCAGCGGACGAAACACTGACAGCCTACCGCCTCGATAGTTACAATCCCGGCGGCCTATTTTTTGATCGGAGCCACGCCCACTCGTGTCCGTCTTGCGCCTTCCCCCCCTGCCTGCCGCCAGCGGCAAGCAACATTGGGGCAATCTTCCAGGAGCTGCGCTAAGCGTGGCGATTGCCGAAGCAGCCAGCAACGCCAAACGCTTCACGCTCCTGCTCACTGCCGACAGCCAAAGCGCCGAGCGCCTGCAGGAAGAACTCGCCTTCTTCGCGCCACAGCTGGCGGTATTGCATTTTCCTGACTGGGAAACGCTGCCCTACGACATCTTCTCGCCGCACCAGGACATCGTCTCCCAGCGCATTGCCGCCCTCTACCAGCTACCGGAGCTGAGCCACGGCGTGCTGGTAGTGCCTATCACCACCGCCCTACACAGGCTGGCGCCAAAGCGCTTCCTGCTGGGTTCGAGCCTGGTGCTGGACGTCGGGCAGAAGCTGGATGTGGAGCAGATGCGCCTGCGCCTGGAAGCAGCCGGCTATCGCTGCGTGGATACCGTGTACGAGCACGGCGAGTTCGCCGTGCGCGGCGCGTTGATCGACCTGTTCCCCATGGGCAGCCCCCTGCCCTACCGCATCGACCTGTTCGATGACGAGATAGAGACGCTGCGCACCTTCGATCCGGAGAACCAGCGCTCGATCGACAAGGTCGAGTCGATCCGCCTGTTGCCAGCACGCGAGTTCCCCCTGAAGAAGGAGGCAGTCACCGGCTTCCGCGCGCGTTTTCGCGAGCGTTTCGACGTCGACTTCCGCCGCTGCCCGATCTACCAGGATCTCTCCACCGGTATCACCCCGGCGGGCATCGAGTACTACCTGCCGCTGTTCTATGAAGAAACCGCGACGTTGTTCGATTACCTGCCCGAAGACAGCCAGGTGTTCTCCCTGCCCGGCATCGAGCAGGCCGCCGAGCAGTTCTGGAGCGACGTTCGCAATCGCTACGAAGAACGCCGCGTCGACCCCGAGCGACCGCTGCTGCCGCCGGCCGAACTGTTCATGCCGGTGGAAGACTGCTTCGCTCGGCTCAAGCTCTGGCCGCGTGTGGTCGCCAGCCAACAGGATGTCGAGCCTGGCATCGGCCGCGAACGCTTCACCGCGCAGGCCCTGCCGGAACTGGCAATCGAGGCCAAGGCGAGCGAACCGCTGGGCAAGCTGCGGCGCTTCCTCGACGAATATGCCGGGCGTGTGCTGTTTACTGCCGAATCAGCCGGCCGCCGCGAAGTATTGCTGGAGCTGCTCGCCCGTCTAAAGCTGCGCCCGCAAGAAGTCGAAGGCTGGGAGGAATTCCTCGCCAGCCAGGAGCGTCTGGCGATCACCATCGCCCCGCTCGACGAAGGCCTGCAACTGGACGACGTCGCACTGGTCGCGGAAAGCCCGCTGTTCGGTCAGCGCGTCATGCAGCGCCGGCGACGCGAGAAGAGCCGCGACGGTGGCGAGAACGTCATCAAGAACCTCACCGAGCTGCGCGAAGGCTCGCCGGTGGTGCACATCGATCACGGTGTCGGTCGCTACCAGGGCCTGGTCACTCTGGAGATCGAAGGCCAGGCGCAGGAATTCCTGCTGCTGCAGTACGCCGAGGATGCCAAGCTCTACGTACCGGTCGCCAGCCTGCACCTGATCGCCCGCTATACAGGCAGCGACGACGCGCTCGCGCCACTGCACCGGCTCGGTTCGGAAACCTGGCAGAAGGCCAAGCGCAAGGCGGCCGAGCAGGTGCGCGATGTCGCGGCCGAGCTGCTGGATATTTACGCCCGCCGCGCCGCACGCGAGGGTTATGCCTTCAAGGACCCGCAGGTCGACTACGAAACGTTCGCCGCAGGCTTTCCGTTCGAAGAAACGCCCGATCAGCAGGCCGCCATCGACGCGGTACGCGAGGACCTGCTGTCGGCCAAGCCGATGGATCGTCTGGTCTGTGGTGACGTCGGCTTTGGCAAGACCGAGGTGGCCATGCGCGCCGCCTTCATCGCCGTCCATGGCGGCCGGCAGGTTGGCGTACTGGTGCCGACCACCCTGCTCGCTCAGCAGCACTACAACAGCTTCCGCGACCGCTTCGCCGACTGGCCGGTGCGGGTCGAGGTGATGAGCCGCTTCAAATCCGCCAAGGAAGTGCAGAGCGCCATCGCCGAGCTGGCCGAGGGCAAGATCGACATTCTCATCGGCACCCACAAGCTGCTGCAGGATGACGTCAAGTTCAGCAACCTGGGCTTGGTCATCATCGACGAGGAACACCGTTTCGGCGTGCGCCAGAAGGAACAGCTCAAGGCATTGCGCAGTGAAGTGGACATTCTCACGCTGACCGCCACGCCGATTCCACGCACGCTGAACATGTCCATCGCCGGCATGCGCGACCTGTCGATCATCGCCACGCCGCCGGCGCGCCGGCTGTCGGTTCGCACCTTCGTCATGGAACAGCAGAACACCGTGATCAAGGAGGCGCTGCTGCGCGAGCTGTTGCGCGGCGGCCAGGTCTATTACCTGCACAACGATGTGAAGACCATCGGGAAATGCGCCGCCGACCTGCAGGCACTGGTGCCGGAGGCACGCGTCGCGATCGGCCACGGGCAAATGCGCGAGCGTGACCTCGAACAGGTCATGAGCGACTTTTACCACAAGCGTTTCAACGTGCTGGTGGCCTCGACCATTATCGAAACCGGCATCGACGTGCCGAGTGCCAACACCATCATCATCGAGCGCGCCGACAAGTTCGGCCTGGCGCAGCTGCACCAGCTGCGTGGCCGGGTCGGGCGCAGTCACCACCAGGCCTATGCCTATCTGCTGACCCCGACCCGCAAGGCAATGACCGATGACGCGCAGAAGCGCCTGGAGGCCATCGCCAATGCCCAGGACCTCGGTGCAGGCTTTGTCCTCGCCACCCACGACCTGGAAATCCGCGGCGCCGGCGAGCTGCTCGGCGAGGGCCAGAGCGGGCAGATCCAGGCGGTTGGCTTCACCCTTTATATGGAAATGCTCGAGCGCGCGGTCAAGGCGATCCGCAAGGGCGAGCAGCCGAATCTGGAGCAGCCGCTCGGCGGCGGGCCGGAAATCAACCTGCGCCTGGCAGCCCTGATCCCGGAAGACTACCTGCCGGATGTGCATGCCCGCCTGATCCTCTACAAGCGCATTGCCAATGCGGCCGACGAAGACGGGCTGAAAGAACTGCAGGTGGAGATGATCGACCGCTTCGGCCTGCTACCGGAACCGACGAAGAACCTGGTGCGCCTGACACTGCTCAAGCTGCAGGCGGAAAAGCTCGGCATTACCAAGATCGACGCAGGCCCGCAGGGTGGGCGCATCGAGTTCTCGGCCGACACCTCGGTCGACCCGATGGTGCTGATCAAGCTGATCCAGAGCCAGCCGAATCGCTACAAGTTCGAAGGCGCCACGCTGTTCAAATTCCAGGTGCCGATGGAACGCCCGGAGGAACGCTTCAATACGCTGGAAGCGCTGCTTGAGCGGCTGGCGCCCAATGAGCAAGGATCGTAGATGCCACTTCGCTATCTGGTCTTGCTGCTGACGCTGCTGGCGCCTCAGGCTCACGCCGAGGCGCTATATCGCGTCGAGCTGATCCTGTTTCGCCACGCCCCGCCACTGGAAGCCAGCCAGCACGCGCCCTACGACTGGGCCGATAGTGCGCAGGTGCTGGACAGGCGCGCCGAACGCCAGCCAGCCCTCGAGCATGTCGCCGCCAGGCTTACGCCGGACCAGGGCTACCAGGTACTGTTGCAACGCGCCTGGCAGCAAGCAGTCAGCGAAGATGCGCTGACCATTGCACTGCACCAGGGGCAACGCCATTTCGAGCACTACCCGATTCAGGGTCTGCTGAGGGTCAGACCCGGGCGCTATATGCAGACTGACATGACCTTCTGGGTGAACCGCTTCGGCGAGTACGGCCAACTGCTCGCCAGCGAGCGCCTGACGCAGCGGGTTCGCCTGACCCCTGGCCGGCTGACCTACATCGACCATGACAGCCTCGGGCTGCTGATCGAAATGAAGCCACTATGAGCACTTCGCACCGATATCCGGCCCACAGTCGGCTGACCTGCCTTGCCGCATTCCGGCACAGAGGGCCTGGCAGATGAGCCCTCCGCTGGCGCCTCGCGATGAACGGCTGATCGACGACCTGCCGCCCGTACCGCTGCTCAGTCTCGGCAGTCATCTGGCAATCAACTACCAGCCGGGCAATCAGCGCATGGTCAGCGACCATCAGCATCGCGCCGGCCTGTCGTTCCTCTACGGGGAGGCGTGTATCCATGGCAAACGCGACGGCGAACGTGTCCGCCATCTGGTCGGCAACGAGCTGCAGCTGATCGCACGCCACCATCAGGCCGAACAGGCACTGCGCAGACAACTTGAACAGCTGGGCTTCCGGCCGGCGCTGCGCCAGAGCCTGGCGCTGCCGAAGGAGTCGGCGGAGATGTTCCAGCTGCCCGGCGAAGATGCCTGGCTCAGGTTCGTTCAGGAGCAACTGCCCGAACTGCGCCGACAAGGCTGGCAGATCGATATCCATCCCGGCTTCGCCTACGACCTGACCGCCATCGACAGCTGGTACGCGCAGATCGACGAGTCAGCTGATGACGACTGGTTCGATCTCGATCTCGGCATCATCGTCAACGGGCAGCGCATCGGCATGCTGCCGGTACTGTTGCGACTGATCCGCCAGAACCCTCAATTGCTCAGCCCTCGCGCCATCGCGCTGCGTAGCGATGAGGAGCAGCTGCGCGTGCAACTGGACCGGCCGGGACAACACGACAGGCAGGCGCTGCACGTGACGCTGCCGCTAGGGCGCATCAAGCCGATTCTGGCGACCCTCGGTGAGCTCTACATGCGCGAGCAGATGGATGGGCCATCGCTGCGTATGAGCAAAGCCGACGGCGCGCGCCTGGCTGGGCTCGACAGCCTGGCACCGCAATGGAAAGGCGGTGAACGACTGCGTGAGTTCGCCGGGCGCCTGCGCAACCCTGACATCAAGGCCTGCCCGCCCCCAACCGGGCTCGCGGGCAAACTGCGGCCCTACCAGCAGCAGGGCCTGGCCTGGATGCAGACGCTGCGTGAGCTGGGCGCCGGCGGCATCCTCGGCGACGACATGGGCCTGGGCAAGACGCTGCAGAGCCTTGCCCACATCCTCGCCGAAAAGCAGGCAGGACGGCTCGATCGTCCGGCGCTGGTGGTGATGCCGACCAGCCTGATTCCCAACTGGCAGGACGAGGCCAGCCGTTTCGCCCCGCAGCTACGGGTATTGACGCTCAAGGGCAGCACCCGGCAGAAACACTTCGGCGAACTTGGCGAGCACGATCTACTGCTGACCAGCTATGCGCTGCTGACGCGCGACATAGCCGCACTGCGTGAGCAGCCGCTGCACCTACTCATTCTCGACGAGGCGCAGCACATCAAGAACCCGTCCGGCAAAGCGGCCCAGGCCGTACGCGAAATGCAGACCCGACAGCGCCTGTGCCTGACCGGCACGCCGCTGGAGAATCACCTCGGCGAGCTCTGGTCGCTATTCCACTTCCTCATGCCCGGGTGGCTTGGAGACGCCAAAAGCTTCACCCAGGAGTACCGCAATCCGATCGAAAAACACGGCGACGATGCACGACTGGCGCACCTGCGCGCCCGCATTCGGCCGTTCCTGCTGCGGCGCACCAAGGAACAGGTAGCCACTGAGCTGCCGGCCAAGAACGAGTTCGTCCACTGGGTCGAACTGAATGACGTCCAGCGCGAGGTCTACGAGACCTTACGGCTGGCAATGGATCGCAAGGTGCGCGACGAGATCGAGCGCAAGGGACTCGCGCGCAGCCAGATGGTCATCCTCGAGGCGCTGCTCAAGCTGCGTCAGGTCTGCTGCGACCTGCGCCTGCTGAAGGGTGAGTCGGCACGAGCCGCACGCGGCAGCAGCTCCGGCAAGCTCGACAGCCTGCTGGAGATGCTCGACGAGCTGATGAGCGAAGGCCGGCGGGTGCTGCTGTTTTCCCAGTTCACCTCGATGCTGGCGTTGATCGAGCAGGCGCTACACAAGCGCGGCATCGAGTACGTCAAGCTGACGGGTGAGACCGATGATCGACGCACGCCGGTCGAGCGCTTCCAGGCCGGCGAAGTGCCGCTGTTCCTGATCAGCCTGAAGGCCGGTGGCACCGGGCTCAACCTGACGGCGGCGGATACGGTGATCCACTACGATCCCTGGTGGAATCCCGCTGCGGAGAACCAGGCGACCGACCGCGCCTATCGCATCGGCCAGGACAAGCCGGTCTTCGTCTATCGTCTTATTAGCCGCGGCACCGTCGAGGAGCGCATCCGCGAGTTGCAGGCGCGCAAGGCCGAACTCGCGGCCGGTGTACTCGAAGGTGCAGTCGACGGCAGCTTGCAGCTTGGCGAACGCGACATCGACGCCCTGTTCGCACCGCTACCCTGACGCTATGGCGGCATGCAAACTTGTGACACCGGCGAGTGCAGCAGTTTGCTCTTTGCCAGATCATCGCCACCTCGCTTACGTTTCCGTCCCGAGGCGCCCCGCCGCCTCCACGATCACTGGCATCGGTTACAAAAGGAACCGCACCATGAGTCTCTACGAGATCGCCTTTTCCGGCCAACTGCTCCCGGGCGCCAAGCTCGAGCAGGTCGAGGCCAACCTGACCAAGCTGTTCCAGGCCGACGCCCAGCGTATCGCGCTGCTGTTCTCCGGCCGGCGCATCGTGATCAAGCAGAATCTGGACTTCGCCGCGGCCGAAAAATATCGCCAGGCGATGGAGCGTGCCGGCGCGCAGGTAGAACTCAAACCGCTGCCCGTCGATGTGGAGGAAATCGAACTGGCGCCGCCTCCGGCATCGACGGCGACCAGCACGGCCAGCACCGAGAGCAGCGCAGGAAAAACGAGCGACGCCCCGGCCATACTCAAGGTGACGCCGCGTGACGAATACATGGCAGCCTTCGCCGACGTCGAGGCACCGGACTTCGGTATTGCGCCGATCGGCGTCGACCTGCAGGACGCCCGGCCCGAGCCAGAGGCGCCGCGCGTGGACCTTTCTCAGTTCAGCCTTGCCCCGGTGGGCAGCGACATGGGCGAAAAGCCGCGCGACACCACCGCCGTGGTGCCGGATATCTCGCATCTGAAGCTGCAGGACTGACGGGCACCCGTTCGGGAGTGAGCGCCGCAGAGACTCCTCAGGCGCTCAGCTTCAGACCAACCAGCCCAGCCAGCAACAGCAGCACGCTCACCAGCCGCGCGGGCGAGGCGCTTTCGCCGAAGATGAGAATGCCCAGCAGCACGGTACCCAATGCGCCGATACCGACCCAGATGCCGTAGGCGGTACCCACCGGCAGAACCTGCATGGCACGCGCGAGCAGGAAAAAGCTGCCAGCCATGGCCGCTATGGTGAGCACGCTGGGTAGCGGGCGGGTGAAGCCTTCGGAAGCCTTGAGGCCAATGGCCCAACCCACTTCCAGAAGGCCGGCTACGATCAGCATGATCCAGGCCGAATGCATGACGATGACTCCATCAACTGCAGGGCCGTCCCCGCACGATTCGACATGCCAGCGGGTCGTCCCGCGACGGACGCGACCCTAGCACAGGAGCGCACCGTTTTGGACCACGCACAGCAGCTGTTGATCGCCGCCGCGAAAGCGCGGGCACGATCAAGCGTGGAACGGTGGTGTGTCGAATGGGAGGTGCCTAGCGTGGTCCCATCGCGAATGCCAAGCGGTGGATGGGTGAAGCGTCATCCACCCTACGAACCCCGCGTAGGGTGGAAAACTGCGAAGCATTTTCCACCTTGGATAGCGGACAGATGAGCCCCTGCCTACGCCACCTCATGCCCGCGGGCCGCTTCGCTCAGGTAGAACCAGGCGGGGCGGTCCAGCTCCAATTCGACGCCCTGCAGCGCCTCCTCGATCCGTACCCAGCGCAGGCTGCCGAGGATCGGCAACGGGCGGCCGGGCAATTCCCGAAGCCAGGCCAGTGCCACCTGATTGGCCGTTGCGCCCAGATCGGCGGCGACCTCACTGAGTGCGCTGCACAAGCGCTCACCGAAGCGTCCTCCGCCCATGGGCGACCAGGCCAGCACTTGCAGGCCCGCGGCCTGCAAGGCATGCAAACCGCCGTTCCATACCCCGTGCTGGGCTTGCAGCGAGAGTTCGATCTGGTTGCAGCGCAGTGGCACGCGCTGCGCCAGCGCCTGGCAGTGCAACACCTCTGCGTTGGACAGGCCGACCCAGCCCACCTTGCCGCTGGCGATCAGCTCGTTCAGCGTGTCGGCCACCTCGTCGACCTGCAGCAGCGGGTCCGGGCGATGCAGCAGAAAGCCGTCGAGCCGCTCGACACCCAGCCGCGTCAGGCTGCCGTCCACCGCTTGGCGCAGATAGCGAGCACTGGTGTCGTAGTGCTTGACCCGCCAGCGCGAGCATTCCTGCCCGGCCGGCACGATATCGGCCTTGCCGATGATCTGCAGGCGCTGGCGCAGCCCCGGTGCCAGGCGCAAGGCCGCACCGAAGTGCGCCTCGCAGCGCCCGCCAGCATAGATATCGGCATGGTCGAAGCCGTTCAGCCCGCGCTCGACGCAGCGTTCGATGAACGCCAGCAGTGCCTGGGGTTCACCCAGCTCGGGGTATTCCAGCAGGCGCATCATGCCCAGCAACAGCGGCTGGGCGAGCACTGGCGAGGCCATGGCTAGACTCCGTCAGAAGATGTAATCGGTGGTCAGGAAGCCCGAGCGACGCTCCCGGATGATGGTGTCAACCAGCTGCTTGTTGGCCTCGTTGAAACGGGTCGCCACCAGGGTGCGGATGGAGAACACACGCAGGGCGTCATGTACCGACAGCGTGCCTTCGGCGGAATTCTTGCGGCCGTTGAACGGATAACTATCCGGCCCGCGCTGGCACTGGGCATTGATGTTGATGCGACCGACCTGGTTGACGAAGGCATCGACCAGCTCGCCGACCTGCGCCGGATCGTTGCCGAAGATCGACAGTTGCTGGCCGTAGTCGGAGGCAGTCACATAGTCGATCACTTCCTGCAGGTCGCGGTACGGCACTACGGGCACCAGCGGGCCGAACTGCTCTTCGTGATAGACACGCATGGACGAATCCACCGGGCTCAGCACCGCCGGATGAAAGAAGGTCTGGTGCGACTCGCCACCGCCGGCGTTGATCACCCGCGCACCCTTGGCCACGGCGTCTTCGAGCACGGCATGCAGATAATCGGTCTTGCCCGGCTCGGGCAGCGGCGTCAGCGCGACGCCGGGCTCCCAGGGCATGCCCGGCTTGAGCGCGTTGACCCGCGCAGCGAAGCGTTCGAGGAAACCATCGAGCACCGCCTCATGCACGAAAAGAATCTTCAGCGCGGTGCAGCGCTGGCCGTTGAACGACAGCGCGCCGGTCACGGCCTCTTCTACCGCATTGTCCAGATCGACCTGCGGCAGGACGATGCCCGGATTCTTCGCGTCCAGCCCCAGCGCGGCGCGCAGGCGGTGCGGGCGCGGGTGCAGTTTCTTCAAGTCGGCGGCGCCCTTGTGCGTGCCGATAAAGGCGAACACGTCGATCTTGCCGCTGGCCATCAGTGCGCTGACCGTCTCGCGACCGCGACCGTAGATGACGTTGATGACGCCAGCCGGGAAGCTGTCGCGGAAGGCTTCGAGCAGCGGATGTACCAGCAGCACACCGAACTTGGCCGGTTTGAACACCACGGTGTTGCCCATGATCAGCGCCGGGATCAGCGTGGTGAAGGTCTCGTTGAGTGGATAGTTGTACGGCCCCATGCACAGCGCCACGCCCATCGGCACCCGACGGATCTGCCCCAACGTACCCTGCTCCAGTTCGAAGCGGCTGGAGCTACGGTCCAGCTCCTTCAGTGCGTGAATGGTGTCGACGATGTAATCGCAGGTGCGATCGAACTCCTTCTCGGAGTCCTTGAGGTTCTTGCCGATCTCCCACATCAGCAGCTTGACCACCGCCTCGCGCTGTTCGCGCATGCGCGCCAGAAAGCTCTCGACATGGGCAATGCGCTCGGCCACGCGCATGGTCGGCCAGGCACCGCGACCGTAGTCATAGGCGGCGACAGCGGCGTCCAGCGCACGCAGCGCGGCGTCGGCATCCAGCAGCGGCGTACTGCCAAGGACTACCTGGCGCTCGCTGCCGTCCGCCTCACGCAGGAACACCGGGCTGCGTACCTCGGCCAAAGGACCGTCCCAGTTCATCAGCTCGCCATCGACCAGATAATCGCGCTGCGTAACCGGTGCATCCGGCCGATAGGCTTCGGGAATCTCATCCAGACGGGGGAAAAGCTCGGAAAGCGGGCGCGCGTTGCTCATGCAACCTCCAGGTAGCGAGAAGATGGTGAAAGAGGCGGCGGCCCTTCGCCCGCCGCAGGGGATGGGACTGTTACAGCTCGCGCTGCTCGGCACGCTCGGCGCGCAGGTCGAAGTCACGTGGCAGCTCGGCCGCCGGTGCACTGTCCAGCGCCTGCAGGGCCTGGCGCGTGGCGCTTTCGATGGCGGCCCAGTCGCCGGCACGCACGGCCTTGGCATCGACCATCCAGGTGCCGCCGACACACATCACATTGGTCAGGGCGAGGTAGTCCCGCGCGTTGCGCGCATTGACGCCACCGGTCGGGCAGAAGCGGATGTCACCGAACGGCCCGCCCAGCGCCTTGAGTGCTGCCACGCCGCCGCAGATCTCGGCGGGGAACAGCTTGAAGCGGCGATAGCCCATGGCGTAGCCGAGCATGATTTCCGAAGCACTGGCGACGCCCGGCAGCAGCGGCAGCGGCCCTTGCAACGCGGCCTCGAGCAGCGCCGGGGTGCTGCCGGGCGAGACGATGAACTGCGCCCCGGCGGCCTCGGCCTGCTCCAGCATGTTGGCGTCGAGCACGGTGCCGGCGCCGACGATCAGCTCCGGGCGCTGCTCGCGCAGCAGGCGAATCGCGCCAAGGCCCAGCGCCGAACGCAGGGTGATTTCCAGCACGCGCAGGCCGCCGGCGGCCAGAGCATCGGCCAGCGGCAGGATGTCCGCCTCACGTTCGATGGTGATCACCGGCAGGATGCGCGCGGCGCTGCACCACTGGTCGATCAGGGCGATCTTGTCGGTCATGGCGTCGACGCTGGTTTGGATAGATGTCATGGAAAATTCCTTGCGGCCTCAGGGGCACCAGTAGATTTCGAGGGGACGGGCGAGGAAGGCGCGAATCGGCATCGCTTCGTAGGGCTCGCCAGCCAAGGCCTGATTGAGCGTGGCCAGCTTGCCGCGACCATGCAGGGCGAGCAGCGTCAGCCGCGCGCTGGCCAGCAGCGCCAGGGTCATGCTCAGGCGCTGGCGCGGCACAGTCGGCGCCTGCATCGGCAGGCAGCGCCGCGTGCCACGCGGGTCGAGCGCCTGCTGCAGATTCGGGCTGTCGGGGAACAGCGAGGCGGTGTGGCCGTCTTCACCCATGCCCAGCACCAGCACGTCGATTGGCGGCAGTTCAGCCAATACGGCATCGGCACGATCAGCGGCCTGCTTGAGGCTTGTCGCGCTCTGGTAGAGGCCGACCAGGCGCGCCGCGGCGGCCGGCCCCTGCAGCAGGTGGCGACGTAGCAGGCCTTCGTTGCTGTCGGGATGGCTGACCGGCACCCAGCGCTCGTCAGCGAGGCTGACGGTGACTTTGCCCCAATCCAGTTCCTGCTGCGCTAGGCGCTCGAAGAAGGCGATCGGGCTACGGCCGCCGGACACCACCAGGGTCGCCGCACCGCGCTCGGCAATCGCGCCGCGCAGGGCATTGCTCACGGTCAGCGCCAGTTCGCCGGCCAGCTGCTCGGCGTCACCAAGGCTGAAACCGAGAGTCTGCACCGGCAGATCGAGATTAGAGATCGTCATACCAACTCCTGCCATCACGGCTGATCAGGGCAATCGAGGCAGCCGGTCCCCAGCTGCCTGCTGCGTAAGGTTTGGGTGGGGCGCCGACGCGCTGCCAGCCGTCGATCAGCTGGTCGCACCACTTCCAGGCGTATTCGATTTCGTCCTTGCGCACGAAGAGGTTCTGGTTGCCCTTCATCACTTCCAGCAACAGCCGCTCGTAGGCGTCGGGGATGCGCGGGCTTTTGTAGGTTTCCGAGAAATTCAGCTGCAGCGGGCCGCTGCGCAGCTGCATGCCCTTGTCCAGGCCCTGGTCCTTGGTCATCACCAGCAGCGAGATGCCCTCCTGCGGCTGCAGGCGGATGATCAGCTTGTTGCCGATCAGCTGGCGCTGCTCCGGGGCAAAGATGTAGTGCGGCGGAGCCTTGAAGTGGATAACGATCTGCGACAGCTTCTGCGGCATGCGCTTGCCGGTACGCAGGTAGAACGGCACGCCGGCCCAGCGCCAGTTACAGATTTCCGCCCGCAGCGCGACGAAGGTTTCGGTGTCGCTCTGGGTGTTGGAGTTTTCTTCCTCCAGATAGCCCGGTACGTGGCGGCCGAGGATGCTGCCGGCGACGTACTGGCCGCGCACCAGCTGCTGACCAAGATTCTCCGGTGCAATCGGCGCCAGCGCCTTGAGCACCTTGACCTTCTCGTCGCGGATGCTGTCGGCCGAGAGGTCGCTGGGCGGGTCCATGGCGATCAGGCAGAGCAGCTGCAACAGGTGGTTCTGGATCATGTCGCGCAGCTGGCCGGCCTGGTCGAAGTAGCCCCAGCGGCCTTCGATGCCGACGGTTTCGGCAACGGTGATCTCCACGTGGGAGATGTGATTCTGGTTCCACTGGGTTTCGAACAGGCTGTTGGCGAAACGCAGGGCGATCAGGTTCTGCACCGTGTCCTTGCCCAGGTAATGGTCGATGCGATAGGTGCGGTCTTCCGGGAAGAAGCGCGCCACCGCGTCGTTCACTTCGCGGGACGACTCCAGGTCGTGGCCGATGGGCTTTTCCAGCACTACGCGGGTGCGTTCGGCCAGGCCCGCCTCGGCCAGCCCGGCGCAGATCGCACCGTAGACAGATGCCGGCGTGGCAAAGAAGGCGACGATGCTATCCGCGTTGCCGGCCTTGTCCGCCAGCGCGGCAAAATCCTCGGCGCGGCGGAAATCCATGCTCAGGTAGTCCAGGCGCGCCATGAAGCGCTGAAGCACGGCTTCATCGAGGTCGCGTTCGCCGACGTGGCGGCGCAGATGTTCTTCGATCATCGCCAGATGGCTCGCCGCCTCGCCGCTCTCACGAGCCAGCGCGAGCAGACGCGTTTCGGTTGGCAGCAGACCGGCGCGATCGAGCTGATAGAGCGCGGGAAACAGCTTGCGCAGGGCCAGATCACCGAGGGCGCCGAACAGCGCCAGGGTGCAGGGTTCGACAGATAGTGGCGTCATGATGTTTGTTCTTCTACTAAAACTGCACTATGAATACACGGCGATGCCCTGTTATTCAAGTTCAATGTAGTAATAAAAACAACATTTACTGCAAAACAAGATTCCTATGGTCGCTCCGCATCTCGCTCAGTAGCATAGGCCACCCCTTTGGCAAGCCGCATCAGGACCGACATGGACCGCGTACACAACCTGCTCGAGCAGATCCAGCGCCGCATCGAAGACCTCAACAAGGCCGAGCGCAAGGTCGCCGAGGTGATCCTGCGCAATCCGCAGCAGGCGACCCGCTTCAGCATCGCCACCCTGGCGCAGACCGCGCAGGTCAGCGAACCGACAGTGAATCGCTTCTGTCGCTCGTTCGGCGTCAGCGGCTATCCGGAACTGAAGATGCAACTGGCGCAGAGCCTGGCCAGCGGCGCCGCCTACGTCAGCCAGGCGGTGGAGCCCGACGACGGTCCGGCGGAATACACGCGCAAGATCTTCGGCTCGGCCATCGCCTCGCTGGACAGCGCCTGCCAGAGCCTCGATCCGCAACTGGTCAGCCGCGCCGTCGACCTGATGATCCAGGCCCGGCAGATCCACTTCTTCGGCCTCGGCGCATCAGCCTCGGTGGCGCTGGATGCGCAGCACAAATTCTTCCGCTTCAACCTGGCAGTGACCGCGCATTCGGACGTGCTGATGCAGCGCATGCTGGCCTCGGTGGCGCATACCGGCGAGCTGTTCGTGATCATTTCCTACACCGGGCGCACCCGCGAACTGGTAGAGGTGGCGCGCATCGCCCGACAGAACGGCGCCTCGGTACTCGGCCTGACCGCCGCCGGCTCACCGCTGGCACAGGCCAGCACGCTAAGCCTGAACATCCCGCTGCCCGAGGACACCGACATCTACATGCCGATGACCTCGCGCATCATCCAGCTCACCGTACTCGACGTGCTCGCCACCGGCATGACCCTGCGCCGCGGCGTGGATTTCCAGCCGCACCTGCGCAAGGTAAAGGAAAGCCTTAATGCCAGCCGTTATCCGGCAGACGAAGAGCCGAGCTGAGGCAATCGCGCCGGCATGAGACGCCGGATGTTGCTATAACAACATCCGGCCGCCACATATCCGAAAAAGCACCCGATCAGCGTGCCAGCGCCTGTTCCAGCGCCACACCGGCGCCCTCCAGCCCCGGATAGTCAGCGGTGACCAGCCACACCGGCACATCGCCGAGATAGCCGCTCATGGAACCCTTGCTGGCGAAGCCTCGGGCGAAACCGCTGGCCGCGAAAAAATCGGCGAAACGCGGCACCACACCACCGACGATATACACCCCACCGCGCGCGCCGAGCGTGAGCACGTTGTTGCCGGCGACCCGGCCGAGCCACACGCAGAACTGCTCCAGGGTCGCCACCGCCACATGATCGCCCGCGAGCGCGGCCGCGGTGACTTCAGCCGGCGAAGCCAGTCGCGGCGACAAACCGGCCAGGGCACAGACCGCCCGGTAGAGCAGCAACAGGCCACCGCCGCTGAGCACGTCTTCGGCACGCACATGGCCAAGCTGAGCAAACAGCATCTGCCACAGCGCCGCCTCGTGCGCATCCGCCACGGGCAGATCGACGTGCCCGCCCTCCCCCGGCAACCCACGCCAGTCGCCACCGCCCAAGGGCATCAACGCGGCGACGCCAAGCCCGGTGCCCGGCCCGATGACCAGCGCTGGCGCATCCGCCTCGGCCGCGCCAGCACAGATCAGGCGCCGCCCCGCTTCGCCCACCCGCGTCATGCCCAGCGCCATCGCGGCGAAGTCATTGATCAGCAGCAGCTCGTCCAACTGCAGGGCGCCACAGAAATCGCGGCGCGTCAGCCGCCAGTGATTGTTGGTGAAGGTGAACTGCTCGCCCTTGACCGGCCCGGCGCAGGCCAGACAGGCCGCCTCGACGCTGCCCGGCGCCAACCCGAGAGATGCCAGGTAATACTCAACCGCCGTTTCGGGCGTGACGAAATCCGCTGTCGCCAGCACCCGCACCGACTCCAGCCGCGAGTCGCGCCACAATGCGAAGCGCGCATTGGTCCCGCCGATATCCCCGACCAGCGCCAGCGTCATCGCAGCGCCTCCAGCCCGGCCGTAAACACGCTGGCGCCCTGCTCGGCGGAGCTGAACGCCGCCCGCATGAAGCCGAACAGCTCGCGCCCACAGCCCTGCACGCTCGCAGCCGGCGCAGCAACAGGCGACCGGTCGGCCAGCTCGGCGGCATCGACCAGCACCTCGAGCACGCCTGTCTGCCCATCCACGCGCAGCAGATCGCCGTCACGCACGCGCGCCAGCGGGCCGCCATCGATTGCCTCCGGGCACACATGGATCGCCGCCGGCACCTTGCCCGACGCACCGGACATGCGCCCGTCGGTGACCAGCGCGACCTTGAAGCCGCGGTCCTGCAACAGACCGAGATAGGGCGTCAGCTTGTGCAACTCGGGCATGCCGTTGGCGCGCGGCCCCTGGAAGCGCACCACCGCAACGACATCGCGCTCCAGCTCGCCCGCCTTGAATGCCTCGACCAGCTCCAGCTGATCGGCAAAGACCCGCGCCGGCGCCTCCACGACGCGATGCTCGGGCGCCACGGCAGATACCTTCATCACGCCACGCCCGAGATTGCCGCTCATCACCCGCAGCCCGCCTTCGGCCGAAAACGGCCGCGCCACCGGCCGCAGGATGCTTTCGTCCAGGCTCGCCGCAGCGCCTTCACGCCAAGTCAGCCGACCGTCTTCGAGGAAGGGCTCCTGGGTGTAGCGATTGAGGCCGCGCCCCATCACGGTATGCACATCCTCATGCAGCAGGCCGGCAGCGAGCAGCTCGCGCACCAGCAGCGCCACGCCGCCCGCGGCATGGAAGTGATTGATGTCGGCCGAGCCATTGGGATACACACGGGCCAGCGTCGGCACCACGGCGGAAAGGTCGGCCATGTCCTGCCAGGTCAGCTGAATGCCTGCCGCCTGGGCGATGGCCGGCATGTGCAGGGTGTGGTTGGTCGAGCCGCCGGTGGCATGCAGCGCGACGATGGCGTTGACCAGCACGCGCTCGTCGACCAGCTCACCGAGCGGCGTGAAGCTGCCGCCCTGTGGCGTCAGCCGGGTGACCTGGCGCGCGGCCTCGGTGGTCAGCGCATCGCGCAGCGGCGTGCCCGGGTTGACGAAGGAGGAGCCCGGCAGGTGCAGGCCCATCACCTCCATCAGCATCTGGTTGGTGTTGGCGGTGCCGTAGAAGGTACAGGTGCCTGGACTGTGATAGGCCTGCATCTCCGCTGCCAGCAGCTCGTCGCGCCCGGCCTTGCCTTCGGCGTAGCGCTGGCGCACCGCGGCCTTGTCCTTGTTGGCCAGGCCGGACGGCATCGGCCCGGCCGGCACGAACACGGCGGGCAGATGACCGAAGCGCAACGCACCGATCAGCAGTCCGGGGACGATCTTGTCGCAGATACCGAGCAGCAGCGCCGCATCGAACAGGTTGTGCGACAGCGCCACCGCGGTGCTCATGGCGATCACCTCGCGACTGGCGATGGCCAGCTCCATGCCCGGCTCGCCCTGGGTGACGCCGTCACACATCGCCGGCACACCGCCGGCCACCTGCCCCACCGAGCCGATATCGCGCAGCGCCTGGCGCAGACGCTCGGGATAGTCCTCATAGGGCTGATGCGCCGAGAGCATGTCGTTGTAGGCCGTGACGATGGCGATGTTGGCCGCATCCGGCAGCCGCAGGCGCTGCTTGTCCTGCGCGCCGCAACCGGCAACGCCATGGGCGAAGTTCGCGCATTGCGCGCCGTTGCGGGCAGGCCCGGCACTGGCAGCGCCGCGAACCATCGCGAGATAGGCTTCGCGCGTAGGCCGGCTTCGCTCGATCAGGCGCTGGGTGACTTCGACCACTACGGGATGCATGAAAACCTCCTGATTTGTAGTTTTTATAAAAAATCAGGCGGCATCATAACGACCAGCGGGACGATTTCGAAGAAATATGTTTGTTAAAACAACAAAATCACCACCCTCAACGACGTAGCAGTTCTAGCTGACGACGTAGCTGGGCGGCTTGCGCCTTTTCCGCCCGCAGCCCGGAAGTCAACTCAGCCTTGTCCTGCTCCAGGCGCACGATCACCTGACCGAGGCCATCCAGCAGTTCGCGTAGCACTTCCAGTTCTCGGCATTGGCTCTGCCGGCCCATCCATAGCAGCCAGAGCAGTACCAGTAGCACCAACACGCCGCACAGCGAGGTGCCGATCAGCAGCCAGGCGAGGCTCATTGCACTCATCGTTTCGCTCCTTTGCTTGCGGCGCAATGCCGCTTCCAGAGGCTCAACGATATGTAGCTTATGACGACAGGTCGATAATGTTTACTTGCACAGGTAAACATTTGCAGCAGGTCATTGCCGCCATCTGCTAGTGAAGGACGGCTATGGACCACGCAGGCCGCCCGGCGATGTGCCAGCATGACGCAGAGCCACTGCGACCACCTGTCGTGATTCCTTACAGGTCGACAGAGGATTATTCGCCGACGTCCACCGGTCGCCGCACATCGTCGTCATGGCCAGGGTCGCGATGTTCCAGCTGCAGGAACAATGCGGCAGCGAGCATCGCCATACCGCCGACGCAGAGAAACGTCAGCTGAAATGCCCGCAGCACCTCGCTGCCCTGCGCGTCGTCCACGGTGAAGCCTCCCAGCAGCGCACCGGCGGTGGCGACGCCAAGGCTCATTGATAGCTGCACCACCACCGACAGCAGGCTATTGCCGCTACTGGCGTCGGCATGGCTAAGGCCGACCAGGGTGACGGTGTTCATCGCGGTGAACTGCATCGAGTTGACCATGCCGATCAGGCCCAGATGCACCAGCAGCAGCCAGGTCGGCGTTTGTCCATCGATGGTCGCCAGGCTGGCGATCAGGCAGCCGAGCAGCAGTGTGTTGCCGATCAGCAGACGGCGATAACCGAGACGATCGATGATCGGCTTGGCCAGGGATTTGACCGCCATCGCACCCAAGGCCAGCGGAATCATGCTCATCCCGGCCTTCGCCGGCGAATAGCCAAGCGCCACCTGCAGCAGCAATGGCAACAGGAACGGCAGCGCGCCACCACCCAGCCGGGCAAACAGGTTGCCGAAGATGCCCACCGCAAAGCTGCGCGTATGGAACAGCTTAGGGCTGAACAGCGGCGCATCGATGCGCCCGGCGCGCAGCCAGTAGGCCGCCATGCACGCTGCGCCGCCGAACAGCAGCAGCATCACGCGGGCATGCGACATGTGCATCTGGCCGAGCCCCTCCAGCGCGATGGTGACCAGCACCATCGCTGCGCCGAACAGCAGGAAGCCGAGCGTATCGAAGCGCACCCGCTCGGGCCCTTTGAGATCGGGCATGAAGCGCAGCGCGGCGATGCAGCCAATCACGCCCACCGGCAGATTGATCAGGAAGATCCAGTGCCAGGAGGCGTACTCCACCAGCCAGCCACCCAGGGTTGGCCCGAGCAACGGGCCGACCAGTCCTGGCAGCGCGATAAAGGCCATGATCCGCACGAAGTCGCTGCGCGGAAATGCCCGCAGCACCACCAGCCGCCCCACCGGCAGCATCAGCGCTCCACCCAGCGCCTGCAGCACGCGGGAAGCCACCAGCTGGTTGAAGCTGGTCGACAACGCGCACAACAGCGAGCCCACGGAAAACAGCACGATGGCGGTCACGAAGATCCGCCGGCTACCGAAGCGGTCAGCAATCCAGCCGGATGCCGGAATCAGCAGCGCCACCGTGAGCATGTAGGCGATCACCACACCCTGCATGCGCAGCGGGTTTTCCGCCAGATCACGCGCCATGGCCGGCAGCGCGGTATTGAGAATGGTGCCGTCCAGCGTCTGCATGAAGAAGGCGATGGCCACCAGCCACGGAAGAATCCGTGCGGTACGGGCGTCGAGTGAGACGGGCGGTTGCATGAAGTCCCCGGATACGAAAGGTGCACCATCTTAGAGGATTCGTTCGGCGCCGGTTCGGGTCGCTGCACCCTGCACACCCACACCAAGTGCCACTGTGACGACCTGTCGCAGTTAGCCTGCAGCGCCCGCAAACAGCCGTCTGCAGCGGCATACAGCTTTGCATTCAGACACCGGTAACAAAATATTTCTTGGGAAATTGACGCGAATCATTATCATTCGGAAGCGCAAGTGCAATCTTCGCTCCGTCCTTTTCTGTTTCCGGAGAATTCCCAATGCGCATCCCCGCCACACTGGCCATCACCACCCTGCTGCTCACCCCGCTCGCCCAGGCGAAGGAATACCCCATCGGCGAACCGCAGCAGTGCGGCGGCATGGAGGTCGGCGCGGTGTACCTGCAGCCGGTCGAAATGGACCCACCGGGCATGATGCGTGCCGCGGCCGAGTCCGACGTACATCTCGAGGCCGATATCAGCGCCACCGAAGACAACCGCAACGGCTGGCAGGAAGGCAGCTTCGTGCCATATCTGAGCATCCACTACACGCTGCGCAAGAAGGGTTCCGACGAAGTCGTCGAAGGCGATTTCCATCCGATGGTGGCAAACGACGGCCCGCACTACGGGGACAACGTCAAGCTGCTCGGCCCAGGCAAGTACCAGTTGACCTACAAGATCCTGCCGCCAGGCTCGGGGCACAACATGTTCGGTCGCCACACCGACAAGGAAACCGGCGTCGCCCCCTGGTTCGAAGGCTGCGAGCTGACATACGAGTTCACCTACGCCGGCATCGGCAAGAAAGGAGGCTACTGATGCGTCGCGCCGGGCAATCGCTGCTCGGCGTGCTGCCGCTACTGGTCGGGCTCGCGAGCCCGGCGCAGGCCGCGCTGCCGACGTACGAGCTGACCATACGTGACGGCCACTTCGAGCCAGCGACCATCGAAGTCCCTGCCCGCCAGCGCTTCAAGATCATCGTGCACAACGCCGGCAGCGGGCCGACCGAGTTCGAGAGCACCCCGCTACGCGTCGAGAAGGTGCTGTCACCCGGGGTGACCTCCTTCGTCGTGATCCACCCGCTGAAGCCGGGCCGCTATCCATTCTTCGACGAATTCCATATGGATCTTCCCGAAGGCGAGATCGTCGCCAAGTAGTTGCTTTTCTGAGGAGAGTCCCATGGGCCAATCCATGTTCATCGTCTGGCGCGAAAGCGTCGAGGCCCTGCTGGTCATCGGCATCCTGCATGCCTGGCTGCGCCAGCAACCAGGCGCGGGCAATGCGTTGCGCATGCTCTGGGCCGGTGTCGCCGCCGGTCTCGGTCTGGCCGCTGCGCTGGGCTGGGGGGTATTGCAGGCCGGCGACTGGCTGGCGGGCAGCGGTGGCGAATGGTTCCATTGCGCGATGCTGCTGGTAGCCAGCCTGCTGATCCTGCACATGGTCGGCTGGATGCATCAGCATGGCCGCACGCTGAAGACCAGCCTGCAGAACAGCGCCGCGGAAAAGCTCAGCCAGGGCAGCGGCATCGGCCTGTTGCTGCTGGCCATGCTCGCCGTGGGCCGTGAAGGCAGCGAGACAGTGGTGTTCCTCTACGGCATCGGTAACCAGCAGGCGGGTATGGACCTCACCCGCTTCGTCATCGGCGGTGTACTCGGTTTCGTCCTCGCAGTGCTCAGTTATGCAGCCCTGCAGGCCGGCAGCCGCTACTTCAGCTGGCGGCGTTTTTTCCAGGTCAGCGAAGTGATGTTGCTGCTGCTCGGCGGCGCATTGCTGATGGCCGCGCTGGATCGCTTCAGCGGCCAGCTGATGGGTATGGACGTACCGGAAGTGCTGTACACGGTGTTCGGCGATCCGCTCTGGGATACCTCGTCCCTGCTGGATGATGGCGGCGCGCTCGGCGGCACCCTGGCCGGCCTCACCGGCTATCGCGCCATGCCTTCGCTGGCCGCCGCGGTAGTTCTGGGCCTTTACTGGCTCGCCGCGTGGACATGGCTCAAACCGCGGGCACAGGTGCAGCTCGCTGCGAGGCCAGCATGATCACCCAGGCGCCGTGGCTGGCGCGACTCGGTGACCTGCTGCGCCAGCATGCGAAAGCCATTCGCACGCTGCAATGGCTGGTGGTGGGGTTCTACCTGACGCTGCTGGTGATCCCCGCCTTTCTTGATCTGCCGCCGGCCCAGGCCGGCATGCTCGATAACCTGACGGTACTGGCGCAGTTCATCTTCTGGGGCCTGTGGTGGCCCTTCGTGCTGCTGTCGATGATCTTCTTCGGTCGCCTGTGGTGCGGCGTGCTCTGCCCCGAAGGCTCGCTCAGCGAATGGATCAGCTGGCGCGGGCTGAACAAACGCACGCCGCGCTGGGTGCGCTGGAGCGGCTGGCCGACCATCGCCTTCATCCTCACCACCGTCTACGGCCAGCTGATCAGCGTCTATGACTATGCCCAGGCGGCACTGCTGATCCTCGGCGGCTCCACCGTCGCGGCGATGCTGGTGGGCTTTCTCTACGGCCGCGGCAAGCGGGTCTGGTGCCGCCATCTGTGCCCGGTCAGCGGCGTGTTCGCCCTGCTCGCCCGCTTGGCGCCGGTGCACTACAAGGTCGACGAACAGCGCTGGCTGGAAAATCGCGAACCGCACCTGCCGACACCCAACTGCGCCCCACTGATCGACATCCGTCGCATGCAGGGCAATGCCGATTGCCATGCCTGCGGCCGCTGCAGCAGCCAGCGCGGTGCAGTGCAGCTGAGCGCCCGTTCGCCCAATTCTGAAATCCTCATCGTCGGCGGTCAGCAGCAAAGCGATCACTGGGACAGCACCCTGTTGCTGTTCGGCATGATCGGTCTGGCCATGGGCGCCTTCCAGTGGACGGTCAGTCCCTGGTTCATCACCCTCAAGCAGGCCGCGGCGGAATGGCTGGTAGATCGCGACATCTTCTGGCCGCTGGAAGCCAACGCGCCCTGGTGGCTGCTGACCCACTACCCGCAGGCCAACGATGCCTTCACCTGGCTCGATGGCGCCGTGATCCTCACCTACATCTTCGGTGCCTCGTTGCTCGTTGGCGGTGCGCTGTGGCTACTGCTGCGTGTGGCCGTGCGGGTGATGCGCCGTGGCGACAATGTGTTCCAGCACCTCGCATTGGCACTGGTGCCGCTGGGTGGCGCCGGGCTGTTTCTCGGCCTGTCCGCCACCACGGTCAAGCTGCTGCGCTACGAGGGCTTCCTGCTGGCCTGGGCGCAACCGGCTCGCGCCGCGCTGCTGATCGGCGCCGTGGCGTGGAGTCTGTACCTGGCCTGGAACGTGATCAGCCGTCACGGCGGCAACGGCCTGCGCCGGCTGCTGGCGTTCGCCTGCGTCAACGCCGGTTGCGCGCTGGTGGGCTATGGCTGGTGGCTGCAGTTCTGGGGCTGGAGCTGAGGTCGATGAGGCATTGAGTGGGCCGCCCGCTGCGGCCCACATACACCTAACCTCGCAAAACGAACGAAGGGAACAGCTGGTCCAGCCGTTCCCACAGGCGCTGCTGATCGTAGGGTGCGCGGCTCTCGGCGAGGCTGTCGTCGAGCATGCGCGCGGTGCGCACGCACTGCACGGCGAAGCGTTCGACACCCAGCCGGCGCAGGCGCTGCGCCATGTCCCACAGCATGTCGGCGTCGAACAGTTGCCAGTGCACGGTGGTCCGGCACTCATGCTCGACGCCGCTTTCCAGCAGGTGTTCGAGGCTCTTCCAGTTGGCCTTGCCGCTGCCATCCACGCCGGTGATCGCGCTACTGTGCTCGGGTAGCGCCTTGATGTCGAAACCGACCCAATCCACCAGCGGCAGGATGTTGGCGAACAGCTTCGGCTTGATGCCGGCGCTGTGCAGGCCGACCTTGTAGCCCAGCGCCCGCACCTGGGCGATGGCCTCGGGCAGCGCGGTCTGCAGGGTCGGCTCGCCACCGCTGAACACCACCGCCTCGAGCAAGCCGACGCGCTGTTCGAGAAAGGCGAGAATCTCCGACCAGGGCTTCTCCTCGTTGCCACACGCGGGAATCAGCTGCGGGTTGTGGCAGTAGCGGCAGCGCCAGCCGCAGCCCTGGCAGAACAGTACGCAGGCGAGATGGTCTGGGAAGTCCAGCGTGGTCAGGGGGACCAGCCCCCCGACGCGAAGTGCTGCGGTCACCGCGCCGCCGCTTCAGTGAAATGCAGGCGCTCGCGATGCTCGGACTGCTTGCCCGGATTGAACGCGGTAACCGGACGGTGATAGCCCATCACGCGGGTCCAGACTTCGCAACGCTGGCGCTGGTCCTGGGGCAGTTGGCTGGCTGGGTTCATGGTGACGCTCCTTTTGCTGAGGGTGAAGTATGCGGCGCCGCACCTCTTGGAGCGGCGTGACATGGGATCGCAGATCAGACGGCCAGGGCCACTTCGGCCTGTTGCTTGTGCAGCAGCGCCTCGTCGCATTTCGGGCAGAACTCGTGCTCGCCGGCGAGATAACCATGCACCGGGCAGATCGAGAAGGTCGGCGTGACCGTCAGGTACGGCAGGCGGTAGCGCGACAGCGCATTGCGTACCAGCTTCTTGCAGGCCTCGGCCGAGGAAATCTGCTCGGCCATGTACAGGTGCAGCACGGTGCCGCCGGTGTACTTGCACTGCAGTTCGTCCTGCAGCTCCAGGGCCTCGAAGGGGTCATCGGTGAAGCCGACCGGCAGCTGCGAGGAGTTGGTGTAGTACGGCGCCTCGGCCGAACCGGCCTGGAGGATGTCGGGGAAACGCTTGCGGTCCTCCTTGGCGAAACGATAGGTGGTGCCTTCGGCCGGCGTTGCCTCGAGGTTGTAGAGGTGCCCGGTGTCTTCCTGAAACTGCACCAGCCGCGCCCGCACGTGGTCGAGCACCTCGATCGCCAGCGCGCGACCGGCAGCGGTCTGCAGCCCCTCGGTGTCGTCGGTGAAATTGCGCACCATCTCGTGCAGACCGTTCACCCCGATGGTGGAGAAGTGATTGCGCAGTGTGCCCAGATAACGCTTGGTGTAGGGGTAGAGCCCGGCATCCATATGGTGCTGGATGACCTTGCGCTTGACCTCCAGACTCTGCCGCGCCATGTCCAGCAGCGCATCCAGCTGCTCGAGCAGCGCCGCCTTGTCACCGCGCAAGAGATAGCCCAGGCGTGCACAGTTCACCGTCACCACGCCCAGCGAACCGGTCTGCTCGGCAGAACCGAACAGCCCGCCGCCGCGCTTGAGCAGCTCGCGCACATCCAGCTGCAGGCGACAGCACATCGAGCGCACCTGATTGGGCTGCATGTCCGAATTGAGGAAGTTCTGGAAGTACGGCAGCCCGTAGCGCGCGGTCATCTCGAACAGGCGCTCGGCGTTCTCGCTGTCCCAGGGAAAATCGTGGGTGATGTTGTAGGTCGGGATCGGGAAGGTGAAAACCCGGCCGAGGCCGTCACCGGCCTGCATCACTTCTATATAGGCACGGTTGATCAGCTCCATCTCGGCCTGCAGCTCGCCGTAGGCGAACGGCATCTCCTCGCCGCCGATGTAGGGGATTTGCTCGCGCAGATCTTCCGGGCAGACCCAGTCGAAGGTCAGGTTGGTGAACGGGGTCTGCGTGCCCCAGCGCGACGGCACGTTGAGGTTGTAGATGAACTCCTGAATGGCCTGGCGGATTTCGGCGAAGCCAAGGTTGTCCTTGCGCACGAACGGTGCAAGGTAGGTATCGAAGCTGCTGAACGCCTGCGCGCCGGCCCACTCGTTCTGCAGCGTGCCGAGAAAATTGACCATCTGCCCCAGCGCGCTGGACAGATGCTTGGGCGGGCCGGCCTCAACCCGCCCCGGAATCCCGTTGAAGCCCTCATTGAGCAGCGTCCGCAGTGACCAGCCAGCGCAATAGCCGGCGAGCATGTCCAGGTCATGGATATGCAGATCGCCTTCGCGATGCGCCGTGCCGATCTCCGGGCTGTAGACCTCGTCCAGCCAGTAGTTGGCGGTGACCTTGCCCGACACGTTGAGGATCAGCCCGCCGAGTGAGTAGCCCTGGTTGGCGTTGGCGCGCACCCGCCAGTCTTCGCGGGAGAGGTATTCGTTCATCGAGGCGGCGACGTCGACCACCACCTTGCGATCTCGGCGCAGACGCGCATGGCGTTCGCGGTAGACAATGTAGGCCCGGGCGGTATCGAAGTAGCCGGCTGCCATCAGGGCACGCTCGACGCCGTCCTGCACCTGCTCCACCTCCACCGCCGTGCGATGGGCCAGTTGCTGACGAACGGCCTCGGCCAATGCCTGCGCCATTGCCAACTCGAACTCGCCGGTCGCCGCGCCCGCCGCCGCGATGGCGCGCTCGATCTTGTCCACTTCGAACGCCGCCAGTCGGCCATCGCGCTTGCGCAGTGAAACCGGTTTCGCCACCTCTGCCTGCCTGGGCATCAACGCCTCCATAACCATATGTAGTGAATTTATTCGACAGAAACACAATATGGTGTGACTTTAGAGGTGGAACCTCATTACCGAATTGATCATCGTCAAGCACAGGCAAGTGATCGCCGGACGGCGCCGACGGCTCATGGCCGACACTCTTGTCCGTGATCAAGGAAGCGGCGGACACCGGGCTCCTAGGATGCAGGCTGATAAACCCGGTTCAGTCCGGGGGAGGACACATGCTCACTGAAAAAACCCTGGTCGCGGAATTGCGCCGCCACCATCTGTTCAGCCGACTGCCCGAGGCGGCGTTACAGGAGGTGTGCACCTCTGCCAACCTGAAGCGCCTGCCTGCGGGGGCCTCGCTGTTTCATCAGGGCGATAAAGCCGACCGCTTCTATTTCCTCTTC
Organism: Stutzerimonas xanthomarina; assembly: GCF_003935375.1. Lineage (GTDB taxonomy): Bacteria > Pseudomonadota > Gammaproteobacteria > Pseudomonadales > Pseudomonadaceae > Stutzerimonas > Stutzerimonas xanthomarina_A. The sequence goes on from NZ_RHQM01000001.1 coordinate 379,615, forward strand.
AGCGGCCAGATCAAGCTGCACCGCGTAGTCTGCGACGGGCAGGAGAAGCTGGTGGAAGTGATGCGTGCCGGTGAATCGTTCGCCGAAGCGCTGCTGTTCAAGGGCACGCCGAGCTATCCGGTCAGCGCCACCGCGCTAAAGGCCAGCCTGGTGGCGAGCCTGAACGGGCCGCATTACCGGCGCATTCTCGAGCAGCACCCGGATATCTGCCTGGACATCCTCGCCACCCTGAGCATTCGGCTGCACCAGCGTATGACCGAGATCGACACCCTCACCCTGGCCAACGCCAGCCATCGAGTGGTGCGCTTTCTCGCGCAATCGCAGCAGGACGACAGCGGCGTGGTGGTGCTTGATGTGCCGAAACGCTTGATCGCGTCGAAACTGGGCATTCAGCCGGAAACCTTCTCGCGCATCCTGCATCGGCTGATCGACGCCGGGACCATATCGGTCCAGCGGCGACGCATCGAGATTCTCGACAACCGCAAGCTCGCCGCCTATGACGAGTGACCTGCGGCAGAACGCCCCAGTGATCTTGATTGCTGTCAAAGCCAGTCGACGGCGCGCCTTGGAAAATGACCCGCGTCACGCCACCGTCAGGAAAACGCGATGATCACCACAACACCTGCGCCCCTGGTCTATTCATGCTCCGGTTGTTCGAATGTCGCGCAGCTGGCCAACACCCTGGCGGTGCGCCTCGATCGCGCCGGACTAGCGGAAATGTCCTGCATCGCAGGCGTCGGCGGGCGCGTTGCAGCGCTGGTGAAGAAAGCCAACTCCGGCCGCCCCATTCTCGCCATCGACGGCTGCCCGATGCATTGCGCCCGAGCCTGCCTCGCGCAGCACGGCGTGACACCCGACGTGCACATCACCCTCAGCAGCTACGGCTTGCGCAAGCGCTATCGGGAAGACTGCAGCGAGGAGGAGATCAGCGCGCTGTTCGATGACATGAAACACATTATCGCCAGTGACCGGATGCAGTTGCGCACGGCCTGAAACCCACGGACTGAGCGTGTCGCTGGAATCGCGGAACAGTTCGTTCCAGCGGGTAGCGCGCCCTGCCGCCCCCCGCACTGCTGCGCCGCGCCGGGGTTCGGTGCCGATACCACGGTCCGTCTCCGGACGCTATCCAAAGCAGACTCGCTGCTACAGCGAATCGTCGGGGCGGTCCGCCAGCCTGAGCCTTGCGGGCACAGGCAGTTAGCGACGGCTGCGGGCGGAACAATCGGTCAGGCTCTGGCCGCCTGTGCCCGGCCGGCCGCCGCCACCTCCTCGCCGGCACCCTGCAGCAGTTTCCACAGCCAGCTCGGCAGCGTGTCGGGGTCGAGACTGTCGATCAGATTCTTGATCGCCAGGCCCAGCTCGGTATCACCCTCGATAACCAGCCGGCGGCGGAAGAACAGGGTATCCGGGTCTTCCTGACGGCTGGCCAACAGCAGGAACTCGCGCCAGTTGCCGCGAATGGTCACCTCCACCGGTGCCTGCGCCGCAATGCGCAGCTGCTCGCGCTCGCAGGTCAGGCACCAGGCAAGGCCGAGGTCGGCGACTTCGAGCTTCATCCAGTGGCCGTCAAGCACGTCAAAGGCGCCGTCGCTCAGTGCTTCGGCGAATACCTGATTGAGGCTGCGCTCCAGCGCAAGGCGCTGGAGCAGGAATGGCGTCTTGGCCGCAAGCGGCAACAGCCGCCCGCCGAGATTCACCAGATGGGCACGTGGATTCAGCATAATCCGGCCTCCTCGGCGCGCAGCATGCCCGGCTGGCCATGCCAATACCCATTGCAACCGTCCACCGCCAGCGGCGGCAGCGCGCCCTTGCGCACCGCATCGAAGGCAGCGACCACCTCGTCCATACCGGCAGCGCGCGGGCTCAGGCGCAGCAGATCGGCACCGCTGTCGACCAGACCCGCGTAGTCGGCGAGCAGGTTGCTGACCGCTGCAGACATGGTCTGGATACCGTTGATCGTGAACAGCGCCTCACCCTCCTGGCTCAGCAGCGGAATGCCCTCGGGATAGTTCTGGCAGCAGAACTGGCAGTCGTCCTTCGGCCGGTTCTCGGCACGGGCGGTGAAGCAGCGCGCCGAATAGGCCAGTGGCAGATGACCATAGGCGAATATCTCGATTTCCGGCAGCGCCACGCCCAGCTCCTGCAGTTGCGCGAGGGCACTCTTGATCAGCTTGCCGGAGGCTTCCACCGGCGGCACCCAGCGGGTCATGCCGCTGGCCACCAGCTCGGCCAGCGCATGGCCATTGTAGAGATTCAGCGCCGGGCCGCCGACGAAGGGCAACTTGCGCTCGGACATCAGCTGCACCGCGCCCATGTCGTTGGCTTCCACCAGCAGCTCGCCGTTGTCGCACAGGCGACGCAGGCTGGAGAGCTCGGAAGCGGCTTCGACCAGGGTCAGGCCGGACAAGACCAGTTGCGCCGAGGAGGCCTCAGCCAGATCACGGGCCAGACCAAGCCAGTCATCGAGCATCAGCGCGCGGCGCTTGGAGCAAACGGTTTCGCCGAGGTAGATAACATCCAGCGGCTGGCTGGCCATGTTGGCGTAGAAGTCCAGCGTCTGCTGGCGATCCCAGTAGAACAGCACCGGGCCCAGAGAAAGTTTCATGGGTGACTCCTCGTTCATTGCCAGGCCCGGTGGTAGGCACCCAGGGTGGTTTGCGAGCCTTCGGAGAGGCCATCCAGCACCTGCCGCCAGCCGGGTTCGACCACGTAGCGCTGCGGCGCCTTGAGATAGCTGTCCAGCGCCGCGCGCCAGACCCGAGTGACCTGCTCGACATAGGCCGGGCTGCGCTGGCGGCCCTCGATCTTCATCGCGGTGACGCCGATGGCGGACAGCTCGGGGATCAGATCCAGGGTGTTCAGGCTGGTGGGTTCTTCCAGCGCGTGGAAGCGCTGACCATTGACCATGAAGCGACCTTTGCAAAGCGTCGGGTAACCAGCCGATTCGCCTTCGGCGTAGCGGTCGATCAGCACGTTGTTGAGGCGCGAGGTCAGCCCTTCCGGCTCCTCGCTCCAGCGCACCGCCTTGGCCGGCGAGCAGACGCCACAGAGATTGGGTGATTCACCGGTAAGGTACGAAGACAGATGGCAACGACCCTCGGCCATGATGCACAGGCTGCCAAAGGCGAACACTTCGATCGGCACCGGGCTGCTCGCCGCGACCTGCTTGACCTGCTTGAGCGAAAGCACCCGCGGCAGTACCGCGCGGCTGATGCCGTAGCGCTGCTGGTAGAAGCCCAGCGCGGCGGCATTGGTCGCCGACCCCTGCACCGACAGATGCAGATTGAGTTTGGGATGGCGCTTGCTGGCATAGCCGAGCACGCCGGGGTCGGCCGCGATCAGCGCATCCACGCCCATGTCGGCGGCCTGATCCACGGCGCGCTGCCAGCGATTCCAGCCGTCCGGCTGGGCATAGGTGTTGACGGCGATATACAGCTGCCGGCCCTTCTCGCGGATCAGCTGCAGACCCTTGTCGAGCTGCTTTTCATCGAGATTGAGGCCGGCGAAATGGCGGGCGTTGGTGTCGTCGCGAAATCCGACATAGATGGCATCGGCGCCCTGCTGGACGGCGGCCTTGAGCGCGGGCAGGCTTCCTGCCGGGCAGACCAGGTGCATGACAACTCCTAGACATTCGGGTACATGCGCGCCACGCACCGATGGCGTGGCGGTCGTTCGGCTGAACGGAAAACAGCCGGCAGTCTAGGCAGCTGACCATTGGCCAGCATTGATAGGGGTCAAGTTTGCTCGGACGTCGCGACTGCGACGAAATGCAGCGGAAGGTGCGCGCCAGCTGTGCCATGGCTGGCGAGCAATTGCCTCAAATGCCCTCGTCGCCCTCGAATTCCTCGGTGGCACGGGCGACCATCTGCCGCCACGCGCCGGACTCCTCACCAAGCAGGCGTATGGCCTTCAGGCTCGCAGCGAAGGCGTCGCGATAGTGCAGCGGATTGTTTTCGCTGGCGGCGCGTTCGGCGAAGGCCTGCGCCTCGCTCAACAGCGCTTCGAATTCGTTCTGGTCCAGTGCCATGGAGCTCTCCTCGGTTGTGATATGAGGTTAGACCATGGCAGGTCGTCTGCGACTCTCGCCGGCCGACGGGCGCTACTTGAGCTTCAGCCGTCGCGCCAGCTTGTGCAGGTTGCTCGGGTCGACATCCAGCAGACGGGCGGCTTGCGCCCAGTTCTCGCCGCTGGCCTCCAGCGCCCGGACGATGGCCTGGCGCTGGGCAGCATCGACGGTGTAGCGCAGCGGCAGCACCTCGTCGGCGACTACCGGCTCATCGGCTACCTGCGCCGCGACCGCACCGACAGCATGGCTGTCCAGGTCCAGCAGATCGGGCTCCAGCGTCAGGATCTCGCTGCGCGACGCGCCACGGCTGAGCAGGCGCAGCGCCGCGCGGCTGACCACATGCTCCAGCTCGCGCACATTGCCCGGCCAGGAATACGCCAGCAGAGCGCGCTCGGCGGCCGGCGACAGGCGCATGCTGCGCAGCCCCAGCCGTGCGCGATTGAGTTCGAGGAAGTGCCCGGCGAGGATCAGCACGTCGTTGCCACGCTCGCGCAAGGGTGGAATCGGCGCCGGATAGACCGACAGCCGGTGATAGAGATCGGCGCGAAAATGCCCGTCACGCACGCTTTCGCGCAGGTTGCGGTTGGTCGCGGCGATGATGCGCACATCGACCTGGCGCGGCTTGTCCGCACCGAGGCGCTGGATCTCGCCATTCTGCAAGGTGCGCAGCAGCTTGGCCTGCACCGTCAGCGGCAGCTCGCCAACCTCGTCGAGCAGCAGCGTGCCGCCATTGGCGGCGTCGAAACGACCGGGCCGATCGGTGGTGGCACCGGAGAACGCGCCTTTGACGTGGCCGAACAGTTCGCTCTCGGCCAGGGATTCCGGCAGTGCCGCGCAGTTGACGTGCACCAGCGGCTTGTTGCGCCGCCGCGAATGCCGATGCAGCCAGCGCGCGAACAGCTCCTTGCCGACACCGGTCTCGCCCAGCAGCAGCACTGGCAATTCGGAATCGGCCACCACCTGCAATTCGCGCAGCAGTTCGCGGATCACATCGCTCTGACCGAGAATTTCGCCATCACCATGATCGAGTGCGGCTTCCATTACGTCGCTACGCGCCAGGCGCAGACCGCGATTCTCATGCTCCAGCCGGGTAACCCGCACCGCCGCCTCAATCACCAGTGTGTAGCGCTGCAGGTCGCAGCGGGCGTCATCGCCAAAGGTGCCGGCATGCAGCGCATCCAGCGTCAGCGCACCCCACAGCTTGCCTTCGACGTAGAGGCTGACGCCCATGCAGTCATGCACCGGCAACGGCTCGCCGATGTGCTCGTCGAGCAAACCGTCATAGGGGTCCGGCAGGCGGCTGTCGGGCTCGAACCAGGTCGGCTCGCGTTGGGAGAGGATCGCCGCCAGACGCGGATGCTGCGCCACGACGAAGCGCCGGCCCAGCGCCTCCTGCACCAGCCCTACCGCCGCCAGTGGCCGCAGGCTGTCCTCGTCGAGGCGCAACAGCACGACGGCACCGCAGCGAAAGTGCTGGTGCAGGGTGTGCACCAGACGTTGCAGGCGCACCGCGTTGGGCAGTTCGGTGGTCAGGTCGGCAAGCAGTGCGTCAGCCATCATGGTGCTGGATACCCTCATGGTTTTTCGAACCATAACCGCTTCGGGTAATTTCCACCAGCAGCGTGTCGCAGCCGCCAGTTTCCGCGGTGTCGGCGCCTGGCACGGCTGTTGCGATGGACTGGTCATATCCATCAGGACCACTGCCATGACCACCGACCTAATCGACCAGACCCTCGGCAATCTCGCATGTTCGGTGCCGGGTGCCACCCGGGTATTCCGCCAGTTCCGCCTGGACTTCTGCTGCGGTGGCGACCTGCCGCTGCGCGACGCCGCGGCGCGAATCGATGTCGATCCGCACATCATCGCCGGCGCACTGCTCGCCCTCGAGCCGGAAGAGTCCGAGAAGGACTGGCGCGCCGAGCCCGCTGGCCAGCTGATCGAATACATCCTGGCGCGCTTCCATGAGCGGCATCGCGACCAGTTCCCGGAGCTGATTCGCCTGGCCAGCCGGGTCGAGCAGGTCCATGGCAGCCGCCCCGAATGCCCCAACGGTCTCGCCGAACACCTGTGGCACATGCAGCAGGAGCTGGAAAGCCACATGCTGAAGGAGGAACAGATTCTCTTCCCGATGCTGCAGCGCGGCATGCGCTTCCCGCAGGCACAGGGGCCGATCTCGGTAATGCGCTACGAGCATCAGGAGCACGGCAATGCCCTGGAACAGCTGGCAGCGCTGACCAACGACATCACCCCGCCGGCCAACGCATGCAATACCTGGCGCGCGTTGTATCGAGGGCTGGAGGAGATGCGCAGCGACCTGATGCAGCACATCCACCTGGAGAACAACGTGCTGTTCCGTAACGCGGAAATGACCGCGCCGACAGCGAGCGACGAAGGCGTACAACGTATTGAGGTGGCTCAGTCATGAAACAGTATCTGCAACCTATCGCCTGGGGCGTGGCAATGGCCTCGGTCGTCGCCCTGGCCAGCAGCTTCGCCCTGAGCATGGCCGTCGGCACGGCGCAGGCGGCCACTGCACACGATCACAGCCACCCAACGCCCGTCGCCGCCCAAGCTACGCCAGGCGAGCGCTGGGCCACCGACGCCGCTCTGCGCGAAGGCATGACCCGTATCCACGAAGCCGTGCAACGCAGCATGCCAAGTGCCCCCGGCCAGCCGGTCAGTGACGAGTCGGCGGCCGCGCTGCAACGCGACATCGAAGCGGCGACCAGCTACCTCATCGCCAACTGCAAGTTGCCGGAAGCCGCTGACAATGCGCTGCATGGCCTGTTGATCGACCTGCTCAAGGGCGCCGAGGCGCTGTCCGATGCCGAGCAGCGTGAACAGGGCCTGCAGCGCATTTTCGACGCACTGGAACGTTATCCGCAGCTGTTTGCCGAGCCTGTATGGCGTGACGGATTCGTCGCTCATCTGCACTGATCGCCGACGCGGTACCGAGCCGCGTATGGCCAGATCATGACCGTCATCAACTTCTAACCTGCGTCATCGCCCATCACATGCGCTAGGCTGAAGGCCGACGTTTGTTGTTGTTCAATTGAAACAGGACGCCTTGCATGGTGCTTCACCGCGTACACCACCAGATTCTCCGCAGCCACCACCTGTTCGAACCGCTGAATGAAGAGCAGATGGAAGAACTGCTCAATGCCAGCCAACTGCTCAACCTCGACAAGGGTGACAACCTGTTCCACCAGGGCGAGCCGGCACACAACTTCTACTTCGTCATCTCCGGTGCGGTTAAGGTCTACCGCCTGACGCCCGACGGCCAGGAGAAGGTCTTCGAGGTCATCGGCAACCGCCAGACCTTTGCCGAAGCCATGATGCTGATGGACACGCCCAACTACGTAGCCTCGGCCCAGGCGGTCTGCCCGTCGCAGGTCTACCGCTTCTCCAACGCGGCCTACATGCGCCTGCTGGAAGCCAACCAGCGCCTCACCTTCGCCCTGCTCGGCAAGCTCTGCGTGCGCCTGCACCAGCGCATCAACGAGATCGAAACGCTGTCGCTGAAGAACGCCACCCACCGCGTGGTGCGCTATCTGCTGACGCAATTGGCGCGAGTGAAGGACGGCAGCAACAGCTTCGAGCTACCGATGGCCAAGCAGCTGGTGGCCGGGCACCTGTCGATCCAGCCGGAGACGTTTTCGCGGATCATTCGGCGACTGATCGACGAGAGCATCATCACCCAGGAAGGCCGGCAGATCGCGATCCTCGATCGCCAGCGGCTCGAGCAGTTCGAGTGAGTTGATCGTCGTCAAAGCCTGCGATTTTTCCGCCGTGGCAGGCTTTACCGACCGAGAGGAGCGCCGCCATGCCCATATGCCTGTACTGCCAGCAGGACAACCCACCGAAGCAAGCCGAATGCAGCAACTGCGGCATGCCGCTGCCGGAACACGCCGACAGCGCCCCGGAGCGCCGGCAGCGGCGCTTCCTGTGGTTCTGCATCGGTCTCAGCGTCTTCTGCGCGGTGATGATCGTCTGGCTGCCACGCCATCTGTTCTGATGGCGCCCCACCCAATGATGTCTACAGCGGATAGTCGCTTCGCAGTGAAACGCCGCCCCGTGCTGAAGCGGATGTGCCGCGAAACAGCTCAGCGACCAGCCTTCCCACAGCAATCCTTCAGCGTGGCCCCATGATCTGCGCCAGCGCATCCGGCTGCGGTGCACCCTGGTGCTGCTGCAGACGGTCGTTGTCGTCGAGATAGAAGATCGCCGGAGTCGCCTGGGCACCCAGTTCGCTCATCAGCATCAGGTTGTTGGTGAGCTGTTTTTCCAGTGCTGCCGGGATCTTATCCAGCGCCTTGAGCTTGCTCGCCTTGCCGGCCGCCTCGTGCTCGTTGAGCGCTGCCTGAGGATCCTTGGCGCTGAGCAGCGCGGCGGATTTGCCGGCGCTGTCGGCGCGCAGCATGCCGACCATGATGTGCCGCAACTGCACCTTGCCGGACTCGACCCAGGGCCGGGCCTGCTTCCAGAACATGTTGCAGTACGGACAGTTAGGGTCGCTGAACATGTAGATGATGCGCGGTGCGTCGGCCTTGCCGTCGGCGATCCAGGTGCTGTTCTCCATGCGCGTCCACATTTCCTTGCCCAGGGGTTCGTAGACCAGCTTCTCCAGGTGCGCGCGGGTCAGGTCATCGCCTTTTGCATCGAGCAGGCTACCGATCAGCACGTGCTCGCCATCCGGGGTGAGATACAGCGCCATGCCCTGCCCGTTGTAACGCGCGGCATAGCCCTTGAGCCCGCCGGGTGCCTCGAAACGGCCGACGACCTCGGCGCCACGCGCCTCGACGGCCTTGATCGCCTCCGGCAATTCCTCGGCCTGCGCCATGGGCAGGGCCAGCAGGCTGACGCCGGCCAGCAGGTAGGGTAACGGCTTGAATCGAATCACTGCGCAGCTTCCTCTTTCAGTTTTTCCAGCGCGCGCGCCAGGCTGGTGTGCGAGAGTTCACCAAGATGGCTGCTGACCTGGCGGCCATCGGCGTTGTAGAACAGCGTGGTCGGCAGCGCCGTGGAGCCCACGTGCTGCCCGAGACGCCCGCCACTGTCGAGCAGGACGTTATCGAGACTCAGCCCTGCGGTTTCCAGGAAGCGGTTGATCTCCCCCTCCCCCTCGCCCTGATTGACGAACAGAAACAGGGTGTCGCTTTCCCGTGCCTGGGCGTCGGCGAGTACCGGCATCTCGCGCCGGCACGGCGGGCACCAGGTCGCCCAGAGATTGATGACCAGTGGCTGACCTGAATAATCCTCCAGCGCCACCGGACGCCCCTGGTTGTCGCGCAGGGCCATTTCCGGCAGCCGCGTGCCCTGCTCGAAGGAGTGCCAGGCCAGGTTACTGAAGCCCCAGCTGAGGATTCCCACCGTCAGCGCGATACCCAGCGGCTTGCGCAGTTCGCGGTCGCGCCAGCCCCACCAGATGCCCAACGCCAGCGCAGCGACCAGCCCGGGCCAGGCGATGAAGCCACCGTCACGGATATCGATGAAGCTCAGCCAGTCGTCTCGGTAATACGCCCAGTACAGCGCGACAAAGGCCAGGCGAGCCACGAACAGCGCCACCAACAGCAGGCGAAACAGCTGCCGCTCCGGGTTGCGCTCGCTGCGACGGCCGACCCACCAGCCGGTCAGGGTCGCCAGCAGCAGGCTGCCCAGCAGCAATACATGGGGCACCGCCAGGGCCAGCGGCCCGATATTCACAGTCAGCATCAACCTCGCTCCCGGGTCTGGTTCCAGTTCTGCAGAAAGTCCCCGGCACCGACCTCGCCCGTGATGCGGCGTTCGCGGCGCTCGACGCCATCCGGGCCGATCCACAGCAGCGTCGGCGGGCCGAGCACCTGGTAACGGTCCAGCAATTCGCGGCTGGCGGCGTCGCTGCGGGTCACGTCGGGGCGCAGCACGCGCACGCCGTCCAGGCTCGCCTGCACCTCGGCATTGCCGAAGACCTCCTTCTCCATGACCTTACAGGAGACGCACCAGTCGGCGTAGTAATCGATCAGTACCCATTGACCCTGCGCCTTTGCCGCTGCCAGTTCACGATCGAGCACCGCCGGATCGCTGAAACCGAGCGCGTGGGCTTCGGCGGAGATGGCGCTCGCCACGCCGCCGGCATAGATAGCCAGCGGCCGGCGTGGATCGTCCGCGCCGCCGGCGGCACCGAGCAGCATCGCTGCGCCCCACAGGCCCAGCAGAACGCCGCCGGCCTGACAGAGCACGCGCTGACGTTGCACTGCCTGCGCCACATGCAGCAAGGCGGTGGCGAGCACCACCAACAACGCCCCCGACAGGCCCAGCCACAGCCAGTCGGCCAGCAGCGGACGCGCAACGAACAGCGCTGCCGCGAGGAAGAGAAAGCCGAACACCACCTTGACCCGATCCATCCAGGCGCCCGGCTTGGGCAGAAAGCGCTGGCCGACCGTCACCAGCAACAGCAACGGCGTGCCGATGCCCAGGCCCAGCGCGAACAGCACCAAGCCACCCTGCAGCGCACTGCCGCTCTGTGCGATGAACAGCAGCGCGGCGGCCAGCGGTGCGGTCATGCAGGGGCCGACCAGCAGGCCGGAGAGCACGCCCAGCGCGCCAGCTCCGGCGAGGCTGCCCCCGCGCTGACGATCACCGACACGCTGCAGACGATCGCGCAGCGCCACCGGCAATTGCAGCTCGAACAAACCGAACATTGGCAGCGCCAGCAACACGAACAGCACGGCGAAACTGGTCAGCAGCCAGGGCTGCTGCAGCGCCGCCTGCAGGTTGGCGCCGAGCAGCGCCGCCAGTACACCGAGCCCGGCGTAGACCAGCGCCATGCTGACTACGTAGGTCGCCGCCAGGGCAAAACCACGGCGCGAGGTGGCACCGCTGCCGACCACGATGCCCGCCAGGATCGGCAACATCGGCAGCGAACAGGGAGTGAAGGCCAGCAGCAGACCGAGGCCGAAGAACACCAGCAGGCTCCAGGCCAGTGCCTGACTTTCGAGGCCGCTGACCAGCGCCTGATCTTCGGCCAGCCCAGGCGCTGCCGCCGTGCCGTTGCCAGTCAACGACACCTCGCGGGTCTGCGGCGGATAGCAGAGTCCTGCATCGGCGCAGCCCTGCCAGCCGAGACGCACACTATTCTCCGCGCCCGGCGGGATGGTCAGTTCGAGACTGTCGCGGTAGATCTGCGAATCGCCGAAAAACTCGTCGCTGTAGGGCTCGCCCTCAGGCAGCGGCGGCTGGCGCTCCGGCGGCAGGCCGTCGAACTGCAGGCGCTGCTGATAGAGGTAATAGCCCGGTGCGATCCGCCAATGCAGCAGCGTCGTGCCATTCTCCTGCGGGCTGACCGTCAGCGCGAACGCCTCTTCCACCGGCAGAAAATCATCCTGCGAGCCGCCGCCAAACAGCCCACCGGCCGGCAGCGCCAATCCGGGCGCCAACAGAAACAGCAGAAGAACCAATGTGCGCATGAGAATCCTGGCAGTGAAATGACTGCCGCGCAGCATGCCGCGACGGGATTAACGCGCCATTAACAGGCCGCTGAAAAACGTAGGCGAGGCCGCCAGCGCGAGGCTGGGCGCCCCGGCAAAAAACAGGCGAAAAAGCGCAGTTTACGAACGGTAAATGAGCATTTTGAGCCTGTTTTTAACGCTGCGATGGCAACGCAGGTAGTTTTTCAACGGCCTGCCAACGCCAGCGCACGGGATGCATAAGGAAGGTCTGAAAAAGCCGCCTGTTTTTTGACCGACTTCAGCCCTTGCCGATTTTGAAAGCGGCAAATCGATCAAAACCCGCCCGATCACCCGCTCATTTCTTGGTTTTTAGCCGCTGCGAGCTTCTCGCGGCGGCTATTCCCCGCATTACAGGCGCACCTCTCCTGCACTCATCAAATGTCTTCGCGCCATCCACAGGTTCGACAGCGCGAACAGTGTCACCAACTGAGCGGTGTTTTTCGCCAGACCACGGAAGCGCGTCTTCACATAGCCGAACTGGCGTTTGATCACTCGAAACGGATGTTCGACCTTCGCGCGCACCTGAGCTTTGGCTTGTTCGATCCTGCGCTTGGCCTTGTACAGCACGCTGCGCTTGCCCAGCTTCTTGTAGGTGCTGCGACGGGCGGCAATCTGCCAGACGACCTTCCGGTCGGCGTGCTCCGGACGTTTGTCGACGCCGGTATAACCCGCGTCGCCGCCCACCCTCTGCTCGTCGCCATGCAGCAGCTTGTCGACCTGGGTGACGTCCGCCACGTTGGCGGCAGTGCCTACCACGCTGTGCACCAGCCCTGACTCGTCATCCACGCCGATGTGCGCCTTCAGTCGGGTAAAGCAGGAGTGTTACCACTCCTGCCTCCCCTAAGAACCGTACTTGAGAGTCACCCCTCATAC
>NZ_RHQM01000020.1 GCF_003935375.1 Stutzerimonas xanthomarina
TGATGATCTCGTTGCCGTCGAAGCCTTTCTTCAGGTTGTGGATCTTCAGGTCTGCCATGTTCGAATCCTCAGTTGTTCTTGGTTGTCAGGCGGCACTCATTTCACGGCGCCGAACGACAGGCCGCGCACCAGCTGCTTCTGGCTGATCCAGCCGAAGATCAGTATGGGGGCGCAGGCGAGGGTGGAGACGGCCGAGAGCTTGGCCCAGAACAGGCCTTCGGGACTGGAGTAGGAGGCGATCAGCGCGGTCAGCGGCGCGGCGTTGGACGAGGTCAGGTTCAGCGACCAGAAGGCTTCGTTCCAGCACAGGATCAGCGACAGCAACATGGTCGAGGCGAGCCCGCCCTTGCTGATCGGCAGGAGCACGCGAAGCATCTCCTGCAGCAGCGTGGCACCGTCCATGCGGGCCGCTTCGAGTATGTCGCGGGGGATGTCCTTGAAGTAGGTGTAGATCATCCACACGAGGATCGGCAGGTTGATCAGCGTGTAGATGATGATCAGCACCGCGCGGCTGTCGAGCAGGCCGAACTGCTTGGCCAAGAGGTAGATCGGCACCAGCACGCCCACCGGCGGCAGCATCTTGGTCGAGAGCATCCAGAGCAGCGTGCCCTTGGTGCGCTTGGTCTCGTAGAAGGCCATCGAGTACGCGGCAGGAATGGCGATCAGCATGCCCAGCGCGGTCGCGCCGAAGGAAATGGTCACCGAGTTCCAGGCGTACTTGAAGTAGCCGCTGCGGTCCTGGATGTGCAGGTAGTTTTCCAGCGTCGGTGTGAAGATGAACTGCGGCGGCGTGGCGAAGGCGTCGATCTCGGTCTTCAGGCTGGTCAGCAGCATCCAGAAGATCGGGAAGAACAGCAGCAGCGCCACGGCCCAGGCGAACAGCCCGACCACCAGGATGTTGAGGCGGCGACTTTGTTTGAGCGTCAGCATCGGTCTGTCCTCAATATTTCTCGGTGAGATTCTTGCCGAGCATCCGCACCAGGATGATCGCCGCGATGTTGGCGATCACCACCGCGATCAGGCCGCCGGCCGAGGCCATGCCGACATCGAACTGCAGCAGTGCCTGGTTGTAGATCAGGTACGCGAGGTTGGTGGATGCGTAGCCGGGACCACCGCTGGTGGTGGTGAAGATCTCGGCGAATACCGAAAGCAGGAAAATGGTCTCGATCATCACTACCACGGCGATGGGCCGGGCCAGGTGGGGTAAGGTCAGGTGCCAGAAGATCGCGATGGGGCCGGCACCATCGAGGCGGGCGGCTTCCTTCTGTTCCTGATCGAGGGACTGCATGGCCGTCATCAGGATCAGGATCGCGAAGGGCAGCCACTGCCAGGACACGATGATCACGATGGACGCCAGCGGATGCTGTGCGAGCCAGTCCACCGGCTGTGCGCCGAAGAACTTCCATACCGCCGCGAGAATGCCCGAGACCGGGTGATAGATGAGGTTCTTCCAGACCAGGGCGCTGACGGTCGGCATGATGAAGAACGGCGAGATCAGCATCACGCGAACGATTCCGCGCCCGGTGAAGTCTGCCGCCTCAAGCAGCGCGGAAATCAGTACGCCAAGTACGACGCTGATCAGCAACACGCTGCCCACCAGGATCAGCGTGTTGGTCATACCAGGCATGAAGCCGGCGTCGGTCAGGAAGTAGTGAAAGTTCTCTAGCCCAACGAACCCGTTCTCGCCGGGATATAGGAGGTTGTAGCGGATCACCGAAAAGTAGACGGTCATCGACAGCGGAACCAGCATCCACATCAGCAACAGTGCAACGGACGGGCTGACGAGAAACCAGCTGGGGCCGAAGCGGCGTGGCTTGCGCTCGCGCGGCTCGCTTGCCGTATCGGTGACAGGTGCCTTGGGCAATGCTGCAGATGGGGTGGCCATGGTGTGCTCCGGCTGAGAGAAGGCCATGAGGGCTCGGGCGAGCCCTGTCCGGTTTCATCTTCGGAAGAAAATGCCTACTTGGGATAACCGGCGCGCTTCATTTCCCGCGTCGTGGATTGCTGCACCGCGGTGAGCATCTGCTCGACCGGCATCTGCCCGGTTAGCGCCGCGGCGAGCATCTTGCCGACCTGGGTACCGATGGCCTGGAACTCCGGAATGGTGACCAGCTGGATGCCGACATAGGGCACAGGCTTGGCGGAAGGCGAAGCGGGGTCAGCCTGCTTCAACGACTCCAGGGTGATCTTGGCGAACGGCGCTGCGGCCATGTACTGCTCGTTGTAGGTGGACTCGCGCGTGCCCGGTGGCACGTTGGCGACACCATCGGTTTCGGCAACGAGCTTGGCGTAGTCCTTCGAGGTTGCCCAGGCGGTGAACTGCTTGGCGGCGTCCTTTTGTTGCGAGCTGGTCGGGATCGCCAGTGCCCAGGAGTACAGCCAGGCCGAGCCCTTGTCGGTGTCTTCCTGCGGGGCAAAGGTGAAGCCCACCTTGTCGGCCACCTTGCTTTGCGATGTATCGGTGACGAACGAGCCCGCTACCGTTGCATCGACCCACATGGCGCACTTGCCGCTGTTGAACAGGGCCAGGTTTTCATTGAAGCCGTTGCTTGAGGCGCCCGGTGGGCCGTACTTGCTCAACAGGTCCACATAGAAGTTGGCGGCCTTGGTCCATTCGGGACCGTCGAATTCGGGCTGCCACTTCTCGTCGAACCAGCGCGCGCCGAAGGCGTTGGCGACGGTGGTGACCAGCGCCATGTTCTCGCCCCAGCCGGCCTTGCCGCGCAGGCAGATGCCGTACTGGTCCTCGCCAGGCTTGTGCAGCTTTTCGGCGAACTCGGCCATCTGGGTCCAAGTCGGGTGTTCGGGCATGTCCAGACCGGCCTGTTCGAACAGGTCGGTGCGGTAGTAGGTCATCGAGCTTTCGGCATAGAAGGGCAGTGCGTAAAGGGTGCCGTCGACCGAAAGGCCTTCGCGAACCGAGGGGAAGACGTCGTCCAGGTCGTAGTCGTCAGGGAGGTCGGTCATCGGAGCGAGCCAACCCTTGTCGCCCCACAGCGAGGCCTCGTACATGCCGATGGTGAGCACGTCGAACTGGCCACCATCGGTGGCGATGTCAGTCGTCAGGCGCTGACGCAGGACGTTCTCCTCCAGCACCACCCAGTTGAGCTTGATGTCGGGATTCTGCTGTTCGAAGGTCTTGGAGAGGCGCTGCATGCGGATCATGTCCGCGTTGTTGACGGTGGCGACGGTGAGGGTTTCGGCGGCCTGGACCAGGCCGATCGAGGCCATGCAGGCGGTGCCGAGCAGCAAGTGGAATGCTTTCATTCGTGGACTCCTCTTCCAGAGCAGGGCCTGGAAGCACTTATTGTTTTTGTTGTTGCCCGCGTACTGCGCTACGAGCGTCTCGCGAGCATTACAACGCCGGGGGGAGCAGCGCGACAAAGCCGTGACTGCACTCGCTTCGATACTTTTTTGCACTCGGTTGAGCGAGGCGGGCCGCTCGCAGCGGCACCGACCAGACCCGTCGCCGGGGCTCAAGAATGAGGCTTTGCCACAACCGTAATGGCGCGAACGTAGAGACAGTCCAGGAAGAGGACGCCGAACCCGCCCGGCCGGAAGCGTATCAGCTGGCCAGGTTCTGCTCGGTCAGGCGTTGTTCGACCAGACGCCGATAGCGCGATGGGGTCATGCCCTTGAGCTGCTGGAAGCGGCGATTGAAATTGGACAGGTTGTTGAAACCCGATTCGAAGCAGACGTCGGTGACCGGCTTGTCCTGATCGAGCAGCAGTTCGCATGACTTGCTGATGCGCAGGCTGTTGACGAACTCGACGTAGCAGCGCCCGGTGGCGCGCTTGAAGAAGCGCGAGAAGTAGGTGGGTTTCATGCCGAGATGGTTGGCGACTTCCTCCAGCGGCAGCTCGCGCATGTAGTGTTCGAAGATGTAGTTGACCGCCATGTTGGTCCGGTCGGCCTGCTGCTCGTCGCTCAACTGTGCCGAGGTGGCGCCAGAGAGCAACTGGTAGTCGTCGCATCTGGCAAGCAGCTCGAGCATGATCAGGAAATAGCCGAGGCGGGTGGCGCCGCGGCTGTCGGCGATCTGCTGCATCAGCTGGCGTGCCTGGGCGATGGTCTGCGGACAGCGAAACTCGATGCCGTAGCGCGAGCGTTCGAGCATCGGCGTGAAAGTCCGCAGCTCGGAGAACACAGCGTGGCCGGCCTCGAGCATCTCGTCGGTGAAGTTGACCAGCATGTCGCGCTTGGCCACGACCTCGCCTTCCTCGACCTGGCTGATCCAGTTGTGCGGCAGGTGCGGACCGCTGAGAAACAGGCTGTCCGGTCCGAAATTGCCCACGTAGTCGCCGACGAAGACCTTGCCGGAGCTGGCGACGATCAGATGCAGCTCGTATTCCTTGTGGTTGTGCCAGCGCACCAGCGGGCAGGGAAACCCATGTTCGCGATAGATCAGCGAGTTGCCGTGGTGGTCGTCCATCAGCTCGTAGGACGGGTCGGTAATCTTCAACGCTCTCATGCAGGGTCCGTTGTCGTGAAAGGCCACGAAGGGTTATAGCTGCTGAGGGCGCAACGGCCAAACCGATCAGACAATTTCGTATCGGTAGGGCAGGTCCGGACCACGCCGGGAACAGGTGATGCCAGCGGCGCTGCTGGCGAAGGCGAGCATGGCCTGCAGTTGCGCGGGTCCCATCTGTGCGATTCCGTGCGGCGAGTCCAGCTGCTGTTCGGCCAGGTAGGCGAGCAACGCAGCCTGGAAGGTGTCGCCGGCGCCCACGGTGTCACGCACCGTCACCGCCTGCGCTGCCACGTGCAACTGGCCGTGCTTGCGGCTGAAGAGCTGTGCGCCGTGGGCACCGCGGGTGAGCACCACCAGTTCGGCGTGATGCCCCAGCCAGCGCTGCGCGATGCTCGCTGGCGCCATGTCTGGATAGAGCAGGGCCAGGTCCTCGTCGCTGACCTTGATCAGATGTGCGCGTTCGGCGAACGCCTCGACCCGCTCGCGCCAACGTTCGAGACTGGGTTCGACGTTGAGGCGAATGTTCGGATCGAGTGAAATCAGGCGCTGGGCATGCTCGCGATGCAGCAAGGCCAGCAGCGTATCGGCAATCGGCGGCGTCACCAGCGAGTAGGAACCGAAATGGATGCCGCGAATGTCGGCAGGCAGCGGCTGCAGCTGTTCGGTGTGCAACAGGCGATCGGCACAGCCTTCGCCGCGAAAGCTGTAGACCGGACTGCCATCGGCACCGATGGCGACCATCGCCAGGGTGGTCGGCGCATCGAAGATGGCGAGGTGCTCGGTGGCAACGCCTTCTTCCTGCAGCAGCTCTAGCAGGCGCTGACCGAAATGATCGCGGGAGAGCCCACCGAGCAGCGCGGCCTGCGTGCCCAACCGGGCCAGCCCGACGGCGACGTTGAACGGTGAGCCACCGGCGACGGCTTCCAGATTCAGGTGACTGCGGCTGTCGGTCGAGGCCGCGAACACATCGAAAAGCGCTTCACCACAGATGAGGTACATGGACGATTCCTGCTGGCGGAAATCGCCCGAGCTTAAACCCGGCGCCTGCACCGGGACAGTACGCCCGCGGCTGGCAGCCGATACGATCTTGCACTCGTTTCAGTACACCCAGACTTCGACACGGCGATTCTTGATGCGGCCAGCTTCGCTATTAGATGCCACTGGAAGTTGATCGCCCAAACCGTTGATTTCCTTTACAAGGATGCCGCCACGCGCCAGTTCGCGACGCACCGCCATGGCGCGCAGCTTGGACAGCAATGCAGTCCGCGCGGGATCGTTGCGGGCGTCGCCGAAGCCGACCAGCACCGCCGCGTTCATCTGCTTGTCGTGGCTGTTGAGATAGTCGATCAAACGCTGCACGTCGCGCTGGGCCTTGTTGTCCAGTTGCGCGCTGCCTTCGGCGAAGCGGAAGTTGACGGTCAGGCGCTGTGCCTCCTTGGCCAGCTGCTGATAGGCCTCAGGCAGCGTGGTCTGCAGCGGCAGCCTGATCGGCGCGATGGCCTGGGCCACGTAGCCGGATTTCTCGACGATGGCTTGCCCCGCAGGACTATGCACGAACGTCAGGAATTCGCGGGTCCATTTCGATTGCTTCTGTGGATCGGCGTAGAGGAACAGGCGCCGCGACAGGGGATAGTCTTCGGTGGCGACCAGGGCCGTGGTCGGTGGCATGGGCTGGGAATCGCCGTCGGTGATTGCCAGCGCCTTCGACTTGCCGACAGAGGCGAGACCGACGAAGCCGATGGCGCCGCTACGGCGGCTGACCGCCTGGGACAGGGCGTCGTTGGATTCATAGCGCACGGCGCTGGTGGCCAATGCCTGCCCCTGACTGTTCAGCACCAGCTCCTTGAAGGTGTCGTAGGTGCCGGACTGGTCATCACGCGCGTGCAGCTCGACGGCAACGTCCGCGCCGCCCAGCTCCCGCCAGTTGGCGATCTGCCCGGCGAACAGGTGCGCCACCTGCTCCACGCTGAGGGACTGCACCGGGTTATCGGGATGGACGATCACCGCCAGGCCATCGATGGCGATGACCTGTTCGCTCTCAGCGCTGCGCATGTCGCCCAGGGCGGCGAGGCTCTGCGCTTCGCTCTGCTTGATCGGTCGCGAAGCAGCGGCGAGGTCGGCGGTGCCGTCTTTCAGCCCGGCGAATCCGGTACCGGTGCCATGGGCTGCGACCAGCGCCTGGATGGTCTTGCCGCGCTCGTCGAGGGCATTGACGCGCTGCTCGTTCTCCTTGCCGGCCGGGGCGATGCGGACCGACTGCAGGCCCTTGGCCTCGAACAGGCCGGCCACCAGCATCGGTGCCAGCTTGGCACCCACGGTATTGGAGCCGTGGATGCGCAGTATGGTCGTTCCGTCTGGCGGGGCGGCGAGGCTGTTGCCGGAGGCGCTGCCCAGCGTGACCAGCAGCAGGGGCAGTGCCCGATTCCAGAACCGTCCAAACACTCGTGGCGTCATCTCACGACCTCCTTGTAGAAGGCCGCGAGATTAAGACGGTTCGGTTACCAATAAATGACAGCGCGGACGGCGCTGCCGGAATTGCGCAGCGGTCGTCAGCGCAGCTCGATCCACACCGGGCAGTGGTCGGAAGGCTTCTCCATCGCGCGGATGTCGTAGTCGACGCCGCAATCGATCACGCGTTGGTGCAGCGTTGCGGTGGTCAGGATGTAGTCGATGCGCAGGCCGCGGCGCGGGTCGTCCTCGAAACCGCGGCTGCGATAGTCGAACCAGCTGAAGCGATCGACGACTTCCGGGTTGAGGGTGCGGAAGCTGTCCTGCAGCCCCCAGCCCTTCAGGCGCTCGAGCCACTCGCGCTCCTCGGGGAGAAAGCTGCATTTGCCGGTGCGCAGCCAGCGCTTGGCGTTCACTTCGCCGATGCCGATGTCGCAGTCCTGCGGGGAGATATTGAAGTCGCCCATCAGCGCGAGCGATTCCTCGGGGCGGAACTGCTGTTCGAGCAACGCCTGCAGGTCGGCGTAAAACTTGGTCTTGGCGGGAAACTTCACCTGATGGGCGCGGCTTTCGCCCTGGGGAAAGTAGCCGTTCATCACGGTAACCGGCTCGCCATTCGCGTCGGCGAACCGGCCCCAGATAAAGCGCTTCTGCGACTCCTCGCCATCGCTGGGAAAGCCCTTATGGATCTCCAGCGGTGCCTGGCGCGAGAGCAGGGCGACGCCGTAGTGGCCTTTCTGCCCGTGATAGTGGACGTGGTAGCCGAGCGCCTCGATCTCCGCCTGGGGAAACTGTTCGTCAGAAACCTTGGTTTCCTGAAGGCCGATGACGTCCGGCTGGTGCTTTTCAATGATTGCAGAAAGCTGATGAGGTCTTGCGCGTAATCCATTGATATTGAACGAAACGATTTTCATGGGATTCCGTGAAGGCTGGCTGAGGCTCAAGGGGGAAGGACACCCGGCGCGGCGCTGCCGATGCCGATCTGTCGTGGGCAAAGAACGCCGATTCTAGAGCCGTGCCGCCCTGCATACCAAGTTTCGCGCTGAAACGGACAACGGCATTGTCTTTGGAGCAGCGTGAACGGCAGGTGCTCCGGCGGCGTGGCGGGGCGGGCGAAGCGCTGCTAAGTTGCAAGCATCCCTCTGGAAAAAGCCGAGAGTTGCCATGCCGATGTCTGCCGAGGTTCGCACGCTCGATGGTGGTTATGACCGCGAAACCCGTTCGCTGCTGTATCACGCGTACCGTCACGAACCGACCTTTGCCTACCTGTTCGAGGCGGACCGGCCCGGCTATCAGCAGCGCGTGCGCGCGACCGTGCGGGAGCTGGTAAACCAGCATTTCCTGCAGCAGCAACCAGCACTCGGGCTGTTGCTGGACGACCGCCTGATAGCCGTCGCGCTGATCGCGCCGCCGCAACGGCGGCTGGATGTCACCGAAAGCTGGGCCTGGCGCGCGCGCATGCTGCTGACCGCCGGGTTCCGCTGCACCAGGCGCTATCTGGACTACCACGCGGCGGTACTGGCGTGTCTGCCGACCGGCGCCGTGCATCTGCTGCCGTTGCTCGGTGTGCATCCGCAGTTTCAGGGGCAGCAATATGGTGAGCAGCTGCTGCAGGCGGTGCACGAGTGGTGCGCCGAGGATGAAACCTCCCAGGGGCTGGTGATCGATACCGGCAACCCACGCTACCTGAACTTCTACCAGCGGCAGGGCTACGAGGAGATCGGCCAGATCGCCGTCGGCCCGGTGGTCGAACACATCTTCTTTCATCCGGCGCCCAGGCGGATGGAAGCGGCGCGTTAGGTGTGGCCGAATTTTATCCCGGCGGGCCAGTCTGACTGGTCTGAAGCCACGCGATGTCAGCCGATGCCCGCCCCGCCGCAAGATCGCCTTACACACTGTCTAGCCCGCACGTTCGGGCTTGCTCGGAAACACGTGCTAGCATCGCTGGCCATGTGCAAATCGAACCGAATCGGCCCGCTGGTAGCCGCACTCGTGATGTTGAGCGGCATCCATGCCAGCGCCGCTGAACTCGACGTTCGCATCGAGCCCGAGAACCGGGCGCTCCGGGAAAATATCGAGAACTACATTGGCGACCTGGGCGACCGTGACGCGCGCGAGCTGCTGCGCTACAGCCGGGTCGCGCAGAGTCAGGCGGAAAAGGCGTTGCAAGCGCTGGGTTACTACCGCAGCCGCATCCGCACCGATGTGCGTGAGGGCGAGGAACCCGCGCTGGTGTTGTGTGTGCGAACCGGTGAGCCGGTGAAGCTGCGCAACATCACTGTCCGGCTGGACGGGCCTGCCGCTGAGTTCTCCGGCTTTCGCGTCGCCGAACGCACCCTGCGTCAGGGCGATGTGCTGAACCACGGACGGTACGAAGAGGTGAAGCAGCAGTTTCTCAACCAGGCCTCGCGCTTCGGCTATTTCGATGGCCGCTTCACCCAGCAGCGGCTGGCCGTCGATCCGCGGGAGAACGTCGCCGACGTCGAGCTGGTGTTCGACAGCGGGCCGCGCTACCGCCTGGGCGACGTGCGCTTCGAGGGGGATTCGCCATTCGATGACGACCTGCTCGCGCGCATGGTGCCGTTCGAGACGGATACACCGTACGACTCCGAACTGATCGCCGAACTCAGCCAGGCGCTGCAGTCGAGCGGCTATTTCGAGGGCGTGCGCGTCGATGCCAACCCGAGCGGCGCCAACCAGCAGCGCATCCCGGTTTCGGTCGCGCTCACCACGCGCAAGCCGCGCACCTTTGGCTTCGGCCTTGGTTATTCCACCGACGTCGGCCCGCGGGTCCGGCTGGACTGGACACGCCACTGGGTCAACCCGCAAGGCCATAGCTACGGGGCCGAGGCGGAACTGTCGGCGCCGCGGCAGAACGTCGGGTTCTGGTACGACATCCCGCTGGACCCGCCACTGACCGACAAGCTGCGCTTCGTCGGCGGCTACCAGTATGAAGAGATCGCCGGCACCGACAGCCTCAGCCGCCTGCTCAAGGTCGGGCCGGAATGGCACAGCCAGCTGCCCAGCGGCTGGTTGCGCGTGCTGTCGCTGAAGTGGCAGCACGAGGAATATCGCCTCGGGGACGATTCAGGAACCAGCACCTTGCTCATGCCCGGCGTCGCCTACAGCTACCTGCGTAGCGACAACCGTATCGATCCGAGCCGCGGCTATCGCTTGCAGTTCGAAGTGGCCGCGGCGAAGGCCGGGGTGCTTTCCGACGCCGACCTGGTCCACGCCAACGTGCAGCTGCGGGGGCTGACCACCCTGGCCCAGCGGCATCGCTTTCTCGGTCGCGTGCAGCTTGGCGGCAACTGGACCGATGAATACGTCAACGTGCCGCCGTCACTGCGCTATTTCGCCGGTGGTGATCAGAGCGTGCGTGGCTACGATTACCAGAGCCTGTCACCGACCAACTCCGATGGCGACAAGATCGGCGGCCGCTATCAGTTCGCGGTCAGCGCCGAGTATCAGTATTCGATTGCCGAGAAATGGCGTGTCGCGACCTTCGTTGATCAGGGCAACGCCTTCAACTCACTGGAAATTCCCACGCTGAAAAGTGCCGTTGGCGTCGGTGTGCGCTGGGTATCGCCGGTCGGCCCAATTCGCGTCGATGTCGCTCATCCGCTGGACGGCGACGGTGGCGTCCGCCTGCATTTCTCCATGGGGCCGGAACTGTGATGCGGCTACTGCGTGGGCTTGGCTGGACGCTGCTTGGGCTGATACTGCTCGTGCTCATCGTCACCGCCGTGCTGCTCGGCACCGCCAGCGGCAGCCGCTGGCTGCTGGGGCAGGTGCCGGGGCTGACGGTCGAAGCGTTCGAGGGCCGACTCGGCCAACGCTGGCAGGCCGAGCGGCTGATCTGGGAGCAGGGCGGCAGTCGTGTCGAAGTGCAACAGCCCCGTCTTGTCTGGTCACCGGCGTGCCTGCTAAAGCGCACGCTGTGCATCGACGAGCTGGTCACCGGCGACATCGACCTCAGCTTCCCGCCCAGCGAGCCTGACCCGGCGGCGGAGCCCTTCAGCTTGCCTGAGCTCGATCTACCGCTGGCGCTGCAAGTCGAACGCATCGAAATCGGCCGGGTGACGCTCAATGAAAGCGAGCAGGTGCGAAACCTGTCTCTGCAGGCAAATTGGCGTGCGGATGGCCTGGATATCCAGCGCCTCGACCTGCGCAGGGCGGATGTGGACCTGTCAGTGACTGGCCGACTGCAGCCCAGCGGTGATTGGCCGTTGACGCTGGACGGGCAGGCAGCGTTGCAGTCGCCGGACGAGCAGCCGTGGGCGCTGATGATCGCCGTGGATGGCGCCCTGCGCGAGCAGCTGCAGGTGCAGGTGAAAAGCCAGGGCTATCTCGACGGCACCCTCAGCGGGCAGCTGCGGGCCCTCGATGAGCAATTGCCGGCGACGCTCCGGCTGAGCGCCGACGGGTTCAAGCCGCTGCCCGATCTGCCGGACACCCTGCGCCTGAACGATCTGCAGCTGACAGCGAGTGGCAACCTGCAGGACGGCTACCGGCTGCTCGGTACCACAGAACTGCCGGGCGAGGGCGGCGCAGTGCGGCTGGCGCTGGAAGGCGTCGTCAGTCCGAGCGGAGCGCAGATCGAGATGCTCGAGCTGGATGCGGGGCAGCAGCGCGATGTGCGGCTGAGTGGCGATGTCGACTGGCAGGACGGCCTGACCGCGAATGCCGATCTGCTCTGGCGCAATTTTCCCTGGCGACGGCTCTACCCGGCGATCGAAGAGCCGCCGGTGACGCTGCGCGAGCTCAAGGCGCAGATTCAGTACGACGACGGCAGCTATCTCGGCAATTTCGAATCGGCCATGACGGGCCCGGCCGGGGATTTCACACTGAACAGCCCGGTCAGCGGCAATCTCGAAGCGGTGCATCTGCCGCAACTGCAGCTGCAAGCCGGGCAGGGCAGTGCGACGGGTTCGTTGAGCGTCGGCTTCGCCGCGGGCATCGACTGGAAAGCCGACCTGACGCTGAGCGAACTCGATCCGGCGTACTGGCTGGCCGAACTGCCGGGCAATCTCGGCGGTTCGCTGAAGAGCCAGGGCGCCTTGCGTGACGAGCAGCTGCAGGCCGAGGCGAGCCTCGACCTCGCCGGGCGCCTGCGCGGGCAGAATACCCGTCTGCAGCTGCAAGCCAACGGCGAGGGCGAGCGCTGGGATCTGCCGGTCATCGACCTGCGCATGGGCGATAACCGCGTACAGGGCAACGGCACCTGGGCACAGACGCTGGATGGTCGACTGCAATTGGAACTGGGCCGCCTGGCGCAGCTGTGGCCCGGTCTCAGGGGGCGAGTGAACGGTGAGGTCACGCTGGCGGGAACCGCAGCGGCGCCGAGCGCGCAGCTCGAGCTAAACGGTCGCAACCTCGCTTATCAGGACAATCGGCTGCGTCGCCTCAACGTGCAGGGTCAGCTATCCGATGGAGAACGTGGTCGGCTGGCGCTGAACGCCGAGCGAATCCGCGCAGGCGAGACGGACCTCGGCGCACTGCGGATCAGTGCCGAAGGCACTGCGGAACGGCATCAGGCCGAGCTGCAGCTGCAAGGTCCCTTGCTCGACCTGGCGCTGGCTTTCGATGGTGGATTGCGCGGTGAGGATTGGCTTGGCCGACTGACGCGCGGCGAGCTCAGCGCGCAGCAGCAAGACTGGGCCCTGCAACGGCCGGCCACACTGCAGCGTTTCGCCGATGGCCGACTGGAGTTCGGTGCGCATTGCTGGCGTTCCGGGCCCGCCAGCCTCTGCGCGGAGAATCAGCGTCTGCTGCCGGAACCGCAGATTAGCTATCGCCTTCGCGATTTCTCACTGCAGACCCTGGCCGACTATCTGCCCGAAGATTTCCGCTGGCAGGGCGAACTGAATGCCGATATCGAACTGGATCTTCCCGCTGGCGGGCCCAATGGCCGGGTTCGGGTCGACGCCGGCCCCGGCGTGCTGCGCATTCGCGATGTGGACGAGTGGCACGACTTCCCCTATCAGACCCTGGTGCTGAACAGCCGACTGCTGCCGGAGCGGATCGACAGCCAGCTGCGCTTTCTGGGCGGCGAGCTGGGCGAGCTTGACGTGCAGCTGCAGATCGATCCGCGGCCCGCGGCCAAGCCGATCGATGGCGAGTTTCGCCTGAGTGGTCTCGATCTGTCGGTGGCGCGCCCATTCGTGCCGATGGTCGAGCGTTTGCGCGGCGAACTGAACGGCAGTGGCCAGTTGGCCGGCACCCTGCAGCAGCCGTCACTCAACGGCCAACTGCTGTTGAGTGACGGTGAGATCACCGGCAGCGAGTTGCCGACGACGTTCGAAGACCTGCGGGTGCGCATGCTGATCGAGGGTGAGCGGCTGGACATCGACGGCAACTGGCGTGCCGGCGAGCAGGGACGCGGCAGTCTGGCCGGCTCGCTGGACTGGCGGAACGAACTGGATCTGGATCTGGCGATCAAGGGCAGTCGCCTGCCGGTGGTGGTCGAGCCTTACGCCGACCTGGAAGTCGAGCCCGACCTGCGCATCGTGCTTAGCGGGCAAGACCTGGCGGTCAGCGGTCGGGTCGAAGTACCGCGAGGAGCGATCACGGTTCGCGAGCTACCGCCGGCGACAGTCAAGGTCTCTGAGGACACGGTGATCATCGGCCGCGAAGCCGAGGAGCCGGCGACCCCGCTGGCAGTGAAGATGGACATTGATGTCGAGGTGGGCCAGGACCGCCTGCGCTTCTCCGGCTTCGGCCTGACCGCCGATCTCGCCGGCTATCTGCACATTGGCGACAACCTGGATGCACGTGGCGAGCTACAGCTGAAGAACGGCCGATACCGAGCCTACGGCCAGCGACTGACCATCCGCCGCGCCGAGTTGCTGTTCACTGGCGTGATCAGCCAGCCGTTCCTCAACATCGAGGCGATTCGCCGTATCGATGCGGAGAATGTGATCGCCGGCCTGCGCATCACCGGCAGCGCCGAGCAGCCACGCATCGACGTGTTTTCCGAGCCTGCCATGAGTCAGGAGCAGGCACTGGCGTATCTGGTACTGGGGCGACCGCTGGGTGCCGATACCGGGGACAGCAACCTGCTGGCACAGGCGGCGCTGGGCCTTGGTCTGGCGGGTAGCTCGTCCATCACCGGTGGTCTGGCGCAGCGCCTGGGCATACAGGACTTCCAGCTAGACACCGAAGGCACCGGCGTTGGCACCAGCGTGGTCGCTACCGGGCGGCTGACGGAACGGCTGGCATTGCGATATGGCGTCGGCGTGTTCGAGCCGTCGAATACCATTGCGCTGCGCTATCAGCTGACGCGGCGAATCTTCCTCGAAGCCGCCAGCGGATTGGCCAGCTCGTTGGACCTGTTCTATCGCCGCGACTTCTGATCGATTGCGCGGCGCCGGAACACCGCTGGTGCGCCATGATCGAGGAGGCGCAGAGGCATGACGAAGCATTCGCGCTCTCATCGGTCGGGCGCACCAAACTGCATCAATCCGCACTGGCGGGCGCACCAGACTGGGCTACGCTGATTTCGCTTTCCATGCCATTCCTGGCTCGGCTGAGTCGAGCTGTCGGGGTCTGACCGTTCGGTCTGGTTTTCGCGTCGATTCGATCATCGAATCTGGCGCGATTGCCCCGAGCCCAATGGGCGAATGCAGTGGTAGCATCCACGCTTCCGAACGTCGCGGTCATAACCGCGCAACGCTCTAGCACGAGTCTTGCAAAGCGCTCGCGGACCTCAGCGCAGCGCAAGCTCCAGAGGCGTATCGGAATCGCCGTTACCTGGTCGCTGAAAAACCACCGCCACAAGCGTCATGTTTTTCAACGGCTCCACGGTAGCGCGACCCTAACGCGAGGGAACTCGCCTATAAGAAATAAGGTGCTCGAATGGAATTTCTGAATAACCTCGTCAATAGCGTCAACGGCCTCGTCTGGGGCCCACCCATGCTGGTGCTGATCCTTGGTACCGGTCTGTTCCTGATGATCTTCCTCAAGTTCATGCCGCTGACCCGCATCCCGACCGGCTTTGCGCTGATGTGGCGCGGACGCACCAAGGGTGACGAAGCCACTGGCGAAATCAGCCCTTTCCAGGCGCTGATGACCTCGCTGGCGGCGACCGTGGGTACCGGCAACATCGCAGGCGTGGCCACGGCCATCTTCCTCGGCGGGCCGGGTGCGCTGTTCTGGATGTGGTGCACCGCGCTGGTGGGTATGGCCACCAAGTACTGCGAAGTCGTACTGGCGGTCCACTACCGTGAGAAGGACGACCGCGGCGAGCACGTTGGCGGCCCGATGTACGCGATCAAGAACGGCCTGGGCAAGAAGTGGATCTGGCTGGGTACCGCCTTCGCCATTTTCGGTGGCCTGGCCGGCTTCGGCATCGGCAACATGGTGCAGGTCAACAGCATGGCCCACGCGCTGGAAACCACCTTCTCGGTACCGCTGTGGGCGACCGGCCTGATCACAATGGTGATCGTCGGCCTGGTGATTCTCGGCGGTATTCGCCGCATCGGTGTGGTCGCCGCGTCGCTCGTACCGTTCATGTGCCTGGCGTACCTGATCGCCGCTGCCGTGGTGCTGGTAGTCAATGCCTCGGCCATTCCGGCGGCATTCGACCTGATCTTCACCCACGCCTTCACGCCGATCGCCGCAACCGGTGGCTTCGCCGGCGCTGCGGTCATGGCGGCGATTCGCTTCGGGGTTGCCCGCGGCATCTTCTCCAACGAGGCGGGCCTTGGTACCGCTGGTATCGCTCAGGCGGCCGGAACCACCACCAGCTCGGTGCGCTCGGGCATGATCGGCATGCTGGGTACATTCATCGACACCATCATCGTCTGCTCGATGACCGGCCTGGCGATCATCTGCACCGGGGTCTGGACCAGCGGCGAAAGCGGTGCGGCGCTGTCCGCGGCAGCCTTCGAGTCGGCCATGCCGGGTATCGGTGGCATCATCCTGACTCTCGCGCTGGTGGTCTTCGCCTTTACTACAATCCTTGGCTGGAGCTATTTCGGCGAGAAGTGCTGGGAGTTCCTGGTCGGCACGCGAGCCATCTGGCCGTTCCGCGTGATCTGGGTTCTGGCAGTGCCGTTCGGCGCCATTGCCCAGCTCGACTTCGCCTGGTTGTTGGCCGATACCCTCAACGGCCTGATGGCGATCCCCAACCTGGTTTCGCTGTTGCTGCTGAGTCCGGTAGTGGTCAAGCTGACCAAGGAATATTTCGCACGTAGCTGATGTCCGATAGCGACCGGTGCGGGCAGCCAGCGCTGCATCGGTCGTGCAACAGGAACAAGCCCGTGTCGACCACCCAGGTCGTGGAGCTGCGCGTTCCACGACCTTTTTTATTGCCTATTCATATCGAGGAGCGAAGCAAATGACTGAAATCACCCTGAAAGGCACACCGATCCAAGTGGCCGGTGACTTCCCCCAGGCCGGCCAGCAGGCCAAGGCGTTCCGCCTGGTGGGCGCTGACCTTTCCGATGTCGAGCTGTCGAGCCTTGCCGGCAAGCGCAAGATTCTCAACATCTTCCCGAGCATCGATACACCGACCTGCGCCACCTCGGTGCGCAAGTTCAATGCTCAGGCCAATGCCCTGGAAAACACCGTGGTGCTGTGCATCTCCGCCGACCTGCCGTTCGCGCAGAAGCGCTTCTGCGGCGCCGAGGGGCTGGAGAATGTCATCAACCTGTCCACCATGCGCGGTGCCGAGTTCCTCGAGGATTACGGCGTAGCGATTGCCAGCGGCCCGCTGGCCGGGGTCGCAGCTCGCGCGGTAGTCGTGCTCGACGAACAGAATCGCGTCCTGCACAGCGAGCTGGTCAACGAGATCGGCAGTGAACCGAACTACGAGGCAGCCATCGCCTCGCTTGGCTGATCTGCCTTGCTGGGACGAAACGGCGAGTGGCTTTCAATAGCACTCGCCGTTTCGTTTTCTGGCGACAGAAATCCATCGGTTGGTGCGAAACCGCCCGTCGTCGTCAATTAGCGTGAACCCTCCGAGACAACTACTTTCAGGCATGCCGCCCGGCTTCAGCGTCGCGGGTGTGGAGAAGTCTGCAAAAGTGGCAAATAGGCAGCTTTTCAAAAATCTTTTCGCTCAGCTGCTGTCATAGCGCTGATGCCCATTGAATGGATTCAGTTTATGCCTACCTCAGAGATCAAGAAAATCGGTGTTTCCGGAACCGGAATGATCGCCCGCGGCTTCGTGCGGTTAATCAAGAAACACTATCCGGACATGGAAATCTCGCGCGTCCTGACACGCCGACCCCTCTCAACGATGGCTGACTTCCCGTTGGCAGACGTCCTCACCAACTCGCTGGACGAGCTGATCGATCATTCCGATCTGATTGTCGAGTGCAGCGGTGACGTGTTCCATGGGACTTCAGTCATCGAGCGCGCTTTCGAAGCGGGCTTGCAGGTGGTGACGGTCAACGCCGAACTGCAGGTGACCACGGGCTCCTTCCTGGCTGGCAGGGGTTTCCTCACCGAAGCCGAAGGCGACCAGCCAGGTTCGCTTGCGGCCCTGCATGAAGACGCGCTGCAGATGGGCTTTCAGCCGCTGGTGTACGGCAACATGAAGGGCTATCTGAACCATGATCCGTCGCCGGAAGACATGGCCTACTGGGCCAATCGACAGGGGATCAGCGTCGATCAGACCACGTCCTTCACCGACGGCACCAAGGTGCAGATCGAGCAGGTGATCATCGGTAACGGCCTGGGCGCCACCATTACCCGTCAGGGCATGGAGGGGCTGGCCTCGACCAACCTGGATGACAGCGCTAGCCTGCTCGGCATGATGGCCGAGCGAGCAGGGCAGCCAATCGTCGACTACGTCATTCCTTCCGGCTACCCGGCCGGCGGTGTGTTCCTGGTGGGCAGGCACGACGAGGATCAGGCGCAGGCAATCGAGTACTTCAAGCTGGGCCGCGGGCCGTTCTACACGCTGGTGCGTCCGTTCCACCTCTGCTCGCTGGAAGTGGGCAAGACCGTGCGCCGCGTGCTGAATGGCGGTGGTGTGCTGCTCAACAACTCGACCGAACCGACCCTCGGCGTTGCGGCCATCGCCAAGCGTGCCATGAAGCCGGGTGAGCTGATCGAGCGCGGCATCGGCGGTTTCCAGTTCCGTGGCGAGGCGATCAAGCTGGCCGAGCACCCGGATCACGTGCCGATCGGTCTGCTGCGCAAAACTGCGCTCAAACGCGCCGTCGAGCCTGGCCAGATCATCACCTTCGACGACATCGATATTTTGCCGAGTCGCGCGCTGGATATCGTGATGGAGCAGCGCAAGCCGCGCATGACCCAGGTCGAGAGCAAAGCGTCAGACTGGACCGCACCTGGCATCAGCACCATGGGAATGCTCGCCTTCGGTGGTTGAACGACGCTCAAACAAAGAGGCCGCTGTCTGACGTCAGCGGCCTTTTTGTTTCTGTTGTCGGTGATGATCGAAAGAGCGGCGATGCAGGACCGCCGCGTTGCCGTCAGGCCTTGCGCATGGACCAGTAGCGTGGCTTGAACAGGTCGCGCTCGCCGAGCAAGGTCACGCCGGCGGCGAAACCGATCAGCACCAGGCCGATATAGACGCAGAGTTCGATAAAGCCTTGTGGCTGAGGCACGAAGTGCAGCGCGGCGGCCAACACCGCTGCTGTCGCGGCCCAGCGCGCGAGCACAGCCACACCGGCGCCCTTGGGCGAGGCGCGATAGACGAACAACCCCATGAACAGCGCCTGCAGCGTGACACCGCTGGAGAAGGCCAGTGCCAGGCCTGCGGCGCCATAGTGCTTGTAAAGCGCGGCATCCAGGGCGATGGTCATGGCCGAGCTGATCAGCGTGATCACCAGAAACAGGCGAACCTGGTGCTGGGCGAGCAGGGCGCGGCCCCAGAGCAGGGCGAGCCCCATCGACGGCAGACCAAGCGCGTAGATGACCATCAGCGAGGCGGTTGCCTGGGTTTGCGTGGCGCCGAACTCGCCGCGCTCGAGCAGTACCGCGACCACCGCTTCCGGGAAGGAGCAAAGCACGACGGTGGCCGGCACCAGGAACAGCAACGTCGCCAGCAGCCCCTTGCGAATCACCGCGGCATGAGCGCTGTGATCCTGCTCGTTCCAGCTGGAGGAGAACTGCGGAAAGAGCACGGAAAGCACCGACATCGCGTACAGCGTCAGCGGGATGGTGACGATGCGGAAGGCGAACGACAGCATGGTGATGCTGCCTTCCTCAAGGAACGAGGCGAACATCCGCTCGGCCAGGATGCACGCCTGCTGCGCGCCAGCGGCCATCAGTACCGGGGCGAATGCCAGGCCGAACTGACTGCCGTGACCTTTTTCCAGCGGTTGCGCCTCTCCCCGCAGATAATGAATACGGCGGTGCTGCACGACGATCAGGGCCAACTGCGGCAAAAGCATGCCGAGAAAGATCACCATGCCGCTGGGTTCGAACAGCAGAATCCCGATGATGGCCCCGGCATTGAGCAGTAGGGTTCGTGTCATCGGCATGACGAACACGTTGTCCATGTTGAGCAACGCGCCCTGGCAGTACAGCGCGGCCTGTACGCCGATCAGCAGCGCGCCGACGCAGAAGACCAGTTGTCCGTTGGCGACCTGTTCCGGTGTCCAGCCCGGTGCCAGGGCGTTCAGCACCCAGTAGCTGGTCAGCAGTATCAGCAGGCAGGCCGCGCCACCGAGCAGCATGATGCGCCAGTAAAGCCAGCTCGCGACCGCCTCGAACAGCGATTGCGACTGGCTGCGCAGCTTCTGCAGGTAAGGGATCATGGCGTCGCGCAAGGCGAGGCCGAGGAAGTTCTCGAAGAACAGCGGCAGGATCAGGGCGACGAAGATGAGGTCCGCTTCCCAGCTGAGGCCGAAGGAGCGGGCGATGAACAGATCGCGAAGAAACCCGAGAAGAAAACTGGCGACGGTCAACGCCAGAATGACCAGCGATACATTCATTCCTTGATCCTTGCTGGCCATCGATGATGGCCCGTTAGCGACACGACAATGTCCGATTCGACGTGCTGGCAGACCATACGGCCTGCTTACAGCTCTTCCCCTCGCAGCCCGGTGCCCGAGAAGAACGCTAAATAGACTTAAGACCCGGCACATGGTTCCGACGCGTACCGGCCTCTCTGGGGCTCTTCATACATGCCGATACGTAAAAATGCCGTAAAGGCACTTTGCGAGCGGTTCGCGACTGCTTATGGTTCACGCTCCTTTTCAAGCGAACCCCGTTCATGACCGTGGCTCATCCTTCTTCCGCGCGTTCCAGCCTTCGTTGGCTGCTCATCATCCTCGCCGTAGCTGCCATCGGGCTGCTGGTCTGGTGGCTGTGGCCTGCACCTCAGGAAACCCCTCAGCGGCCGGGCGGGCGTCCGGGCTTCGGCGCGTTTGGCGGGCCTGTGCCCGTGCGCGTGGCCAAGGTGGAACAGGGTGAATTCGAGGTCTTCAACAAGGCGCTCGGCAGCGTGACGCCGTTGAATACCGTCAATCTGCGCAGCCGGGTCGGTGGCGAGCTGCTCGAGCTGCGTTTCGAAGAGGGGCAGCGTGTCAAGAAGGGCGATCTGCTGGCGGTGATCGACCCACGTCCATACAAGGTCGCGTTGCAGCAAGCAGAGGGCACCTTGCAGCAGAACCGCGCCCAGCTGAAGAACGCGCAGGTGGACTTCGAGCGCTATCGCGGCCTCTACGCCGACGACAGCATTGCCAAGCAGACGCTGGATACCCAGGAAGCGCTGGTCAGCCAGTACCAGGGCACGCTGGCTGCCAATCAGGCGGCGGTCAACGAGGCGCGCCTGAATCTCGAGTTCACCCAGATTCGCTCACCCATCGATGGTCGGGTCGGCCTGCGTCAGCTCGATGTAGGCAATCTGGTCACGGCCAACGACACCACGCCGCTGGTGGTGATCACCCAGACCCAGCCGATGTCCATCAGCTTCACCTTGCCCGAGGGCGAGTTGCTGCCGGTGCTCACCCGCTATCGCCAGGGCGATCAGCTGGCCGTGCAGATCTGGGATCGCGGTGAAAAGATCCAGTTTGGCGAGGGCGTGCTGGAGAGCATTGATAACCAGATTGATGCGACTACCGGCACGCTGCGCCTGAAGGCGCGTTTCGACAATGAAGCGGAGCTGCTGATCCCCAACCAGTTCGTCAACGTGCGCCTGAGGGTGGAGACCCTGCGTGACGCCGTGTTGATTCCGTCTGCGGCGCTGCAGTTCGGTTCGCGCGGCACCTTCGCCTATGTCGTCGGCGACGACAACAAGGTTGAGCTGCGGACGCTGCAGGCCGGGCCTACCAACGGCGCGACCACGGTGGTGCTCGAGGGCTTGAAGGTGGGCGAGCGGGTGGTGATGGAAGGCACCGACCGACTGCGCGATGGCGCTGAAGTGGAGGTTGTCGGCAGCCAACGCATGGCCGAGCAGGCAGCGGAAAATCCGGTGCTCGGGGGCGGTGAGGCTGCGGAGCGCGAAGAGCGATGAACATCTCGCGGTTGTTCATCCTGCGACCGGTTGCGACCACGCTGAGCATGATCGCAATCCTGCTGGCAGGACTGATCGCCTACAAGCTGCTACCGGTGGCAGCACTACCGCAGGTGGACTACCCGACAATCCGGGTGATGACGCTTTACCCCGGCGCCAGCCCCGAAGTCATGACCAGCGCCGTTACCGCACCGCTGGAGCGCCAGTTCGGGCAGATGCCGGGGCTCGAGCAGCTGTCATCCACCAGCTCCGGCGGCGCTTCGGTGATTACCCTGCGTTTCTCGCTGGACGTGGCGCTGGATGTGGCCGAGCAGGAAGTGCAGGCCGCGATCAACGCGGCGAACAACCTGCTGCCCAACGATCTGCCGGCGCCGCCGGTGTACAACAAGGTCAACCCGGCCGACACGCCGGTGCTGACCCTGGCCGTGACGTCCGAATCGCTGCCGCTGCCCAAACTGCATGATCTGGTCGACACGCGCATGGCGCAGAAACTGGCGCAGATCAACGGCGTAGGCATGGTCAGTATCGCCGGTGGCCAGCGGCCGGCGGTGCGTATCCGCACCAACCCGGAAGCACTTGCCGCGTACGGCCTTTCGCTGGCTGACGTGCGCTCGCTGATCACCAGCTCCAACGTCAACCAGCCCAAAGGCAACTTCGACGGCCCGACCCGGGTGTCGATGCTCGACGCCAACGACCAGCTGAAGACGCCTGAGGAATATGCCGAGCTGATCCTCACCTATGAGGATGGCGCCGCGCTGCGGCTTAAGGATGTCGCCGACATCATCGACGGCGCTGAGAACGAGCGCCTCGCGGCCTGGGCCAACGAGAGCCAGGCGGTGCTGCTCAACGTCCAGCGCCAGCCCGGTGCCAATGTCATCGACGTGGTCGAACGCATCCAGGCGCTGCTGCCGGAAGTGACGGCCAGCATGCCGGCCGGCCTGGATGTGGTGGTGCTCACCGACCGTACCCAGACCATCCGCGCCGCCGTAACCGATGTGCAGCATGAGCTGATGCTCGCCACCTTCCTGGTGGTGATGGTCACCTTTGTCTTTCTCAAGAAGCTCTCGGCCACGGTGATCCCGTCAATTGCCGTGCCGCTGTCACTGGTCGGCACCTTCGCGGTGATGTACGTCTGCGGTTTCTCCCTGAACAACCTGACCTTGATGGCGCTGACGATTGCCACCGGCTTCGTGGTGGACGATGCCATCGTCATGCTGGAGAACATCGCGCGGCATCTGGAAGAGGGCGAGACACCACTCAATGCCGCGCTCAAGGGTGCCAGGCAGATCGGCTTCACGCTGATTTCGCTGACCTTCTCGCTGATCGCCGTGCTGATCCCGCTGCTGTTCATGCAGGACGTCGTCGGCCGGCTGTTCCGCGAGTTCGCCATCACCCTGGCGGTGGCCATCCTCATCTCGCTGGTGGTCTCGCTGACCCTGACGCCAATGATGTGCGCCAAGCTGCTCAAGCCGCACAGTGTCGCCGAGGCCAAGCCGGACTGGGTCGAGCGGTTGATCGGCGGCTACTCGCGCTGGCTGACCTGGGTGCTGCGCCACCAGACCCTGACCCTTCTGGTCGCGGTGGCCACGCTGGGGCTGACGGTGGTGCTCTATCTCGCCGTACCCAAGGGGTTCTTCCCGGTGCAGGACACCGGCGTTATCCAGGGCATCAGCGAGGCGCCCCAATCGATCTCCTTCCGCGCTATGAGCGAGCGCCAGCAGGCGCTGGCACGGGTGATCCTCACCGACCCGGCGGTGGACAGTCTGTCGTCCTATATCGGTGTGGACGGCGACAACGTCACGCTCAACAGCGGCCGCCTGCTGATCAATCTCAAGCCCCACGGCGAGCGAGACCTGACTGCCAGCCAGATTATCGACCGGCTGCGACCGGAGCTGGCCAAGGTGCCAGGTATCGAGCTGTACCTGCAGCCGGTGCAGGATCTGTCCATCGAGGACCGGATCAGCCGCACGCAATTCCAGTTCAGCCTCGAGACGCCGGACGGCGAGCTGCTGCAAGAGTGGACGCCGCGGCTGGTCGAGGCGCTGCGCGAGCGGCCGGAGCTGACCGATGTGGCCAGCGACCTGCAAAGCAGCGGCCTGCAGATCTATCTGGACATCGACCGCGACGCCGCGGCGCGCCTGGGCATCCAGGTCGCGGATATCACCGATGCGCTGTACGACGCCTTCGGCCAACGGCAGATTTCCACCATCTTCACCCAGGCCAGTCAGTACCGCGTGGTGCTGGAGGCAGAGGCGGGCAACCGCCTCGGTCCGCAGGCGCTGGAGCAACTATTCGTGCAGAGCGAAAGTGGCACGCCGGTGCGATTGTCGAGCCTGGCGACGCTGGAGCAACGCAACGCGCCCTTGCTGATCAACCATATCGGCCAGTTCCCGGCGGTGACCCTGTCGTTCAACCTGGCCAGCGGCGTGTCGCTCGGCAAGGCGGTGGAAGTGATCGAAGCGGTGGAGCAGGAGATCGGCCTGCCGGCCGGTATCCAGACGCGTTTCCAGGGTGCGGCCGAGGCCTTCCGCGCCTCGCTGTCGAGCACGCTGCTGCTGATCCTCGCCGCGGTGGTGACCATGTACATCGTGCTCGGCGTGCTCTACGAGAGCTATATCCACCCGATTACCATCCTCTCCACGCTGCCCTCGGCGGCGGTCGGCGCCTTGCTAGCCTTGTTGCTGACCGGTAACGACCTCGGGCTGATCGCGATCATCGGCATCATCCTCCTGATCGGCATCGTCAAGAAGAACGCGATCATGATGATCGACTTCGCCCTGGAGGCCGAACGGCAGCAGGGCATGAGTCCGCAGGATGCGATCTATCGCGCGGCGCTGCTGCGTTTCCGGCCGATCCTGATGACCACGCTGGCGGCGCTGTTCGGTGCGATTCCACTGATGCTGGCATCCGGCTCCGGTGCCGAGCTACGCCAGCCGCTCGGCCTGGTGCTGGTCGGCGGTCTGCTGCTCAGCCAGCTGCTGACGCTGTTCACCACACCGGTGATCTATTTGTTCTTCGATCGGCTCGGCCAGCGCTTTGCCCGCAAGGACGAAGTGGGACAGGGGGTTGGAGCGTGAGTGTCGAGCTGGAAGCTGGAAGCTGGAAGCTGGAAGCAGAGCAATGCGTGCATGCTGGAAAGCGCCCGATATTGGCCAAAACGGGTGGTCACTCCGTTCTGTCGGCAGCAGGCATTGCCACGAGCCGTGCTTTTAGCTTCCAGCTCCCCTCTGGGGCGCAACCATGAACCTTTCCGCTCCCTTTATCGCCCGTCCCGTGGCGACCATGTTGCTCAGTCTGGCGATCCTGTTGCTGGGTGGCGTCAGCTTCGGCCTGCTGCCGGTATCGCCGCTGCCGAACATGGATTTCCCGGTAATCACCGTGCAGGCCAGCCTACCCGGCGCCAGCCCGGAGATCATGGCCTCCAGCGTCGCGACCCCACTGGAGCGCTCGCTGGGCAGCATCGCCGGCGTCAGCCAGATGACCAGTCGCAGCAGCCAGGGCTCGACGCGGATCATCATCCAGTTCGACCTGGACCGCGAGATCAATGGCGCCGCCCGCGACGTGCAGGCGGCCATCAACGCCGCGCGCAACCTGCTGCCAAGCGGCATGCGCAGCATGCCCACCTACCGCAAGATCAATCCGTCCCAGGCACCGATCATGGTGCTCTCGCTGACCTCGGACGTGCTGGACAAGGCCGAGCTGTACGACATCGGCTCGACCATCCTGGCGCAGAAGCTGTCGCAGGTGTCCGGCGTCGGCGAAATCCAGGTCGGCGGCAGCTCGCTGCCCGCCGTGCGCATCGAGCTGCAGCCGCAGCAGCTGGAGCAATACGGCGTGTCGCTGGATGAAGTGCGCCAGACCATCGCCAACGGCAACGTGCGCCGACCCAAGGGCATGGTCGAGGACGCGGACCGCCACTGGCAGGTTCGCGCCAACGATCAGCTGCACGAGGCGGCCGACTACACACCGCTGATCATCCGCTACCAGGACGGTGCAGCGCTGCGCCTGGGTGATGTCGCAAAGGTGCGCGATTCGGTGGAGGACCGCTACAACAGCGGCTTCTTCAACAACGAGCAGGCCGTGCTGCTGATCGTCAATCGCCAGGCCGGCGCCAACATCATCGAAACCATCGAGGGCATCCGCCGCGAACTGCCAGCGCTGCAGGCGATCATGCCCGGCAGCGTCGATCTGAACATCGCCATGGACCGCTCGCCGGTGATCCGCGCCACGCTGCACGAGGCCGAACGCACGCTGCTGATCGCGGTGGCGCTGGTCATCGTGCTGGTGTTCCTGTTCCTCGGCAGCCTGCGTACTGCATTGATCCCGGCGCTGGCAGTGCCGGTGTCGCTGGTCGGTACCTTCGCCGTGATGTACCTGTTCGGCTTCTCGCTGAACATCCTCTCGCTGATGGCGCTGATCCTGGCCGCAGGCCTGGTGGTGGACGACGCCATCGTGGTGCTGGAGAACATCGCCCGGCATATCGACGACGGCATGCCGCCGTTGAAGGCCGCCTACGTCGGCACCCGCGAAGTCGGTTTCACGTTGCTGTCGATGAACCTCTCACTGGTGGTGGTATTCGTCTCCATCCTCTACATGGGCGGCATCGTCGAGCGGCTGTTCCGCGAGTTTTCGATCACCCTGGCGGCGGCGATTCTGGTCTCGCTGCTGGTTTCGCTGACGCTGACACCGATGCTCTGCGCGCGCTGGCTCAAACCGCATCAGCCCGCGCAGGAAGGGCGCCTGCAGCGCTGGAGCCACCAGGCCCATCAGTGGCTGCTGC
This sequence comes from Stutzerimonas xanthomarina, assembly GCF_003935375.1. Classification (GTDB taxonomy): domain Bacteria; phylum Pseudomonadota; class Gammaproteobacteria; order Pseudomonadales; family Pseudomonadaceae; genus Stutzerimonas; species Stutzerimonas xanthomarina_A. The sequence goes on from NZ_RHQM01000020.1 coordinate 26,134, forward strand.
GTCACTACGACCGGTCGCTGAGCTGGGCACTGCGGCACCGTCGCATCACGCTGCTGAGCCTGCTGGCGACCATCGCGCTGAACGTGGTGCTCTACGTGCAGGTGCCAAAGACCTTCCTGCCGCAGCAGGACACCGGCCAGCTGACCGGCTTTATCCGCGGTGATGACGGCCTGTCCTTCCAGGTCATGCAGCCGAAGATGGAAGTCTTCCGCAAGGCGGTGCTGGCGGATCCGGCGGTGGAGAGCGTGGCGGGCTTCATCGGCGGGCAGGGCGGCATCAACAACGCCTTCATGATCGTGCGCCTCAAACCGCTGAGCGAGCGGAAGATTTCGGCGCAGAAGGTCATCGAGCGCATCCGCAAGAACCAGCCCAAGGTGCCTGGCGGGCGCATGTTCCTCATGGCCGATCAGGACCTGCAGTTCGGCGGTGGCCGGCAGAGCAGCTCGGCCTATTCCTACACGCTGCTGGCGAGCGACCTGAACGACCTGCGCACCTGGGTGCCGCGGGTCACCCAGGCACTGTCGGCGCTGCCGGAACTGACCAGCATCGACGCCAATGACGGCGAGGGCGCGCAGCAGATCAGCCTGAAGATCGATCGCGATGCGGCCAAGCGTCTGGGCATCGACATGAGTACGGTGACCACGCTGCTCAACAACGCCTTCAGCCAGCGGCAGATTTCCACCATCTACGAATCGCTCAACCAGTACCAGGTGGTGATGGAGATCGATCCGAGCTACGCGCAGTACCCCGAGGTGCTGGAGCAGATCCATATCATCACCGAGGATGGCCGGCGCGTGCCGCTCGCCGCGTTCGCCCGCTACGAACGCAGCCTGGAGGAGGATCGGGTCAGCCACGACGGGCAGTTCGCTGCGGAGAACATCGATTTCGACCTCGCGCCTGACGTCAGCCTCGATCAGGCGACCCTGGCCATCGAGCGCGCGGTAGCCGCCATCGGCATGCCGAGTGAGGTGCAAGGACGCCTTGGCGGCACCGGCAGCGCCTTCGAGAGCACTCAGCAAGGCCAGCCACTGATGATTCTCGGCGCCTTGCTGCTGGTCTACATCGTGCTGGGCATCCTCTACGAAAGCTACATCCATCCGCTGACCATTCTCTCGACACTGCCATCGGCCGGGGTCGGCGCGCTGCTGGCGATCATCCTTACCGGCGACCAGTTCAGCCTGATCTCGCTGCTCGGGCTGTTCCTGCTGATCGGCGTGGTGAAGAAGAACGCGATCCTGATGATCGACCTGGCGCTGCAGTTCGAGCGCAACGACAGGCTGTCGCCCGCCGATTCGATCCATCGCGCCTGCCTGCTGCGTTTCCGGCCGATCCTGATGACCACCATGGCTGCCATTCTCGGCGCGCTGCCGCTGCTGCTCGGCGGCGCGGAGGGCGCCGAGATGCGCCAGCCGCTGGGTCTGACCATCATCGGCGGTCTGCTGCTGAGCCAGATCCTGACCCTCTACACCACGCCGGTGGTCTATCTGTACCTGGACCGCCTGCGTCATCGTTTCAACAGCTGGCGCGGTGTTCGCACCGATGCCGCCCTGGAAAACCCGCTATGAATCCGTCGTCGCTGAACCCCTCATCGCTGAAGCATGCCCTGCGGCCCCTCGCTGCTGCCGTGCTGGCCCTGTCGTTGGGCGCCTGTACCCTGGGCCCGGACTATCAACGTCCGGAGCTGCCCGTGGCTACCGAATTCAAACAGGCCGAAGGCTGGAAAGCCGCGGCGCCGGCCGATGTGCTGGAGCGTGGCGAGTGGTGGCGACTTTATGGCGATGCCGAGTTGGATGCCCTGGTCGCCCGGCTGAATGTCGACAATCAGAACCTGGCCGCGGCCGAGGCGCAGTTCCGTCAGGCCCGGGCACTGGTACGTGGTGCACGCTCGCAGCTGTTCCCGATCCTTTCCGGCAGCGCCGGCGTGACCCGTTCGGCGCAGGGCAGTGGTAGCTCGGACACCAGCGGCGGCTCGTTCGGCAGTGGCGTCAGCGAAAGCTACGAAGCGGGCCTGAGTGCGTCCTGGGAGGCGGATATCTGGGGCCGACTGCGGCGCAATCTGGAAGCGAACCGCGCCAGCATGCAGGCCAGCGCCGCAGCCTTGGCCGCAGTGCGGCTGAGCCTGCAGGCCGAGCTGGTGCAGACCTACCTGCAGCTGCGGGTGATCGACGAACATCAACGCCTACTCGACCAGACCGTCGCGGCTTACGCACGCTCGCTGCGCCTGACCGAGAACCAGTATCGGGCCGGCATCGTGCCGAAATCCGACGTCACCCAGGCGCAGACGCAGCTCAAGAGCACCCAGGCCCAGGCCATCGACCTGCGCTGGCAGCGGGCGCAGATGGAACATGCGATCGCCGTGCTCATCGGCGTTGCGCCCTCGGAGCTGGATATTGCGGTGCGCGAGGACATCCCCGGGTTGCCAGGCGTGCCGCTGGCCGTGCCGTCACAGCTGCTAGAACGCCGCCCCGATATCGCATCAGCCGAGCGCCAGGTCATGGCGGCCAATGCCAACATCGGTGTTGCCGAAGCGGCCTGGTACCCGGACCTGACGCTTTCGGCGAGCGGTGGTTACCGCAACAGCAGCTTCAGCGATCTGTTCAGTGTGCCCAACCGTTTCTGGTCGCTCGGCCCGCAACTCGCGCTGACACTGTTGGACTTCGGCAGCCGGCGCGCCGAACTGGAGCGTGCCGAAGCCAGTTACGACCAGACCGTGGCCACTTACCGGCAGACCGTGCTCGATAGCTTCCGCGAGGTGGAGGATTACCTGGTGCAGCTGCGGGTGCTGGAAGAAGAGGCGCTTGTGCAGCGCGAGGCGCTGGAGGCGGCACAGGAGTCCCTGCGTCTGATCGAGAACCAGTACCGGGCAGGCACCGTCGATTTCCTCAGCGTTGCCACGGTGCAGACCACCGCGCTGAACAACGAGCGCACCAACCTGACCCTGCTGGGCGATCGGCTGACCGCCAGTGTGCTGCTGATCGCCGCGCTCGGCGGTGGCTGGGATAGCCAGCAGCTGGATCAGCCACCGGCGGCTGCGACTTCGCCGGACGCGCCCTGATTGCGGCCGCGAAGCCAGCACCCAACAAAAGCCCCGCCGGATCGGCAGGGCTTTTGCGTCTTATGCGGCGTCGCTTTCGGCGGTCAATTGCGCTGCTTGCGATTGACGGTCTGGGCTGCCTTGATGATGTCCGCGCCGATCACCGGCTCGAACTGCTGCCAAACCGGACGCATCGCTTCGCGCCAGCGCTCGCGCTCTTCCGGGGTCAGGCTGACGATCTCGGTCGTTCCCGCCTGGCGAATGCGTTCACGATCGGCCTGATTCAGCTCCTCGGCCTCGCGGTTTACCATGTAGCTCACCTCGTCGAGGATGGCTTCCAGCTCGAAACGGATCTTGTGCGGCATGCCCATCCAGAAACGGGTGTTGCTGACCACCATGTAATCGAGAACACCGTGGTCGCTCTCGATGATGTAGGGCTGCACGGTATGCATCTTCTTGCTGTAGATGTTCGACCAGGGATTCTCTGCGCCCTGTACGGTGCCGGTACGCAGGGCGTCGTAGACATCGGCGAAGGCGATCTTCTGGGTCGATGCGCCGACAGCACCGAACTGCGCCTCGAGCACGGCCGACGGTTGAATACGGAAGCTCAGCCCCGAGGCATCGCTCGGCAGGCGTAGCATGCGGGTCGCCGAGAGCTGCTTCATGCCGTTGTGCCAGTAGGCCAGGCCGGTGATGTTCTGGTCTTCCATCGAGCGCAGCAGCTGCTTGCCCTTGGTGCGCTTCTGGAAGCGATTTACCGCGTCGATATCGTCGAACAGGAAGGGCAGGTCGAATACCTGCAGCTGCTTGGTGTATTGCTCGAACTTCGCCAGTGACGGTGCCAGCAGCTGCACTTCGTTGTTGCGCAATGCCTCCAGCTCCGTGGCATCACCGAACAGCGTCGAATTCGGGTAGACCTCGACGCTTACCTGGCCGGGCAGGCGCTCTTCGGCCAGGCGTTTGAACATCAGTGCACCCTTGCCCTTGGGCGTGTCTTCGGCCACTACGTGAGAAAACTTGATGACGATGGGCTCCGCCTGGGCGAATGCGCTGGTGACCGCCAGCACAAGCCCGGCAAGGGTAATGATCGGCTTCATGAAAGACTCTTTATTCTGGTTGGTTGGCAGTGCATCCAGGCGGACCGACCGCGAGGACGCTTCTAGGCTTTCAGCCGCTCCTTATGCCAAAGATAGGTGACGACTGAAAGCGCTTTCCCCAACCAACCCGGCGGGAGCGGCACCGTGTCACATTTCTGCGCGACCTCCCTCGGACTGCAACTGCTCTGCCGCGGCCGTTCGCGGCGTCTGCTCGGGGACTTCCCAGCCACCGCCAAGGGCCTTGTACAGCGCCACCACCCCGCGATAGAGCTCCACTTCGGCTTGCGCCTGAGCGTCTTCGGCCGTCAGGCGCTCGCGCTCGGCATCGAGCAGCACGAGGAAATTGGCAGTGCCTTCGCGATAGCGGATCTCCGCCTGCTGCGCGGCGGCGCGGCTGGCTGTCGACTGACGGACCAAAGAAAGCAGGCGCTGCTGGGCGTTGGCGTAGTCGCTGAAGGCGTTCTCTGACTCTTCCAGTGCCAGCAATACCTGTTGCTCATAGCTGGCCAGCGCCGCATCGGCGTCGGCTTCGGCACCACGCAGGCGGGCCCGCACGCTGCCCAGGTCGAATGCTGCCCAGCTGATGCTCGGCGCCACGCCCCAGGCCCGCGCCGCGCTGGAACCGATCTGCGAGCCGCGCCCGGCAACGAAGCCGAGAAAGCCCGACAGACTCACGCGCGGAAACAGGTCGGCCGTCGCCACGCCGACATCGGCAGTGGCCGCAGCCAGCTGGCGCTCGGCTGCACGAATGTCCGGGCGCCGGCGCAGCAGCTCGCCGGGATCGCCAATCGGTAGCGACTTGGCGATTGCCGGCAGCTCGCGGGGCGAGAGGTCGACGCTGAGCTGATCGGCGCGCTGGCCGAGCAGGGTGGCGATGCGGTTGCGCGCACGCGCCTGCTGCGCCCTGAGCTGCGGCAGACTGGCTTCGGTGGCCGCCAGACGGGCATCGGCGCGCAGAACGTCGAGCTCGCTGCCGACGCCCGCTTCGCGAAGCTGTTCGGTCAGCTCATGGGAATTGCGCTGGTTGGCCAGGTTGTCGCGGGCGATGCGCTCACGCAGCTGGGCACCGCGCAGCTGACCGTAGGCATCCACCAGCTCGGCAATCAGGCTGACCTGCAGCTGGTAGAGCTCGGCCTCGACGGCATCGGCCTGCGCCTCGCTGGATTCCAGGCGGCGCTGGATGCGGCCGAACAGGTCCAGCTCCCAGGCCATGTCCAGCCCGAGGTCGTAGCGTTCGGCATTCACGCGCTGCTCGGTCACGCCGGGTTGCTGGGCCTTGCCGATATCGGCGCTGGCGCCCGCGGTGACGGTGGGCAGACGATCATTGCTGACGTCATCGCGAATCGCCCGTGCGGCACGCAGGCGGGCATAGGCGATGCGCAGTTCGCGGTTCTCGGCCAGCGCTTCGCCGACCAGGGCATCCAGCGTCGGGTCTTCGAACTGCCGCCACCAGGCCGCTTCGAAACGCGAGCGGTCGTAATCGCCACTCGCTGCATGGCTGATGCGCGCCGGTTCCGGTTGCGGTGCCCGGTAATCCGGGCCGACCGCGCAGGCGCTCAGTGCCAGAGTGAGAAGGGAAAGGGCGAAGAACTTCATGCGCGGGCCTCCTTGTAAACCGCTTTGCGGGCTTCGCGTTTCTCGACGAAGGCACGAATCACCAAATAGAACACCGGGGTCAGCAACAGACCGAAGAAGGTCACCCCGAGCATGCCGCTGAACACCGCGACACCCATGGCATGGCGCATCTCGGCGCCAGCCCCGCTGGAGAGCACCAGCGGCACCACGCCCATGATGAAGGCGAAGCTGGTCATCAGGATCGGCCGCAGACGCAGGCGGCAGGCTTCGAGGATGGCGGCCAGCCGATCCATGCCTTCTTCCTGCTTGTCCTTGGCGAACTCGACGATGAGGATGGCGTTCTTGCATGCCAGGCCCACCAGCACGATCAGGCCGATCTGGGTGAACACGTTGTTGTCGCTACCGGCCAGGATCACCCCGGTGATCGCAGAGAGCAGCGTCATCGGTACGATCAGGATCACCGCCAGCGGCAGGCTCCAGCTTTCGTATTGCGCCGCCAGCACCAGGAAGGCCAGCAGCACGCAGAGCGGGAAGACGAAGATTGCGGTGTTGCCGGCAAGGATCTGCTGGTATGTCAGCTCGGTCCATTCGTAGCTCATGCCATTCGGCAATTCAGCCTTGAGCAGGCGTTCCATGGCCGCCTCGGCCTGACCGGAGCTGTAGCCCGGCGCGGCCGCGCCGTTGATCTCGGCGGTGAGGAAGCCGTTGTAGTGCATCACCCGATCCGGGCCGGCGCTGTCGGTGACGTTGACGAAGGTCGACAGCGGGACCATCTCGCCGCGGTTGTTGCGCACCTTCAGCTGACCGATCTGCTCCGGTGCCAGGCGGAACTTCTGGTCGGCCTGGACGTTAACCTGATAGGTGCGGCCGAAGCGGTTGAAGTCGTTGGCGTATAGCGAGCCGAGGTAAACCTGCATGGTGTCGAAGATCTCGTCGATCGGCACGCCGTGCGTCTTGGCTTTTTCCCGGTCGATGTCGGCATCCACCTGCGGCACGTTGACCTGATAGCTGGTGAACAGGCCGGCCAGCTCCGGATAGTCCGCGCTCTTGGCGATGACGTTCTGCACCTGGCTGTACAGCTCCTCGTAGCCGAGGTTGCCGCGGTCCTGCACCTGCACGCGGAAGCCGCCGATGGTGCCCAGGCCCTGTACGGGTGGCGGCGGGAAGATGGCGATAAAGGCGTCCTGGATCTGCGCGAACTGACCGTTGAGGTCCGCCGCGATGGCGTTCGCCGAGAGCGACGGGTCCTTGCGCTCATCGAAGGGCTTGAGCGGGGTGAATACGATGCCGCTGTTCGGGCTATTGGTGAAGCCGTTGATCGACAAGCCCGGGAAGGCCACGGTGTTCTCCACGCCCGGGTGCTTGCCGGCAATTTCCGACATGCGCTTGATCACGTCCTCGGTGCGGTCCAGGGTTGCGGCGTCCGGCAGTTGGGCGAAGGCGACCAGGTACTGCTTGTCCTGCGGTGGCACAAAACCGGTCGGCGTGCTGGCGAAGCCCATGTAGCCGAGGCCGACCAGTCCGACATAGACCACCAGCGCAATGCCGCTGCCGCGCAGGATGCGCCGCACCAGGCCGACGTAACCGTGGCTGGCGCGGTCGAACATGCGGTTGAACGGCGCGAACAGCCAGCCGCCAAAAATCCGGTCAAGCAGACGCGAGAAGCCATCTTTTGGCGCGTCGTGCGACCTGAGGAGCGCAGCGGCCAGTGCCGGCGACAGGGTCAGCGAGTTGAAGGCCGAGATCACCGTGGAAATGGCGATGGTCAGGGCGAACTGCTGGTAGAACTGCCCGGTGAGGCCGGAAATGAATGCGGTGGGAATGAACACGGCGCAGAGCACCAGCGCCGTGGCGACGATAGGCCCGGTCACTTCCTTCATCGCCTGCCGGGTAGCCTCCACCGGCGATTTGCCGAGGCCGATGTTCCGCTCGACGTTTTCTACTACCACGATGGCGTCATCCACCACGATGCCGATGGCCAACACCAGGCCGAACAGCGACAGCGCGTTGAGCGAGAAACCGAGCAGGTGCATGACCGCGAAGGTGCCGATCAGCGACACCGGCACCGCGGCCAGTGGAATGATCGAGGCGCGCCAGGTCTGCAGGAACAGGATCACCACCAGCACCACCAGCACGATGGCCTCGAGCAGCGTATGCACCACTGCCTCGATGGAGCCGCGCACGAAGATGGTCGGGTCGTAGACGATCTCGTAGTCCACGCCTTCCGGGAAGTCGCGTTTCAGCTCGGCCATGCGTGCGCGCACCGAGTCGGAGATCTCGATGGCGTTCGAACCCGGGCGCTGGAATACCGGAATGGCGACGGCGGGCTGGTTGTTCAGCAGCGAACGCAGCGCGTACTGGCTGGAGCCCAGTTCGACACGGGCGATGTCCCGCAGGCGGGTGATCGAACCGTCTTCGCCGGCGCGGATGATGATGTTCTCGAATTCTTCCTCGGTGACCAGACGGCCCTGGGTGTTGATCGACAGCTGGAAGTCCGTCGCGCCCGGTGCCGGCGGTGCGCCCAGAGAACCTGCAGCGACCTGGCGGTTCTGCTCGCGAATCGCGTTGACCACGTCCGATGCGGTGAGGTTGCGCGAGGCGACCTTCTCCGGGTCGAGCCAGACGCGCAGGGAGTAATCGCCCATGCCGAACAGCTGCACGTCACCGATGCCATCCAGCCGCGCCAGCTCGTCCTTGACGTTGAGTGCGGCGTAGTTGGACAGGTAGAGCATGTCGTAGCGCTGATCCGGCGAGGTCAGGTGCACCACCATGGTCAGGTCCGGCGAGGCCTTGTCCACGGTCACGCCGAGGCGCTGCACCTCGGTGGGCAAGGTCGGCATGGTGCGCGTGACGCGGTTCTGCACCTGCACCTGGGCGTTGTCCAGATCAGTGCCCAGGCCAAAGGTGATGGTCAGGGTCAGCTTGCCGTCGGCGGTCGCCTGGGACGACATGTAGAGCATGCCCTCGACGCCGGTGATGGCCTGCTCCAGCGGGGATGCGACGGTTTCGCCAATCACCTTGGGGTTGGCGCCGGGGAAGTTGGCGCGTACCACCACGGTGGGCGGGACGACTTCGGGGTATTCGCTGATCGGCAGCTGGAACAGCGAGATGGCCCCGCCGATGAGGATCACCAGCGACAGCACGGCGGCGAAAATCGGCCGCTTGATGAAGAATTGCGAGAAATTCATGGCGCACTCCGGGGTAGGGCGCGCGTCTGGCGCCCTGGCGGATCGATCGGATTGGCGCGGCAGGCGCGCCGGAGTTCAGGTCAGTTCTGGGAGGTATTCAGCTGCTTGGGCGCTGAGCCAGGCTGCGCTCGACGACCTGCGGTTTCATCGCCTCGCTGATCGCGCGGTTCTGCTGGCGCAGGGTGGCCAGTGTCTCGGCGTCGGCCATCGGCACTGATTCCGGCTGCACCGGGCTGCCCGGGCGCACACGCTGGAGACCGTTCACCACGATGCTTTCGCCCTTGGCCAGGCCGCTGCGGACGATGCGCAGCCCTTCCAGCTTGGGACCGAGCTCGACCGGGCGGTAGGCGACGGTGCCGTCTTCGGCCAGCACCAGGACGAATTTCTTGCCCAGATCCGTACCGACGGCGACGTCCTTGATCAGCACGGCGTCGTAGGTCGCGCTGCCGACCAGCTTCAGGCGTGCATACAGGCCGGGGGTGAAGCTGCCGTCACGGTTGTCGAACACGGCGCGACCGCGGATGGTGCCGGTGCGCGGGTCGACCTGGTTGTCGACGAAGTCCATGTGGCCCAGGTGCGGGTGACCGTCCTCGCTGGACAGGCCGAGGTAGACCGGGGTCGCCTCGCCACGGTCGCCGTTGCGCGCCAGCTCGCGGTACTTGAGGTAGGTACGCTCATCAGCCTCGAAATAGGCATAGACCTTGTCGGTGGAGACCAGCGTGGTCAGCAGCGCCTCGCCGGCGTTGACCAGGTTGCCGGCGGTGATCAGCGCCCGGCCGACGCGGCCGTCGATGGGCGCGGTCACGCGGGTGAAGGAGAGATCCAGCTGCGCGCGGTCCAGTTGGGCCTGAATCGCCGCGGTTGCCGAGCGGGCTTCGCTGGCGGCACTGACGCGGGCGTCGGCGAGCTCGTCGGAAATCGCGTTCTTCTTGCGCAGGCGCTCGCCGCGTTCGGCTTCGGCGACGGTGCGTTGCTGGTTGGCGCGAGCCTGTTGCAGTTGCGCCTGCAGGCGCTTGACCTCAGCCTGGAACGGGCGCGGGTCGATCTGGAACAAGAGGTCGCCTTTCTTCACCAGCGCGCCTTCCTCGAAGGCCACCTTGTCGATGAAACCGGACACGCGCGGGCGAATCTCCACCGACTCCGGCGCTTCCAGGCGACCAGTGAGTTCATCCCACTCGGTCACCTGCTGCTCGATGACTTCCGCGACGCTGACGGCGGGCGGCGGCATGCCCGACTGGGTGGCCTCCGGTGCCTTGCCACAAGCGGCGGTGATCAGCACCGTCAGGGCGATAAGGGGAAAACGCAAGGCGTTGAACGAACGTTCCATGCTTGACTCCGCAAGTCGGATTTGTTGATGGCAGGAGTCTGCGTGGTCAAGCCGTTCAGCAAAAATCGAACGAGGCGAAGGTGAATATCATTGGCGGTGATGGTTGCGCATTCGTTATCAGCGCAGCGCGAGGATATTGCTCACATATGCGTGGGAGCGGTATTGGCCGCGAATGAACCCTGCCGCCGCCGAAGCCTCGACGCGGCATTCCCCAGCGACCACGCTCGAAGCCACGAAAAACCGGTCAGCGCATCACTGGCGGGAGCAGTCCTGTCTACCCGGCACGCGCCGCGAAAGCCCCAGGCGTCGGGCCTGTCAGAGACTATCCGGATCGCCGACGAACATCTGGATGCGCGAGCGCAGCCAGCGCTCGGCGGGGTCGTTGTCCTGGGCGCCGCGCCAGGCCATGGACAGTTCGAAATCCTGGCTGGTCTGAAAGGGCAGCGGTTCGGCGCGGACACCACCATTGGCCGCCAGCGCCGCGGCGGCGTAGTCCGGGACGGTGGCGATGATGTCGGTGCCGGCAAGCAGGCTGGCCAGGCCGTTGAACTGCGGTACCGCCAGGACCACCTTGCGCTTGCAGCCGTGCAGCGCCAGTTCCTCGTCGATATAGCCGTTGAGATCGCCGGCAAAGGAGACCATCGCATGCGGGCGGCTGCAGTAGTCCTCCATGCTCAGCCGGCCGGGAATGCTGTCGGCGCGCAGCAGCATCGGCTTGGGTCGGCGCAGTACCTTTCGCTTGGAATTCGCCGGCAGCTCCTCGGTGTAGCAGACGCCCACCGATATCTCACCGGACGCCAGCAGGCCGGGCATCAACAGATAGTTGGCGCGGCGCACCACCAGCACCACATCCGGCGCTTCGGCGCGCAGGCGGCGCAGCAGCGGCGGTAGCAAGGCGAACTCGACTTCATCGGTCAGGCCGATGCGAAACACCTGGGTGCTGGTCGCCGGGTTGAAGGTCGAGGCGCGGCTAACGGCGGTGGAGATCGAGTCCAGCGCCGGTGAAAGCAGTTGGGCGATCTCCAGCGCGCGAGCGGTCGGCTCCATGCTGCGGCCGGTACGGACGAAGAGCGGATCGTCGAACAGCGTGCGCAGTCGTGCCAGGGCGGCACTGATCGCCGGCTGGCCGAGAAACAGCTTTTCCGCTGCGCGGGTCACGCTGCGCTCGTGCATCAGCGTTTCGAAGACGATCAGCAGATTGAGGTCAACACGGCGAAGGTCGTTGCGATTCATACCTGGTTCACGTCGAGCCTGCAGCCGGACCAGGAGGCGTCCGACTCTGGAGGGTGGTCTGCATTCTAGACAGCTTCGGTTGCCAACGGCATGCCCGATCCCGCTTTCGAAATGCACAAAGCTGCAATGCGCCGGCAAGCATACATACGTAGTTCCATCATTACTGCGCATGGGAACTATCGATGGGAATCCACGCCGTTCACTGGAGTTGTGACGATACTGACGATAGAGTCCGTTCGCACAGTAGTAAGTGAGGGGTCGAAATGTCCCGCATCATCCGTTTTCATCAGTTCGGCCCGGCCGACGTGTTGCGCCACGAGGAACGCGCGATGCCGGTTGCCGGCCCAGGCGAGGTGCTGATTGGCGTGCGCGCCATCGGCGTCAGCTGGAATGACGTGCTTTGGCGCCAGGACCTCGCGCCACGACACGCGCGTCTGCCTGCCGGGCTCGGTAGCGAGGTGGCGGGCGAGGTGCTGGCGGTGGGTGAGGGCGTTCAGGGCTTCAGTGTCGGTGATCATGTTGCCGGCTTCCCGGCCCACGATCTCAATCAGTATCCGCTCTACGCCGAGCATGCGCTGTTGCCGCAGCAGGCGCTGGTGCGCTACCCGGACATGCTCAGCGCCAGTGAGGCGGCGATCCACTACACGCCGATGCTGGTCAGCTATTTCGCGCTGGTCGAGCTGGCCCAGCTGGAACCCGGCCAGTACGTGCTGATCAACCAGGCGGCTCATTGCACCGGGCCGGCAGCCGTACAACTGGCCAAGGCGTTGGGCGGCCGGGTGATCGCCACTTGCGACACCAGCGAGGACCGTGACTACCTGCGCGAGCTGGGCGCGGAGACGGTGATCGTCACCGAAGAGGAAGACCTGGTCGGCCGACTGCAGAAGGTGACCGAAGGGCGCGGCGTCGACGTGGTGCTGGATGCCTGTGGCGGTTCGCAGATGAAACTGCTCGGCGACGTCATGGCGCCGCTGGGCAAGCTGATCCTCTATGGCATGAACGGCGGCAACGAAACGGCCCTGCCGGTGTGTGCGGCCTTCAAGAAGAACTTCAAGTTCTTCCTGCACTGCCTGTGCGACTTCACCGGGCAGCCGGAGCTGGGCATCGAGCAGAACCGTGAAGCCGTGGAGCGTGCGTTGCAGCATATCAACCAGCTCACCGTGGACCGGCTGATCTGGCCGCAGCTCGACCGCCAGTTCCCGTTCGAGCAGGCAGTCGAAGCCCACCAGTATGTCGAAAGCGGCGTACCCCGCGGCCGCGTCGTGCTGACGCTGAACTGACCATCCGAGGGCCCTGTACAGGGCCCTCTCATCGCCCCGTAGAAACTTTTCTTGCGCCGTTCAAGTCCTCCGAAGACAGGCTCATAACCTTGACGGAGGATTTTCCATGGCTGAAGACAATCAGACCCTACCGCCGCAGGAGCAGCCCGAGCCTGGCAAGGAAGGGCTGATGAACCCGCGCCCGGAATACCGCGGCGAAGACTACAAGGCGGCGGGCAAGCTCGAAGGCAAGGTGGCGATCATCACCGGTGGTGACAGCGGCATCGGCCGCTCGGTGGCCGTGCTCTACGCCCGTGAGGGCGCCGACGTGGCAATTCTCTACCTCGACCAGCATCAGGACGCTGAGGAAACCCGCACTGTGGTCGAACAGTACGGCCGTCGCTGCCTGACCTTCACCGGTGACGTGGCCGATCGCGAGGTCTGCCGCAAGGTCATCGACGAAACCCTCGCCGCGTTCGGCAAGCTCGACATCGTGGTCAACAACGCCGCCGAGCAGCACCCGCAGGAAAAGCTCGAAGACATCAGCGAAGAGCAGTGGGAGAAGACCTTTCGCACCAACATCTTCGGCATGTTTCAGATGACCAAGGCGGCGCTACCGCATCTCGGCAAGGGCGCTTCGATCATCAACACCACATCGGTGACCGCCTACAAGGGCAGCCCGCAACTGCTGGACTATTCGGCCACCAAGGGCGCGATCACGGCCTTCACCCGTTCGCTGTCGATGAACCTCGCCGATCGCGGTATTCGCGTCAACGGCGTCGCGCCGGGGCCGATCTGGACACCATTGATTCCGTCGACCTTCGATGCCGACGAGGTCGCCGAATTCGGCTCCAACACGCCGATGAAGCGCCCCGGCCAGCCCGATGAAGTGGCGCCGGCGTATGTCTACCTGGCCAGCAGCGATGCAGCCTACGTGAGCGGCCAGGTGATCCACGTCAACGGCGGCACCGTGGTCAACGGCTGACCCATTGCCGGGCCAGCGAATGGCTCGGCCACATCAACGCTTGGAGAACGACCATGCCACGCACGATCTGGAAAGGCGCAGTCAGTTTCGGACTGGTACACATCCCGGTGGCGCTGGTGCCGGCCACCACCCGCCAGGGCATCGACTTCGACTGGCTGGACAAACGCAGCATGGACCGGGTCGGCTACAAGCGCATCAACAAGACCACCGGCGAAGACATCGACAGCGAGAACATCGTCAAGGGCGTCGAGTACGACAAGGGTCACTACGTGGTGATCAGCGATGACGAGATCAAAGGCGCGCACCCCAAGGCGACCCAGACCGTGGATATCGTTGCCTTCGTCGACGCCAAGGACATCTCCTTTCTCTACATCGACACGCCGTACTACCTGACGCCGGACCGCCGCGGCGAAAAGGTCTATGCCTTGCTGCGCGAGACGCTGATCCAGACCGGCAAGGTCGGCATCGCCAACGTGGTGCTACGCAACAAGCAGCACCTGGCGGTGGTAATGCCGCTGGGCAAGGCGCTGGTGATGAACACCCTGCGCTGGGCCGACGAGGTGCGCGGGGTCGAATACCTGGAACTGAAGGACGAAGCGCTCGATCCGGACCTGGCCGAGCGTGAGCTGGACATGGCCAAGCGCCTGGTCGAGGACATGACCGAGAAGTGGAAGCCGGAACAGTACAAGGACACCTTCCAGGACCAGATCATGGAGCTGGTGGAGAAGAAGGCCCGCGAAGGCAAGCTGGAAGCGGTCGGCGGGCCGGAGGAAGCGGTGGATCGTCGTTCGGCGGATGTCATCGATCTTACCGAACTGCTCAAGCGCAGCCTCGCTGCCAAGCCGGGCAAGGCCAGCAAAGAGAACGACCTCGAGGAGGAGGAAAAGGCGCCGGCCAAGCCCAAGACTGCGAGCAAGGCCAAAACGAGCAAATCTTCCTCGGCGGCTTCGCGCACGCGCAAGGCGCCAGCGGCGGGCAGCAAATCCAGCAAAAAGGCGAGCTGATCGGGGTAGCCCATGCCAGAGCAGCGCATGAGCGCCGGCCGCCCGCTGGTGGGTGGCGTCGGCATTAGTAATCCACAGCGAGTGATCGACAAGGTCAGCGGCGCGACCAAGCTTGCGCTGGCCGAGTACTACCAGGCGGTCGCCGACCGATTGGTGCCGCAACTGGCTGGCAGGCCACTGTCCATCGTTCGTGCACCTGAAGGCCTCGACGGCGAAAGCTTTTTTCAACGTCATTGCGGTCGGCTGAAGATGCCGCACATGCGCGCACTGCCGAAAAACCTCGATCCCGAGCATGCGCGGCTGATCCAGGCGGACAACATCACCGCGGTCATCGAGGCCGTGCAGATGGGTACCGTCGAGTTCCACACCTGGAACGCGCGCAGTGATCGCGTCGAGCGGCCCGATCGAGTCATTTTCGATCTCGACCCCGATCCCGCGTTGCCCTGGTCGAGCATGGTGGAGGCGACCGAGCTGACGCTGCGGCTGCTGGACGACCTGGGATTGCAGGCCTTCCTCAAGACCAGCGGAGGCCGCGGCATGCATGTCGTGATGCCGCTCGATCGTCGGCACGACTGGGACCTGGCCCGGCAGTTCGCTCGCTCGGTCACCGAGCGGCTGGCGCGCGAGGCGCCGGAGCTGATCGTCGACAAGATGGGCCCGCAGAATCGGGTCGGGCGAATTTTCGTGGACTACCTGCGCAACCAGCGCGGGGCGAGCACCGTTGCCGCCTATTCGGTCAGGGCGCGTCCGGGGCTGGCGGTATCCGTGCCTGTCGAGCGTGAGGAGCTGGCGCAGCTGGAGAGAGCCGATCGCTGGAACATCGGCAACCTGGATGAGCGTTTGCGGGCATTACGCAGCGACCCGTGGGCCCGCTACGGCGCCGTTCGACAGGGGCTGACGCAGGCACTGCTCAAGCGCCTGGAGAAAGGTTGAGACATCAGTGTGGCGGCGAGCGATCAGGTCGTCTGGGGATCGTCGGTATCCGCCACGGTCTGGTTTCCATATGGCGCGCCGGGCTTGTGTTCGTCCAGCTCCTCGGCACAAGGCACCTGCGGCACATCGCCCGGCTTGTCATGCACGATCGGGTCGGGTTGCGGCACATCGGGTCGCACGTGAGTCATCGTCGTTCTCCTGGTGTTCGCCAGCTCAGCCTTGGCGGCCGTTCTGCATTGATCGGCCGACGTAGGCGAGGTTCCTGCCAATCGTCGCTGCTCGCGGCGCTGGCGACCGTCGGCGTGGTCGGGTTCGGCACCCACTCACGGGGGACTTGAAACCGGCAACTGCCGTATTGCGCTCCACCAGGCTCGACCGGTCGCCGGACGGGCTGGCTAACGGCCGCCCGGGGCTGAACTTTCCAGGGTCCCTTGGCTCGGAAGAAAGAGCCGACGAAAACCGTACCGGTCGCCTCCCGAACCGCACGATGACGCGTCCAGAGGCGGCTCGGGCAACCCGAACCCATGCGCCCCAGGAGCCCGTTCGATGAGCGATGCACAGCCTAACGCGACGATTCACCCTCGACTCGAAGAAGCCTTGCAGATGCCGCGCATCGCCATCGAATCCACCTTGCCGGTGCTGGATGAGGGGCGCTTTGCCGCCAAGGCGGTCATCGGCCAGCCAGTGGTCGTGACCAGCAAGATTTTCGCCGACGGCCACGACCAGCTGGCCGCCGCCGTGTGCTGGCGTGAAAAAGGCGAAACCAGCTGGCGGCGGGCACGACTGAAGTTGCTCGGCAACGACGCCTGGCAAGGCCAGTTCACGCCCACTCAGGTCGCCGAGCATGAGTTCGTCATCGAAGCCTGGTGGGATGTGTTCGAGAGCTATCGCTACGAGCTGTCGAAGAAGCACACGGCCGGCGTGCCGGTGCATCTGGAGCTGGAAGAAGGGCGTCTGCTGCTGGAGAAGGCCACCGCCCGCGCCCAGGGCGAGAACCGCGCGGTGCTTGACGATCTGATGCACCGCCTCGGCATGGCGCATACCGATGACGAGCGCGTGTCACTGCTGCTCGCACCGGAGACGGCCGTGGCGATGGCTGCCGCAGACCCACGCGAGCACTGCAGCCGCAGCCGTGTGTATCCGCTGGACGTGGAACGCCCGTTGGCGCAGTTCGCCAGCTGGTACGAACTGTTCCCGCGCTCGGAGACCGACGATCCCAATCGCCACGGCACCTTCCGTGATGTCCACAAGCGTCTGCCGGCGATTCGCGACATGGGCTTCGACGTGCTGTATTTCCCGCCGATCCACCCGATTGGTCGCCAGCACCGCAAGGGCCCGAACAACAGTCTGCACGCCGGGCCGAACGATCCCGGCAGCCCCTATGCCATCGGCAGCGAAGAGGGCGGCCACGACGCCATCCATCCCGAGCTGGGTACGCTGGATGATTTCCGCGAGCTGGTCGCAGCGGCTCGCGAGCATGGTCTGGAGATCGCCCTGGATTTCGCCATCCAGTGCTCGCAGGACCACCCCTGGCTGAAAGAGCACCCGGGCTGGTTCTCCTGGCGCCCGGACGGCACGATCAAATACGCCGAAAACCCCCCAAAGAAGTATCAGGACATCGTCAACGTCGACTTCTATGCCGAAGATGCCATGCCCGACCTCTGGCTGGCGCTGCGTGACGTGGTCTGGCACTGGGTGGAGCAGGGCGTGAAGATATTCCGGGTCGACAACCCGCACACCAAGCCGCTGCCGTTCTGGGAGTGGCTGATTGCCGATATCCGCGAGCGCGACCGCGACGTGATGTTCCTCTCCGAGGCGTTTACGCGCCCCGGCATGATGGCGCGTCTGGGCAAGATCGGTTACAGCCAGAGCTACACCTACTTCACCTGGCGCAACACCAAGGCGGAACTGAGCGAGTACCTCACCGAACTGAACGAGCCCCCGCTGCGCGACTGCTATCGGCCCAACTTCTTCGTCAACACGCCGGACATCAATCCGTTCTTCCTGCAGGACTCCGGCCGCGCCGGGTTCCTGATCCGCGCCGCGCTGGCGACCATGGGCTCGGGGCTATGGGGCATGTACTCGGGCTTCGAGCTATGCGAGTCGGCGGCGATTCCGGGCAAGGAAGAGTATCTGGACTCGGAGAAGTACCAGATTCGCGTCCGCGACTACCACGCACCGGGCAACATCATCGCCGAGATCGCCCAGCTCAACCGCATTCGACGGCAGAACCCGGCACTGCAGACGCACCTGGGTTTCAAGGCCTACATGGCCTGGAACGACAACATCCTCTACTTCGGCAAGCGCACACCAGACCTGTCGAACTTCATTCTGGTGGCCATCAGTCTCGATCCGCACAACGCTCAGGAAGCGAATTTCGAGTTGCCGCTGTGGGAGCTCGGCCTGCCGGATGACGCCCATACCCAGGGCGAGGACCTGATGAATGGCCATCGCTGGACCTGGTACGGCAAGACCCAGTGGATGCGCATCGAACCCTGGCATCTGCCGTTCGGCATCTGGCGCCTGACCGCACAGGAGCCGGACCCGGACCTCAAGTGAATTCTCGGGCGCAGCTGGTAATTCATTAAAATCATACGTTTATGACGCTTTGTTGATGTGAATTCAGCTGCTGCTCTGCCGTTGCCTAATGCGCCGATCTGGCCTGGGCCTTCACACCGCGACAGGAATGAAGAACATGGCAAAACCGCGCAAAACCGCCGCTTTCATCAAGGACCCGCTCTGGTACAAGGACGCGGTGGTGTATCAGGTGCACCTGAAGTCCTTCTACGACTCGAACAACGACGGCGTCGGTGACTTCCCCGGCCTGATCGAGAAGCTGGATTACATCGCCGACCTTGGGGTGAACACCATCTGGCTGCTGCCGTTCTATCCGTCGCCGCGGCGGGACGATGGTTACGACATCGCCGATTACCGCGGCGTGCATCCGGAATACGGCAGCATGGCCGACGCCCGGCGCTTCATCGCCGAGGCGCACAAGCGCGGGTTGCGGGTGATCACCGAACTGGTCATCAACCACACGTCCGACCAGCACCCCTGGTTCCAGCGCGCGCGCAAGGCGAAGAAGGGCTCGGCAGCGCGGGATTTCTACGTCTGGTCGGATACCGACAAGAAGTACGACGGCACACGGATCATCTTTCTCGACACCGAGAAATCCAACTGGACGTGGGACCCAGTGGCCCAGCAGTACTTCTGGCACCGCTTCTATTCACACCAGCCGGACCTCAACTTCGACAACCCGCAGGTGATGAAGGCCGTGTTGGCGGTGATGCGCTACTGGCTGGACATGGGCATCGACGGTCTGCGCCTTGACGCGATTCCCTATCTGGTCGAGCGCGACGGCACCAACAACGAGAACCTGCCGGAAACCCATGCGGTGCTCAAGGCGATCCGCGCCGAGATCGACGCCAACTATCCCGACCGCATGCTGCTGGCCGAAGCCAACCAGTGGCCCGAAGACACGCAGCTGTATTTCGGCGGAGAAGACGGCGGCCCGGGTGACGAATGCCACATGGCCTTCCACTTCCCGCTGATGCCGCGCATGTACATGGCCATCGCCCAGGAGGACCGCTTCCCGATCACCGACATCCTGCGCCAGACGCCCGACATCCCGGAGAACTGCCAGTGGGCGATCTTCCTGCGCAACCACGACGAGCTGACGCTGGAGATGGTGACCGACAAGGAGCGCGACTACCTGTGGAACTACTATGCCTCGGACAAGCGCGCACGGATCAACCTGGGCATACGCCGGCGCCTGGCGCCGCTGCTGGAGCGTGACCGCCGACGTATCGAGTTGCTCAACAGCCTGCTGCTCTCGATGCCCGGTACTCCGGTGATCTACTACGGCGACGAGATCGGCATGGGCGACAACATCTTCCTTGGCGACCGCGACGGCGTACGCACGCCGATGCAGTGGTCGGTGGACCGCAACGGCGGCTTCTCCCGCGCCGATCCACCGAACCTGGTGCTGCCACCGGTGATGGACCCGCTCTACGGCTACTACACGATCAACGTCGAGGCCCAGCAGCGCGATCCGCATTCGCTGCTCAACTGGACGCGGCGGATGCTCACCATCCGCAAGCAGTTCAAGGCCTTCGGCCGCGGCACCCTGAAGATGCTCGCGCCGAGCAACCGCCGCATCCTCGCCTACATGCGCGAATTCACCGGGGCGAACGGCGAAACCGAGATCATTTTCTGCGTCGCCAACGTCTCGCGCTCGGCCCAGGCCGCAGAACTGGAAATGTCGCAATATGCCGGCATGGTGCCGGTGGAGATGGTCGGCGGCAGTGCCTTCCCGCCCATCGGTCAGCTGCCGTATCTGCTGACCTTGCCGCCCTACGGCTTCTACTGGTTCCAGCTCGCGCTGACCAACCAGATGCCGAGCTGGCACCAGGAGCCGGTGGACACCATGCCGGACTTCCAGACGCTGGTACTCAAGCGCCTGGATACCTTGACCGCCGCCAACCGGCGCATTCTGGAAACCGAAGCGCTACCGGCCTATCTGCCGAAACGGCGCTGGTTTGCCGCCAAGGACGTGGCGATCGAGTCGGTCCGCATCAGCTACTGCGTGCCATTCGGCGACCCGAATCGCCCGGTTCTGCTCAGCGAGCTTTGCGTGGAATCCGCCGGGCGCAGCGATCTGTACCAGCTGCCGCTGGGTTTTCTGGCCGAGACCGAATTCGAGGTCGCATTGCCGCAGCAACTGGCCCTGGCGCGGGTACGCCGCGGGCCGCAGGTCGGCCTGATGACCGATGCCTTCGCGCTCGAGCAGTTCAGCGCCGCGGTCATTCAGGGCCTGCGCGACGAGCTGGTGCTGCCTTGCAACGACGGTGAGATCCGCTTCGTGCCGATGCCGCAACTGGCCGACCTGCAATTGCCGGCGCATCCCGAGGTGCGCTTCATCTCTGCGGAGCAGTCGAACAGCTCGGCGATCATCGACAACAAGGTGATGATCAAATTGCTCCGTCGCGTGGCACCGGGCGTCCACCCTGAACTGGAAATGGGCGGTTTCCTCACTGAACGCGGTTTCGCCCATATCTCCGGCATGCTCGGTCAGGTCAGCCGCATCAACAAGCAGGGCGAGCCGGTTGCCCTGATGGTGATCCAGCACTTCCTCGACAGCCAGGGCGATGCCTGGGTGTGGACGCTGAACAACCTCGACCGCGCGGTGCGTGACGAAATCGCGGGCGGCGTGTCGATGCACGAGAACCAGTTCAGCGCCCTCGACGAACTGCAGGCCTTCAATCGCCTGCTCGGTCAGCGGCTCGGCGAGATGCACATGGCGCTGGCCACGCAGACCGAAGATCCGGCCTTCGCCTACGAAAGCACCAGCACAGCCGACACCAAGCAGTGGGAGCAGAGCGTCAGCGCGCAGCTGGAGCAGGCCTTGCAGCGCCTCGAGGAACATCGCTCGAGCTTCGATCGCAAGGAGGCTACCGCGCTCGGCCAACTGCTGGCGCGGCGCGACAAGCTGCTCGAACAAGTGCAACGTCTGGCTGCTAGAACCGTTGGTGGCGTGCGGACCCGTGTCCACGGCGACCTGCACCTCGGCCAGGTGCTGGTGGTGCAGGGTGATGCCTACTTCATCGACTTCGAAGGGGAGCCGGCCCGCTCGCTGGATGAGCGGCGCGCCAAACATAGTCCGTTCAAGGATGTCTCAGGCCTGCTGCGTTCGTTCGAGTACGTCGCCGCCATGACCATCCGCGGTGCGCAGATCAGCGACAGCACGCCCGAGGCCGATCAGGCGCGGCAGCGTATCGCGGCGAGTTACCAGAGCAGTGCGCAGGCGGCCTTCCTCGAAGCCTACCGCGAGGCCACCGCCGAGTTGCCGCACGACTGGCGCGACGCGGATGGCGCGAATGCTGCACTGCTGCTGTTCAGCCTGGAAAAATGCGCTTACGAGATCGTTTACGAAGCGGAGAACCGACCAACCTGGTTGCCCGTCCCGCTACAGGGATTGCTGGCCCTGGCACAACAGCTTTTCGATGGAGGCTCCAATGACTGATCGTCCGGTTCTGACCATGCCAGGGGAAACCCTGATGCCCAGCGACGCCGATGTAGACGCCCTGGTGCGAGCCGAGCATGGCAACCCGTTTTCCATTCTCGGGCCGCATCCTGACGGCGAGGGAATCGTGATTCGCGCCTACCTGCCCAATGCCCTGAGTGCCGAAGTGCTTGATCGCGATGAGCAACTGCTTGCCGTGATGGAGCAGGGGCAGGTGCCCGGATTCTTCTTTATCCGCCTGCCACATCAGCAACCCTACCTGCTGAAGATTCGCTGGGCCGGCGGCGAGCAGATCACCGAAGACCCCTACAGCTTCGGTCCGCAACTGGGCGAGCTGGACATGCACCTGTTTTCCGAAGGCAATCACCGGCAGATCGGCCGGGTATTCGGCTCGCAGGTGCTGGAAGTGGACGGTGTGCAGGGCGTGCGCTTCGCCGTGTGGGCGCCCAACGCGCGCCGAGTGTCGATAGTCGGCAGCTTCAATGGCTGGGACGGTCGCCGTCATCCGATGCGGCTGCGCTTTCCGTCCGGCGTGTGGGAGTTGTTCATCCCGCGCCTGCAGCCGGGCGATACCTACAAGTACGAGATTCTCGGACCGAACGGCATCCTGCCGCTCAAGGCCGACCCGATCGCCCTAGCAACCGAGCACCCGCCGGGCACCGCTTCGGTCATCGCCCGGCCGCTGGACTACCAGTGGAAGGACCATGGCTGGTTGCAGCAGCGCGCCGCGCGCCAGTCGGTCAAGGCGCCGATGAGTATTTACGAGCTGCATGCGGGCTCCTGGCGACGTGACGGTGGTGACGATGGCCGCCTGTACGACTGGCACGAACTGGCCGAGCGGCTGATTCCCTACGTGGTGGACATGGGCTTCACCCACATCGAGCTGATGCCGATCATGGAGCATCCCTTCGGCGGCTCCTGGGGTTACCAGCTGCTCTCGCAGTTCGCGCCAAGTGCGCGCTACGGCAACGCCCATGATTTCGCCGAGTTCGTCGACGCCTGCCATAACGCCGGCATCGGTGTGATCCTCGACTGGGTGCCGGCGCACTTTCCCACCGACGCCCATGGCCTGGGCGAATTCGACGGCACCGCGCTGTACGAATACGCGCACCCGTTCGAGGGCTTCCATCAGGACTGGGATACCTACATCTACAACCTCGGCCGCACCGAGGTGCACGGCTTCATGCTCGCGTCGGCGCTGCACTGGCTACGCGAATTCCACGTCGATGCCCTGCGTGTCGATGCGGTGGCTTCGATGCTCTATCGCGACTATTCGCGCAAGGACGGCGAGTGGATTCCCAACCGCCATGGCGGGCGCGAGAACCTCGAGGCGATCGACTTCCTGCGCCATCTGAACGACGTGGTGGCCACGGAAACCCCTGGCGCGCTGGTGATCGCCGAGGAATCGACAGCCTTTCCGGGCGTCAGCAAGCCTACCAGCGAAGGTGGCCTCGGCTTCTCCTACAAGTGGAACATGGGCTGGATGCACGACTCGCTGACGTACATCCAGGAAGACCCGATCAATCGGCAGTACCACCACGACAAGATGACCTTCAGCATGGTCTACGCCTATTCCGAGCACTTCGTCCTGCCGATTTCCCACGACGAAGTGGTCCACGGCAAAGGCTCGCTGGTCGACAAGATGCCCGGGGATCGCTGGCAGAAGTTCGCCAACCTGCGCGCCTACTTGTCGTTCATGTGGACGCACCCGGGCAAGAAGCTGCTGTTCATGGGCAGCGAGTTCGGCCAGTGGCGCGAGTGGAACCATGACCGCGAGCTGGACTGGCATCTGCTCGAAGAGGCCGATCACCGTGGCGTGCAGAACCTGGTGCGTGATCTGAACCGACTGTACAGCCAGGAGCCGGCGTTGCACGAACTGGACAGCGACCCGCAGGGTTTCCAGTGGCTGATCGGCGATGACCGCGCCAACAGCGTGTTCGCCTGGCTGCGCAAGAGTTCGACCGGGCACCCGCTGCTGGTGGTCGCCAACTTCACGCCGGTGGTACGTGAGGCGTACCGCATCGGCGTTCCGGTGGAGGCCAAGTGGCTGGAGGTCTTCAACAGCGACGCGGCCTGCTACGGCGGCTCTAACACCGGCAACGGCGGCGGCATGCTCGCCGAGCCGATCGAGAACCACGGTGAGAAGGTCTCGCTGTCACTGACCCTGCCGCCGCTCGGCGTACTGGTACTGCGGCCGCAGGTGTAAGGCTGCCGCACTGAAGAGCGCCGCTCGGGGCAACCTGAGCGGCGTTTTTTTTGCGGGTAGGACAATCTGCTTTATCGCGGCTTGTGCGCTCTAAGGCACTTGCAGAGCGATGCGGCTAGGCTGCACCGCGATGGTCACGGTCTAGCACTCATTGAGTGTGCGGCCTTGGAGGACGCGTTGCGGATTCCAACTAGCGGTCAAGCCCACTGCCACGGACGCTGCGGTCGAGCCTGTCGTGGATAGAGCTGCTGACAGAACCGACCGGTGAGGCTGTTCCCCTTGGCTCCGTTCAGGTATCCGCATTTATGGCTGCGACCCTGGCCGCGAACGGAGCACATCTCGAATCGCGGTCTTTCGGAGATCGCTCTCGCTGACCTTCAGCTCGTTTCCTGAGAGACAGTCTGCTGGTCGCCGGCCTGGTTGCTGCTGCGCAGCTTCTTCGCCCGGGCTTCGAGCACCACATAGACGAGGGTGGCGAACAGCAGGGGGATCAGGAAGTAGATGACCCGGTAGCCGATCAGACCGCCGACGATGGCGCCTTTGCTCATCTCGTCGGCGAGCATTGCCACGAATACCGCCTCGATGACGCCGAGCCCGGCCGGGATGTGGGTGACCACGCCGGCGATGCTGCTGATCATCAGGATACCCAGCACTTCGGGATAGGCGGCCTTCTGGGAAAGCATGAAGTACACCACCAGCGCCATCAGCGACCAGTTCGCGGCGCCCAGCACCAGCTGGATCAGCGCCAGGCGCAGCGAAGGCAGTTGAATCTCGTGGCCGCGAATGGTCCACGAGCGACGCTTGGAGAAGCCGCACAGCCACAGATACACCACACACGCCACCAGCAGGCCGGCGCCAAGCACCCGCAGGGCGGTGAAGCCGATTTCCCAGCTGGCCGGCGGCTGAATCCAGCCCATGGCGAAGATCATTCCGGCCAGCCACATGTAGCCCAGCCAGTTGGTGAGGATGCTCATGGTGAACACCCGGGTGATCTGCGAGGGTTTCAGCCCCAGCCGCGAGTACAGACGGAAACGCAGGGCGATGCCGCCGACCCAGGCGCTCAGGTTGAGGTTGAAGGCGTAGCAGACGAAGGTCACCGGCAGGATCTGTCGGATCGGCAGGTCATGCCGTGCG
The DNA here is from genome assembly GCF_003935375.1 of Stutzerimonas xanthomarina. Lineage (GTDB taxonomy): Bacteria > Pseudomonadota > Gammaproteobacteria > Pseudomonadales > Pseudomonadaceae > Stutzerimonas > Stutzerimonas xanthomarina_A. The sequence continues at coordinate 51,131 of NZ_RHQM01000020.1, forward strand.
TAGCCTTTGCCCAGCACATCGAAGAAGCAGTACACGAGGTAGCTGCCAAAAGCGGCAGCGCCAGCCATCCACAGCGTCTGTGCCTGGTAGTTGCGCAGGGTCTTGTAGACCTCACCCCAATCGAGGTTGCGCGCTAGACCGACTAGCAGGCCGACGACAAGTGCGAAGAACACATAGGTGAGGATCTTCTTGATCAGGGGCCAGCGTCGGCGCCAGCCGCTCTTTGCCTCGGCCTGGTTGGTCTGGCTCATTGGTGGTCTCGCTGCAGGGGAGAAGGCACGGGATCGAGTGGGCGGGTGGTGTCCGGATCGATCAGCTCCAGGCGTGGCTTGTGCTCGGGGAACAGGCTGACCAGTCCCGGGAAGTGCCGCAGGAAGTGGAAGATCAGGAAGGCCAGCGGCGCACGCCACCAGAATCCGCGGACGATCCGCTCCAGCGGAATACGCCGGCAGTCGGTCTGCAGCAGGTGATCGAGGCGCTCGTGCAGGTGGCGGTTGAACACATGATCACGAATGATCAGGTTGGCCTCCAGATTGAGCGACAGGCTCAGCGGATCGAGGTTGCTCGAGCCGACAGTGGACCACTCGTAGTCGGCCAGCGCGACCTTGCCATGCAGCGGGCGGCGGCAGTACTCGTGGATCTCCACGCCGTCGCGCATCAGGTAGTTGTAGAGCATGCGCGCGCCGAACTTGGCGATGGGCATGTCCGGCTCGCCTTGGAGGATCAGCCGCACCCGCACTCCGCGCCGCGCGGCGTTGCGGATTTCCCGCAATACACGATAACCGGGGAAGAAATAGGCGTTTGCAATCAACAACCTGGAGCGAGCATCTCGAATCGCTTGCAGGTAGTGCTGCTCGATGTCGTTGCGGTGCTGGTCGTTGTCGCGGATGACGAACAACGCCCGCGCCTCGCCACGGCTGACGCCACCGTAACCCGGCGTCTGATGACGCATGCGCCGCCGCCACCAGCGGTGGGTCGGCTTGTCCGGTGCGATCTGCGCCAGTGCGAAGTGGTGGATATCACGCACCACGGGACCTTCCACCTGCAGGGCATAGTCCTGCTTGGCGGCCGGGCCGAAGTCACCCAGGTGATCGGCGGAGAAATTGATGCCGCCGATAAAGGCGACCTCGCCATCGACCACGACGATCTTGCGATGCATGCGCCGGAACACGTTGAGCCGGCGGCCGAGTAGGCGCTTGCCGGGATCGAACATGTGAATACGCACGCCGACCCGGGTCATGGCGGTGACGAAATCACCGCACAGGTCCGCCGAGCCGTAGCCGTCCACAGTCACATCGACGCTGGCGCCGTTTTCCGCGGCGGCGATCAGCGCTTTCTGCAGCTCCGCGCCTACCTTGTCCTGGAACAGGATGAAGGTTTCCAGCAGCACTTCTTTCTTGGCCTGGGCGATGACCTCGAACACTCGAGGAAAGAACTCTTCGCCGTTTTCCAGTAACTGAAGGCGATTCCCGTCTCTCCAGTGGTAACTCATAGATGTATCTCCACCGCTAGGGGCAGATGATCGGACAAGTGCGTCCAGGGTTTGTTACCGAGGATTCGCGCATCGTGGCTGCTGGCATTGCGCACATAGATGCGGTCCAGGCGCAGCATCGGCCAGCGTGCCGGGAAGGTTTTCGCCACCTGACCCTGGGAAACGGCGAAGACCTCATGCAGGCCAGCACAGCGGTCCAGGGTCCTGGTGGCCTTGAGTCGCCAGTCGTTGAAGTCTCCCGCGACCACCACCGGCGCACCTTCGGGCAGCGAGTCGAGCAGGTTGCAGAGCAGTTCCAGCTGCTGCTGACGGTGCGACTCGCGCAGCCCAAGGTGTACGCAGATCGCGTGAAACTCGTCGTGCCCCGGCACCTGCAGCACGCTATGCAGCAGCCCGCGGCATTCCGGGCCGGCGATGGATATGTCGAGATTTTCGTAGCGGGTTATCGGAAACTTCGACAGCACGGCGTTGCCATGGTCGCCGTCCGGGTAGACCGCGTTGCGGCCGTAGGCGAAATCGCTCCAGATGCTGTCGGCCAGAAACTCGTACTGTGGCGTGGACGGCCAGTTGTGAAAGCGCAACGCGTGCTTGTCGTGCGTGCCGAGAACTTCCTGCAGGAACACCACATCCGCCGAGACGCTGCGCACCGCTTCACGCAGCTCGGGGAGGATGAAGCGACGGTTGAGTGCAGTGAAGCCCTTGTGCGTATTGACCGTGAGAATGCGGATCGAATTGACTGCTGTCGCCATGTGGGCATCGAGGTCGGCGCTTTCGATCGGGTGATTTTTGTCCAGAGTCAAACCATTGCTCCTTCCAGTTGGCCAGGCGTGGCCTGCAGGTGTTCATCCAGGCCGAGCCGGCGCAGCAGTTGCCGCGCGTCATAGGGCGCGCGAACCTTCACGTCGTTGTCGAAATAGCAGTACACCGCGCGGGATTTGCGCGGCCGCGGCTTGCGCGGGCTGGTCAGTCGCGCGTCATCGGGCTGGTCGCCGTCGCTCCAGCGCTGGATGCGTTGACACCAGTGGTCCAGCGCGGCATCGGTGTAACCGCTGGTATAGAGCTCTTCCGCGCCATGCAGGCGGATGTAGACGAAGTCGCTGGTGAGGTCTTCTAGGTGCGGCCACTTGCCGGCGGTGTCTGCCACTACCAGCGCGACGCGGTACTTGCGCAGCAGATCGATGAATTCGGGCTCGGCGAAACTGGCGTTGCGGATTTCCACCGCGTGCCGCATCGGCCGCTTGCGGTCGATGGACAGGCAGCTGCGCCCCTCCATGCGGGGCTCGCATCCTTTGGCGATGGCCAGCGCGGCTTCGGTGTCGTGGGGCAGCTGGCGAAGGAAAGTCTCGAACAGTTCCGCATCGAATTTGAACGAAGGCGGAAACTGCCAGAGGATCGGCCCGAGTTTTTCCTTGAGCTGGAAGATTCCCGAAGCGAAGAAGTTGGCGATCGGTTTCTCCACGTCGTTAAGACGGCGTACGTGGGTGATGTAGCGCGGCCCCTTGATGCTGAAAACGAAGCCCTTTGGCGTATCGGCGTACCAGTCGGTATAGCGCTCCGGGGTCTGCAGCGAATAGAACGAGCCATTGATCTCGATGCTGCTCAACGCGCGCGAGGCGAACTGCAGTTCCTTCTTCTGCGTCAGGCCCTTGGGGTAGAAATCGCCGCGCCAGGGTGCATAACGCCAGCCGGATATGCCGATATGAATGTTCGCCATGGGCCGGCCCTACCGTGCAATCAGGACAGACGAGGCGCTTGCCGGATTACTGGCGGCGGTAGCTGCTACGCAGGGCGTTTCACCGGTGACGGGGTTGACCGCTTTCATAACCACTCCAATTCGCCCAGATAGGTGCGCAATCGCCGATGCGCACATCTGTTCCGACTTTTGCGCGCAGTAGCGGTTCACCTTTTCTATCGTGGTGATGGCAGTTTTAGCGTGCGAGTTGCGCTCTGGACCGCGGTCTTGCGGCTGAAGTGAGCGGATTCAGTCCGGCGACAGGCTCCACGGCAGGTCAGCGGAAAAAGCGTCGACCAGATAATCGATCATCACCCGGACCTTGGCCGGAGGACGTCGATCGGGCGGGTAGACCACGTGAATTCCACCAAGCTCGACGCACGGCTGATCCAGCTCGAGGGCGACCAGTTCACCGCTGCGCAACGCCTTGGAGACAATGAATTGCGGCTGGTAGATCACGCCCTGTCCACCGATCGCGGCGGCCACCAGGGCTTCACCGTTGTTGGCGACCAGGTCGCCGTTGACTGCGATCCGCACTTCCGAATTGCGACCGAACGGCCAGACCTTGCCCGCGGCGAGGCTCGCCAGGCTGTAGCCGAGACAGTTGTGCTGCCCCAGGTCGGCGACGCTGCGCGGCACGCCTCGCTCATCCAGATAGCGCGGCGCGGCACAGACCAGCAATGGGCAGTCGGCAAGCTGGCGGGCCTGCATGGGACTGTCCTGTAGCCTGCCAATGCGAACGGCCATGTCCCAGCCGCCATCGATCAGGTCGATCCGGCTGTCGGTCAGGCCGAGTTCCACTTTCACCGCGGGATGGCGACGGCTGAACTCCGGAATGAGCGGGGCGATGAATTGCGTGCCGAACGTCAGCGGCACATTCATGCGCAACAGCCCGGTGGCCTCGATCCGCTGCGACGCAACGCTGGCCTCGGCTTCCTCTATCTCCGGGAGGATGCGCTGGCAGGCCTCCAGACAGTTGCTGCCGGCCTCGGTCAGGCTCAGGCGGCGGGTGCTGCGGTGGAACAACTTGACCCCGAGCCGGGCCTCTAGCGCATCGACATGCTTGCTGGCCATCGCTGGCGACATTTCCAGATGGCGCGCCGCCGCCGAGAGGCTGCCAGCCGTGGCAGCGCGGGCGAATACGCGCATGCCAGTGATTCTGTCGAGCATCGCGGTTCCTACTCCTAGTTAAAACTGTGTGTTCTTTTTAGCAGGTTCTCTCACCGGCGAGTGTAGGTCATGCTTGCCGCACGTTCTTCACGGAGCCCGCTGATGATTGCCAGTGATCCTGCAACCGACCGAACCATGCCGACGCTGTTCGTGCCGCATGGCGCCGGGCCTTGCTTCTTCATGGAGTGGAACCCGCCGACCGCCTGGAACGCCATGGCTGATTTCCTCAGGGGCATCGCGGCGACACTGCCGGCGAAACCGACGGCCATCGTGCTGATTTCCGGGCACTGGCTGCAGCCGACGTTCAGCGTCACCAGCGCTGCGCGGCCGGCATTGGTCTACGACTATCACGGCTTTCCGCCGCACACCTATGAGCTGCGCTATCCGGCTGCAGGTGAGCCGCGGCTGGCTGCACGTATCGCCGGTCTGCTCGAAGACGCTTCGCTCGGTGGCCATGAGGACGCACAGCGCGGCTTCGACCACGGCATGTTCATCCCGCTGAAGCTGATGTTTCCCGACGCGGATATCCCGGTGGTGCAGCTTTCGTTGCGCAGCGACCTCGACCCGCAGGCACATATCGAGGCCGGTCGTGCCTTGCAGGGCTTGCGCAAGGACGGGGTGCTGATCGTCGGCAGCGGCATGAGCTTTCACAACATGCGTGGCTACGGCGACCCGCGTTTCGCGCCGATCTCCGACGAGTTCGATCATTGGCTGAGCGCTGCGGTTGAAACCGCGCCCAAGCAACGCGATCTCGCGCTGCAACGCTGGGAACAGGCGCCGTCGGCACGCCTCTGTCATCCGCCGCGCGCCGAGGAACATCTGCTTCCGTTGCTGGTGACGGCCGGCGCGGGTGGCGACTCCATCGGACGCAAGGTCTTCAGTGACCGCGTCATGCACACCATGCTGTCCGCCTATCGCTTCGGCTGACAGGGCAAATTTCTACAGGAGAACAAGCGATGTATCGATCCCACGCTCGTATCGCGGCCGAGAACCCGCAGCGGCTGATCAAGCGGCTTTGCAACCACTGGCGGCACAAGTTTCCCGTGCAGCTGGACGAGCAGGGCGGGACCATCGAGCTGCCGATCGGCCGCTGCGATCTGCGCGCCGTTGAGGGATACCTGAACGCGTACCTGGAATCAGCCGATCAGGACAAGACGCAGCAGTTGCAGAAGGTTGTGGCCGATCACCTGGCGCGCATGGCGGGGGAAGAGCGCCTGCAGATCGACTGGCAATCCGAAGCGGGCAAGCCGCCCGGAGCCGCTGCGAACGCGAACACGGCGGTCGACTCCAGAAGTCGCTACGGCACGGTTTCGCGGACATTCCATTGGCTGATGGCACTGCTGATCGTCTGGCAGTTTCTCAAGCTGGGCGACCGCATCGCCGAAGGCGAGCACTGGGTCGGGCAGACTCTGGTGCCCTGGCATGTTTCCCTTGGCGCGGTGCTGCTGGTAATGGTGGTGCTGCGCATCGTCTGGGCGGCGAGCCAGCTCAAACAGCGCCCGCCGCACGACCCGGCCACAGCATGGCTGGTCAAGGGCGGTCATCTGGCACTGTACGGCTGCATGTTGCTGATGCCGATCAGCGGTCTGCTGTATCTGATCGGCAATGGCTACGGGGTCAAGGTGTTCGGCCAGCAGTTGGTGGAGAAAGGCCCGGAGATCGCCTGGGCCGCCTCGCTCGGCAGCGTGCATTCACCGCTGGCCTGGCTCACCGTTCTGCTGGTGCTCGGGCATATCGGCGCTGCGCTGTATCACCGCCTGGTCAAGCGCGACGACATCATGCAGCGCATGCTCTAGGGTCTGGCTTCACTGGCGGCTCAGCGCAAAGTTGGGCAGCGAGCTAACCGGCTGGTTGAAGCGGAAGGGGATCGACAACATCGAGCTGCCATAGGCCTTTTGCACCACGAAGTGCAGGTGTGGTCCGGTGCTGCGGCCGGTGTTGCCGGACTTGCCCAACAGCGTGCCGAGCTTGACCTGCTGCCCTGGCTTGACCCGCACCGATCCGCGGCTCAGATGCAGGTAGGCGCTGTGGGTGCCGTCCTCGTGTTCGATGCGCACGTAGTTGCCGGCCGGGTCGGGAAACCGGCCGCCCTGGCCGTTGCGAATCTTCACCACGGTGCCCGCCCGAGCCGCCACGATAGGGGTGCCGACAGGCATGGCGATATCCACCGCATAACGACCGCTCGGCGAGTTGTGGCTGAAGTCGCCGCCAGCGCCTTGGGAGATGCGGAACGGCCCGCCTTGCCACGGCAGCGCGTACGCCGGCCCTTCGATCGAAACCGAGTCAGGCTGATCCGGCTCCGGCGAGAACAGCATCGCGTAGCTGAACGAATGCTTGAACATTATTGGCCCGCCGGCGTTGCGCTTGCTCAGGGTAGCCACGCGAACGCGGCTGTTGGCCGGTATGGTCTTGCGAATCACACCCTTGCCGACGCCGGCCACGTTGACCATGCGCGTCAGCCGCAAGGTGACCTCGACCGGCACTTCCAGCGTGTTGCTGACGTCCATCGCCTTGCCGCTGCCGGCACGGTTGATGAACAGGCGCACCGAGCCCGGTTTGTCGGCTTTTGCCTGGTTGCTGGCGGCCAAGGCCGGCACCAGAGGTGCCAGCCCGAGCAGGAATAGAAGGGGATACAAAAGCGGTCGCAGAGAGAGCATGACGTGTGATCCATCACGGAAAAGACAAGGCTGCCGGCGACGAGCAGAACGAATCCGTTGGGTTGGTTAGGGGGCCGCGCTGGTTTTGGGACTTGAGTCACGCGATGAGGTTCACTACCGCGTGTCGTTTTTTGCGCGTGGGCGCGGGACTAAGTCTGTGGCGGTACAGGAGCTTTGCGGTCGAGATCGCTCCCACATCCGTTATGGATTTGGCGTGAGGTGGGAAGGGCGTCTATAGCCCGATTTCCGCGCGGCGAAATTCAGGGACGCCAAGCCAGCCGTGCCGCTGAACTGTTGAAGCACCTCTTCGCGGTCGAGGCCTTGCGGCCCCGCCCCACAAAACAAGTTGGTGTGGAAGGGGCAGCAATGGATGCCAGGCACGCGATCCCGGAGAAAGCCAGCATAAGCGCCCCGGCCGCACTGGGCCGAGGCGCATTTGCTCACTCGTCGGACTTGATCAGTTCGAGCAACAGCAGCGAACGGCCGGTCACGGCATACTCGTCGTTGAAGTCGAACCGTTCCGGTCGCGCAGTCGGGTGGTTGGTATCGATCAGGCGATTCCAGTAGATGCCCTGCGGTACTTCCGGCAGCGAGAAATTCACCAGGTCGTGATGCGCGTTGACGATGATCAGCAGCGTAGCGTCGGAGCCTGCGCGCCGGATGCCGGTGGGCTGGGCTCGGCCGTCGAGCAGCATGCCCATGCAGCGGTTGTGCGCATCTTCCCACTGCTCGATGGACATCTCCTCGGCGTTCGGCGCCAGCCAGGTCACGTCCTTCACGCCCAGCTCTTCGTTGTAGGCACCGACCAGGAAGCGCCCGCGGCGCAGCATCGGGAAGCGCTGACGCAAGCGGATCAGCTTGCGGGCAAAGCCCAGCAGGCCATAGCTGTCCTCGCTGATGTCCCAGTTGACCCAACCGATCTCGCTGTCCTGGCAGTAGGCATTGTTGTTGCCGTGCTGGGTGCGGGCGAATTCATCGCCAGCGACGATCATCGGCGTGCCCTGGGAGAACAGTAGCGTGGCGAGGAAGTTGCGCATCTGCCGATAGCGCAGCTCGTTGATCTCCGGGTCGTCGGTATGGCCTTCGACGCCGTGGTTCCACGACAGGTTGTTGTCGCTGCCGTCGCGGTTGTCTTCGTCGTTGTCCTCGTTGTGCTTGTGGTTGTAGGACACCAGGTCCTTCAACGTGAAGCCATCATGGGCGGTAACGAAGTTGATCGAGCTGAACGGACGCCGCCCGCGCTGGTTGAACAGGTCGCCGGAGCCGGTGAGGCGGCTGGCGAAGTCCGCCAGCTGGCCGTCGTCGCCTTTCCAGAATGAGCGCACCGTATCGCGGAACTGGTCGTTCCACTCGGCCCAGCCGGGCGGGAAGCCGCCGACCTGATAGCCGCCGGGGCCGCAGTCCCAGGGCTCGGAAATCAGTTTGGTCTTGGCCAGTACCGGATCCTGGCGGCAGGCGACGAGGAAGCCGTGGCGCTCGTCGAACCCATCGTGCTCGCGGCCGAGGATGGTCGCCAGATCGAAACGGAAGCCATCGACATGCATCTCGGTCGCCCAGTAGCGCAGCGAGTCGGTGACCATCTGCAGTACGCACGGGTGGCTCATGTCCAGCGTGTTGCCTGTGCCGGAATCATTGATGTAGTAGCGTTTGTCGTCCGGCATCAGGCGGTAGTACGAGGCGTTGTCGATGCCGCGCATGGAGAGGGTCGGGCCGCGCTCGTTACCCTCGGCGGTGTGGTTGTAGACCACGTCGAGAATCACCTCGAGGTCGGCGTTGTGCAGGTGCGCGACCATCTCCTTGAATTCGGTGATCTTGCCGCTGGCCAGATACTTAGGGTGCGGCGCGAAGAAGGCGATGCTGTTGTAGCCCCAGTAGTTGGCCATGCCCTTTTCCAGCAGATGCTGGTCTTGCACGAAGGCATGGATCGGCAGCAGCTCGATCGAGGAGACGCCAAGCTTGCGGATGTAGTCGATCACTTCCGGCGTCTTGAAGCCGGCGAAGGTGCCGCGCACATCGTCCGCTACCGCCGGATGGCGCATCGTGTAACCGCGTACATGGGTCTCGTAGATGATCGTCTTGTCCCAGGGCACCTGCACGGGGTGATCGCGGCCCCAGGTAAAGGCCGGATCGATGATCTTGCACTTGGGCACGAAGGGTGCGCTGTCGCGCTCGTCAAAGCTGAGATCGCCGTCAGGGTGGCCAATGGTGTAGCCGAACAGCGCTTCGGACCATTTCAGCTCGCCTACCAGTTGCTTGGCATAGGGGTCGATCAGCAGCTTGTTCGGGTTGAAACGATGGCCGTTCTCCGGGTCGTACGGACCGTATACGCGGTAGCCGTAGATCTGCCCGGGATGCGCATCCGGCAGGTAGCCGTGCCAGATCTCATCGGTGTACTCGGGCAACTCGATCCGCTCGAGTTCGACCTCGCCGCTGGAGTCGAACAGGCAGAGCTCAACCTTCGTGGCATGGGCGGAGAAAATGGCGAAATTGACCCCCAGGCCGTCCCAGGTTGCCCCGAGCGGGAAGGGCAAGCCCTCGCTGATCCTGGACGGGGTCGTAACCTGCGGCACGTAGGGCTTCTTCTTACTCATGAAATCTCCAAAGGCGGATTCCGGATGGCGTGCCGAGGCGGGTGTCGGCGCGGACGATCATTCGACCGATCCCACGCCGACAAGATGCCTGCCGCCGGTCAGCTTTCCTTCTTTGCCCGCGGGGTGCGTGTTTTCTTGATGGTTTCGGGGGTGCCGGCCTTGGCATCGGTGCCAGCCTTGGGTGCAGCACGGCTCGCGCGGGGCTTGGCCGCCGGGGCGTCCTTCGCATCCTTAACGTCCTTGGTCTTGCTCTTGGCTTTGGGTGTGGCGTCGGTGGGTTTGGTGGCGGTCTTGCGTGGACGGCTGGCAGGCTTGGCATCGGCAGCGCCGTGTTCGGCCTCGACCAGCTTGCGCGCCATGGCCCAATGGCGTTCATCTTCCCCTTCCGGGCAACCTTCGGATTGCCAGATCTGATAAGCGAACTCGCGGATACGTTGCTCTTCTGAACTCATTGTTGGGATTCTCCATTTGCGGTCATAGACGTATGCAGGACGGCCGCCGATAGTCCGTCCAGAACGCGCGCAACCTCTAGGCTGGCTTGTTGGGATGAGACTGTCGCTCCGTCGAAAAGTCGCTCGAATTCACTACCGTTTAGCGCCTCGGGCAGTTCGATCCGGGTGTTGCCCCAGCGCTGCGCCGGAATGCTCGGTACTCCACGATCCCCCAGCAGATCCGCTGCCAGCCGCGGCACCACGACTACCACCCACTCGCCTTCCAGCTCGCGGGCGAATGCCAGCAGCTGCTCGGCCTGCTCGCCAGAAACCGCAAGCTGCAGATAGCGGCCTTCGCTGAACAGCCGCGGGTAGCGTCGACGCAGCTGCAGTGTGCGGCGGATCACGGCTTGCTTGATGCGACCGTCGTGCCAGCTTTGCAGCAGCTCATCGAGTGAGGCCGCGCTGGCGAGGCTGTGCTGCCGTGCAGTGAAGTCCACCGGCCGCCGATTGTCGGGATCGACCAGGCTGAAGTCCCAGTACTCGGTGCCCTGATAGAGGTCGGGCACGCCGGGGGTGGTCATGCGCAGCAGACTTTGCACAAGGCTGTTCAACGCACCGGCAGGGGCCAGTTCGGCAGCGGCCGCAGCGATTTCGTCCCGTAATGGTGCACCTTCGCCGGTGAGTAGCAGGTACTCGACGTGCTGGCGGCAGGCGCTTTCGTAATCGCTGTTGGGGTCGCTCCAGGTGGTGCGCAGCTTGGCCTCGCGCAGGGCTTTCTCCTGCCATTGCAGGATGCGTGTGCAGTACTGCTCCATCGCCGCCTTGTCGTCGGCCCGCAGGTCCAGCGGCCAGCTGCCGAGCAGAATCTGGAACAGCATCAGCTCATCGCCGGGCGAGGGCGCCGCACCGTCACCAAGCTGCTGGATGTGGCTGGCACTCATCTCGCGCCAGCGCCGCACCTTGCCGGCAAACCATTCGGCGCGCTCGCTGATTACCGCGATGCGGGCGCGGGTATCTTCGCCACGCTTATGGTCGTGGGTCGCGGTGGTCAGCATGTTGCGCGGGAAGTGCTCGGCGCGTTGCAGGCATTCGTCGTGGAAGGCCTGCAATGGCGCGCTGAAGTGTTGCGGGTCGAAACCCACATCATTGCGCGACAGCAGAATGCCGGAGCGGTAGCAGGCGGTATCCTCCACGGCCTTCGCCGCAGCCGGCGAGGTCAGCTGCTGGAAGCGTGTGCAGGCGTAGCGGCGAATCTTGCGCAGGCTACGCGGCAGTTGCCGCAGGCTTTCGCCGCCGAGCCAGCGCTGCAGATGCTCGAGCAACGGCCAGTCGGCTTCGCTCAAGGTCGTCTTCGCGCCGTCCAGCGCCTGCTGGAAGAACGGTTCATCGGCCTCGCGGCGTCCCGGTGCGGCAATGTAGGTGCGATACACCGGGAAGTGAATGATCAGCTCCAGCAGGGCGCGGCGAATCGCGCCGAGGGTAATGTCGCGGGTCATCACGTCGCCGCGGGCGACCTGCAAAAGCGACAGGGCGACGGTTTCGAAGTCGCCCGCCAGCGGGCCGGTCAGCACCAGCTGGCGAGCCTGGCGAGCCTCTTCCATGAAATCGGTGGTACGCCCGCTGGTCTCGCTCCACAAGGCGCAGAGCAGCGATTCACCGGCCGGGTCATGCTGCAGCAGCGACACCTGATTCATGAATTCGTAACCGGTGGTGCCGTCCACGCCCCAGTCGTCATGCAGCCGCTCGCCACCGGCGAGAATCTTCTCGACGTAGATCGGCACGTGATCCTGCACCGCGTCCTGCGGGCGCCCGGCATTCAGCCGATCGACACGCCGGCGCAGGCGTCGGCAATAGCCGCGCGGGTCGGCTAGCCCGTCGATATGGTCGATGCGCAGGCCGTCGACCAGGCCATCGCCGATCAGCTCGAAAATCTTGGCGTGGGTTTCCTCGAACACCACCGGACGTTCGACGCGCAGGCCGCCCAGCTCATTGATGTCGAAGAAGCGCCGCCAGTTGATGTCGTCACCCGCGGTCCGCCAGCTGGCCAGCCGATAGCTCTGACGTTCCAGCAGGCTGTGCAGGCGGCGGAAGCCGTCATCGGTAGTGGAGTCGTAGCAATTGAGCGCCTGCTCCAGCGCCTGGCGAGTACTGGCGTCTTGCAGCTGCTCGGCGAGCTCGGTGCGTAGCAAGCGAGCGGCCTGGTACGGCGCGGGCTCGGTCTTCAGAGCATCGAAGTGCTGCGCCAGGGTACGCAGCTGCGGATGATCGGCGGCACGCAACACCTCGCCGTAGCTCGGCGGGGTGATCGGAAAACGGTGCTCGTAATGCTCGGCGTACAGCGAGCCGTTATCAACGTCCAGGCGCAGCTTCACGGTGCCCTGCTGCAGCGCCTCGCCATAGTCGCTGCCAAGGAAGGGCACCAACAACTGGCCTTCGAGCAGGGGGTCCGGCGAATTCCACTCGATGTCGAAGAACTGCGCGTACGGGCTGCGGCGGCCCCACTCGAGTACGTCCAGCCACCAGGCGTTGCCCGAGCCACCGACCGCCATGTGGTTGGAGACGATGTCGAGGATGAGCCCCATGCCCTTGCCGCGCAGGGCCTCCACCAGGCGCTGCAACGCCGGTTCGCCGCCCAGTTCAGGGTTGATGCGGGTCGGGTCGATCACGTCATAGCCGTGCATGGAACCGGGGCGGGCGGTCAGCAATGGGGACGCATAGATGTGGCTGATGCCGAGTTCCGCGAAGTAGTCGACCAGCGCAGTAGCGTCGTCGAGGGTGAAGTCGCGGTGAAACTGCAGTCTCAGGGTTGCGGTTAGGTCTTTCATCGATGCGCAGCTCCACGATGGTTACGACGGGCCTGCGCAAAGGACGCCAGCCGGCGGCTACTGGCCGGGCTGTCGAGCAATGTTGCACTGTCGCCGGGATAACGGCGACGCCAGTTGGGATGGGTTTCGACGATGCCGGGCATGTTGGTCTGCTCTTCCAGACCGAGCGCATCTTCAACTGGAACCAGTACCAGCGGCGCGGGGGTGTGCGCCAGGAAGCAGATGGCGGCATCGACCGCCTCCTCGGCGTTCAGCAGCACGTCCGGGTTCTTGCCACTGTACTCGCACAATGCGCGATTCAACCCTGCGCGTTCTTTCTCACGCGCTTGCCACTGGGCATCACGGTCCGATTCGGGCACCTGGCCGACCTTGATGCGCCAGTCGATATCGTGACCGTGCCACCAGCCCGTCAGGGTCGGGATATCGTGGGTGGTACTGGTTGCCAGCGCCTGCGCCGGGTACTGGGCAGGCGTCTGGAAATGGCCGCCGTGCTGTTCGAACAGCAGCACCCGCATGCCGAGGATTCCCCGTGCTGCGAGTACGTCACGCAGGCCGTGGGGAATGGTGCCCAGATCCTCGCCGAGGATCACCGCCTGGTGGCGCCAGGCCTCGAGGCAGAGCAGGCGCAGCATGTCGTCGAAGGGAAAGTTGAGGTACACGCCGCGCTTTGGGTCGGCACCGGCGGGTACGACCCAGAGTCGCTTCAGGCCCAGCACGTGGTCGATACGCATGCCGCCGGCATGGGCGAGGTTGGCCCGCAGCATCTCGATATAGGCGCGAAAGCCATGCTGGCGCAAACCCCAGGGCGAGAAAGCGGAAATGCCCCAGTTCTGGCCATCGCGATTCATGATGTCCGGCGGCGCGCCAACACTCAGCGATGCCAACAGCTCGGCCTGGCGGCTCCAGGCCTGACTGCCGCCGCCATCGGCGCCGACGGCGAGGTCGGAAATCAACCCGATGCGCATACCGGCGCTGCGCGCGGCGACCTGGGCACGTTCCAGGCCGCGGGCCATCAACCACTGGCCAAAGGCGTGGTAACTCACCTCATCGGCATGTTCGCGGGCAAAGGCCTCAACGGCCGGGCTGGAGGGGTCGCGGTATTCGCCTGGCCAGTCGTTCCAGTGCTGCGTGTGGCCCTGTGCGTCCCGCAGATGAGTGTGCAGGGCTTCGAAGCGGCAGTGGTTTTCCAACGCCTCGCCACCGCTCGCGCGGAAGCTGTCGAAATCCACCTGCAGGGCGTTGCCGCCCTTGTTGAAGTCGTCGAACAGCTGCCGCAACAGGCGATGCCGCGATTGCGCCACGGCCGGCCAGTCGATCAGCTCCAGGCGCTCGAGGCGTTTCAATTCCTCACCTAACCCGCAAGTCTCGATGGCTTGGCGCAACGGCCGCTCACCAAGGATCGACCCGGGCGCGGCGTGCAGCACATTGAAGAACAGCCGGCTCGACGGTGAGTAAGGGCTGTACTGGTCGATATGTGCGCCGAACATGGCGTGCACCGGGCTGATTCCAAGCGCATCGGCTCCGTGGGCAGCGGCGTTGCTGACCAGCGCCTCCAGTGCCTGGGTGTCGCCCAGGCCACCATCGTCCGCGCGGCGCAGCCCGTATAACTGCACCGTCAGGCCCCAGGCGTCCGCCCCGGCGATTTCGGCGACTGTGGGGCAGGAGAGCGGGGCGATAGCCACGGTCAGCTGATACTTGTCGATGGTCAGCCGGTAGTAGCCGGGCGTATCGATGGCTGGCAGGCGCGCCTGGTTGTCGAGCGTGCCCTGCTGAACGCCACCATCTTCTGCCTGCAACTCGAAACGACTGGCCGCCGTAAAGTAGGCGGAAAGGTCCAGTGCAGTGTGCTGATCGCAGGTCAGCAGCTGCGGCACGCCGCCGTGGTTGTTCTTGTGCGCGAGAATCTCGAGGCTGGCTTCGATATCTGCATCGGTTTCCGCCGCCAGCCCGAGGCAGGTCAGCACGTCGCGCAGTACGGCCGGCTCGACCCGTTGTTCGCGGTTGTCGGCATCGACCCAGTCGATGGAGAGCCCGGCGGCTTCCGCCAGGCGGATCAGGGATTCGTCGCTCATTTGGCTTTCTCCAGATACAGCTTGGCCATACGAGGCGGCAATTGGTCGGGCGTGGCATCCAACGCACGGCTGGCGAACAGCAGCTGCGCTGCGCTAGACGAGGCGGGCAGTAGAGCGGCTTGTTCGCCTAGGTTCAGCTCAAGGCGCAGCTGACTGCCATCACCCAGCTGCCAGCGTGCAAGCACAGCGGCATCGCCCAGCACGCTGCAACCGAGAAAGGCGCTACCGGGCAGGCGCGGCACGATCTCGGCATGGCGGATGCTCAGCAGCTGGCGGTACAGCGCATGCCACTCGGCGTGCCCCGGTTGCGTCTGCGCACCGAAGTCCGGCCGCGACTGCTCGAACGTGGATACGGCGTTGGGATCGGGAATGCGATCGCGGGTGGCTTCGTCGGCGAACTCGGAAAACTCGGCGAATTCGTTGCGGCGGCCTTCACGCACTGCATCGGCCAGCTCGCCGTGATGGCTGGTGAAGAACAGGAAAGGTTGTCGCGAGCCCCATTCCTCGCCCATGAACAACAGCGGAACCATGGGGGAAAGCAGCAGGACGGCGGTGGCAGCCCTGAGCGCGTCGGCATCGGCCAGCGTAACCAGGCGATCGCCAAAGGCGCGGTTGCCGGTCTGGTCATGGTTCTGCAGGAACAGCACGAACGAGGTCGGTGACAGGTGCGCACTGGGCTCGCCACGGGATTCGCCACGGCGGTTGTTCTGCCCCTGGTAGACAAAGCCTTCGCCAAGAAAGCGCGCCAGTTTGCTGGTCGCGTCCTGGTGATAGTCGGCGTAATAGCCCTGGCTTTCGTCGGTGAGCAGCGCATGCAGCACATTGTGGCCGTCATCGTTCCACTGCGCGGTGAAGCCCTGGGTCAGCAGGCTGGCGCGATTGTCCTCGTTCTCCAGCACCAGATGCACATGACGACCGGGTTCCACGGTGGCGTGCACGCGCTCGGCCAGCTCGGTGAGGAAGCTGCGGTCGGGAATGGCATGCACGGCATCGAAGCGCAGCCCGTCGAAGCGGTAGTCCATCAGCCACATCAGCGCGTTGTCGATGAAGAAGTCGCGGACTTCGCGGCGGCGGAAATCGATGCCATCGCCCCAGGGCGTCTGCTGGTCGTGGCGGAAGAAGTGTTTGGCGTAGCGGCCGAGGTAATTGCCGTCCGGGCCGAAGTGGTTGTAGACCACATCGAGAAACACCATCAGTCCGAGGCCGTGGGCGGTATCGACCAGATGCTTGAGCTCTTCCGGACTGCCATAGGCCGCTTCCGGCGCGTAGGGCAGAACGCCGTCGTAACCCCAGTTGCGGTCACCGGGAAACTCGGCGATCGGCATCAGTTCGATGGCCGTCACGCCGAGTTCGGCAAGCCCGGCGAGGTGCTTTTCCATCTCGGCGAAACCGCCATAGAGACCGACATGGGTTTCGTACAGCACCGTCTCGTGCCAGGGACGACCGAGCCAGCTGCTGTTGCGCCAAAGATAGTTGTCATGGGTATCGACCACCAGGCTCGGCGCATGCACGTCACCCGCCTGCGCCCGCGAGGCGGGGTCGGGCACATGCAGTTCGTCGTCGATGAGAAACCGGTAGAGCGTACCGGCCCCGTAAGGGGCATCGATGCTGTACCAGCCTTCTTCAGTGGCGGTCATCGGCAGCGTTTGTGCGCCTACAACGATCAGACTGACGTTTTGCGCATCGGGCGCCCAGAGTCGGAAGCGGGTGGTTCCGTCTTCCAGCAACTCCGGCCCGTGATGCCCGATATGGGCACGCTGCTTCTGCATTGAACGACCTCTTCAGATTAAAAGACGAACCTCGCGGCGCTCTCCGAGCAATTTCCGGTACAGCGCGTCATAGGGTTCGATGGCGTGACGCCAGAAAAAGCCGGCCCCCATCGCCCGGCAACGCATGGCGGTCAGCAGCTGCGGATGCTGATGGATCGCCAGCGCTCGCTGGACGGCCTGCCGGTAGCTGCTGACATTGGATTCGTTGAACAGGAACCCGGTGATGCCGTCATCGATGGAGTCGGCCAGCCCGCCGGTGCGACGTGCGACCGGCAATGAGGCATAGCGTTGGGCATACATCTGGCTGAGGCCGCACGGCTCGTAGCGCGACGGCATCAGCAGAAAATCGCTGCCGGCGAACAGGCGGCGCGCATCGGTTTCGTTGAAGCCGATGTGGGACGCGACACGGCCGGGGTACTGGGCGGCGAGCTGGCGAACCTGATGCTCGATCTGGTGATCGCCCTGGCCGAGTATCGCCAGCTGGCCGCCGCCTTCGACGATGGCATGAGCCACGTCGAGGGTCAGGTCGACACCCTTCTGGTGCACCAGGCGCGAGACCACGGCGAACAGCGGTGCATGGCAATGCTCGAGACCGAACGAATCGCGGATATAGGCGGCATTGGCCTCTTTGCCTTCCCAGTTGCGTGCGCTGAAACCCTTCACCAAATAGGGATCGCTTTCCGGCTCCCAGCTTTCGTCGATGCCGTTGAGCAGCCCACTGAGCAGTCCCTGGCGGGCTTTCATGCTGAGGAAGCCTTCCATGCCGCAGCCGAATTCCGGCGTGGTGATTTCCTCGGCGTAGGTAGCGCTCACCGTGGTCACACGGTTGGCATAGGCGATCCCGGCCTTGAGCAGGGACAGCTTGCCGTAGAACTCCATGCGCTCCGGGTCGCAGGCCTCGGCGGGGATTCCCAGCAGGCGCCGCTGCGCCATGTCGATGTTGCCCTGGTAGGCGAGGTTATGAATGGTGAAGACGCTGGGCGTGTTCAACCCGCGCCAGTGCATGTAGGCGGGCGCCAGACCGGCTGGCCAGTCGTGGGCGTGCACCAGCTCGGGCGCCCAGCGGATGCAGGCCGTACCGGCGGCGATTTCCGCAGCGGCCAGTCCGAGGCGAGCGAAACGCACCGGATTGTCCGGCCAGTCGTTGCCATCGGCGTCACCGTATGGCGAGCCTTCGCGCTCATAGAGTTCCGGGCAGATCAGCACATAGATGATCAGGCCGTCGGGCATGTCCATCCGGCCGATGCGGCAGCCGGGAATCTCGGCATAGCCGCCCAGCGAGCCGACCGTGCGGATGGCGTGACCGCTGTTGATTACCTGCGAATAGCCGGGGATCAGCACGCGCACATCGTGGCGTGCGCCCAATGCCCGGGGCAGTGCCGCCGACACGTCGGCGAGCCCGCCGGTCT
The DNA here is from genome assembly GCF_003935375.1 of Stutzerimonas xanthomarina. Lineage (GTDB taxonomy): Bacteria > Pseudomonadota > Gammaproteobacteria > Pseudomonadales > Pseudomonadaceae > Stutzerimonas > Stutzerimonas xanthomarina_A. Next base: position 69,282 of record NZ_RHQM01000020.1, read on the forward strand.
TGACCAGATCGGTCAGTTCGGAGGTGACGAACAGGATCTTGCGTTTGTCATCGTGGCTACTGCGAATCTGCAGGGCAGGGCGAGTAACCAGGGGTATGGCGGGTTTCGCCTTCGGCAGTCCGACAGGCAGGGCGTTCACAGCGGCAATACTCATCACGATCTCCCCAGAGCCCCGGCGTTCCAGGTGCCGGCGCCAGCTACGAGCATATTTCTCCTATGCAACGATCTGATGACCGTCACATACCATGAACACGACCAGGCTGAAATCTAGTTCGGAGCTGCCGCGAAGGCAGGTGGGGCTCCACCGGCCCTACCAGAAACCAGACCCGGCGTCGCGGTAGAAGTTCTTGAAAACCTGATCAACTACCACTGCCGGAACTCGCAACCAGCCAACTTGCTCCGAATACAGAGTCGTGAAGGCGTTGAACCTGGAATGGTCGGAGCAAAAAACATGCAAGAGATCGAACGAGTCGTTGACTTTCTGCAACGCGAGGAACTGACGCTGACCACCGCGGAGTCCTGTACCTGCGGTTTGATGGCTTCGCTGATGGGCGATATTCCGGGTTGCGGCCAGGTGCTCGACAGCGGCTTCGTGGTCTATTCACCCAAGGCAAAGAACCGCCTGCTCAAAGTGGACTTCGAGACCATCGAGCGATTCGGCCTGACCAGCGAGGAGGTCGCGCGTGAGATGGCCATCGGTGCGCTGAACGCCAGCGTCGCCACCCTTGCCGTGTCGAATACCGGTGTTGCGGACGATGACCAGGAGGATGAAGGCGGCACCCAGTGCTACGCCTATGCACTGATGCGGGGCGAGCGGCAGGTGGTGGTGAGCGAAACGGTGCAGTTCGATGGCGACCGGGTCGCTATTCGCAAGCAGGCAGCGCGACACGGACTCACCCAGCTACCGGTTAAATACGCCGAGTTGCTGAAGAAGCTGGAGGGACTCGAGGGCGACTAGTCACACCGGCGGCTGGCGCTCCGGTTCGACATGCTCGGGCTGCGATGTATCGACGCGCTGCTTGTGGCCGACGCTGAGGTCTGCGCGGAGTTGCGGCAGCGAGTGCGGGTATTGTCGCTGGATGAAGCTCAGCAGGCTTTCGCGAATGTGGCAGCGCAGGTCCCAGTTGCGCGACGAATCCGGCGAACTCACCAGGGCCCGCAGCTGAATGGATTTCTCGCTGGTGTCGGTGACCTGCAGTACGCAGACCCGGCCGTCCCACAGCTCGGGCACTTCCTTGCACAGCCGGCGCAGCTCCTCGCGCAGCGGCTCCAGCGGCAGCGAATAATCGGCCCAGAGGAAAACCGTGCCGATCAGGCTGGAGCTGCGACGGGTCCAGTTCTGAAACGGTTTCTCGATGAAGTGCTGCAACGGCACGATGAGCCGGCGGTCATCCCAGATCCGCACGACGACGTAGGTGCCGGTGATTTCCTCGATGCGACCCCATTCGTTCTCGACGATGACCACATCGTCCAGGCGGATCGGCTGGGTCATGGCGATCTGCACGCCGGCGATGAGGTTGGCCAGCACCGGCCGCGCGGCAAAGCCCACCGCTAGCCCGGCAAGGCCCGCCGACGCCAGCAGGCTGGCACCGAACTGGCGGGCACCGGGAAAGGTCATCAGCATGGCCGCCGCGCCAATCAGCAGCACAAAGAAGGTCAGGGTGCGTAGCAGCACACGTGATTGCGTCTGTATCTGGCGGGCGCGAAGGTTGTCGACCACATCCACCGGATTGCGCAGCTGAATGAACTGCTGCAGCCCACGCAGCGAGCGCATCACCAGCCACGTGAGGGTGGCGATTATCAGCAGCGTGGTGACATGCCGTGCCGCGTCGATGAAATGCAGATCGTTTGGCGCAGACGTCCATACGCCCTGCACCCCTACCAGTGGCAACAGTAGCCGGACGGGCTTTTCCAGTTGCTCGGACAGCTCCCGGGTAAACAGGAAGGCTCGCGCCAGGCGCAGCGTTAGGGCGGTCAGCAGCCGGCCGAAGAGACTCAGGACCAACGCCACGAACAGCGCCGCGGCTATGGTGCGCAGCGCCGGCTGGCTGATGTAGTGATCCCACTGCAGGAGAAAGGCTGGAAATTCGATAGCGGGCGTTCCGGTTGGCCAGAGGTCTGGGGCAGAGACAGACAGCCACCGGCGAAAGTTCAGGGCGTGCAGCCGAGAGGTGGGCCGGACGGGTGGGCGGAACTCCTATGGGCGGGATGTTTCACAAATTCCAGGCGGGTTGCAGAGCACGACCCGATTTTCTGACCCGATTGGAGTTGAACCATGCAGAGTGCACAGACCGGCAATGACGTCCGTACCGAACGCCTGATCGAATGGCTGCGCGATGCGCACGCGATGGAGGCGCAGGCCGAAACCATGCTGAACAAGCAGGCCAGCCGCATCGAGCACTACCCCGAACTCAAGGCGCGGATCGAACAGCACATCACCGAAACCCAGAACCAGGCCAAGCTGATCGAAGGCTGCCTGCAGCGCTATGACAAGTCCTACTCCGGCCTCAAGGACCTGGGCGGCAAGATGATGGCGATGGGGCAGGCCATGGGCGGCATGATGGTCGATGATGAGATCGTCAAGGGCGCGCAGATGGGCAACGTGTTCGAGAACCTCGAGATCGCCTCCTACAAGATCCTCATCGCCGCCGCCGAAGCGGTCGGTGACATGCAGACCAAGGAAGTGTGCGAGCGCATCCTGGTGGAGGAGGTGGCCATGGCCGACTGGTTACGCGACCACCTGGCCGAGCTGACCCAGGCCTATCTCACTCGTGCGGCCGAGCCGCATGTCGAGGCCAAGCGCTAAGCGACTACCCCGGGCGCCCGGCTGCCGCTGGCCGGGTGTATTACCCCTCCAACTTATTAGCCATGCCGTGACCACTCGCCGTCGCGCGCCTGGTGGAAGCTAGCAATGAGACAACGCCCGCTACTCAAGACCTTGACCTTCGCTGTGCTGCATTTTGCGACAGCGTTCATCGTCGTCTATGCCCTCACCGGGAGTCTGGTGATCGGCGGGGCGGTCGCGCTGATCGAGCCGCTGTGCAACACCCTGGTGTTCTATCTGCATGAACGTGCCTGGCAACGCTTCGGTCGCCAGAAGGCCACTCGCAGTCACAGCTATGGACACGACGTATTCCTGAAATACATGGCGCGCGGCCAGACCGCCAGCAGCCGGATCGTCCGCACGCCACGCTGAGCGGGTCTCATTCGACGTGACTGAGCTGTTGGCCTTCGGCGGGGAGCGAGCTGCGCGTGACGCACATTTCAATGCGCAGCTCCTGCGCCAGACGCACCAGGTTGGCGGCATCGCGGCACTGATCGTAGGAAATGCCGAGAACGGTCAGTTCTTCGTCTGGCGATTCCTGAAAGAGGCGCACGCGGAGTGAGTTGTCGGAATCGTCGCGGCATTCGCACTGGAATGGGCGAAGGTAGGTGTGCAGGATCGCTTCGATCTTGAACAGCGGAAGACGCGTATTCATAAATCCTCCCTATGTAGGAAGGTGACTTGAGCGCAGTAAAGCGGCCTCTGCGCACCCCTGGTTTTCCCGACGTCATTCAACCGTAGCAGTGCTTGTCCGGTTGTAAATGCGGCGATCTGTCCACCCGGCGGATTAAGTCCGGCAACTGCTCTACACGGCATTTTCCGGCCATTACCGCTTGTCGGAACCCGTCGGACGGCTCGATCTGTCCCTGCTGAACTTCATACCAGCAGGGGATGACCAAATTAAGTACGTCGTCCTTAGCGGAGAACCGAGATGAAGAAAACGATGCTCACGGCAATCCTGAGCGGCCTGGTTGCGCTACCGGCCATGGCCCAGTTTCCCGCTGGTACTCCGCGGGACGACACCGGTTCGCGCCCCAGCACCATGGGTAATCCAACGCCGCAGGAGGAAGTCGAAACCCGCCAGGACGATCAGGGACGCACCGTGACCGAAGATGGCCGGCTGGTGGCGCCGCAGCCGGGAAGCGAGGAAAAATCCACTGACCCGAACCGGCATTCGATGCCCGGCGAGGCTGACGACAGTTCCACCGACGCTGGCAAGCTTGAGTAATCGCGGGACATTGCCGGAGGTCAGCCATGGCGCTCGACGAATACCAGCGCATGCGCGATTTTGCCGCCACGCCCGAGCCGTCGGGTAAGGCGCGCGGCAGGTCACGCAAGGTCCAGAGCCTGCAGTACTGCATCCAGAAGCACGACGCCACGCGGCTGCATTACGACTTTCGCCTGGAGCTGGATGGCACGCTGAAGAGCTGGGCGATCCCCAAGGGCCCCAGCCTTGACCCGAGCGTGCGCCGGCTGGCAGTGCATGTGGAGGATCACCCGCTGGAATATGCCACGTTCGAGGGCTCCATTCCGGCCGGGCATTACGGCGCGGGCGATGTGATCGTCTGGGATCGCGGCGTGTGGATACCGCAGGGTGATCCGCAGGAGGGCTATCGCAAGGGCAAGCTCAAGTTCAGCCTCGAGGGCGAAAAACTCGCCGGCAGCTGGAATCTGGTGCGCACGCACATCGATGGCAAGAAGGAGCAGTGGTTCCTGATCAAGTCCCGTGACGAGGCCGCGCGCGAGGAGGGTGAGTACGACGTCGTCACCGCCGAGCCGAACAGCGTGCTCAGCGATCGCACGCTGGTCCCACGCAAACGCGGAGCGGCCAAGGCTCGTGTTGCGGAAGCGCCGGCCAAGCCAGTCAAGGCGCCGGCAAGAAAGCGAGCGTCACGCAAGAAGAGCGACGCGGTAAAGCTGGAAGGGGCCGTCCCGGCCGAATTGCCGGAGACGTTAAAGCCGCAGCTGGCAACGCTGGTGGACGCCGTGCCGAGCGGCGACTGGCGCTACGAGATCAAGTTCGACGGCTACCGCATGCTCGCCCGTATCGACGCCGGCAAGGTCGCGCTGTTCACCCGCAACGGCCATGACTGGACGGCGAAGATGCCGCAGCAGGCGTCCGCGCTTGCCGGACTCGGGCTTGAATCCGGCTGGCTCGACGGTGAAGTGGTGGTGCCGAACGAGGAGGGCGCTCCGGACTTCCAGGCATTGCAGAACGCGTTCGAAGCCGGACGCAGTGGGAGCATTCTTTATTACCTGTTCGACGTGCCCTATCTGAACGGCATGGACCTGCGCGAGGTGCCGCTGGAACAGCGTCGCGCGGCGTTGCGTGAAGTGCTGGAAGGCAGCGACAGCGAATTGCTGCGTTTCTCCGAGGATTTCACCGAGCAGCCGGACAGCATTCTGGAAAGTGCCTGCCAGATGAAGCTCGAAGGCCTGATTGGCAAGCGAGCGGGCAGCTCCTATACCTCCAGGCGCAGCAGCAGCTGGGTCAAGATCAAGTGCAGCAACCGGCAGGAATTCATCATCGTCGGCTACACCGAGCCCAAGGGCACGCGCACCGGGTTCGGCGCGTTGTTACTTGGGCTGCATGACGACAGTGGAAAGCTGCTCTATGCAGGCAAGGTCGGCACGGGCTTCAATCAGGCCACGCTGAAAAGTCTGCACAAGCAGTTGAAGAAGCTGGAAACCGACAAAAGCCCTTTGGCCAAGGCGGCACCTGCTGCCGATGTGCGCGGCGCGCAATGGCTCAAACCCGAACTGATGTGCGAGGTTGCCTACGCGGAGATGACCCGCCAAGGCGTGGTCCGCCATTCGGTGTTCCATGGCCTGCGCTCGGACAAACCCGCCGACGCCATTACCCATGAACGAGCCAAGCCCGCCAGTCGTAGCAGCAAAGCCGAGCAGCGGCAGACCGACCCCATCGGCAGCGGGCGGATCAAGATATCCAGTCCCGAGCGGGTCATCGACCCCAGCAGCGGCATCACCAAGATCGAACTGGCCCGCTTCTACGCGCAGATCGCGCCTTGGGCGCTGCCGCAGCTGCGAGCGCGCCCGCTGGCCCTGGTGCGCGCTCCGGAGGGCATCACCGGCGAGCTGTTCTTCCAGAAGCACGCCGACAAACTGGCCATCCCGCACATCACCCAACTCGACCCGGCGCTAGACCCGAAGCACGGTGCGTTACTGGTGATCGACAGCGCCGAAGCGCTGGTCGGAGCCGCGCAGATGGGCACCATCGAGTTGCACTGCTGGAACGCGGTAGCGCCTGAACTGGAGCATCCGGATCGCTTCGTGCTCGACCTCGACCCGGACCCGGCGCTGCCCTGGAAGAGCATGCTCGAAGCCACTCAGCTGACCCAGACGCTGCTGGACGAGATCGGCCTGACTTCGTTCCTCAAGACCAGCGGGGGAAAAGGCATCCACATCGTCGTACCGCTCGATCCGGTACACGGCTGGAGTGAGGTGAAGGCCTTCAGTCAGGCCATCGCCAAGTACCTGGCAAAGCTGCTGCCGTCGCATTTTTCCGCCGTCAGCGGGCCGAAGAACCGGGTTGGACGCATCTTCATCGACTACCTGCGCAACAGCCGTGGCGCCAGTACCGTCGCCCCTTATTCGGTGCGTGCCCGCGAGGGCCTGCCGGTCTCCGTGCCGATCCACCGTGAAGAACTGGCGGATCTCAAGGGCGCCAATCTCTGGACCGTACGCAATCTGCTGGAGCGCCTGCAGGAGCTGGGCGACGACGATCCCTGGGCGGGTATGACGCGGGCCACGCAGACCATCACCGCGCAGATGCGCGAACGTCTGGACATGTCGGCTTAATCCGCCGTCCGTCTTAACGCTAGCCGGTCTACACCGATAGGGCGATAGTCGGGTGGCACCACCGGGACAACAATCGGCCCGTTCAGGGGAGCGGTAACGGTGAGGGAGGCGCCCGATAAGGCCAGCATGATGTCGGCCAACACAATATTCGAAGGAGTGTCCCGCATGTTCGCGCATAAACCGCTTATCGCCTGCTTCCTGCTCGGCTCGTTGCCGGGCTTGGCCTTGGCACAGGCCGTAGCCACCCAGACCGGAAACGATAACGAGGTCATCCTCGAACAGCATGGGGGCTCGAATTCGGCCTTATTGCTGCAGCAAGGGGATGCGAACTTCTCGCGAGTAGAGCAGGGCGGCGGCGACACCTCGCTGCAGCCCACGCAGTTGGAGCTCCTCCAACGGGGGATGGGCAACCAGGCGACGGTGTATCAGGCAAGCGATTATAACTTCGGGCATTCGGCGGCGGTCGTACAGCTGGGAGATGAGAATGTCGCCGAAGTCGTGCAGGCCGACGGTAACGGCTCTCAAGCGACCATCCACCAGCAGGGCGCACGCAACATCCATCGGGTCGAGCAGCTGTTCTATGCCAACGGGCTGGAAAGTCGCACATTCGGTACGAACAATCTCACCGAAGTCACTCAGAACGGTGCTGCGACCGCCACTACCCAGCAGATCGGCAGCGACAACCGGATCACCATCGACCAGAACGTGTTCGCCTACGGCGGGGGAGTCACCGTTGATCAGAACGGCGCCCTCAACGAAGCCGCGGTTACCCAAGTAGGCAGCCGGTACTACACAGGCGAGGTCGACCTGGCGCAGGTCGGCAGCGCTAACAGTGCGCAAGTGGTGCAATGGGCGGGGTTCAGCAACTTCAGCTTTACCCAGGATGGAATCGGCAACGAGCTGACGGCGAGGCAGGGCACGCGCACCGGAACGATTCGAGGGACCTCGGCCGGCAACGACAATCGCGTCAACATTGACCAGAGTTTCGACGGTCCGGTGCTCGACATCGCGCAGAACGGTTCGGCCAACGAGATCGATTTGGTGCAACATGCCGCCTATGGCACGGCTTCGATCAGCCAGACCGGCGATGCCAACGTCGCCGTGCTCAATCAACTGACGGAATTCGCCGCGCCGTCGAGCGCCGCCATCATCCAGAACGGCACTGGCAACAGCACGTCCATAACCCAGCGCTGAGCCGCGCTGATGCGGCCGTCAGACGGCCGCGCTACGTTCTCAATGGTCGGTTGCCGTAGCGCTCGTTATGCGCGCTACGGCCTGGGCCAGTGACATTTTCAGTGTGGTGCCATGCAGCGGTCGCCGGCCATGCAGGCTTTCACTAGCTGCGAGCGCGCTTCATGCATGCGAGGTGCCGATCATTGACCCGGTTGGCGAACCAGGCGGTGGTCAGGTTGCGGGTGATCTTCGGGCTTTCCAGCCGGATTCCCGGCAGCACCGCCCGAGGCAACGGCTTACCCGCGCGCTTTTCGGCCAGTGCGAAGACCTTTTCATAGAGGTCGGTTTTCTCGAAACCATGGGTGTCACCGCGCTCCAGTGCATTGCGAATCGCCGTCTCGCTCATTTCCAGTTTGCCTGCCAGCGCGCGAACCGCACGTTCGGTCTGACCGGCCTTGCTGCTGCCGTGAATGATCAGGTCGCCGTCGAGGGCCAGCTTGATGCCACTGGCACGGCTCACCGCGGCCTGAAACGCGGCGTTGCGACTGGCGTACCAGCCGGCATTGAAGTCGGCAAAGCGGTACAGCGGTTCGCGATAGCTGGTCGGGTAGTCGAGCAAGTGGGCGATGCCGAAATACATGCCACCGCGGCGCGTGAAGACTTCGTCGCGGATCGAGCCTTCCCGTTCATAGGGGTAGGTCCATCTGCGGTCTTCGGCAAAGGCGATGCTGACCTGCATCGGGCCGCCGGTCTTGACCGGGTTGAGCGTGCCGAACAACTGCTTGCCGAGCGGCATGATGCCGAGGAAGTCATCGAAGATCGCACTCAACTGCTCTTCGGTGCGCACGGCCGCGAGACGCTGGCTATAGGTTTTGCCGTTGGGCGACTTCACGTCCAGCGCCGCATCCACCACGAACTGCGGGACGTGCAGGCGGCCGGCACGACGGTAGATTTCCTCTCGCGCGATCTTCGCCAGGCCGGGCACGGGCGGGGTCGCCTGGAATGTCGATTCCTGCACCGTCACGGCCAGGACCGAGCAGATGTTCTCATCGTTCGGCGGGATATCCAGCGCATCGAAGGCTGTGTAAATGTCCTGAGCCCACCCCTGACGATCGGGAATGTTGGCGGGGATCAGGCGAGCGATCCTCGCCCGGACTTCTTCCGGCTTGGGCGCCGGAGTCGTCGGCTGCTGGGTTCCACAACCGGCAAGACCGAGCAACGCCACTGCGACGATTGCCGCCATGAATGGGCGGGTGTTGCCAGGAACTGATCGGGTAACGGCAGGGCTGCATGCCGTGCGACAGGTTGAAATCGAAATGGTCATGCGGTCCTGAATGTAATGAGCGCCTGGGGCTCGGACAGTAAAAGAGCCGAAACCGTTCTGCCTCTTTCAGAACCGCGATTCAAAACCGACTGGTTCGCTTGCCGAATCCCGGCGCGCACCTGACCTGCCGCGCACAGCCTGTGCCAGTGCTGCAAGCGACGTACGCTTAGCTGTAGCAGCTCGCGCCGGACTCAGAAATCGTGGCAATCCGGGCCCTGGCGCAGGTACGTGGTTTCGTGGGTTTCGCCCTTGGAATCCACATAGGTCATCCGGGCGGTCACGACCTCGCAGCCGCCAGCAGGCACGTCCATCGATATGACCTTGGCGATGTCCAGCTTGTCGCCATATTGATAGGCCTTGGGTTCATCGGCGGCATACGCCAGCTGGGCACTGAGTGCCAGGCCGGCAATCCAGATCAGTTTGTTCACAGGTAACCTCCAGAGCGCCTGCGGGCCCAAGTCGCTGCGACGGGGCGAGGGCAGGCATTTCTTGCGTGCAGCGCCTGCCGGATGGCAGACGCCGGGAAATAAACGAGGCTGCCACGAGGGAAAGCAGCCAAAAGGTGGCAGGACGCCCGATCGAAGGAGCGCTCGACCGGCGAAGGAGCGGACTGGCTTCTAGTGTCCGTTGCCACCCGGCAATTTTAGTGAGCGACCAGGTGGGGAAAAACCGCGCCAGCGGTGAAGCACCTTTAGCCGCCGCGCAACAATCAATCAGGCCCAATGGGCCGGGTCCTGCAGGATGCGGTGATAGTTGGTGAATGCGCGCGGCAGCTCCAGCGCGAGAAAGTCGACCCAGGTCTTGATCTTCGCGTCGAGAAAACGCCGGGACGGGTAGAGCGCGTGGATCTGCTTTTCCTGCAGACGATAGCGGGGCAACAGGCGCAGCAGTGCGCCGCGCTGCAAGGCCGGAGCCGCGACATAGTCGGGCAGCAGGCAGATGCCCATGCCGGCTTCTGCCGCGCTGGCCATGGCTTCAGCCACGTTGACCTTGAACGCTTCGCCAGGGCGAATCACGTCTTCGGCACCGTCTGCGATGAGGCGCCATTCATCCGCGAAGACCGGGTCCGCCAGGCGCAGACAGCGGTGCTGTTGCAGGTCGCGCGGTTGCTGCGGTACGCCATATTGTTCGAGATAGCCGGGCGCCGCGCAGACCACATTGCCAACCTCGCCCAGTCTCTGGGCGATCAACTCGGAATCCGGCAGCTCGCGGGACAGCGTAATGATGACGTCGAGTCCGGCTTCCAGCAGATCGGGCTGGTGTTGCGAAAGTGTCAGGTCGAGGCTGACTTCGGGGTAGCGCTCAGCGTATCTCCCAGCCAGTCCGGCCAGTAGCTGGATGCCCAGCCCCGTTGTCGAGTGCACGCGCAGGCGCCCGCGCGGGGTCAGATGGGCCCCGCAGGCTTCCTCCTGTGCCTGGTCCAGCTGCGCCAGGATCTCGCGCGATCGTTCGAGAAAACGTGCGCCGACCTCGGTCAGCGCCAACCGCCGCGTGGTGCGGTTGAGCAGGCGCGCGTGGAGGTGGTTCTCCAGCTCCGCCACCAGGCGGGAAACCTGCGCGGTGGACGTGTCGGCCAGCTTCGCCGCGGCGGTGAAGCTGCCGGCGTCGACTACCCGGACGAATACCCGCATCGCTTGCAGCATGTCCATCGAGTAAGGCCTCTCTGTGGGTTATTGGCCAGGCACGCCCGGCGATGGATTTTCAGCGTGCGCCGATGCGGTTTGCGTGCCTTGCCAGCCGCCGCCCAGCGCGAGGAACAGGTTCACCTGATCCTGCGAAAGCTGGGCCTGGGATGCCGCCAGGGCGGCCTCGGCCGTTGCCAGGGTGCGCTCGGCGTCGAGGCTGTCGAGATAGGCCAGTCGGCCTTCCTGGTACAACCGGCGTGTGTGGTCCGCGGCGGCTCGCGCGGCATCGCGTGCTTCGCCCAGCGCCTGGTCACGATGCAGGTCGTGAGCGTAGTGCGTGAGCAGGGTCTGGGTTTCGCGCAACGCGTCGAGCACGACGCCATCGAAGCGGGCGAGGGCGGCAGCGGCTCCGGCCTCGGTGGCGCGAACGCGCGCGCGATCAACGCGGGTCGGGAAGTGCCAGCTGAGCGACGGGCCGAATTCCCAGCGACGGGTTACCGGATTACCGAGGTGTTCGAGCATTCCGGTGTAACCGGCCGCAGCGCCGAGACTGACCTGCGGATACATCATCGCCGTGGCGACGCCGATCTGAGCCGTAGCGGCGGCGAGTGCGCGCTCGGCCGCACGGATATCCGGACGGCGCTTGAGCAGGGCAGTGCCATCACCCAGCGGGATCGCCTGGCGCAGCTGCGGTGCGTGGCTGCAGGCGCTAACCGTCTCGGGAAGGTCTCCGGGCGTGCGGCCGAGCAGGGCGGTGAGCTGATACAACGCGGCCGCCTTCTTCGCTTCGAATGGCGGTAGTTCGGCACGCAGGGCCTCCAGCTGGGCGCGGGCGCGGGCCACATCGACTTCGTTGCCACGACCGCCCACGAACAGGCGCTCGGCGACATCCAGCTGTTGCTGCTGAATCGCCAGTGAATGCTTCGCTATCGTCAGTTCCTCGCTGGCATGACAAGCCGTCATGTAGCTGCGTACCACCCCGGCCACGGCAGTTATGCGGGCCGTGTCGAGCAGCGCGGCATTGGCGTCGGCGTCGGCCCCCGCAGCTTCCGCGGCGCGATGCAGCTGACCGAACAGATCGAGCTGGTAACCCACGCTGAGGCCGGCGTCAGCGAGGTTCATCACGGGAAGTTTTTCCTCCAGGGCCAGGGCTTCGCTGGACAGCTGGCCGCGTGCAACCGAGCCGTTGCCGCCGACCACGACCTCCTGCGCGTGGTGCGCCATCTGGAAGCCTTCATAGGCGCGACGCAGGTTGTGATAGGCCTGGCGCACGTCAGCATTGCCGACCAGGGCTTCACTCACCAGCTGATCGAGCGCCGGGTCGTCATAAAGCTTCCACCAGTCGTCCGGCAGCGGCGCCTGTTCGACCCGCTCGTTGCCGGCCAGATCGAAGGGCTTCTGCGCAGCGGGCTGCGAGACCACGGCTTCGTCTGGCACGCGGTAGTCCGGGCCCACCGCGCTGCAGGCGGCGAGCAGCGCAGTCAGCGCGAATGGCAGCGTGTATACCGCGCGACTCATTGGCTGACCGTCGCCGATGTATCGCGCGACCACGGCAGCACGGACAGCGTCGCCGTACGACCGACCACCAGGCGGATGTCGCTCTGCTGGCCGCCGTCCAGCACAACGCGAACCGGAATTCGCTGCGCCAGGCGCACCCAGGTAAAGCTCGGGTCGATATTCGGCAGCAGCGAGTTGCCGCGCACACGGTCGCGATCCTCGATGCCTGCGGCGATGCTCTGCACATGGCCACGCAGATGCTGCGCTTCGCCCATGACGTGGATGTCCACCGGCTGCCCGATCTCGATGGCGTGCAGCTTGGTTTCTTCGAAGTAGCCTTCGACGCGCAGTGAATCGGTATCGACGATCGACAGCACCGGTGTGCCGGTTTTCACGTAATCGCCCACGCGCATCGTCTGGTCGCCGAGATAGCCATCCACTGGGCTGAGCACGGTGGTGCGTTCGAGATCCAGACGCGCCACGCCGAGGGCGGCCTCTGCCGTGGCCAGGGCGGCAGCGGCGCGCTTGACCTGGGTGTCGCCGATCTCGACGGTTTCCGCGGCGATCAGGTCTTTCAGCACCCGATTACGCCTGGCTTCGCGTTGCGCCTGGTCCAACTGCGCGCGGCGTTCGAGCACCGCGGCTCGGGCTTCGTCGACCGCCAGTTCGAAGCGCGCCCGGTCGATCACGAACAGCACCTGGCCGCGGCTGACCTTCTGGTTGTCGCGCACGTGCAGTTCGGTCACCAGCCCGGACACATCCGGTGCGACCTGAATGATGTCGGCGTGCACGTGGCCGTCGCGGGTCCAGGGTGCCTCCATGTAGTAGTCCCACAGGTGCAGGCTGACGACGACGGCGATGACAACCGCCAGCAGGGTCAGCAGCACCGAGCCGGCGGCGGGTATCCATTTCTTCACGATTCACATCCGGGGTAGGAGATTGAACAGGGCCCCGAGCACGATGATGTACAGGGCGAGGTTGAACAGCGGCGGATGCCAGACCCAGCGGTAGAAGCCGGTGCGCTGCAGCACGTTGGCGAGCAGGCTCTTGACGCCGTAGGCGGCCAGCATGGCAACCAGCAGGACCGGCACATAGACGCCGTACACATCGAGGTGACCGGTCATGCGTGCGCTCCAGCGGGGAAGAGGCCGGCTTCGGGTGGCGGGCCTCCCGGTGCGGCACGCACGCTGGCCGATGCGTCGGCGAAAAGCGCCAGTCGCAAGCCGTGCACCACCTGCGCCGCCTGGTGTGCGCTGGGCGAAGCATCGCGCTGCAGATCCTGCAATGCGGCCTCGAGGGTGTCGCGTAACGGCTCTAGTGTCGGCAGTTGGCTACGCGCGGTGGCGCACGCAAGGAAATGCGCGCGGATCATGCCCAGCACCGGCTCCAGCTTCTGCTCGATGGCGGGTGCCGGCCGCAGTTCACGCAGTTCCAGCAGGCGAAAACCGACGCGCAGCTCGCGCGTGGCGTCGTTCAGCGCCAGGCGATCGTCATCCAGCTGAGCCAGGCGTGGCAGCAGCTGGGCGATACGGTCGATGAAACTCGAGGCATCATCGGCTTCGTTGCGCCAACGTCGCAGGTCTGCCAGCGCCGCCAGGCTCAGCCAGCCGTGGCGTACCAATCGCCGCGCAGCCCAGAGCGTACCGAACGGCCGGGTCAGGCGAGCCCAGACGAAGGCGAAGAGCACGCCCAGCGCAGTGGACAGCGCGATGTCGGCAAACAGCTGGAAATCGGCGCGGTAGCTGTCCTGAAGGGTGATGTTGGAGATCGTCTGCACCGCAATCACGATCACTGTCCCGGCGTGTTGCGGTCGACCGGCGAGGGTGCCGAGCAACAGCAGCGGCACGGCGAGCAGGATGGCCAGGCTGCCGAAATCGTGCACGTTGGGCATCAACGCGAAGAGGTAGACGCCGGCGGCCGTGGAGGAGATCAGCGTGGCGACCAGAAACGACTTGATGAACGGCGCCGGATTGTCCTGACTGGCGAAGAAACAGCCTGCCACCGCGGCGATGAACACGCCGCTATAGCCGTGCTCCCAACCGGAAACGAACCACAGCATGCTCAGGCAGAACACCGACAGCGCTACCGAAGCCGCGGTGAATGCCAGTAGGCCGTAGTCATAGTGGCGTGGCCCGCCGACCAGTTGCTGTACGTGATAGCGCAGCGCCGGCGCCGCCTCGGGATGGCCCTCATGGAACTGCTGGTAGAGGTCGAGGCAGTCCTGCCACAGGTCGATCAACGCGCGTAGCTGGCGCAGGCCGCTGTCGATCGCCAGGGCATGCGCCGGGTGGCTGTCGCCCAGCCAGGCTGCCAGCTGCAGGCTGCGTTCGCGCAGATGCTCGCCGTGCCCAGCCTCGGCATCGGACTGAATCCAGCGATCCACCTGCTGCAGGTAATCCACCAGTTCCGGCAGCAAGCCCTGTAGCTCAGCCTGAAGCCGGTGCAGCGAGTCCGCGGTGGAGATCAGCTGCGGCATCAACATCGCCATCCGCGCGCGAAATTCGCGAGCATGAACGGTGGAGAGATGACTGCCGCTGTCGTGGCTCAGATGGCTGATCATTGCATCCAACCCCATCACATCCACCAGCAGCGCATTCAGCGCACGCTGGTCGGCTTCGCCCAGGTGCTGGGTATTGAGCATCCGACTGACGGCACCGCGCCCATCTCGCAACAGCAGGTGCATCTTCGCCGCGAGAGTCGGCGCGATGCGGCTGGGAAACAGCACGGCGTTCACCACGCTGGCGCAGACGATACCGAGCAGAATTTCCTCGGAACGCGCTAGGGCGACATCGAAGATGGTCGCTGGGTGATTGACCTCGGCGAGACTGATCAGCGGCACCGTATAGGCGGCGAGTAGAAAGATGTAGCTGCGTGGCGAGCGGTCCAGCAATGAGAGAAAGAGCAGGGCGCCAATCCACAACGAGATCGCCAGGCTCAGCATCACCGGTTGCTGAGCGAACGTTGGCAGAAGCACGACCGATGCGGCTGCACCGAGCAGCGTACCCAGCGCGCGATAGATCGCCTTCGAACGTGTCGCCCCGGACAACGGATGCGACACGACGTAAACCGAGGCCATGGCCCAGTAAGGGTTTTCCAGCGGTATCGCCAGAGCGATGTACAGCGCAAGCAGGGCGGCAATCAGCGCCTTGGCCGAAAACAGCCATTCGCGCCAGGTTGGCATATTCATAGAGTTCGTTTTTTGGGGCGTGGGCCAGAGGCGGGAGAGGGCGCGGCCGTCACGCTGCAACACAGATGGTTACATTTAACGTCAAAGACGTATGACAGACTGAACAACCACTAGGACGATTAGTGCATTTTTTCGCGCGGGATACGGCACCACGGCAGGAATTCATGAGCAAACGCATTCCCAACTACGCCTTGTACGGCCAGGCTGCATTGCCCGTATGGCAGGACCTGTTGCATCTGGAATGGATCAACGAACGCGGCGACATGCATCAGCGCGAAATCAAGCCGCATCAGCATGACTCACTGTTGCAGATCGTCTATGTACGAAGTGGCGAGGGCGAAGTTTCCCTGGAGAACAGCCGCATGGGCTTCCGTGCGCCGTGCCTGATCCTGCTGCCGCAGCGCACCGTGCATGCCTTTCGCTACAGTCCCGAAACCGACGGGCCGGTCATCACGGCAGCACAGCGACCGCTGGAGTCGATGGCGCGGATTTTGTCCAGCGACCTGCTGGCCTTGATGCAACGCCCGGCAGTGGTGCCGCTGCCGTGGGATGCAGACGGCGAAGAGCCGATATGGCCGCTGATCCAGCTGATCCAGGCGGAAGCGCACAGTCAGGAACGCGGCAATGTCGCCGCGGGGCACGCATTGTTGCTCGCGTTACTCGTACATGTCGTCCGGCTGAAACAGCCAGTGCCGATAGCTCGCCCAGCCAATGGCAGGCGGTCCCAGCTGCTGATTCAGTTTCGCGAGTTGGTCGACACGCATTTCAGACAGCATTGGCCGCTTGGTCTGTACGCCGAAGCGCTGGGAATCACTCCAGCCACACTGGGCCGAGCCACCCGCGAAGGTCTGGGGGAATCACCGACTGCGATCATCAACGAGCGAGTCGTTCGCGAAGCACAACGTCAGCTGGCGTATACCACGCTCGACATCCAGCAGATCGCCCGCGACCTGGGGTTCGACGACGCGGCATACTTCAGCCGTTTCTTTCGCAAGCAGACCGGACTCAAACCCAGCGAATTTCGCTCGGCGTTTCGGAATGCGGAAACTAATCAGCCGAACAGCCAGCATACGCAGGCAAAGGATTCACCTGAGAGCTGAAGCGCTTTGGAGATATCGAGGCGAAAAGCTGTGAGTGTCCAATAAAGATTTTCCTCCGGTAACTCATTGATACTAAAGGGGAAAGCCAAAATGTTTCATTAATGATTATAAAAAAAACAGGATTTCCGCCTGAATTCTAACTTTTAGTGAACTACGCTGATCCTAGGCACAGCTCTACCGTAAGGTCAGGAGGCAGTCGATGGAAACCAGTCTCGAAGTAGGACTAATGGTTATCGCTAGAGGTAAACTGGCCTTCATAACAAAGGTACTTCCTAACGCTCAGTTTGAAGTACTAAATAAAAAAGATAGGCTGAGTTGTGTCGTAGCCATCGATGAAATTGAGCCAATCGATACTATTAACAGTACTGATCGGCCGCCTTCGCAGTTGACAGGTCAGCTGGTGCGTGAATTTAACGCAGCCGCAGTAGATTCAGAGCTTGCGAGTGTCAGGTTTCAAATAATAAAAAAGTATCGAGAAAATAAAATTACAGTAGCCCAAGCTGCTGCAGAGCTAAAGGTAAGCCCCCCTAGAATATATCAGTTAGCCAAAAAATTTGACGAGAGCATCGGGGTGATCTCCGTGCTATCAGCAAAAAAAGGGAGAAAAGTCGGATCAGTAGCTTCAAGCGATTTAATGGAAGGTTACATAAAGCAATGTATAAAAAAACATTTTAAAGGCAAAAAAGCTTCAGCCCGTAAGGTGTATCGGGAGCTGCAACAGCTATGCTTCGATAAGTCAATAGAGCCTCCTAGCTTTAGTACAGTTCGGCGTAGAATACTTTCATTGAGTCCCTTCGAGAAAGCTAAAGCAGTCCATGGCGCGGAATATGCAAGGGATACACTGGGGTTGAAATCTGGAAAAACTTCGGTCGATCGCCCGCTGCAAAGAGTACAAATAGACCACACTCTTGTAGATGTGTTTGTAATTGATGAGGTGACAGGCAAAGAACCGATACGCCCTTGGCTAACGATGGTGATAGACACTTATACTCGCGTTATTCTCGGGTTCTACTTGTCTCTCGATGCACCATCCGCAATCGCCATCGCCGCGTCTTTGACCATGGCGTGCATTCCTAAAACCGACTATCTTAAGTTAATCGGGGTAGAATCGGTTTCGTATCCTTTTTATGGTAAACCCGAGCTAGTTCACGTAGACAATGCCGCAGAATTTAGAAGCCCGAAATTCGTAAAGGCACTTTCCATTAACAATATTAAAGTCGAGTGGCGTCCTATCGGAAAAAAGCACTGGGGTGGGATTGTCGAGAGACTGATAGGCACGTTTATGGGAATGGTTCATTTTTTACCTGGTACAACTTATTCCAATACGCAGCAGAGAAAAGGTACGCCAGCAGATAAAGATGCGGCCTTAACATTTCCACGCCTACTCAACTGGTTCACTTTGCAGGTGGAGCAGTATCACAATACAGAGCATAACGGCCTAAAGAGAAGGTCACCCGCAAATATTTGGTATGAATCTTTAAAAGATGATTCTGGCAGGTTGCGATACCCCCCAATAATCAATGATGTATTTAAATTTCGTCTATCATTCATGCCTGAAGTGAGCAGATCAATCACCAGTCGGGGGATACAATTCAATCGCCAATATTACTCGTCCCCAGCATTGTCTGTGTATGTAGGGCGAAGAAAGGTACCTATCAAATACGACCCTTACAGAATGAAAAAAATATGGGCTTATCTAGATGGTGAATTTGTGGAGGCAACATACGATATAACCAAGCCTGACATGACCCTGGATGAGCTTAATCAGTTTGACAGATATCATCCAGAGCCTTGGCTTTCGACTGAAAAAAGTTTTCAAATAAAGAAAGAAGCCGATAAAATTATAAAGGCAAGCCTAAAGCAACAGAGAAAAAAAAGAGCCTATAGTCTTGCTAATCAGATGTTTTTACCGCCTGCAGTCCAGTTAGAGCAAGACGAAACAAATTCAATGCAAGAAGATTTTATCCCTCGTCCATTTAAAGTTGAGGAATGAATTTGGAAGACTCATACCACTATCTCGGGACTCGCGGATTGAAGTATGTGTCTGCCTCGACAAACACACGGATAAAAATTATTACCCGCGATATATGGATAGACTGCATCCGTTTCGAACACATCATCAGAGCAGTCGAAAATATTTTGAAGGCATCCGGCACTGTACCGGCGCCCTGCATGCTTGTGTGCGGAGAGGGAGGAAGCGGAAAGACGACTTTGATAAAGAAGATAGTTCGGGCGTCAGAGGATTGGAACTCAGGTGTAAGATCCATGTCGCTTATCGATAATTTAGGTGGATTGAGGTTTAACGAACTTGTTATGCACGCGATGGGGGTGCCTATATCCTTTGGACGAGCATCAAGAGCGATTATTCCGTCAGATGTGGAAAAATATGTGCAGCAACAGCAGATTAAGTGTTTGATCATAGATGAGATGCAGGCTTCTCTAATCAATACCAAAGCTGAACAGCTTAAGCATTTGAATATTTTAAAGGCATTATCGAACGAGCCATATTGTCTATCGGTAGTTGCATTCGGCACAGCAGAGGCTAAAAGTGCGCTTAGCTACGATCAACAGTTAGCCAGAAGGTATGACCTTTTCGATTTAAGTAAGTGGACGCTCGGAGATGAGTTTAGGAACTTTCTAGCAACTTGGGAGCAAAGTCTTCCATTGCGGAAAGAGTCCAAGCTATATAGAGACGAAATTGCAAGGCTTATATTAGAGCTAACAGGCGGGACGATGGATTATGTCGTCAAGAGTCTTAAATGGGCTGCTATATTAGCGGTTAAGAGTGGAGAGGAACAGATAACACCCGAGATATTAACCAAAGCATATTCTTCAAAATGGGGGTTCTGATTTTTATTGTTAGATCGATGTGTTGGGTTTTATTTCAACTACAGTCTCCCATCTGTGTTGTGATTTGGATCTTTCCATGAAAATAAAGACATTGCCAAGGGCTCACAGCGATGAAACCTTTACCTCATGGATATACCGGTGCGCAGTCAATAGAAAATGCATTCAAGTTACCTTACATGATGTTGAAGAATATGTTGATCAGTGGCGTGTAGGAACTGAAGTCATCGACGTAGATTTCGATCTCGATACCGCCTTGTTCACCAAACTTTGTAATAGCATAGGTTTAGATCTAAGCTGTACGATCCCATTCTTTTTGTTGCCCAGCGACACGCTTTCGCTATCGTATTGGTTTAGATACGCATACTGTGCTGAATGCATTAACTCAGATGTAATAGTTTATGGATTTCCGTATTGGCGAAAGGAGTGGTGTTATGTCGACTGTCCATGCTGCCTGCTGCACGGGAAGCTGCTATCAATATTGAATGATGATAGTCATACAGACGTGCACAAGCCATGGCGAGCTTTTGCCAATAACAAAGTTAGCTTGATAGATAGTAGTTACCGTGGATCTGCTAACAAATATCGTCAGCCCATACTCCCTCTGCGAGACAATTATGCATGCCGAGTGCAGCATTTCCTGTGTTCTGCCAGGCGCAGCAAAAGTGTTTATGTTCCTCGCTCTGGTTGTCATGTAAGTGCAGAAAATGTATTGCAATGCAGTAATATTTTACTTTCTACATTTTTGTCTGTACGCACAGAAAGGTGGCTCGGGGGTATTGCGCGTCAACTGGTGACAGATATACCTGACAAGATTTATCACCGCCCCTATAGTAAAAAATCTCGCATGCTACTAGGCGTGGAAGAAGCTATTCCCTATATACGGCTTGTCGCAATTTTGTTGGTTGGGTGGGTTTTTGGAATAATAAGCGATAATGAGTTATCTAGAATTAAAGGCTACGCTGAGCGGGAATATTACTGGATGCCCGATTCGATAAAAGAACTTGGCTACCTAGCAGCGTCGTTTGGTAATGAAAAGGAGTTTATTTGGTATGTTAATTTATTCAGACCACTTTCACTAGACTTGAAAAAAGGATTGGTACCGTTTTTTATCGGGGTCAATGTAAGATATGAAAAGGACATGGAGTCAGTCTTAGGCTATCAGAAGTGTGCGTTTGGTGTCGAATCAAGAGATGAGCAAATTTTGCGGTGGTTAGACTGAGAGTCTTGCTCAGAAGACAGAAAGGGCACATCAGACCTTTCTTCTAACTCGCTGACCAACTGGCCACGGCTATCAGTCTGTTTAGCTAATCAGCTAAAAGATTTTTTCCAAAATGCTTCAACTTTTTGTTCTCCCTAGGTGAAGGGGCCCCAATCCGCCCATATTCTTTGGGCTTGCAGGACTTGAGATCGGCGCTGCAATAGTCAAAGCGTCCCCTAAACTAAACTCAGCCTTTTAGCTCATCTCGCCCAGGCTTGAGGGGCAGATCTGTATCCACCAGCTGCAGCGCATTCACGCAGGAATCGCCCGGCCGTTGCCATGTAGGCGTCGCTCTTCGTGCAACCGTTCCGAGCATTTGCCCATATCACGGGCAGGTAGACCCTGTGTATAGCGCTAGGTAGAAACGGCTCTGGTCAAAAAGAAAACTCGTCTCCAACAATCCGCTAGAGTCCTTGGTTAACTCTGACTAACCTTGCTTCCACCAACCAACAGAGGAACGCAATATGTCAGGCAGAAACAAGACCCAGCAGCAGAACAATCATCACTCCAACCAGCTCAACCGCAATCAGGGCACAAGTGGTAGCAACCAGGCAAACTCGAAAGCTAACGGAAATCGCGGCAAGCAACTGAATCCTAATCAGAGATAAACTCGGATAAGCAGGGACGCTTTTATGGAGCCCGTAATGCAACGCCAGTACACCTACCCGACCCTGGGCGAGGCGATTAAATTTGTTTTCGATGCTACGGGTCTGTCCAGCGGCAAAGATTTGCTTGCGGTTGAAGGCAGCTCGTTTCGTGAGATGAACATTAAGACACTGAACAAGCAGCTCAATCGATTGGCTGAAGAAAGCGGGGCGCTTCAGCCTCAGCTTGAATCGTTGCTCAAGCTTTACACAGAGGAACTTGGTATCTACGTGACCTGCCCGGTCATGCGGGCGCAACTCGCTGAACTCTTCAATGACCTGTACCAGCCATACCGCAATACGCTCAAGCAGTTCAGTACATTTATGAGCAAGCAGGCAACAGTGCGTTATCTGCTAACCACATTTGCAGTCAGAAGCTGCGTAGTATCTTGGCAGGTGCAAGCGCTTGCCACCTCAGCCGCTAATAACCAGCAACTGCGACCCACACAGCAGTTCTGGTTCCTACCGCAAGAGGAGGAGGGCGAACTGGTTTCCCCCCTGCACAATGCGCTGCGGTGGGCCTACAATATTTGCGGATTATCCCAGGCCCAGTTCCATCGGCCTACTGGGTTGGCCGACCCGTCCGGACAGCTAGCACGTAACCTGGACACGTGCCGACGGTGGAAATTGCTCGGCAAGGCCAAGCCTCCAAGCTTACCCGCCCTGTACCGGAACCTCGTGCAAAGCTTCGAGGCTTTAGAGCGCTCAGGCAACCCGCTAGCGCCGGAGCTGCGCCAAGCAATTATCACTAGTGTGTCTGTGGCTCGCATAGCGACCTATGTGGCTCACAGCATCGAGTCCACGTACGGTCGTGCTTACCTGCTCGATATATGCCATCAGCTAAAGCTGTACTCCAACTGGCTGGCGCCCCATATAGAGATCGCACAGGCGAAAGCGGATCGTCTTGCGGAGCACGCGCCCATCCCTCAGCTAGGCCCAGCGAAGACTCGAAGTCACTACGCACTGCGTGAAATGAGCGTGTATTTGAGCCAATGCGATGAAGCCAATGCATTCATCCAATCCAACCGAGGCTCCGATGGCTCCTACAACCCACTGTGCATCGACTGGGTCGAGAAACAGTTGGGCCCCTTCGCCGCGCGTATAGATCAGGACATCACTAATCGTTGGGTATTGGATAAGCCTAGCGGCTTCGATGAGCTGATGGAGGAAGCTAGTGCTATGCGTCGGTGCGGCACAACTACGCAATCGGCGATTGATGAGCTTGAGGTACGGATGAAAAATGCTGGCGTGGCCGAACGGGTGCCTTGGGTGCTTCATTGGCTACGCGCTGTGGTTCATTACAACTCCGATCACTTTAAAGAAGCAGCGGAGCACTATGTCGCAGCGTTCCAGTTTGGTCGGTACAGTGCCGGTGATCACCAGTACTTGCTCATGAACCAGTATTTGGAAGCCATGGCCAAGACCAATCGGTGGCTGCAGTTCAAGCAAGGCGTATTCTGGGCCAATTACCTTGGCCTGAAAGTTCGGCACTTGCGTGATCGAGAGCTTACAGAGGAAAACATTCGCTTTGCATTCACGATGCTGGGAATGCACGACGCAAAGTATTATCAGATGTAGCGTCCGTCCTAGAGTGTTGATTACGTCGAAGCTAGTGCTTTAGCGGCTCACATAGGTTAAGTCATTTGGGGTTAGGGCACCAAACAAACCAACTGAGCCGCTATGTTGCATGAATGTGTTCATAGCGTTTCCATGCATATTGCGGAGTCTACTAACGGCACGCTAACGCAACGTTCCGATTGGCATAGTCCGACTTACCGACAGTTGCCTGCTTTTCGGTAACCGCCGGCAACAGCTTTTGCTTCGGTAGCGAACGGTACTTGGTTCTTTGGGGATACCTTATCGTAGCTAGGACAGCCCTCGGGCAGGTGGTAAATCCTACTGTTGCGGTTGCCGATGACTACACCCACATCGGCCTTCTTAGAAGGCATTGCTGTCGCACGCGCAGGAATCGCGCTAACGAGTCCCTCGCGGGTCGGTTTGTGTCCAACACTCCAAGAACGATCGCCGGTGATGAACGGATTCGGGTGGCCCATGACCTTGGCGGTTCGGGTGTTCCACTCCTTTTCCCAGGTGGTTACGGGGTACTTTCGATCCCACGCCATAAGCAGCTGCTGCTGTTGTCGTGACATGGAAAGCCCATACCGGTCGAACATGTAAAACGTCGCCCGTGCCACGATGCCTTTGGCCTCGTTTCGTGGTTCGGCGGCACGCTCTTTAAAGTCAACCCGCGTCATACACGCCCCGTACTGTGGCGCTATGCCGGTGACCATGCCGTAGTTGAAGTTGCTACGGTCACCATTAACCTCACCAACAGACGGGTAAAGGTTGAACAAATCTGCCTCCATTGCTCGGAACACCGGATCATCTGCTATGCAGTTCTCCCGTCCGCCGTTCTGCCAGCATTGGCGCTGATGCCCGAACGTCCATGCAGGCACGATGTGCTCCCACTCAATCCGAGCGGCGCGGTTCTGCTGTGCGCGTGTTTCGTAGCCGCAGGATTTCGGGTCAATCCTTCCTCCAGACTTGCCAGTCCATGTCCATTTGCAGCCGCAGTAGAGTTCACCCTCTGCGCTTGAGGCTTGGTCGAAGAAAATCTTCTGCTTGGCCAGCACTTTGGCTGCTGCGAAGTTGGAGGGTGCGTCAGCAAACGTGTTGGATGAGAGGAGAACTGCGGCCAGGGCCGCGTTCAGAAAGCGAGTCATATGTGAAACGGCCATCAGAGAAACGACGCGCATTGTATTGATGAAAAATGCGGCCGTCTCGCTGAGCGGGTTCGCGGGCGCGACGCCGTCAGGTTTCCCGACTGATAGTTCGGGCAATGATTCTGCCAAGCTCTCTTGCCTGTTCGTGGCCCACATAGATCAAGTGTGGGCTTTCTATGACCTTGGTGCTTTCGCTGAGGCCCCTGGCGCGTACATATTTGACAGGCTTGGCTCCATGTACGAGCAATACTTGCGGATTGATCGAAGCTAGCAGGAATTCGAAGATCTCAGTCGACTTCTGGTGACTCTTCAGCATGCTTTCTCTGGCAGTGGGGATCGAAAAGATATTGGTCTCTAGAAATCTGATGGCACCGTAGTCGGTCTTGGCTTGATCCATAATCATCTGCATGGCCTTTCGCGTCCGACTGACCTTGGTGCGTGCAGAAAGATAAGCGTCCAGCCAGGTAGTCCGTTCAAAACCGTATCCAGGCCGCCAGAAATCCCAGAAATCTTGTTTCATGTTCGAGGCGGCGTTAACCCCGACAATGAAGGCTTGGCAGGTAAGCGGAGAGCCTTCGCAAACGAATGGGCGATCATGGAACGGGGCGCCCATGAGCGCGCGAAGTTGTGTTTCGAATTCGCTTATGTCCAATGCCCAAGCATCCCCAACGAAAAAACCTGCTGGAAAACAGGCCTTTTCAAAAACGGAAAATTAGCGATAGATCGCTACTGAGATTTTTCTGGATCCTCGTCCTAGAACAAGCGCTGCAGGCTGCTTGCGTGAGCCGTCACTAGCGAAGCGTTAAGCTCACTTACGGGCGTACCATGGCCCTGTACTTCTGGTCATCGCACATTCGCCTTCACCCGAATTACCTGCGTTTCTCGATTTTGTAGAAGCTGCCCTCAATCATCAGCCGCTTACGGTCTGAATTGACAGCATCGGTAATGGTGTTATCGAGTAAGACGAAGTGTCGGCAGTCCTGCTTTTTAGACTGCTCGAATATGGGACGAACTGAGCCGATGAATTCGGGGTAGCTCACGTTTGCGTTAGCTAGAATGCGTTCGATATTAGGCAGCTCGGCCGCATCCTGATTGCGGCTTTCCGGCCAGGCCGGACTGACCGTGAGCGCTTCATCACGCAGCACAAGCGAGAACAGTAGCTGAGTCTTGCCAGTGACCTCGTCCGCCCAGCAGGGCGGGAAATCCATACCGCCGCGCGCATCGAGCTTATTCTGTAGGTAAACCATCTGTCCGCGCAGGTTGGCGTTTTCACGCTTGAGCTCGACAGGGTTCAGTTTGCCAGTTTTGATCTCCCGGTACGCTTTAGCGTCAGCAACCACGGCGCTGGTTTGCTCCAGCCGCGTCAATTCGAGATCTTTTGGTGCCTGGGCGGCGATCAGCTTGCTTGCTTCCAGAATCTGGTCGAGTTCGGCTTCAATGGCCTTGTCACCAGGCTCAGCGCCTAGCTTTTCGCTGAGCTTTGACATAACAACCAGTGACGTTCGGACATGATCGAGCGGAGCGTTGCTATCCTGGCTCATCTTCTCCAGAACCTTCTCTAGCTCGACCATAGCGGTCAACTTTGCATCCTTTTCCTCGAGCAGCACCTTCAATCGCTCGTTCTCAGACTTGGCTTCGGCCGTTTGTACGAGCTTCGTGATGACCTCGTCGGGTTGTGTTGCACCCAAGGTTTGGAGTTGCTTGCTGATGAACTCTTTGGCTTGGGTTAACGCAGCATGTTGTTGCTGAAGTGCCTGCTCGCTCTGAAGTTGAGAGATGAGGTCGCCTTTCTCGCGTTGCAGGGCAACGACCATCATGCCAAGCACAAGCATTAGCAAAAAGGTGAGCATGAAGGCGATTTCGGTCAGTGAGAGCTGAAAGACCTGGTCGTTCTTGCCTGACATCAGCTCTTAGCGCCTTCAAGCAAGCTGTGGTCGATCGCCTCGGGAGAAGATGCGCCCGATTCGACCATTGCGGCAAGCGTAGGGCCTTTGTGGACGCCTTGTTGCACTAACGTACTCCTGATGACCTCATCAAGCTTGCTGGCAAGCCGATTCGAACTGTCGGTAGAGCACACGACCTTCTCGAGCGCACCTGCAAAGCTTTGCTCGTTATGCTCGAGCGCCGCTTTCATGATGTGAGCTGATGTAGTATGGCTTTGCAGGGCTTCGCGGATTTGTGCGCCCAGAGCTTCAGACTGTGCCCGCGAGTCATTGACCCACGTCGGAAACAATTCAAGAGTTGCTTTCAGGCCATTGAGAAGCGTTTGTTGATCATCGTGGGTCTTCTCGGCGGCACTGAGCAGTTTGGATGTGACTTGCTGACCTTGGCTGATCTGAGTGACCAACGCGCTGACCGAGTCGGACATTTGATTTGCTGACTTGGCCATCACGTTAAGGTTGGTGATCTGCTGGTCAAGGCGCTCATTTACGGTCTGCTGTTGTGCTGATAGACGCGTGATAGCCGCATCGCTTTGAGCCGATTGCTTCAGGGCCAGTTCATGACTGGCGCTGATGAGGCCTACCAGACGTGTTTGCTCCTCAGCAATGGAGCGCACCAGCTCCATGGAAGAGTTCATAGCCTCACTCTGCTCATTGATTTTCGAGATGCTCTTCTCGACAGCTTTGGCCGCGCCGTTGATATCACGCGTGACGAGGCGCATGACCTGACCAACATCGCCCGCCGAGTTGTTGAGCTCGTTGAGCGGCGTGTTCAGCTTCTGAGCAAATAAATCGTCCGGAAACGCAACGGCCTCGAGTCGAGCATTGACGGACTTGGTGAAGTCGCCGACGCTGGTGTCGAGTCGTACAAGTGATTCGCCTGTTTCACGGGCGTATTTTTCCACGACAAGGTTCAGGCTCATCGAGGATTTCTTCAGCTCCCGGATATTCTCAATGAACGCGTAATTGATCCGCTCGGACAATTCCTTGAAATGGACTGCCATCTGTTCGGACAGCTCTTTGGCGTGCGCATCCATGCGGGCAGCGCTCTCCTTGGCCATTTCATCGAAACTCTCACGGACGGACTTCACCGATTCGTTGGTCGCCGTTAAGACCTCGCCACGAAAATGAACCAGGGCCTGAAAAGCACGGGCATATTCGTCGGTTAGCCGGCGGGAAGCATCCACCGCGCTTTGCTCGTGGTTGCGCAGAGCATCTTCCATGTTGGGCCGGAAGCTGACCAGGATTACTCGAACCGTCAGCCCAACAATCGTACTGATCATCGCCACGCCGAATCGTGTGGCGATGGTGATCATGTCGTTCTTGATATTGGGCAAATCGATCAGGCATACGATGATCGAGGCGACGGTGAAAATGAAGCCCAGGTAATAGCAGGAATCAGCAAACTTCTCGTCTGAGACGTCGGAGGTCTTGTACTTACCTCCAATTACGACATACGCAAGCATGATCGTGATCGGAGCGATGAAGCCTGTGAACAGGAGTTCACCGAGCAGATAGCTAGCGACTAGGCAAACGATCTTGGCTACGCAAGCCGTCGCGAACAGAACCGGCAGCTTGATTTGAAAATCAGCTTCCTTACTCATGATTCATCCCTCAAAGGTATCGATTTCGACCAGCTGCGCGCCGCTATTGTCGAAATATTGCTCCCAAAATGCTGCCTGCTTGGTGGTTTGCAGATTTGGATAATTGATCAGGTAATTAAGGTGCACCTCAACTCCATCGAGGCTGGCTTGCGACTTTCGCCCATAGGCGCCAGCCGAGAACGTCTTGAAGTCGGGTAGGCTCTTGAACATGCTGAATTCAGGCATATGCGGCAGCATGTCAGAGAACACAACTAGAGTGCGGGGGCCTTGTGCATCCACGCGGTTAAAGCCATTGATGGCGGCCATTTGCAGCATCTCAAAGACAGGAGATCGGTCAGACGGCTTATCGAGCGTGATCTGCTGGCGTAACTGCATCAGGGGCGACCTGAACTCCTTGATGTACCGCGCCTTGATCTGAGCTGGGTTAGCATTGAGCTTGGATTTGCCTTCGCCAGTGCCTGGGTTGCACTTCTCGAAAATCGGCATAGCGTTGTCTGCAAAGGATTCGCCGAGCACAAACACAGAAATCATCTGCCCCTCAAGCACTTGCTTTTCAGCGAGCTCTTTGAATCGCTGAGTGAGCGCCTGGCGCTGAATGAAATTCAGGGGCTCTGTATTATCGACTAGGACAACGGTATGACCGGTCGGGCCGGAGGCGGGGCACAGGGTCACCGGATCGGGCGGCGCCTCTGTGTTGAGCAGCAGGTACACCACTCCGGCCAGTAGTCCGGCAATGGCCAGGCCCACGAGCACGATCAGCACCAGAGTTATATTGTTCTTCTTTCTTGCAAGTTTGCTGCGACGGGCCATGAACGTTACGCCGATTTAAGATGATCGCGAAGGGGAGTGACCTGGTCATAACAGCTCACGAACGCGGACTGTATCTGGCCCCGGATAGGTTCGACCTGAGCCAGCAGCTCATCGAGCAGCGCTTCCTGGCGCGCGATGTCTATAAGGTCGTCCTGAAGATCCACTTCTTTGGCTTCAACCGGGGGAAGGAGAACCTTCTCGTTGAAATAAGCGGGAGCAGGGGTTTTGCGGTGAATGGTGTTCTCGGTTCTGAACAGCTCGATCAGCGCATGGAGCATATGCTCTGCCTTGCCCTGATAGTTGGTAAAACGTTGGCCGGCGAGAGACTTGTTCTCGGCGAGCTCTTTTAGCTTGACGATGTCACGTTTGGCAGTTTCCAGGGTACTGTCTAGCGTCTTTTCAAACTCCTCCTTTAGATCGCTCAGCTCATCGCGCACCAGCTCAACCTGACTGTCGTGCAGGGCGCGGGCTTCAATAACGCGGTCACTTGTGCTGCTGTATCCTGGGTAGATGTCACCCCAGGTGAGGCCCTTGACGAGCGCTAGGATGGAGAAGATCGCGCTCATCAGGAATAGGATGATCGAATCGATGCCGTGAAAGCCGAACGGCGAAGCGAGCATAGTCTGATGGGCGATTGCCATGGCATCACCATCAAGAGTCACTACTGCAAACGCATCTCTGAGATGGGTGGTTATCAGGGCGATACCAAACAGCAGTGCCAGTGCAGCCAGCAAGCTGATTACACCGATAAGCTTGGCAAAGGGACTGACGTGCCACAGGTACTTTAGGCCCTTTTTACCTATGAAGAAGCCACCAAGCACGTTGATCGCGGAGAGCATGCCCGCGTAAACAAAGCCCTGCGCTAGGCCGCCGGCAAGCCCAGCCGAAAAAAAGTAAGCGTTCGCAGCGCCTTCCAGGACTACGAGCAGGGCGATAATGAGAATCCACAGCCAGCGGGAGAGAGCACCCATGGGCTGCTTAGGCTCACGATCTAAGCGATTCTTTGCCTTGAAAAGCTCTAACTCTTTTGTCAGCCGCTGAGCTTCGGCATCAAGCTGATGCAGTTCATGATCGTGAGAGGCAATCACATCATTGGCGCGTCGCTTGAATTCTTCCGATGACTCGCGGGCGCGGTTGATATCCTTGGTGACGTCAAGCTCTGACATATGCCGCTTCAGATACACCATATGATCGTGCGACCAGCCGATCACCTTGTGCCGGTATTCTTCGATACGCGACACTATGCGCTCTTCTATGGCACTGAGCCCCGTCTTGTCTTCCGGTGGGTTGTTGTGCACGCCCATCCGCCGCGCCTCGTCCACGACGCCCAGCTCTTTTTTCAGCTCATCGAAATCCAGAGGGTAGAGGGCAGGATTGTCGCCACTGGCAGGGGTGGCCTGCATCCAGCCAAACAAAGATCTGACAATACCCATACGTCCCTGTCCGAATATCGAGGATTAATCGGGCGCGATCAGACGCTTTTTTCTAGAAAATTTCAAGAGTGAGATATGTATCTCGTAGCACTTCGTGCGACCGTTCTCTGTGTGCCCGCAGCGGGGGTAATTAGTACACCCCATGAATACTCTGCCTGTTTTTCCGTTGGTGCGAGCTGTCAGGTGACCTTGCTTGCAGACAGGGCAATGTGCTTCTAGAGCGTGTAGCTGTTCGCTAGTTGCAGCGAATTCATCCAGATCCAGCGGATACTCGTTTTTGACCAGCTCCTGTACGAAGGGCGAGCACTTGCGCATGTCACAGGGCAAGTAAACTCTGTGTTTGGCGCGCGTCAGCGCTACGTAGAACAGGCGGCGTTCCTCTGCATGAGGAAAGGCCTCTTGCTCAGGTAGCAGTGCCTCGATGAGAGGATGGGTAACGATCTCAGAGGGTAGTCCGTACTTGCCCTTCGTTAGGCCAAGCACAATCACGTAATCAGCCTCTTTGCCTTTCGAACGATGAATCGTGTCGGTCAGAAAGCGCAGGGTAGGGAACCGTCGCTTGAGCCTGTAAAGCTCATCTTTATCCGGAAGGTCATGGGTAAAGCGGGCTAGCAAATAGACCGATGAGTTGGCCGATGCAATCTGGGCAATTCGCTCTGCGATCAGCAGCCGAGCGTCAGCAGCGTCAATGCTGGTTCTAATCAAGGATACTGTCGGCGCCGGCGCAGATTCATGAGAGATAACCGTTTTCACCAACTGCTTCGGATTCTGCGTGACGAAGCGGCTAGCTACCTCACCGATCTTGCTGTTGAAGCGAAATGTCTTGTCGAGTTCGCAGGTGAAAGTAGGGCCAAAGCGCTGCGAGAAGCAGGACGTATAACCGATGTCACTACCTGTGAAGCGATAGATGGATTGCCAATCGTCACCCACACAGAAAAGTGACACGCCGCCTTTCTTTTCCCTAAGCTTTTGGACGAGCTGAGCTCGCGATTTAGCAATGTCCTGGAACTCGTCAACGATGATGAATTTCCAAGGGATCTCAAATTTTCCTTCTTCCACATAGGTTGTCGCGATGTTGACCATGTCGTCGAAATCGACTTGGGTGTCCCTCTTAAGCTGTTGCTGGTAGGCCTCGAATAGCGGTGTCAGTAGCTTCAAGGCGGCGCCTACCTGAGCCGATCTATTAGCTACGCTTGCCTGCTCCTCACTGTTGAGATTGGCCGCCTTTAGCAGGCCAATCATCTGCGTCAAAATCTTCGAGAATGCAGAAATTGCGCCGACCTCTCGAAGAGTTTCGAGAACGGCTTCGGGAGGCAAGGGGTTTAGCTCCACACCGGCCTTGCGCAGTTCATTTTCTAACCCAGCCAGCAACGTTCCTTTCTGTTTCTGGTGGTGAAACGTCTCAACCAGAGTTGTGCCCGCGAGCTTGTGAGCGCTGCGCTTCCACGCCATATCGTCATGGTATTTTTTGCGGTCAATGTAGGGCGCGGTATTGCCTTGTTCGTCGATCCCAAAATGCTCGATGTAGACGCCGTAGTCTGGCAAGAAGAAGTCAGGGTGATAGGCCCCACGCGATTTAGCTTGCTCCGGGGTATCAAACCGATATTCATAGCGGTACTCAATACCATTCTTGAACAGGAAGTTGGCGATATCGCATTCGCCAAATCCTTTGACTTTCTCACCTTTCAGAGTCCGGACATCGTTATCGTTGAGGAATTGGTAGTAATCGCCGAGTGACTTGAAGTCGAAGGGGTTGCGAGCGGGGTACAGCCACTGTTCGAAGTACGTGAGTAGCAGCTGACGGTAATCCGAATCCTCTCGCTGAAGGCGCTGAAATTCCTGGTCGACGAGTTTCGCTTTGAGGTTCTCATCGGAAGCCAAAGGGCTCACCGATGCTTTGCTGTTCTCTACCTTCTCAACGATATAGCGACCCAGCGCATGGAACGTTTCTGCGGTTACGCCTTTGATCCCGAGACGCTTTTCAAGCCGTTCCCGCATCTCGACGGCAGCTGCATTTCCATACGCAAGCAAGAGGATTTCGTCAGGCCTAGCCTGGCCACTTTGAACCAGGAAAGCGACCCGGCCGATCACCGTACTGGTTTTGCCGCTTCCGGCCCCGGCGAGAATTAGGTTGTTGTCCTCATCAACAACACAGGCCTCGCGCTGCTTAGGCGAGAGCGGTTTGCTTTCGACGGTATCGAAAAGATGTTCATGTTGAAGTAGGGCATTCTGGACATAACGGTCGCGCGATGCTTTGAGCCATGTGGTTGGGCTCCGAACAAACTCGATGGTCGCATGCAAGAAGCTGTATTGATCATCCTCAAGCACATGCTTAGGTGGGATTGGCGGCATCGTTGCCTGAAGCGCTGCGAACTCTTGGGCGATTGGTGTCCATTGGGAGGTACGGACATAGCCATGCCTTGGAAGGCTTCCGGTAAAGGCCGACATTCGCGACTTGATGGCGGCCAAGCGTGGGCTGTACCAGCCCCGCACGATCTGTGTCCAAGCCTCATCTCGCTGCTTAGCATTGGCGAAGTAAAGACGCACGTCACCGCCAGGGGCGCGCAAGGTTACCGACTGAATAAAAAGGTGACGGGCTTTGGCTGGCATCGGTTCCACCGATGACCAATCGATGGAGCGGAGCTCATTGCGTAAGCCAGCATCGATGCCTTCGCTAGTGACGCTTGCTGACCTAAGGAGACACTGCATAAATAGCCAGCCGCCCCCACCCTTGGCACACTGAGCCCCCTCAACCAGCCCCCTCCATGAGCTT
>NZ_RHQM01000021.1 GCF_003935375.1 Stutzerimonas xanthomarina
TTGGTGGAGCTAGACGGGATCGAACCGTCGACCTCTTGCATGCCATGCAAGCGCTCTCCCAGCTGAGCTATAGCCCCGGATTTATCGTCTCTCGACGCGCGATGTCGAACATCGCTTAATAATGGCGTCCCCTAGGGGACTCGAACCCCTGTTACCGCCGTGAAAGGGCGGTGTCCTAGGCCACTAGACGAAGGGGACGCAAACCCTTCAAGCGCAACCTGTATCGCTTATGCGGCAAATACAAGCTGGTGGCAAATTCTGCTCTTCGAGATTGGTGGAGCTAGACGGGATCGAACCGTCGACCTCTTGCATGCCATGCAAGCGCTCTCCCAGCTGAGCTATAGCCCCATCTCGAGGACGGGGCGCATATTAGGGGCGCCCCCAAGTAGTGTCAACAACAATTTCCAACGGGCCGAAGTTTTTTTGGCATTAGGAACAACTACTTACCACCGACGAATGGTAACGCCACCACCTCGGGGCGATGCTGGTCACAAGCACCGCCCCTCCCCGCACTCAGACAATCGACGCCGCGAGCTTCTCCCACTCCTTGGCTTCCTTCTTCGACGCGCCACCGAGCAACTCGAGTGCATTGCGCAGGCGGAAGCGCGTCAGATCCGGGCCGAGAATCTCCATCGCGTCGAGTACCGATACCGAACTGGCCTGCCCGGTGATGGCGGCGAACATCAGCGGCATCACATCGCGCAGCTTGAAGCCAAGATGTTCCGCCACCTGGGTGATGCACGCGGTGATGCGCTCCTTCTCCCACTGGCGCAGTGCTTCCAACTTCCACAGAATCAGCTGCATGACCTGGCGCACCTGCGTCGCATCGAGCTTCTTGTGCGCGAACAATGCGGGGTCGAGCGGCAATGCACCGGAGAAGAAGAAGCCAGCCAATGGCGCAATCTGGCTGAAGGTTTCCACGCGCTGCTGCACGTGCGGCGCGATCTGCATCATGTACTGCGGATTGAATGCCCACTTCTGCACTTCGGCAGCGAACTGTTCGACCGGGAGTTCGCGCAGCCACTGGCCGTTCAGCCAGGAAAGCTTCTCCAGATCGAAGATCGGTCCGCCGAGCGATACGCGATTGATGTCGAAGTGCTCGATCATCTCGTTCAGCGTGAATTTCTCGCGCTCGTCAGGCATCGACCAGCCCATGCGCCCGAGGTAGTTGAGCATCGCCTGTGGCAGAAAACCCATGCGCTCGTAGAAGGTCACCGAGGTCGGATTCTTGCGCTTGGAGAGCTTGCTCTTGTCGGGATTGCGCAGCAGCGGCATGTAGCACAGCTGCGGCTGCTCCCAGCCGAAGTACTCGTATAGCTTGATCAGCTTGGGCGCCGACGGCAGCCACTCTTCGCCACGCAGCGCATGAGTGATGCCCATCAGGTGGTCATCGACCACGTTGGCGAGGAAGTAGGTCGGCAGGCCATCGGCCTTCATCAGTACCTGCATGTCCATGCGATCCCACCCGATCTCGACGGTGCCGCGCAGCATGTCGTTGACCTGACACACGCCTTCGCCCGGCACCTTCATCCGAATTACATGGGATTCACCAGCAGCGATGCGACGCTGAGCTTCGGCCGGATCGAGGTGCATGCAATGGCCGTCATAACGCGGCGTTTCCTTGTTCGCCATCTGCTCGGCACGCACCTGATCCAGGCGCTCGCTGCTGCAGAAGCACGGGAACGCATGGCCCTTGCTGACCAGCTCGTCCGAGTACTTCTTGTAGATATCGCCGCGCTCGCTCTGCCGGTACGGGCCATGCGGACCGCCAACGTCCGGACCCTCGTCCCACTCGATGCCCAGCCAGCGCAGCGCATCGTAAATCTGCCGCTCGGATTCACGGGTCGAGCGCACCTGATCGGTATCCTCGATGCGCAAGATGAACTGGCCACCGTGCTGTCGGGCGAAGCAGAGGTTGAACAGCGCAATGTAGGCAGTACCGACGTGGGGATCGCCGGTCGGTGATGGCGCGATGCGGGTGCGAACCGTGGTCATGAATGCTCTCGGACGGTAGGACATACGGAAAGGGGACGAATGTTAGCAGGCGCTGCGCAGCCGGCTCCAGCCGAACACCATGAGGTTGGGCCGAGAGCGTCTCTAAGGAGACGCCCCGAGGCAGACCGAAACGGTCGATCCGCCAGAATAGCTTGCTAGACCTGCAACAAGCGCTCGCGCAGCTTGTGAATTTCGTCGCGCGCTTCAGCGGCCGCCTCGAACTCCAGATCGCGCGCCAGGCTCAGCATTTTCTCTTCCAGCTGACGAATCCGCTTGGTGATCTCGCTCGGCGAACGCAGTTCGTTCTCGTAACGCGCACTCTCCTCCGCCGCTTTCGCCTCGCCGCGCCGCTTCTTGCTGCGCGAGCCCGGCACGGTTGCGCCTTCGAGGATGTCCTGCACGTCCTTCTTCACGCCCTTGGGCACGATGCCGTTGGCCTCGTTGAAGGCGAGCTGCTTGTTGCGCCGCCGCTCGGTTTCGTCCATGGCGCGCTGCATGGACCCGGTGATGTTGTCGGCATACAAAATCGCGCGACCGTTGAGATTGCGCGCCGCGCGGCCGATGGTCTGGATCAGCGAGCGCTCTGAACGCAGGAAGCCTTCCTTGTCCGCATCGAGGATCGCCACCAGCGACACCTCAGGCATATCCAGGCCTTCGCGCAGCAGGTTGATGCCTACCAGCACATCGAAAGTGCCCAGCCGCAGGTCGCGGATGATCTCGACCCGCTCCACGGTATCGATGTCCGAATGCAGGTAGCGCACGCGCACATCGTGATCACTCAGGTAGTCGGTCAAGTCCTCGGCCATGCGCTTGGTCAGCGTGGTGACCAGCACCCGCTCCTCCTTGACCACGCACTTGCGAATCTCCGACAGCAGATCGTCGACCTGGGTCAGCGCAGGACGCACCTCGATCTGTGGATCGACCAGGCCCGTCGGACGCACGACCTGCTCCACCACGCGGCCAGCATGTTCGGCTTCGTAAGGTCCGGGTGTCGCGGAGACGAAGATGGTCTGCGGGCAGATCGCCTCCCATTCGTCGAAGCGCATCGGCCGGTTATCCAGCGCCGATGGCAGACGGAAGCCATACTCCACCAGGGTTTCCTTGCGCGAGCGGTCGCCCTTGTACATCGCACCGACCTGCGGCACCGAAACGTGGGACTCGTCGATCACCAGCAGCGCATCGGCCGGCAGGTAGTCGAACAGCGTCGGTGGCGGCTCGCCGGCATCGCGCCCGGACAGATAGCGCGAGTAGTTTTCGATGCCGTTGCAGTAACCCAGCTCCATGATCATTTCCAGATCGAAACGCGTGCGCTGCTCAAGGCGCTGCGCCTCCACCAGCTTGTTCTGACTGCGCAGGTAATCGAGCCGCTCGCGTAGTTCGTCCTTGATCTTCTCTATCGCGTCGAGCAGGGTTTCCCGCGGCGTTACGTAGTGGCTCTTGGGATAGAAGGTGAAGCGCGGCAGCTTGCGGATCACCTCCCCGGGCAGCGGATCGAAGGCCGACAGGCTCTCCACCTCATCATCGAACAGCTCGATGCGCACCGCTTCGAGATCCGATTCCGCCGGGAAGATGTCGATCACGTCGCCACGCACACGGAAGGTCGCACGAGCGAAATCCATGTCGTTGCGGGTGTACTGCAGCCCGGTCAGCCGGCGCAGCAGCTCGCGCTGATCGAGCCGATCACCACGATCGACGTGCAGGACCATCTTCAGGTATGACTGCGGATCACCCAGACCGTAGATGCACGACACAGTGGTGACGATGATCGCATCCGGGCGCTCCAGCAGCGCCTTGGTTGCCGACAGACGCATCTGCTCGATGTGATCGTTGATCGATGCATCCTTCTCGATGAAGGTGTCCGACGACGGCACATAGGCTTCCGGCTGATAGTAGTCGTAGTAGGAAACGAAATACTCGACCGCATTGTTCGGGAAGAACGCCTTGAACTCACCATAGAGCTGCGCGGCCAGCGTCTTGTTCGGTGCCAGCACCAGCGTAGGCCGCTGCACATGGGCGATGACGTTGGCGACGCTGAAGGTCTTGCCCGAGCCCGTAACGCCCAGCAGCGTCTGGTGCGACAACCCCGCCTCGATGCCTTCGATCATCTGCCGAATGGCCTCCGGTTGATCGCCGGCCGGCTTGAAACGGGTGACCAGTTCGAACTTGGACATTTCGCCTCTCTAGGTAACATATGCGAGCTTGGCAGCCGGACTTTCGAACAGCCATCCAGCGGTTTGGCGCGACAGCCAGCGGATCCTGAAATCCGCCACCAGCGATGGGCGCGCAGAGCCGAGAAACCGCCCATCTTTCCAGTACGCAAAACGCACCGAAAGTGATCAGAAAACCTCGGTAGCATATCGCAGGCAACAGGCTTGACCGCTATACTACCGCCCCGTTTGCGCATCACCCTGCGCGCCGACGCGAGGGTGGTGAATCTAGTCACTCTTCTCTTTCGAGCCCCCTCACCATGAGTTTGTTCTCTGCTGTCGAAATGGCGCCGCGCGATCCTATCCTCGGCCTCAATGAAGCCTTCAACGCCGACACGCGGCCGAACAAGGTCAACCTCGGTGTCGGTGTCTACTACAACGAAGAAGGTCGCATTCCACTGCTGCGCGCCGTGGTCGAGGCCGAGCATGCCCGCATCGCTGCCCACGCGCCCCGCGGCTATCTGCCGATCGAGGGCATTGCCGCTTATGATGCTGCCGTACAGAAGCTGCTGTTCGGCAACGATTCTCCGCTGATCGCCGAAGGCCGGGTGGTGACTACCCAGGCGCTCGGCGGAACCGGCGCACTCAAAGTCGGCGCAGACTTCCTCAAGCGCCTGCTGCCGGACGCCGTGGTTGCCATCAGCAATCCGAGCTGGGAAAACCATCGCGCGCTGTTCGAGTCGGCCGGTTTCCCGGTCCAGAGCTACAGCTACTATGACGCGAGCAATCACGGCATCGATCGCGCCGGCCTGCTGCAGGACCTGAAGAACCTGCCACCCCGCTCCATCGTCGTGCTGCACGCCTGCTGCCACAACCCGACCGGCGTCGATCTGAACCTGGATGACTGGAAACAGATCCTCGACGTGCTGCGTGCCCAGGATCACGTGCCGTTCATCGACATCGCCTACCAGGGCTTCGGCGACAGCATCGAAGAGGACGCCGCCGCCGTGCGCCTTTTCGCCGAGTCGGGCATGACCTTCTTCGTTTCCAGCTCGTTCTCCAAGTCCTTCTCGCTGTACGGCGAACGCGTCGGCGCGCTGTCGATGGTCACCCAGAGCCGCGAGGAGTCGGCTCGCGTTCTGTCGCAGGTCAAGCGCGTGATCCGCACCAACTATTCCAACCCGCCGACCCACGGCGCCACGATCGTCTCCGCGGTGCTCAACAGCCCGGAACTGCGCGCCATGTGGGAAGCCGAGCTGGGCGAGATGCGCAGCCGCATCCGCGAGCTGCGTCTGAGCATGGTCGAGCAACTAGCGGCCAAAGGCGCGAAGACGGACTTCAGTTTCGTTGCCGCCCAGCGCGGCATGTTCTCCTACTCCGGCCTCACGGCCGAGCAGGTCGAGCGACTGCGTGTCGAGTTCGGCGTCTACGCCATCAGCACCGGTCGAATCTGCGCAGCCGCACTGAACCGCAACAACATCGGTCACGTCACTGACGCCATCGTTCAGGTGCTCTGACTCCAGCCGCCCGGGGCCCTCTCAGACCCCGGGCGCGGCGTCGTTCCTAGCGGCGCAAAGGGTTGACTTCTCTTTTGCAAACAGTAGGATACGCACCGTTGTTCCGCGATAGCTCAGTCGGTAGAGCAAATGACTGTTAATCATTGGGTCCCTGGTTCGAGTCCAGGTCGCGGAGCCAAATTTCAAAGCCTCGGTTGATACCGGGGCTTTTTTGTTGCCGCTGGACTCTCACCAGGGACTGAGTCCCAGGTTATTCGCTTCGCTCACCCCTTCGGGGCCGCGCTGAAGCGCGTTCAGCTTCGCTGTCGAGTCCAGGTCGCGGAGCCAAATTTCAAAGCCTCGGTTGATACCGGGGCTTTTTTGTTGCCGCTGGACTCTCACCAGGGACTGAGTCCCAGGTTATTCGCGTCCTACTCGGTCAGCGGTTCGCCCAGCCGCTGACGCCACCAGCCCTGCGCCACAACCGAGCAGCCCCAGCCCAGCAGCACGCCCAACACATTGGCCAGCATGTCCCAGCGCGAGGCGGTCCGATAAGGCAGCATGCCCTGCCCGATCTCGATCGACAGTGCCGCAATAACTGTCAGACCCAGCCCCCACAGGAATGGCACCCGCGGGAACGCCAGACGAAGGGTGAACGCCAGTGCGGCGAAACCCAGCAGATGATGCAGCTTGTCTTGCTGATCGAACAGCTGAGGTACCGGTTCCGGCTTCAAGCCGTTGAACAGGACGACCGCCAGCACGATCAGAAAGGGCAGCATTCGCATATAGGGCATCAGGTGGCGTCTCTCACTTCAAGGGATCAAACAGAACAGAGGGAAACACCCTCACCGCGACCTCTGACCCGGGAAAGACCATAAAGATCAACGCGTCAGCCGAGCGGCGTTCTTCAGCAGAGCGGCACAAAAAAATGCCCGCATCCTTCGATGCGGGCATCAGCAAAGCCTACGCGGCCAGACCGGGCTTAGGCCTCGGTCTTGCCGACAGCGGACTTGATCAGGGTCTGCAGCTCGCCGTTCTCGAACATCTCGAGGATGATGTCGCTGCCACCGACCAGCTCACCATTCACCCACAGCTGCGGGAAGGTCGGCCAGTTGGCATAGGTCGGCAGGCTGGCACGAATTTCCGGGTTCTGCAGGATGTCGACATAAGCGAACTTCTCGCCACAGCCCATTACCGCCTGGGTCGCGCGAGCGGAAAAACCGCACTGCGGGGCGTTGGGCGAACCCTTCATGTAAAGCAGCACCGGGTTGTTGGCGATCTGTTCTTTGATGGTTTCGATGATATCCATGGAGTACCTCGGCTAGACACGGTTGCCGCGCATTGTAACGGAAAAAGCGTGGGAAAGCCGAGCGGAGGACTCGGCTTTGTTGCGGCGCAAAGGCCGTCAGCACGGCGATTCAGCCCACCGGAGGCCGTGGGCTGCGGATTTGCGCCTATGCTCGCTTTCTGGATAAGATCGCGCCTTTCCCGTTTCGTCGCTCCCCGTGCGACCCCCAGTCGTCGGTCCCCTTTTTCTGTCGAAAAGCACTGGATCGCGCTGCGGCAATAAAGGTAGTTGATATGAGCGCAAGGCATTTTCTCTCACTGATGGACTGCACGCCCCAGGAGCTGAACAGCCTGGTCCGCCGCGGCATCGAGCTGAAGGATCTGCGCGAGCGCGGCGTCCTGTTCGAACCCCTGAAGAATCGCGTGCTGGGCATGATCTTCGAGAAGGCCTCGACCCGCACCCGACTGTCGTTCGAAGCCGGCATGATCCAGCTCGGCGGCCAGGCGATCTTCCTGTCCCCGCGCGACACCCAGCTCGGGCGCGGCGAGCCGATCAGCGATTCGGCCATCGTCATGTCGCGCATGCTCGATGCGGTGATGATCCGCACGTTCGCCCACTCGACCCTCACCGACTTTGCCGCCAACTCGAGTGTGCCGGTCATCAACGGTCTTTCCGATGACCTGCACCCCTGCCAGCTGATGGCCGATATGCAGACCTTCCATGAGCACCGCGGCAGCATCGCCGGCAAGACGGTGGCCTGGATCGGCGACGGCAACAACATGTGCAATACCTATATAGAAGCCGCCAT
The DNA here is from genome assembly GCF_003935375.1 of Stutzerimonas xanthomarina. Taxonomy (GTDB): domain Bacteria; phylum Pseudomonadota; class Gammaproteobacteria; order Pseudomonadales; family Pseudomonadaceae; genus Stutzerimonas; species Stutzerimonas xanthomarina_A. The sequence goes on from NZ_RHQM01000021.1 coordinate 7,735, forward strand.
CCAGTTCGACTTCCAGCTCAAGGTCGCCTGCCCCGAGGGCTACGAGCCCGACGCCGAACTGATGGCGCGCGTTGGTGATCGCGTGCAGGTAATGCGTGATCCGCGCGAAGCGGCTGCAGGCGCACACCTGATCAGCACCGACGTCTGGGCCTCCATGGGCCAGGAAGACGAGGCCGCCGCGCGCCTGGCCACGTTCCGCCCCTATCAGGTGGATCGCGCTCTGCTCGATTGCGCTGCCGAGGACGTGCTGTTCATGCATTGCCTGCCGGCCCACCGCGGCGAGGAGATCAGCCACGACCTGCTCGACGATCCGCGCTCCGTGGCCTGGGATCAGGCCGAGAACCGCCTGCATGTACAGAAGGCGCTGCTGGAGTTTCTCGTCGAGCCGGCCTACCACCACGCATGAAACACGAGCCGCCGCTGCTGCAACTGCGTGACCTGGCCTGCGGCTACGGCGAGCAGAGCATCGTCCAGCACCTCAACCTGCATCTGAACCGCGGCGACATCGGCTGCCTGCTGGGCCCGTCCGGTTGCGGCAAGACCACTACGCTGCGTGCCATCGCCGGCTTCGAGCCGGTGCACCAGGGCGAAATCCACCTGGCGGAGTCGGTCATTTCCCGCTCGGGCTTCACCCTGGCGCCGGAGAAGCGCCGCATCGGCATGGTCTTTCAGGACTACGCGCTGTTTCCCCATCTGACCGTGGCGGAAAACATTGCCTTCGGGATTCGCAAGCAGCCTGACTGCTCGCGAATCGTCTCCGAGATGCTCGAACTGGTGCACCTGGCCGCCCTTGGCAGACGCTATCCGCACGAGCTCTCCGGGGGACAGCAGCAGCGCGTCGCACTGGCCCGCGCCCTGGCGCCCGAGCCTGCACTTTTGCTGCTGGACGAGCCGTTCTCCAACCTCGACGTCGAACTGCGTCGGCGCCTCAGCCATGAGGTGCGCGAGATCCTCAAGGCACGCAACACCAGCGCCATTCTGGTTACCCACGACCAGGAAGAAGCCTTCGCCGTCAGCGATCAGGTCGGCGTGTTCAAGGACGGTCGCCTGGAGCAGTGGGACATCCCGTTCAACCTTTACCACGAACCGCTGACGCCCTTCGTGGCCAGCTTTATCGGCCAGGGCTATTTCATCCGCGGGCAGCTGCTAGACCCGGAAACCGTGCAGACCGAACTCGGTGTGATTCGCGGCAACCGCGCCTACACCTGGCCGGCAGGCAGCTCGGTGGATGTGTTGCTGCGCCCGGATGACATCGTCTACAAGCCGGACAGCCCGCTGCGGGCGCTTATCGTCGGCAAGACCTTCCTCGGCGCGTCGACGCTGTACCGGCTGCAGCTGCCCACCGGCAATCAACTGGTGGCGATCTTCACCAGCCATGCGGACTACCCCACCGGGCAGGAAGTCGGCATCGCCATCGCCGCCGACCATCTGGTGGTATTTCCGGCACAGGGCAGCGTCGCCGCCCATGAAACGCTGCAGCCGACAACAGCGGCGCGCTAACCCTTCTGCCGGCGCTGGCGGAAGAACTCGCTGAGCACCGCCCCGCACTCCTCGGCCAGCACGCCGCCCTCGACCAGCACCCGGTGGTTGAGAAAGCCCTGATCGAAAAACTGGCCGCGACTGACAACCACGCCGGCCTTCGGCTCGGTGGCGCCATAGACGACGCGCTGGATCCGCGAATGCACGATCAGACCGGCGCACATGCTGCACGGCTCCAGCGTGACGTAGAGCGTCACGCCGGGTAGCCGATAGTTCTGCAGCACCTGCGCCGCATCCCGCACCGCGACCATTTCCGCATGAGCACTGGGGTCGTGTCGGGAGATCGGGCAGTTGAAGCCGCGCCCAATGATCTGCCCATCCTGCACCAGCACAGCGCCGACCGGCACCTCTCCCAACGCAGCGCCCTGCGCCGCCAGCGCCAGGGCTTCGCGCATGAAGCGCTCGTCCTGGCTGCGGTCGATTATCTGCGGCTTCCTCACTGCCCTACTCCGCCCTGTCTCATACCACCTCGATCGCTGCCATCAACCCGGTTTCCATGTGGTCGATGACATGACAGTGAAACATCCAGACACCCGGATTATCGGCGACCAGCGCGATACGGGCCGTCTCGTTCTTGCCCAGTAGGTAGGTATCGGTGAACCACGGATCGATCTTGCGGCGATTGGACGAGATCACCTTGAAGGTCATACCGTGCAGATGAATCGGATGCTGGTACTGACTGAGATTGCGCAGCTCGAAGATGTAATGGCCATCCTTTTTCAGCGTAGCAATCGGGCGATCGGCACAGGTCTTGTCGTTGATGTCCCAAGCCTCGCCGTTGATCTGCCAGAAGGTATAGGCGCCGCCCTGCGCGGCGTCTGTCGACAAGGTACCGGCCCACTCGAAGTTGAAGCGCAGCGTTTCCGCGCGCTGCAGATCCGGCTCCGCCACGGGATTAGCCGGCAACGCCGGCGGCCAGTCGCCGGCGACTTCGTCATGCGCCACCGAGCGCAGCGTCGCCAGCCGTAGCGGACCATTGCGCAAGGACAGCTCCGTGCCAGCGTCCGGCACCTTCAGCGCCAGGTCGATACGCATGCCCGGACCGAGCCAGTACTCCTTGCCCAGCGGCATCGGAGCGACCGGATGTCCATCGAGCGCATAGATGCGCGCCTCGCTATCTGGCAGGTTCAGCCGATAGGTCAGGGTGTTGTCGAGATTCAGCAGCCGCAGCCGCACGACCTGCCCGGCCGGCAGATCAAGCGTGGGTGCATGTGTGCCATTCACCGTCGACAGCACGCCCGGCGTGCCGCCACGGGCCGCCTCGCGCGGCACGCTGAATTCGGTGAACGCCCCCTGCTTGTCGACATGCCAGCTTTTCAGGTTGAGCGTGCGCTCGTGCCTGAAACCGCTTGGTTCGCGCTCCTCGACAATCAGCGGACCGACCAGCCCGCGACCCAGCTGCGCGGCACTGCTGGTGTGCGGGTGATACCAGAAGCTGCCGGCATCGTGCAGCTGGAAGCGATAGTCGAAGAACTCGCCGGGCAACACCGGCAACTGCGATACGTAGGGCACGCCATCCATTTCCAGCGGCAGACGAATGCCATGCCAATGGATGGTGGTGGGCTCGGGCAGATTGTTGATGAAGCGCACCCGCAGCCAGTCGCCCTGACGGCCACGCAGCTCCAGGCCAGGCGCTTGCCCGCCATAGGCCCAGGCAGGCGTGACGTGACCAGGCACCAGCTCCACGTCCAGCGGGGCGGCAATCAATTCGTAGTCATGAGTGGTGATGTCGGCCGGGCGACCGAGCCAGTAGCGCGCGCCACTGCCGGCGAGACCGACGACACCAAGACCGGCCAGGCCGGTGAGAATCTGTCTACGGGTAAAGGACATGCATGGGCTCCAGCCAGTCCGAATTGATGGGCCCATCAGGCTCGACGCGCCTCTCTGCGGAGGCTGCGCATAGCATGAGGGCAGCCTGGGCTGCCCTCATTGCTTCAGATCATTCCCACTCGATCATCAACAGGCCATCTTAGGCCGTGTGGTTAAAGGGATTGGCTGTGATCGATATAGGGCTTACCGTCACATTTACCGTTAACTCTGCAGAGCTCTTACAGACGCGGGGGATAAAGCAATCTGCTGGATGATACCCCTAGCGGCAACATAATCAATCATCATTCATGTTTAGCTATCACCAACTCCTTGACCAGCCCACGGCATTGTCCGCTAGGCCTTCCGCGGCCTGATTACGCGCTTAGTGTGTGCCCTAGCGGTGTAACTGCCCTGATCAAACTTGGCACCGCAACTCCGTGTTGAAGTTGAGATCAACTCTCCGACTTCCTGTGACAAGCGGTACTTTGAATGCGATGCACCGCGCTCTTCGCTGCAGCGTTCCGAATATAATTCCCAGAGGTTGTGTAGCGCTGTCTGCCGATCTGCGAGGCATAGGGCGAAGTAGTCGCGCTTCGTCTTCAGGAGCTATCCATGCCGTCGCTCTGCGGCTGTACACTGGGGTGGTTAGTGATATCAAACCGACATCCCGAGCAAGAGCCGTGTTTGTTAACGGTGCATGTTGAGTCGTTATCGCTTAACCATTTTGGGCAACAAGCGAAGACGTGACAAATGCCTTCATGCGATAACCTGGCCTGAGCCACATCTAATTGCCTCATTGTGGTAACAGTCCACTTTCTCAAGCTTCAGGAGCGACGCCGGTCTTCACCAAGCACTTAGATATGTCTGTTTTACATAATACGGCAGCTTGCCTATCCTTTAAGATATAACGGTATTTTTAGGAGTTCGTTCAACGCGGCCAGATTTAATTGGATTTATTCGGCTGGTCGATAAGTTGCACTCTGCTGGCGCAGCCCGCGTTCAGGCTCGCTGTGGTTAACGCTCAATCCCTAACGCGCTGAGATAGGCCACCAGAGCACGGGGAATCTCCTGCAGCCAAATACGGTTTCTTCAGGAGCCGAGCGGAACATTCCGGATGGCATGGCTAAAAGGATTGCGCTGTAAGCATGCAAATCCTCATCAGTCGCATTCGGGAGCCGTAGGTGCAAAGCCTTTTCATAGATAGATCGAACTGCCGCGCGAAGCACTGGCGACTGCAGCTGGCGATCGCCTAACGCGGGGCCAAGCAGTACTTGAATGTCCTGGTGATTAGTAATGTATTCGAGAAAAGGAAAGATTAGCCGCTCCACCATTTGTGTAGCGGTGAGATGCTTCCATACTTGATCGTCGATAAGCTCCAACCGCTCGGTGATGGCACACAATGCGTCGGTATGGCGCTGATTAACAGCTGCGATGACGCTTTTCTTGTCTGGAAAGAAGTGATACAGCGAACCGATGGAGGTGCCTGACTCCTTTGCGAGGTGATGCATCGTCAGGCCCGCTTCGCCATCACGCTGCAACACTCTTGCGCAGGCATCGAGAATGGAAGCGACACGCTCGTGTCCACGATCCTGCTGTGGTTTGCGGGGTGTCCGGCCTGCTTTCGCAGATGGACGCGCGATGGGCGCTGTTTCGTCCGTCGTTGAGGTCATGGCCTGAATGCTAGCGGAACGCAGCGAAGCATGCAGCAATACTAGACAGATTATTCTAGTTTAGTAATATGCGCAGTCTCACTCCCCGATCGACTCGCATGGCCCAGCCCCGGTATCTGAAGCCCAACACGAAGCGGGAGCCTCACGAGCAGCCATCGATGCCCGTCGACGCCATTGCGCGGCAGCCGGGCGCCTGCTGCCTACCCGGAACTCAACGTCTCAACCCGTCTCCCGCTGATCACGTTTCGGCTGCAGCGAAGCGGAAAGCTCTTTCTGACATCCGGCAGTCCGCCGCGCAGGCGAAGCGCGTCGATTCGAGCTGTGGCGCGGGATTCTGGCTCGGCCGCTGGAAATTGCCCGCGACCGCTATCGGGGCGGCTACTCCATCCATCTCGAAGAACCCGACGCCCAGCGCAACCTGTTCAACACCGAGCCGGCGGTCCTCCCGTTCTTTTCCACCTATCAAGAGGGATCATTGATGAAATACCGCACCCAACTCCGACCAGGCCTGCTGGCCATGCTGCTGGCCGCTTGCGCCGCGGCAGAAGCCGATACGCTCTCGATCAAGGCGGAGAACGACATCATCTCCTCCGGAAGCGATGGCCATTACAGCAATGGACTGGAACTGAGCTGGGGCTTCGAGCCCGAACAGGATCACTGGACTCGTAGCGTCGCCAATCTCCTGCCGGGCTGGTCGGGCAGCGCGGTGGACAGCGTCGCCTACCGTTTCGGCCACCAGATCTATACCCCCGACGAGATCGAAAACAATGGACTGATCAAGGACGACCGCCCATATGCGGGGCTGATGTTCGCCGGGGTGTCGCTGTTTTCGGACACCCGGCACGAGGGCTGGCGTTCGGCCGAGGAATTGCACCTTGACGTCGGCATCGTCGGCCCGGCTGCGGGCGGCAAGCGATTGCAGCGCGCCGTGCACAAGGCCACCGGCAGCGACGAGCCCAACGGCTGGGAACATCAATTGGAGAACGAGCCCTTCGTCAATCTGGCCTATCAGCACCGCTGGTGGCTGCAGAAGCGCATGGGCGGGCTGGAGCTGGAATACGGCCCCAGCCTGGGCTTCTCGCTCGGCAATCTGTACACCTACGCATCGACAGGCCTGGGGGCGCGGCTCGGGCAGAACCTGCAGCGTAGCTTCAGCATTCCTTCGGTCACTCCTGGGCAAAGCGGCAACCAGTTCTTCCACGCGGGCAGCGGGTTCGGTTGGTACGGCTTCGCCAATCTCGAGGGACGCTACATGGCGCAGAACATGCTCCTCGACGGCAACACCTTCGAGGACAGCCATTCGGTGGATCGCCGCGAATGGGTCGGCGACGCCACGCTCGGCGGCGTGCTGACCTGGAGCCGCTGGCAACTGGCGTTCGCCAGCGTCTGGCGCACCCGCGAGTTCGAGGGACAACAGGAGCACGACCAGTTCGGCTCGATCACGCTCTCGACCTGGTTGTAATGCTGACGAGGGGCTCTGCGCGGCCCAAGCAAACCATCTCAACAGGAAGAAACTGGAAATGGATGAATTGAATGTAATGATTTCCATACTGCTGGTGGCGTTCCTGACGATGACTGTCGGGTTCGCCGCGCGCGAGAGGAACTGGGGGGTTGCATTGATCGGACTGGGCGTCGTCGGTGTGTTTTCGGTGCTGGGATACAAGATGTACATCACTTTCGGCGGTGCGTGACAGGCTCCGTATTCTTGGCGGCCGAAAAAGCCATGCATGGCGCCGGTACTGCGAGTGCCGGTGGCCGCTTCCTTTTTCGCATTCGAGTTCCTCAGTTTGAATCGTCAACCAGCTCCGCTCCGCGGACAGTTATATGGCTCCATCCTCCGGCGGGGAGCGTTCCTCGTGCTTCTGCTGCTGATGCTGAGCGGTTGCGCCGGGGTCAAGGTGTCCGCCCTCGAAACCAGGGACTACATCTCCCTGCGCCGCGGGGATGTGCTGAGCACAGGGCAACTCAGCTCTTCGGTGGGGACCGCGCTGCAGGTGGTCGGCATCGGCCAGGACGAATGCAAGGCAGCCGCTGCCGTCTGCCTTCGAACGCTGGGCGAGTCGAAAGCGCTGGGCGACGAGCAACGGCTGTCGGTATTGGCCGAACTCTGGCTGCAGGAAGCGTTGCGGCTGGATCGATCGGCGCAGACCGATGCGCAGACCGACGCCATGCTGGATGCTTACCTGGAAAGCGCCCGGCACGCTTACGCTTACCTGTTCATGACCGAGCGCACGGTGGGGCAGAGGGCCCTGGACGATAGGCAGACCCAGGTGCGCGACTATTACAACTTCTCCGTGCAAAAGGCGTTGACTGGGCTCTTTGCGCGCTATCAAGGCAACCCGCCACAGGCTGGCGAAGGCCAGGGCAACTTCGTGCTGCATAGCGGCCGCTGGCAGATTCAGGGTACGGTGGGCGATGTCCGTCTGGCTGGCGGCCGGGACCTGCCGGAGGCGCTGATTCCAGCGGCTTCGCTTTCCTTTAAGGGCTTGCGTAACCAGTATCGGCGGGACGGGTTGGGAGCAGAACTGGTCGCCATGACTGACCGCAGAGTGGTGAGAAAGGACAGTGCGGAGCTGGCCTGGAGCGAGACGCCGTTCCCGGCCGTCACTGCAGTGGCGAGTTTTCCAGGAGCGACCCTGGACGAGGTTCTGAGCACGCAAAGGGTGCATATCGTCGGCTACGACCCATTTCGCCAGGACAGCATCACGATGGCCGGGCGAGAGATCCCACTGGCGGCTAGCTTCACCTCTGGCTACGGGCTCTGGCTGGCTCGTTCGGGATTTGCCTCCCAGTCATTGCTGACACTAGTGGGCAAGGGCGAGGTACTGGAAAAGCCACACGTCTATCTGATGCAGCCCTACGATCCGAACCGCCGCATCATCATCATGCTGCATGGCCTGGCCAGCAGTCCGGAAGCCTGGATCAATGTCGCCAACGAGGTGCTGGGCGACGAAGCCCTGCGGCAAAACTACCAGATCTGGCAAGTCTATTACCCGACAAACGCCCCGCTGGCATTCAACAACAAGGCGATCCGTACGGCCCTTGAGCAGACCCTTGAGCACTTCGATCCGAGCGGAACGGCCCAGGCCTCTCGGGATATGGTGGTAATCGGGCATAGCATGGGTGGGGTGCTGTCGCGGTTGATGCTGTCGTCTTCCGGAGATCGTCTGTGGGACGCCCTGCTTGAGAGGTATCCGCTTCAGGGGCGTAGGCTCGAGCGGGTGCAGAAGGAGGTCGGCCCCTATGTGAGGTTCGAGCCCTTGCCCGATGTCAGCCGCGCGATCTTCGTCGCGGCCCCGCACCGCGGCACGCCATTCGCCGAGAACCGCATTTCCCGCTGGGCCGCTGGCCTCGTCAAGCTGCCGGCCTCGGTGCTTGGGCGGATCACCGATGTTGCGCAATTGCTGATCGTCCCGGGCTCGGCCAATGCCGAGGTGTTGACCCGGCCACTCAACAGCATCGACAATCTCAGCAGCAACGACCCCTTTGTCAGGCTGAGCGCCGACCTGCCCATCTCGCCTGCGGTGCGCTACCACTCGATCATCGGCAACTACACCCCCGCGTTGTCACTGCTGGATTCCAGCGATGGTGTGGTGCCGTATTCCAGTGCCCATCTGGCCGCGGCAGAGTCGGAAATCGTGATTCCTTTCGGCCACAGCGTGCAGGAGACGCCCGAGGCCATCATGGAAATCCGCCGCATTCTGCACGTTCATCTGCACGAGTCCGACGGCGACCGGTTCGCGGGACCGGTACCATGACCCTGCGTGTTTTCCTGCAGGTGCTGGCTTCGCTGGCAATGCTGCTGGCGACAGCCTGGGGGGGCATGGCGCTGTGGTATCAGTTGCCGATGATGGCTGCGGGCAAGAGCGCGTCGATAGCCCTGTGGTGCATCCTCGCCTCGGCGCTGCTCATCGCGCTCTGGCGGCTTCGGCCCTGGATTGCGATTTGCGGCTACCTGTCGCTGTTCGCGCTGTTGCAGGTTTGGTGGAACTCCCTAGAGCCCTCGAACCATCGGGTCTGGACCGATGATCTGATGGGAATGACCCACGGACGTGCGGAGGGCAGTCAGGTAACCTTGCACAACGTGCGCAATTTCGACTGGCGCAGCGACGAGGACTATGACCCACGTTGGGAAACCCGCCGCTACGATCTGGATCAGCTGACGTCGGTCGATTTGGCGACCTCTTACTGGGGGATGCCGGCCATCGCTCACGTTCTGGTCTCGTTCGGCTTCGATGATGGCCAGTTCGTGGTATTCACGGTGGAAATCCGCAAAGAGCGTGGCGAAAGCTATTCGGAAATTGGCGGCTTCTTCAAACAGTTCGAACTGAGCATCGTTGCTGCCGACGAGCGAGACGCGTTGCGGGTGCGCACCAACGTTCGCAACGAAGATGTCTATCTGTATCGGGTAAATATGTCCGAAGAGGCGATGCGGGCGCTCTTCCTGTCCTACATCCAGCAGACAAATCAGCTGCAGCAAGAACCTCGTTTCTACAACACCATTACCGCCAACTGCACCACCATCGTCTTTGACATGATGCGCCAGATCATCCGCGGGTTGCCGCTAGATTACAGGCTGCTGCTCACCGGCTATCTACCCGGATATGTCCAGGATGTAGGCGGTTTAGAGCAGAATCTTAAACTAGAGGAGTTGCGTCAGCAGGGACGAATCACCGAACGGGCTCGGCGGGCAGGTAACAATATGGACTTTTCTCGGGTAATACGCGATGGTGTGCCCGGCTGGTAAGGGAAGGTCCAGTATTGATTTCGCACTAGAGCACAAACCTCTGTGCTAGTTCTGCCAGTGGCCGACGCAAGGAAAATGCCGGCTCCCCGCTGACGAGGCGAACTTCGGAATGGCTAAGTTTCATCGTTCTAGCACAATCATAGTCATGACGTGAACGTATTCGTCGCTGATATTCTGTGATGTTTGACGACGATCCGGGTCGCAGTCGATACCATGAGCGCGGTCTTGAGGAGTCGCTGTTTCGTCCGCGCACAGGTAACGGCTGCAGAATTGAATGAGGATAGGACCGCTCAGTTTCTGCTTGAATGTCTCAGGTTCAACCTCCTCTGGATTCTAGTCCCGACGCAACCCTGCAGCATACCCACCGCATCGTCCAATCTGCCGATGCCGCTGAATCCTCCGAATTCAGCAAAGTCGGCTGCAGCGGCCAGTTTGGGCCCCATAGAACCGGCCGGCAGATCGAGCGCACGCCCTTCCTCCACGCTCAAACTCCTGATCGCCGCTGCGCTGTCCGTGCCGAAATCCCGATAGATCGCATCGACATCAGTCAGCAGCAATAGGGCATCGGCCTGGAGCTGTTGCGCCAGCAGGGCGCTGGCTGCGTCTTTGTCGATGACCGCCTCAACGCCGACGGTACTACCGTCTTCGTTGCGTAGTATCGGAATGCCCCCACCACCGCCGCAGATCACGACTACGCCTTGTTCCAACAGCAACTTGATCACCCGCATGTCAGGGATTTCAAGCGGCTTGGGAGAGGGCACCACTCTTCGCCATCTGTCGCCATCTTGAGCGATATGCCAACCGGCGGTTTTGGCCCGGGATTCGGCTTCGGCCCGTTCATACACGGGTCCGATGAATTTGGTCGGGTTATCGAACGCTGGGTCATGCTGATCCACCACGACTTGTGTCAGCAACGTAGCTACTGGTCGGTCGTGATTCAGCGCATTCTCCAGCTCCTGTTCGATGACGTAGCCAATCATGCCTTCGGTTTCAGCCCCCAACATATCCAGAGGATAGGCCTCGTCCGGTTTGTAGGCAGCGCCCTGCAAAGCCAGAAGCCCCACCTGAGGGCCGTTGCCATGGGTAATGACCAGATCATGGCCAGCCCGTACGATGGCCGCTAGCCCCTGGGCGGCGATCCGCACATTGGATCGTTGGGTACGCGCGGTCAGAGGTTCGCCCCGCTTCAATAGGGCGTTGCCGCCCAGGGCTGCTACTACCAGCATGTCAGGCTCCCAGGGTGGCGACCAGCACCGCCTTGATGGTGTGCATGCGGTTTTCCGCCTGATCAAAAACGATCGAGGCGGGGCTTTCGAAAACCTCGTCCGTGACTTCCATGGCCTCGATACCGAATTTTTGCTGAATCTCCTTACCAATCGTCGTCTCGGTGTTGTGGAAGGCCGGCAGGCAGTGCATGAAGTGCGCCCGCGGATTGCCGGTTTTTTCCATAAGTGCGGTATTGACCTGATAAGGCAGCAACAGCTTGATCCGCTCGGCCCATTTTTCCTCGGGCTCGCCCATCGACACCCAAACATCGGTATAGACGAAATCCACACCGGCGACCGCGCTATCGATATCCTCTGTGATCATGATCCGGGCGCCGGTGGTGCTGGCAATTCGCTGTGCTTCCTGCTGGATATTAGTATGCGGCCAGCAGACCTTTGGAGCACACAGACGAACGTCCATGCCCATTTTGGCGCCGCCGATCAGCAGGCTGTCCCCTATATTGTTGGCGGCATCGCCAATAAAAACATAGGATATGTCACGCAATGGTTTTTCCACATGCTCCTGCATGGTCAGAAAGTCAGCCAGTATCTGCGTTGGGTGGAATTCATCCGTCAAGCCGTTGTAGACCGGCACACCAGCATGCTCGGCTAACTCCTCAACCACGGTCTGGCCGAAGCCCCGGTATTCGATGGCATCATAGACGCGCCCCAACACCCGGGCGGTATCCTTGACCGATTCCTTGTGGCCAATATGAGTGCCAGTCGGCCCCAGATAGGTGACTTTGGCGCCCTGATCAAAGGCCGCCACCTCGAAACCTACCCGCGTGCGGGTGGAGTCTTTCTCGAAGATCAGGGCGATTTCCTTGCCACACAACTGTGGCACTTCGGTACCAGCATATTTGGCTGCTTTCAGGTCGGCTGCCAGTTTCAGCAGGAAACCGATTTCGCGCGGGCTGAAATCCCGCAGCGTGAGAAAGTGTCGGCTTTTCAGATTGAAGGCCATTGCATGCTCCTCGAGTGTCAGATGGCGTCGCGTATGGTCGGGCAGCTCATGCAACGTCCACCGCCGCGGCCTCGGCCCAGCTCTGCGCCGGGAACTTTCAGGACTTCGATTCCGGCCGCTTCCAGAGCGGCGTTAGTGTCGTCATTGCGGTCATAGCCAATGACCACGCCCGGACTCAAGGCCAGAACGTTGTTACCATCATTCCATTGCTCGCGTTCACGCTCGGCGGGCGTATCGCCTCCGGTGGGGATCACGGTCAGGGATTCATAGCCGAGCACGTCGGCGACCACGTCGAACATCGGGCGAGGATCCTGACTGAACGTCAGGTGCTTGCCGCTCGTACCGGGACGCAAGTCATAACAAACCATTTGATCGGCGACTTCCTTGAAGGCGGTAACAACATTGCCGCCGCAGAAGGTGAACACCGTATCCAGGTGCATGGACGCTCGGCTTTTGGGGATATGGCAGGCCACCACGCGATTGACCGTGCCGCGTTCAAACAGTGCATTGGCCATTTGCCCGATCGCCTGGGGTGATGAGCGCTCGCCCATGCCGACCAGCACGGTGCCATTGCCGACCGGCATGATGTCGCCGCCCTCCAGGGTGGCCAGCGCATGATCCTTGAGCGGATCCCCCCAGAGCACCTCGACCTTGCCAGAAAATTTTGGATGAAACCGGTAGATTGCCGCCGTCAGCAGCGTTTCGGGTTTACGTGCGGCCCAGTACATGGGGTTCAGGGTGACGCCACCGTAGATCCAGGCGCTGTTGTCGCGGGTAAAGAGGAAGTTCGGCAGGGGCGGCAGGACAAAGCCATAAGGCCCCAAGTGGTTGCCGAACAGACCGCTCGGATCGAACGGCAGATCGTTCACTTGCAAGCCACCGATCAAGAATTCGGCCAGGGTGTGTCCCGGTAGTTCTTCCATCCAGGCCCGCAAGTCAGAGACCATACCGACACCAATATGATTCCAGCTGATCCGGTGCTCGAGAATCCAGCTTCGCGCTTCGGCAATATCGAGGGTCTCAGCCAATAGTTGATTGACGTCCAGCACCTCCACCCCTCGGGCACGCATCAGGCTTGCGAATACATCGTGATCCTTCTGTGCCTGCTTGACCCAGAACACATCATCAAACAACAGGGCGGCGCAATTGCTGGGCGTTAACCTGCGATGGGCAAGGCCGGGGCGACAAACGATGACTTGCCGCAGAATACCTGTCTCGGAGTGAACACCAAGAGTCTGTTCAGACATGTGCAACCTCATTTATCAGGGAATTACAGGAAGACACCGATGCTGATCACCAAGGTGATGAACACGGTCAGGATCGCCAGCAAGGGCCAGATGAATACGAGCCAGCGGTCATAGGAGACCCGACCTATGGCCAGGCCGCCGATCACCACCGCGAAGGTCGGGTTGATTAGATTCACCAGGCCGTTGGCTGATTGATAAGCCGTCACCACCAGGTCGCGGCTGACATTGGCAAAGTCCGCCAGAGGGGCAAGAATGGGCATCGACAGTACGGCAAGACCGGATGACGAAGGCACGAGGAAGCTCATGCCTGTCTCGATCCAGAACATTAGGTTGATGAAGCCCAGTTCCGACATGTCGGCCAGGCGCATTTCAGCGCTGTGCAGAATCGTGTCGGCAATCATGCCCTGCTCCATGATGACAACGATGCCTCGCGCCAGACCAACGACCAGAGCCACGCCAAGCAGATCACGGGCACCGTCTACGAAGCTGCCGGTCAGCTTTTTCTCGCCTAGGCGGGCGACAAGGCCAGCGACGATCGCAGCACCTAGGAACAGTGCGCCCATCTTGTCCATCCACCAGCCCTGGGAGGAAACACCCCAGATCATGACCACAAAGGTCAGTGCAAAGATAGACAGGACCAGTTTCTGGGTCAGGCTCAGCTTGACGTCGTCTAAATCGTCATGCCCCTGTAGAAAAATTTTGCGGTGGGCATCGCGCTGTTTGGCTACCACGGAGCGCGAAGGGTCGGCCTTGACTCGTTTGGCATAGCGCATCACGTAGGCGGCACAGATCACCAGCCCACCTACCAGCAGCACTAGACGCAGCAGCATGCCGTCCGTAAAGGGAATGCTCGCCGCATTGGAGGCGATGACGGTGGCGAATGGATTGATGGTTGAGCCCAGCACGCCGACTCCGGCGCCGATCAGAATCACCGCTACCCCGGTCACCGCATCGTAGCCGGCGGCAATGACGATCGGAACCAGAATGCCGTAGAACGCAAGGGTTTCCTCGGCCATGCCGTAAGTCGTGCCGCCAAGCGCGAACAGCGTCATCAGGATCGGAATCATCCATATCTCTCGGCCTTCCAGATGTTGCATGACGCTGCGTATACCGGTGTCGATCGCACCGGTGGCATTTATCACCCCGAGAAAGCCGCCCAGAAACAGCACGAACAGCGCCACGTCGATGGCGTTGGCGACATAGCTTTCTGGATCATAAAAACCCGCAATGGGAGCCAGCATGACGTCCATAAAGCCCTGGGGGATGGGCTCGACCACTTGGTAAGTACCTGGCACAGCCACTTCACGACCGACCTCTTCATTCATCACCCGCTCATACTTTCCGGCGGGAATAACCCAGCTCAGCGCAGCAACTAGAACGATCAGTAGCAGCAGGATGGTATAGGCCGTTGGAAAGCGGCTTGTCAGATCCTCTTCCGGGTTTTGCGCGGTAGTGTTTTCTTCAGCCATGGTGGCTCTCCTTCTCTGTGGCCTCACTGAAGACTGCGATAGCGCAGCTAGTGGTGCCGGTAGATTGGCAGTGATCCTTCGATCAACGGTAGCGGGGCAATAAAAAACCGTCCAGTCGTTTGTTTTTGTGAGCGATTTAAATGCGTTGGAGTTGATTAAGATCTATCTATTGAGCAACAAATGCGGGAGTAGCATTCCTTTATGCATCCCCAGCTTTACTGTGAGCATTGGGGCGCCTAGCCAATCGCGATTGATAGCAGAGGTGAGGACAACCGCACCATCGCCGTCGGCGTGCCTAGCTCTCCGCCAGAGGTACTAAGGGGAGAGGTGTATACCGTTGACGTTGAGGTGACCGCATCGGTTTGAATTCAGCGGCAAGGGCTGGAGGGTTAACCTGGAAGGTCGACGTTTTTCGGAACTGGATCTGGAGCGCACACGACAGCGTTATTGAATGCCCCGCAGAAACTGGCGAGCCAAGTTCTGATCGGGGCGATCAGATCCTATCAGTCAACACTTGCTTCGCACGATACGAGCATTTGTTTACGAGTACACGCGGCAGCCAGTCACGCCATCTGGCCGATGGTTTTGCGAAAGCGTGCCAACGACAGGAAAAACAGCACCGTGCCGATCAGGGCCAGCGCCAGGAACGGCTGCCATACCGTCTCCAGGCCCGCGTCCCGGTAAAGGATGGCCTGGCTCAGCTCCACGAAATGGGTGGTGGGTGCGATCAGCATGATGTTCTGCACGATCTCGGGCATGCTCTCGCGGGGCGTGTCGCCGCCGGATAGCATCTGCAGCGGCATGATGGTGAGCATCATCAACATGCCGAATTGGGGCATGTTGCGCGCCAGGGTGGCGATGAAGATGCCCATCGAGGTGGTGGCGAACAGGCTGAGCGCCGCGCCGGCGAAGAACAGCGCAATGGAACCCTCGACGGGAACGCCCAGGACGCCGCGCACCATGAGATTGAGGGACAGGAAGGAGGCGATCAGCACGACCAGGGCCATCGACCAGACCTTGGAGAGCATGATCTGCGCGGGCGTGACCGGCATCACCAGCAGGTGCTCGATGGTGCCGTGCTCGCGCTCCCGGATCAGCGCCGCGCCGGTCAGGATGATGGACAACAGCGTGATGTGGTTGATGATCTGCACCACCGAGCCGAACCAGGCCTTGTCGAGCGCGGGGTTGAAGCGGGCGCGCAATGCCAGATCCACGGGTGGCGCGTCGGTGCCGCGGTAACGCTTGACGAACTCATTGACTTCGCCGGTGAAGATCTGCTGGATATAGCCACTGCCGGTGAAGGCCTGGCTCATGCGGGTGGCGTCGACATTGAGCTGCACGGCAGGCGATCGCCCCGCCAGCACGTCGCGCTGGAAGTTGGGCGGAATGACCAGAGCGAAGGTGTACAGCCCCGCGTCCATGCCCGGGTCCACGTCCCCATAGTCGATCATGGCCGGTGGCGTGAACTGCGGGGGGTAGAAGGCCGAGGCAACCCGCTGGGACAGCGCCGAATTATCCTCGTCGACGATGGCGATGGGCGCGTTGTGCAGCGTCTCCGGCATGGACGTGGCCTTGGTGTAGACCGACGCGGTGAACACATAGACGATGAGCACAAGCATCATCGGATCGCGCCAAAGACTCCACAGCTCCTTGACACCAAGGTCGTAGATGTTGGCCAGGTTTCTTCTGCGCATCTCAACGCTCCTGCTTCTTGAGTAGCAAAACAGCCACGCCGAGAATGACCGGAACCGAAATGAGCATCGACCACAGCGGCCCCGTCAGGTCGGCCAGGCCGAGTGATTTGTTGAACACGCCACGGCTGATGGAGATCATGTGCGTGGCGGGGTAGATCTCGCCGATGAACTTGCTGGAGCCTTCAAGCGAGGACACGGGATCCCTCAGGCCGGCGAACTGGGTGGCCGGAATGATGGTGCCGATCATGGCAAAGAACATGGCGGCGATCTGGCTGCGCGTGACGGCCGAGGCCAGCAGCCCCATGCCTGTCGCGGCGAAGGAGAAGATCAGCGCGGCCAGCGACAGGGTGAAGAAGCTGCCCGTGACCGGCACACCGAAGACGGTGACCGCGAGCAGGCTCATCAGCAGGAAGTTCACCATGGCCAGACCGACATAGGGCAGTTGCTTGCCAAGCAGGAACTCGATGCGCGTGACCGGCGTCACGTACAGATTGGTGATCGACCCGGTTTCTTTCTCGCGCACCACCGCCAGCGCAGTCAGCATGGCCGGCAGCATGAGCAGCAGCAGAGGGATCACCGCCGGCACCATGGCCGGCAGGCTCTTGACATCGGGGTTGTAGCGAAAGCGTGTCTCGACGCTCGCATTACTGGCTGCACTGGCGCCGCCGCGTTCGCTAGCCTGAGCTAGCAGCCAGTGCTGGTGCATGCCCTGGACGTAGCCTTGGACGGTCTCCGCGCGTTGCGGCATGGCGCCGTCGATCCAGGCGCCTATCTGTACGTTCTGGCCCCGCAACACATCGCGGCTGAAGCCAGGGGGGATTTCGATGGCCAGCGACAGCTCCCCGCTGCGCATACGCCGGTCGAGGTCCTCGTAGTCGACGATCGGTGCGTGCTCGGTGAAGTAGCGCGAGCCGGCGAGGTTCAGCGTGTAGCTTTGGCTTAGGGTGGTCTGGTCGCGATCGAGTACCGCATAGCTCAGGTCCTCTACGTCCATGGTGATGCCGAAGCCAATCACAAACATCAGCAGCAGTGAACCGCCCAACGCCAGTGTGGCACGTACAGGGTCCCGCTGCAGTTCGAGCGTCTCACGCCACAGATAGCTAAACATGCGCTGCAGACTGAAACCGCCGGCGCCGTTCCCGCCGTGCTCAGCAGGCGCCGCAGAGGGTTGATTCTCGTGATTAGCGGCCTCCGGCTGGCTGAGCGGGGTGACTGGGCCGCCGCCCTCGGCTTCGAGGAGGTAGCCGATGAAGGCCTCTTCAAGGGATTTGGCGCCGCGCTTCTCGACCAGTCTTGCGGGCACGTCGCTGTCCAGCACCTTACCCGCATGCATCATCGACATGCGGTCGCAGCGTTCGGCCTCGTTCATGAAGTGTGTGGAAATGAAGACCGTTACCCGGTCGCGCCGCGACAGCTCGATAAGCAGCCGCCAGAACGCATCGCGCGCCACCGGATCGACGCCGGAGGTCGGTTCATCCAAGATCAGCAGCTCGGGCTTGTGCACCATGGCAACGGCCAGCGATAAACGCTGCCGTATGCCCAAAGGCAGGCTGGCCGGCAGGCTGTCGAGGACGTCCACCAGCCCGAAGCGCTCCACCATCTCATCCACGCGGCCGGGAATGTCCTTCGGGGGCACGCTGAAGAGCTTGGCGTGCAATTCCAGGTTTTGCCGTACCGTGATTTCGCTATAGAGCGAGAACGCTTGCGACATGTAGCCGACGCGGCGACGGGTGTCCAGATCATGCGGATCGACTTCGTGACCGAACAGCCAGGCCCGACCCGCGCTCGCCGGCAGCAGGCCGGTGAGCATCTTCATGGTGGTGGACTTGCCACAACCGTTG
Source organism: Stutzerimonas xanthomarina (assembly GCF_003935375.1). Lineage (GTDB taxonomy): Bacteria > Pseudomonadota > Gammaproteobacteria > Pseudomonadales > Pseudomonadaceae > Stutzerimonas > Stutzerimonas xanthomarina_A. The sequence goes on from NZ_RHQM01000021.1 coordinate 25,980, forward strand.
GAGCCGAGGAAGCCGAAGATTTCGCCGCGCCGGATGCGAAAGGAGACGCTATCGACGGCGATGAAGTCGCCAAAGCGCATGGTCAGCTCCTCGGCTTCGATGGCGATATCGTCCGCGCCGTCATCCGGCAAAGGGGGAATGACTACCGCTTGGTGTCCGCGCTTTTTCTCTTCCGGGAGCAGGCGGATGAATGCCTCTTCCAGGTTCAGGCTGCTTGTTCTTTCGAGCAACTCCTGCGGTGTGCCGGTGGCGAGGACATTGCCGTCGTCGATGGCCGCCAGCCAGTCGAAGCGCTGGGCCTCATCCATGTAGGCGGTGGCCACAATCACGCTCATGCCGGGACGATCAGCGCGGATCCGGTCAATTAGATCCCAGAACTGCGCGCGCGCCAGCGGGTCCACGCCGGTCGTCGGCTCATCGAGAATCAGGAAGTCCGGGTCGTGAATCAGCGCGCAGCACAGGCCGAGTTTTTGCTTCATGCCCCCTGAGAGCTTGCCTGCCGGGCGCGACAGGAATTTGAACAGGCCGGTGGCCTGGGTCAGCTCATTGATGCGCTGGCGGCGCTCTGCGGCACCATGACCGAACAGGCGCGCAAAGAATTGCAGATTTTCCTCGACCGAGAGCGTCGGATACAGGTTCTTGCCCAGTCCCTGCGGCATGTAGGCGATGCGAGGGCACACTTGCTTGCGGTGGGCCTTGCTGGCCATGTCGCCACCCAGTACCTCGACCGTGCCCTTCTGGATGATACGTACGCCAGCCAGCAATGAGAGCAGACTGGATTTACCGACGCCGTCGGGGCCGATCAGGCCAACCATCCTCCCGGCGGGAATGTCCAGATCGATGCCATCCAGGGCGATGACGTCGCCGTAACGCAAGCGCACCTGACGGACGCTTGCAACGGTCGTGGGCTGCGCACTCGCACTGTGGCTCATACCTTACTCCGGCACGCGAACGGAGAGGTTTTGAGGCCACTCGGCATTGGCGTCGAGCTTGACCCAGGCCACGCCGGGCAACCCGGTCTTGACCTGATTGAGGTGCTCACGCAGCAACTCCTGCGAAATCTGCGCGCGCACGCGAAACATCAGTTTCTGCCGCTCGCTCGCGGTTTCTACCGTCTTGGGAGTAAATTGCGCCACACTGGCGACGAAGGAAACGCTCGCTGGAATAACAAACTCCGGCGCGGCATCCAGAATGATGCGGACCTCGGAACCCAGCGCGACGCGGCCGGCCACGGTCTCGGGCAGGAAGAAGGTGATGTAGACGTCCGACAGGTCGATAAGATTCAGGACGCGTCCGCCCGATCCCAGCACCTCGCCGGGTTGCGCCACCCGCACCTGCACCCGACCGTCACGCGGCGAGCGCAGTTCGCTGTCGCGTATGTCGGCTTCGATGCGGTTGATGCTGGCCGTGGCAGCGGACACGCTGGACCTCGCGCCTACGAGCTGCGCCTTGGCGGCCTCGACCGCGGCGCGGGCAGCGGCGGTCTGTGCTTTGCTGGCCGCGAGCGTCGCCTGTGCGCCCCGCACGCGCGCCCGGTCATCGTCCAACTCTTGTATCGAGGCGGCGCCTTCTTGGGATAATGTCTGCGAACGTTTCAGCCGCCGTTGCGCGGCATCGAGCTCCGACTCGCGCTGACCGACGAGTGCCTGCGCCGCAACCACGTCGGCTTCACGCAGCGCCACCTGGGCCTGTGCTGCGGTCACAGAATGCTCGGCCTGTTCACGCATGGCGAAGGCTTCGTCGCGCTGCGCCTCAAGCGTTTCCAGTTGCATCCTGGCCAATGGCTGGCCAGCTGTGACGAAATCGCCTTCACGTACCAGGATGTCTTCGATACGTCCGGGAAGCTTGGTAGCGATGTCGATTTCGGTGGCTTCGATTCGGCCGTTACCGCTGACAAAGCCTTCGCCGGGTCCGCTGTCGGCAAACTTCGTCCAGCCCCACCAGGCCAGCGCGACGACAACCGCTGCAGCGGCAACGACCAGGAGTTTTTTCTTGAGAGAGGGTGAGAAGGTCATGGGTTCGGCGTGCCTTAGCGGGTTGATGGGATGGAGGCGGGAGTCGAGGTTGCACCGTCTACCTCGTTGGATGCGGCGAGGGTGCCGCCGCCGAGCGCGGCATACAGCGCTACCTGGCTGGACAGCAGCGCGCGGCGCGCCTGTACCAGTTGTTGCTGGGCACCCAGCAGATCGCGTTGGGCGTCCAGCACCTCCAGGAAAGCGGCCGAACCGTTGTCGTAGCGCAACTGGGCCAGCCGGGCGCGTTCGCTTTGTGCTTCCAGATTGGCCCGCTGGATCGTCAATTGCTCAGCCAGCCAGTACTTGGCGCTTAGGGCATCAGCCACCTCGCGGAAGGCCGTTTGAATGGTTTTCTCGTATCCGGCGACGGCGATGTCGCGGCGCACTTCGCTCAGTTCCAAGTTTGCGCGCCGCCGCCCGCCATCGAAGATGGGCAGCGACAAGGTAGGCATGAAGGTCCAGGCGCGGCTGCCGGAATCGAACAGGCCGTCAAGATCGGAACTGGCCGTGCCGAAGCTGCCGGTCAGCGCGATGCGCGGCAAGAACGCCGCACGGGCCGCGCCGATGTTGGCATCGCCGGCACGCAATTGGTGTTCGGCGGAAATGATGTCCGGGCGACTGACCAGCAGCTCCGAGGGCAGGCCGGCCCGGAGTTCGGCCAGCACCGTCGTTTCATCGAAGAGAGCCTTAGCAGGCAGCGGGCCAGGATCTGCACCTACCAGCAGTGCCAGCGCGTGCAGTTGCGTGGCGCGTGCTTGCTCAAGCTGGGTTAGCAGCGCCTGAGCCTGGTTCAGCAAAGTTTGGACTTGAGTGAGGTCCAGCTTCGAGGTCGAGCCGACTTCAACGCGGCGCCGGAAAATGCGATAGGACTCCTCGCGGGTCGCGACGGTTTGACGGGCGATAGCCACGCGTTCGTCTATCTCGCGCAAGCCAAGATAACCGTCGGCCACCTGGGCGATTAGCGCCAGGTGGACGGCCTGGCGGGCCGCGTCGGAAGCCAGCCAGCTTTGCAGGGCGGCGTCTTCCAGGTTGCGGACCCGGCCCCACAGATCCAGCTCCCAGGTGCTCAAACCCACCTCGGCCCGATATTCGCCGCCCACCTGCGACCGGCCCGACATGTTCAGATCGCCAGGGACGCGGGCGCGTCCACCCTGGGCACCCACGCCCACGGCAGGAAATCGATCCGAGCGCTGAATGCGGAATGCGGCGCTGGCTTCCTCGACACGCAGCGCGGCCAGGCGCAGATCGCGGTTGTTCTCCAGCGCTGTCTCGATGAGGCGTTGCAGCAAGGGGTCGGTGAAGTATGCCTGCCAGGTAAGCTCCCGCGCATGGGCACCGTCTGCATCTAATACAAGATGGCTTGGCCAAACTTCGGGCACCGGCAGCGGCGGGATTTCAGGAGCGGGAGCGAGAGTCATGCATCCGGTCAATACGACGGCGCTCAGAACCAGCGAGGCAGTGCGGGGTCGGAACTCAGAAAATATGAGAGAAGCTGAGAGCATTGTCACGTTCCGTACGAGTATCAGGCTGAATGGGGTCTGGTTGAAGAGGTGTAGCCCGCGTACAGCAGCGTCAGGCCGGTGGCGCTATCCTTGTTTGCTGACGGGAAGGAACGCCGCAACACTTCGATAGCCAGCGATGTGTTGCGATCGCAGGCGGCCTCGATCACGGCTCACACCTCGCATTTGTTACCTAGGATTGTTTCGTATGTGCCATACGCCATCGCGCGCAGCTTAGAAACAAACGTCCGGACGGTTTTTTGATTATACGTGACAAATCCCGCTCTACAATGAGCGATTCTCTAATCATCGATCACCTTTCAATTGAACTGCTTTGGTCTAACATTGGCCCATTATTTCAGGTGGCATCGGTGACCGACCTAAGGGAATATTCCTCAGATTTTTGACAGGGCCGCTGAATGCCAGCCAAGAAAGACGACGTGCCAGACAAGCGCCGCTATCTATCCTCGGCAGCCAGGAAAGAGGAAATACTGGACGCGGCTCTGATAGAGTTCTCTGATCGGACATATAATGCCGTGTCGATGGAGCGCCTTGCGGAATGTGCGGGCTTATCCAAAGCAGGTATCTACGCCCACTTCAAAAGTAAGGAAGAAATTTTTCACGCCTTGCTTGAGCGTATTACGAAGCAGCTCTCCGATTTCCAGGGCTGGCTGCCTGATGAAGATCTTTCGCTACCAGAGTTGGTCGACATCTATCTGGATCGTCTGTACACAACGTTTGAATCCCCCTCCACGATATCGATCTTCCGATTACTTCTGGCCGAAAGCGCTAGAGCGCCGGAGCTGGTAAAGCGTTGGCACGAGGAGGTTGTGCACGGGTTACGAGAGCGGGCGCAGCTCATTATCCAACGCAACATAGACCGGGGGGTTGTTCGTCCGTGCATCTTGACAGAGCACTTTTTCCCGCTGGCGCTCGCGCCTGCACTGCTGTGGCTGAACTCCTCAATACTATCTAGGGGTAATCCGTCTATGCCGCTGATGCAAGTGCGGAATGCGCATCGGCAGTTACTGCTTGATCTCCTTGAGCCAAGATGAAGGAATATCCAGAATCAACTGCAGGGCACCGAATTTGATTCACAGGATGAGCTGATACCCCCAAGCAGCACATATGGCTTGGCCTATTTAGGTGTCATTATCCAAGTCTATGATGAGCGACGTCCTCGTATAAGCGAGCAGCTCACTTATTAGGTGTACCCCCAGCTTGGCTTGGCAGACGAAGTTGAGCACTGCTATCCATGCCTAGAGTTGTCTTAGGACCCGCAGGTATATCTGGAATCCCCATCCATGAAACCCGCTGGTTATATGTGATCTCTCTTTTTCTGACGAGAGATTATGCCGCCACTTCCCGAAGCCCGTTCCACGTAAAGGCCCGACGCTACGACCGCTTGGTCGGCTTCCTCAAGACGTAGCCGTGCTTGATTGCTGGATCAAAAGCGTCGAGCGTGAGGCAGCACTTTTCATTCGAAACGCTGGAAGCTGATTGATAACGCTCCCAGTGTTTCGGCCCCAGATGAATAACGTTCCGATAGCTCGCAGCGAGCCAGAGGCGAAAACCATAGGGCAATAGGCTTGCCACAACAGTCTTGTCAGCTCCTCAGTCAGCCGCTAACCAACGAAACTCAGCAGAATCCCCGCAGCAACAGCCGAGCCGATCACCCCTGCCACATTGGGCCCCATAGCATGCATAAGTAGGAAGTTTTGCGGATTCGCCTCAAGCCCTACCTTGTTCGACACTCGCGCCGCCATTGGCACTGCCGAAACGCCAGCCGACCCAATCAGCGGGTTGATTTTATTTGCGCTGAACATGTTCATGACCTTGGCCATCAGCACGCCTGCCGCTGTACCGCCGCAGAACGCAACCATGCCAAGCAGCAGAATTCCTAGGGTTTTCATCTGCAGAAAGGCTTCGGCGGATAGCTTGGAGCCGACGGTCAGTCCCAAGGCAATGGTCACGATGTTGATCAGTGCGTTGCGAGAGGTGTCAGCCAGGCGATCTACAACCCCACACTCGCGCAAGAGATTACCAAAGGCGAACATGCCCACCAGCGGAGCGGCGTCGGGCAAGAGCATGCCAATCATCAGGGCAAGCATCAGCGGGAATACGATCTTTTCCACCTGCCCGACATGGCGCAGCTGCGTCATGACGATGGCGCGCTCTTCCTTGGTGGTCAGCACGCGCATGATCGGCGGCTGAATCAACGGAACCAGCGCCATGTACGAGTAGGCCGCCACGGCAATCGGACCCAGCAGGTGCGGTGCGAGCTTGGCAGTAACGAATATCGAGGTAGGTCCGTCCGCACCGCCGATGATGGCGATCGAAGCCGCTTCGCGCATGCTGAACTCCATACCCGGAATCCCCATCGCTGCCAGTCCCAACGCACCGAGCAAGGTGGCGAAGATACCGAACTGCGCTGCCGCACCGAGCAGCAGGGTCTTGGGGTTGGCCAGCATCGGACCGAAATCCGTCATCGCACCCACGCCCATGAAGATCAGCAGGGGGAACACGCTGGTCGGCAGACCTACCTCGTAGAACAGGTGCAGGATGCCGGCACCCTCGGCCATGTTGGCGACCGGAATGTTGGCGAGCAGGCCCCCGAAGCCGATCGGGATCAACAGCAACGGTTCGAACCCCTTGCGAATCGCCAGATAGATCAATGCCAGGCACACCACGATCATCAGCAGCTGACCAGGCTCTATGTGATAGAGACCGGTGCTGTGCCACAGCTTGAGTAACTTATCCATGCAGCAGCACTCCTTAAGCGATGGTCAGCAGGCTGTCGCCTACCAACACCGCGTCGCCGACCTTGACATTCACACCTGAAACGGTGCCCGCCTTGAATGCACGGATCTCGGTTTCCATCTTCATGGCTTCGAGGATGATCACCAGATCGCCCTCCTGAACCAACTGACCGGGCTGTACGAGCACCTTGAAGATATTGCCTGCCAGCGGTGCTGGCTGAGGCTCACCAGTGCCAGCGGCCGGTGCAGAAGCAGTTGCAGCTGTTGCGCCAGAAGCGTCACCGATCGGCTTGAGCCCCTCGATGTTGCCACCTTCATTGACCTGTACCACGTACGACTTGCCGTTGACCTCGACGGTGTAAACCTCGGGTACGCCCGCTTCGCGTGGTGCCTGCTCGTTGCCGGTCGGCATCGGCTCGAAGGCGGCGGCGTTGCCGCGGTTCTCGAGAAACTTGAGGCCGATCTGGGGGAACAGCGCATAGGTAAGAACGTCGTCGATCTCATCCTTGGCCAGCTTGATGCCTTTCTCCTGAGCCAGACCCTTCAGCTCGGCGGTCAGCTTGTCCATTTCCGGCTGCAGCAGGTCGGCGGGGCGGCAGGTGATGACTTGCGCACCGTCGAGCACGCGTTGCTGCAGTTCGGTATTGAAAGGCGCCGGCGCCGCGCCATATTCGCCTTTCAGAATGCCGGCGGTCTCCTTGGTGATGGACTTGAAGCGCTCGCCGGTGAGCACGTTAATGACAGCCTGTGTGCCAACGATCTGCGAAGTGGGTGTCACCAGCGGGATGAAGCCGAGGTCTTCGCGGACGCGAGGGATCTCGGCCAATACCTGGTCAAACTTGTCGAGCGCGCCCTGCTCCTTCAGCTGGCCTTCCATATTGGTCAGCATGCCGCCAGGCACCTGTGCCACGAGGATGCGTGAATCGACGCCCCTGAGCGTGCCTTCGAATTTCGCGTATTTCTTGCGTACCTCGCGGAAATAGGCGGCGATTTCTTCCAGCAGTTCCAGATCGAGCCCGGTGTCGCGCTCGGTGCCCTGCAAAATCGCCACCACCGATTCGGTCGGCGAATGCCCGTAGGTCATCGAGAGCGACGAAATAGCGGTATCGACGTTGTCGATGCCAGCCTCAACGGCTTTTAGGATGGCTGCCGTCGACAGGCCCGCCGTAGCGTGACACTGCATATGGATCGGAATGGACAGGCTCGTCTTAAGGCGTGAAACCAGCTCGAAGGCCGTATAAGGCGTGAGGATCCCGGCCATGTCCTTGATCGCGACCGAATCGGCGCTCATGTCTTCGATCCGCTTGGCCAGATCGACCCACATGTCCAGGGTATGCACGGGACTGGTGGTGTAGGAAATGGTGCCCTGGGCATGCTTACCCTGCTGCTTGACAGCACGCAGCGCGGTTTCCAGGTTGCGTGGATCGTTCATCGCGTCGAACACGCGGAACACATCGACGCCGTTGACCGCCGCCCGCTCGACGAACTTTTCCACCACATCATCGGCGTAGTGCCGATAGCCCAGCAGGTTCTGACCGCGCAGCAGCATTTGCTGGCGAGTATTGGGCATCGCTTTCTTCAGTTCGCGGATACGCTCCCACGGGTCTTCGCCCAGGTAGCGAATGCACGCATCGAAGGTCGCGCCACCCCAGGATTCAACCGACCAGAAGCCCACCTGATCGAGTTTGCCGGCAATCGGCAGCATGTCTTCAAGACGAACACGGGTGGCCAGAATGGATTGATGGGCGTCACGTAGCACCACGTCGGTAATGCCGAGCGGCTGTTTTACAGAAGTCATGAGGGAATTCCCTTTCTGATCACCCGCGACGCGCGCGGTGCTGATGAATGGCGGACTGAATGGCGCTCAACTCGTCGCCACTCAATTCAATAGAGGCAGCGGGACTCGGCGCTGTTCGCACGGCCGGACTCGGCGCTGGTTCGAAACGACCCACGCAGAACGACATCAGTCGGATGCAATAGATGAGCAGGACAAGAAATACGAAGACAGAGCCTATGCCGAACAGCATAAGCTCGACGCCTTCCCAGAGAAGCTGGTTAGAGGTCATAACAAAAACCGCCTGGTTAGTTTCGAATTAGATAGCAACCACGTCGATCTTGGCCCTGGCCGCGGACTCACGGAACTCGGCGATCTGGTCGAAGCTCAGGTAGCGGTACACATCCGCCGCCATGGTGTCGATCTGAGCGGCGTAGACCATGTACTCCTCGACAGTCGGCAGACGACCAATAATCGAAGCAACGGCTGCCAGTTCGGCAGAAGCGAGGTAGACGTTAGTGGCGTCACCCAGACGGTTGGGGAAGTTACGAGTCGAGGTGGAGACCACTGTCGAGCCGGTTTCCACGCGTGCCTGGTTGCCCATGCACAGCGAGCAGCCCGGCATTTCTAGGCGCGCGCCGGCGCGGTTGTAGATGCCGTAGTAGCCTTCCTCGGTCAGCTGGTGCTGGTCCATCTTGGTTGGCGGCGACAGCCACAGACGCGTCGGCAGCGCGCCTTCGACCTTATCCAGCAGCTTGCCGGCAGCACGGAAGTGACCGATGTTAGTCATGCACGAACCGATGAACACTTCGTCGATCTTCTCGCCCTGCACGCTGGAGAGCAGACGGGCGTCGTCCGGGTCGTTCGGTGCGCAGAGAACCGGCTCGGTGACTTCGGACAGGTCGATCTCGATGACTTGGGTGTATTCGGCGTCGGCGTCAGCACTCATCAGTTGCGGGTTGGCCAGCCAGGCTTCCATCGCCTGAGCACGGCGCTCCAGGGTGCGCGCGTCGCCGTAGCCTTCGCTGATCATCCAGCGCAGCAGGGTGGTGTTGGACTGCAGGTATTCGGCAATCGCCGCTTCCGGCAGCTTGATGGTGCAGCCAGCAGCCGAACGTTCAGCCGAGGCGTCCGACAGTTCGAACGCCTGCTCGACGGTCAGCTCGTTGAGGCCTTCGATTTCGAGGATACGGCCGGAGAAGATGTTCTTCTTGCCCTTTTTCTCGACGGTCAGCAGGCCTTTCTTGATCGCGTAGTACGGGATCGCATGCACCAGGTCGCGCAGGGTGATGCCGGGCTGCATCTTGCCCTTGAAGCGCACCAGTACTGACTCGGGCATGTCTAGCGGCATCACACCAGTGGCGGCGGCAAAGGCAACCAGACCCGAACCGGCCGGGAAGGAGATGCCGATCGGGAAGCGGGTGTGCGAGTCACCACCGGTACCGACGGTGTCCGGCAGCAGCATGCGGTTCAGCCAGCTGTGGATGATGCCGTCACCCGGACGCAGGGAAACACCGCCGCGGGTCATCATGAAGTCCGGCAGGGTGTGGTGGGTGTTGACGTCGATCGGTTTCGGGTAGGCCGCCGTGTGGCAGAAGGACTGCATCACCAAATCAGTGGAGAAGCCCAGGCAGGCCAAGTCTTTCAGCTCGTCGCGGGTCATCGGCCCCGTGGTGTCCTGGGAACCGACGGTGGTCATCTTCGGTTCGCAATAGGTGCCCGGACGGACGCCTGCACCTTCCGGCAGACCGCAGGCGCGGCCGACCATCTTTTGCGCCAGGGTGAAGCCCTTGGTGCTTTCGGCAGGCGCTTCCGGCTTCTTGAACAGGTCGGAAGGACCCATGCCCAGTTCGGCACGCGCCTTCTCGGTCAGGCCGCGACCGATGATCAGCGGAATACGCCCGCCAGCACGCACTTCGTCCAGCAGGACCGGGGTTTTCAGCTCGAATGTGGCCAACACGTCATCGGTGCCGTGCCGGGTTACCTTGCCGGCCAGCGGGTATACGTCGATCACGTCGCCCATGTTCAGCTTGGCAACATCGAACTCGATCGGCAGGGCACCGGCGTCTTCCATGGTGTTGTAGAAGATCGGGGCAATCTTGTTGCCGAAGCAGAAGCCACCGCCACGCTTGTTCGGCACGTAAGGGATGTCGTCGCCGAAGAACCACAGCACCGAGTTGGTGGCCGATTTGCGGGAGGAACCCGTTCCGACCACGTCGCCGACATAGGCGACCGGGTAGCCCTTGGCCTTGACTTCTTCGATCTGCTTGAGCGGACCGATGGAACCCGGTGCGTCAGGCGTGATGCCGTCGCGCGCCATTTTCAACATCGCCAGCGCGTGCAGCGGAATATCCGGACGCGACCAGGCATCGGGCGCCGGCGACAGGTCATCCGTGTTGGTTTCGCCGGGCACCTTGAACACGGTCAGGGTGTACTTCTCGGCGATCGGGGCGCGGCTTTTGAACCACTCGCCCTCGGCCCAGGACTGCAGAATGGCCTTGGCGTAAACGTTGCCGTTCTTGGCTTTCTCAGAGACATCGTAGAAAGCGTCGAACATCAGCAGCGTGTGCTTGAGTTCTTCGGCGGCGGCAGCGGCCAGCTCGGCGCTGTCCAGCAGCTCGACCAGGGTCACGATGTTGTAACCGCCCTGCATGGTACCGAGCAGTTCCACCGCGCGCTGTTTGCTGATCAGCGGGGAAGTGGCTTCGCCCTTGGCGATGGCGGCGAGAAAGCCTGCCTTGATATAGGCCGCTTCGTCCACGCCCGCGGGGACGCGGTGGGTGATCAGGTCGAGAAGAAATTCTTCTTCGCCAGCAGGCGGGCTTTTAAGGAGCTCGACCAGGCCTGCGGTCTGCTCGGCATTAAGCGGCTGGGGCACGACGCCCTGGGCGGCACGCTCTTCTACGTGTTTGCGATAGGCTTCAAGCACGGTGACTCCTCTAAATGGTAACTTGTCGGCGCAAGAAAAAGTGATATGTCACAGAACTACGGCTCGTGCGCTGAGATGAGAAATCTCAGAACGCCCCCCCGGCACCCGCACGCATCCTTCCATCAGGATGCGAGCGCTGCGGCTCATGCTTGCCTTCAGCACAGTCCACACGTCGTTGACCTTGCGGGCTTCGGCGCCTACTCGCAGGGTGCCGGACGGATGCCCGAACACCACTTCAGTACGCTCTCCGCCTCCTGCCGCCAGGTTGACCAATGTTCCCGGAATGGATGCCGCTGTAGCGATAGCGACTGCTGCAGTGCCCATCATCGCGTGGTGCAACTTGCCCATCGACAAGGCACGCACCAGCAGGTCCACATCATCGGCCCGCACCGCTTTACCGCTGGACGAAACGTAATCGGAAGGCTCGGAGACGAACGCCACCTTTGGCGTATGCTGACGCTTGGCTGCCTCCCCGATCTCCTTGATCAGTCCCATGCGCAACGCACCATGAGCACGAATGACTTCAAACCTAGCTAACGTCTCGAGATCGCTGTTAATCACATCCTGCAATTCCGTGCCGGTAAAGCCTATCTCTTTGGCGTTGATGAAAATCGTCGGAATGCCTGCGTTGATCATGGTCGCTTTGAGAACACCGATACCCGGCACATCAAGATCATCGACGAGATTGCCCGTGGGGAACATCGAGCCACCGCCCTCACCTTCGTCTGCTGGGTCGATGAACTCCAGCACGATCTCGGCGGAGGGAAAGGTCACGCCGTCCAGCTCGAAGTCACCGGCCTCCTGTACCGCGCCATTGCTTACCGGCACGTGGGCGATGATGGTCTTGCCGATGTTGGCCTGCCAGATGCGCACACTGCAGACGCCGTCGCGCGGTATCCGCACAGGATCGACCAGCCCAGCGTGCAAGGCGAAGGCACCAGCAGCCGTGGAGAGGTTGCCGCAATTGCCGCTCCAATCGACAAAAGCGCTGTCGATCGAGACCTGGCCATAAAGGTATTCGACGTCGTGTTCGGGCCGATCGCTTTTGGACAGAATCACGCACTTGCTGGTACTGGACGTCGCACCGCCCATACCGTCAGTGTGCTTGTCGTAGGGGTCCGGGCTGCCGATCACGCGCATGAACAGCTTATCGCGCGCCTCGCCTGGCACTTGCGCGGAGGGCGGCAAATCCTGCAGACGGAAGAAAACGCCCTTGCTGGTGCCACCACGCATGTAGGTGGCTGGGATTTTCAGTTGCGGTGCATGAGCCATGGAAACCTTGCCTTATCGAACGCCGCGACCACCGGCCGCTGTATGAACCCATCAGTGTGCGGCGGACGGCACTGCTTTATCCCAGCCGTGCCGCTGCCAACTAGTCAGGATGCTTGGTTAAGGAAGTCTTTGGCGAAACGCTGCAGCACTCCGCCAGCGTCATAGATCGATACTTCCTCGGCCGTGTCGAGCCGGCAAATGACTGGCACCTCAAGCCGCTCGCCGCTCTTGCGGATGATCACCAGGGTCAGCGTGGCGCGTGGAGTGCGCTCGCCGATCACGTCATAGGTCTCGCTACCGTCGATGCCCAGCGTCTTGCGTGTGGTGCCGGGCTGAAACTCCAGCGGCAGCACGCCCATTCCAACCAGGTTGGTCCGGTGGATGCGCTCGAAGCCTTCGGCCACGATCGCCTCGACGCCGGCCAATCGCACACCCTTGGCGGCCCAATCGCGAGAAGAACCCTGACCGTAGTCCGCACCGGCAATGATGATCAGCGGCTGTTTGCGCTCCATGTAGGTTTCGATCGCCTCCCACATGCGCATGACTTTGCCTTCCGGCTCGACGCGGGTCAGCGAACCCTTCTTCACTTGGCCGTCGACTACGGCCATCTCGTTGACCAGTTGCGGGTTGGCGAAGGTGGCGCGCTGAGCGGTAAGGTGATCGCCGCGGTGGGTCGCGTACGAATTGAAGTCCTCTTCCGGCAGGCCCATTTTCGCCAGATATTCACCAGCCGCACTGTCCAGCAGAATCGCGTTGGATGGCGATAGGTGATCGGTGGTGATGTTGTCTGGCAGTACAGCCAGTGGGCGCATGCCCTTGAGCGAGCGTTCACCCGCGAGCGCGCCTTCCCAGTAAGGCGGGCGACGGATATAGGTCGACGTCGGCCGCCAGTCATACAGCGGGCTTTCGGCTTCGTCCACCGTCCCCAGATCGAACATCGGGATGTAAATCTGCTTGAACTGCTCGGGCTTCACCGACGCGGCAACGATGCGATCGATCTCTTCATCGCTCGGCCACAGATCCTTCAGGGTAATCGGCTGGCCAGACGGATCATGGCCCAGCACGTCTTTTTCAATGTCGAAACGCACGGTGCCGGCGATGGCGTAGGCAACCACCAGCGGTGGCGATGCGAGAAAGGCCTGCTTGGCGTAAGGATGAATGCGGCCATCGAAGTTGCGGTTGCCCGACAGCACGGCGGTGGCGTACAGGTCGCGATCGATGATTTCCTGCTGAATCTTCGGATCCAGCACACCGGACATGCCATTGCAGGTGGTGCACGCGTAGGCGACGATGCCGAAACCAAGCTTTTCCAGTTCCGACAACAGCCCCGCATCCTCCAGATACAGCTTGGCGACCTTAGAGCCCGGCGCGAAGGAGGTTTTGACCCGGGGCTTGCGCACCAGCCCCAGCACGTTGGCCTTCTTGGCCAGCAAACCGGCCGCGACCACGTTGCGCGGGTTCGAGGTGTTGGTACAGCTGGTGATCGCAGCGATGATGACCGCGCCGTCTGGCATGAGCCCCTGTGCTTCCTCGGCGAGCGCCCGGTCCAGGTCCGTGGCGATGCCGCGCTCGTGAAGCGCGGATGTCGGCAAGCGACGATGCGGATTGGACGGCCCGGCCATGGTGCGTTCGACGCTGGACAAATCAAACTCCAGCACCCGCTCGTATTCAGCACCAACCAGCGCATCGGCCCAGAGCCCGGTGGTTTTTGCGTACTGCTCGACCAGCGCCACCTGTTCCGGCTCGCGGCCGGTCAGTACTAGATAATCGATGGTCTGCTGGTCGATGTAGAACATCGCCGCAGTGGCGCCGTACTCGGGGCACATGTTGGAGATCGTGGCGCGATCACCGATGGTCAGGCTGGCCGCGCCTTCGCCGAAGAACTCGACGTACGCACCGACCACCCGCTCCTTGCGAAGGAACTCGGTCAAGGCCAGGACGATGTCAGTACAGGTGATGCCGGGCTGATGTTTACCCGTCAGCTTAACGCCAACGATATCCGGCAGACGCATCATCGAAGCGCGGCCAAGCATCACGGTTTCGGCTTCCAGACCGCCGACGCCGACGGCGATCACACCCAGGGCATCGACGTGTGGGGTGTGGCTGTCGGTTCCCACGCAGGTATCCGGGAAGGCTACGCCACCCCGCGCCTGGATAACCGGCGACATCTTCTCAAGGTTGATCTGGTGCATGATGCCGTTACCGGCCGGGATCACATCGACGTTCTTGAAAGCCGTCTTGGTCCACTCGATGAAGTGAAAGCGATCCTCGTTGCGGCGCTCTTCTACCGCACGGTTCTTCTCGAACGCATCGGGATCGAAGCCGGCGAATTCCACTGCCAAGGAATGATCGACGATCAACTGGGTCGGCACGACCGGATTGACCTTCGACGGATCACCGCCCTGCTCGGCAATCGCATCGCGCAGACCGGCCAGATCCACGAGCGCGGTCTGCCCGAGGATGTCGTGGCAGACCACGCGAGCCGGATACCAAGGGAAATCCAGATCTCGACGACGCTCGACGATCTGCTTCAGCGAGTCGCTCAGCATGGCAGGATCGCAACGCCGAACCAGCTGTTCGGCCAGTACGCGCGAGGTATAGGGCAGCTTGTCGTAGGCACCCGGCTGAATAGTTTCGACCGCAGCGCGGGTATCAAAGTAATCCAGCAGGGTGCCGGGTAGCGGTTTGCGGTGTTCTGTATTCATGCCGAAAAAACTCGATCCAATGGATATTCGTAGGCCAGGTCGGAGGAGCGCCGCTCACGCGGCCTCCCGGGCTGATCAGCGCTCGGCTATCGGGACAACTTTGCGCTGTTCCGGGCCGACGTATTCGGCGCTCGGCCGGATGATGCGATTGTTGGCCCGCTGCTCAATGACATGCGATGCCCAACCGGTTACGCGAGAGCAGACGAAGATCGGCGTGAACAGCTTGGTCGGGATGCCCATGAAGTGATACGCGGAGGCATGATAGAAATCGGCGTTGGGAAACAGCTTCTTTTGCGCCCACATGGTTTCGTCGACGGCTACCGACACCGGGAACAGAACAGTGTCGCCCACTTCATCGGCGAGCTTCTTGGCCCACACCTTGATGACTTCGTTGCGCGGGTCGGACTCCTTGTAGATCGCGTGGCCGAAGCCCATGATCTTGTCCTTGCGCTCGAGCATGCCGAGGATGCCCTGCACCGCATCTTCCGCAGATGTCCATTGCTGGATCATGTCCATCGCCGCCTCGTTGGCGCCGCCGTGCAGCGGGCCTCGCAGTGAGCCGATGGCGCCGGTGACGCAGGAGTACATGTCCGACAGGGTCGAGGCACAGACCCGCGCGGTGAACGTCGATGCGTTGAATTCGTGCTCGGCGTAAAGAATCAACGAAACGTTCATCACCTTGACGTGCAGCTCGCTCGGCTTCTCGCCATGCAGCAGGGCAAGAAAATGGCCACCCAAGGTGTCTTCATCGCTGGTGCAGTCGATCCGAGTCTTCCCGTGCGTAAAGCGATACCAGTAGCACATGATCGCCGGGAATGCGGCCATCAAACGCTCAGCCACGTCGCGCTGTTGCTCGAAAGAATGCTCCGGCTCCAGCGTACCCAGTACAGAGGCACCCGTGCGCATCACGTCCATCGGGTGAGCATCGGCCGGAATCCGCTCCAGCACTTCCTTCAACGCGTCCGGGAGGTCGCGCATGGTCTTCAGCCGTTCTTTGTAGTCGGCCAGTTGCTGCTCGGTAGGCAACTCACCATAAAACAGTAGGTAGGCGACTTCCTCGAACTCGCTTTGTGCCGCCAGATCTCGCACGTCGTAACCACGGTAGGTCAGGCCCGCACCGGTCTTGCCCACAGTGCATAGCGCGGTCTGCCCAGCGACTTGTCCACGCAGGCCCGCGCCACTCAAAACTTTTGCTTCAGCCATTGCTCTCTCCTTATTGGATTTGTTCTGGATACTGCAAATTGCTCGTCAAACGGACGGAGCACCTATTAAGCGCCCCGCCCTGCTTCAGCCTTTCTTCTGGGCGAACAACGCATCGAGGCTTTGCTCGAAGGCGTGATAGTTGATGCGGTCGTACAGCTCCATGCGGGTCTGCATGGTGTCGATCACGTTCTTCTGCGTCCCATCGCGCCGAATCGCGGTGTAGACGTTTTCAGCCGCCTTGTTCATAGCGCGGAACGCAGACAGTGGATACAGCACCAGCGAAACATCAGCACTGGCCAGTTCGTCCGTGGTGTACAGCGGCGTCGAGCCGAACTCCGTGATGTTGGCAAGAATCGGCGCGCCGACCTTTTCGGCGAACAGCTTGTACATCGACAGCTCGGTTATCGCCTCCGGGAAGACCATGTCGGCACCCGCCTCGACGCAGGCCTGGGCCCGCTCCAGCGCCGAATCCAGCCCCTCGACCGCCAGCGCATCGGTACGCGCCATGATCACGAAACTGTCGTCGGTACGCGCGTCGACGGCTGCCTTGATCCGATCAACCATTTCCTGTTGAGAAACGATTTCCTTGTTCGGCCGATGACCGCAACGCTTGGCGCCGACCTGATCCTCGATATGAATCGCAGCGGCGCCGAACTTGATCATCGACTTGACGGTGCGAGCGACGTTGAAGGCCGAAGAACCGAAGCCGGTATCGACATCGACCAGCAGCGGCAGATCGCAAACGTCGGTGATGCGGCGCACGTCCGTCAGCACATCGTCCAGACCGCTTATGCCGAGGTCCGGCAAACCGAGTGAACCGGCCGCAACGCCACCACCCGACAGGTAGATCGCCTTGAAGCCGGCACGCTTGGCCAGCAACGCATGGTTGGCGTTGATGGCGCCAACTACCTGCAGGGGATGCTCGCTTGCCACCGCATCACGAAAACGCTGGCCGGGGGTAGGAAATGTCATGCCTCACCTCTTGTTTGTGGTGTCTGTGCCTGAGCGGCCTGGTAGTGGCGCGCGATGTTGCGTTTGGACCCGCCGATATGGCGACGCATCAGCAACTCGGCCAGCTCGCCGTCACGGTCGGCAATGGCATCGAGAATCCGGTGATGTTCGGCAAAAGCCTGACGCGGGCGATTCGGGGTAGCGGAAAACTGGATGCGGTACATCCGTACCAGCTGATACAGCTCGCCACAGAGCATCTGAGTCAACGTGCGGTTGCCGCTACCCTGGATGATTCGGTAGTGGAAATCGAAGTCGCCTTCCTGCTGGTATTAGCCGACGCCGGCCTGGAACGCCTCGTCCTGCTCATGGGTGTTCAATACGCGCCGCAGCTCTGCGATCTCGGCCTCGCTCATACGCTCCGCGGCAAGTCGACAGGCCATGCCCTCCAGCGACTCACGGATCTCATAGAGCTCGATCAGCTCGGCGTGGCTCAACGACACCACACGAGCCCCCACATGCGGCACACGGACCAGCAGCTTCTGCCCTTCAAGACGATGTATCGCCTCACGCAGCGGGCCGCGGCTTATGCCGTACGTGCGCGCAAGCTCGGGCTCGGAGATTTTGCTGCCAGGGGGTATCTCGCCCTTCACGATGGCAGTTTGGATGCGACGAAACACGTGCTCCGAAAGCGTCTCGCTGCTGAGCTGCATGTGTGTCACGACTTCAGTTAGCTTTAACATATTGTTGACACATATCCATTTTTTAATGAATTTATTCCAAATAAAAGCCACCGTCAACGATGATTGTCGACACATTGTTGAAGCAAGCTGACTTTGTTTTGTGACCTGTCGCACGCCTTGGGGATCTGCTCGGCTAGGACATAGCCCGAGGCTCAGCCATATCACCGGTTGCTCACATCGCCAAAGCAAGCGAAGAAGTGGTATTGGCAGATCGTCATGACTTGAGAGATTTAGTATTAACCAGCTGCAGGGCCGCTCGGCATGGTTGCACTTCTTCCAGGCCGCGCCGATGTCGTAGCCGCCGGCCGCCTTGGTACAGGAACAAGACTAGAAGTCATGTTGAGATCTCTTCTACTGACTGGCTCGCCACCTCGCAGCAAATCTGCCGGACGAAATCGCCCAGCACCCTTGTGCGGTCGATGCTCGTTGTACTCAGGTCGCCCGTCATTTGCTCCTCCGACCTGAACTACGTGCATCGAAGACGAAGTTCATTGATCACACCTGATTCGGAGCGCTCGGTAGGTCTAGGTGTTCGCGCTCTACTGCGCCGCCTCACGTCAAGCCAGCGGCTCGGTACATGCGATAGATCTGCTTGTGGTCATCCATGCTAGCTAGCGTGCGACTGGAGAACGCACCTTACTAATGAATTCATTCAAATCAATGCCGGCGAAATAGCAGGCTGGAGAATCTAGGGCTGTTGCCTAAGGATGCGTTTTTATGGCGAACTGACAGATATCTGTTGGCGCTGATGGAAAATTGACCCACCCTGCCGATTGAAATTTGACCCAGGGCGGATTGCTGATTTTGTTACCAGCAACTGTGGATAAGTCTACCAGCGCAGCTGCTGTTGCCCCCACTCCTTCGCTAGCCCAGTTCAGTTGTTTAAGACCTGCCACACGCAGCCATGTAGCAGGCCGTCGTCGCCATGAAATCAGAACGGCTCATCGTCCTCCGGTTCCTGGCTGCCCTTACGCTTTCGCTCCCGTGATTTGATCTTGGCCTGGGCCGCCAAGCTACTGTGTTGCAGGCGATAGGACTCGTTACCGGTTTCGACGATGTGGCAGTGGTGGGTCAGCCGATCCAGCAGGGCGGTGGTCATCTTGGCGTCGCCGAACACGCTCGACCATTCGGCGAAGCTCAGGTTGGTGGTGATCACCACGCTGGTGTGTTCGTACAGCTTGGACAGCAGGTGAAACAGCAACGCACCGCCAGCCTGGCTGAACGGCAGATAACCCAGTTCGTCGAGGATGACCAGATCCATGCGCAGCAGTGCCTGGGCGATCCGCCCGGCTTTGCCGTCGTGTTTTTCGCGCTCCAGCAGATTGACCAGATCGACCGTGGAGTAGAAGCGCACGCGCTTACCGTGCCGGGTGATGCCGGACACGGCCAGCGCGGTGGCTAGGTGGGTTTTACCGGTGCCTGGCCCACCGATCAGCACCACGTTCTGCGCGGTGTCGGTAAAGCTCAGGTTGGCCAGCTCGCTGATCAAGCGAGCGTCGGCGCTGGAGGCGCTGAAGTCGAAGCCGGCCAGATCGCGGTGCATCGGCAGCTTGGCCATGTTCATCTGGTGGCTAACCGAGCGCATGGCGCGATCTGTGTGCTCTTGTTCCAGCAGGTGTTCGAGCAGCCACTTGGACGAGGCTGTGTTCGACTCACCCTGTGCAGTTAACTCCGCCCAGGCCGTGGCCATGCCGTGCAGGCGCAGCTCCTTGAGTTCCGCCATCAAATCACGCATGACCGACCTCCTCGGCCTGGCCACGCAGGCGGTCGTAGCGCGCCGTGTTAGCGACGGGGGCTTCCTTGAGCGACAAGTGGGTTTCGACGCTGGGTGGTGGTTCGGATGCTGTCAGCCGTGCCACGACATTGAGGATGTGTTCGGCGCTCAGGCTGCCGCTCTCCAGTACCAGCTCAACGGCTACCAGCACGGCATCGAGTCCGGCGACCGGTACGGCAGCCAGGACTTGCGCCATGATCCGGTCACCGCCGGCATGACGCCCCAGGCCGTGCTTAAGCTGACGCAGCGGCACCGGCAGATCAGCAAAGGGCGCTCCGTTGCGCAGCGCGCCGGGCTTGCGCTCAATCAGCGGGATGTAGTGCTGCCAGTCGTAGCTGACCTGGTCGCGATCCAGCAAGCGCGCATGGCTGGCTATCAGCGCATCATCGGCCACCACCTCGATGCGGGTCGGATACAAACGGCTGCTGACCCACTTACCCGCGTACTCACACGGCACCGAGTAGCGGTTGCGCCCGACGCTGACCAGGCAGGTGCTGGAGACCCGCGCAGGCCGCTCGACGTAACCGTCGAATGGCGCTGGCACAGGCATCAGTTCAGCGCGCTCCAACTCCAGCACTTCGGCCACACTCAGCCCGCTGTATTGAGGGTGCGTCAGCTCGTTCCAAAGCGCGCGGCAGCGCTGGCCCAGCCAGGCATTGAGTTCCTCAAAGGAGTGAAACTGGCAGTCCTGGGCGTCTAGCCAGATACGCCTGCGGCTGTCTTGCACGTTCTTTTCAACGATGCCCTTTTCCCAACCAGCGGCGACGTTGCAGAAGTCCGGATCGAACAGGTAATGCGCGCACATCACCGCAAAGCGCGCATTCACCGCCCGGCCTTTGCCCTTATTGACCCTGTCGACGGCGGTCTTCATGTTGTCGTAGATGCCCCGGCGCGGCACGCCGCCCAAGGAGCCGAACGAGCGTGTATGGGCGTCAAATAACATCTCATGGCCCTGGCTCGGATACGCCACAAGCCAGAACGCACGGCTGGCACACAGCTTCAGATGTGCCACCTGCATACGCCGGTAAATGCCGCCGACCAGCAAGCCTTCCTCGCTCCAGTCAAACTGAAACGCCTCGCCAAGAGCAAAGGTCAGCGGCACAAAGGCCTGCGACGCCTTGCCCTGTCCCCCTCGCCAGGCACGGATAAACGCGGTGAGCTGGCTGTAGCCACCGTCATAACCTTCGGCTTTGATTTGCGCCAACAGCGCCTTGGCACTGCGCCGCTGTTGCTTGGGCCGCAGCGAATCGGCTTTTAGCGCCTGCTCCAGCGTGGCGTGAAAAGGGCTGAGTTTGTTGAAGATCGCGCGGCGTTGGTAGACCGGCGGCTTGGCCTCAGGTGCTCTGACCCACTTGCGAATCGTGTTGCGCGCCAACCCGGTGCGCTTGGCTATCTCATGCAGCGACAGCTTGTCGCGGAAATACATCCGGCGGATTTTGCCCATCATTTCCATACTGATCACCCTGTGTTCTCCTGCTCAAAAATTGAGCAGAAGCAGTTGAACACCTGGGTCAGTTTTCAGTCGGCAGAACAGCCTCTACTGGGTCAGTTTTCGGTCAGCGGCAACAGCCAGACCCTCTCGCGCAACAGATCACGCTGAGAAATCGTGATGAAATCCAACCCTACATCGATGCTTTGACAGCCCAGGCCTGACCTCCCATGACAACAATTTTCGAACTAGTTAAAGACCCGTACGAGCGCAAAGCTCGCGTGGTTCCAGGTCTTCTCGTAGCGTTGCCATTGCTCGTCCCTTTGCTATGCGTATACGGAGCAAAGCATCCTGTGCTCACAGGTGTTATCGGTTTACTTGGCGGCTGCGGCGCCATTTACGCGCTTGCGAGCGTGGCACGTGGGCGCGGCAAAAAGCTTGAAGAGCTTTTAGTCAAAAAATGGGGCGGCATGCCTACAACCATAGCCCTGCGGCATCGCGACAATTTTCTCGATAGCGTCAGCAAGCAGAGGTACCACTCTGCAATCACAACTAAACTGGGTATTGACATACCAACGGCAGAAGAAGAATCAGCGAACCCTGACAAAGCGGACGACATCTACATCGGAGCAACCAAGCGACTTCGCGAACTCACGCGTACCAATAAGCAACTCCTACTGAAAGAGAATATTGCCTACGGATTCCACCGCAATATGCTGGCGATGAAGCCTGTCGGCATCCTGTCGAGCCTCCTGGGAATCCTCTACGGATTGCTGATTGCAAAGGTTCTGCAGATCACGCCTCCCCATTTTTACCCCGTGCATTTTGCAGACCCGGGGCTCGCCGCTGGCTTGACGCTGCTTATTTCGATGGCGTTACTCGCGGCCTGGCTGCTGTATTTCGATCAGAGTGCCGTCAGACGTATGGGGTTTGTGTATGCGGAACGTCTGTTTGAGTGCCTGCCGTCGCTGACTTCTTCAGCATCACGAAAGAAGGCACCAAAATCGACATCTACAGAATGATCCCCTCCGGCTGCACTCCCGTGCAGCCGGCTGAGCTGCTGGGATAAGGGGCAGGATCGAATTAACTGGAGAACTGCCACAACCTCAGCGATGAAATAACGTCACTGAAAGCTATCTAGTAACCAATAATCGCACCAAGTCTGCCCCTGTACGCCGCAGCGGGTTGTCCCGATAAGGACTGAACCGCACGATGCCCCATCCAACCAGACTCATGGAGTCCGAGATGGAACATCTATCGCCTACGCCCGGCGCGTCAATCTCCGAGACCGACCAGTCTCTCCCGATGCCTGACACGGAAGCCTACGAGGCACTGCCGCAGTTTCCGAAGCGAAGCCTCCTGCCCTTCACGCGCACTATTCGGCGACAAGAGCTGAGGCAGATCATCCCGCTATCTGAGACGACCATCTACGAGATGGAGCGTCGTGGCGAGTTCCCTCGACGCTTCAACCTGACACCACGTTGCGTGGTGTGGGACTTGGCCGAGATCGAAGCATGGATTGAGGAGCGCAAGCAGGCGCCTCGCAGAGACGTAAGCGGCCCGGATGTCCGCCTACGGAAAACCCGCCCGATTCGGGCGGGTTCGGATCAAGCATGAGGCCTATGATTGCCTTAGCCGACCAGAGCCCCCAGTTCCTCAGAAGTCGAACGCGGTAGACGCCGACTTTCCTTGGCCAGATTGACCTGCAAGGCCACTCGCGCCACTTCCAGTACATCTCTGGCCAGCGAATAGCTGCCCCTGGCCTGCAACCAGGTCAGCACATCCGCCAGGTGCCAGATCGACGCACTACCCTCGTGCACAGGTGCCGGGAAGCTGCCCGGGTTAGCCAGCATCAGTTTGCGCATGTTCTGTCGCGATACCCCGACCATTTCGGCCACGTCGGTCAGGCAGACCAGATCCGGGGCGACCTCGATCAGCCTGGCCGAGGGCACTGCACTGCGCACATCGGCCAGCGCACTGCGCACAGCCGCATCTGCGCTCTCCGCCTCGCGAATGAACTCCAGCGCCAGCCGCCCCGGCTGACCGATGCCAACCAGGGCATCGTCGCAACCCGCTTCGCCAAGGCGTTCGACCAGCACATCCGGGTTCCGGTCGTCATCGGCGAGTTGGTATTTCAGAGTGAAGGTGTATTCCATCGTGCTACTCCTCTGCGCCGTCGGCAGCCTCTTGCGGCTTACGGTGCGTGGTGCAGTTATCCACGACGCGTCGTAAGGCGCGTGCGTGGTTACCAGGGCTCTTCGGCGTGCTCCATACGCTGGTGATGCAGAACTCGCCGCAACGACACTCCTCGTCGTTGTAGGGACAGTAGATCCGTCCCCAGGCGTGACTGCCGCCAACTTCGATGCGCCACCCCTGCCCTTCGGCATGCTTGAGCGCTTCTTCGACCTCTTTCTTCGAATGTGAGGGACGGGCCATTAATGATCTCCAGTATTCCCATGACTCGACAGGTTGTCAACTGACAACCTGTCCATTCCTCTAAACGGCGGCACTCAACACCGGCACGGTCACATTGTCGGGCAGCAGCTTCGGCACATGAGTCCGACCATCGACCCAGGCATCAACCATATCGGCCCACTCTTGCAGCATATGGCGCCGCTGCTCCGCGTACTCGGCCTTGTTGTAGACCGAGCGCGAGGAACGCCCGTCCTCATGCGCCAAGCACTTCTCGATCCAGTCACCATTGAAGCCCACTTCGTTGAGGAGCGTGGAGCCAGTCCTGCGCAGGTCGTGAACCGTGAACGGCTCCAACGGCAGCCCCGCTTCCTTAGCACGTGACGCAATGAGTTGGGTGATCCGGTTCAAGGTGGCGTGTGACATGCAGCGGTGGATGTCATAGCGCGAAGGCAGCACGAACCTCGAGCCAGCAGCACAAGTGTGCAGCGCCACGAAGATGTCCAGAGCCTGGCGCGACAGGTAGACCACATGAGGATTACGTCCCTTCATCCGCTGTTTGGAGATCGTCCAGGTGGCGTTCTCAAAATCCACTTCATTCCAGGTCGCCTCAATCAGCTCGCTCTTTCGCACCAGGGTCAAAAGCACCAGGCGCAAGGCCAGCCGAATGGTGGGATATGCAGCAATCGACTCCAACTGGTGAAAAGCCAGGCGAATCTCGGTCGGGGTCAGCGCTCGATCCTTCGGCACGAAGGTAGCGATCGACGCAGCCTTCACATCGTCGGCCGGATTCTCGACCTTCTCGCCATGCAGGATTGCGAACGCAAAGACTTGCTTCACGATGTCGCGAATGTGGACGGCCGTGGCCGGCGCACCACGGCCCTTCACCTTGGCACAGAGCGCGCGTAGATCGTCAGGGGTGATTTCGGTCAGGAGCCGGTTCTCGAAGACCGGCAGGATGTCGCGGTCGATGATGCTTTTGCGCATGGACCGCGTGCTGTCAGCCATACGCGCATCAGCCAGCCAGCGCTTCAACATGTCACCAAACGACTTGGCGGCGGTCAGACGCCGCTTGGCTCGCTGTTTTTCTAGGGAGGGGGATATGCCCTGGGCGACCATTCGCTTGGCATCCAGAAGCTTCTCGCGAGCCATGGCCAGCGAAATCCCCGCTGGTCCATACCGTCCTATGGTCAGCGTTTCACGGCGGCCATTGAGACGGTAATCGTAGCGAAAGGTGACGGTACCGCCAGGCGATACCGTCACGTACATGCCATCGCGGTCGGAAGCCTTATAGGGCTTGGCTTTGGGCTTGAGATTGCGCAGCGCGGTGTCAGTAAGCATCGAGGTTTTTCCTCCTGTTCATGACGGCTTTTACCGTCAAGGGCCAGGAGACCTGCTGATGCCGGGAAAGCCGCATGGCGCAAGCTTTCCCAAGGAGAGATTTACCGTCAAAGACCAGTTTGGTCTCGATAGTAAACGGGAGAGTCTTAATCCGACCTCCGGTTCCTACCGTCACCCTTACCGCCAGTGCGTTCCGCTGCCCGGCGATAGCCACCGATAGATGCCGTGACGTATTTTCTTCTAAATCAATACGTTACAGCATCATATCGATAGGTACCGATAGTCCCCGAAGAACCTGATTTCACTCCCACTCGATGGTGGCCGGCGGCTTGCTCGACACATCGTAGGTCACGCGGGAGATGCCTTCGATTTCGTTGATGATGCGGTTGGACACCTTTTCCAGCAACTCATAAGGCAGGTGCGCCCAACGTGCGGTCATGAAGTCGATGGTTTCCACCGCGCGCAGCGCGACGACCCAGGCGTAGCGGCGGCCGTCGCCGACCACACCGACCGATTTCACCGGCTGGAACACCACGAAGGCCTGGCTGGTCTTGTGGTACCAGTCGAAGTTGCGCAGCTCTTCGATGAAGATGTGATCCGCGCGACGCAGCAGGTCGGCATATTCCTTCTTCACTTCGCCGAGGATGCGCACACCCAGACCCGGGCCCGGGAACGGGTGACGGTAGACCATGTCGTAGGGCAGGCCGAGCTCCAGGCCGATCTTGCGTACCTCGTCCTTGAACAGCTCACGCAGCGGCTCGACCAGCTTGAGGTTCATTTCCTCCGGCAGGCCGCCGACGTTGTGGTGCGACTTGATCACATGGGCCTTGCCGCTCTTGGCGCCGGCCGACTCGATCACGTCGGGATAGATGGTGCCCTGGGCAAGGAACTGGATGTTGTCCAGCTTGCTGGCTTCGGCATCGAACACGTCGATAAAGGTACGGCCGATGATCTTGCGCTTCTTCTCCGGGTCCGCCTCGCCTTCGAGGTTGCCAAGGAACTGCGCTTCGGCGTCGGCACGGATCACCTTGACGCCCATGTTCTCGGCGAACATGGCCATCACCTGGTCACCCTCGTGCAGGCGCAGCAGGCCGTTGTCGACGAACACGCAGGTCAGCTGATCGCCGATCGCCTTGTGCAGCAGCGCCGCGACCACCGACGAATCGAC
>NZ_RHQM01000022.1 GCF_003935375.1 Stutzerimonas xanthomarina
CGCGCGGGGGGGGGGGGGGGGGGGGGGCGTGGCTCCGGCGCTCCGCACCCCCCCCCCCCCCCCCCCATTGCACAGACCAACCCCCTCTCCCCTTTGGGGCGAGGGCTGGGGTGAGGGGGCGGTGCTGCGGCCCTGCACAATCACCCTGCCACTGCACAAGCCAACATACTCTCCTCCTTGGGAAGAGTGCCGGGGAGCGGGCTGGGGCGAGGGGGCGTTGCTACGCACATGCACTCCCGCCCAGCCATTGCACAGACCAACCCCCTCTCCCCTTTGGGGCGAGGGCTGGGGTGAGGGGGCGGTGCCAAGGACCGACACAGCCGCCCGACCACCACACAACGCAACCCTCTCACCGCGCGTACGCGACAACGTATACGAGCGAGCACCCCACAGAAGCCCAGTCATCACGCGCGCTCCTGCCAGGCGGGCGTGCGTTTTTCCAGGAAGGCGCTCAGGCCTTCCTGACCTTCCGGGCTGGTGCGCAGGCGCGCAATGGCCTGTTCGGTGGTCTGGCGCAGGTCGGCACTGAAATCGCCGTCGCCCACTTCCAGCAGCAGGTCCTTGCAGGTCTTGAGCGCCTGCGGGCTGTTGAGCAGCAGGTTGTCGACCCACTGCTCGAGCGCGGCGTCCAGTTCACTGGCCGGGTAGGTCTCGGCGAGCAGGCCGAGTTCGCGGGCACGCTTACCGTCGAAGCGTTCGGCGGTCAGCGCGTAGCGGCGGGTGGCGCGCTCGCCGATGGCCTTGACCACGAACGGGCTGATCACCGCCGGGGCCAGGCCGATGCGTACTTCTGACAGGCAGAACAGCGCATCGCTGGCGCCGATGGCCATGTCGCAGCAGGCGATCAGCCCCAGCGCGCCGCCGAAGGCCGCGCCCTGCACCACGGCCAGGGTCGGCTGCGGCAGCTGGTAGAGGCGCTGCATCAGCTCGCCCAACTCATGGGCATCAGCGAGATTGGCCTGGTAGTCGAGTTTGGCCGACTCGCGCATCCAGCCGAGATCCGCGCCAGCGGAGAAGTGCTTGCCACGCCCGCGCAGGATGAGGAAACGGATGCTCGCATCGTCCTGCACCTGGGCCAGCGCTGCGTTCAGTTCGCCGATCACCTGGGCGTCGAAGGCATTGTTCTTGTCCGCGCGGTTGAGCCAGAGGGTGGCCACGCCGCGCGCGTCTTTGTTCAGTTCGATGGTCTGGAAATCGGTCATCTCAGCATCCTCGATGCGACTGCAGGCGCCGGCGCGCTCGGCTGCCGGCGGCACGGATTACATGCGGAACACGCCGAAGCGGGTCGGCTCGATCGGCGCGTTCAACGCGGCGGACAGCGCCAGCCCCAGCACCTCGCGGGTCTGCGCCGGGTCGATCACGCCGTCGTCCCACAGCCGAGCGCTGGAGTAGTACGGATGGCCCTGGCGCTCGTACTGCTCAAGGATCGGCTGCTTGATCGCGGCTACCTCGTCGTCGCCGAGACTCTTGCCGGCGCGTTCGCTCTGTTCCTGCTTGACCTGGGCGAGTACCCCGGCGGCCTGTTCGCCGCCCATCACGGCAATGCGCGCGTTGGGCCACATCCACAGGAAGCGCGGATCGTAGGCGCGGCCGCACATGCCGTAGTTGCCGGCACCGAAGCTGCCACCGATGAGCACGGTGAACTTCGGCACCTGGGCGCAGGCCACCGCGGTGACCAGCTTGGCGCCGTGCTTGGCGATGCCGCCGGCCTCGTATTTCTGCCCGACCATGAAGCCGGTGATGTTCTGCAGGAACAGCAGCGGGATGCCGCGCTGGCAGGCCAGTTCGATGAAGTGCGCGCCTTTCTGCGCCGCCTCGGCGAAGAGGATGCCGTTGTTGGCGAGGATGGCGATCGGGTAGCCGTGCAAGTGGGCGAAACCGCAGACCAGGGTGGTGCCGAACAGCGCCTTGAATTCATCGAACTCGCTGCCGTCCACCAGCCGTGCGATCACTTCGCGTACGTCGTAGGGTTGCTTGGCCTGTGCCGGAATCACGCCGTACAGCTCGTCGGCGGCATACAGCGGTGCTCGCGGTTCGCGGGTTTGCAGCTGGCCGAGCTTGCGCCAGTTGAGGTTGGCCACGCAGCGGCGGGCGATGGAAAGCGCGTGCTCGTCGTTCTCCGCGTAGTGGTCGGCAACGCCGCTGGTCTTGCAGTGCACGTCGGCGCCGCCCAGCTCCTCGGCAGTCACCACCTCACCGGTGGCGGCCTTCACCAGCGGCGGGCCGGCGAGAAAGATGGTCGCCTGGTTGCGCACCATGATGGTTTCGTCGGCCATCGCCGGCACATAGGCGCCGCCGGCGGTGCAGGAGCCCATGACCACGGCGATCTGCGGGATGCCCATGGCGCTCATATTGGCCTGGTTGAAGAAGATCCGGCCGAAGTGCTCGCGGTCCGGGAACACCTCGTCCTGACGCGGCAGGTTGGCGCCGCCGGAGTCCACCAGGTAGATGCATGGCAGGCGGTTCTCGCGGGCGACGGTCTGCGCGCGCAGGTGCTTTTTCACCGTCAGCGGGTAGTAGGTGCCGCCTTTCACGGTGGCGTCGTTGGCGATGATCATGCACTCGATGCCTTCGACACGGCCGATACCGGCGACTACGCCGGCAGCGGCGACGTCTTCGCCATAGACCTCATGGGCGGCCAGCGGGGCGAGTTCGAGAAAGGCCGAGCCGGCGTCGAGCAGGGTATCGATGCGCTCGCGCACCAAGAGCTTGCCGCGCGAGACGTGGCGCTGCTGGGCGGTGGCGCCGCCGCCTTCGCTGACGCGACCGAGCAGGGCGCGCAGGTTGTTCACCTGTTCGAGCATCGCCGCGCTGTTGGCGGCGAACTCCGGTGAACGGGTATTGATCTGGGTGTGCAGGATGGCCATGGTTGGCTCCGTTCAATTCCATCATGGATGGCTCTGCCATCCACAGACTGCGGTGGAAAACCCTTCGCGGTTTTCCACCCTACGAGGCTGGGGGCGTTCTTTCCGCCCGCAGGCTCACCTGGATTCGTTGAACAGCTCGCGGCCGATCAGCATGCGGCGTATTTCGCTGGTGCCGGCACCGATCTCGTAGAGCTTGGCGTCGCGCAGCAGGCGACCGGTGGGGAATTCGTTGATGTAGCCGTTGCCGCCGAGGATCTGGATCGCCTGCAGGGCCATCTGTGTGGCGTTTTCGGCGCTATAGAGGATCACCCCGGCGGCGTCCTTGCGGGTGGTCTCGCCGCGGTCGCAGGCCTGCGCCACGGCATACAGATAGGCGCGGCTGGCGTTGAGCTGGGTGTACATGTCCGCCACCTTGCCCTGGATGAACTGGAACTCGCCGATGCTCTGGCCGAACTGCTTGCGATCGTGGATGTAGGGCACCACCACATCGACGCAGGCCTGCATGATCCCGGTCGGGCCGCCGGCCAGCACCACGCGTTCGTAGTCCAGGCCGCTCATCAGCACCTTGACGCCGCCGTTCTCGGCGCCCAGCACATTCTCTTGCGGCACCTCGACGTCATCGAAGAACAGCTCGCAGGTGTTGGAGCCGCGCATGCCGAGCTTGTCGAACTTGTTGCCGCGGGAGAAACCCTTCCAGTCGCGCTCGACGATGAACGCGGTGATGCCGTGCGCACCCTTGTCCAGGTCGGTCTTGGCATAGATCACGTAGGTGCTGGCGTCCGGGCCGTTGGTGATCCAGGTCTTGCTGCCGTTGAGCACGTAGCGGTCGCCGCGCTTCTCGGCGCGCAGCTTCATGGAGACCACGTCGGACCCGGCATTCGGCTCGCTCATGGCCAGCGCCCCGACGTGTTCGCCGCTGATCAGCTTGGGCAGGTAGCGGGCCTTCTGCTCGGGGGTGCCGTTGCGGTTGATCTGGTTGACGCACAGGTTGGAGTGGGCGCCGTAGGAGAGGGCGACCGAGGCCGAGCCGCGGCTGATTTCTTCCATCGCCACCACATGCGCCAGGTAGCCGAGGCCGGCGCCGCCGTACTCCTCGGAGACGGTCACGCCGAGCAGACCCATCTCGCCGAATTTTCTCCACATGTCCGCCGGGAACAGGTTGTCCTGATCGATGGCTTCGGCGCGCGGGGCAATCTCGGCGGCGACGAAGGCCTGGACCTGCTCGCGCAGCATGTCGATGGTTTCACCGAGGGCGAAATTGAGGCTGGAGTAGTTCATTGGGGCCACCTGCTTGTCTTGTAATTGTTCTGTTTTCAGAGGATTCGTTCGTCCGGCGGAGTGCAGGCCGGCGCTCTGGTAGCGGTCTGACGTCATCGACATGGATGATCGCTCGCTGCTTTACGTTAACGTAAAGGTCCGCTGCGGGTCTGTCAACACACCGCCGAGTCAGCATGTCTGCCAGCATAGGCCCGGTAAGGTGCGGCCGTCGGTTGGTGGCGCGCGGTGGTGTTTCGTCGGTGGAGGGGCACTCGGCGCGAGCCCGGCGGGACTAAACAGGCAGTGGCCGCAACGGCGGCCTGCCACCGGCGAGGAAATCCATGCCCCGCATCGGCTTCGCCTGCATGTATCGCCACCCGCAACAGAGTCTCTCGCTGAAGGAGCTGGAGCGCATCGAGCGCACCTTCAATCCGCGCAGCACCACGCTGCGCTGGATGGCCTCGGTCGGTCGCGCCGCGGCCGAAGCGAGGCTGGAGGAGATCGTCGAGCACAACCTGAGCGCTCAGCGGGTGTTGCTCGAATACGTCGCCACGTTGCCGCCGATGCTGCGCATGTTGCGCCTGTCCAGCGACTTGCTGCCGTTCTACAGCCATGCCGAGATCGCGCCGTTCTACCGTCGCGCCGAGATACGGAACCGCCTCGAGGCTGGCTTCGCCGCGATCGGCGAACTGGCACGGGCCAACGATATCCGGCTGTCGATGCATCCCGGCCAGTACTGCGTGCTGGGATCGGACAAGCCGCAGGTGGTGGAAAACAGCCTGGCGGAATTCGAATACCACGCCGACATGATCCGCATGATGGGTTACGGCCGGCGCTTCCAGGACTTCAAATGCAACCTGCATATCGCCGGGCGGCTCGGCGCCGAGGGGGTGCGTGCCGTGTGGCCGCGCCTGTCGACCGAGGCGCGCCGCTGCATCACCTTCGAGAACGACGAAAAGACCTATGGCCTGGACGACTGCCTGAGCCTCGCGGACCTCGCGCCGGTGGTGCTGGATATCCATCACTGCTGGATTCACGAGGGCCGCTACATCGAGCCGGACGACCCGCGCATCGAGCGCGTTCTGGAAAGCTGGCGCGGTGTGCGGCCGACCATGCACTACTCGCAGCCGCAGGAGAGCCTGATGGAGCTTGGCTTCGCGCCGGAGCAGAAGCTGGAACTCCCCGAGTTGCTGGAGAAGGTCAACAAGCGCGACCTCTATGCGCATAGCAAACGCATGTGGAACCACTGGACGAATCGCTATGCGTTTCAGTTTCTCGATCGCTTCGACATCATGCTCGAAGCCAAGGACAAGAACCTCGCCGCGCTGGACTTCCATCACGAGTACCGGCGTGTAGGCGCCTGACGAGGCGTCTTCGGCAGACGCATGCGCGGCATCGTTGCAGAGGCTCCGGCGCAACCGTTTTGCGCCGCTCAGGCATGCCTTCCGACACGTCGTGTCAGCGCCGATCTGGCCGCGGCTGACCCATTTATTCGTCACCAGATAATGGCCATTTGACTGCTCGAGCTTCTCGACTTTCGCCTACCCTGCGACATATTGTCAGCTAGTTACCTTTACGTTAACGTAATCGTGGCCTAGGGTGACTGTCAGCAGCGCCAGCACCCTTGCGAGCACGCCTCATAACAAACATAAGACTGAGGAAAATCGTCATGAGTCTTCCGAGCTATACCTGCGGACCGCAGAGCAAACCACTGTTGCCCATGACCATCGGCGCGGCGTTCGATCGTACCGTGGAGCGCTTTCCCCAGCGCGAGGCCCTGGTGGTGCGCCATCAGCAACTGCGTTACACCTGGACGGAACTGGCAGAGGCGGTGGACCGTTGCGCGCGTGGCCTGCTGGCCCTCGGACTGCAGGCTGGCGAACGAGTGGGCATCTGGTCGCCGAACAATGCCCAGTGGTGCATCACCCAGTTCGCTACTGCGAAGATCGGTGTGGTGCTGGTCAACATCAATCCCGCCTACCGCCTCAGCGAACTCGAATACGCCTTGAAGCAGTCCGGCTGCCGCTGGCTGATCTGCGCCGATGCCTTCAAGACGTCCGATTACCACGCCATGCTCCACGAGCTGCTGCCGGAGCTGGAAAGCGCCGCCGTCGGGGCCCTGCAGAGCCATATGCTGCCCGAGCTGCGCGGTGTGATCAGCCTGTGCGACAAGCCGGTGGACGGCATGCTGCAGTGGCAGGCGCTGATGGAGATGGCCGAGCAGGTCGGGCCCGAGCAGTTGCGCCAGTGCGGCGAGCGCCTGCAGTTCGACGACCCCATCAACATCCAGTACACCTCCGGCACCACGGGCTTTCCCAAGGGCGCCACGCTCAGCCACTACAACATCCTCAACAACGGCTACATGGTCGGCGAGAGCCTCAGGCTGACCGAGCACGACCGCCTGGTGATCCCGGTGCCGCTGTACCACTGCTTTGGCATGGTCATGGGCAACCTCGGCTGCGTCACCCACGGCACCACGATGATCTACCCGAGCGCTGCCTTCGAGCCGCTGGCCGCATTGCAGGCTGCGGCCGAGGAAAAGGCCACCGGCATGTACGGCGTGCCGACCATGTTCATCGCCATGCTCGACCATCCGGAGCGCCAGTCGCTGGACCTCAGCAGCCTGCGCACCGGCATCATGGCCGGCTCTACCTGCCCGATCGAAGTGATGAAGCGCGTCATCGACGACATGCACCTGGCCGAAATGCAGATCGCCTACGGCATGACCGAAACCAGTCCCGTGTCCACCCAGACCAGTGCCGACGACGACCTGGAACGCCGCGTGACCAGCGTCGGCCGCACCCAGCCGCACCTGGAAAGCAAGATCGTCGACGAGCACGGCGCGGTGGTGCCGCGCGGGCAGATCGGCGAACTGTGCACCCGCGGCTACAGCGTGATGCTCGGTTACTGGAACAACCCGGACGCCACCCGCGATGCCATCGACGGCGCCCGCTGGATGCACACCGGTGACCTCGCGGTAATGGACGATGAGGGTTACATCAAGATCGTCGGCCGCAACAAGGACATGATCATCCGCGGCGGCGAGAACGTGTACCCGCGCGAGATCGAGGAATTTCTCTTCACCCATCCTGCGGTCGCCGACGTGCAGGTGATCGGCGTGCCGGACAGCAAGTTCGGCGAGGAGATCGTCGCCTGGGTCAAGCTGCACCCCGGCCATCAGGTCGAGGCCGAGGCGCTGCGCGAGTTCTGCAAGGGCCGCATTGCCCACTTCAAGACGCCGCGGCACATCCGGTTCGTCGACGACTTCCCGATGACCATCAGCGGCAAGGTGCAGAAGTTCCGCATGCGCGAGATCAGCGTGGTCGAGCTGGGCATCAGCGAACAGCACTGACCGGCACCGGCCGGGTTCGCCCGGCCGGCCATTCGCTCATCCGAAATGGAGCTTTCCATGGCGCTGCCTACTACTCAGTCGATCAGCCGTTTCCCGCTGCCCGACAGCCTCGACGCACTGCCCGCCGACCTGCGCGAACGGATTCTCGCCGTGCAGGAAAAGGCCGGTTTCATCCCCAACGTGTTTCTCATGCTGGCTCATCGGCCGGCGGAGTTTCGCGCCTTCTTCGCCTATCACGATGCGCTGATGGAGCGCGAAGCCGACAGCCTGACCCAGGCCGAGAAGGAGATGATCGTGGTGGCGGTCAGCGCCGACCACGGCTGCCTGTATTGCGTGGTCGCCCATGGCGCGATTTTGCGCATCCTCGCCAAGGACGCGCAGCTGGCCGACCAGATCGCTGTCAACTACCGCACCGCGCCCATCTCCGAACGCCAGCGCACGATGCTCGATTTCGCCCTGCACCTTGCGGCAGGGCGCGGCGTGCTGGACGACGCCTGGCAAGCGCGGCTGGAAGCTCAGGGTTTCAGCCTCGACGACATCTGGGACATCGGCGCCATCGCCGGGCTGTTCGGCCTCTCCAACCGGCTGGTGTCCATGGCGCGCACCCCGCCCAACGACGAGTTCTACCTGCTGGGCCGCGTGCCCAGAAGCACCGCGCGCTGAGCGCGACACCGCATTACCGCATGAAGTGGTAATCCGAGCCCGGGCAGTTGGCAGTCGGGCTCAACAGCTGCATCAACGATCACAACAACAAGAGAGAAAGCTATGCAACTGAAACCAGCAAGCCGGACCTTCCTGCTTTCCAGCCTGGCTGCAGCCATTCTGGGCATGTCCAACACGGCTTCGGCCGCCTTCATCGAAGACAGCAAGGCCGCTGTCGAACTGCGCAACTTCTACATGAACCGCGACTTCCGTTCGGGGGACGGCCAGTCCAAGGCCGAGGAGTGGGCCCAGGGCTTCATCCTGAAAATGGAATCCGGCTACACCGAAGGACCGGTCGGCTTCGGCCTGGATGCCATCGGCCTGCTCGGCGTCAAGCTCGACTCCGGCTCCGGCCGTGGCGGCACCGGCCTCCTGCCACGCTCGGCTTCCGGTGAACCGGCGGATGACTACGGCACGGCAGGCCTGACGGCGAAGGCCAAGCTGTCCGCCACCACGCTGCACGTGGGCACGCTGCAACCGGTTATCCCGGTGCTGATGCGCAACGACAGCCGCCTGTTGCCGAACATCTATCGCGGCGCCTGGCTGCAGAGCAAGACGTCGCAGGCCTCACGCTGGATCTCGGCATGCTGGATCGCACGAGCTACCGCGACTCTTCCAACTACGAAGAGATGACGGTGTTCAATGGCGGGCTGCGCAACATTACCTTTGGCAGCAATACGACGAGCGACGAGTTCCGCTTCGCCGGCGGGCGCTACGACTGGTCGCCACAATTGGCCACCAGCTACTACTACGGTGGGCTGGACGGCATCTACGACCAGCACAACCTCAGCCTGGTCCATGTGCTGCCGATCGGCGAGTCGCAGAGCTTCAAGACCGACCTGCGCTATGTGCGCTCCACCGACGATGGCGGCAGCAATGTCGACAACGACGCCTTCGGCGCGCTGTTCACCTACAAGCATGGCGGTCACGCCTTCACCGGCGGTTACCAGCACATGAGCGGCGATACCGGTTTCGCCTACGTCGCCGGTGGCGATAACGCGTTGATCAACCTGCTGCAGATCAACGATTTCGGTAACCAGGACGAACGCTCCTGGCAGGTCCGCTACGACTACGACTTCGCCGCCATGGGCATTCCCGGGCTGAGCCTGATGACCCGCTACGTCTCCGGTGACAACGTCGACCGTGGCGCCGGCGCCAGCGAAGGCAAGACCTGGGAGCGCAACACCGACATCGCCTACGTCATCCAGAGCGGCCCACTGAAGAACCTCGGCTTCAAGCTGCGCAACGCCACCACGCGAAGCAACTTCCAGAGCGACCTGGACGAGAATCGCTTTATCGTCAGCTACAGCCTGCCGTTGTGGTAACCGCGAAACCGCTGTGAACCTCCTCGTTGGAAATTTCCGGGCCGCATAGGCCCGGCTTTTTCTGCGTCGGCCGGGCCTTCTTTCGGCGCTCGCGGTTTGCATCGCCGATGCAAACCAACTACCTCAATGGCGCGAAAAATACTGGCCTTTTGCCTTTCATTTGCCCGCTTTACCGCTCAATCACCCGTTTGAAAAAGCCACTTGCCGTATACGGAAACTGGTTGTTATCGTTTACGTAAAGGTCATGCAGCGACCTGCGCCATAACCAACAACAACAAACAAGGTTAGAGGGCACCCAAAGGAACCAGAGTTCGTGCTGGAAACGCGCGGCCTGACCAAGGAATTCCGCGGCTTCACCGCAGTGGATTCCGTCGATCTGAAGGTCCGTCAGGGTCACATCCATGCGCTTATCGGCCCCAACGGCGCCGGCAAGACCACCGTATTCAATCTGCTCACCAAATTCCTCACGCCCACCCGTGGCGAAATCCTCTATCGCGGCAAGAACATCACCTCGATGAAGGCCAACGAGATCGCCCGGCTCGGCCTGGTGCGCTCGTTCCAGATTTCCGCAGTATTTGGCCACATGAGCGTGCTGGAAAACGTGCGTGTAGCGCTGCAGCAGAAGATGGGCAACTCCTTCCATTTCTGGAAATCCGAACGCAGCCTGCGCGAGCTGGACGACCAGGTGATGCAGCTGCTCGCTGAAGTCGACCTGCAATCCTTCGCCCAGACCCTGGCAGTCGAGCTGCCCTACGGCCGCAAGCGCGCGCTGGAGCTGGCCACCACCCTGGCGCTCGACCCCTTCGTGCTGCTGCTCGACGAACCGACCCAGGGCATGGGCAGCGAAGACGTCGACATGGTCGTCGAGCTGGTGCGCAAGGCCGCGGCCAACCGTACGGTGCTGATGGTCGAGCACAACCTCAGCGTGGTCAGCCGCCTGTGCGATCGCATCACTGTGCTGGCGCGTGGTTCGGTACTCGCCGAGGGCGACTACGAAAGCGTTTCGGCCAACCCGCAGGTGCGCGAGGCCTACCTCGGCAGCGAAGCCGCGACACTCGAGGAGGCGCACGCATGAATCCACCCATGGACCGCGATCAGCTGCGCGTCAGTGATCTGCATGCCTTTTACGGCGAATCGCACATTCTGCACGGTGTCGATCTGGTGGTCGGCCGCGGCGAGCTGGTGACGCTGCTAGGGCGCAACGGCGCCGGGCGAACCACCACGCTGCGGGCGATCATGAACATGGTCGGGCGCCGCACCGGCTCCATCGTGGTCAACGGCAACGAAACCATCGGCATGCCGGCCCACCAGATTCCGCGGCTGGGCGTCGGCTACTGCCCGGAAGAGCGCGGCATCTTCGCCAGCCTGAGCGTCGAGGAAAACCTGCTGCTGCCGCCCACGGTACGCAGCGGCGGCATGAGCCTGGACGAGCTCTACGAAATGTTCCCCAACCTCTACGAGCGCCGCTTCAGCCAGGGTACGCGGCTGTCCGGCGGCGAGCAGCAGATGCTGGCCATGGCGCGCATTCTGCGCACCGGCGCCAACCTGCTGCTGCTCGACGAGATCACCGAAGGCCTGGCGCCGGTCATCGTGCAGAAGCTCGGCGAGGTGCTGATCAAGCTCAAACAGCGCGGCCTGACCATCGTCCTGGTGGAGCAGAACTTCCGCTTCGCCGCGCCATTGGCCGACCGCCATTACGTCATGGAACACGGCCGCATCATCGAAGAGATCGAGGCGGCCGACCTGGATTCGAAGAAGGATTTCCTCAATTCCTGTCTCGGGGTGTAAGCCCCGGACGACTCAGGAAGCAGCAACCGGCCGCAGTGGATGCCGGCCCGAACCACAACAAAAACAATCGAGAGTGGTGAATACATGAGCTTTTTCCGCAAGAGCGCGAGCGCCATCCTGGCTTCTTCCCTGATCGCTTCGGCCGCCCAGGCCGAGATCAGCAATGACGAAATCCGCATCGGCTACCTGGCCGATATGTCCGGCACCTATCGCGACCTCTCCGGCCCGGGCGGCCTGGAAGCGTTGAAGATGGCGGTGGAGGATTTCGGCGGCAAGGTCGACGGCAAGAAGATCGTTGTCTTCCATGCCGACGACCTGAACAAACCCGACGTCGGCGCCAATACCGTGCGCCAGTGGATCGACGAGCGCAACGTCGACATGGTGACCGGCATGGTCGCCAGTTCCGTGGTGCTGGCCGCAAGCAAGGTGGTGGAGCAGGGCGGCAAGCTGGCGCTGATCTCCGGCGCGGCGGCCTCCAGCATCACCAACGAGTTCTGCTCGCCCAACCACATCCACTGGACCTACGACACCTACGCGCTGGCCAATGGCACGGCCAAGGCCGTACTCGCCGATGGGGGCAAGAGCTGGTACATCCTCACCGCCGACTATGCCTTCGGCCACGCCATGGAAAACGACATCACCAAGGTGGTGGAAGGCGAGGGCGGCAGCGTCGTCGGCAAGGTCCGCCATCCGTTCCCAAGCAACGATTTCTCTTCCTACATGCTGCAGGCGCAGGGCTCCGGAGCCGAGGTCATCGCTCTGGCCAACGCCGGTGCCGATACGGTCAACTCGCTGAAGACCGCCAGCGAATTCGGCGTCACCCAGTCCGGGCAGAAGCTCGCCGGCATGGTGGTGTTCCTCAACGACATCCATGCCATGGGCCTGGACGTGACCCAGGGCCTGATGCTGACCACCGGCTGGTACTGGGACATGAACGATGACACCCGCGCCTGGGCCAAGCGCTACTACGAGCGCACCAAGCGCATGCCGGGCATGGTGCACGCCGGCATCTATTCGACCACTACGCATTATCTGAACGCGGTAAAGGCCGCCGGCACCGACGAGACGGTCGCGGTACGTGCGCAGATGGCCAAGACGCCGGTCAACGACATGTTCGCCAAGGATGGCCGTATCCGTGAGGACGGCCGCATGGTGCATGACATGTATCTGGTGCAGGTCAAGACGCCGGCCGAATCCAGCGGTGAGTGGGACCTCTACAAGATCGTTAGCACCATCCCTGGAGAGCAGGCCTACCGGCCGATCGCCGAAACCCAGTGCACCAAGCTGGTCGCCAAAGAGTAAACGGCTAGGCCGCGCCATCACCCGGTCGGTAACGGCCGGGTGCCACGGACTTCCTTTGGGTGATGAACCATGACTCTCCTATTCGGCGTACCCCTGAGCGTACTGCTCGGGCAGTTGCTGCTCGGTCTTATCAACGGGGCGTTCTACGCACTGCTGAGCCTGGGCCTGGCGATCATCTTCGGCCTGCTGCGCATCATCAACTTCGCCCATGGTGCGCAGTACATGCTGGGCGCCTTCGTGGCCTTCCTCGGGCTGAACTATCTGGGTGTGAGCTACTGGTTCGCGCTGGTGCTGGCGCCGTTAGTGGTGGGTTGCCTGGGCATGGCCATCGAGCGCGGCCTGCTGCGGCGCATTGCCGGTGAGGATCACCTTTACGGATTGCTGCTGACCTTCGGCCTGGCGCTGATCGTCGAGGGCAGCTTCGTCAAGCTGTTCGGCGTGTCCGGCTCGTCCTATCCAATGCCGGAGTTGCTGCGTGGCGGCTTCAATCTCGGCTTCATGTTTCTGCCGACCTACCGCGCCTGGGTGATCGTCGCCGCGCTGGTGGTGTGCCTGGCGACCTGGTACGTCATCGAACGCACCCGCCTGGGTTCCTATCTGCGCGCCGGCACCGAGAACCCGAAACTGATGCAGGGCTTCGGCATCAACGTGCCGCTGCTGGTGACCCTGACCTACGGCTACGGTGTGGCTCTGGCGGCCTTCGCCGGCGTGCTGGCTGCGCCGATCTACGCGGTGACGCCGGGCATGGGCTCGAACCTGCTGATCGTGGTGTTCGCCGTGGTGGTGATCGGCGGCATGGGCTCGATCCTCGGCGCCATCATCACCGGCATCGCCATGGGTCTGATCGAGGGGCTGACCAAGGTGTTCTATCCGGAAGCGGCCAACACCGTGGTGTTCCTGGTCATGGTGGCGGTGTTGCTGATTCGTCCTGCGGGACTCTTTGGTAAGGAGGCATGAGCATGACGAATCCGGCAAACGTGCAGGCCGCATCGCTGCGGCAGGCCAGTGTGGTACGCGAGCGCAGGCACGCGGCCGCGCGGCGGCAGAAGATTTTCTATGCGGTGTTGCTGGTGATCGCGCTGTTGGCGCCGCTGGCGGTGTATCCGGTGTTCCTGATGAAGCTGCTGTGCTTCGCCCTGTTCGCCTGCGCCTTCAACCTGCTGCTCGGCTACGCGGGGCTGCTGTCCTTCGGCCATGCGGCGTTCTTCGCCACCGGCGGCTACATCACCGGCTACATGCTGAGCAGCTACAGTGGGCTCAGTACCGAGCTGGGGATACTCGCCGGCACGCTGGCCTCGACGGTGCTCGGTGCGCTGTTCGGCATGCTGGCGATCCGCAGGCAGGGCATCTACTTCGCGATGATCACCCTGGCGCTGGCGCAGTTGGTGTTCTTCGTCTTCGTTCAGGCGCCGTTCACCGGCGGCGAGAACGGGTTGCAGGGCGTGCCGCGCGGGCACCTGTTCGGCCTTGTCGACATGAAGAACAACATGGCCATGTACTACTTCGTGCTGGCGGTGTTCGTCATTGGCTTCGCCATCATCCAGCGCACCATCCACTCGCCCTACGGGCAGGTGCTCAAGGCCATCCGCGAGAACGAGCCGCGGGCGGTGTCGCTCGGCTACAACGTCGATCGGCACAAGCTGCTGGCGTTCGTCATCTCCGCGGCGCTTGCCGGCCTGGCTGGCGCAACCAAGACCGTGGTGTTTCAGCTGGCCTCGCTGACCGACGCGCACTGGCACATGTCCGGCGAGGTCATCCTGATGACCCTGCTTGGCGGCGTCGGCACCATCCTCGGGCCGCTGGTCGGCGCCACCGTGGTGGTGACGCTACAAAGCTCGCTGTCCAATGGCCCGCTGGGGGAGTGGGTGCATGTGATCCTCGGGGTGATCTTCGTGCTCTGCGTGCTGCTGTTCCGCTC
Organism: Stutzerimonas xanthomarina; assembly: GCF_003935375.1. GTDB lineage: Bacteria > Pseudomonadota > Gammaproteobacteria > Pseudomonadales > Pseudomonadaceae > Stutzerimonas > Stutzerimonas xanthomarina_A. Next base: position 14,512 of record NZ_RHQM01000022.1, read on the forward strand.
CGGCATCGTCGGCTGGCTGGAACGGCTGGTGAAGCGCAACTTCAAGTAGCGATCCGATGCGGGACCGTCCAGATTGCGCCGGACGGTCCCGCCATCGGCGAACCCGCTGCAGGGATACGTGCCTAACGTCCCAGGCCCCTTTCAGAGGACAGAGCCATGCCTGGCGCCGAACCCCAAATGCAGCCGCAACCCACCTGGCCCTGGCGAGCCGACGAATCGCCCCTCAACGACCTCGACGACGCCGAGAGCGATACCGAGTTCGAAGGCCCGGACGAGCTGCCGGAAGAAGTGCTCGAACAACTCGAGAAGGTCGCTCCGCCGCCGGATCCGATGCCCGACCCTGGTCCGCTTTAACGGATTGCACTCCCTTCGATAGAAGCTAAAAGGCCCCGACGAGTCGGGGCCTTTTGCCGAGTACCTGAAGGACTCAGACGTTAAAGCGGAAGTGCATGACATCACCGTCCTTGACGATGTATTCCTTGCCTTCCAGGCGCCATTTGCCAGCTTCCTTGGCGCCGGCTTCGCCCTTGTACTGGATGAAGTCGTCATACGCGATGACTTCAGCGCGGATGAAGCCTTTCTCGAAATCGGTGTGGATCACCGCGGCCGCCTGCGGAGCGGTCGCACCGATTCTGACGGTCCAGGCGCGGACTTCCTTCACCCCGGCGGTGAAGTAGGTCTGCAGGTTGAGCAGCTCGTAACCGGCGCGGATCACACGGTTCAGACCTGGTTCTTCCATACCCATGGTTTCGAGGAACATCTGCATCTCTTCCAGATCGTCCAGCTCGGCGATCTCGGCTTCGATCTTGTTGCACACCGGCACGACGATGGCGCCTTCTTCCTCGGCGATGGCGTTGACCACGTCCAGGAGCGGGTTGTTCTCGAAGCCATCCTCGGCGACGTTGGCGATGTACATCACCGGCTTGGTGGTCAGCAGGTGGAAGGTCTTGGCCAGGCGCTTTTCCTCGTCACTGAAGCTCTTCAGCAGGCTGCGTGCCGGCTTGCCTTCGGTGAGGTGCGGGATCAGCTTCTCCAGCAGCCCCTTCTGTGCGACCGCTTCCTTGTCGCCGCCCTTGGCGGTACGGGCGACGCGCTGCAGCTGCTTCTCGCAGCTGTCGAGGTCGGCCATGATCAGTTCGAGGTCGATGATCTCGATGTCACGTTTGGGGTCCACGCTGTTGGCGACGTGGATGACGTTCTCGTCTTCGAAGCAGCGCACCACATGGGCGATGGCGTCGGTTTCGCGGATGTTGGCGAGGAATTTGTTGCCCAGGCCTTCGCCCTTCGAAGCGCCGGCGACCAGGCCGGCGATGTCGACGAACTCCATGGTGGTCGGGATCACCCGCTCCGGCTTGACGATCGCCGCCAGCGCGTCGAGGCGCGGATCGGGCATCGGCACGATGCCGCTGTTCGGCTCGATGGTGCAGAAGGGAAAGTTCTCAGCCGCGATGCCGGATTTGGTCAGGGCGTTGAACAGGGTGGACTTGCCGACGTTGGGCAGACCGACGATGCCGCAGTTGAATCCCATGGTGATCTTGCCTCGGAGTTAGGTTCAGGCCTTCTGGCTGTGCAGGCGCTGCATCGCGCGGGTCCAGTCGCCGGCCAGGATTTCTGGCACGACATCCAGCGCAAAGTCGATGCTGGCGTCGAGCTTTTCGCGCTCGGTCTGCGGTGCGCGGCCCAGTACGTAGCCACTGACCAGGCTGGCGTGGCCAGGATGGCCGATACCCAGGCGCAGGCGATGAAAGCCGTTCTGATTGCCGAGCTTGGCGATGATGTCACGCAGCCCGTTGTGCCCGCCATGACCGCCACCCTGCTTGAGTTTGGCGACGCCCGGGGGCATATCGAGCTCATCATGGGCGACCAGGATGGACTCGGGGGGAATTCGGAAAAAGCCGGCCAATGCCGCCACCGCCTGACCGCTGCGGTTCATGTAGGTAGTGGGGATAAGCAGGCGGATGTCTTCACCCTGATGGCTGAACTTGCCGACCAGGCCAAAGTACTTGCGATCGTTGCTGAGCGAGACGCCTTCACGGGCAGCCAGACGCTCAACGAAAAGAGCCCCCGCGTTGTGCCGGGTCTGGTCGTATTCAGGGCCTGGGTTTCCCAGGCCGACGATCAGTTTTACGGCAGTCACGACGGGGGCCTCTTCTTCGACTATGCGAGTGAATTACTCGGCAGCGTCTTCTTCTTTCGGAGCGTCTTCCTTGCTCACGCGCGGAGCGTGAACGTTGGCTACCGGCAGGTCGCTGCCGTGGGCCAGGGCGACCAGCTCAACGCCTTTCGGCAGCTTGATGTCGGTCATGTGCAGAACCTGGCCGACTTCGACGTTGATCATGTCGACTTCGATGAATTCCGGCAGGTCTTGCGGCAGGCAGGAAACTTCGACTTCGTTCAGGTTGTGCAGGATTTCGCCGCCTTGCTTCTTCACGCCCACGGAGGTTTCCTGGTTGATGAAGTGCAGGGGAACGGTTGCGGTCAGCTTGTGGCCGGCAACGACGCGAACGAAGTCAGCGTGCAGGACAAAGCTCTTGGCCGGATGGCGCTGCAGTGCCTTGATCAGAACGGATTCGTTCTGGCCGTCGACGTTCAGGTTCAGAACGTGGCTGAAGGAGGCTTCGTTCTCCAGCAGCTTGGCGAAGTCCTTGGCCAGGATGCTGATGGACTGCGGGGCCTTGTCGCCACCGTAGATGACGGCCGGAACCAGGGCGGCGTTACGACGCAGGCGGCGGCTCGCACCTTTCCCCAGGTCGGAACGCACTTGGGCATTCAGAGTGAAATCGTTCATGGTAATTCTCCAGTAGCAACATTACCTGTCGCGCTTGCGACCAGCGCTCGGGCTGTTGGGCAAAAAGCCCCGCACGAGGCGGGGCACATTACGTTCAGTGCGATTCGCGAAGCTTTTCGCTTAGCGGAACATCGCGCTGATCGATTCGGCATTGCTGATGCGGCGAACCGCTTCAGCCACCACTGGCGCGATGTCCAGTTGGCGAATTCGGGTGCAGGACTGTGCGGCAGCCGACAGCGGGATGGTGTTGGTCACCACCAGCTCGTCGAGCACGGAGCCTTCGATGTTCTCGATGGCGCGGCCGGACAGGATCGGGTGCGTGCAGTAGGCGTAGACCTTGGCGGCGCCATGATCCTTCAGCGCCTTGGCTGCATGGCACAGGGTGCCGGCGGTATCGACCATGTCATCGACGAGGATGCAGGTACGGCCTTCGATATCACCGATGATGTGCATCACTTCGGACTGGTTGGCTTTCGGCCGACGCTTGTCGATGATCGCCAGGTCGACGCCGAGGGATTTGGCCACCGCACGGGCGCGGACCACACCACCGATGTCCGGGGAGACGATCATCAGGTTCTCGAAGCGCTGAGCCTGGATGTCGTCGACCAGGACCGGCGAGCCGTAGATGTTGTCCACCGGCATGTCGAAGAAGCCCTGGATCTGGTCGGCGTGCAGGTCAACGGTCAGCACACGGTTGACGCCAACGACGTCGAGCATGTCGGCCACGACCTTGGCGCTGATCGGTACACGGGCAGAGCGCGGACGACGATCCTGGCGGGCATAACCGAAGTAGGGGATCACTGCGGTGATGCGCGACGCCGAGGAGCGGCGGAAGGCGTCGGCCAGTACCACCAGTTCCATCAGGTTGTCGTTGGTCGGAGCGCAGGTCGGCTGGATCAGAAATACGTCCTTGCCGCGAACGTTCTCGTTGATCTCGACACTGATTTCGCCGTCGGAGAACTTTCCGACGTAGGCATCACCGAGGGGGATATGCAGCTGACGTACGACACGCCGGGCCAGGTCGGGGTTGGCGTTCCCCGTGAAGACCATCATCTTGGACACGCGCAGTACCTGCCTGAGGGTGGGTCCGATGAATAAAAAGCTGTTCAAAAGGCGAGCTTCTGAACAGCTTCAAGTGTATGGCAGGGGCGGCTGGATTCGAACCAACGCATGCCAGGATCAAAACCTGGTGCCTTACCGCTTGGCGACGCCCCTGTAGGGTCAACTTCATTGGTGCTATTGCAGTCGTACGAACCTTGGGAGGTTATGGCAGGGGCGGCTGGATTCGAACCAACGCATGCCAGGATCAAAACCTGGTGCCTTACCGCTTGGCGACGCCCCTGTAGGGTCAACTTCATTGGTGCTATTGCAGTCGTACGAACCTTGGGAGGTTATGGCAGGGGCGGCTGGATTCGAACCAACGCATGCCAGGATCAAAACCTGGTGCCTTACCGCTTGGCGACGCCCCTGTATCGTACAACCTGTGTGCTACGCACTCGCTTCCTGCGCCAGTTTTTCAAGGCTTCGGTGCAACATCGAAACGTTACGACCGTGGGCAACGAAACTTGGCAAAGTGTCTGGAAGTTGGCGGCGGACTTTATCAGCCTCGCCTTCGTTTGGGAAGCTCCCAAACACACAAGCTCCAGTGCCAGTCATGCTTGCCGGAACGAATTTGTTCAACAAGCTCAAAGCGTTACGAACTTCTGGATAACGCTTCTCGACTATTGGCTGACAGTCATTATGACCGCCCCCTGCAAGAAGGCTGCGAACTGTAATGGCCGGGGTATTACGTGTCAACTCTGGGTCGGCAAATATTTCCGCTGTACTAACAGAGACTTGCGGCGCGATTACGAGGAACCATGGTTCGGGCAAATCGACCGGTTGCAGGCGCTCGCCAACCCCCTCGGCAAATGCCGCCCGGCCGCGTACGAACACCGGTATGTCGGCGCCCAGGGTCAGCCCCAGCGCGGCCAGTCGGTCTTCGCCCAGGTGCAGTTGCCACAGGTGGTCGAGGCCGAGCAGGGTGGTCGCTGCGTCGGAGCTGCCGCCGCCAATGCCGCCGCCCATGGGCAGACGTTTGAGCAGGGTGATATCTGCGCCGAGCGAGCAGCCGCTGGCGCGCTGCAGCAGGCGCGCCGCACGGACGATCAGGTTGCTGTCGTGATCGACGCCCGGCAGTTCGGTATGCAGGCGAATCTCGCCGTCAGCACGCAGGCGGAAGCCGAGTTCGTCGCCATGGTCGAGAAACTGGAACAGCGTCTGCAGCTCGTGATAGCCGTCTGCGCGGCGGCCGACGATATGCAGCATCAGATTGAGTTTGGCCGGTGCCGGCAGGGTCAGCGTCTGCATTCAGCGGCCCAGCTGGCGCGCTTGCCAGTCCTTGACCACCAGGGTGATCTGCAGGTCATGGCCTTGCAGGCGGATGCGCTCGGGCAGCGTGAAGCCGTTGTGTTCGCCGTATGCCAGGTAGTCGACCTGCCAGCCGTCCTGTTCCAGTCGTGCCAGGCGGCTCTCGCTGTCCAGGCTCAGACGGCTGCGGCTGTCCGGCGCAGGCAAGCCACGCACCCACCAGAGCAGGTGCGACACCGGCAGCTGCCAGCCGAGCTGCGCTTCGACCAGGGCCTCCGGGGATTCGGCTTCGAATCGGCCCTGGCCGGCGACTTCCAGAGATACGGCGTCGGGGCGGCCGGTCAGGCGGGTGGCGCCTCGGCCCAGGGGGCCGGACAGGCGAATGTCGAAGTAGTCCTGGCGCTGCAGCCAGAACAGTGTGCCGCTGCCGGATTCCTGCGGTGCGCGAATGCCGATCTTGCCGCTGATCTGCCAGCCATCGACCGTCGCGACCTGGCTGCGATGCTCTTTCCAGGCGGAGGCATTGCCGGGGCCTTCAACCGATTCGCGTGGGCCAAGCCCGGCACAGCCAGCAAGCAGGAGGGCCAGGCAGGGAGCAAGAAGGTTTTTCAACAGGGACATGGGTCAGGGCTTCTCCGATCCGGTCAGCCGTTTCAGCGTTTCGCGCAGGATCTGGCTGTCCGGTTGTAGTTTGAGTGCCTTCGACCAGACCGCGCGGGCCTCGCTGTGTTCACCCTGGGCCCAAAGCACCTCGCCCAGGTGCGCGGCGACTTCGTGGTCGGCAAAGCGTTGCAGCGCCTTGCGCAGCAGCGCTTCGGCCTCGGTCAGATTGCCCAGGCGGAAGTTGACCCAGCCGAGGCTGTCGAGGATCGCCGGGTCGTCGGGGTTGAGCTGGTAGGCCTGCTCGATCAGCTGGAGCGCTTCCTTGTGGCGATCAGTACGGTCGGCCAGGGTGTAGCCGAGCGCGTTGAGCGCCATGGCGTTGTCCGGCTCACGCTCGATGATGAAGCGCAGGTCGCGTTCCAGTTGCGCCAGATCGCCGCGCTTTTCCGCAAGCATGGCGCGGGTGTACAGCAGATTGAGGTCGTCGGGGAAATCGGCAAGCGCCTGCTCCACCAGTTGCCAGCCTTGTTCGGTGCGGTCCTGCTCGGAGAGCGCTTCGATCTCGATCAGGTACAGCTGGATGGCGTAGTCAGGCTGCTGCTGGCGTGCGTCGGCCAGTACCGCGGACGCTTCCTGGTCGCGATTGCCGGAATAGAGCAGCTGGCTCTGCAGCAGTTTCGCTGGCAGGTATTCGTTGCCAGGGCCGACATGAGCTAGCGCGTCGAGCGCCTTGGCGTTCTTGTCCATAGCCTGATAAGCACGGCCAAGATTGAAGTAAGCCGCGTCAACGTGGCTGCCGCGTTCGATGAGCTCTTCCAGGTACACGGTGGCTTCGCGCCAGGCCTCAGCCTCCATGCAGACCAGCGCCATGGAGAAGCGCAGGTCGTCGTCGGTGGGGTGCTGCTGGACCAGGGTGGCGAACTCGCCCATGGCGTCTTCCAGGCGCTCCTGTTCCACCAGAAGGCGTGCATAGGTCAGGCGCAGACGCTTGTCCTCGGGGTGCTGGCGAAGGCTTCGCTCGAGCAGCGGTATCGCTTCGTCGCTGCGCTGCAAGCTGTGCAGAAGGCGTGCTTCGAGCAGGATCGACGGGATCTGCCGTTCCTTATCCGGCTGCTTCTGCAGCAGCGCCAGTGCTTCCTCGCTGCGATCATCCTGTTGCAGCAGCACGGCCTTGCCGAAGGAGAGCTGTGGGTTGTCGGGGTGTTTGACCAACAGCTTGTCGAAGCTTTGCAGCAGACCGGCGCGGGTGTCCGGGTCGGTTTCCGAGGCCGAAAGGGCGAGGAAATCGAAATGAGTGTCGCCCTGGCCCTGCAGAACCTTCTCCATGAACTCGAGCGATTCTTCGTAACGCCCGGCGCGGGCCAGCTGCACGGCTGCGGCGCGCTGCGCGTCGAGATTGTCAGGGGCGTTGCGCGCCCAGATCATTGCGGTATCCAGCGCCGCCTGGTCTGCGCCAAGGTATTCGGCGATACGGAATCCGCGTTCGGCGACGCCGGCGTCCTGTGTCGCATGCGCCTGCTGTACGTAATTGCCCAGGGCAATGTCGAAGCGGTTGCGCTGGCCGGCAAGCTCTGCGACCAGAAGTGCATAGAGGGATTGGCGACTGAATGAGCCGTACTCTGCCGCGTCGCTGGCGGAGCTCTCCTGGGCAGCGTCCTCGACCGGCGGACTGCTTTCGGGGGCTTGCTGCGTGAAGGTCTGGCAGCCGCCGATGAACAGCAGGGCGGCAAGTGCGGCGAGTTTTTTCATAGGGGAAATGTACGGCTGGTGTGCGGTCACGGCATGATGACACAAGCCGCAGGTCAAGCCCATGGGCCCTGGGAGGCGCGCAGGCCGGTTCGGTAGCTGATTGGCAGTACCAATCGAATCCGACAATCGAGGGCAATGGTTGTTCTCCATCTGACGAAGTAGGAGAATTGCGCGCTCTGTTATCGAATCAGCGATTCTGCATGGCTTTCCTCGCGCTTGGCATTAATCACAAGACCGCTTCGGTGGACGTCCGCGAGCGCGTAGCCTTCACGCCCGACCAGATGGTCGAGGCCTTGCGGCAACTGTGCCGCGTCACTCCGACCCGCGAAGCGGCGATCCTCTCGACCTGCAATCGCAGCGAGCTGTATCTGCAACAGGATCAGGTCGAGGCCGATGCTGTGCTCGCCTGGTTGGCCAATTATCACCGTCTCAGCCTCGACGAGCTCAAGGCATGCGCCTATGTGCATGTCGACGATCAGGCCGTGCGCCACATGATGCGCGTTGCCTCCGGGCTCGACTCGCTGGTGCTGGGCGAACCGCAGATTCTCGGGCAGATGAAGTCGGCCTATGCGGTCGCCCGTGAGGCCGGCAGCGTCGGGCCTCTGCTTGGCCGGTTGTTTCAGGCCACCTTCAGCACCGCGAAGACCGTGCGCACCGACACCGCCATCGGCGAGAACCCGGTTTCGGTGGCGTTTGCCGCGGTCAGTCTGGCGCGGCAGATCTTCAGCAATCTGCAACGCAGCCAGGCCCTGCTGATCGGCGCCGGTGAGACCATCACCCTGGTCGCGCGCCATCTGCACGAGCAGGGCGTGAAGAAGATCGTGGTCGCCAACCGCACCCTCGAGCGGGCCAGCGCGCTGGCCGCCGAGCTAGGCGCGCAGGCGATCCTGCTTGCCGATATCCCGGACGAGTTGCACAACAGCGACATCGTCATCAGTTCCACCGCCAGCCAGCTGCCGATTCTCGGCAAGGGCGCGGTCGAACAGGCGCTGAAGCGACGCAAGCACAAGCCGATGTTCATGGTCGATATCGCCGTGCCGCGGGACATTGAATCGCAGGTCGGCGAGCTGGACGACGTCTATCTGTACACGGTCGATGATCTGCATGAGGTGGTTGCGGAGAACCTCAAGAGTCGCCAGGGCGCTGCCCAAGCCGCCGAGGAGCTGGTCGCGGCTGGCACCGAGGACTTCATGCAGCGCCTGCGCGAGCTGGCCGCAGTTGATGTGCTCAAGGCCTACCGGCAGCACGCCGAGCGCATTCGCGATGACGAGCTGAGCAAGGCTCAGCGGCTGCTGGCCAATGGGGGCAGCGCCGAGGAGGTTCTCGTTCAGCTCGCCCGTGGCCTGACCAACAAACTGCTGCATGCACCCAGCGTGCAACTGAAGAAACTCTCCGCCGAGGGCCGCGTCGAGGCGCTGAGCATGGCCCAGGAACTCTTCGCCCTGCACGAGGGCACGGAAAAACCATGAAAGCTTCGCTGCTGAACAAGCTGGACATCCTGCAGGACCGTTTCGAAGAACTCACCGCACTGCTCGGCGACGCCGAAGTCATCAGCGATCAAAGCCGTTTTCGCGCCTATTCCCGCGAGTACGCCGAAGTCGAGCCGGTGATCGTCGCCTATCGCCAGCTGTGCAAGGTTCAGCAGGATCTCGAGGGCGCTCAGGCGCTGCTCAAGGACAGTGATCCCGACATGCGCGAGATGGCCGAGGAGGAGGTTGCCGAAGCCAAGGCCCAGCTCGAGACGCTTGAAGCCAACCTGCAGCGCATGCTGCTGCCCAAGGACCCCAACGACGGGCGCAACGTGTTCCTCGAGATTCGCGCCGGCACCGGCGGCGACGAGGCGGCGATCTTTGCCGGCGATCTGTTCCGCATGTATTCGCGCTATGCCGAGAAGCAAGGCTGGCGAGTCGAGATCCTCTCCGAGAGCGAAGGCGAGCACGGCGGCTACAAGGAAGTGATTTCCCGCGTCGAGGGCGACAACGTCTACGCCAAGCTCAAGTTCGAATCCGGCGCGCACCGCGTGCAGCGCGTGCCGGAGACCGAATCCCAGGGGCGCATTCACACCTCCGCCTGCACCGTGGCGGTGTTACCGGAGCCGGATGAGCAGGCGGCGGTGGAGATCAATCCGGCCGAGCTGCGTATCGACACCTATCGCTCCTCCGGCGCCGGCGGTCAGCACGTCAACAAGACCGACTCAGCGATTCGTATCACGCACCTGCCCACTGGCATTGTGGTCGAGTGTCAGGAAGAGCGTTCGCAGCACAAGAACCGCGCCAAGGCCATGGCCTGGCTCGCCGCCAAGCTGCAGGACCGTCAGGACGCCGCGGCGCACAAGGAAATCTCCGAGACGCGCAAGTTGCTGGTCGGCTCCGGGGATCGCTCCGAACGTATCCGTACCTACAATTTCCCCCAAGGCCGGGTCACCGACCATCGCGTCAACCTGACGCTGTATTCGCTCAACGAAGTGATCGGCGGCGCCGTGGAGCAGGTCATCGAGCCGCTGTTGCAGGAATACCAGGCCGACCAGCTGGCCGCGCTGGGCGACTGATCCTTTTCGCTGCGCACCGCGCTAAGAGCACCTCATGCCAACCATCGAGTCCCTGCTGCAAAGTGCCGATCTGCCGGACTCGCCGAGCGCCAGGCTGGATGCCGAATGGTTGCTCGCGGCCGCCCTGAACAAGTCGACCAGCTATCTGCGCACCTGGCCGGAGCGCGAGGTGCCGGCAGAGTGTGCCGAGCGCTTTGCTGCTGATCTCGCACGGAGGCGTCGGGGTGAACCGGTCGCCTATATTCTCGGGCGCCAGGGCTTCTGGAGTCTGGAACTTGAAGTGGCAGCGGATACGCTGATCCCCCGGCCTGACACCGAACTGCTGGTGGAGACCGCGCTGCAGCTGCTCTCCGCTGCACCGGCCCGGGTGCTCGATCTGGGCACCGGCACCGGCGCGATTGCGCTGGCTCTGGCGACCGAGCGGCCGGCGTGGCAGGTCTGCGGTGTGGACCGTATCGAGGCCGCCGTGAGGCTGGCTGAGCGCAACCGGCTGCGGCTCGGACTGCACAACGCTGCGTTCACCCTGAGCGACTGGTTTGCCGGTCTGAACGGCGAGCGGTTCCAGATGATCGTCAGCAACCCACCCTATATTCCGGCCAGCGACCCGCACCTGCTGCAGGGCGATGTCCGCTTCGAGCCGCAGAGTGCGCTGATCGCGGGTGCGGATGGCCTGGACGACATCCGCACGATTATCGTCCAGGCGGCGGCGCACCTGCAGTCGGGTGGCTGGTTGCTGCTGGAGCACGGTTACGATCAGGCTGAGGCGGTGCGCATGCTTTTGCTTTCCCGCGGTTTCGAGGATGTGCAAAGCCTGCTCGATCTGGGTGGGCATGAGCGCATCAGCCTTGGCCGCCTGCCATGATTGCGTTTTGTGAGGTGCTTGGATGCTGAGTGACGAAGAGCTGCTGCGCTACAGCCGGCAGATCCTGCTCAAGCAGGTCGATATCGACGGCCAGTTGCGCCTCAAACAGAGTTGCGTGCTGATCGTCGGGCTTGGCGGGTTGGGCTCGCCGGTAGCGCTCTATCTGGCGGCCGCGGGTGTCGGTGAGCTGCACCTGGCCGACTTCGATGCGCTGGATCTGACCAATCTGCAGCGGCAGATCGCTCACGACACACCCTCGCTTGGCTTGCACAAGGTCGACTCGGCCATGGCCCGGCTGGGGGCGCTGAACCCCCATGTACAGCTGGTGCCGTATCGCAGCGGGTTGGACGCCGATTCCCTGGATGCGGCAGTGGAGCGGGTCGATCTGGTGCTCGATTGCACGGACAACTTCGGCATTCGCGAAGCGGTGAACGCCGCATGCGTGAAAGCGAAAAAGCCGCTGGTCAGCGGCGCGGCGATCCGTCTTGAGGGGCAGCTTTCGGTGTTCGATCCGCGAGTCGAAACGAGCCCCTGCTACCACTGCCTCTATGGGCACGGTAGCGAAGCCGAGCTGACCTGCAGCGAAGCCGGTGTAGTGGGGCCGCTGGTGGGAATGGTTGGCAGCCTGCAGGCGTTGGAAGCGATCAAGCTGCTGGTTGGTTTCGGCGAGCCGCTGATTGGTCGACTGCTACTGATCGATGCGCTGTCCAGTCGCTTCCGTGAGTTGCGGGTCAAGCGCGATCCACATTGTGCGGTGTGTGGCGCAAGCCATGGCTGACTGCGCAGCACCGGTCGGCGTCTTCGACTCCGGAGTAGGCGGGCTCTCGGTGCTGCGTGAGATCCGACAGCGCCTGCCGCATGAGTCGCTGCTCTATCTCGCCGACAGCGCCCATGTCCCCTATGGCGAAAAGAGCCCGGACTACATCCGTGAGCGCTGCCGTGTCATTGCGGCCTTTTTTATCGAGAAGGGCGCGAAGGCGCTGGTGGTGGCCTGCAATACTGCGACCGCCGCTGGCGTCACCGAATTGCGCGAGCTGTATCCGCAATTGCCGATCATCGCCATGGAACCGGCCGTCAAGCCCGCCGCCCTGGCCACGCGAAGTGGTGTCGTCGGCGTGCTGGCGACCACCGGAACGCTGAAGAGCGCCCGCTTTGCCGCGTTGCTTGATCGCTTTGCCGCAGATGTCCGGGTGATCACTCAGCCGTGCCCCGGCTTGGTCGAGCGCATCGAGGCAGGCGATCTGAACAGTGCCGAAACGCGCGCCATGCTGATGACGTGGGTCGGGCCGCTGCTGGCACAAGGCTGCGACACGCTGATTCTGGGTTGCACGCATTACCCCTTTATAAGGCCGCTGCTCAGCGAGCTACTGCCTGGAAACGTCCGCCTGATTGATACCGGAGCAGCCGTCGCGCGACACTTGCGCGATCTGCTGGCGGAGCGCCATCTGCTCGCCAGCGGGGTGGCCTCCGAGCATTTCTATTGCAGCGGCGATCCGCGGCGAATGGCCAGCGTGTTGCCTATACTTTGGGGCAAAAACGCGAAAGTCGAGTTTTTCCCCCGCTAGGAACTCCAAGCGCAGCGGGGTTTCTCAAATATGCTGGCACCAAAAAACCAAACAAATGCAGTGTTTGATAAGGAAGTTCTCATGAAAAAACTGTTCTCCCTGGCTGCAGTGGCGGCACTCTCTGTAGGTTCGGTGGCGGCTGCCCATGCCGTAGACTTTACCGTTGCGGTCGGCCAGACCGACGAGTCGACCATGACCTATCGCCTGGGTGCGCAATTCGATTTCGGCACCAGCTGGTTCCAGACCAGCGTGGGCCGACTGACCGGCTACTGGGATGCCGGTTATACCTACTGGGAGGGCGACGAGTCGTCGAGCAATCACAGCATTTCGCTGGCCCCGGTCTTCGTCTACGAGTTCGCTGGTGAATCGGTCAAACCCTATGTCGAGGCAGGCATCGGCGTCGCGGCGTTCGAGAACACCGAGGTCGAGGGCAACGGTCTCGGTTCGTCTTTCCAGTTCGAGGATCGGATCGGTGCAGGCCTGCGTTTCGCCGGTGGCCACGAAGTGGGTGTGCGCGCAATCCACTATTCCAACGCCGGCATCAAGAAGCCGAATGATGGTGTCGAAAGCTACGCCTTGCATTACCGAATGGCCTTCTAAGCAGGCCGTCCTGAGGTGCTGCAGGGCGGTTCGCCAGCCCTGCACTGCCGATAGCGTTCAGCCATATGCCGTGGCGCTGCCCTTGCGCTCTTCGTGGCAATCTTCCGAGCCCAGCTCGAACTCCCTGCAGATCAATGGCCGGTTTTCGTAGATCCTGCAGCGCATGCTGTCCCGATCAAGCGCCGCGCACCAGCCATCTTCCAGGCGTAGCATGACTTCGCCGCCCCAGCTGTCGGTGTCGATATAGCGCTGCGGAACGCCGGTATCGCTGAACAGCAACACTTCGAGTCGACAGCAGCAGGCCGCGCAGGTGGCGCAGCTCACGCTGGTGTCTTCGAGTTGTAGGTGGGGAATGGTCGAATCGTTCATCGCGCCAGTCTAGTCGATACGCTCGACCGGGCGCCCACTCAGGGCGCCGAGTGGTGGCACCAGCAAAGCCGGTGTCACGCTTTTACAGATCTTCGTTCAGCTGCTTGTTGCGCCAACCATCCCCGCCGGGGAGCAGGAGGTTGAGCAGCAGGGCGATGATCGCGCACAGCGAGATGCCGGACAGGGTGAATTCACCGAAGCCGAACGCCATGCCGCCGATGCCGAACACCAGCGTCACCGAAACGATAATGAGGTTGCGTGCCTCGGACAGGTCGACCTGATGACGAATCAACGTGCTTAGACCCACCACGGCAATCGAGCCGAACAGCAGACAGAGAATGCCACCCATAACCGGAACCGGAATGCTCAGCAAGCCGGCGCCGAATTTGCCGATGAACGCCAGGGCGATGGCGAATACCGCCGCCCAGGTCATGATCTTCGGGTTGTAGTTCTTGGTCAGCATCACCGCGCCGGTCACTTCGGCATAGGTGGTATTCGGCGGGCCGCCGAAAAGGCCGGCTGCCGAGGTGGCCACGCCATCGCCCAGTAGCGTGCGGTGCAAGCCTGGCTTCTTGACGTAGTTGTTGCCTGTCACGCTGCCGATGGCCACCACGCCGCCGATATGCTCGATGGCTGGTGCCAGGGCGACCGGCACCATGAACAGGATGGCGCCGATATTGAACTCCGGTGCGACGAAGCTCGGCATCGCTAGCCAGGGTGCGGCCGCGATACCGCTGGTATCCACCACGCCGAAAGCAAACGACAGCCCGTAGCCGACCGCAACGCCGGCGAGAATCGGTACCAGGCGAAACAAGCCCTTGCCCAGCACCGCCACGAGCAGGGTCGTGACAAGTGCCGGCATCGAGATCAGCATCGCCGTCTGGTAGGGGATCAACTGGGCGCTGCCATCGCCGGCCTTGCCCATGGCCATGTTCACCGCCACAGGTGACAGCGCCAGACCGATCGAAATGATCACTGGGGCGATGACCACCGGCGGCAGCAGGCGATCGATGAAGCCGGGGCCCTTCAGGCGCACCGCGAAGCCGAGCAGCATGTAGACAAGTCCGGCAGCGACCACGCCACCCATGACCGCCGGCAGGCCGAACTCACCCTTAGCCGCAATGATCGGTGCGATAAAGGCGAAGCTGGAGGCCAGGAATACCGGTACCTGACGCCGCGTGATCAGCTGGAACAGCAGGGTGCCAAGGCCGGCGGTAAACAGCGCTACGTTGGGGTCCATGCCGGTGATCAGCGGCATCAGCACCAGGGCGCCGAAGGCCACGAACAGCATCTGTGCGCCGGCCAGTACCTGCCGGCCAAGCGGCTCGTCGGTATGCGACATGCTCAGATGTCCTTCTGCTTGGTGCCGAAGATCTTGTCGCCAGCGTCACCCAGGCCCGGGACGATGTAGCCGTGTTCGTCGAGACGCTCATCGATGGATGCCGTGAAAATCAGCACGTCCGGGTGTGCTTTTTCCACAGCGGCGATGCCTTCCGGGGCGGCGACCAGCACCAAAGCACGGATTTCCTTGCAACCGGCCTTCTTCAGCATGTCGATTGTGGCGACCATCGAGCCGCCGGTGGCGAGCATGGGGTCGATGATGATGGCCAGGCGCTGTTCGATTTCCGGAACCAGTTTTTCCAAATAGGTCTGCGCCTGCAGCGTTTCCTCATTACGGGCGATGCCTACCGCACTGACCTTGGCGCCCGGGATCAGGCTGAGCACGCCGTCGAGCATGCCGATGCCCGCACGCAGGATGGGTACGACGGTGATCTTCTTGCCGGATATCTTCTCGACCTGCACCGGGCCGCACCAGCCGTCGATGCTGTAATGTTCCAGCGGCAGATCAGAAGTTGCTTCATAAGTGAGGATCGAGCCCACTTCCTGAGCCAGTTCACGGAAGTTTTTGGTGCTGATGTCGGCGCGGCGCATCAGGCCGAGCTTGTGGCGGATCAGCGGATGGCGGATCTCTCGAATGGGCATTGTGGGCTCCGGCGGGCAAATAAACCGGCTTAGATTAAAGCATCGCCGGGTCAGCGGCTATTCGTGCGTCATCCGGCCAGCGGACTTGCTGCGCGCGGCGAGGGTGGGTATCTTCCCCGCCCTTTCGCGAACGGCCAAAACCGGGCTGTTCGGTCAGGTTTTTCGCTGTCCGGGTTCGCCTGGCATTACGGCGATTCAACCGCACGAGCTGCCAGCCCCGGCTGGTGCTCCCAACTAAATTCTCTGGGGGAATCGCTTCATGTCCGTCGATCTCGCACATATCCGCCAAGTCATGGCCGAGGCTGACTGCCTGTACACCGAAGAACAGGTAGAAGCTGCAATCAGCCAGGTCGCCGATACGATCAACGGCGAGCTGGCCGACCGCAATCCTGTGGTCTTCTGCGTCATGAATGGCGGCCTGATCTTTTCCGGCAAGCTCGTCCCTAAGCTGAACTTCCCGCTCGAACTGTCCTACCTGCATGCCACTCGTTATCGCAATGAAACCAGTGGCGGTGAGCTCTTCTGGAAAGCCAAGCCGGAAATCTCCTTCATCGATCGCGACGTGCTGATCATTGATGACATCCTGGATGAAGGACACACCCTGGGTGCGATCATCGATTTTTGTCGCCACGCGGGCGCCGCCGCGGTGCATACAGCGGTGCTGATCGACAAGGATCATCAGCGTAAGGCCCGCCCGGATCTCAAAGCCGATTATGTTGGCCTCAGCTGTATCGACCGCTACATTTTTGGTTACGGCATGGACTACAAGGGCTACTGGCGCAACGCCCCTGGTATCTACGCCGTAAAGGGCATGTAAGCGTCTCGGCGGAGCTCATTGTCATGCGCGCCCGCAATGAGTGCGCAGCCACACGGCCGCGACGATTCGCCGACCTGGCGGCAGTCATGCGCGCTGCGATCTGGGAGCTGCGGCAGTTACGTTTCGATTGGCCCCATATGCGCTTCCTAAAGTAACGCAGCGGTGGCGTGTCCGCGCCTGATCCGCTCGTTCTCGCGCTGGCTGCGTTTGGTGTTTCACAATGCCGGCTGCCTTGATCCAGATGGATTGGGCTGCTTATCGGCATGGTGAATACTACTTTCGGATAGCCAGCCGACATTTCTTCATTTCAACCGCACGAAAGGCTCTGCGGCGGGCTTTGCGCTTCTAGCGTTCACGGCTAAGCTCAGAACATCCTTAAATACGCATGGCTGAACGAAATCACGCTGAAAGCCAATGCTGGAAAGGCTATTCATACTAAAGGATTACAAGCTAAATCAAACCTTAGTGCGCTTAACCCTCCTTCTACGTCTGGGTAGGGTTTACGCACTTCGAACCAATCAGGAGCGCCTCATGACAAAAACAACAAGGCAAGGAATCTTCCAGCCGAAGTCCCTAGCTCTCGCCGTAGCGCTGGGCACTGCCGCCCCGGCTTACGCCGTGAGCTTCAATATCGGCGAGATCGAAGGGCAATTCGACTCGGCGATGTCCATCGGTGCCAGCTGGTCCATGGCGGACAGGGACAGGGATCTGGTCGGCATCAACAACGGCGGTACCGGCTTTACCCAGACCGGCGACGATGGTCGTCTGAACTTCAAGAAGGGCGAGACCTTCTCCAAGATTTTCAAGGGTGTGCACGATCTCGAGCTTCGTTATCGCGATAGCGGTGCCTTCGTTCGCGGCAAGTATTGGTATGACTTCGAGCTGAAGGATGAGAGTCGTCTTTTCAAGGACATCAGCGACAGCAACCGGAAAGAAGCCGCTCAATCATCCGGCGCGCAAATTCTGGACGCGTTCGTCTATCACAATTATTCCGTTGGTGATCTGCCCGGGACCGTCCGTCTTGGGAAGCAGGTAGTGAGCTGGGGCGAAAGTACCTTTATCGGTAACAGCATAAACTCCATCAATCCCTTGGACGCTGCAGCATTCCGCCGGCCGGGTGCTGAGATCAAAGAGGGGCTGATTCCGGTCAATATGTTCTACATCTCGCAGAGCCTGACCGACCGGTTGAGCATGGAGGCGTTCTATCAACTCGAGTGGGATCAGACCGTTGCCGATAATTGCGGTACTTTCTTCGCTGTAGATGTCGTTCAGGATGGTTGTGATGCCAACTACCACGTGGGCAGCCCGGCAATCGCTCCTCTTCAACCCGTCGCTGCTGCGTTCGGGCAGGGGTTCGAAGTCACTCCTGAGGGTGTGGTTTTGCCGCGAGCTGGCGACCGGGATGCACGTGATTCGGGGCAGTTCGGTCTTGCATTGCGCTGGTTGGGTGATGCCACCGAGTATGGTGCGTATTTCATGAATTACCACAGTCGGACGCCAAACGTCAGTACGCGATCTGCTGGCTTGGCTACCGCAGCGCAGCTGCCTGGCATTATCGGTACAGCTAATGGGCTCGTGCCTGGTGCTGGCTCTGGTTTGGCGCAGAGCGTCATGCTTGGCAACGGCCGCTATTACCTTGAGTACCCCGAAGATATCCAGCTTTACGGCCTTAGCTTCTCTACGACATTGCCCACTGGCACCGCGTGGTCTGGTGAGATCAGCTATCGACCCAATGCACCGGTTCAGCTGAATACTCAAGACCTCACTCGGGCTTTGCTTAATCCCCTTGCGCCGGGAACCTCTCCCATTGAAAGTACTTTCGGTGCAGAAAATCGCGGCTACAACCGCAAGGAAATCACCCAGTTGCAGACCACATTCACTCACTTCTTCGATCAAGTACTGGGCGCTGGTAGGGTGACCGTGGTGGGCGAGGTCGGCTACACGCATGTCGGCGGTCTCGAGAGCACCAGCGAACTGCGCTATGGGCGTGATCCTATCTACGGCACCCCGGATGATCCAGCCGCTTTGGCCCGCTACGGCCGCCACGGTTTCGTCACCGCCAACTCCTGGGGCTACCGCCTGCGTGGCATCGCGGACTACGACAACGTCTTCGCCGGCATCAACCTCAAGCCCAACCTGTCCTTCTCCCACGACGTCGACGGCTACGGCCCCAACGGTCTGTTCAACGAAGGCTCCAAGGCGGTCAGCATTGGTCTGGATGCCGAGTACCAGAATATGTACACCGCCAGCCTGTCCTACACCGATTTCTTCGGCGGCGACTACAACACGCTGGTTGACCGCGACTTCCTCGCGTTCAGCGTGGGCGTGAACTTCTAAGGAGACCAGCCGAGTGTCCGGCCGATGAGGATGATCGGCCGGACATCAGCGACAGGCATGGGCCTCCGGCCTATAACAAGATCAAGAGGAACTGGAATCGTATGAAAAAAACAGGAAAGCTATTGAGTGTCTTGGCCTTCTCCCTGCTCGCGAGCAGTGTGATGGCTGCCGTTTCCCCAGAAGAAGCCGCCAAGCTCGGTACATCGCTGACGCCGCTGGGCGCAGAAAAAGCCGGTAACGCCGACGGCAGCATCCCTGAGTGGACCGGTGGTCTCAAGACCGACGCGGCCCCCCTCAACAATGGGCATCTGACTAACCCGTTCAAGGACGAGCAGCCGAAGTTCGTCATCACCTCGCAGAACGCCGAACAGTACAAGGACAAGCTGACCGCAGGTCAGATGGCCATGTTCAAGCGCTATCCGGAAACCTACAAGATTCGCGTGTTCCCGACTCATCGTTCGGTCGCCGTGCCGGATGAGATCTATGAGGCTGCGAAGAAGAGTGCTGTGAATACCGAACTCGTCGAGGGCGGCAACGGTATCGCCAACTTCACCGACAGCCGTTATTACGCATTCCCGATTCCGAAGAATGGTCTGGAAGTGGTGTGGAACCATATCACCCGCTATCGCGGTGGCAACGTCCGTCGCAATATCGTCCAGGCTACCCCGCAAACCAACGGTAGCTACACCATGGTTCACTTCGAGGACGAAGTGGCGTTCCCGCTGGGTATGACGGATCTGGATCCCGAGCGCGCCAAGAACGCGCTGCTTTTCTTCAAACAGCGGGTGACTGCGCCGTCTCGCCTGGCAGGGAACGTCCTGCTGGTGCACGACTCGCTGGATCAGGTTAAGGAGCCCCGTCAGGCCTGGATCTACAACGCTGGCCAGCGTCGGGTACGCCGCGCGCCGCAAGTTGCATACGACGGGCCGGGTACCGCTTCGGACGGTATGCGCACCACGGATAACTTCGATATGTTCAGCGGCGCACCTGATCGCTACGACTGGAAGTTGATCGGCAAGAAAGAGCTGTACATCCCGTACAACAGCTATGAAATCGCTTCCAGCGAACTGAAGTACGACGACGTCATCAAGGCTGGCCACGTCAATCAGGATCTGGCGCGTTACGAGCTACACCGCGTCTGGGAGATTGAAGCCACGCTCAAGAGTGGCGAGCGCAACATCTACGCCAAGCGCCGTTTCTTCGTCGACGAGGATAGCTGGACCATCGTCCAGTCGGAGCTGTACGACGGTCGTGGTCAGCTTTGGCGTGTAGGCGAGGCCCACTCGCTGCAGTACTACCAGCACAAGGTGCCGGCTTACGCGTTCGAGGCGCTCTACGACATCATCTCCGGCCGCTACATCGCGATCGGCATGAGTAACGAGGAGAAGCCGCACGAATACGGCTATCGTGCCTCCGCTCGGGACTTCACGCCGGCTGCCCTGCGTAACGCAGGGGTGCGCTGATCGACTGACATTTAACCTGTGAATAAGGCGGCCAGGTGGCCGCCTTTTTTTTTGCGGCGAACCAGTGGATGATAATTTCCATTCGGTGCCCGAGGTCAGGACGATCGCATTGCTGGAACACTGGGCCCAATATGCGACGTGTGCAACGACAAGGCTGGCGTTTCGGCTGCCCGTGGTAACGACCGAGCGCGATGCCTGGCACAGACCGCGCTGTGTTTCAATGGACTGATTCGAACAAGAGAACCTTTGCCATGTCCGTACGCTTCATTCCTGATGCGCTCAGTGCAGAGGCAGGTGCCGTAGAGCAACTCGCATCCATTCCTCGGCTGCCGCCGCTGCATATCGACCGGCCCAGGCTGGTTCGTGCGCTGCTCGATACCGATTGCCGTCTGCGCCTGATCTGCGCCCCAGCCGGGTTTGGCAAGACCGTGCTGATGAGCGAGTGCGCGCGCTTGGTGCCTCCGGGCACACGCCTGGTGTGGCTGGATCTCGGCGGGCGGGCATGTACGGTTCAGGCGCTTTACGGCCAGTTGAGCGATGCGTTGGGGGAGCGGACGGGCAAGGATGATCGTTCCGAGAACGACATGCTGGCGCTGCTGCGACAAGTCCGGCAGCCGCTGTGGATCATGCTCGACGACTACCCGCGTGATTACAGCCCGGAACTCGATGCTTGCATTGATATGTTGTTGGACATGGGGCCGGCACAAATCAGTTGGTGGGTATCCAGTCGCCGCCAGCCAGCGTGGAAGCTTCCACGGCTCCTGCTGCAAGGGCACCTTCTGGAGCTGGAGGCGGAAGCGCTGGCGTTCACCGCCGAAGAGCTCGAGCAACTCCTGAGCGTCCATCGTCTGACGCTCTCGTCCGAGACTT
Source organism: Stutzerimonas xanthomarina (assembly GCF_003935375.1). GTDB lineage: Bacteria > Pseudomonadota > Gammaproteobacteria > Pseudomonadales > Pseudomonadaceae > Stutzerimonas > Stutzerimonas xanthomarina_A. Next base: position 35,415 of record NZ_RHQM01000022.1, read on the forward strand.
TTCAGCAATTGCATCATGTGATGGAGGGGTGGCCGGCTGGAGTCTGTCTGATGTTGCTCCACGCCGATGAGCAGGCGCTGCGTGAGCGTCTGGTTGCCGGGACGCCATTGCTGCGTGATTACGTCCAGCGTGAGGTCATGGCTGGACTGAGCGATGAAGTGCGGCGGGCCATGCTGGCACTGGCGCGTATGCCGCGTTTCTCGGCAGAGCTTTGCGACCATGTGCTCGACGGTGTTGGTCGCGAAATCCTCGATATCCTCAAGACGCTCCAGCTCTTCATTCGGCAGATCGATAACTGCGGTGAGTGGTTTCGCCTGTGGAAGCCGCTGGCGCTGATGCTGCAGCGCTCCGCAGAAACGACCGCGCCGACCCAGGCCCATCTGCGTGCCTGTCAGTGGTTCGCCAGTCGCGGCGAGATGCGCGAGGCGGTAGAGCATGCATTATGGGCCGGCCAGCCTGAGGTCGCTGCCAACTACCTGCAGCGTTACGGACAGGAACAGTTGCTGATCGGCGATAACGTATCGCGCTTTCTGAAATGGCGAAGCGAGCTGCCACAGGACCTGTTCGCCAGCACCACGCGCCTGATCGTTTTGCAGGGCTGGGCGCTGATCATTTCGGCGCGACTTGATGAAGTGGATGACTGTCTGGCCGAGCTGGCCAAGTTCTTCCCCCAACCCGATGCGCGCCGGCAAGCCCAGTTATTGGCTCAGTGGCAGGCCCTTCGGGGGTTTCTGGCCCGCCTGCGCGGTGAGCCCGAGGCACGCCAGAACTGCCTGCAGGCGCTCGAGGTACTGTCCGATCACGCCTGGGCGCAGCGCGTGCTCTGTTATCAGGTGCTTACGCAGCAAGCGATGGCTGAAGGTGAGCTCGAGCTTGCCCAGCAATACAACAGCGAAGGCATGAAACTCGCACGGCTAAAAGGTAGCGTGCTCTACGAAGTGATGCTCAGCGTCGATCGAATCCAGTTGCTTGAGCTCACCGGTGAGTTCGAGCGTGCGGTCGGCGTGCTCAACGAGACACTCCAGGCGTTGCGTGACTCCGTCCGGCGCAGCCCTCTCATCGGCAGGTTGCAACTGCTGCAGGGGCATCTACTGGCTTACCAGGGGCTCGACGAGCCGGCGCAGGAGGCATATCAGCTCGGTAAGGCGGAGACCGAAACCTGCGGTGATTCCTACTGTTTCTTCGGTTATGTCGGGCTTGCCGAGCTTGCCGCGCGCAGTCACGAGTTTGCCTGCGCCTATCACTGGCTGCGGGACGCCGAGCGCCTGTCTCAGTGGCGACATGTACCTGAGGCGAGATTCCGCGGCATCCTGCCGCTGATAAACGGTGTGGCCTGGCTGCATCAGGGCGAGCTGCGCAAGGCGCGTGGTGCGCTGTATCAGGTACTGGAATTGTATGAAGGACGGGGTTACCTGTCGCCGTCCGGATTCTACGAGCTGTTGCCTCGGGTGCGGCGCTATCTGGCGGTCATCGATGTGCTCGAGGGACAGCCAGCACGAGCGATCACAGCCTTGCGTGAGCAGATCGAGCAGAACCTGCTTGCCCAGCGTCTGGGGCTTGCATGCGAGTGTCGTTTCAGTCTGGCGGAAGCGTTACAGGCCGATGGCCAGGTCGCCGAGGCGGAGCTGGAGCTGCGTCTGGCGCTCAGCGAGGCCGCGCGTCAGCATCTGGTCAAGCCCTTGTACGAACTACAGTATCGGCAGCCGCAATGGCTGGCGCGAGTGCTACCCGCAGCGAAGGGCGAATCGCTTCGGCAGCGGCTGCTGAGCTACGAGCGTGAGCCGGAAGTGACGCTCCCGGCAGCGGATGAAACGGTGCTCAGCAACCGCGAACTGACGGTGTTGCGGCTGATCGCCCAGGGGTGCTCGAACCAGGAAATTGCCGAACAGCTGTTCATATCCCTACATACCGTGAAGACCCATGCGCGCAGGATTAACACGAAGCTGGGCGTCGCGCGCCGTACCCAGGCGGTGGCGAAGGCCAAAGCGCTGGCCTGGCTCTGAGAACAAGCAGTTATCCAAGGGATCATTCATCGTCGCGCCTGAAACAGCAAAGTTCAGGCGCGACGATTCGCTGCAAGCCTGGCAGCTGTCAGACGAAGATGGATTCTTGTTTTTATTGGGTAAGTTTCGGGGCGGAGCGGCGCAACCTGCAGGCAGTCAGGTTGATGACATTACACTGGTGCGGGTTGCAAGCCTCCGTGGGACATCCGTTGTGGTAACTGCTCGCCGCGCTCGATGGCCAGACTGACTTGCAGGCTGGTGATGAGTCGCTGCAATTGCTGTTGATCGCGCCATTGGTCGGCACTGATGTAGCGCTTCACTGCAACGCCTTCCGAGCCCGTCAATGTCAGCAGAATGCTGCCATCGGGCTTCTCGATGCTGAAGTTGACGTTGTAGCGCGGACGAAACACATCACTGATCTTCTGAAATGGACTCGTCATGCCTGGATACCTGTGTGAGGGGTTGCCAGCAATGGACCAGGCAAGGCGATGACAAGTTTCCCGGGCGCAACGGCATGACCGCCGCAAAAATGTCGCTGGCATACCTGCTATCTCATTTCATGCTTGCGCAGTCAGTTCCGTCAGAACATCGGGGCTGCTCTTGAATGCCTTGGCAAACAACTCGCGGTGCCTGGCCATGTAGATGCCGATGTCTTCGGCTTGCTGTTCGCTCAGCGAAGGCGAAGCTTGCTGCAGCACCGCAGCTAGCGCTTCTGCCAGCTCAAGCATCTTGTCGTGACGATCGGCTTCGGCTTTATCCATGAACAAACGCTCCAGGTCCCGGCTGCTGCGGTACACCACTTCGACGGCCATTTACCACCTCGGTCATTGGCAGATTGATACTGTTTATTTGTACAGCATAAGCGGCTGCGGCGAAGATTGAAAGTCTGCGCAGGAAGCGGAGTTTCGTCAGTTCTTGAATCGGCCTTGCACGCGCTCGGCCCGAAACTCCAGTGTGGCGGCGCGGTAACCGGCGCGCAGCAGCGGTAGCGGCACGCAGGATTCCCAGCTTGCGCCAGGCTGCAGGCCACCTGCCCCCTGGTAGTCCGGTGCATCGTAGGCGCGTCGCGCCAGGTTGGTGCGCGAGCCCGGCGCATAGGCGGCGACTTCCCACTGCAGGCTCTGCAACTTCTTGTCGGTGTGATTGTGCAGGCGCACATGCAGCGGCTGCCCGCCGGCGCAGCGACGAGGGTCGTGAGTCAGCTGAATTTCGATACGAGCGAGCAACTGCTCTTCGCGATGCTCCTGCCAGAGTACCCAGCCAGCGACCAAGGCAAGGCCGAGCACGGCACCCAGTGAAATGGGTACGGCCCTGAATGGATAGCGGATCAGCAGCACCAGCCAGGTCAGGATGAGCAGAGCGCCAATCAGCATGGTCGAGTACCGACGATCAGGTGGTTGGGCAGCATGAACGTTCTCCGTTGCGATGGGGGCATGCTAACCCGTGGCGGCGGACCCCGGGCAACAACGAAGTGGCAAGCATTTGTCGCAGGATGTCAGTCGTCCACTTTGCTGCGGCTGGCCAGACGTTCCAGTGCGGCGCGAAGCTTGGGGTCGCGGATGCCATCAGCTGCCGCCTGAATGCTGTCGGCGGCGTTGCTCGAAAGTGGTTGCGTACGCGCCGGCGTGTGCCTGGGCGGGGGCGGTGGCTGTACCTTGAACTGGATACGCGTCAGGCCCGCGAACTCTTCGAGCACTTCCAGCTGACGTTGCAGACGCCGCTGCTGGTAGCGCAGCCGTGTCGCCCAGTGGCCGTCAGTGACGATAAGCAGCAGACAACCTTCGCGCCAGGATGCCACGCGGCAGTGTTCGCGTGCTGCGGGCTGCAACTGGCTCTCCAGCAGCTGTTGCAGACGATCGAGCCGAAGGGCTTCGCCGAACAAAGCTCTGAGCGGCTTCGCTTCGCGCAACAATGAGGCAGGAGCACGAGCCGGCGACGGGCGAAAGGCCATGATGGTCCGAGATGCTTGGTAGAAGCGTGAATGGTAGCAGAAGCCGGTTCGGGGAATATCCTGCTGCCTCCGGCTTTGGCGTGCTGCGCAAAGGCCCTGTCTAGAGGGTTTATCGCCTGCCAGCTGCGAATATACAGGTACCCGGTAGCGCGTCCGTTGCGTCATGGCGCTGCGCAGTCAGGCACCTTTCCTCACTGCCGTTTCCGAGTAGAATGGCCCCTTTGCACGCAGCCGTGACCTCGCGGACGTGCCTCCATCCCCAGCATGGAAGTCTTTGTCGATATGTTTGCGCCTTTATTGAAGAAACTCTTTGGAAGCAAGAATGAGCGTGAGGTCAAACGCATGCTCAAGGCGGTGCAGTCCGTCAATGCCCTCGAAGAGCAGATGCTGTCGCTCTCCGACGAGCAACTGCGCAGCAAGACCGAAGAGTTCAAGGCCCGTCTCGAGAAAGGCGAAACCCTCGATCAGATCCTTCCCGAAGCATTCGCCGTCTGTCGTGAAGCCGGCAAGCGCGTCATGGGCATGCGCCACTTCGATGTGCAGCTGATCGGTGGCATGACCCTGCACGAAGGGCGCATCGCCGAGATGCGTACCGGTGAAGGCAAGACCCTGGTTGCAACCCTGGCCGTTTACCTCAATGCGCTGGCCGGCAAAGGTGTGCACGTAGTCACGGTCAACGACTACCTGGCGCGACGCGATGCCAACTGGATGCGCCCGCTGTACGAATTCCTCGGCCTCTCGGTCGGCATCGTCACCCCGTTCCAGCCGCCGGAAGAAAAGCGCGCTGCCTACGCAGCCGACATTACCTATGGCACCAACAACGAGTTCGGCTTCGACTACCTGCGTGACAACATGGCGTTCAGCCTGCAGGAAAAGAACCAGCGCGAACTCAACTTCGCCGTAATCGACGAAGTCGACTCCATCCTGATCGATGAAGCGCGCACGCCGCTGATCATTTCCGGCCAGGCCGAAGACAGCTCCAAGCTTTACCAGCAGATCAACCTGCTCATTCCACGCCTTACCCAGCACATCGAGGAAGAGGAGGGAGTCGTTACTCAGGAAGGGCATTTCTCCATCGATGAGAAAACCCGTCAGGTCGAGCTGAACGAACAGGGTCACCAGTATATCGAGGAGCTGCTGACCCAGGCCGGTCTGCTGGCCGAGGGCGAAAGCCTCTATTCGGCGCATAACCTCGGTTTGCTGACACATGTGTATTCTGGCCTGCGCGCCCACAAGCTGTTCCATCGCAACGTCGAATACATCGTGCAGAACAACCAGGTGCTGCTGATCGACGAGCACACCGGCCGCACCATGCCGGGCCGCCGCCTTTCCGAAGGTCTGCATCAGGCCATCGAAGCGAAGGAAGGGCTGCAGATCCAGCCCGAGAGCCAGACCCTGGCTTCGACCACCTTCCAGAACTACTTCCGCCTGTACAAGAAGCTGGCCGGCATGACCGGTACCGCCGACACCGAAGCGTTTGAATTCCAGCAGATCTACAACCTGCCGGTGGTGGTCATCCCGACCAATAGGCCGCTGGCGCGCAAGGACTTCAACGACCTGGTTTATCTGACCCAGGAAGAGAAGTTCGCCGCGATCATCTCCGACATCAAGGAGTGCCGGGAGCAGGGCCGTCCGGTGCTGGTCGGTACAGCCACCATCGAGTCCTCCGAATACGTGTCGCGCCTGCTGGAGGCCGAAGGTTTCGAGCACAAGGTGCTCAACGCCAAGCACCACGACAAGGAAGCCGAGATCATCGCCCAGGCCGGGCGTCCCGGTGCCGTGACCATCGCCACCAACATGGCCGGCCGTGGTACCGACATCCTGCTGGGCGGCAACTGGGAAGTGGAAGTCGCGGCGCTGGACAACCCGACCGAAGAACAGGTCGCGCAGATCAAGGCGGATTGGCAGAAGCGTCACCAGCAGGTCCTCGAGGCGGGCGGCCTGCACGTGATTGCATCCGAGCGTCATGAATCCCGTCGTATCGACAACCAGTTGCGCGGTCGTGCCGGTCGTCAGGGCGACCCGGGTTCGAGCCGTTTCTATCTGTCGCTGGAAGACAGCCTGATGCGCATCTTCGCCTCCGATCGGGTTAAGAACTTCATGAAGGCGCTGGGCATGGAGTCCGGCGAGGCCATCGAGCACCGCATGGTCACCAACGCCATTGAAAAGGCGCAGCGCAAGGTTGAAGGCCGCAACTTCGACATGCGCAAGCAGCTGCTCGAGTACGACGACGTGGCCAACGAGCAGCGCAAGGTGATCTACCACATGCGCAACAGCCTGCTGGCCGCCGATGAAATCGGCCAGACCATCGCCGAATTCCGCCAGGAAGCGCTGGACGCCGCGATCAGCGCGCACATTCCGCCGCAGTCGCTGCCGGAACAGTGGGATATCCCGGGCCTGGAGGCGGTGCTCTACAGCGATTTCGGTACGCGTCTGCCGGTCCAGCAGTGGCTCGACGAGGACGAAAAACTCTACGAGGAAACGCTACGCGAGCGCATTCTCGAAGCGCTGTTGGCCGCCTACAACGAGAAGGAAGAGCTGGCTGGCGTCGAGGCACTGCGTTCCTTCGAGAAGCAGATCGTGCTGCGTGTGCTGGATGATCTGTGGAAAGACCACCTCTCGACCATGGACCACCTGCGTCACGGCATCCACCTGCGCGGCTACGCGCAGAAGAACCCGAAGCAGGAATACAAGCGCGAGTCCTTCACGCTGTTCCAGGATCTGCTTGAATCGATCAAGCGCGACAGCATCCGCGTGCTGTCCCATGTGCAGGTTCGTCGAGAAGATCCGGCCGAAGAAGAAGCCCGTCTGCGCCGCGAAGCCGAAGAGCTGGCCAAGCGCATGCAGTTCCAGCATGCCGAGGTGTCCGCGCTGGATCAGCCGGAGGAGGAGCCCGAGGTCGAAGGTCAGGCCGACGTCGCCGCGGCGCCGGTGCGTACCGAACCGAAGATCGGTCGCAACGAGCCTTGCCCGTGCGGATCGGGCAAGAAGTACAAGCATTGCCACGGGCAGGTTCAGTAAGTCCGACCTCGCCTGATGATTCCGCGCCGCGACCGGCTTCTGCCGCTCGCGGCGTTTTTGTCGCAACCCCTCTCTCGGCCTGTTGGCCATCCAATGTTCTGAAGGAGCGCATCCATGGCTGTCGGTCTTGGTCCTTTACCTACTCTGCACCCGGTACCCGGTTTCGAACTCGGCATCGCTTCGGCCGGCATCAAGCGACCAGGGCGTAAGGACGTAGTGATCATGCGCTGCGCCGAGGGCTCCCGTGTCGCCGGCGTGACCACCACCAACGCCTTCTGCGCTGCCCCCGTGCTCGTCACCCGCGAACGCATGCACGGGCCGGTGCGTTACCTGCTGACCAACACCGGTAACGCCAATGCCGGAACCGGCCCGCAAGGTCTTGCCGACGCCCGCCACACCTGTGCGGCCCTCGCGGCCATCACCGGAATCGACGAGACGGCCGTGCTGCCCTTCTCGACTGGCGTGATCGGTGAGCCGCTGCCGGTACAGAAGATCGAATCGGCATTGCAGGCTGCACTCGACGATCTGTCGCCGGACCACTGGGCCGAGGCCGCGACCGGCATCATGACCACCGATACGCTGCCCAAAGGTGCCAGCCGTCAGTTCCAGCACGATGGCGTGACGGTGACCGTCACCGGTATCAGCAAGGGCGCCGGGATGATTCGGCCGAACATGGCGACCATGCTCGGTTACATCGCCACCGACGCCAAGGTGGCTGGCAGCGTGCTGCAGGATCTGGTACGCGATGCGGCGAACAAGTCGTTCAACCGCATCACCATCGATGGTGATACCTCTACCAACGATTGCTGCATGCTGATCGCCACCGGCCAGGCGGCGCTGCCGGAGATCACCTCCGCCTCCGGCGAGCTGTTCGCCAGGCTCAGGCAGGCGGTGCTGGAAGTCTTCATGGAAGTGGCTCAGGCCATCGTTCGCGATGGCGAAGGCGCGACCAAGTTCGTCACGGTGCAGGTCAACGGCGGTGGCAATCATCAGGAGTGCCTGGACGTCGCCTACGCCGTCGCGCATTCGCCGCTGATCAAGACCGCGCTGTTCGCCTCCGACCCGAACTGGGGCCGCATTCTCGCTGCGGTCGGCTACGCCGGCGTGCCAGACCTGGACGTGAGCAAGATCGACGTGTTCCTTGGTGAGGTCTGCATCGCCAGCCAGGGCGGGCGCTCGCCCAGCTACACGGAAGAGCAGGGCGCGGCGGTGATGGCTCGCGAGGAGATCACCATCCGTATCGAGCTCGGTCGTGGCAGCTGCAGCGAGACGATCTGGACCACCGACCTGTCCCACGAGTACGTGAAGATCAACGCCGAGTACCGGACCTGATCGAACCCTGCCCTTAGCTATTCCCGTTGTGCATGGCCCCATATGCAACGGGAATTTGCCATCTGCGCTTGCCGCGCTTTAACGTCCGCTGACTCTTCCGAAGGCAACTCGAGGTGCATCGGTCATGGCTCTGCAACTGGTAGTCGGCGACAAGAACTATTCATCCTGGTCACTGCGCGCCGCGTTGGCAGTGGAACTGTCCGGCGCTGCGTGCGAACAGGTTCCGGTCTCACTCTATCGGTCGGACAGTCGAGCCCGGCTGCTCGGTTATTCGCCGACCGGCAAGGTGCCGGTGCTGCTGACCGAGGACGGCCCGGTGTGGGATTCGCTGGCAATCGCCGAATACCTGGCCGAGCATTTCCCCGGTGCACATCTGTGGCCACGCGAGCGCTATGCGCGCGCATTGGCGCGGAGTATCTGCGCGGAAATGCACAGCGGCTTTCAGGCGCTGCGCAGCCATCTGCCGATGGATATGGCGCGCGACCACGCCTTGCCCGAGCTTCCCGATGAAGTGCGGGCAGATGTCGAGCGAATCTGCGCCATCTGGAGCGATTGCTGCGAGCGCTTTGGCAGGGGCGGTGATTATCTGTTTGGCCAGCCAAGCATTGCCGACGCCTTCTATGCGCCGGTGGCCTCGCGCCTGCGCAGTTATCAGGTGGCCTTGCCAGCTGCCGCAGCGAGCTACGTCGAGACGATCCATCAGTGGCCGGCTTTTCAGCGCTGGCATCGGAGTGCCCTGCAGGAAGTGCGAAAGTGAAACGAATCCATGTCGCCGCAGCCGTCATTCGTGGTGCCGACGGGCGCGTACTGATCGCCAAGCGCCCGCTCGACAAGCATCAGGGTGGGTTGTGGGAGTTTCCCGGCGGCAAGGTCGAGGCTGATGAGCGCGTCGAGGCGGCGCTGGCGCGTGAGTTGCTGGAGGAGCTGGGCATCGTCGTTACCGCGGCGCAGCCGTTGATCCAGGTGCGCCACGATTATCCGGACAAGCAAGTGCTGCTCGATGTCTGGGAGGTGCAGGCGTTTACCGGTGAACCCCACGGGGCGGAAGGCCAGCCGCTGATGTGGGTGACGGCGGATCAGCTAACGAACTACAGCTTCCCGGCTGCGAACCAGCCGATCGTGGCGGCTGCACGCCTGCCGCACCGTTATCTGATAACGCCGGATGGCCTCGCCCCGCAACGGTTGCTCGATGGACTCGCGCAAGCGCTGGATGACGGCATACGGCTGATCCAGCTGCGTGTGCCGTCGCTACCGCCTACCGACTACCGTGCGTTGGCAGAGCGGGCGCTGGCCTTGTGCGAGGGGCGGGCTCAGCTGATGCTCAAGGGCCCGCTACAGTGGGCATGCGATTATCCCGAGGCTGGCTGGCATCTGACCGCCAGGCAGCTGCGTGAGCATGCGGGGCGGGAACGACCGATCGCGGCGAACCGCTGGTTGGCGGCGTCCTGTCACGATGCCGAGGAGCTGGCGCTGGCGGCCGTATTGGGAGTAGATTTCGTCACGTTGTCGCCAGTGCTGGCGACCGCCAGCCATACTGATGCCTCACCGTTGGGCTGGGCGCAGGTCGCGGATTTGCTGCTAGGCTTCGACCTACCGGCCTACCTGCTGGGCGGACTTCAGGCGTCCGACCTGTCCCCGGCACGCCAGGCAGGTGCGCAGGGTGTCGCTGCGATTCGAGCGTTGTGGCCGGATTGAACGGCTGGCGCTGATGCGGGTCACTGGCGATGCTGCTGTAAACCCGATAAATGTGTCTTCGATAGATTAAAGCAATCGCGGCCATTCCCTTAATCAATTAACGGTATGCTGTTGGCTGCGTTATCGTAGGCCCCGTCAAAGTTTCTGAACCCCCTAAAGGAGTTAGCAGATGTCGCTGATCAACACTCAAGTTCAACCCTTCAAAGTCAATGCCTTCCACAATGGCAAGTTCATCGAAGTCACCGAAGAATCCCTGAAGGGCAAGTGGTCCGTGCTGATCTTCATGCCGGCTGCCTTCACCTTCAACTGCCCGACCGAGATCGAAGACGCTGCCAACAGCTACGCCGAGTTCCAGAAGGCCGGTACCGAGGTCTACATCGTCACCACCGATACCCACTTCTCGCACAAGGTCTGGCACGAAACTTCCCCTGCCGTTGGCAAGGCGCAGTTCCCGCTGATCGGCGATCCGACTCACCAGCTGACCCGCGCTTTCGGTGTGCACATCGAAGAAGAAGGTCTGGCTCTGCGTGGCACCTTCCTGATCAACCCGGAAGGCGTGATCAAGACCGTCGAGATTCATTCCAACGAGATCGCTCGTGACGTGTCGGAAACCCTGCGCAAGCTGAAAGCCGCTCAGTACACCGCCGCTCATCCGGGCGAAGTCTGCCCGGCCAAGTGGAAAGAAGGCGAGAAGACCCTGGCTCCTTCGCTGGACCTGGTCGGCAAGATCTAAAGCCTTTGGCTTATCTGCCTCGCTGTTTGTGAGGGAGCGGCTACCAGCTCCTTCACTCAACGCCTGGACGTGAACCGTCCGGGCGTTTTATTTCCTGAATTCCGAACGGGGTACCGTTGCTCATGTTGGACACCAATCTCAAGACCCAGTTGAAAGCCTACCTGGAGAAGGTCACCCAGCCCTTCGAGATCGTCGCGTCCCTCGATGACGGCGAGAAATCCCGGGAAATGCTGAGCCTGTTGCAGGACATCGCCGGTCTCAGCGACAAGATCACCCTCAAGACCGACGGTGACGATGCACGCAAGCCGTCGTTCTCGCTCAACCGCATCGGCGGCAACATCAGCCTGCGTTTTGCCGGCATCCCCATGGGCCACGAATTCACCTCGCTGGTGCTGGCCCTGCTGCAGGTCGGCGGTCATCCGTCGAAGACTGCACCGGAAGTAATCGAGCAGATCAGGGCGCTGGATGGCGACTACAGCTTCGAAACCTACTTCTCGCTGTCCTGCCAGAACTGCCCGGACGTGGTTCAGGCACTGAACCTGATGGCCGTGCTCAATCCGAGCATCAAGCACGTCGCCATCGACGGCGCGCTGTTCCAGGACGAAGTCGAAGCACGCCAGATCATGTCGGTGCCGAGCATCTATCTCAACGGCGAGCTGTTCACCCAGGGGCGCATGAGTGAGGAAGAGATCCTCGCCAAGCTCGATACCGGCTCCAGCGCCCGTGACGCCGAGAAGCTCAAGGCCAAGGACGCCTTCGACGTGCTGGTGGTCGGCGGTGGCCCGGCCGGCGCCGCAGCGGCCATCTACGCGGCGCGCAAGGGCATCCGCACTGGTGTCGCCGCCGAGCGCTTCGGCGGTCAGGTGCTGGACACCATGGCCATCGAGAACTTCATCTCGGTGAAGGAAACCGAAGGCCCGAAACTGGCCCGCGCACTGGAAGAGCACGTGCGCGAGTACGAGGTCGACATCATGAACCTGCAGCGCGCCAGCAAGTTGATCCCGGCTGGCGAAGATGGCCTGCACCGCGTGCAGTTCGACAACGGCGGCGAGCTCAAGGCCAAGACCCTGATCCTCGCCACCGGCGCGCGCTGGCGCGAAATGAACGTGCCCGGCGA
>NZ_RHQM01000023.1 GCF_003935375.1 Stutzerimonas xanthomarina
CAAATGGTCACCCTAGAGGTTCGACAATTGATCTTTGAGCAAGTCGTTTTATTGATTGCCACTGGTTTCGGGCTGGGGTCTTTACCCTGGGTGCCTGGAACCTTCGGATCACTGCTGGGGATACCACTGGCGTGGTGGCTCTGGGGGCAGGCGCTGACAAGGCAACTGCTGGTCATCACCGCGCTGCTGGCGGTCGGCGTTCCGCTGTGTCACTGGGCCTCGCGTTGGCTTGGAGGCGGTGATGCCGCGCAGATCGTTGCCGACGAGTACTTCGCCTTTCCACTGGTTTTTTTGGGAGTGGCCACAACCCATCGATGGTGGCTACTAGGTGCGGGATTCGCACTGTATAGGCTTTTCGATATCACCAAACCGCCCCCCATTGATTTCGTCGAAACCATTGGTGGTGGCTTGGGTATCGTTTTTGATGACGTGCTGGCCGCGCTATTGGCTTGGCTCGTTCTGCGTGGGACACAAGCAGTTTGGAGACGCCCGTAGCTCCAGCTCAAAGTCACCCCTACCGACAGTGATTCTAGGCCCAGTCACTCCGCTGCTGTCTGAAACGTTGCATAGGCCAAGATGCTCTCGGCTACAGGTCGACACCTCGTGTGCTGCTTTCTAGGACGACCCACTGGTCGGCTGTCATGAAACAGGTCCAACCTGCATCAGGTCAGTGTATACCGGTAGCGGCCGGTCGGGCCGCAGGCTCTCTGGAGATTTCGATGTCGAAAAAGGCACTGACCCCGCCCTCTGCGGCCTTGCATTTCAATCCATTACGCGTGCAACTCGAACGGCTACGTAACGAGATGACGAGCGACGCCTGCCTGGCATCGCTGAAAAATATCCAGGTTCATGAGTGCTACAGGCAAAGCGCCGAGAACCTGCTGCAGTACCTATGTCTTCGTCGCCATGACCTGCGCGAGTTACAAGCGCAGCTTGCCGAGATCGGTTTGTCGTCCTTGGGCCGCGCCGAGGCGGCAATACTCGCAGCTGTGACATCGGTGATGGGCGTGTTGCAGCGGCTCGAAGAGCCGAATACCCAAGAGCCCAAGGCCCCTGAGCGTGGTCTCCACGAGGGTGAGCGTCTATTGGCGGCTCACGCCGACGCGCTGTTTGGAAAGGCCCGTGGCACGCGCTCGATTCGAATCATGGTCACCCTCCCCTCTGAAGCGGCGCACAACCGCGACCTCATCGAAGCGTTGATCAAGGAAGGCATGGATTGCGCGCGCATCAACTGCGCACACGATGACCCAGACAGCTGGCGTGCGATGATCGAGCATGTTCGTGCAGCGGAGAAAGCGCTTGGGCGCGAATGCAAGGTAGCGCTCGATCTCGCTGGGCCCAAGTTACGCACAGGCCCTATCGCAACGGCGCCAGGTGTAAAAAAGGTACGGCCCACGCGTGATTGCTATGGGCAAGTCATCAGCCCCGCCCACGTTCGTATTACCTGGGCGACGGCAGCCATAAACGAGTCCGATACCGACCCATGCTTGATGGTTACAAGCGATAAAGCGCTGGCAGTCCGTGCTGGCGATACGCTTAGGTTACGCGATGCGCGCGGCTCGAAACGAAAGATGAAGGTCATCGCGTCTGATGAGGAGGGGTGCCTGGCGGAGCTGAAGAAAACGGCCTACTTCACAGACGGCAGGCAGATCAAACAGCGTCGGGCAGGCAAGACACTGGGACGAATGCGCGTTACTGGCTTGCCGCCGCGCGAGCAGCATTTGACCCTGCGGGTTGGCGACCTGTTGGCGCTGACCGCTGACGACCAACCTATCGATCCACCGAGCAACGACAATGCCGAGACCGCAAGGATAGGCTGCACACTACCGCACGTATTGGCGGCGGTCGCAGCGGGCGACCCTGTTTGGTTCGACGATGGCAAAATTGGGGCGCGGGTGGAGAAAGCGTCTGCCGATGCGCTGATCTTGCGCATTACCCAAATCGCACATGCAAGCGGCCGCGCCAAGCTGGCAAGTGACAAGGGCATCAACTTCCCAGACAACGCCCTCCCAGTCCGAGCACCGACCGAGGACGATATTGAAACACTGGCGTTTGCGGCGAAACACGCCGATATCGTTCAGATGTCGTTCGCAAACAGCGCCGAAGACGTGATTGAATTGATTGATCATTTGGAACGACTGGACGCGACGCACCTTGGAGTAGTGTTGAAAATCGAGACCCGTGCCGGATTCGAAAACCTGCCCAAGATGCTGCTCGCCGGCATGCGATTGCCACGATTTGGCGTCATGATCGCCCGGGGCGACCTGGCCGTAGAGACCGGTTTCGAACGTTTGGCCGAAATTCAGGAAGAGATGCTGTGCCTGTGTGAGGCAGCCCATGTACCAGTGATATGGGCAACCCAGGTTCTTGAAAGCCTGGCTAAGAAGGGAGCGCCGGCGCGCTCAGAAATTACCGATGCAGCCATGAGCGTTCGTGCTGAGTGCGTAATGCTCAACAAGGGGCCATACATTCTTAAGGCGGTGACAACCCTCAATGACGTGCTGCGCCGCATGCGGGAGCATCGCGCGAAGAAACGGGACTTACTTCGCTCGTTGCAAGTGGCTGGGCGGCAGGATGCAACCGGGGCGCTAAGCTGAAGGCTGCTGAAGGAAGGTGTCGCGGTCACTGGCAATGGTGTTCAGCAGTGCTTTTCTTCGAGTTATCACCCGTCTGCCACTCGTATCTGCAGGCCCCATCCCACCCATATGGACGGGATTTGACAGCACTTGGCTCGCCGATACTCGACAGCAACCTGCGGGCTCGTCCGGCTTTTTGGTTACGCCGCATGCGCGACCGGACCCGGTTCTCCCACCTGCGTTTTGGACTTCGCAGAGCGTGGAGACGCATCGAGCAAAAGTTGGAAGAGCGGCGTTCGAGGGTAGCCGACTGAGAGGTATGAGCGTGGCTGTGGAAGGAGCACCAGCCGGGCGAGCCGATTGACGCTGGCTTGCTTCGCTTCGAGCGTGCGGGCCCCGTCGCGACCCAGGAGACACTTATCTTTGACGCACTAAACCACAGCGCATCGCGACACTCGCTGGTTGTCGCCCCCCTGCTTTGTAGGCGCCCCCAAATCTCAAAGTAAAACCTTGTTGAATGTCCGGTTCTGGCCGGGAAGCTGCCTGTCGTCATTGGCTGCAATCGGCCAAAACCGGTCACCGATGTTAGGTTAGCCAGGCGCGCCCGAGGCTGGCTTCTTAAACTGAAGCATAAAAGCCATCGCTGTTGAGGCTGAAGAACTCGCGCAGATGCTCAATGAAGAAAGACACCTTCGCAGACAGGTTTAGGCGCTCAAGGTAAACGGCGTAAATATCTGCAGGCGGTGTTTCGTAGTCTGTCAGCACCTCCACCAAGCGGCCGTTGCTCAAGTAGTTGGCGAGGTTCCATTCGGCGCGCATCAGAATACCGTGTCCCTCCAACGCCCAGTTCAAGGCCACTTCCCCATCGTTTGTGCTGAGGTTGCCTCGAACCTTTATCGCTTCGCTCTGTTTCCCCCGGCTGAGTCGCCACACGCCAAAGGCTGAATCGTTCTGGCGCAGCACGATGCAGTTGTGCTGCATCAGATCTTTTGGGGTTAGAGGGTGACCATGAGTAGCTAGGTATGACGGAGCAGCACAAAGCTTGCGCCGGTTCGCCGCAATCTTTCGTGCGATAAGCCGGGAGTCAGGCAAGTCGCCGAAGCGAATAGCGACGTCGATGGCGTCGTCCGGCAAGTTGATTGGCCGATCACTCAAGTGGAGTTGCACATCAACCTCCGGATAGCGCCGGACGAAGGAAGAAATGGCTGGGCAGACATGTGTGCGTCCGAAACCTAGAGGGGCATTAACGCGCAGAAGGCCCTTGGGAAGGGCACGGCTGCTGGACACTTGGCGCTCCATTTCCTCGATCTCTCGAAGGATGCGCTGAGCGCTGTCCAGATACAGCTCGCCTTCAGCTGTGAGGCTAATGCTACGCGTGGTGCGATTCAGCAGCCGTACACCGAGGCGCTGCTCCAACTGTGCCAGTCGCTTGGATACCGCCGGGGGCGTCAGATTGAGCTCACGCGCGGTTGCCGCAAGGCTGCCCAAACGGACGAGCTGGGAAAAGAAGGCGAGCTCAGATACAGGGTTCATAGTTAACTTTAAAGAAACAATGAAGTTAATTTCATTGTATTACACGCCTCAAGGAAAACCATTACTTTGTCCCCTACGCACTAGTGCTCAGCTCAATCGTTCTGCGAGCGAGGTGGGTGTCGACGTGCAGCAGGCAGCTATCGGTGCTGCCCCATTCTTGCTCAAAACAATAATTTTGGAGGAAGAGCATGGCCAGACGACTTCATGCGAGTTATGCGTCCGCAGCTTCTATGCGCGGGCCGCAGATATGGAGCTTATGCGCCTTGTGAGGCCAGCCTCAACCGCGCTCCGGTGAGCCCGCCGAGCTTGCCTACTCCGAGCACGCGTTCATGGCTACGGCAAGAAGTCACACCGCGCCCCGCGCGGCGCACCACCCAGCCTTCGTGTCTAGTCCAGGCAATTCGGTTCGGATTTGTTTTGCCTAGCTACGCAACGATGCACGCCCATTAGCTTTTGATGCAGATGAGGAAAACAAAAAATGGATAACGAATTAGCTGTCCAGTCGCTGACTGACGTGATGGCAAAGTTTACCGCTTACATTGGTAAGCGCCTGCCGACCGACGTTAAAGAAAAGACGGCCAAATTGCGTTCAGCGGAGACCAATTCGCTGGCCATCGAAATCTACGACTCGATGGCCGAGAACCAAGACTATGCGGACAAGCTAGACCGTCCCAGCTGTCAAGATACCGGGGTAATCCAATACTTCATCTCTGCCGGTGCGAAGTTCCCGCTCCTTGGCGAGCTGGAGGACATCCTTCAGAACGCTACCCTGGAGGCGACGAAGAAAGGGCCGCTGCGTCACAACGCGGTAGAGACTTTCGACGAGAAGAACACCGGCACGAATACCGGCTCGAAGATTCCATGGCTAGATTGGGAAATCATCCCCGACGCCGATTACGCGCTGATTGACGTCTATATGGCAGGTGGCGGTTGCACTCTTCCAGGTTCAGCCAAGGTATTGATGCCCGGTCAGGGTTATGAGGGCGTGACCGAGTTTGTATTCGATGTAATTACCTCTCGCGGTATCAATGCTTGTCCTCCGCTGCTAGTGGGAGTCGGGGTGTCCACCTCGGTAGAGACAGCGGCTCGCCTGTCCAAGCGCGCAATTCTGCGCCCGGTTGATTCCAGCCACCCGAATGAAAATGCCGCAATGATGGAGAAGCTCCTTGAGGAAGGCCTCAATGAGATCGGCATTGGCCCGCAGGGGCTGAGTGGTAACAGCAGCGTGATGGGGGTCAACATCGAGTCCTCTGCGCGTCACCCCTCCACAATAGGCGTTGCTGTCTCAACCGGTTGCTGGGCGCATCGGCGCGGCAAGATTCGCATTAATGCCGACCTGTCTTACGACATCCTTTCTCATGAAGGAGTAGTTCTGTGAAAAAGATTCTTTCCACTCCGATCAAGGATGAAGACCTGGCGGCGCTCAATGTTGGCGACATCGTTTACCTGACTGGCCAGCTGGTAACCTGCCGCGATGTGGCGCATCGGCGACTAATCGAGCTCAAGCGCGAGCTACCAGTCGACCTGCGTGGCGGAGCGATCTTCCACGCCGGGCCGATTGTGCGTAAGAAAGACGATGGCAGTTTCGAAATGGTATCCATCGGCCCTACCACCAGTATGCGCATGGAGAAGTTCGAGAAGGCCTTCATCGAGCAGACCGGAGTCAAGCTGATTATCGGCAAAGGGGGCATGGGCCCGGAAACCACGACTGGTTGCTTAGAGAACAAGGCGGTTCATGCGGTGTTCCCTGGTGGCTGTGCGGTACTGGCAGCAACCAAGGTGGAAGAGATCGAGCGTGCTGAATGGCAGGATCTCGGTATGCCAGAAACCCTATGGGTAAATCGCGTGCGCGAGTTCGGCCCCCTGATCATCTCCATCGATACCAAGGGCAACAACCTGTTTGAGCAGAACAAGGTGCGCTTTAACGAGCGCAAAAGTTCGGTGATCGAGAAGATCAATAGCCAGGTGCGGTTCATCAAGTAATCCATCCCTGCAAGGGCTTTCACGGCTGTCACGCCGTGAAAGCCGCTGGCGCCAAACCGCTGAACAGCGGATCTCATCTTTCACCTATTCCGGGCATGGCCGACGGCGAATCGTTCCGGCTACCCACACCCTTGGGCACAAGTCCTGAGGACGGTTGCCCAGCACTCGATCTGGGAAATAGACTATGAGCGCATCCAGTCACCACGAGCTGCGCAATGTGTTTCGCACGCTGCTCGCTACTCCTACATGTCATCACACTGCCTCGGTCTTCGATCCACTGTCGGCTCGCATCGCTGCTGATCTTGGTTTCGAGGTCGGAATTCTCGGTGGCTCGGTCGCGTCTCTTCAGGTTCTAGGCGCACCAGACATCGCCCTGATCAGCCTAAGCGAGTTCGCAGAGCAGGCGACGCGCATCGGCCGAGTCATGCGCCTTCCGGTGATTGCCGATGCTGACCATGGCTACGGCAACGCCCTTAACACCATGCGTACAGTTGCAGAGCTGGAGCGAGCGGGCGTGTCGGCGCTGACAATCGAAGACACACTGCTACCTGCCCACTTCGGCCGCAAATCGTACGACCTGATTAGCGTCGAGGAAGGTATCGGCAAGTTGCGCGCAGCCCAGGCTGCGCGTGTGGATAGTGCTCTTGCGATAATCGGACGCACAAATGCTGGTGCGCAGACGCTGGAAGAGGTAATCCAACGAACTCGCGCCTATCAAGACGCTGGCGTTGACGCCATATGCTTGGTTGGAGTTAAGGACTTCGATCAGCTCGAAGTGATCTCCGATGGCTTGCAGATTCCTTTGATGTTGGTCACCTATGGCAATCCGGATCTACGAGACGACCGGCGCTTGGCCGAGCTAGGTGTACGCATCATCGTAAACGGCCACGCTGCATACTTCGCGGCGATCAAGGCGACCTATGACAGCCTTAGCGAACAACGCGGTATCGCCGTCGATAGCAACCTCACCGTTTCGCAGTTGGTGGCTCGATACACCAACCCGGATAACTACGTAACCTGGGCGCGGGAGTACCTCAACCTCAACGAATAGACGTGCACCGGCATATAAAGCCTTTTGTATGCTGCACAGTCGATCCACCGGCGCCGCACCTCTTGCGGCGCATCGTTACCCGTCTTTCAGCGAAGGCCCAGCACAGGCCGTCTCGGCCACTGTGCCCCTGGCGCTGCTTCCCCTCATCGCTGGGTTCCAGCTGCATGTTCCTGCTCAACGGCATTGCCGCACTGCCAGCTAGTCCAGCGGGCTGAGACCCTCCATTGTTGGCTCGATATTGATAACTTCAATTCACTAAAGTTGTGATTTTAAGGCGATCAATCTGTTTGTTTTCACTGCTTATACTCGGCTCGTCGCAGCATCGCAGTCATCCTCCTTAATAAAAACAAGTGGAGCGCAGCATGAAGACTTACAACATCGCAGCCATTCCTGGCGATGGCATCGGCACTGAAGTAATTGCCGCTGGCTTGGAAATCCTCGAAAGCTTGGCCCAGCGCATGGGTGGCTTCAGTTTTAATGTCACGCATTACCCTTGGGACTCTGAGTTCTATATCGAGCACGGCCACTACATTCCCGAAGGTGGGTTGGCCGAAATCCGGAAGGCTGATGCGATCTTCTTCGGCGCCGTCGGTAGCCTAAAGGTTGCTGATCATGTCTCGCTTTGGGGGCTCCGCCTGCCCATCTGCCAAGGCTTTGATCAGTATGCCAATGTGCGTCCGGCGCGCGTGCTACCTGGTGTAAAGAGCCCGCTTCGCAATGGCCAAGCTATCGATTGGGTAATCGTGCGCGAGAACTCGGAGGGCGAGTACTCCGGCAGTGGCGGCCGGGTTCATCAAGGCCTGCCGATCGAGGTTGCCACTGAGGTTTCCACTTTCACCCGCGTAGGGGTCGAGCGCATCCATCGCTTTGCCTTTGAACTGGCGCGCAGTCGTCCCGCCAAGCATCTGACTTTAGTGACCAAGTCGAACGCCCAGCGCCACGGAATGGTGCTCTGGGACGAGGTATTCACTGAAGTGGCGAAGGACTATCCGGATGTGCATACCAACCGCGAACTAGTGGATGCGGTTACTACCACAATGGTGCTGAAGCCTGAAAAGCTTGACGTCATCGTGGCCACAAACCTTCATGCCGATATCCTCTCGGATCTGGCCGCAGCCCTTTCTGGCAGCCTGGGGATAGCGCCAACGGCCAATCTCAATCCCGACCGAACCTTCCCGTCGATGTTCGAGCCCATTCACGGCTCGGCCTTCGATATCACTGGAAAGGGCATTGCCAACCCCATCGCGACTTTTTGGACTGCGGTGATGATGCTTGAGCATCTCGGTGAGAAGAAAGCCGGTGAGCACCTGATGCATGCGATTGAGGAGGTTACTGCCAGTGGCCTGCATACCCCTGATCTGGGTGGTACTGCCACGACTCGACAGGTGACCGATGCAGTTCTAGCGGCACTTGCACGCTAGAAACCGAGCGTCGAAGCGTCGCGACCTCGTCGCGCGCAATAGTTATCCGAAGTCACTCGCTGCTCTGCCTGGCGTTCAGACGCGCCAGGCATCCATTACAAAAATAACCATATGGAGCCTCCTGAACCAAGGAGGGAACCGAATGAGCCCTATCGAAATAACCCTGTCCCTACTGCTTTTCGCAACCGTCATGTTTGTCTGGGAACGAATTCCCTTAGCGCTAACCGCCATCATTGTCTGCTTGGCGCTAGTGTTGACTGGCGTGCTTGATGCGAAATCAGCGTTCAACGGCTTCATCAACACTAATGTGATTCTTTTCGTCGGCATGTTTATCGTCGGCGGCGCTTTGTTCGAAACAGGAATGGCAAACCGTATCGGAGGCTTGGTCACACGTTTTGCCAAGACCGAGCGGCAGCTGATCGTTGCAATCATGGTCATTGTCGGCTTGCTCTCAGGAGTCCTCTCCAATACTGGCACGGCAGCCATCCTGATCCCGGTTGTAATCGGCATCGCCGCAAAGTCTGGATTTTCACGCTCGAGGCTGCTGATGCCCCTGGTGTTCGCAGCGGCGATGGGGGGGCAACCTCTCGCTGATCGGCGCACCAGGAAATCTGATTGCACAGAGCGCCTTGCAGAATGTTGGTCTGGAGTTCAGCTTCTTCGAGTACGCCAAGATTGGTTTGCCGCTCTTGGCTGGCGGCATCATTTACTTCGCCTTCTTTGGCCACCGCCTGTTGCCGGCTGGCTCATCAAAAGCAATTGCTGGCGAAACTGAAGTCACTCGGGATTTCAGCTCCGTACCTAAGTGGAAGCAGGTCATCTCACTCATGGTGATGGTTGCGACGATTCTCGGCATGGTATTCGAGAGCGCCATTGGCATACCGCTGCATATCACTGCCTGCGTTGGCGCGGCGTTTCTGGTTCTGGTAGGTGTTTTGACCGAAAAGCAAGCCTACCGGGCAATCGACACTCAGACGATCTTCATCTTCGGCGGCACCTTGGCCTTGGCAAGCGCACTAGAACAGACCGGTGCAGGGGCGACAGTGGCGTCGAACATCATGGCACTGCTCGGATCAGAACCCGCGCCAGTCCTGTTGCTCGTGGTGATCTTCTTCATCTCATGCGCACTTACCAACTTCATGTCCAACACGGCTACCACCGCACTGTTGGTGCCAATCGGTATGTCGATCGCTGCCAATCTCGGTGCTGACCCACGAGCTGTGCTGATGGCCATCGTGATTGGCGGTTCGTGCGCATACGCGACCCCGATTGGCATGCCTGCGAACCTAATGGTGCTGTCTGCCGGCGGTTACAAGTTCGCTGACTATATGAAGTGCGGCCTGCCACTGATCCTCGTAGCCGGAGTCATCGCAATTCCTTTGTTGTTGGTGTTCTTCCCATTCTTCCCGTCGTAAGCCTCGTTTGGCCACGCTCGTATTGACCAAGCGTCACTTGGAAGCCTAGGCAGCAAGGATGCTCGCTGATAGGAGATTGATATGAAAATCGTCATTGCCCCCGACTCGTTCAAAGATAGCCTGAGTGCAGCAGAGGTCGCTGATGTGATTCAGGCTGGCTTAGAGGAAGTGTTTCCCGAGGCCGAGCTGGTCAAGTGTCCGATGGCAGACGGCGGTGAAGGTACGCTGGATGCAATTCTGGCTTCTGTCGATGGTGAGCGGTGCAACAGCCTAGTCACTGGGCCGCTGGGCGATATAGTTGACGCAAGCTGGGCCTGGCTCCCGCAATCGCGCACCGCGATCATCGAAATGGCGGAGGCCAGCGGCCTTCAACTAGTCCCTGTCGCACAGCGAAATGCTTGCCTGAGCTCGAGTCGCGGCACCGGTGAGTTAATTCTCGAAGCCTTAGATATGGGTGCGCGATGTATTGTGCTTACCTTGGGCGGCAGTGCTACCAACGATGCCGGCACCGGCATGCTGGAGGCGCTTGGTGTACGTTTTTGGGATTCAGACCAGGCGCCGTTACCGCCTGGCGGGCAAGCATTGGCAAGACTGGACAGAATCGACCTCAGTAACATGGATCCCCGCCTCGTTGAGGTGGATTTCGAAGTGATGGTCGACGTTGACAACCCGTTATGCGGCCCCAGCGGAGCTTCGCATACTTACGGACTACAGAAAGGGGCAACTCAAACAGAGTTAGCCGTACTGGACGCCGCCCTTGCTCACTTTGCTGACTGTTGCCAAGCGCTGTTCCGTAAGGACGAACGTGAATATCCGGGTTCCGGCGCAGCAGGTGGTCTCGGCTTCGCGGCGCGCACGTTTCTCCAGGCTAAGTTTCGTCCCGGTATTGAGATGGTTGCAGATCTGGTTCAACTAGCACGGCATATTGAGGATGCGGATTTAGTTATCACCGGAGAGGGCTGCTGCGACGCGCAGTCTCTGCGTGGGAAGACGCCCTTTGGGGTGGCCCGGATTGCGCGCCAATATCATGTTCCAGTTTTCGTTCTGGCCGGCACGCTGGGAGAGGGGTACGCCGATCTCTACTCACACGGTATCGATGCCGCTTTTTCAATTGCCTCCGGCCCTATGACTCTCGATGAAGCCTGTCAGCAAGCTCCGATGCTTTTACAAGCGTTAGCGCGAGACATTGGCAGAGTGTTTCGGTTAACCATAGAACTGCACAAATAAAGCTTACGTTATTCAGTGCTTGCTCCTGGCCGATTGCCGCCGGTGACGACTGGCAGCTACCGGGCCAGAGCGGCGTTTCGGTTCACGTGCTTCAGCACGGCGCCGGCTCTTCGAGCAGGCTCGCTGAGCACTCTTAAACCCCGCAGCGCTGCTTCACCAATGAATGCCCTCTCTCTGCCGCTCACGAATCAACGCACACACGAATTCCGCGTATGCGTTCTATGGGTACATTGATTGAATGGTATCGGATGGATCTCATCCAATCCAGAGCTCTGGGGTGCTTTGCTGTACGTACTGGCTGGCCAGTTTGAGCACGCTGGGGTTCTTGGGGACATCGTTGTAAGGTCTGACCAGGCGTCGGTCGCCCATGAGCTTGGCGGCAATCCAGACAGAGCTGTGGCAGCACCGCGTAACACTCTTCAGCGTCAGCTCCTCGATGGGCTGCGCTACCTGGTGAAGAACGAGCTCAAGTTGAATCAGCCAGACGCTTCCGATGGCTGGATCACGGCCGATGCGATCTGGCTGGTCAGCAAGACCGTTTCGGATCGGCTGCGTGCTCACCTCCTCAGCCAAGGGATTGAGGGTGTTCCGGACCGCAACTCCACTCTCTTCAATGTCTTTCAGGATAACGGCCTGATTGTTGCGAATCCTGCTGGCAAAGCTATTTGGGATGCC
The DNA here is from genome assembly GCF_003935375.1 of Stutzerimonas xanthomarina. Classification (GTDB taxonomy): domain Bacteria; phylum Pseudomonadota; class Gammaproteobacteria; order Pseudomonadales; family Pseudomonadaceae; genus Stutzerimonas; species Stutzerimonas xanthomarina_A. The sequence goes on from NZ_RHQM01000023.1 coordinate 11,882, forward strand.
GAAATCCTGAGCCCTACGGGATGGAAGAACGCATTCACGTTCTTGAGAGTTTCACCTTCACTCATATGGGCAGCTGGCGAAGACCGCCCGGAGCCTTTTGGCGGCTCGGTGCAAGTCCTCAACGAAGAAGCAGCCCCTGCCGCAGCTTCCGAAGCGCAGGAGGAAAAGCCCAGCCTTACTGCCGGGGGCGGCGATGCCGTTGCGGCAGAGCCTCAAGGGGACGAACCCGCAAGTGACCATGGACCGCAACCCGATGAGGTAGATGATACGGACTACCTTCTGGATCTGATGGATATGCGTGACGCGCCGACCAATTCGGTACCCGCCCCGGCGATGCCGGCGGCGTCCGAGGTCGAAGCTCAGTCAGACACTGCCGCGACCGCTACCATCGCTGGCCCGATCGGCGACACGCTAGGTCACCTTTTCATGCACTGGCTAAAAGTGGGTGTAGGAACCCACAAGATCATTATCAATGATGCAAAAGCCAAGGTTCACACCGTCAACGGCACGGCTTTTCTGGTGACTCCTGAAATATTCAGAAGGTATGCCCAAGAGCATCCGACCCTCTTCTCAGCGAGGGCTGGCGAAGGACAGCCATGGCTGCAGGTCCAAAAGTCGTTCGAAAAGCTGAAGCTTCACGTTAAGAAGAGCAACGGACATAACATCTGGACGTGCGAAGTCTTTGGACCTCGTAAAACGAAAACACTGAAGGGTTATATGCTCAAAAAACCCGGCGACGTATTCACAACTGAGATGCTGGATAATCCCAATCTCAAACTTTGTGAGAGTCAGGATGATCACTAGCTATCATTGGATAGTTGCGCTGAGGTCTGGACTACCCTAATTATGGCGGATTGACTTTGTTGATGACCGCTTGTGACTGGGCAGCTAGGCCAGCCAAGTAAGCGCCTAGGTCCTGGAAATTGTTTTCCTTGAGAATCCTCGCAACCATGGCAGAGCGCTTCTCCTTTAGCGGTAAAAAAATTGCGCAACGCTGGTGGTTGTGCGGGCGGGGCAATGTCTTCCAATAATACGTTGCCTTGAAGCGAGCCATAGCTTCGTTGAACCCCAACCAAGCATCAGGCTCATGCGACAACACGAACATGCCGTATTCACGCCTGAGTTCTGTTATAGCCTGCTCACATAACCCGTAGATCTTATAGGTTCCGGTCAGCTCAACCGGCTGTTCAAGCCGCGCCGCGATGTACTTGGCAGCTGCGAAGTGATGCGAACCGCCGGAGTTCATCAGAAAGACGCGTCCGTCCCAAGCCCAAGTGGCGAAATAATCGTGATCGACGTGGCTGATGATCCGAATTTCATCCCAGGCCAGATTCTTCGCCAGCTTCGCCGGAGATATCTCGTCGATCATCTCGGGTGAGTTCCTTACCACCATGTCATCCATGGTGGCGAACTCCTTGAGTTCGGATTTCGACGCGGAGAAGCCATCTACCTGTTGGATATCGCACCGCCACCGTTGGATCTGCATCTCGCTGCCAACGCGCAATAGTGGGGCGCATTCGATGCTAGTCGAGCCATACCGACCATAGGTGCGGCAGTGGGTCCATCCATTCAGCTTGTCGCGATATATCCCGCGCTCATAAATAAGAGATCCGAAGTCGTGCCACCTAACAACCGCTCCTGCGCCAATACCTTTTGCTGTTTCCTGGATGGGCGAATTAAGTTTGACTGGGCTCTTAATCAGCTTCATGAGCGTTGCAGGATACCCACAGTCCTCACGCACTGAGTCCCATAGAAATGTTCCTGCTCTGCGCCAGAAAGGGAGGGGCTGATCTATCGACATGCATTCACCATCGTCGGAGGCAGGCGTTCAGTATAAGGATGTACTCAGTAAGCGGGGTGCCGCGAGAGATTGTCCTAATCATAGATCCCACTCGCCAAGGCGTTGCGGGCCGCAACACCGAGCAGCACAGTGACGAATGAGAGGTGTGTTATGTGCAGTCGTTACGAAGCCCCTACCCCAGAGCGTCTCCAAGAAGAGTTTGGTGTCGAGTTCGACGCTCAGGAGAAGCTCGAATTGTGGCCAGGTTATGCCGGGCCGTTCCTGCGCAAGCCTCGCAATGTCGACCCGTACGATGACGCCGTGTTGCCATTTGAAGCTGAGGTGGGAGTGTTTGGGCTCCTGCCCTTCTGGGCCGACAAAAAGCTGGCACGGTCCACCTACAACGCCCGTTCTGAGACGGCCTCGGTCAAGCGGTCATTCAGGGAGGCATGGAAGAAGGCACAGCACTGCATCATCCCTGCGGTGGCGATCTATGAGCCCGACTGGCGAACAGGCAAGGCTATTCCTACTCGAATTTCCCGTGCCGATGGGCGGCTGCTAGGGATAGCGGGCCTATGGGAGGTAGAACGGCAACCTTTTTTGGGTCTGATGAGCGGATTGACCAACTACACCATGGCTGACGAGCTTCGCGTAAAGCAGGCACTCGACATTGCTGTCGCGACCGGTGATCTGCTGGCGGTCGACAAGAACGGCAAAACAAGGCGTCGAAAAGGCACAAGCATCAAGTCGACAGATATCCTGATAGCGCCCCCGCAAAGACCCATCTTCTTCGTGCCACCTCTGAAGAAATCCAGTTCAGAAAACTGAGGGGCGGCATCGCTCTTCGGGTGGTCGGTTCGCCTCCAACGGTAGTGGTACTGGCATGATACAAGCAGTAGTTTTCGATGTGTTTGGCACGCTTCTCCAGATAGATGAGCGTCGCCATCCTTTCCGCCAACTGATGCAGCACCTGCGGCTTCAGGGCAGAACACCAAGGCCGGATGACGCACGGACTCTGATGACTCGAAATCTGGGTTTGGCTGGAGCTGCCGATTATTTCGGTGCGCAGTTGAGCAACTCTGAGTTAGCTAGCCTTGAAAGCGACCTTTTCACCGAGCTGGCCAGCGTTCGCCTTTTCGATGATGCGTTGGAGTCGCTAAATCAGCTAAAGAACGCCGGCCTGAAGCTCGCGTTGTGCTCCAATCTCGCAGCCCCATATGCGATTCCAGCCAAACTGTTACTGCCGTCGTTCGATGTTTACGGATGGAGCTTTGAGGTTGGGGCAATAAAGCCTGAGCCTGCAATCTATCGTCAGATGATCGAACAGCTTGGCTGCGAAGCCTCCGCCATCGCAATGATCGGTGACACGTTGCAAGCCGATATGCTTGGTCCAATTGGGCAAGGCATGCGTGGCTACCACCTACAGCGTGAAGGAAAAGCCGATCAGTGCGGCTTCGTCTCGCTGATGGACTTTGCAGCCCACGTTCTGCAATACCCACCATCCGTTAATGGCTAAAGCTGCGTCGCCAGTTCTAGCTGTCGCCGCTAGACCCGGATGGCTTACAGGCATGACGACACCCTTTTTCTGTAACGGGAGCTCCTTCAGCTCTTGAGCGCCAGAATACGCCGAGCGCCGTTGAGAACGATGAATCCCACAACAGTACCGATAATCAGGTCTGGGTAGTTGGATCCACTCCAAGCGACGAGCGCTCCGGCGACTATGACGCCCACGTTGATGACCACATCATTGGCGGAAAATATCCAGCTCGCTTTCATGTGGGCCCCGCCTTCCCTGTGTTTGGAAATCAGCAGCAAACAACCCATGTTGGCGAGCAATGCCAGGAATGCGACGGCCATCATTATCAGCGACTCGGGCTCGCTGCCGAATACAAAGCGTCTAAATACCTCTACGAGCACGCCGAGAGCCAAAATCAGCTGGAGCACACCAGCAAGGTGTGCAGCACGCACCTGCAGGCTGACGCTACGCCCCACCGCATAAAGGGCTAGGCCGTACACTGCCGCGTCAGCGAACATGTCGAGCGAGTCGGCAATCAGACCCGCGGACCTGGCGACCAGACCAGCAGTCATCTCTACCACGAACATGAAGGCGTTGATGCCTAACAGTAAACGTAGGGAGCGGGACTCCTGTGTAGATTCCGCCGAATTCTCGACGGCTTTAATCATCTCCGGGTCTGCAGTGACGGTTTTCTGAAGTGTGGCGCCTAGCCCTAACGCCGCCAGCTTTGTAGTTATGGGCTCAACGGCCCCGTCATGCATGACGTCTAATCGACGGTCCGATAAATCAAAAGTCAGTTTCCGAATTCCGTCCAAACTATTCAGCGCCAAGCGGATCATTCGCTCTTCTGATGGACAATCCATCTTGGGCACGGCGTAAACACTGACCCATTGCCCCGTCGTATCGGAATGATTTTGCACACCGGCATCGGCGGCTGGTGTCGCATCGCAGCCGCAGGGACCATCGGACTTGCTCATGATACGGCTCCACTTGAAATCGAAGATGGGGTCATTAAAAGCCCTATAGCTACTACAAGGTCAATAATGCAGAGCCGATAAGGATTCACACGATGCGCATTGGTCAATTAGCAAGGCTAATAGGGATTGATACACAGACGATCCGCTTCTATGAGCAGCAGGGCTTGCTGCCACCGCCTGATCGCCAGGCGAACGGCTATCGTGTCTACACCGAGAAGCATGGCGAGCGGCTAGCCTTCATCCGGAGCTGCCGAATCCTGAATCTGTCACTTCCAGAGATTCACGCACTCCAACGCTACCAGGATGACCCTCGCCAGCCTTGTACGGCCGTTAATGCCTTGCTCGATGAACACATTTCTCAAGTCAAGTCGCAGATAACCGCTCTGCAGTCACTCGAACGACAACTCGTATCACTGCGGGCTAATTGCAGTGATGGGCGGGAAGTTGAGGCTTGTGGAATTCTCGCTGGCATTAGCGAGGACGCGTGCATTAAATTAATGGCGTTGGGGCTTACTGGCCTGTTAGCCGTTGTTTATACCAACCGGGGCGCTCAAAAACTCAACCGTATGGATCTTCCCATCAGGGGTCTTAACCTTCATCTCGTACGTTTGAACTTTGCCGTTAGTTCTATAACTCTGAATCATTCCGGTCGTACCGGTCGTCCCTGCAGGTGCTATGCTCAGCACTTTACCTTCTTTAACAAGTATTTTAAGGGTGGGATTTGTTACTGACGCACTCTCAAGGCGCTGCATTGTTAGTTCCCCTCCGTCTTCAGCCATAGCGAGCGAAGAAGCAGCGGCCAGAAAGAACGGCAGGATTACTTTAGCAGGGCGGTTCATTTGTTACCCTCTTGGGTTAGTAGATACCTTTAGATTAAAGGGTTGACCCTTACCAGAAGATGTTCTTCGCATTACAAAGCAGTAATTAACCATCGCTTTCTGCCGATTCGGCTCTGTTTTAAACTCATCGTTTTTGTAGACCATCCCACGCTCGATTAGGCCATGCATGCATTACATGCATGCATTAAATGTATGGCGTTGGTCTGATGGGGAGTGGGTACCAAGCCGTATCACTTTGAATCAGGCGTGCCGAGGAAAGGTGAGTTCGAATGTGGTCCGACCGTCTTTGCTGGCGACGGCCACGTGGCCTTTGTGGAGGTTCATCACTGAACGGACAATAGCTAGCCCCAATCCTGCCCCACGAGGTTGTATGCCGTTAACGCGGTAAAAGCGGTCGAACAGGTGCGGGAGATGATCCGATTCGATAGTCGCGCCATGATTGGTGACAGCCAGCGAGACGATGTCTATGTCCTTCTCAAGTATCTTAATTTCGACCGTGCTGCCAGTATTCGAATGCCGCAACGCGTTGGATAGCAGGTTGGAAATGGCCCGTTGGACCATAAGCCGATTTCCTAGAACTATGGCATCGCCCGTTACCGTCGTTGCGACTCCGGCTTCTTCGGCGAGGACTTCGAGGTATTCACAGACGCGATTCGCCTCACTTCCCAGGGATAGTTGTTCGAGTTTCAGTGCTGGGCTGGCGTGGCTGGCCTGGGCGAGAAACAGCATGTCTGACACGATTCGATCCATGCGTTCGAGCTCTTCGACCGACGATTCGAGCACTTCCCTATATTGCTCCTTGCTTCGCTCACGCACCAATGTCACCTGCGCCTTGCCTATCAGGTTATTTAGGGGAGTCTTCAACTCATGGGCCACATCGTCCGAGAATTGTGACAGTTGCTGAACTCCGTCATCGAGTCGATGAAGCATTACGTTGAGGCTGTGCGCCAATTCCTGAAGCTCTAGTGGAAGCTGATCGCTGCGGATTCGGGGTGACAGATCCTGCGTCGATACCTTTGTCGCCAAGGCCCGAAACTTGCGAAGCGGTCGCAAACCGTTGTTAGCAACTAGCCATCCAGCCAACCCGATCAACATCAGCAGCATCGGCACAGTCACTAAGGCCGAGCGCAGGAATGCAGCCACTAGCAGTTGATCGGCACTGCGATCTTGCGTAAGTAAAAGCGTCATTGGAGCCAGTCCCGGGACCTGTATTTGCTTGCGCCCGGTTAGCATCTGCACGCCGTCTTCCGTGGTCCAGCCTAGGTATTCACCGTCTCTGTTCACAAGATCCATCTGCTGCGGCGCATGGGCGAACCGGCCGATACTAAAAATGGGGGATTTGGCTCTATCGCCGATGACGGTAATCGAAAGGTTGTCATGGCCGAGTACCGTATCGCTCAGTGCGTGTTGCCAGGAGCGGCCCATACGGGCTTTGGTGTCTTCTAGGAGTCCATGATCGATCTGCGAGAGCTTGGCCGTCACTTCCTCCTGGGCGCGCAGTTCCAGTTGGCGCACAAGTACCCAGTAGCTCAGTGCAATCAACAGCGCGACCAAGACGGCGCCGGTCAATGTGATTTGAAGCGCGAGACGCGATGCGAGGCTGAGTGGCTTCAAGGCCGCGCCTCCAGCACGTAGCCGACACCGCGAATGGTGTGTATCAGGCGATCGCCAAAGGGTTCGTCCACCTTCATCCGTAGGCGACGGATTGCAACATCCACCACATTGGTATCGCAGTCGAAGTTGATGTCCCACACCAGGGCGGTTATTTCGGTACGCGTGAGAACCTCGCCAGTCCGGCGCATGAGCAGATGCAGTAGCGCAAATTCTTTGCTGGTGAGATCAATACGCTGACCGCTCCTGTAGGCCCGATGCCGGCCCGGGTCGAGTTCGAGGTCGGCTACACGCAGATTGCTCGGGAGTGCGACCGCCTCGCCTCGCCGCAACAATGTTCGGATACGAGCGAGCAGCTCGGGGAACTGGAACGGCTTGACCATATAGTCGTCGGCGCCCGACTCCAGGCCGCGGACCTTTTGCTCTAAGCGGCCATTGGCCGTCAGCATGATGACGCGTGTCTGCTTACGTCGCCTGATGAGTTCGAGCACCTCCCACCCGTCCATGGTTGGCAGATTCACGTCTAGCAGCACGATGTCATAGTCGTTCTGCAGTGCCAGGTGGAATCCATCGAGCCCATCACTTACGCAATCGACCGTGTAACCACACTCGATGAGACCCTGCTGCAGGTATTCCGCAGCTTTAATCTCGTCTTCTACAACCAGAATGCGCATGTTTTCAGATGACTCAGCAATGAGGTGCGCGGTAAGCGGAACCAAAAAATTATTCATGTAGCAACTAGGCCAAGACTAACGCGGCTTGCCCAGCATGGAAGGCAGGCCGTAAAGATCAGCCTAGGGAAGCGGGAAGCACTTTAACGCGGTAAAAGTCCTGCGGGGCTGTCTTGCAAATTTGTAATCTACCTGTCATTTGGTTGGCCCGCAGCGCAAGGAGGTGCACTTAAGCAAAAAAAGGCGCCCTACGGGCGCCTGAAACACATCTTCAAACCAAGGGAGCACAAAAAGAAGATGTGGTGTTGCTCGTAGTGCTTCACAGGATCGAGAGCGGGTACTCGGCGATGAATCGAACCTCATTGAGGTCGGACTCGAAAGCAGTCGCCCGTGTTGTAGCCTGGCGCACCCGCAGAGAGAGGTCCTTGAACGAGCCTGTCTGTACAACGTAGCGTGCTTCGACGTCGCGTTCCCAGCGCTTCTGTCCGGACAGAGGCGCGCCGTTATCGTCTTGGCGCATATATACCTCATTTGCGTTGCTGTAATCGGCGCCCCAGCCGCGGGCGTAGCGAGTCATGAACGTAAGCCCAGGTATGCCGTAACCCGCCATGTTCAGGTCGTAGCGCAGCATCCAGGACTGCTCTTTAGGCGAATTGAAATCGCTGTACTGGACGGAATTGTTCAAGTAGATCGAGTCCGCCTGACGCAGGTAGTCGAAGTCGTTGTTACCGTTGTTGCGTTGATAGGACGCCGTGACGGTGTGCGCGCCGAAGGCGACACCGAGGCTGGTACTCCAGATGTTGTTGTTAAACTCGCCAAGCAGCTCGCGACCTTCGTCGGTTGCCTTGTAGTAATTGAAGCTGGCCAGCAGCGCGACCAAATCGGAGAGCGGATAGGTGGCCGACGTACCGAAGTAATGCTGGTTCCAGGCATCTTTGAGCCGGCTGGTATACAGGCTAAGGCTGATATTTTCATTAACGCTGTAGTCGCCGCCTGCGTAGCCAAGCCAAGGCGCGTCGACACCCCCGCCGTAGAAGGTGACGAAGTCTTCGTTCATGTTGCTGGTGTTGGGCTGGCTCATCGCGTGCAGGCGCCCGCCCTGAAGAGTGAGGTCGTCTAGAGAGTTGTTCACGACGGTGAAGCCCTTGAAAGACTCCGGCAATAGTCGTGAATCCCCGAAATGCACGACGGGCGTGGTGGGAAATACGTCGCCTGCCTTAATCTCGGTATCGAGCAGCCGTGCTTTCACAGCGCCGCCCACCCGAGAGAAATCATCCTCGGCATCGCCAGCGCTGTTGTGGGGCACCAGGTCGATGCTGCCGCCCGCGCCGGAGCGCCCCGAACCAGTGTCGAGCTTGAGGCCAAGCATGGCAAAGGCGTCGACGCCGACCCCTACGGAGCCCTGAGTATATCCGGACTCGAAGAAGGCCATCAGTCCGTGGGCCCATTCCTCCGAGTAGCCATTGCCGTTGGCACTCTCACCGTCACGAAAATCCCGGTTGAAATAGAAGTTGCGATTTATCAGCGATAGCGTGCTGCCTTCGATGAAGCCCTCCGCTGTTTCCGATTGGGCAAAGACTGGGGCGCTGCCCAATGCCAGTGAAACGGCTGTCAATGAAAAAACGGCCATTTTGCTCATGATAATGCTCCTTATGTACGGCAGGTCAGTGCTCGAATGACGCCTTTCGCCTTTTTGTATTTTTAGCGCTTGGCCATGTTCTTCCCCTAAAGATGACGGCAGGATTAGCGGAAAATGACGATCTCGTAATCTTGAGCGGTGCAATCGCAGATATTCCTTGGATTACAAATTTGTAATGTCGTAGTCACCCGGCCGATATCCGCGCTTATCTAAAGTCACGCCGCTTAGCCATCAGCTATCTGGCCGGTTTAGTGCGGCTGAGGAAACGCTATCGACGAAGGGGGCACTGCACTGCAGTGTTGCGTATGTATCAAAAGAAACGCTTGTATCTGCTTGCTAGCGGGCTGCTTGGGCTCGGGCTGGCACTAATGTCGCTCGAGGTGGGCGCGCAAGACGGTCTGACACTGGAGCGGGCCGTGTCCCTTGCGTATGAACGCAACCCAGAATTTTCCGCTGCGCGGTCGGAGATCGGCATCGCAAGCGGTCTGCGCCGCCAAGCTGGGGTTATCCCGAACCCGGAATTAGGGTTCGAGGTGGAAGACACTCAGTCCGACCGCCAGACCCGCTCAATTACAATCACCCAGTCGATCGAGTTGGGCGGCAAGCGCGGCGCTCGAATCGGCGTGGCGGATGCTAATCGCTCGATGGTGGATGCCGATCTCGACCTTCGACGCCAAGGATTACGTGCAGATGTGATCCAGGCATTCTTCGCCGCCCTGCGCGCCCAAGAAGGCATGCGACTGGCCGAGGCCTCTCTGTCATTGGCCGAACGGGCTGCTAAGGTCGCCGATGCACAGGTCGATGCCGGAAAAGTTTCGCCAGTGGAGGCGACGCGCGCCGATATGCAACTGGCGACCGTACAACTGGACCTGCGGCGAGCACGCCAGGAATGGGACAACGCTCGACAGATGCTAGCGCGCCTGCTCGGGACCGACGCACCGGAGTTTGGCAGTTTGCTGGGCAGTTTCGAACACCTGCCAGATGTGCCTAGCGAATCTGCATTATTGGCGCGCGTGCGTGAGAGTGCCGATATGCGTAGGGCTCTGCGCCAAGTGGCCTTGAGTGAAGCCGAGCTGGGGCTTCAGCGAAGCCAGCGCTACCCGGACATAAGCGTCAGTATCGGTAGCCAGTACGACGAAATCGAGCGTGAGCGCGTCAACCTCGTCGGCCTCTCTGTTCCGCTGCCTTTATTCGATCGTAACCAAGGCAATGTTCTGGCGGCCGCACGGCGGGCGGAGCAGGCGCGTGATCTTCGTAATGCGGCAGAGCTGCGCGTTCGTGCGGAGATCCAGCAGGCCCTTCGCGACTGGCGTACCGCACGTGCAGACGTCGAGGAAATACGCAACCGGATACTGCCGGCAGGACAGCGAACCGTGGAAGCGGCCACACGTGGTTTCAGTCTTGGCCGCTTCGCGTTCCTCGACGTGCTCGACGCACAGCGTGCGCTGATAGATGCACGCACGCGCTATCTGCAGTCATTGCAAGCCGTGGTCGACGCCTGGGCGCGTATCGAGCGGCTGTACGGACCTACCACTACCTTCGAATGACCGAAACGCCGCCATTACGTATTGGCGGTGGGGGAGCTTGCATGAAAAAACAGACGGGAATCGCTCTGGCGGTCGCTTTGGTACTGCTGACCGGCGTTGGCGTAAAACAGGGCTTCGTTCTTGAGGCGCAGGCCAGCGATAACAAGGCTGAGCACGCCGAGGATGGCCACGCGCATGAGGATGGAGAAAGCGGTCACGAGGAATCTGAGAACGACCATGGGGACGAAGACGGTCATGACGCTGAAGGCGATGGCCACGGCCATGGTGACGAAAGCGGTCATGGCGGTGAGGAGGACGAGCACGGCAACGAAACGCATGCCGAAGGTGAGATTGAGCTTTCCGAAGAGCAGATACGTGCCGCAGGCATTCAGCTAAGCAAGGCCGGACCGGCTGAAATCGGCTCGTCTGTATCTTTGCCGGGCGAGCTGCGTTTCGACGAAGACCGTACCGCACATGTCGTGCCCCGTGTGGCCGGCGTTGTCGAATCGGTTTCGGTCAACCTGGGTGACCAAGTGAAGAAGGGCCAGTTGCTGGCGGTTATCGCCAGCGAGCAGCTGTCCGAGCAGCGTAGTGAGCTGGCTGCCGCCGAGCAGCGCCTCCGGCTGGCTCGCACCTTGTTCGAGCGTGAGCGCACCCTATGGCAGGAGCGTATCTCTGCAGAACAGGACTATTTGCAGGCCCAGCAGAGCCTGCGCGTAGCAGAAATCGACTTGCGTAATGCCCAAGAAAAAACACGGGCGCTGGGCGGCGGAAGTGGCGCAGGCGTAGGCAACCGCTACGAGCTGCGCGCACCTTTCGATGCAGTGGTCGTCGAGAAGCATATTGTGCTGGGCGAGCGTGTGGATGAAACGACCAGCGTCTTCACACTGACTGACTTGTCGCGGGTTTGGGCCATGTTCAGCGTACCTGCCCGTGAATTGATGCGCGTAACCGTCGGCCGAGAGGTTGAAGTCGTCGCAGGCGAGCTAGGAGTACGAACGATGGGCAAGGTCGCCCATGTGGGCAGCCTGCTTGGAGAGCAGACGCGTGCCGCGACGGCCCGCGTGACCCTGGCCAACCCTGATGGGGCATGGCGTCCCGGTCTTTTTGTGACGGTCCGAGTCAGCGCCGACGGACGTAGTGTTCCGGTCACGGTTCCAGTCGAGGCGGTCCAGACCGTCGAAAACGCGCCGACGGTTTTCGTTCGCACGCCGCACGGCTTCCAGGCGCACCCGGTTTCGCTGGGCCAGCGCGACGAAAATCGCGTGGAAATTCGTGACGGATTGCAGGCCGGCCAACAGATCGCGACCGCTGGCAGCTTCATCCTGAAATCCGAACTCGGCAAAGGCTCCGCCGAGCACGTTCACTGATCCTCCGGATACCTAACTCATGTTCGAACGTATTCTTCGCTTCGCCATCGAGCAGCGCTGGCTAGTGCTGCTGGCGGTCTTGGGCATGGCGGGCGTCGGGGTTTATAGCTATCAGCGCTTACCTATCGACGCTGTGCCCGACATCACCAATGTACAGGTTCAAATTAACGCCGCAGTCCCAGGCGCGTCGCCGCTTGAAACCGAGCAACGCGTTACCTTCCCCATCGAGACGGCGATGGCCGGCTTGCCCCACCTGCGCCAGACACGTTCATTATCGCGCTCCGGGTTCGCTCAGATCACCGTAATCTTTGATGATGGCACCGATCTCTATTTCGCCCGGCAATTGGTGAGTGAACGGCTGCAGGCCGCGAGCAACGAGCTTCCGCAGGGCGTGGAGGTCACTCTCGGTCCCATCTCCACCGGCCTGGGGGAAATCTTCCTCTGGACGGTCGAGGCCGAGCCCGAGGCGCGCCGTCCTGATGGTCAGCCCTACACGCCGACCGACCTGCGTGAAATCCAGGACTGGATCATCAAGCCGCAGCTGCGAAACGTTCGAGGCGTTGCCGAGATCAACACGATCGGTGGCTTCGCCAAAGAGTATCAGGTAGCGCCCGATCCGAAGCGCATGGCCGCGTACCGAATCACTCTGGAACAACTTGTAGTTGCGCTCGAACGTAACAACGCCAACGTCGGCGCCGGCTTCATCGAGCGTAATGGCGAACAATTGTCGATCCGCACACCCGGCCAGCTCGGCTCCCCCGAGGACATTGGCAATATCGTCCTGAGCAACGCAGGCGGTGCGCCCGTGCGGGTACGCGATATTGCCGAAGTGGGGATCGGTCGCGAGCTGCGCTCTGGCGCGGCCACCGACAATGGACGCGAGGTGGTCCTTGGGACCGCGTTCATGCTGGTAGGAGAAAATAGCCGTAGCGTGTCGCAGGCCGTCGCGCAGCGCTTGGAGATTATCAACCAGAACCTGCCAAAAGGCGTAAGCGCGATAACGGTCTATGACCGGACCGACCTCGTAGACAAGGCAATCGCCACGGTTCGCAAGAACCTGATCGAAGGCGCGATCCTGGTTATCGCCGTGCTGTTTCTCTTCCTCGGCAACCTGCGTGCAGCCCTGATCACAGCAATGGTCATCCCGTTGTCCATGCTGTTCACCTTCACCGGCATGGCCACCAACAAAGTCAGTGCCAACCTCATGAGCCTAGGGGCTCTCGACTTCGGCATCATCGTCGACGGTGCGGTGGTCATCGTCGAAAACGCCATCCGCCGGCTTGCCCACGCGCAGGAAAAACATGGCAGGATTCTGACCCGTAGCGAGCGTTTCCACGAAGTATTCGCGGCGGCCAAGGAGGCACGGCGTCCGCTCATCTACGGCCAGCTGATCATCATGGTGGTCTACCTGCCCATCTTTGCGCTCACTGGTGTCGAGGGGAAGATGTTCCACCCCATGGCATTCACCGTGGTAATCGCACTGTTGGGTGCCATGATTCTATCGGTCACCTTCGTGCCCGCTGCTGTTGCGCTTTTTGTCACCGGTAAGGTGCAAGAGAAGGACAACCGCCTGATGCGCGCGGCGCGCAATGGCTATGCGCCCGTGCTCGACTGGGTCATGCGTCATCGCACATTGGTATTCAGTGGCGCCGTCGCTAGCGTGCTGCTGTCTGCCCTGCTGGTGATGCGAATGGGTAGCGAGTTCATTCCGAGCCTTAGCGAGGGTGATTTTGCGCTTCAAGCTCTGCGCGTTCCAGGGACCAGCCTCTCCCAATCCGTGGATATGCAGCAGCGGCTGGAAAAGGCAATTGCCGAGCAGGTCCCGGAGGTCAAGCGTACATTTGCCCGAACCGGCACCGCCGAGATCGCGGCTGACCCGATGCCGCCGAATATTTCGGACAGCTATGTGATGCTCAAGCCCAAGGAAGAATGGCCAGATCCGGACAAATCCCGCGAGCAGCTCATTGAGGACATCCAAAAGGCGGCCGCATCTGTGCCGGGCAGCAACTATGAGATGTCTCAGCCGATCCAGTTACGCTTTAACGAGCTAATTTCCGGAGTTCGCAGCGATGTGGCCGTTAAGGTGTTCGGGGACGATATGGATGTTCTCAACAAAACAGCTGATGACATCGCGGCGATATTGCAAGACGTACCAGGCGCTTCCGAAGTTAAAGTGGAGCAGACGACGGGCCTCCCATTGCTGAGCGTCAATGTGGATCGTGACAAGGCGGCACGCTTCGGGCTCAACATCGGCGATGTGCAGGATACCGTCGCCGCCGCGATTGGCGGACGGGAAGCCGGAACCTTTTTTGAGGGTGACCGTCGTTTCGACATCGTTGTTCGTCTTTCCGATACGCTGCGTGCCGATCCGGATGTGCTGGCTCGCCTGCCGATTCCGGTGCCAGCGGTAGCGGGTGCTGCCAACGACCGAATCGACTTTATCCCGCTGGCTGAGGTTGCCACGCTGGAATTCGTGCTGGGCCCGAATCAGATCAGCCGTGAGGATGGCAAGCGTCTGGTGGTGGTAAGCGCCAACGTTCGAGGGCGTGACATTGGCAGTTTCGTCCAAGATGCGTCTGCAGCAATCGCTGAACGAAACCCGGTACCGCCCGGTTACTGGACGACGTGGGGTGGGCAGTTCGAGCAGCTGCAGGCTGCCGCCAAGCGCCTGCAGCTGGTCGTCCCAGTCGCCTTACTGCTGGTCTTCGTGCTGCTGTTCATGATGTTCAACACACTGCGCGATGGGCTGGTCGTCTTCACTGGCATTCCGTTCGCGCTTACTGGGGGAATTCTTGCACTCTGGCTCCGGGACATTCCCCTCTCAATTTCCGCTGGCGTCGGGTTCATCGCGTTGTCGGGTGTGGCAGTACTCAACGGACTGGTGATGATTGCTTTCATTAAAGGATTGCTAGAGGAAGGCCGGCCTTTATCCGAGGCTGTGCGTGAGGGCGCACTGGTGCGATTGCGCCCAGTCCTGATGACAGCGCTGGTGGCGTCGCTCGGCTTCGTCCCAATGGCGTTGGCCACAGGGACCGGCGCGGAAGTCCAACGGCCTCTGGCGACCGTGGTCATTGGCGGCATCCTGTCCTCGACAGCACTGACGCTGCTGGTATTGCCTGCGCTCTATTACACGGCTCTGCAGCGCCGCATGAAACGCAACGAAGAGGATGAGGACGCGAGCTGATATTGGTTTTCTCCCAACGTAGGCCAGGCTTGATGCCTGGCCTTTTTATGAATATCCAATCGAAGCTTCGAAGGGTTCACTGAAAGGATTTGTGGCCCCAATGCGCTGGTAACGACTGACGGGTACGTTATCGAGAAACAAAAAAAGCGCCTCGAAAGGCGCTTAAATACAGCTTTACCAACGGGATTCGGAAGCTATCGGAGGCGAAGATTGTTCGGGTGAAGCGGTTATTCAGTTTTGGATTCTTTCTTTATTTGCATATTGCTCTGATCCGGGCGCGGATTCTTAGCTTCTAGTCCGTCTATTTTTTCTTCACCAGACTCGGTTTCGTGAATCCGTTTTTGTTCTGCACGAAACTTTTCGTTAAATTTCATTGAACGATCGTAGCCGTCTCCTGCATAGGATAATGCGGAGCCGAAGATTACCGATCCAACAATAATAGCTTTCAACAGATTCATATGGGCAGTCCTCGCTAAATTCAAAGTGGCTTGTTGAGCTTTCCCGGTGAGCTCTACAGGTTCTAACGAATTTTGCGCGACTGAAGATAACGGCAGTGTGAGCCAAACATTACATTATTGAAATGTAATCTTCCGCTGTGCAGCTTGAACCACGAAAGATGATGTGAAGATTACAAATCTGTCATATTCAGATCATGACAAGGGTTAGCCAGTTATCGGCGTATTGAAGGCAATGGCGCACGAACTCGGGCGATGATGGTCGGATTTCTGTCAACGGTTTGGAGGCTGTCTCCGTGTCAGACGGTACAAAGGCACTAGTATATTTATTTGTTGCTATAGACGACCGTTTGGCTTCCTGTGCTTAGTCTTTTTTTAGATTTTTAAGGGTGGTTAAAAACCAATGGGCCACGAACATAACCATAACACCGAAGCTATAGGCGATAAGCGTCTAATTGCTGCTATAGGCGTTAACGCCGCATTAACACTGGCACAAATAGTCGGTGGAATACTCTCTGGTAGCTTATCACTCATTGCTGACGCGCTACATAATTTGAGCGATGCCGCATCACTGGTTATTGCGCTGATCGCACGTAAGATCGGTCGCAGACCGCCAGATGCATTTAAAACCTTTGGCTATCGACGCAGTGAAACCATAGCGGCTTTGATCAACTTGGTCACCCTGATCATCGTCGGTCTCTATCTTATTTACGAGGCCATAGGCCGGTTGTTTTCCCCGCAGCCCATTGAAGGTTGGACAGTGGTCGTGGTCGCGGGAATAGCCTTGGTTGTAGATATCGTCACGGCCTTTCTCACCTACACAATGTCCAAGAACAGCATGAATATAAAGGCGGCATTCTTGCACAATGTGTCGGATGCGCTGGCCTCCGTCGGCGTTGTTATCGCCGGGACATTGATACTTCTGTATGGGTGGTACTGGGCGGATACTGTACTGACACTGATGATTGCTGGCTACGTGCTCTGGCAAGGCTTTAGCATGCTGCCTAAAACCATCCATCTGTTAATGGAGGGCGCGCCAGAAGGCGTTTCCGTCGCTGATATAATCAATGTCCTGGAACAAGTAAACGACGTCGAGGGCGTTCACCACGTGCATGTTTGGGAAATCGCTGAGCATACAATTGCACTGGAAGCACATGTTGTCATCAAGAAGGCGAGTCTGCCTGGGATCGAACGAGTGAAGACTGATTTGAAACGTGTACTCCATGAGCAATTCAAAATCAGCCACTCGACACTCGAGATGGAGCTAGACGGCAGTGTTTGTCTCGACACCAAGCAGACCGACAATCACTGCAGCGAAGCATAAGCTTACTATGCGCTACAATTAAAACAAGGTATTAACAGAGCGAATAGCCGAATATCACTTATTGGCGCTATGCCCTCGACCTGCGACATATTTCAGGTATATAGATAAGCAGCTCGTCACGATAAAATTCAGCTAACTCAAGTGCACCTGCCGCAGGCTGACGCGATAGCAAGTCTCCTAGCCACTACCACTGACAACGCTCAGATCCAGCGGCGGACGCGGGCGCGGTAGCGAACGAATGATTCGCCGAAC
Organism: Stutzerimonas xanthomarina; assembly: GCF_003935375.1. GTDB lineage: Bacteria > Pseudomonadota > Gammaproteobacteria > Pseudomonadales > Pseudomonadaceae > Stutzerimonas > Stutzerimonas xanthomarina_A. The sequence goes on from NZ_RHQM01000023.1 coordinate 29,026, forward strand.
AGCGCCTCTAGCGCCCACTCTTCGGGTGCGATCTGGAAACGGTTCATGTAGGGGTTTGGGGAGCAATGGAACCAAAAACCAACGTAAGCTCTGAATCCCACCGTAAAGGGGCTTTCCGATCTCCAGCTCACCCGCCAGGCATTACTCTCTGATCAGTGCCTCGATGATCGGGCAGATCGTTCCGCCGTCTCCCGCATCACATTGCTGCACCAGTTCGCCTAACAGTTGCTGCATGACGACCAAGTCGGCCATCTTCTGCTCGATCAACGCGAGCTTGCGTGCAGCCCGTGCTCGCGTTTCGGCACAGGCGCACGACTCATCCAGCGTCAGCAGTCCACCGACTTCCGAGAGCGTGAAACCCAGCGCCTGAGCCCGCTTGATGAAACGCAGTCGCTTCACCATGTCCACCGGATAGCGCCGATGGCCACCCAAGGGTTTGGCTGGTTCATCCAGCAGCCCGCGTCGCTGGTAGTAGCGGATCGTCTCGACGTTCACCCCGGCGGCGTCTGCCAGCTTGCCAATGGTCAGCTCTGTGGCCATCACTTTCTCCTTGATTCCGTACTTTGGTACGGAGTTTAGAATAGCACCTAGGCAATCAGGCTCAGGAGATGGGAATGGGGATGCAACTCACCGGGAAAGGCTCGCTGGTCGCGAGTTCGCTGACCGCCATCGGTGCGTCGGTGTGCTGTGTCGGGCCACTGGTGCTGTTGGCACTCGGTGTCGGCGGTACGTGGGTGGGCGCTCTGACCATGATGGAGCCACTACGCCCCCTCTTCATCGGGTTGACTCTACTGTTCCTGGGATTGGCATTCCGCAAGCTCTACCTGGTGCCACAGGTTTGTACGCCAGGTACACCCTGCGCCGATCCGCGCACGCTCGTGCGACAGCGACTCGTGTTCTGGATCGTCAGCGTGCTGCTGCTCGGCCTATTGGCCGTGCCGTGGCTCGCCCCGCTGTTCTACTGAAGGAGATTAACCATGCGCAAACTGCTGATCGCCGTGCTTTTCGCCTTGCCCTTCGTGGCGCTGGCGGCTCCCCCGAAAACCGTCACGCTCGACGTGCAGAACATGACGTGCGGACTCTGTCCGATCACGGTCAAGAAGTCGCTGGAGAAGGTGTCCGGCGTGAGTGACGTCCAGGTCAATTTCGACCAGAAGACGGCGACCGTCACCTACGATCCCGATAAGGCCCAGCCCGAGGCACTGACTGAGGCGACCGCGAACGCGGGATACCCCTCCACAGTGCAGAAGTGAGGTCACGATGAGCGCCATTGTCCTTGAGTCCGTGCTGACTTGCCCGCGCTGCGGCTTCGCCAAGCCGGAAACCATGCCCACGGACGCCTGCCGGTTCTATTACGAGTGCAGCAACTGCAAGGCGCTGCTGCGCCCCAACCCAGGGGATTGCTGCGTTTTCTGTTCGTTCGGCTCGGTGAAGTGCCCGCCGATCCAGCAGCAGCTTGGGTGTTGCTCATAGCGTTTAGGGGGATCACAGGTCGTCGTCTGGATTACGCAGTGGCCGCAGCTCGCCGCGCGCAACTTCTTCCGGTACCGCAAAGGAATACCGCCCGAGCATGTTGATGTGCTCGTAGATCAGCGGCGATAGCCGGGCCAAATCCTCTTCCAGCACTGGATAGCCGTGCTGCTTGAGCCGTTCCACGGCCGCCGTCATGTAGAGGGTGTTCCACAGCACGATGATGTTCACCACCAGGCCCAGAGCACCGAGCTGGTCTTCCTGGCCTTCGCGGTAGCGCTGGCGGAGCTCGCCGCGTTTGCCGTGGAACACGGCGCGGGCCAGGCTGTGCCGGCCTTCGCCTCGGTTCAACTGGGTCAGGGTGGCGCGGCGCTTGGACTCGTCGTCGATATAGGTCAACGTGTGCAGAGTCTTTTCGATCCGCCCGAATTCGGCCAGCGCCTGGGCCAGCCGGGTGGGTCTATCTCCCGTTTGCAGCGTGCGCATGATGCCAGTCGCCGGCACCCGGCCGAGTTTGAGCGAGCCGGCCAGGCGCAGCAGGTCGTCCCAGTGCTCGGCGATCAGGTCGAGTTTGACCGACTGGCGGGCCAGCCCGTTGAGCTTGCCGTAGTCCGCGTCCGGGCGCGTGCGCCAGAAGCGGGTACCGCCGACATCGGCCAGCCGCGGACTGAAGTGGTAGCCAAGTAGGCGGAAGAGCCCGAACACCACATCGCTGTAGGCCCCGGTGTCGGTCATGATTTGCGTCGGCTGCAACTCGGTCTGCTGTTCCAGCACGACCGCCAGCAACACCAGGCTGTCGCGCAGCGTGCCGGGCACGGTGATGGCGTTGAGGCCGGAGAATTGGTCGGAAATCAGGTTGTACCAGGTGACACCCCGGCCGGTGCCGAAATACTTCGGATTGGGGCCGGCATGCACGGTGCGCACCGGTACGACGAAGCGCATGCCATCGGCGGAGGCGACCTCGCCGCCACCCCAGACTTGGGCCAGTTCCAGTTGGCTTTGCGCTCCGACCAGGATGGCGTTAGCCGCTGACAGGGTGTCGTCGCGGATATAATTCTGGCTGACCCAGGACAGCCGGTCACGGCGCAGCGCCGGGTTGTCGGTGCGGATCAAGGGCTCCAGGCCGGTGTTGCAGGCCCCGCCCAACAGCACCGCGCAGAGGCTGGTGACCAGGTTGTCGGCGCGTGCATTGCGTTCGGAGACATGGGTGAAGGCCTCGGAAAAGCCAGTGCGGGCGGCGATTTCCAAGAGGATTTCCGGCAGATCGACACGCGGCATCAGGTCAGACACGGCCGCCCGCAGTTGCAGCAACGAGCAGGGCTCGTCCAGCTTGTCCAGCGCCCCGAGCGACAGTTCGGTCTTGCCCTCGGTGTTCTCGCTCAGTTGAATCGCCGGGTTGTCGGGCAGGCGCGCGGCTACTGCCAGCCAGGTTGCATCCAGCTCGACGGACAAGGCGTCCAGGGTGGTTTTGGCGTCGATGGTCAGGCCCAGTGACCGGCAGATGATCGGTCGCGCCGCCAGCCATTCGGCACCGTCGAGCAGGCCAAGGCGCGGGTCGGCATAGCGCCAACTGGGCGAGACGAAGACATCGCGGCGGCGCAGGGCCGTGCGCAGCGCATCGAGCGTGCAGAACACATAGGCACCCATGTCGAGGGAGCCATCTTCGCGGGTGATGTGCTTCTGCCAAGCCTTGGCCACGATCTCCTGCGGCGCGTCATCCTCTGGCTTCCGGCGCGGCAGGTTCAGTTGCAGCCACTCCAGACTAGCCGCCACGCCCTTGCCGGCCGGGCTGAAGCCGAAGCGGATGTGCTTGAGCAGGTCGGGCAGGAAGCGGCGCACGCTGCGGTAGCGCGCTTCCAATGCAAGAAAATAGACGTCATCTACCGGGCGGATCAGCGCGTTGACCTCTTCCAGGGCCTTTTCCAGGGTGGTCCTCGGCAGGTCGTTGAACAGCCGGGCGCGCACGTTGTCATCGCTGATCGAGCTGTCCAGCACGACCTTGCACGCGGCGGCGAGCGTCGCGGCCGACCGATCCAGGTCTTTCAGGCTGCGCATGCGGGCTTTCTTGTCGGCCTTCTCCGCGTTGCTGAACAGGTCGCGCAGCAAGGCCTCCAGGACTTCCAGTGCGTCGTCGTGCGCAGTCGCCTCCAGGCAGAGTGCGAAGGCCACCATTGTCGCCATCCGCCGCGACGCCGGCAGCCGATTAATCGCGGTGACCTTGGCCGTGTTGGCGAAGCGGGCCAGGGCGGCGATACGGCTGGGAGGGATGTGCGCCGCCGCCGGCAAGGTGATGCCGATGCCGCGCACGTCATCGAGCCGGCGCAGTGCCCGAATCAACGCGGGGCCACTGACCATGACCGGGCCGGAGCGCAATTGATCCAGCCGGGAGCTGCGGTTGCCTTCGGCCACCGTCAGCAAGTCTTGCAGTTGCAATCGCTGTTCCTCAGTCACGCTGCGGCCCAGCGTAAACCAGAGGCGTTCTTCGACCCGACTGCGCAACTGGGCGATAAAGCGCTCTAGTTGAGACACACCAGGCAGGAGGACTTTCTGTGTGAACAGCCACGAGGTGGCTCGCTCAAACAGCACTCCCGGCCGGTCGGTGCCCGTCCAGCAGAGGGCATACAGCCAGCGGCTCAAGCGAAAGCCGATGCCCGGATCGGTGAAATGACGATAGCCAAAGCGGTTCTGAATATCGGTGGCATGTATCCAGCGGCGATGATCGCTATAGCGCTGGAGGCAGTCGGGGTCTGGAATCGCCAGTTGTCGGCAAAGCACCTGCAGGACTTCCACCGGCACGGCGGCGGGCTTGTCCGGCAGAACGCCAACGAAGCGGACGGTGGTCAGCAGAACGGCATAACCCAGACGGTTATGGTTACCCCGCAGCACCTGGATGGCTTCACGGTCTTCATCGCTCAGGTGGAAGTAACGTTCCAGCTCTTCACGGCTGGGCGAATCAACATAGCGGCCAAAACCGTCGCGTTGCTCTTGAGTCAGAAAACCGACCGGCATTGATCACAGCACCTCGACGCAGAACACGGCGGGCGTGACGATCCGCGTGCGTTCGATGTGCCCGCGTTGCAGCAGGCCGGCGCGGCGATCACCGGTTACCAGGTAGTCCGCATCGCCCGCCAAGGCCATGGCCAGCAAAAACGAGTCATCCGGATCATCGGCTTCGACCTCGATGGTCAGGCGCTCCAGTACCACAGCCCGTTGCAGGTTATTGATCATGGCGCCCACCTTGGCGGGCTGTAGGATGGCCTGAAGCTTGGGATAGCGGCTGGCTCGACGAATTTCATCGAGTTGCATCCGCGAGGTCACCACCTCGAAACGCGCCGCCCGCCAGGCACGGTAGATCGCATCGGGCGCGCCATGTGGCGAGATCAGGGCGCTGAACAGGATGTTGGTATCCAACACGACCCGCATCAGCGCTTACGTGCCCAGTCGAGCGCTTCGTCAACCGCGTTGGTCAATTCTGCCTCACTCAGATGGGCGTTAGCGGCCTTGGCCTGCTCAGCGCTCAGCTCCAGGATGTGTGCCCGTACCGCTTCTTCGATGAAGCGCGACAGGTCGCCCTTACGGCCGCCGCCCTGGCTGGCCAGAAACATCCGAAGCGACTGGTCGGTGTCGGCCGAGACGGCGACATTCCAGCGAATGGTATTCATAGCGTTCTCCGCTAATAGGTGTTTGTGTGTTTATACGCCAATCACAAAGGGCGATGCAATGGTTCGACAAAACGAACAGATACCTGAGCGTTGACGACGTAAAGGTGGAAACCGCTATCAAAACCAGAGCTAGATACAAACGCTCTATAGCCTAAGGAATTCATGATTGTCCGCTGAAATGACCACATCACCTCAGCCGTCAGCGACCTCAGTCCTACGATCCAAGTCTCGCTGATCATTAAGAGCCACGGCGTCCGCACGCATTCGAGCAGGCACTGTATCTCTCACCTTTGAAAAGTCAGCATCGCTTGCAGGCTTAACCTTAACCGCTTCTGCACGTCCAAATCTTTTATCGCCATAGCGGCTAATCGAATCGGTAGCCTGGTGCCCCATGACGTATGCCATTTCTATTGCGGACATGCCTGAGGCTTTCAGATTTGAGCCGAACTGGTGACGAAGTGTGTACATACTCGGCACCTTCCTCCTACCGAATAGCTCAGTAGCGACTTGGTGAAGCGCAACGCGTATTGAATCCATACTGCGCGGCTGACATTTAAAAGCAGCGAGAGCGTTTCTCAAGATATTGCAGACGTCTCCATCAGCCTCAAGCGTTCGGCTAGCGCCGCGTAAACCGTTGTGGCTAAGCTTTGCACCGGATATATGGATGCGCCGGCCATCGATAGAAATTCCGTTAAGCTCGCATGGTCGCGCTCCGGTAAGAGATATCACCATTAAAGCTCCCGCTTCGACAGGCATATCTCGTTCAGCCAGACACCGTAGCCACGCTTCGAAATCAGCGGTAGAAAGCTTCTGCGGACGTCGCTGCTTTTTCTTTCGCGGCAGATTTAACACAGTGACCGGATTGAGCGTACGATTGATTTCTTGGGCAGCCCAGAAATTTCCTCGATGCTTTTGATCAAACGCCAAAGCGTTACGTAGGCGCCGATAATAATCCGGGCGGTAATCAGGGGCCGCCCGTAGTAAAGCACCAATAATATTGAGCTCATCAAGCTCAACGCCCTGCATCCGAGTCGCATAAAAATTACTGGCCAAACTAATATAGGCGCTTTGAGTCTCTGCATTCATATTATTCTTCTAATTATTATTTGCGTGACACATGCCACACAATCAATTATTGCAAATACGAAAACAAAAAAACAACAACCAGAGCATTATTTTTTATATAACCCCAAAAGCCAAACATTGCAAAGGTGCAAAAATTCTATCCTTTCTATATCGCATTCCGGACTTTGGTTCGTTGGCCAAGCCCTACACTTTGTCCCACAGCCAAACCTCGGCCCGGGCGCGGCACCACCAACTCAAACAAACGAGCACCTTGATTCGCCTACGCAGCTAGCTTGTCAAACAACTGATGGACTCCGCCAATCCCACTGTCGGCCATACTGCGAGGCCTAACCGTGTTGCACTCAGCCTCTGCAACCGCTTACATTCATGTGCCGCGTAGCAAGTTACAAAATCGTCAGGCGGTGCCTATATAGCCTGAATAAAATCTTCACCGGGACCGTGCTGGCCGATTAAGGCCCAAATGATCGCGCAATGTTATTCCTTCATATCGCCGCCTAAAAAGGCCTCTTTCTTGAAGAATGGGTACGACTCCATCCACAAAGTCCTCGAACCCCTCGTGAAAATAGGGTGGCATGATGTTGAAACCGTCGGCCGCTCGAGTTTCGAACCATTTCTGCAATGTATTGGCGATTGTCTCCGGGCTGCCGCAGATGACCCAGTGGCCCCGGGCAGCAGCCGTCAGACTGTAAAGGTCGCGCAACGTCATCTGCTCGCGGCGCGCCTTGGAGAGCAGCACGCGGGTGAACGCGTGATAGGTGTCCGGCAACTCGAGGTCAGGCACCGGGGCATCAAGATCATAACCTGAGAAATCCTGACCTAAACGTTCGGACAGGACCGCCATAGCCTTGCCGTCGCCAATATAGCCCTGCAGTGTATTCAGCTTCTCGCGGGCTTCCTTGTCGGTCCGTCCCACGACCGGCATGACGCCAGGCAGCACGGTAACCTCTTCGGGACGCCGTCCGAACATCGGCAGGCGCTTTTTCAGGTCGGCGTAGCTCGCACGGGCTTCCTCAATGTCCTGGACGACCGAAAACGCGACGTCCGCCGTTCGAGCAGCCATTTGCAAGCCAGCTTCAGAGCCACCCGCCTGCAACACCACCGGCTGCCCCTGGGGCGATCGGCTGATGTTCAGCGGCCCCTTCACCTTGAAGAACTCGCCTTCGTGATCGATGGCCCGCACCTTATGCGCATCGATGTAGAGCCCCGAAGTCCGATCAGCCACCACCGCGTCATCAGCCCAGCCGTCCCATAAGGCCTTGACCACATCGACGAACTCGCCGGCCATCTCGTAGCGCCGGGCATGATCGGAGTGGGCGGTGCCAAAGTTGGCGCCTATGACCGGGTTGGATGTAGTGACGGCGTTCCAGGCAGCGCGGCCGCCACTGATGAAATCCAGCGACGCGAAGGCCCGCGCTACCGTGAAGGGATCACTGTAGGTCGTCGACACCGTGGCGCCGAGGCCGATGTGGCGCGTCGACGTGGCAAGGGCCGCCAACATGGTCAGCGGCTCGAGCCGTGGCTGGCCTGCGGGTCAAGGCCGAGCCATCGGCCTCGGGCAGCATTCGCGGTAACCGTCACGTCATGAGTGATGACAGCGATATCAACGGTTCACGTCATGCGCGGGCGCTGGTCGGCGGCGTCCTGGCGGGTCGGCTGGGAGATACGCGACTGTTCGTCTCGGGGGGGACCGAGCACCAAGGTCCGAATGGCGGCGGCCCGCTGGCTAATCGTGCGCACTTAGATTGTGAAAAGCCGGGGTCAGGCCTGTTGGAGGCTGTTGCGCGCCTCGGACAGCATCGACAGGCTGATCTTGCGTACTTCGATCTTGCTCTGTTCGATATGTGAGCGCAGCATCATTTGCGCCTCATCGCGCTTGCGCGCGGCCAGTGCCGTCAGAATGCGTGCGTGTTCGTTGTAGGTTTCCTCGATCCGAGCGCTCTTGTAAAAATCCAGGCGCCGGACAATACGGATGCGATCACAGACTTCAGCGTGCACACGCATCATTTCCCGATTTCCGGCGGCTGCGAGCAAACCGCTGTGGAAGGCTTCATCCAGATCGGCGACCTGCTTCATGCCGTGCTCGCGCTCGCCCGGCGGCACCATCCAGATGCGATTGAGTTCCACAAGCGCGCCGGCCAGATCCGGCAGGCCGCATAGACGCTCGATGGCGACGCTCTCCAGTACCACACGCAGGTCGTACAGCTCGTCGATCTGGTTGAAATCCAGCGGCTTGACGGTCCAGCCGCGGCGAAACCCCACTTCCAGATAGCCCTCGCGCTCCAGACGATAGAGCGCATCGCGCACCGGTGTACGCGACACCTGGTAGCGCGCGGCCAATTCGGTCTCGCTGAAGCGGTCATGGGGCAGCAGCTGATAGTCGAAGATTTCCTGCTTCAACCGTTGATAGATCTGCTGCGCCAGGGCATTGGTCTGGTGCTTGAGAATGGCATCACCTGTCTGTCAGAGCGTACTGAGATCGACACTTACATGTGCCGAAACCACTTTCCAGCCGGCGGGAAAGCGTACCCAGGTCTGCATTTGCCGGCCAGTACGCAGGGTTTCACCGTCGCTGAATTCCGTGCTGACGGTGGCATAGTTCTCATCAAAAGTGGATATAACCGTGTTGCGCAGCTGGCGGCCGGGCCCTACCGGCGTGCAGATGCGCCGGTAGGCGGCGATATCCCGCGCACCGTAGAGGTTTTCGGCAACGCCATAACGCACGGTATGGTCGGTGTCCCAAAAGTAGTCGTCCAGCACCTCCAACTCATTGGCCAGCAGGGCGCGCTCGTAGTCCTCGAAGGCCAGGCGCACGGCCTCGACCACATGGGGCAGATTGATCAATGGCTCTTTGTCCACGCTCATTCCTCGTTCATGGCAGCGTCCAGCGCTGCCAACGTGGCGGTATGTCCGACGATCCCCCCCTGGGCGACGATCATCTCCAGGGTCGCCTGCTTGAAGGCAGGGAAATAACTGTCGGTTGCGTCTTCGATCAACAGGCAGCGATAGCCCCGGTCGTTGGCCTCGCGCATGCTGGTCTGCACGCAGACCTCGGTGGTCACACCCGCGAAAATCAGACACTCAATGCCCTGTGCGGCCAGCCTGTCCCCCAGACCGGTCGCGTAGAACATCCCCTTCCCCGGTTTGTCGATCACCCATTCACCGGCAATCGGCGCCAGTGACGGGATGATCTGATTGCTCGGCTCGCCACGCACCAGGATGCGTCCCATCGGCCCCGGATCACCGATACGCAAGCCTTCTGCGCCGCCTTCCCGCTTGGCTGCAGGACAGTCAGACAGGTCCGGCAGATGCGACTCTCGCGTGTGGATGACCAGCATGCCCTTCTCCCGGGCCAGCGCCAGCAGCGACTCCACCGCCGGGACGATGGCCTGCAACAGACTTACGTCGTTACCCAGCGCCGCACCAAAACCACCTGGTTCGAGAAAGTCCCGCTGCATATCGATAACGACCAATGCGGTACGTGCTGGATCGAAGCTGAAGGCGCCCGGCTTGCCCGGCACGCTGATCATGCTGCACCTGCCGTATGGCCAGCGCCGGCCATGTAGTGACCCAACGTGGCACGGTCAGCTTGGTCAGCGGCGACCTCGAAATTGATTTCACCCTCGTGGATCACCAGGATGCGGTCGGACATTTCCAGCAACTCGTCCAGATCCTCGCTCAGCAGCAGCACGGCGGCACCCTGGGCGCGGGCATCGCGCAGACGCTGGTGGATGATCGCCACCGAGGCGAAATCCAGGCCGAACACCGGGTTGGAGACGATCAGCGTGCGCACGTCGTGGGTCAGCTCGCGGGCCAGGACCGCACGTTGCACGTTACCGCCTGACAGCGTACCTATCGGCCGCAGCGGGTCCGCCGGGCGCACGTTGAACTGTTCGATCAGGGCCTCGGCCTGGGTCTGAATCGCCTTCCGGTTGATCAGCCAACCCTGGCGGCACAGTGGCGGCTGGTCGAAATTGCGCAGCGCCAGATTGTCCGCCACGCTCATGCCGGCGATGCAGGCATTGCGCAGGGGCTCTTCCGGCAGGCTGAATACCTTCTCCCGTTGCATCTCCCGGCGGCTGGCCTGGTAAGGAGCGCCATTGATGCGAATCTCGCCACTGACCGACTGCCGCTGACCGAGCAGCGCCTCGGTCAGTTCACGCTGGCCATTGCCGGAAATGCCGGCAATGCCGACGATTTCGCCAGGGCGCACGTCCAGCGACAGCTTGCTGACCGCCAATGTGCCCTTGTCATTGGCCACGCTCAGTTCGCACACCTCCAGCCGAGGTGCGGCGTCGCGGTCTACCGGCTGCTGGCTGGCCGGCTCGGCAGCCGCTTCGGAGGCGCCCATCATCCAGGTGGCCAGTTCCTCCTGGGAGGTGGCGCTGACCTGGGTACTGCCGACCAGCCGGCCCTTGCGCAGCACGCTGACATCGTCAGCGAAGCGCGATACCTCGCCGAACTTGTGGGTGATCATCAATACCGAAATATCCCCACGGCGAGCCATATCGTGCATCAGCCCCAAGACCTCTTCGGCCTCCTGCGGCGTCAGTACCGAGGTCGGTTCGTCGAGAATGATCAGTTGCCGGTCCAGATACAGCTGCTTGAGGATTTCCAGCTTCTGCTTCTCGCCCGCCGCCAGCGAACTGACCGGACGTTCGATATCCAGCCGGAACGGCATACGCTGCATGAAGTCATTGAGGCGCTTGCGCTCCAGAGGCCAGTCGATGCGCCAGCCCAGATCGCCACGCGATAGCACCAGATTCTCCGCCACACTCAGGCCCGGCGCGACGGTGAAGTGCTGGTAGACCATGCCAATGCCCAGCGCATGAGAGTCTCGCGGGGTACGAATCTGCTGCTGGCGGTTGTTGACCAGCAACTCGCCGTCGTCCAGCGGACCGTAGCCGACGATACCCTTGACCAGCGTGCTCTTGCCCGCGCCATTCTCGCCCAACAGCGCATGGACGGTACCGGCGCGCACGGTCAACGACACCCCCGCCAGCGCCTGAAAGCTGCCGAAGGATTTGCTCGCGCCGATGATTTCCAGGCTGATCGCACGCATGCTCAACGCTCGCTCAACAGCTCGACGAGCGACGCCGAGTTGGACACAGCACCAAACACCCCACCCTGCATCTTGACCATGTGCAGCGCAGCCAGGTGATTACCCGGATCGGTGGCACCACAGCAGTCTTCCAGCAACAGGCACTCGAAGCCGCGATCATTGGCCTCACGCATGGTGGTGTGCACGCAGACGTCGGTGGTGATGCCGCACAGGATCAGGTTCTCGATGCCGCGGGTACGCAGGATCAGTTCCAGGTCGGTGGCGCAGAACGAGCCCTTGCCGGGCTTGTCGATGATCACTTCGCCAGCCAGCGGCTGCAGCTCCGGAATCAACTCCCAGCCCGGTTCGCCACGCACCAGAATGAGGCCACAGGGACCCGCATCGCCGATGCCGGCACCGATGCGCCGGGATCGCCAGCGCTTGTTGGCCGGCAGATCGGACAGGTCCGGGCGATGCCCTTCGCGGGTGTGGATGATATGAAAGCCCTGCTCGCGCATGACCTTCAGCACACGGTTGATCGGCTCGATGGGCGCACGCACGGCCGCCAGATCGTAGCCCATGGTGTCGACGTAGCCGCCTTCACCACAGAAATCAGTCTGCATGTCGATGATGATCAGCGCGGTATTGGCCGGATGCAACCGCCCGTCATACGGCCAGGGATAGGGATCGGAAACAAGAAAGCGCTCGCTCACGGTGTTACTCCTGGCTGTGCGGGTTGTAGAGTCGCTCGGGCGCGGCAAAGCCGCAGCTGCTGCCATCGGTATGGACCACTTCGTCCTCCCAGGGCAGGCGGTACTGGCCAGCCGCAAGGTCATGCATGTAGGTGTAGGGGCAATCCTGCGCCCCGCCCTTGACCGCCACATAACCGCGGTGGCCGAACTGGTAGATATTGTTCTCCACGCCCCAATGCTTGCGCGCCTCGCGCACCAGGTCCGGACGCATTTCGCAGGAGACGATCTCGTCCGCCCGTCCGCCGCCCTCGGCCATAGGTGTGCCATCGAAATCGACGAACATGGCCTCGCCCATCGAATCGAAGGTGCCGTCGGAACCGCACATGCACACGCTGGCGGTCTGCATTAGGTTGGTGAAGGAATTGACCTGGTTGGTGATCTTCCATGAATGGCGGATCGGTGCGGTGTAGCCGGCAGTACGGATCATGATTTCCGCCCCCTTATAGGCACACTCACGGGCCATTTCCGGGAACATGCCGTCATGGCAGATGATCAGGGCCAGCTTGCTGCCGCGCGGACCGTCGCAGACCGGGATGCCGAGGTTGCCCGGTTCCCACGGTTCGACTGGCACCCAGGGGTGCAGCTTGCGGTAGTACAGGCGCACTTCACCGGTATCGTCGACGATGATGCCGCTGTTGTAGGGATTGCCGTACGGGTTGGCTTCCATGATCGAGAAGCAGCCCCAGATGCTGTGATCGATGCAGGCCTGCTTCAGCGCCGCTACTTCCGGCCCATCCAGGGTACACATGATGTCGGGTGAGGTGTCCATCGACAGCCCGTGCAGCGAGTACTCCGGAAATACGATCAGGTCCATGCCTGGCATGCTGCGCCGGGCCTTCCCGATCATCGACACGACCTTCTGCGTCTGGGTCCAGAGTTCGTCGCGGGTGTGCGGGTCGGGCAGTGTCAGCTGTGCGAGCCCGATCACGACGCCATTAGGTGATTTGTTCAGCCCACCAAGTCCACTTGCCATGTCATTTACCTCTATCGATTGAGACTGAGCTCGCCGGGAGCTCCCGTCAGTGTTCGGTTCGGACGACAGGTCGCCAGCATCACGAGCATCGTCAGGATGTAAGGTGCCGCGCTGTACAGGTAATAGCCGGAGCTGATGCCTACCGATTGCAGCGCCGGACCGATGGCGCCGGACGCACCGAAGACCATCGAGGCCCACAGGCAGTTCAGCGGTTGCCAGCGGGCAAAGATCACCAACGCCACCGCCATCAGCCCCTGACCGCTGGACAGCCCCTCGTTCCAGCTGCCTGGGTAATAGAGCGACAGGTAGGAGCCGCCGACACCGGCCAGAAAGCCGCCCACGGCCGTGGCCATGATGCGTACCCGCAGGGGCCGGTAGCCCAGCGCCTGGGCCGACTCGGAATGGTCACCGACCAGCCGCAGTACCAGACCCCAGCGCGTGCTGCGCAAGCTCCAATGCAGGAAGATTGCCAGCGCCACGCCGATGAAGAACAGCATGTTGATGTTCAGAGCCGAACGCATGCTGGGATCGTCGCTCCAGGCGCCGAGGGAAATCGATGGCAACATGGGTGCTTGAGGCTGAATGAAGGCCTTGCCGAGGAAAAATGCCAGGCCGGTACCGAGCAACATCAGCGCGATGCCGAAAGCAATGTCATTGACGCGCGGTAGCGAGCAGACGATGCCATGCAGCAGGCCAAGCAACAGCCCGATTCCGCCCGCTGCAAGCACCCCGGTCCAGGCCGACCCAGACAGGTAGGCCACGGCATAACCGACCATCGCACCAGCGACCAGAATGCCTTCCAGCCCCAGGTTGATGCGCCCACTCTTTTCCGTCAGACATTCGCCCAAGCTGACGAACAGGAACGGCGTACCGACCCGCACCGCACCCGCCAACAGGGCCAGCAGGAAGGTTACGAAATCCAGATCACCCATGTTGCACCTCGGCGTTTTTTACCTTATTGGCATGCTCCTCCAAGGCAATGCGCCATCCAGTGATCCTGCCTACCAGTGCCTCCCAGGCAAGAAGGTTAGTGAACAGTAGCCCCTGAAGAATAAGCGTCGTGGCATCGGGCAGATCCAGCCGTCGTTGCAGAAGGCTGCCACTGGCCTCGATGCCGCCGACCAGCGTCGCGCAGAGGATGATCGCCAGCGGGTTATGCCGGGCGGCAAAGGACACCAGAATGCCGCTAATGCCGTAACCGACGATCAACGAGGCGTTGGCACTGCCCTGCACCGCGCTAACCTCGTACATCCCCGCCAGCCCGGCCGCCGCTCCACCGAGCACGCAGGTGAAGATCACCAGTCGATTGACCGGAAGCCCTAGCATGCGCGCTGCCCGCACGTTGCCGCCCACCACGTCCAGGGCAAAGCCTTTGACGCTGTGGCGAACCAGCACCCAGGCCATCACGCAGGCAATAATGCCGGCGACTAGACCCCAGTGAACGCGGAACGAGTCCTCACTGATCACACCGATCATCAGTGGATAGTCCAATCCCACGGTGGACGGTTTGTTCAGGCTGGAGGGATCACGTAATGGCCCTTCGACCAGATGGTTGAACAGGGCGATGGCGATATAGGACAGCAGTAGACTGCCGATGGTCTCGTTCAGCCCGCGCTTCTGCCGCAACCAGCCGTTGAGTCCGATCCAGATGCCTCCGACCAGCATCGCCACCAGCCCCATGGCGATAAGCGTCGCCAGCGGAGGCAGTCCGGTCAGCCACAGCGGCAGCGTCGCGGCCGCCAAGCCACCCAGCACCAGTGCGCCTTCGCCGCCGATGATGATCAGACCGGCACGCGCCGGCAGCGCCACGCACAGAGCCGTGAGCATCAACGGCGCGGCGCGCTGTAAGGTATTTTCCCAGGCAAAGGACGAACCGAAGGCGCCTTCGAATACCAGGCGAACGGCCTCGAACGCCGGCCTGCCCTGAAGGGCCAGGAACAGTACGAACAGCGCAAAAGAGCTGATAATCGACAGCATGGTCGGCAGGCCGGGCAATGCCAGCCTGGCCAACCTACTTGCAAGATATTGTGAATTCATGGATCAGATATCGCCGCGCACGCCTTCGACGAGGTAGTCCATCTGCTCCAGCGCCACGTCGGTCTGACCCAGCGACTCGCCCTCGGCCAGAACCACATTGCCCTTGTTGTCGTTCAGCGGTCCCTTGAACAAAGTGAACTCGCCTGCAATCATCGCTGCCTTGATCTGATCCGCCTGCTCACGGGCTGCGGCACTGACATTGGTACCGTAATCCGAGGTCTTGACGAACCCTTCGGCCAGGCCGCCGCGCAGGAAGTTATTCATGGCCTGGCCCTTCTGAGCCGCTTCGACGTGTGCGCGATACGGTGTTTCCCAGTTCCACTCGGCACCGGTCAGGTAACCGTTGGGTGCAAGAGCCGCCTGGCTGGCATGGTAACCACAGCTCATTACGCCTCGACGCTCGGCCGTTTCAACGATGACCTTAGGGCCATCCACGTGACAGGTCAGCACGTCACAGCCTTGGTCGATCAGACCGTTGGCGGCTTCCGCCTCGCGCACCGGCAGCGACCAGTCCCCGGTAAAGATCACGGTCGTGGTGATTTCCGGATCCACCGAGCGCGCGCCGAGGGTGAAAGCATTAATATTACGCAATACTTGGGCAACTGGTTTGGCGGCGATGAAGCCGAGGCGCTTGGATTTGCTCATGTGGCCGGCCACCACACCGTTGAGGTACTGGCCCTCATCGATATAGCCAAAGAAGCTGCCCACGTTCTCCGGGTGTTTGCTGGCGTCCCACAGGCCACCGCAGTGGGCAAAACGTACGGCGGGGTACCGCTGGGCTACCCTTAATACGTGGGGATCGAAATAACCGAAGGAAGTAGCAAAGATCAGTTCCGCACCGTCCTGACGGATCATGGCCTCCATCGCCTGCTGTACTGCAGACGTCTCGGGCACATTTTCTTCCTCGACTACCGTGACGTTGGGCATGCTGCGAATGATGCTCGCAGCTTGGGCATGGGCTTGGTTGTAACCGAAGTCATCACGGGCCCCGACATACACGAAGCCAACTACAAGAGGTTTGTCCGCTGCGCGGGCAATACTAAACGGCATTGCAGCAGCAATACCGATGATACTTGCGAGCCTAAGAAATTTACGACGGTCGAGATCTGACATGGCGAGGCGTCCTTTATGGGCATGGATTCATGTGTTCATTCATGTATTCATGTTCAAAAGCACGATGCATGCCAGCCATGAGATCCATTTAATGGCACAGTTACTAGACGTTGCGCTTTATCTTCGAGCATCCCGGAGAACTTGAGCGCCCTAATGGTGCGCCTCATAAAGGCCATCCAAGGCGCCGTTTCCCGTTGTTGTGCTGTGTCAACCGCTGGGGCCGTTAGGGATGGTCTGAAAAAGACTTCCCGAATCTGGTGAAATACGCCGATCCCGCCAGCCGAGTTTTTCCATGAAGCAGATGACCT
>NZ_RHQM01000024.1 GCF_003935375.1 Stutzerimonas xanthomarina
ACCATTACCGCTGTCCCCGGTGCCAAGATCGCAGATTGCAGGTCATTATTCACGGGACGACCATTACGCAGTAAAGCTGGTGCACCCTCAGCCCATGCTATGCAGTCAGGACCGCTAGGCGTGACGGGGGCGTAAACCACACCCAGCACTGGCGTTGCGTTATGCAGCAATCCGATAGAAATGGCAGAGCCCGGCCGCCGATTGAGGAAGTCGCCTGTTCCATCATTGGGGTCAACAACCCAACTAAATGGGTGGCCTGAAAGCTCGCAGCCCGTTTCTTCTCCGACAAAATCGCAATTAAGGATGTGCTTCAGTCGCTGTCGCAGAAGTACCTCGATTTCAACATCGACGTCTGCCTTAAAGCCAGTGCCCCTTGGGCCGTCTGGTCTATTAAGCTCTGACTCAATAAGTCGGCCTGCTTCGTAAGCAAGCTGCATGACGGGCTCAAGAAGATCGCTCAGTCGCAGTCCTGTCATCAGCTCTTTTCCCAGTAGTTACCCTTGCTGACCAAGCCAAAATCCTCAGAGGAAAATGGCTGCTCATCATCGAACATGCCATTGACCATGCGCTCCCGACGCAACCCACTCAGCACCCTGAAAAAGCAGGGCTCACAGAGATGCACCCGGTAGTGCTCCCCATCATGCTGGGAGCCATATCCCCATTGGGCTTCAAGCTTGCCGTATTGGGGACCATACCCGGGAATACGCGTGCCAGAGCGGCACACGTCGCAGATCACATCCTCAACGACATCGACCAATGCCTGCGACTTAATCTCCATCCACACCTCACGACTACGTTCCACACGACGCCGGCCGGTTATGAATTCATGAACACCAACATCATTGGATCAGCCTCGACTGGCTGAGCATCAAAAACAAGCCAGTAGCTGCTGCCGATAATGCTGGGAAAAGCTGACCTGGTAAGCGGGCTCAATTGCAAAGCCACCCAGCGAAATGATGTTCGTAAGCTGCGATCCAATACCCGGTTCTGCACCGCCTAACCCTGCACCGTCGAAACCTTCGACATGACCCAAAGTGCCCATCGGCTCAGGCCTGGAGCCTGGAGTAAAACCAGGCATCTGCACATCGCTCATAACTGCCAGGTCATCCGGCAGGTCATCCGCAATTCGCTCCGCAAAGCCTTGAAGCGTTGGCTCCGCCAACATGAATAGCCATGCCTGGTCATCGAACTCACCTGTGCGCCGCAGCACTCGCCCTAGCACTTGCCGGTAATGCAGTTCGGTGCGGATACGGCTGAGATAGCAGCACACTTGCAGGCGTGGAATGTCGGTGCCTTCGCTGATCATTCCGACGGCAATAATCCAGCGGCAGGCGCTGCTCCGAAACGCATTGATCACCTGCTGCGCATCCGGGGTTTTGTTGGTCACGATGCGGCACTCTTCACCCATTGCTTCTAGAGCCAGGGCTATTTGCTGAGCGTGTTCAATATCGGTGGCCACCACCAATCCGGCGGCATCAGGCTTGATCTGGCGTAGCTCGCTCAGTTTGCTGCAGCCAAGGTCGAGGATTGGATTAATCACCTCGTCATGACGCAGCAGTTCTTCATAGGTGACAGGTGACTCGCCCAACAGTTTGGCGATGCTGGGAAACAGTCTAACAGAGCTATCCGCACCCAATTCTTCCGTGAGTTTCACCTTCTGATTGTCGAGCAGAACAATGCGAGGGGATCGGCACACGCCGTCGGCAATGGCGTCTTTCAAGCCATAACGGTAATCACAGATCAGATGCCCTTCGGGCGATGAATACCGCGCCAGGGCGATGGCCTTATCGTCTGAACGCCAGGGCGTGCCAGAAAGGGCAAGCGTGAAGGCGGCACGATCCTGTATTCGATGCAGTATCTGCTGCCCCCAGGCATTGCTGAGCAGCGGATCATGGCCGGCGCAATGGTGGATCTCATCGAAGACCACCAACACCCGGTAGTCATCAAGAAGCTGCCAGAATCCCTCATCACGGTATTCCATGGCCTGATAGGTATAAGCCGCGCCCACGGCACCTATCTGGCCGTCGAGACGCCTGCCTAGCACACCCGCAAAGGTCGAACGAAAACCCTCCACGACCTGGCACGACGGCGCAAAGCACAGCACCAAATCAATTCTGTCCTGCTCAAGCAGTCGGCTGGCCAGTTCTGCAGCCATGCGCGTCTTTCCAGCTCCCGGCGTTGCCTGGCAGAAGAAGTGCGGCGTGACGGTGAAGTGCTCCAACGCCCGAGTGATGCAGCTGTTCTGCCAGCTCCGTAGCGAGCTGCTCATCGTGGTGCAGCGAGCGTTTTGAGGGTCTTTTCGATGGCGCGCAGATGCCCCAAGAGGCGAGAACTGCGATCCCTGGCTTCCAGGTAATCACCTTCAACCTTGTCCCGTAAATGCGGCATCTCGTCCAGAAGCAGTTTGAATCGCTCTGCCTCGCCCATTGAAGTGAGAAAGTCCAAGCGGATTTCCTTGTGGAGCGCCTCCAACTGCAAATCCATATTGGCTGACGACTTAAGCGGCAAAGCTTCCACGTCGCGTACTGCCGTGTCTGGTTCGGGCACTCCGGCAGCCATCAGGCTGTTCTCAAAACCGTTGTCGACCAGTTCCAGTTGCAGATGTACCGGAATCGGCTGCAGGTGGTAGACCTGCCCTCGAACACGGCGGTCCTCGTCCGGAGAAACCCAGCCCGCACGCACTAATCGGCGAATCTGCTCATACACATAGCGTCGCACATCGGCGATACGGAATTGTGTGCCACTCAAGCGAGCGGCATAGGCATCGCGCAGCTCGCGGGTCGTAAACGATGTACGCCCGGGCTCCTGAAGCAGCTCATACAGACGCCTGTCGAAGATAAACGAGGCCGATTTCATTGAGGGCACCAGAAGAAATAGCGCGAAAATGCGGATTATAATCCGTGGCCTATACGTCCGCAAACGCACGATATTGCCGCCTCAAGTTGAATTGAGACGGTCATGGATAAGTTGGCGAAGGCGTTAGGGGAACGCATCCGAATGCAGAGGAAGGCCTGCCGGATTTCCCAGGATGCACTGGCGCTGGCGTGCAGTCTCGACCGCAGCTATGTAGGCCGGATCGAGCGTGGTGAGGTCAACATCACCGTCGAGAAGCTCTACCGCATCGCGGGCGAGCTCGCCTGCGATCCTTCAAGCCTTCTGCCACAGCCATCTGAAATCTAACCCGAGCACGTAATACGGTTAGACAGCCGCGCTGCTATTACCTTGCTCCAGCCCCGCCTGCTGCGTCAGCATCTTCAAAATCACCAACGCAAACGCCCGACTCTTGGTCTCGTTATCCAGCACTTCCAACGACATCTTTTCGTTGTCGGTCATGGCGTCCAGTACGGTATCGAGCACCCTCTTGGGGAACAGGCCATGCATCACCTGTTCGACCGAGTGGTTGTTGACCTGGGCCATTACATCTTCCTGGCGGCTGATGCGATTGGCGATGCCGGTGAGGAACTGCAGCTGGTCTTCATCGCTCACCTCGGCGCCGAAGATATCGTTGAGCGCCTCGATGATTTCCGACAGCCGCTTCTTCTCCGGATCATGGGGCTTGCCGCTGCCCAGCCCTGTAGCCGGATCAAGGCCGTAGTCGCCTTGCTCCTCACTCAAGCGCAGTTGGTGCTCGGCGCGCTTGGTCAGGCGGTAGTGGGTCAGTTGCAGCTCGCCCACGTCCACGTCGTCCTGATCGAGGCGATCCACACGCAGCAGCGGGTGCAGGTGCTTGGCGTACACGCACAGCTGCTCCAGCTCGCGATCCTCGTAGGGAATGATCTGCGACAAAAACTCATACAGCCGCACGAAGCTTTGCAGGTTCTTGCGGAACAGATCGAGCTGATCCACCTGCTCGCCAGCTTCCTTCACGGCTGCTTCGGCTTTTTTAAGGCCCGCGCTGTCGCCGTTTTGCTCGGCGGTGCGCTTGAAGTCCAGCGCGTGCTGGCGTGATTCCTGGGCCAGCTTGTAGCGCTTGGCAAAACGCTCCTTGGCCGGCGCGCAGTAGTAACTGAGCTTACTGGCGGCGGCCTTGGGGGCGAAGAAGGCCAGCGCAAACGCCGCCACCTCTTCCCAGTGGTAAATACCCTCGGCATCCAGCTTCTTCTGCAGGTCATAGATGAGCTGTGGGTCGGTCACGTCGGTCAGCTCGGCCTTGGTGTAGTACGGCAGGAAGGCGTCGAGAATGTCCTGAGAGTCGTTGAAGAAGTCGAGGATGAAGGTCGGCTTGCTGTCGCCAAAGGTACGGTTCAGGCGCGACAGGGTTTGCACGCAGTCCACGCCCTGCAGCTTCTTGTCCACGTACATGGCGCACAGCTTGGGCTGATCGAAGCCGGTCTGGTACTTGTTGGCGGCGATCATCACGTTGAAGTCCTGGGTGTCGAAGGCTTCCGCCAGGTCGCGCCCGTTCAGGCCGGGGTTGAGCAGGCTGCTGCTTTCCGTCACCTCTTCGGGAATCACTCCGTCCGGCAACACACTGCCGGAGAAGGCCACCAGCGGATGCACATCGGTGTAGCCCATCTGCTTCACATAAGCCTGCACCGCCAGCTGATAGCGCACCGCCTCCTGCCGGCTGCTGGTGACCACCATGGCCTTGGCCTGGCCGCCCAGCAGGTGGCGGATATTGGCGCGGAAGTGCTCGACGATCACCTCCACCTTCTGGCTGATGTTGTACGGATGCAGGCGCACCCAGCGCGCCAGTTTCATGCGCGCCTTCTTCGAGTCCACTTCCTCGTCGTCGCCGTCCGGGTGGGCGATCTTCCAGGCGGTGCTGTAGGTGGTGTAGTTCTGCAGCACATCGAGGATGAAGCCTTCCTCGATGGCCTGGCGCATGGAGTACAGGTGGAACGCCTCGGGTTTGTTGTCGGCGCTCGCCGGCAATGCCGGATTGGCCGGGCGACCGAACAGCTCCAGGGTCTTGGCCTTGGGCGTGGCAGTGAAGGCGTAGTAGCTGATGCGCTCGTTGGGCGCGCGGGCGGCCACGGCGGCGTCCAGCAGCTCTTCGGCGCTGATCTCTTCCGCGTCCCCTTCGTTTCCAACAACAGCATCGCTGCCGAGAATCTGCTTGAGCTTGCTGGCCGATGAGCCGGTCTGCGAGGAATGCGCCTCGTCGGCGATCACCGCGTAGCGCCCGCTGGCCAGCTTTGGATACTTGTCTAGCGCATCGAACAGCGCCGGAAAGGTCTGGATGGTGACGATGATGATGCGCGTCTGCTCGGCCAGCGCCTCGGCCAGTTGCTCGGACTTGCTCTGGCTGCCGATATCGCGGGTGATGCACTTGACCACGCCCTGGGCGTGCTCGAACTGGTAGATGGTGTCCTGCAGCTGCTTGTCCAGCACGGTGCGGTCGGTAATCACGATCACCGAATTGAACAGGCGCTGGCCCTCGGCATCGTAGAGCGAGGCCAGCTGATGCGCCGTCCAGGCAATCGAGTTGGACTTGCCGGAGCCGGCGCTGTGCTGGATCAGGTAACGCTTGCCCGGCCCTTCGGCGCGGGTGGTTTCGATCAGTGTGTTGACCACTTCCCACTGGTGGTAGCGCGGGAAGATCAGGGTTTCCTTGGTCACGCGGTTGCCATCGGCATCCTCTTTCACGCTCTTCTGCAGGTGCAGGAAGCGGCCCAGCACCTTGAGCCAGGCATCCGGCTGGAACAGCCGCTGCCACAGGTAGCCGGTGGCGTACTGGCTGTCATCCGGCGCAGGCGGGTTGCCGGCGCCGCCGTCGAGGCTGCCGAGGTTGAACGGCAAGAAGAAGGTGTCCTTGCCGGCCAGCTGGGTGGTCATCGCCACTTCATCCTGGCTCACGGCAAAGTGCACCAGCGCGCCGCGTTTGAAGGTCAGCAGCGACTCGGGCTTGCGCGTCAGCGGGTCTTTCACCGGGCGGTCATAGCGGTACTGGCGCTTTGCGTTTTCCACGCTCTGCTTGAACTCGCTTTTCAGCTCCAGCGTGGCGACGGGAATGCCGTTGACGAACAGCACCAGATCCAGCCGTGGGTTGTACTCGCCCTCGCGGTAATGGGGGGAATAGGACACCTCCGGCACCACGCGCAGGCGGTTGCACTGGTAGCGCTTGAGGGTGTCCGGGTTCATGCCGTGGTCGGGTTTGAAGCTGCACGCCTCGATCTTCACCCCCGGCAGCTTGAAGCCATGGCGCAGCACATCCAGGGTGCCGTCCTGCTCCAGCTCGCGCACCAGCTTCTGCACCAGCACCGCTTCCGGGTTATTCGGGTTAGCCTTGGCGAACTTGTCCCAACGCTCGGGCCAGGCCTCCTTGAAGTAACCGAGAAAGTCCTCGGTATACAACGCCGTGCGACGGTCGTAGCCACTGGCCGGGCCGGTGAGCCAGCCCTGGGCGACCATGGCGGTGATGATGTCGTGCTGGAATTGAGCTTCCTTGCTGTCCGCCATTTATACGGCCTCTGCTACTGCTGGTGCGGGGGCTTGGATGCTGGCCGGGGGCTGCCAGCCGCGAACGTCGATTTTGCCGGTGACGGCGGCGGAGATTAGAGCTGAGCGGCGCTCTTGGAGGAGTGCAATTCCGGACTGCGCTTCGCTAAAGAGCGAGTCGATATTCTCGTTCAGTCTCTGAATAAAGCTAACGATTGATTTCTGCTCAGAAACTGGAGGCAAGGCGATTAATCTTGTACTCATTGAGGACAATGGAATTCGAGAGCGAGTTGATCCTGTTGAAAGAATACCTGCATCGGCATTAGCTCCAGCGGTCAGCTGAAGTGCAATGAATTCAGAGGCTGCCACGTCAGGCATAAGACGAAACCTAAAGCAGTCGGCTTTAACCATCGCGGGAGCGATGTTTTCTGGTGCTACACAGGCTCTTCCGACAGGGTTGTTGTCATCCCCCAAACCCGCAATCAATACATCTCCAGCAACCACATCACTCTTACCAATATTTTCTCGATAATAGCCAGTATCAATGAATGCTGAGTCAGTATCATTAAACCAACCCGACTTAATGTTTTGGAGGCGTATTACCCTGACGCCCTCATCAGTCTAATGCTCAGATTTCAAGGCCGAACCAAATGGTCCATCACATCGATCAGATGCGAGGAGGCCAAGTTTTATTACCCTCCAATGCGCCGGTACCTCGCCCAACCACTCCACTCCGGAGTCTTTCATCGGCACCGTCGGGTCGAGGCCTTTGGTGACGGCGTGGGAGATCACGGCCTGGCGCTTTTCCTTGAGCAGCTCGATCAGGCGCTGCTGCTCTTCGATCAGCGCGTCGATGCGGGCGGTTTCGTGGTCGAGGAAAGCACCAATCGTTCTCTGCTCGTTAAGCGAAGGGAAAGGAAGGGATAACTGAACAAAGTTGTTATATCTGAGAGCCTGTCCGTCACGGACAAGGTTGCTCGTATTTTGAAGCGCAGATATGAAAGATACGGATTTGAAAAGATGCTTAAAAAATCTATTGTCGATTTCTCTATTGGCATAGAGCGGCACATATGCTGAGCTTACAGCACCGCTATAGGAGCAAAATTCCAGCCCGCCTTGGAAGCTCCGCATACTAATGACAAAGTCATTAACTTCAGCTTTCTTCAAAATATCTCGACCCAAGATAACCTGCATCACCTTCTGGCCTTCAAGCTCTGAAAATAACCTCTGCGGAATGACGCCATACTTTTGCGAAGCTGTCAGCTGTTCGTCACTCTCAAGAGCCTTAACATTTCTCTCCGAGAAAATGTTTTTGCTCCGATAGACATACCAGTGACTTGGTATCTCTCCAACCCATTCATGACCGGAATTCTTGTATTCGGGATACTTCGGAAACCTACTCGGGCTATCCCTGCTCTCGCCCTGTGGGCCAACGGCTGTGCCGTTGTTCAAATTTGCTCCCGACAAATTTGTCATGCCGACAGCCCCTCAATCATCTGCTTGATGCGGTCGGTGCAGGCTTTCAGGTCACGGTCGATCTCTTCCAGTGAGCGCGGTGGCTGGAATACATAGAAGTGCCGGTTAAACGGAATCTCGAAGCCAACGATGCCGACTTCGCCGTCCTGCGCATCCGTCTTGCTGGTATCGATCCAGGCATCCGGCACATGGGGTTTTACTTCGCGCTCGAAGTAGTCGTACACCGACTCGCCCAGCGGCACGTTCTCGTTATCGCGCAGGCCGGCATCGGCTTCCGGCTGGCCTTTTACCAGGCAGATATCAGCTTCGGGGTCGCGCTCGCTCAGGGCATTGAGGATGGCCTTCAGCTCGGGCGTGCTGGGGAATACGTCGTGGGCGGCGAGCGATTTTTTCAGCAGCTTGCTGAACTGCTCGCGATTGCGATGCAGCACGCTGGCATCCATGGCCTGCAGGGCTTCGAGCAGGCGCTGGCGTGCCGGGGCTTCCAGCTTTTCGATGGCTTTTTCTTCCAGCACTTTCTGGATGCGCTCGGCGCTTACCTGGAAGTTCAGGCGCAGCGGGCGCTCGACGGTGATGCGCCGGTAGCCGAAAGCCTCGACGGGGAAGATCTTGCTCTGCGCGGTTTCCTCGAAGCGGCCATACAGACGCACCAGCTCGTCGATCTGCTCGTCGGTGATGTATTGACGCTTGCTGCCCAGCGATTTGCGCATCTTGGCAAAGTGCTGGCTGCCGTCGATCAACTGCACCTTGCCCTGGCGCACGGCGGCCTTGTGGTTGGAGAGCACCCACACATAGGTGGCGATGCCGGTGTTGTAGAACATGTCGGTGGGCAGGGCGATGATCGCCTCGACCAGATCGTTCTGCAGCAGGTAGCGGCGAATCTCCGACTCGCCCGAACCGGCGCCGCCGGTAAACAGCGGCGAGCCGTTGAGGATGATGCCGATGCGCGAGCCGCCTTCACGCGGGTCACGCATTTTGCTGACCAGGTGCAGCAGGAACAGCAGCGAGCCATCGGACACGCGCGGCAGGCCAGGCCCGAAACGGCCGTTGAAACCTTTCTCGCTGTGCTCATCGGTGATCTGCTTCTGCACCTTCTTCCACTCCACGCCGAATGGCGGGTTGCTGAGCATGAAGTCGAAGCGGTGCTCGGGGCCGGCCAGTTGATCGTTGGACAGGGTGTTGCCGAGCTTGATGTTCTCGACCTTCTGCCCTTTGATCAGCATGTCCGCCTTGCAGATGGCGTAAGACTCGGGGTTGAGCTCCTGGCCGTGCAGCGACACGGTGACTTGCTGGCTGATGGACTGGATGTACTCGTCGCCCTCGGAGAGAAAACCGCCGGTGCCTGCAGTCGGGTCGTAGATGGTGACGATGCTGTTGGGCTTGAGCTTGTCGTCCTGCCCGGTGATCACCAGCGAGGTGGTCAGGTGCACGATATCGCGCGGGGTGAAGTGTTCCCCTGCAGTTTCGTTGGAGCTTTCCGCGAACTTACGAATCAGCTCTTCGAAGATGATGCCCATGCCGAAGTTGCTGATGCGCTCGGGACTCAGGTCAGTCGCGGCAAAGCGCTGCACCACCTGATACAGCAAGTTGGCGGCGGCGAGCTGCTGCACGAAGTCTTCAAAATGGAAGTGCTCGAAGATCTCGCGGGCGTCCTTGCTGAAGGACTGCACGTAGCTCATCAGGTCGGCGGCGGTTTGGGTGTCGGACAGCGTGCCCAGGGTCAGTTTGGAAGCATTAAAGAACTGCTGCCCGGCAGCACGCAGCAACAGCCGCTCACGCACCAGATCAGGCCGGCCTTCCTGCGCATAAGACTCACGGATCACCGCTTCCTTGGTCGGCTCCAGCACACACTCCATACGACGCAGCAAGGTGAACGGCAGGATGATGCGACCGTACTGCGACTGCTTGAAGTCACCGCGCAGCAGGTCGGCAATCGACCAGAGAAAGGCGGCTGTCTGGGAATGGTTTTCCGTGTTCACGCAACTGCTCCTTGAAAGGCGTGCAAAGGCGCGAGTCTAACCTAGGCGTCAGTGATCACTTCACCTGCACCGCTAGAATTTTCTCAATGGCATCGAGGGCTTGTGGATGCCCTGAGCAGTAATGAGCCTCTTCTATAAGAAGAACTTTATTTGCTGCCTTAATAACAACAAATCGGCTGGCGATAGCTGACAAGAAGCGACCACAGGAACGCACACAAAAAGTTAAGTTTTGAAGCCTAAAATTGACCAAAACCAGCAAAAGCTAACTAAAAGCTCTGCAATGACACCGGGTCGAGGAGAAAAGTATAGCTGGACAGGCTGGAAAACCAGTGTTGATGCGAGCTCAACTGCAGATCGCAAAACGTGACTAAAATTTAATAGGGCAGATAGACGTATTGAGCCATGGAAACGAATGCCCGTGACAGTGGTGAATGATGCCTGACCCAGGCCGTGGGGGGCCGAAAATGGGGTGGCATGGAAAGGGCGCAAAGCTACCCGAATGCACCGGTCAGGGCAAACCGCGACAGTGCGCCGTCGCGGCTTCGGAAGCGGCGGCTGTTCATCTTGTGCATGACTATCGCTCATACCCGCAACCGGTCGGATGAGGTAGAATCCGCGCCTCTCTTTTATACCGCCAGCTGATCTCAGAGGACTGCCATGTTCAGCCGTGATTTGACCCTCGCCCGTTTCGACGCCGATCTCTTCGCTGCCATGGAGCAGGAAGCCAAGCGTCAGGAAGACCACATCGAGCTGATCGCCTCGGAGAACTACACCAGCCCGGCGGTGATGGAAGCCCAGGGATCGGTGCTCACCAACAAGTACGCCGAAGGCTATCCGGGCAAGCGCTACTACGGCGGTTGCGAGTACGTCGACGTGGTCGAGCAGCTGGCCATCGACCGCGCCAAGGAACTGTTCGGCGCCGACTACGCCAACGTCCAGCCGCATGCTGGCTCTCAAGCCAACAGCGCCGTCTACCTCGCGCTTTTGCAGGCCGGTGACACCATCCTCGGCATGAGCCTGGCCCACGGCGGCCACCTCACCCACGGCGCCAGCGTTTCCTCCTCCGGCAAGCTGTACAACGCCGTGCAGTACGGCATCAACGACCAGGGCCTGATCGACTATGACGAAGTCGAGCGCCTGGCCGTCGAGCACAAGCCGAAGATGATCGTTGCCGGTTTCTCCGCGTACTCGCAGGTGCTGGACTTTGCCCGCTTCCGTGAGATCGCCGACAAGGTCGGTGCCTACCTGTTCGTCGACATGGCCCACGTGGCCGGTCTGGTTGCCGCAGGCGTTTACCCGAACCCGGTTCCGTTCGCGGACGTCGTGACCACCACCACTCACAAGACCCTGCGCGGCCCGCGCGGCGGCTTGATCCTGGCGCGCGCCAACGCCGAGATCGAGAAGAAGCTCAACTCTGCCGTGTTCCCCGGTGCCCAGGGTGGCCCGCTGGAGCACGTCATCGCCGCCAAGGCTGTGTGCTTCAAGGAAGCGCTGCAGCCTGAGTTCAAGGCCTATCAGCAGCAGGTGGTGAAAAACGCTCAGGCGATGGCCGACGTGTTCATCCAGCGCGGCTTCGACGTGGTGTCCGGTGGCACCAAGAACCACCTGTTCCTGCTCAGCCTGATCAAGCAGGACATCACCGGTAAGGACGCTGACGCTGCCCTGGGCAACGCGCACATCACCGTGAACAAGAACAGCGTACCGAACGACCCGCGTTCCCCGTTCGTCACCTCCGGTCTGCGTATCGGTACTCCGGCCGTCACTACCCGTGGCTTCGGCGAGACCGAGTGCCGTGATCTGGCGGGCTGGATCTGCGACATCCTCGACAACATGGGCGACGAGTCGGTGATCGAAGCGGTTCGTGGCAAGGTCGAAGCGGTCTGCGCCAAGTTCCCGGTATACGGCAACTAAAACGTTACATCGCTGCATCGAAAGCCCGCGAAAGCGGGCTTTTTGCTGTCTGGCGGTTGTCGCGACACATCTTCCTGATCCCCGGCGATGCGGCGCGCTAGACTGCCGTGTCCTGTTCCTCCGGAGTCCGGCTCATGCTCAAGCGCGCCACGGGTGTAATCCTTCCGCCACCGGTCATCTATCTGCTGTTTCTCGCGGCAGCCTGGCTGCTGGAGTCGGCGTTGCCGATCGCCTTGCCGCGCAATCTCTGGACTCACTACCTGGGTTGGGGGCTGATCGACGCGGGCGTGTTGCTGATGCTCTGGGCCGGCTTGCTGATGCTCTGGCGCAGGACCACGGTCAATCCCTATGGCAAGCCCGCGAAGCTGCTGGAAGAGGGGCCGTTCGGTTTCTCGCGCAACCCGATCTATCTGGCCGACAGCCTGATCTACTGTGGCATCGCGCTGCTCTGGGGCACGCTGTGGCCCTGGCTGTTGCTGCCCGCCCTGATCTTCACCATGCAGCGCGCCGTGATCGTGCATGAGGAGCGCTTGCTGACCCAGCTGTTTGGCGACGACTATCTGGCGTACTGTGGACGGGTGCGCCGCTGGTTGTAACGGCGATGTCGAGAGTTGTTGTCCTATAGTGAATTCAGACACCGCGGAGTGATGTTCATGACTGATTCCCCCAGTGATCGCCGGCGCTTCCAACGTATCGAGTTCGATGCCGCCACTGAGTTGGTGCAGGGTGACCGGCGCTGGCCGGTCGAGCTGCATGACCTGTCCCTGAAAGGCCTGCTGGTTCGCCGCCCTGAAGGCTGGGATGCCGATGCTGAACAGCCGTTCGAGGCGCGGGTGCGCCTGGCCGATGATGCCGAGGTGCGCATGGAGGTGGCGATGACCCATGAAGAGGGCGATCTGATCGGCTTCGTCTGCCAGCATATCGATCTCGACTCGATCGCCCACCTGCGGCGCCTGGTCGAACTCAACCTCGGCGACGAGGCACTGCTGGAACGCGAGCTGGCCGCACTCGGCGGCCAGTAACGATCACTCGAACAACGCGTCGAGCGCCTGCTCCAGGCGTGCCACGGCGATGATCTGCAAACCGGCGGGGGCCTCCTTCGGCGCATTGCCCTTGGGCACGATGGCGCGCTTGAAGCCGTGCTTGGCGGCCTCCTTCAGACGCTCCTGACCACTTGGCACCGGGCGGATCTCGCCCGACAGGCCCACTTCACCGAATACCAGCAGATCGGTATCCAGCGGCCGGTTGCGCAGGCTGGAGATCACCGCGGCCATCAGCGCCAGATCCGCCGCGGTTTCCAGCACCTTCACGCCGCCGACCACGTTGATAAACACGTCCTGATCGTAGGTGGGGATGCTGCCATGCCGATGCAGCACGGCCAGCAGCATGGCCAGGCGGTTCTGGTCGAGGCCCAGGGTGACGCGGCGCGGGTTGGCCAGGTGGCTGGTATCGACCAGCGCCTGCACCTCCACCAGCATCGGCCTGGTGCCTTCCCAGGTAGCCATCACCACGCTGCCCGGCACCGCTTCCTGGGCGCGGGTGAGGAAGATCGCCGACGGGTTGGTGACTTCTTTCAGACCCTTGTCGGTCATGCCGAACACACCGAGTTCGTTGACCGCGCCGAAGCGGTTCTTCACTGCGCGCAAGAGGCGCAGGCGACCGTCGGACTCGCCCTCGAAATACAGCACCGTATCGACCATGTGTTCGAGCACGCGCGGCCCGGCGAGGGCGCCTTCCTTGGTCACGTGGCCGACGAGGAAGATCGCCGTGCCGCTCTGCTTGGCGAAGCGGACCAGCAGCGCCGCGCTCTCGCGCACTTGAGCCACACCGCCCGGCGCGGACTGCAGCTGCTCGGTGAAGATGGTCTGGATCGAGTCGATCACCATCACCTTGGGCTTTTCCAGCCGCGCGGTGGCGATGATCGATTCGATGCAGGTCTCGGTCATCACCTTGAGCCGGTCCTGCGGCAGGTCCAGACGACGCGCACGCATGGCCACCTGCTGCTGGGATTCTTCACCGGTGACGTAGAGCGCCGGGTACTGCTGGGCGATGGCGCAGAGGGTCTGCAGCAGGATCGTCGACTTGCCGATGCCCGGATCACCGCCGATCAGCACCACCGAGCCGTCCACCAGCCCCCCTCCGAGTACGCGATCCAGCTCGCCGGAAGCGGTTGAGAATCGCGGTACTTCCTCGACGCTGACCTCGGCGAGCGTCCTGATGTTGGCCTGCTCCCCGGCCCAGCCTGCACGGCCGGAGGGCGGTGCCGCACCCTCGATGATAGTTTCCACCAGCGTATTCCAGGCACCACAGTCACCGCATTGGCCGGCCCATTTCGGGAAGGTCGAGCCGCATTCGGTGCAGCCATACATGCGCTTGGCCTTGGCCATGGGAAACTCCGGGTCTGGTAGGTGGTGTCGCATGATAACGGCTGACTTGATCGCCATCAGCCACAAGCGGCGAGGCAGCGGCCAGACTGTAAACAAATCGAACAGGAGTGAGCGCCATGCGACATCTGTTGTTTCTGCATCTGCTGGGCGCCAGTGTCTGGGTTGGCGGGCATCTGGTACTGCTGTTCAGTGTGCTGCCGGGTGCCCTGCGTCGCCGCGATGTGCAACCGGTACGCCAGTTCGAACAACTCTACGAGCGCGTCGGGATACCTGCGCTGCTGGTGCAGATCGTCAGCGGGCTCTGGCTGGCCAGCCTCTGGCTGCCCCATGGGCAATGGTTCGATTCGTCGCCCATGGCGAATCTGGTGCAAGCCAAGCTGGTACTGCTCGGATTTACCGCGCTGCTCGGCGCGCATGCGCGGCTGGCACTGATTCCCAAGCTGGATGCGCAGCGCCTGCCGCAACTGGGGCTGCACATCGTGCTGATCACCCTGACTGCGGTTGCCTTCGTCTGGGTCGGCTCCGGGTTCCGCTTCGGTGGTTTGTTCTAGCGGGCCAGACAGCAAGAAGCCCGCGCATGGCGGGCTTCTCTTCACGGGTAGGCGCTATCAGCCGCAGCAACCGCCGCAGCAGCTGCCCGAGGCGCGCTTGATGTCGCGGGCGATGTC
Organism: Stutzerimonas xanthomarina; assembly: GCF_003935375.1. Taxonomy (GTDB): domain Bacteria; phylum Pseudomonadota; class Gammaproteobacteria; order Pseudomonadales; family Pseudomonadaceae; genus Stutzerimonas; species Stutzerimonas xanthomarina_A. Next base: position 14,803 of record NZ_RHQM01000024.1, read on the forward strand.
GTCCTTCATCGCCACGCGCTCCTGCTTGAGGGCATTGAGCGCGCTGTCGTCTAGGGTTTCGACACCGTCTTCGACGCGGCAGATGCGCTTGTCCAGCGCTTCGTATTCGTCCGCCTTGCGGGCGAAGGCCGGATCTTCCTGACGCAGTTTCTGCAACTGCTCGCGTTTCTCAGGGAAATCCTTGATCAGTGGGTGATGTTCGACGTGCATGGAAACCGCTCCGGTTTGTCAGGAAGGCGTCCACCTTAGTCTCCCTCCTCCGAGAACCGGTTGACGGCGATCAAGCGAACCTCATTCGCAATAACCGGTCGATGAAAGGCGTTCTGGCGTGGCCTGCGCCGGCAAGCCCGGCTATGCTCTACCACGGCGTTCACCGCCATGTCCGCGGGGGCATGGCGGGCGGCCCGGTCATCCACTAAAGGAAAATCTGCGTATGAGTCTGATCAACGAATTCAAGGCGTTTGCCGTGCGGGGAAATGTCGTCGACATGGCCGTGGGTATCGTCATCGGCGCTGCGTTCGGCAAGATCGTCTCGTCGTTCGTCGACGGGGTGATCATGCCGCCGCTGGGGCTGCTGATCGGCGGGGTGGACTTCTCGGATCTGGCGATAGTGCTCAAGGACGCCGTCGGCGAGGCCCCAGCGGTGGTGTTGCGGTACGGTGCATTCATTCAGACCGTGGTGGATTTCGTGATCATCGCCTTCGCCATCTTCATGGCGATCAAGGCGATCAACCATCTCAAGCGCAAGGAAGCCGAGGCGCCATCTGCGCCGCCAGCGCCCTCCAAGGAAGAGTTGTTGCTGACCGAGATACGCGACCTGCTCAAGGAGCAGAGGGGAAGCTGAAACGGGGGCCGTTACCCGGCGGCTGGCGCCGGGTAACGGGGAGCGATCACTCTGGCTTCGGAGTGTTCGCGGTGCTGGCGGGAAGTACCGGATAGGCGACTTGCGGCTGCTCGCCGGTCACGCTGTGCAGGAACGCGGTAATCGCGCTGACTTCGTCCTTGTCCAGTTTACGGCCCAGTTGGCTGTCACCCATGATCGCAACGGCCTGTTCGAGCTCCCAGACCTCACCACTGTGGAAGTACGGCGGGGTCAGCGCGACATTGCGCAGCGGCGCGGCACGGAAGACGTACTCGTCGCTGGCGGTATTGGTCACCGCGAAGCGTCCCTTGTCGCCGGTCGGCAGTACTTCGGCTCCGGGCTTCTTGATCACGCCGAAGGGGAAGTAACCCTGACCGCCAAGGTTGACGCCGTTGTGGCAGGAAGAGCAGCCGGCGTCCATGAACAGGGCGAGCCCCTGTTTCTGCTTGTCGTCCAGCGCCCCGTCCTCACCCTTGAGGAAGCGGTCGAACGGCGAGTTCGGCGTGGTCAGGCTGACTTCGAAGGCTTCCAGGGCGTAGGCCATGTTGTCGAAACTGACCGGCTCCTTGTCGTTGGGGAAGGCCTTCTTGAACTCGGCGGCGTACTCCGGAATGCTCTGCAGCGTCGAGACGACACGCTCGGGCGTACTGTTCATTTCCACGCTTGCCTGGACCGGCCCCTTGGCCTGTTCCTGCAGATCCTTGGCGCGTCCGTCCCAGAACTGCGCGGCGTTGAATACGGCGTTCAGCACGGTGGGCGAGTTGCGCGGGCCCTTCTGCCAGCCGTGACCGATCGAGGTTGGCACGTTGTCGCTGCCGCCGATGCTCAGGTTGTGGCAGGTGTTGCAGCTGATGACGTGACTGCTGGACAGGCGCGGGTCGAACCAGAGTTTGTGACCGAGCATTGCCTGATCTTCGCTGACCTTCTGACCGCGGACCTCGGTGACCTTGTCCGGAATCGGTTTGAACATCGCGTTGGCGCGCTCACGCAGCTCATCAGCGTTCGCTGCGCTGGTCATTAGTAGGCTGCTAAGCAATAACGGAATAGAAGGGCGCATCACGGAAGCTCCTTTTGTGTTGGCTGGCTCTAGGAGGCGCCTTTTCGTCAAGCGACCGCTTGACCTGCATCAAGGCGGTCGGGCGTAGTGGGCGCGACGAAATGTTTCTGCTTGTGTCAATTCGCAGTCGGCTCGCGATTTCCATCCATGTGGCTCGGCTATGCAGCGTCGTTGCGAGGCTGGGTTAGCCGGGTATCAGCCTTGCGGCGCGACCGGCGCAGCGCCAGAATGACGGCATCAATCGTGGCCAACGAGCCACCCCAGCAAGGATTCCCGATGCCTGAAACTGTCGCTGCCGGCTTGCGCCTTGCACCCGATGCGCTGACCCGTCCCTTCGAGCCCAGCCAATTCAACTTCAACGACACCTCTGAACTGGAGCCGTTTCTCGGTGTGCTCGGCCAGGAGCGCGCGGTCGAGGCGCTGCAGTTCGGCGTGGCCATGCCGCGTCCGGGATACAACGTCTACGTGATGGGAGAGCCGGGCACCGGACGCTTCTCGTTCGTGCGGCGCTACCTCAAGGCCGAAGGCAAGCGTCTGGATACGCCGTCGGACTGGGTTTACGTGAACAACTTCGACGAGCTTCGCGAGCCGCGTGTGCTGGAGTTGCCTCACGGCGGCGCAACGGCGTTCATCGCCGATATCAATCAGTTGATCGACAACCTGCTGGCGACCTTTCCGGCGGTATTCGAGCATCCGAGTTTCCAGCAGAAGAAGAGCGCCATCGACCGCGGCTTCAATCAGCGCTACGACAAGGCGCTGGATGTGATCGAGAAGCTCGCCCTGGAAAAGGAGATCGCTCTCTATCGCGACAGCACAAACATCGCCTTCACGCCCATGAAGGAAGGCAAGGCGCTGGACGAAACCGAGTTCGCCCAGCTGCCCGAAGCCGAGCGCGAGCGTTATCACGAAGACATTTCCGCGCTGGAAGTGCGTCTGAACGAGGAGCTCGCCAGCCTGCCGCAGTGGAAGCGTGAGTCGACCAACCAGCTGCGCCAGCTCAATGACGAGACCATCAGCCAGGCACTGCAGCCGCTGCTGGCACCGTTGTCGGAGAAGTATGCGGAGAACGCCGGTATCGAAGCGTACCTGCAGGCCGTGCAGGTCAATCTGCTGAAGACTGTGGTCGAGCAGCTGGTGGACGAAAACCGTCCGGAAGCGCAGAACCGTGTATTGCTGGAAGAGCAATACAGCCCGAGCCTGGTGGTCGGTCACCCGGTCGATGGTGGCGCGCCGGTGGTGTTCGAGCCGCACCCGACCTATGACAATCTGTTCGGTCGCATCGAGTACAACACCGACCAGGGCGCGCTCTACACCAGCTATCGGCAATTGCGCCCCGGTGCGCTGCACCGCGCCAACGGCGGCTTTCTGATGCTGGAGGCGGAGAAGCTGCTCAGCGAGCCATTTGTCTGGGAAGCGCTCAAGCGCGCCCTGCAATCGCGCAAGCTGAAGATGGAATCGCCACTCGCCGAGCTCGGCCGCCTGGCCACCGTGACGCTGACGCCGCAGGTGATCCCGCTGAACGTCAAGGTGATCATCATCGGCTCGCGCCAGCTCTATTACACGCTGCAGGACCTGGATCCGGACTTCCAGGAAATGTTCCGCGTGCTGGTGGACTTCGACGAGGACATCCCGCTGGCCGAGGACAGCCTCGAACAGTTCGCCCAGCTGATGAAGACCCGCACCTCCGAAGAGGGCATGGCGCCGCTCACTGCCGCGGCCGTCGCCCGTCTGGCGACCTACAGCGCACGCCTGGCCGAGCATCAGGGGCGGCTGTCGGCGCGTATCGGCGATCTGTTCCAGCTGGTCAGCGAAGCCGATTTCATTCGCCAGCTGGCTAAGGACGAAGTGACCGACGTCGGCCATATCGAGCGTGCACTGAAGGCCAAGGCCACGCGCACCGGTCGCGTCTCGGCGAGGATTCTCGAAGACATTCTGGCCGGAGTGATTCTGATCGACAGCGAAGGTGCGGCGATCGGCAAGTGCAACGGGCTGACCGTGCTGGAAGTCGGCGACTCGGCATTCGGCATGCCGGCGCGTATCTCTGCCACCGTCTATCCCGGCGGTTCAGGGATCGTCGACATCGAGCGCGAGGTCAATCTCGGTCAACCGATTCACTCCAAGGGCGTGATGATCCTCACCGGCTACCTCGGCAGCCGCTACGCTCAGGAGTTTCCGCTGGAAATCTCGGCAAGCATCGCGCTCGAGCAGTCCTACGGCTACGTCGACGGTGACAGTGCCTCGCTGGGTGAGTGCTGCGCGCTGATCTCGGCGCTCTCACGCACGCCGCTCAAGCAATGCTTCGCCATCACCGGCTCGATCAACCAGTTCGGCGAAGTGCAGGCCGTCGGCGGGGTCAACGAGAAGATCGAGGGCTTTTTCCGCCTGTGCGAGGCACGCGGGCTGACCGGCGAGCAGGGGGTGATCATTCCCTTCGCCAATGTCACCACGCTGATGCTCGACGAACGCGTGCTGGAGGCCGTACGCCAGCAGCAGTTCCACGTCTATGCTGTCAGGCAGGTGGACGAAGCATTGTCGCTGCTGGTCGGTGAAGATGTGGGTGCAACCAACGAGCAGGGCCATTTCCCCAAGGGCAGCGTGAATGCCCGGGTGGTCGAGCGGTTGCGCGACATTGCCGAGATCGAGCTCGAGGAAGAAGGCAAGAGCGAGCCGGCACAAGCGGAGCAAGGAACGTCCGAGTCCGAGGGGAGCAAGTAACGCTCGCCATTGTGCGGTTTTTGAACGGAACGATAGCGCGCGCGGCGGGTCTGCAGTGGAGGAGGGCATCCACCCTCCATCCACAGGATTATCCACAGCTTCAGGGGATAAACAGGCTCTCGCGCTACATCCGCACAGGATGTTCCCGCGTCGGCCCGACGCGAGGACTGCCGTCATGCCACACAATCTTTGTCTGAACCGCCAGTGCCTGGGCCTGGTTACCCGAATCGAATGCGTCATACGCCCGCTTGCCGGCGGCAATGGGCTGTGGACGTTGCTCTGTGCGGCTGGACTGGCAGACGGGCAGCCCACGGCAATCAAGGTCCAGGGCCCATTCCACGGGCCTGCGATGGCCGAATCGGTGCTGGCGGCGATCGCCGACAACCTGATGGGGCAGGGCTACTGCGAATCCGATGACCCGTCCATCTGGCAGTTGCACATGCAGGCTGAGCTGCGTCGAGTGAACGCCAACCAAGCGCGCTTTCTCGGTGGCTGGGAGTCGCGCCCCTAAGCGTGCCTCATTGCAAATCTTTCGCGTTTCTGGCTGGCTGCAGCGGGGCCTCACCGGAGTCGATGAATTTCTTATCCACATGCGCCGAACGCACCTTGGCCTGCCTTGGTGCGCTCGGCGCGGCTGCGTATACTCGCGCCTTCCTCATTTCTGCTGTGAGACCTCATGGAGCGCATCCTCGAAAATGCCATGTACGCCGCCCGCTGGCTGCTGGCGCCCATCTATTTCGGTCTGGCGTTCGCGCTGCTGGCGCTGGCGATCAAGTTCTTTCAGGAAATCTTCCATATCCTCCCGGCGATTCTCGCGCTCAGTGAGGCCGAGCTGATTCTCAAGCTCCTGTCGCTGATCGACATGGCGCTGGTTGGCGGGCTGCTGGTGATGGTGATGATCTCCGGCTACGAGAACTTCGTTTCTCAGCTCGATATAGAGGAAGGCAAGGAAAAGCTCGACTGGCTCGGCAAGATGGATTCCGGATCGCTGAAGATGAAGGTCGCTGCCTCCATCGTCGCAATCTCGTCGATTCACCTGCTACGCATGTTCATGGATGCCCAGCAGCTCGATAGCGAAAAGCTGATGTGGTACGTGATCATCCACCTGACCTTTGTGGTCTCGGCGTTCGCCATGGGCTATCTCGACAAGCTCACCAAGCACTGAGCGTCCCTCCGCAGGTGCTAAACCTGAAAAGCTGTACAGAATTGGTTTTTTGTTAAATATTCTGTACTGCTTTTCAAATGGGCAAGCGCCATGAACCTTCAGAATCTCACCACTCATGCCCACGCTGGGCGTATCGACGCTCTCGAGCTGATTTCGCTCGAGGGCGGCATCTATCTTCTCGACATCTACCTGCAGGGCCAGCGCCATAGTCTGATCGACGCGCGCGGCGATGTGTGGCATCTGCGGTCCGTCGAGCACGCTCGTGATCTGTTACGCGAGCTACCGGAGCTGCCCTTTCATCTGGTGCAGCAATCACCGTACGACGAGATGTGCGGTCTTGCCGAGGGCGTCCGCGAGCCGTTGCGCGTGCCGGTCGGCATGCGGTCCCAGTGGTGACGGCCGGCGGCAGGCGCGTCGGTAGCGCCCTGTTCGGTAAGCATCAAGAGAACTGGTCGTGAGCGTCGCCGCACTGCGCCTGGTGCTCGGCGACCAGTTGAGCTTCGAGCTCTCCGCCCTGGATGGACTCGATCCGACGCGTGACCGAGTGCTGCTCGCTGAGGTCGCTGAAGAAGCCGGGCACGTTCCGCATCACCCGCGGAAGATCATCTTTCTGTTCAGCGCCATGCGGCACTTCGCTGAGGCATTGCGCAAACGCGGAATCACGGTGGATTACGTGACACTCGACGATCCTGCCAACAGCGGTTCGCTGGCCGGGGAGCTGGCGCGCTTCGCCGCATGGTATCGACCTGACGAAATCCACGTCACCGAGGCCGGTGACTGGCGGGTCGAACAGGCGCTCAAGAGCAGTGGACTTTCGATCACCTGGCATGCCGACCGCCGCTTCCTCTGCTCGCGGACCGGGTTCGCCGGTTGGGCCAGTGGCAAGCGACAGCTGCGCATGGAGTTCTTCTATCGCGAGATGCGTCGCCAAACGGGCCTTCTGCTGAATCCGGATGGCACACCGGAGGGCGGTGTATGGAATCTCGATACAGACAACCGCAAGCCGCTGCCACGCGGATTGCACGGCCCGATCACCTTGCGCTTCGCCGCTGACGAAACCACGCGCGCTGTGCAGGCGTTGGTGAGCGCGCATTTCGCGCATCACTACGGCCGTCTGGACGGCTTCGACTACCCCGTCACCCACGCCGAGGCCGAACAGCTCTGGCTGCATTTTCTCGATTTCGGCTTGGCCGCTTTCGGTGACTACCAGGACGCCATGGCCAGCGGCGAACCGTTCCTGTTCCATGCGCGCGTCGGCGCCGCGCTCAACGTCGGTCTGCTTGACCTGCGCCGACTGTGTGATGACGTGGATGCGGCCTACCGGCAGGGGCGAGTCGGGCTGAACGCTGCCGAGGGCTTCATTCGCCAGTTGATTGGCTGGCGTGAGTATGTGCGCGGTATCTATTGGTTGCAGATGCCTGACTATGCGCAACGCAATGCCTTCGGCAATTCCAGGCCGCTGCCGGGGTTCTACTGGACCGGGCTGACGCGCATGAACTGCATGCGCCAGGTGATAGCGCAGACCATGGAGCACGCTTACGCTCACCATATCCAGCGGCTGATGGTGACCGGTAATTTCGCGCTGCTCGCTGGCATCGCACCGCCCGCGCTGTGCGATTGGTACCTGGCGGTCTATATGGATGCGTTCGACTGGGTGGAACTGCCCAACGTGCTGGGCATGGTGCTGCACGCCGACGGCGGCTACCTGGGCTCCAAGCCCTACTGTGCCAGTGGCCAGTACATCAAACGCATGTCCAACTATTGCCAGGATTGCTCTTACAAGGTGCACGAGAGCACGACAGACGATGCCTGCCCGTTCAACGCGTTGTACTGGCACTTTCTCATGCGCCACCGCGAGCAGTTGCAGGGTAATCCGCGGATGAGCATGGTCTATCGCAACCTCGCGCGCATGGAAGGCAGCAAGCAGCAGGCGCTGTGGGAGCGTGGCGAGTCGCTGCTGGCGCGGCTGGATGCCGGGGACGCGCTGTGAGAAGGAAAGCGGACCTGCCATTCAAGTGCTGCGCCGCCTGCAACCTGCCGTTTGCCTGGCGAAAGAAGTGGTCGCGCTGCTGGGATGAGGTGCGTTATTGCTCCGAACGCTGTCGGCGCAATCGGCAGGGCAGGTAATGGAGGCACTGCCGGCGGCAATGCGGCGTGGGTGGCTGCGTCCGCTCGCTTCAGCTGTGCTAGGCTGGCCGACCTTTTTTCCTCTCGGAGCCCGGCATGACCGACCTCAATCTATCCACTGACGAAACCCGTGTGAGCTACGGCATCGGCCGCCAGCTGGGCGACCAGCTGCGTGACAATCCCCCGCCGGGCGTCAGTCTCGATGCGGTGATCGCCGGGATTCGTGATGCGTTTGCCGGTGTTGCCAGCCAGGTCAGCGCGGAAGCGCTGAACGCCAGCTTCGCGGTCATCCGTGAGCGGATGCAGGCTGAAGCGCAGCAGAAGGCTGAAGCCGCCGCCGCCGAAGGTCGCGCCTTCCTTGTCGAGAATGCCAAGCGCGAAGGCGTTGTGGTGCTGGAGTCGGGTCTGCAATACGAAGTGCTGACGACCGGTGAGGGCGCCAAACCGTCCCGCGAGGACAGTGTGCGCACGCATTACCACGGCACGCTGATCGACGGCAGTGTGTTCGACAGCTCCTACCAGCGTGGCCAGCCTGCCGAGTTCCCGGTAGGCGGCGTGATCGCCGGCTGGACCGAAGCACTACAGCTGATGAATGCCGGCAGCAAGTGGCGCCTGTATGTACCGAGCGAGCTGGCCTATGGTGCTCAGGGCGTTGGCAGTATCCCGCCGCACAGCACGCTGGTATTCGACGTCGAACTGCTGGACGTACTCTGAGTCCGGCTGCTGGGGCGTAGCGTCTGTGGTCGGCGACTAATCGGTTACCGACAAGCTGCTCGTGAGCCCTGACCGCCTTGCCCGTGTGCGGCTCTCGATCTAGGTATTGCGTACTGGTCAGGGCCGCAGCGCGCGGGCATAGCTGAAGAGGAACAGGTTTCGAACCTGTTCCTTGAGCACGCAGGGTTCACTCGTGCTCAACTCCTGCACATCGAGATCACCTTGTTCTCGCAACTCTTCCAGTGCATCCCCTTCGAGTGAAACGCATACGGCGCCGGTATTCCGGTCGAGTATGCGCAGGTAGGGTTGCGGGCGATCCAGCCAGGCATCTATCAGATAAGTCATGCGTCACCTCCAATTCATTCTCGCAATGAGAATAATTGTTATTTGCAAATATGCAAGCGCAAATATTCCCCTGAATGAGGGTGGAGGTGAGGGATCAACAGTCGGGGCGAAGGCTGCGCTCGAAGCGCAGCGTCGACATTGCTGGGGTATCAGTGGGTGCGCGCCACTGCGAAGCGGCAGAGCTCGACCAGGGCATCACGATACTGATTCGCCGGAATCACTTCGAGGCAGGCAACGGCGCGTTCGGCATAGTCGCGGGCAAGCTTGGCGGTGTAGTCCAGCGCACCTGATGTCTCGACAGCGGCGCGGATGCTTTCCAGGTCTTCGAGGCCGCCTTTCTGGATGGCTTTGCGCACCAGAGCGGCCTGTTCGGTGGTACCTTCGCGCATGGTATAGATCAGCGGAAGGGTAGGCTTGCCTTCGGCGAGGTCGTCACCGACGTTCTTGCCGAGGGTTTCCGCGTCGCCCTGGTAATCGAGCAGATCGTCGACCAGCTGGAAGGCGATGCCGAGGTGGTCGCCGAAGGTGCGCAGCGCTTCACGCTGTTCCTCGCTGGCGCCGGCCAGGGTGGCGGCGCTGTGGGTCGAGGCTTCGAAGAGCATCGCGGTCTTGCCGCGGATGACCTCCATGTAGATTTCTTCGGTGGTGCTGGCGTCGCGGACCTTCGACAGCTGCAGTACTTCGCCTTCGGCAATGACGCGCGTTGCCTGGGAGATGATGCGCATCACCGGCATGGAATCCAGTTCCACCATCATTTCGAACGAACGTGCATATAGAAAGTCGCCAACCAGCACGCTTGGCGCATTGCCCCACAGGGCGTTGGCGGTGGAGCGGCCGCGGCGCATCCCGGACATGTCGACGACGTCGTCATGCAGCAGTGTGGACGTGTGCAGGAATTCGATGATGGCGGCCAACAGGCGCAGCTGATCGCCCTGATGGCCGAGCGCGCTGCCGCTGAGCAGCACCAACAGTGGGCGCAGGCGCTTGCCGCCGGCCGACGTGATGTAATCCCCGATCTTTTCCACCAGAGGAACGCGCGAAGTCAGCTGCTTGCGGATGATGCCGTCGACAGCGGCAAAATCGTCCGCCACAACTTGATAGAAAGGCTGGGGTTGCATCGGGGACTCCTCGCAGATTGCGCGGCATGCTAGGGGGCGGGTCTGGCACTGTCAAGGCAACTCCAGTTGGCTATTGCGCGGGGTGTATCGCATGCGTACAATCGCGGACCCTGAACTTCCCCCTGGGCATTTCCCTGCCTTACGCAATTGCACGGGCGTCACCTTCCGGCCCCATGCAGCCATGCCAGCCACTAATCATTCTTTCAAAGCGCTGGGTGAGCAGGATCAACGGAGATACACAGATGTACGCAGTTATCGTAACCGGCGGCAAGCAATACAAGGTCGCCGAAGGCGAATACCTCAAGATTGAAAAACTCGAAGTTGCGACTGGCGAAGCTGTCACTTTTGACCGCGTTCTGCTGATCGGCAACGGCGATGATGTAAAGATCGGCGCTCCGGTGGTCGATGGTGCCAAGGTTACCGCTGAAGTGATCGCCCAGGGCCGTCACGACAAGGTCACCATCATCAAATTCCGCCGTCGTAAGCACCACATGAAGCGTCAGGGCCACCGTCAGTGGTTCACTGAGGTCAAAATCACCGGTATTCAGGGCTAATCGGGCCTGAATCCCCTTATAGGAGTATTGAACTCATGGCACACAAAAAAGCTGGCGGTTCTACCCGCAACGGTCGCGACTCAGAAGCCAAACGCCTTGGCGTGAAGATGTACGGCGGCCAGGCCATCAAGGCCGGCAACATCATCGTGCGTCAGCGCGGCACCCAGTTCCATGCCGGTTACGGCGTTGGCATGGGCAAGGATCACACCCTGTTCGCAAAAGTGGAAGGCGTGATCAAGTTCGAAGTGAAGGGCGCTTTTGGCCGTCGCTACGTGAGCGTCGTCGCAGCCTAACTGCGTCGTTGCTGGAAAAGCCCTGTCATGCGACGGGGCTTTTTTGTTTCTGTATCCTGTGAGGCTCTTGCAAAGAACTGCTCGGTGCTCATTCAGTTTTCGCTGGGTTTTTTGCAAGACCCTTACGTTTCTTGTTTCCTAAGCCCGTCCTGCGACGGGAGGCGTTCCCATGAAATTCGTCGATGAAGTATCGATTTTTGTAAAGGCCGGCGACGGCGGCAACGGCATGATGAGCTTTCGTCGTGAGAAGTTCATCGAAAAGGGTGGCCCCAACGGCGGCGATGGCGGTGACGGCGGTTCGGTGTATCTGGAGGCCGACGAGAACCTCAACACGCTGGTGGACTACCGCTACACCCGTCGCTTCAATGCGCAGAACGGGCAGAAGGGCGGTAGTACCGACTGTACAGGCGCCAAGGGTGAGGATCTTGTCCTGCCGGTGCCGGTTGGTACCACCATCATCGATGCGGCTACCCAGGAGATCATGGGCGACCTCACCAAGCCGGGGCAGCGCCTGCTGGTGGCTCAAGGCGGCTGGCATGGGCTGGGCAATACGCGCTTCAAGTCCAGCACCAATCGCGCGCCGCGGCAAACCACGCCGGGCAAGCCGGGTGATGCTCGTGATCTCAAGCTCGAGCTGAAGGTGTTGGCGGATGTCGGCCTGCTGGGCTTGCCGAATGCCGGCAAGAGCACCTTCATTCGCTCGGTGTCGGCGGCCAAGCCCAAGGTCGCTGACTACCCGTTCACCACTCTGGTGCCGAACCTCGGTGTTGTCAGCGTTGGACGCTACAAGAGCTTCGTGATTGCCGACATTCCGGGGCTCATCGAGGGGGCGGCCGAAGGCGCGGGGCTGGGGATTCGCTTCCTCAAGCACTTGGCGCGTACTCGCCTGCTGCTGCACCTGGTGGATATGGCTCCGTTAGATGGTAGCGACCCGGCCGATGCGGCGGAGGTGATCCTGCATGAGCTGGAGAAGTTCAGCCCGGCGCTGACACAGCGCGATCGCTGGTTGGTGCTGAACAAGGCTGATCAGCTGCTGGAAGATGAGCGTGAGCAACGTGTCCGGCAGGTGGTCGAGCGTTTGGACTGGAAGGGTCCGGTATTCGTCATCTCCGCGCTGGAGAGCGAGGGTACCGAAGCGCTGAGCCAGGCGATCATGCGTTATCTGGATGAGCGCACTGTGCGCATCGCCGAAGAGCCTGATTACGCCGAGGCCCTGGCCGAGCTCGATCGCCAGATCGAGGATGAAGCGCGGGCCCGCTTGCAGGAGCTGGATGATCAGCGTGCGTTGCGCCGCGCTGGTGTCAAGGCGGCCGATGAGGTCGAAGACGACGACTTCGATGACGATGATGATGACGAGGGTGGTGCCGAGATCATCTACGTGCGCTAAGTCGAACCCTGGGCCGCTGCGCGGCCTGGTCAGGCGAGTGGTTGGTGGGCTGCCTCGTGCGCAGTCCGATCCGGAAGTGTTTTGGCCGTATAGAAGGCGGGAACGATGCGGGACAAGGTGAGCGGTGCGCGGCGCTGGGTGGTCAAGATCGGCAGTGCGCTGCTGACCGCCGACGGCCGCGGGCTCGATCAGGCTGCGATGGCGGTCTGGGTCGATCAGATGGTGGCCTTGCGCGAGGCAGGTGTGGAGCTCGTGCTGGTGTCGTCGGGTGCGGTTGCTGCGGGCATGAGTCGTCTTGGCTGGAGCTCTCGACCGAAGGCTGTGCATGAGTTGCAGGCGGCCGCCGCTGTCGGACAGATGGGCTTGATTCGCGCCTGGGAATCCAGCTTCGCTCGCTGCGATCAGCAGACGGCGCAAATTCTCGTCACCCACGATGATCTCTCGGACCGCAAGCGCTACCTCAATGCGCGCAGCACGCTGCGTACGCTCATTGATCTCGGTGTGGTGCCGGTCATCAACGAGAACGACACGGTGGTCACCGACGAAATCCGCTTTGGCGACAACGACACGCTTGCTGCACTGGTCGCCAACCTGGTCGAGGCCGATCTGCTGGTCATCCTGACCGACCGGGACGGCATGTTCGACGCCGATCCGCGTTTCAATCCTCAAGCCAATCTCATCAGTGAGGCGCGCGCCGACGATCCTGCGTTGGATGCAGTGGCTGGCGGCACGGGAGGGGCGCTGGGGCGTGGCGGCATGCAGACCAAGCTTCGTGCGGCGCGCCTGGCAGCGCGCTCTGGCGCGCATACGGTGATCGTTGGTGGGCGCATCGAGCAGGTGCTGGCGCGGCTCAAGGCGGGTGATCGCCTGGGGACGCTGCTGGCGCCGGAGTGCAGTCGACATGCGGCGCGCAAGCAATGGTTGGCCGGGCACCTGCAGACTCGTGGCACGCTGACGCTGGACGACGGTGCTGTGCACGCGCTGCGCCAGGGTAACCGCAGCCTGCTGCCGGTTGGGGTCAGGGCCGTGCAGGGGGCGTTTCGTCGTGGCGAGATGGTCGTCTGTGTCGGTCCGCAGGGTTCGGAGGTCGCGCGCGGTCTGGTGAACTACAGTGCAGCCGAGGCGCAGCGCATCCTTGGGCGGCCATCAGATGAAATTGAAAAGCTGCTCGGGTATGTCGACGAGCCGGAGCTTATCCATCGCGACAACATGATTCTGGTCTGAGGTGAGGATGCGTTTAGCCAATTTTTCGCTGGTTTTTGGGTTGCTCATCCCTTCGCTGGCGTTGGCCGAGCAGGTCGGTGAGGTGGATACGGTCTTCAAGTGGCTCGGGCCGAATCACAAGATCGTCGTGGAGGCGTTCGACGATCCCTTGGTCGATGGTGTGACCTGTTATCTGTCTCGCGCCAAGACCGGTGGAATCAAGGGCGGGCTGGGGCTCGCGGAGGATCGTGCCGAGGCGTCCATCGCCTGTCGCCAGGTGGGGCCGATTCGCATCAACGGCAAGCTCAAAGATGGCGATGTAGTGTTCAAGGAGCGCACCTCGCTGGTGTTCAAGACCATGCAGGTGGTGCGCTTCTTTGATGAGTCGCGTAATACCTTGGTTTATCTGGTCTACAGCGATCGCGTCATCGAGGGTAGCCCGCAGAATGCGGTGACGGCGATTCCGATTTTGCCTTGGCCAGTTGCGCCGTAACTTGCGCATCGGTCCATCCTTCGCGAGTGGGGCAAAATTTGGGCATAAAAAAACCGGCGCTAGGCCGGTTTTTTCAAGAACCTGCAGTTAGGCTGCAGCAGCTTCGCCGAGGGCCTTGATGTGGCCGTTCAGGCGGCTCTTGTGACGAGCAGCTTTGTTCTTGTGGATGATGCCTTTGTCGGCCATGCGGTCAATGACCGGCACAGCAGCAGTGTAGGCTGTGCGAGCCTTGTCCAGGTCTTTGGCATCGATGGCCTTGACCACATTCTTGATGTAGGTACGAACCATGGAGCGCAAGCTGGCATTGTGGCTGCGACGCTTCTCAGCCTGAATTGCGCGTTTTTTGGCGGAAGGGCTGTTGGCCACCGTCGAACTCCTCGAAAACTTGGGGGATTGCAAAGCAAATAAGGCCGCGAATCATGCCGACGCGAAGGGCGCTTGTCAAGCCCGGTCGAATGGCTTGAGAAGCTGGTCGGACAGAAGGGCTGCGGCTAAACTCGCCGCCTCTTTTCGTGTCGTAACTGGCCATCGATCCGGCCGGCGCTGAGCGCTCGGTCGATCAATCTCGCTGCAATTCTAGGAAGACAAATGTCCGAAAAAACCGGCAAGGGCGGATTGTTGCGCTCCAGCGCCGTGGTCAGTGTCATGACCCTGCTGTCACGCGTGTTGGGCATGGTACGCGATATGGTCGTCGCCAGCTACTTCGGTTCGGGGGCTGCGGCCGACGCGTTCTTCATTGCGTTCAAGATTCCCAACTTTCTGCGCCGGCTGTTTGCCGAGGGCGCATTCGCTCAGGCGTTCGTTCCGGTGCTTTCGGAATATCGCACCAAGTGCACGCTGCAGGACGTCAAGCAGTTGGTGGATCGCACCGCCGGCATGCTCGGGCTCATCCTTGTCGGGCTGACTGCGCTGGGCGTGCTGTTTGCGCCCTATGTGGTAATGGTCTTCGCGCCCGGCTTTCATGATGATCCGGAGAAGATGCAGCTGGCTGGCGAGCTGCTGCGCATCACCTTTCCCTACCTGATGCTGATCTCGCTGACGGCATTCACCTCCGGTGTGCTCAACAGTTACGGGTATTTCGCGGTGCCGGGCTTCACGCCGGTGCTGCTCAATGTCTGCATGATCGCCTCGGCTGTGTTTCTCACGCCCTATTTCGATCAGCCGATCATGGCGCTTGCCTGGGGCGTGTTCATTGCCGGTTTCGCCCAGCTGGCCTTCCAGCTGCCGTATGTCGCCAAGCTTGGCCTGCTGCCGCGGCCAAAGGTAAAGCGGGGTGACGAGGGTGTTCGACGCATCATGCTGCTGATGGTGCCGGCGCTGTTCGGTGTCTCGGTCAGTCAGATCAATCTGTTGCTGGATACAGTGTTGGCTTCCTTTCTGCAGACCGGCAGTGTGTCCTGGTTGTATTACGCCGATCGCCTGTCAGAGCTGCCGTTGGGGGCGTTCGGCATCGCGATTGGCACGGTGATCTTGCCGAGCTTGTCGCGCCAGCATGCCGGAGACGATCCAAAGGCGTTCTCCGCAACGGTCGATTGGGCATTGCGCATGGTGCTGCTGGTAGGCGTTCCCGCTGCGCTAGCGCTGGGTATTCTCGCCGAGCCAATGATCGCCAGCCTGTTCTATTACGGCGCCATGAGCGAAGAGGCGGTGGTGCAATCGGCCAGGGCGCTGCAGGCCTATTCTCTCGGCGTGCTGGCGTTCATGCTGATCAAGGTGCTGGCGCCGGGTTTCTTCGCTCGTCAGGATCTGAAGACGCCGGTATGCGTCGCGGTCATTTGCATGGTCGCGAATATGGTAATGAACCTGATCCTGATCTGGCCGTTACAGCATGTCGGGCTGGCGCTGGCGACTTCGTTGTCGTCGATGCTCAACGCTGTGCTGCTGTTCTGGGGGCTGTACAAGGTTGGCGTCTACCGTCCTGCGCCGGGCTGGTGGTTGTTCGGGTTACGCCTGGCAGCTGCCTGTGCGGCGATGGTGGCGACGGTCTGGTGGTTCAACGTGCCGGCGCAGGAGTGGTTAGTCTGGGGCTGGCAGCAGCGAGCGCTGCGGTTGGGGATTCTCGTTTGCGCAGGGCTCGCGGCATTCGCCGCCGGGTTGTTGCTGACCGGGCTGCGGCCGCGGCATTTGCGGCATTGATCGACGATTCACGGGCGGAGCAAACCTGTCCGGGATGCGCGGCACGTGCGTATAATCGGCCACTTTTCAAGCAAGAAGTGCGGTATGCAGCTGGTTCGAGGGCTTCACAATCTGCGACCCCGGCATCGGGGCTGCGTCGCCACTATCGGCAATTTCGACGGCGTGCACCGGGGGCATCAGGCCATCCTGGCGCGGCTGCGCGAGCGTGCGGCCGAATTGGGGCTGCCCAGCTGCGTAGTGATCTTCGAGCCGCAACCGCGTGAGTTCTTTTCGCCGGACAAGGCGCCGGCGCGGCTCACCCGCCTGCGTGAAAAGCTGCAGCTGTTGAGCGAGCAGGGCGTCGATCTGGTGTTGTGTCTGGCCTTCAATCGCCGCCTGCGAGAGCTGAGTGCCGCTGAATTCGTCCACGCCACGCTGGTGGAAGGGTTGGGTGTACGGCATTTGGAAGTCGGTGACGATTTCCGTTTCGGTTGCGACCGCGCCGGCGATTTCGACTTCCTGCTCAAGGCCGGCGCGGCCGAAGGCTTCTCGGTCGAGGCCGCCACCACCATTGAGGTGGACGGCGAGCGGGTCAGTAGCACGCGGTTGCGTCAGGTGCTGGCGGAGGGTGACCTGGCCTGCGCCGAAGCACTGCTCGGCAGACCGTTCGGTATCACCGGCCGGGTCATGCACGGGCAGAAACTGGGCCGCCAGCTCGGCGCGCCAACTGCCAATGTGCAGCTCAAACGCCGCAACACGCCGCTGAGTGGCGTGTTTCTGGTCAGTCTCGAGCTGGACGACAAGTCGCTTGCCGGTGTCGCCAACATCGGCATGCGACCCACGGTCGAGAGTGACGGTAAACCACACTTGGAAGTGCATCTGCTCGATTATCAGGGCGACCTGTATGGGCGTCTGGTGCAGGTCACCTTCCATCGCAAGCTGCGCGACGAGCAGCGTTTCGCCTCGCTGGAGGCGCTCAAGACGGCGATCGAAGCCGACATCGCCGCTGCCCGCGATTATTGGCGGGCTTCACCCCTCATGACGAGTCAGGACTGAAATGACCGATTACAAAGCGACCCTCAATCTGCCGTCCACGGCATTTCCGATGAAGGCCGGTCTGCCACAGCGCGAGCCGGAGATTCTGCAGCGCTGGAACAGCATTGACCTGTACCGGAAGCTGCGGCAGATCGGCGAAGGTCGCCCGAAGTTCGTCCTGCACGATGGCCCGCCGTATGCCAACGGCAATATTCACATTGGCCACGCGGTGAACAAGGTGATCAAGGACATGATCGTCCGCTCGCGCACCCTGGCTGGTTTCGACGCGCCCTATGTGCCGGGTTGGGATTGCCACGGTCTGCCGATCGAGCACAAGGTCGAGACCACCTTCGGCAAGAACCAGCCGGCCGATCTGACCCGCGAGCGTTGCCGCGCCTACGCGGCCGAACAGATCGAAGGGCAGAAGGCCGACTTCATCCGCCTTGGCGTCCTGGGAGACTGGGACAACCCGTACAAGACCATGGACTTTGCCAATGAGGCGGGAGAAATCCGCGCCCTGGCCAAACTGGTCGAAGGCGGCTTCGTCTTCAAGGGCCTGAAGCCGGTGAACTGGTGCTTCGACTGCGGTTCGGCGCTGGCCGAGGCGGAGGTCGAATATCAGGACAAGAAATCCGATGCCATCGACGTCGCCTTCGAAGTCGAGGATGCCGACAAGCTGGCTGCTGCGTTCGGTCTGCCGAATCTGGCCAAGCCTGCCAGCATCGTGATCTGGACCACCACGCCCTGGACCATTCCGGCCAACCAGGCACTGAACGTGCACCCCGAGTTCGTCTATGCGCTGGTCGACACCGGCGAGCGCCTGCTGGTGCTGGCCGAGGAGCTGGTCGAGTCCTGCCTGCAGCGCTACGGTCTGGCCGGTGAAATCATCGCCCGTTGCGAAGGCAAGGTGCTGGAGCTGATCCGCTTCCGTCATCCGTTCTACGAGCGCTTCGCCCCGATCTACCTGGCCGATTACGTGGAAACCGGTGCCGGTACCGGTATCGTCCACTCGGCGCCGGCCTACGGCGAGGACGACTTCCGCTCCTGCAAGCACTACGGGATGGAGAACGACGACATCCTCGGCCCGGTGCAGAGCAACGGCGTCTACGTCTCCGACCTGCCGTTCTTTGGTGGACAGTTCATCTGGAAAGCCAACCCGGCTATTGTCGAGAAGCTCGCCGAGGTCGGCGCGCTGCTCAAGCACGAGTCGATCCAGCACAGCTACATGCACTGCTGGCGGCACAAGACGCCGCTGATCTACCGCGCCACGGCGCAGTGGTTCGTCGGTATGGACAAAGTCGCCCATGACGGCAGCTCGCTGCGCCGCCGTGCACTGGATGCCATCGAGCAGACCGAGTTCGTCCCGGCCTGGGGCCAGGCGCGCCTGCACGGCATGATCGCCGGGCGTCCGGACTGGTGCATCTCGCGCCAGCGCACCTGGGGCGTGCCGATCCCGTTCTTCCTGCACAAGGAAAGCGGCGAGCTGCACCCGCGTACCGTCGAGCTGATGGAAGCCGTGGCGCAGCGTGTGGAGATGGGCGGTATCGAGGCCTGGTCGAAGCTCGACGCAGCCGAGTTGCTCGGCGACGAAGCGGCGCAGTACGAGAAGATCACCGACACCCTCGATGTCTGGTTCGATTCCGGCACCACCCACTGGCATGTGATGCGCGGCTCGCACCCCATGGGTCACGAAAGCGGCCCGCGTGCCGATCTCTATCTGGAAGGCTCCGACCAGCATCGCGGCTGGTTCCATTCATCGCTGCTGACCGGCGCGGCCATCGATGGTCATGCACCGTACAAGGGCCTGCTGACCCACGGCTTCACCGTGGACGAGAACGGCCGCAAGATGTCCAAGTCCCTCGGCAACGTCATCGCGCCGCAGGAAATCACCGACAGCATGGGCGCCGACATCCTGCGTCTGTGGGTCTCGGCCACCGACTATTCCGGCGAAATGGCGGTATCCAAGCAAATCCTGCAGCGCAGCGCCGATGCCTACCGCCGTATCCGCAACACCGCACGCTTCCTGCTCTCGAATCTCGACGGCTTCGATCCCGCGCAGCACATGGTGCCGAATGATCAGCTGATCGCCCTGGACCGCTGGGCCATCGACCGCGCACTGCTGCTGCAGCAGGAGATCGAGGAGGCCTACACCACCTATCGCTTCTGGAACGTCTACCAGAAGGTGCACAACTTCTGCGTGCAGGAGTTGGGCGGCTTCTATCTGGACATCATCAAGGACCGCCAATACACCACTGGTGCGGACAGCCTGCCGCGTCGCTCCTGCCAGACCGCGCTGTATCACATCGCCGAGGCGCTGGTGCGCTGGATCGCGCCGATCCTGGCCTTCACCGCCGAGGAAATCTGGCAGTACCTGCCGGGCGAGCGCAACGAATCGGTGATGCTCAATACCTGGTACACGGGCCTGACGGCGCTACCACAGGACGCCGAGCTGGATCGCGCTTTCTGGGACAAGGTCATGGCGGTCAAGACCGCGGTGAACAAGGAACTGGAAAACCAGCGTGCGGCCAAGACCATTGGCGGCAATCTGCAGGCGGAAGTCACGCTGTATGCAGAAGGCGCGTTGGCTGCGGAGTTGGCCAAGCTGGGCAACGAGCTGCGCTTCGTGCTGATAACCTCTGCCGTAGATATCGCACCTCTGACTCAGGCCCCAGCCGAGGCCGTGGAGAGCGAGCTGGCCGGCCTCAAGCTGGTGGTCCGCAAGACCGGACATAGCAAGTGCGGTCGTTGCTGGCACCATTTGCCGGATGTTGGTACGCATGCCGAGCATCCGGACATCTGCGGTCGCTGTGTGGAGAATATCGAAGGCGCTGGTGAGGTTCGTCACTATGCGTGATGTGCGCCGGACGATCAGCGAGCCGGAGGCTGTGCAATGAGTGCGCGTTTCGGTCGGCTCGCCTGGCTGTGGCTCAGTGTGCTGGTGATCGCCTTCGATCAGGCGACCAAACACTACTTTGAGGCCAACTTCAGCCTGTACCAGAAGGTCGACGTGATTCCTGGCTACTTCGCCTGGACGCTGGCCTACAACACGGGGGCGGCGTTCAGTTTCCTTGCGGATCATGGCGGCTGGCAGCGTTGGCTGTTTGCGGTGATCGCAGTTGGCGTCAGTGTCGTGCTGGTGGTCTGGCTGAAGCGGTTGAAAGCAAACGAAACCTGGCTGGCAGTAGCGTTGGCGCTGGTGTTGGGCGGCGCGCTGGGCAATCTCTATGATCGCGTGGTGTTAGGCCATGTAGTCGATTTCATTCTGGTGCATTGGCAGAACCGCTGGTATTTCCCGGCGTTCAATATCGCTGATAGCGCCATCACCGTCGGTGCCGTCATGCTGGCGCTGGACATGTTCAAGGGCAACAAGACCGGAGAAGCTGCACATGACTGAACAGCGCATTGGGCCGGACAAGGAAGTCACCCTGCATTTCGCGCTTGGCCTGGAAACGGGCGAGCTGGTCGACAGCACGTTCGATAAGAAGCCAGCAACCTTCAAGGTAGGTGATGGCAACCTGCTGCCAGGCTTTGAGCAGCAGCTCTACGGGCTGAAGGCCGGTGACAAGCGCACCCTGCAGATTGCTCCGGAGCAGGGCTTCGGCCAGGTCAACCCGCAGAATGTGCAGGTCATGCC
This sequence comes from Stutzerimonas xanthomarina, assembly GCF_003935375.1. Classification (GTDB taxonomy): domain Bacteria; phylum Pseudomonadota; class Gammaproteobacteria; order Pseudomonadales; family Pseudomonadaceae; genus Stutzerimonas; species Stutzerimonas xanthomarina_A. The sequence goes on from NZ_RHQM01000024.1 coordinate 35,620, forward strand.
GCGCAGCCAATTCGCCGGGATGGAGCTTTCCGAAGGGTTGATGGTCAGCTTTCAGGATGCGGCGCGTACTGAGCTGCCGGGCGTGGTGAAGGCGTTCGACGAGAGTCAGGTCACCGTAGACTTCAATCATCCATTGGCTGGCAAGATCCTGACCTTCGAGGTCGAGATCATCGGCGTCAAACCGGTGTAACCGGAGCTGGCCAGCCGGGAGGATTGCTTCCCTCCCGCTGGCCGATACAGGGCGTCGGAGAACGCCTATGCCGTATCGCGTTACACTCACCCGTCATCAAGCCTTCGCGTGCCGAGACTTACCATGCAAATCAAACTCGCCAACCCTCGCGGCTTCTGCGCGGGTGTGGATCGCGCCATCGAAATCGTCAACCGGGCCCTGGAAGTTTTCGGGCCGCCGATCTATGTGCGGCATGAAGTGGTGCACAACAAGTTCGTGGTCGAAGACCTGCGTGCGCGTGGGGCGATCTTCGTCGAAGAGCTGGACCAGGTGCCGGACGACGTCATTGTCATATTCAGCGCCCATGGCGTCTCCCAGGCTGTGCGGCTGGAGGCGGAGAAGCGTGGTTTGAAGGTTTTCGACGCCACCTGTCCGCTGGTGACCAAGGTGCATCTGGAAGTCGCCAAGTACAGTCGTGATGGGCGTGAGTGCATCTTGATCGGTCATCAGGGCCACCCGGAAGTCGAAGGCACCATGGGCCAGTACGATGCGCGCAACGGTGGCGCGATCTACCTGGTTGAAGACGAGGAAGACGTCGCCCAGCTGCAAGTGCGCGACCCCGAGGCGCTGGCCTTTGTCACCCAGACAACGCTCTCCATGGATGACACCAGCCGTGTCATCGACGCGCTGCGCAGCAAGTTCCCAAGCATTGGCGGCCCGCGCAAGGATGACATCTGCTACGCCACCCAGAATCGCCAGGATGCGGTGAAGCAACTGGCCGATGAATGCGATGTGGTTCTGGTCGTGGGCAGCCCGAATAGCTCGAACTCTAACCGCCTGCGCGAACTCGCCGAGCGGATGAGCACGCCGGCTTATCTCATCGACGGCGCCGAAGACCTTAAGCGCGAATGGTTCGAGAACATCGAGCGTATCGGTATCACCGCCGGTGCATCAGCCCCTGAAGTGCTGGTGCGTGGAGTGATCGAGCGGCTCAAGGAGTGGGGCGCCAGCGGCATGGATGAGCTGGAGGGCCGCCCAGAGAACGTGACGTTCTCGATGCCGAAAGAGTTGCGGGTCAAAGCGCTCTAGAAGGCTTCGCAACCGCTGACGGCGATCGCCGAAACCCGCCCTGCATTGTTCAGGCGCAACTTGTAGCCCTTGCCGCCGTCGTTCTGGCAGAGCGCCAGCGTGCCCATCTGGTAGGCGCCATTGACAAGGGTAGCCCTGCCGCTCGGGGTGAAGCGAATGTAGCTTTGCACGGGGGTGTTGCCGGAAAGGGACAGCCCGTTTCCCACTGGCGCCGCATCCCTCAGCACTCGCTCGTGTGCTTGCAGGATGCCGTCATGGTTGGCATCGAGGAAGACCTGCCATCCATTCTGCCAGCGGCTCTGCTTGGGGGTGATCGATACGCTGCTGCCGGTGCGGATCGCTTCCTGCCTCGCGTAGGCCAAGCTTCCCCGTAGCGTTGAAAGATAGTTGGAAAGCTCTTGGTCCTGTCCCAGCCTGCCCATCCCCGGTATTGCGATCAGGGAAAGAATGCTGATTATCGAAAGTGTGACAAGTAACTCTACGAGACTAAGTCCCTTTGATGTAAGCATGGCGTCCTGCCTGTCTGTGATTTGGCAGATGAGTGCCAGTCGTCTGGCTTTCGCCTCCGACCATCTGCCTTGGAATGAATATCCAAACGGACCAGAGAATACTGTCAGCGCATCTCAAGGGGAAGGTTTGCATGCGGCGAAGTCTGGGATTCACGTTGACCGAACTAATGGTGACGATGGCCATTCTGGCAATCGTGTTGAGTATTGCCGTGCCGGAATTCGGCAACCTTATCCGCCAGAATCGCGCGCAGACCCAGGCGGGGCTGCTGCTCAATGCGCTCAACTTGGCGCGAAGCGAGTCTGTCAAGCGAGGAGGGCGGGTCAGGGTCACGTCCTCGAATAACGGCAACTGGCATGCCGGGTGGCGTATATGGGCGGATGCAAATGCCAATGCCACGCTCGATGATGGTGAGTTGATCAGGGTCTTTCCTGGGCTCGACGGGAATGCAAGTCTGACGTCGACTGCGAGTGAAGTCATATTCAACGGGCAAGGACGGCTGGACAGTGTTGCTGCCGGTACAACCGTGAGTTTCGCCTATACGATTCCGAATCTCGAATGTCGCTATGAGCGAATAGTCAGCGTTAACGCGATGGGAAGAGCGGCGGTTGCGCGAAAGGAGTGCCAATAAGATGGAAAGAAGAATGGAGGGCTTCGGGCTTATCGAAGTTCTCGTGTCAATGTTGATATTGGGAGTCGGGATTCTCGGCATGATAGGTCTTCAGTTAAACGCTCTTCAGTTTAACCAGACCGCAGCCTTTCGCTCGCATGCGACTTTCCTGGCGTACGACATTGCCGATCGTATGCGAGCCAATGCGCCAGCCGCGCTGGCGGGAAGTTACTCGATTGGCCTGAGCGACAGCGCTCCGACCGGTATCGGTATCGCTGAGACGGACCTGCGGGAATGGAAGGCAGCGATGGCGACCCAGTTGCCCGCGGGTAATGGAAGCGTGGGCAAGAATGGCGATATCTACTCGATAACCGTGCAATGGGATGAGACCAAGTCGGGTGGCGAAGCGGCCCAGCAGTTCGTCTTTACCACCCGGCTTTGCGAGAGGGACTGTCTGTGAATTTCAAGCGGAGCCAAGGCCTGAGTCTGGTCGAACTCATGGTGGCACTTGTCCTCAGCCTGGTGATCGGGGCTGCGGTCATGCAGATGTTCCTGTCGAGCAAGATGACCTACCGGGTCCAGGATGCAATGTCCCGGCTGCAGGAAAATGGGCGATTCGCCGTCGGCCTGCTGGCCGCCGAGAGTCGGATGGCGGGCTACATGGGATGCGGCAACATCGAAGAGATCGACATCAATGTCATCGCGTCTCCTGCTCCGCTGGATGCGACGAACCCGCTGGGGGCGATCATGGGCGGGGCGAACAACGTGGCTTCCAGCAATAGCTGGAACGCAAGTGCCGGGACCGATGTGCTGACCATCCGTAAGGCCTCCAACCTCGGTCTGCAACTGACCGGCAACATGGCCGTCGACAACGCCAATATCCAGGTCGTGGACAATCGTCTGGGGCTTGAGGCAGGCGATACCTTGTTCATCGCTGATTGCGTGTCGGCAGACGTCTTCCGTGCGACCAGTGTTTCCGCGGCAGGCGGAAAAACCACGGTTGCCCATGCGAGCAACATGAACACCAGCAACCGCCTCAGCAAGGCGTACGGAACGGATGCCGAGGTAATGGCCTTCGAAGAGGTTGCGTTTTTCGTAAGGGATACCGCACGACTCTCGAACGACGGAACGCCTATACGGGCGCTGTGGATGCAGCGGCGCTTCGCCAATCGATCCGACACCAGCGCCAATCCCGCCGAGTTAGTGGATGGCGTCGAGGACTTCCAAGTGGAGTACGGCATCAAGACGGGCAATAACCCCGTCGCCAATGTATACCGCTCGGCCAATGACGTTACGGACTGGTCGAGGGTGGTTAGTGTGCGCTTCCGCCTTCTGCTGAGCAGCACGGACGACAACGTAGTGGCAAAAGCGGGCGAGGCGGTGCAATCGATCAACTTCAACGGCGCCGCGGTCGCTGCCGATGGCCGTCTACGGCAAACCTTCGGCAGCGTTGTCGCTATTCGTAATCGGGTTCGGTGAGAGTTATGCAAAAACACATGCAGAACGGCTCGGCGTTGATCATCAGCCTGGTATTCCTGCTGATACTGACGATGATCGGAGTTGCCTCTATCCAGGACTCCACGCTCCAGGAGCGGATGGCGGGCAACGAGCGCGACAAGAACCTCGCGTTCCAGGCTGCCGAAGCGGCCCTGCGCGTAGGTGAGGATCATCTGCGCCAGACAGGGGTGCTGTTCTCCGCGGCCGGCACCAGCGGGTTGATAAGTCCCGATTACACGGGTGTGCGGCCTGTCGAGGACAACTACCCATGGGCGGAACGTTCCCAGCAGGTTTCCGACAGTTATGCCGGGGTGCAGGCTGTTCCCAGATACACCATCGAATGGCTCACGACCCAGACCTTCGCGCCGAGCGATGAAGGTGAAGTTCCTGTCGTCAATTCCTACCGCGTTACGGCGCGTGCCGGAGGTGGTTCGGGTGATGCCGTGGTGGTACTGCAGTCGACAGTGAGTCGTTAAGGATGCATATGGACAAATATAGAGCTTCGGCTTTTGGGGCGGCTTTTTCCCTTTACCTGGCCTCTCCGGTATACGCACTCGGACCTTTTCCAAACGAGCCACTTTCCATTTCCGGAAGCGTTCCGCCCAATGTCATGTTATTGGTGGATAATTCGGGCAGCATGTACAACGCCATTCCGCCGCTCGGTGTGGATTCGAGTGACTTGCCGCCACCGTATTATATCTATTCAAGCGGTGGAAATAGTTATTGGGGGGGAGGGGTGTTTGATGGAAATATCTCACTTTCCACGCTTAGTAAATGGACTTGCGCCTCAGGTTATAAAGCGCTTTACGCTTCTACCGATGGAAATGGTCGTCGTTGTTATGCGTTGCCAGATCCCGCAGGTAATGGCAATACGCGCTATACGTCAAAGTATCTAGCATATATATATAATACCTATACCTCAGGCGGTGACAGCGGAAACGATCTGCGCACAATTTTGCCAAACGAATACCGAATGGCGGTTGCGCGCGATGCGGCTAAGGCAATTGTCTCGGCAAACCGAGGTATGCGGATGGGGTTGTCCGCATTCAACGCAGCGACCCACTCTAACGCGGGTCCGGGCGGAAGCATTCTGAATCAGGTTGTGGCGCTTTCCCCTTCACAGGGCATTACTCAGGCACAGGCGGACCAGAACTACGCCAATCTGATCGCTGGTATCGATCAGCTGCAGCCAACTGCTAATACGCCCCTTGCCGAAAGCTACTACGAAGTGTCGCGCTACTTCCGTGGAATGAGCCGTTATCAAGGAACTGGCTCAGGCGATTACACCAGTCCCATACAGTACCGGTGCCAGAAAAATTTTGGCGTGATTCTTACTGATGGCTTGCCGACTCACGATGCGTCGTTTACCGATAATGATCCTGATCGAGACAACCCAGAGGTGGCCGGAGCAAATAACATTCCTGACTGGGATGGCAAGAATGAGCCTAGTGACATGCCTTATTCCGATGGAACGTTATCGGGTACGGGTGAGGGTAGCACCTTTTATTTGGACGATATCGCCAAGTTTGCCTTCGACATCGACCTGATCAAGAGCGGCACCGATCTGGCCGGCAAGAGCTTCAACGACAGCGCTCACTTGAAGCAGAACCTACACACCTACACGGTTGGCTTCGCCGTCGATAACCAGATGCTCGAAGATGCTGCCGAATACGGGCATGGTGCCTACTACACGGCGAATGACTCGAATCAATTGACCAATGCTCTTAATAGCGCCCTGCAATCTATCCGCCAGCAGATCAGCTCCGCTTCCGCAGTATCGGCCAACACCAAGCGCATCCAGGAAGGGGCACTCATCTACCAGGCTCGTTACAATAGCACCGAGTGGACCGGTGAAGTGCTTGCCTACCGGGTAAACATGGATGGAACGGTTGGAAGTGTCGCCTGGCGGACGTCAGACAGCGGAACCTTCCCAGAGCCGGCCGCCCGGCGCATCTTTACATACAACGATGATGCCAACTTTACCGGCAGTCGCGGGCAGGAGCTGACTTGGAGTAATCTCAATGCTGCTCAGCAGGCCAGCCTGACCAAGACAGGCGAGACCGATAACGCAAATGCGCTTAAGCGGCTGAGCTGGTTGAGGGGGGGCAGCGATGGCGTCGCGCTTGAGGCGCCCTATGCTGGCCAGCGCCTTCGCAACCGGAGCTCGCTGCTTGGCGATATCGTTAATTCGGATCCTGTCTATGTTGGACAGCAGAACAACGGCTACAACGTGCCGAACGATGCTACTGACGACACCGAGCCTGCCGACAGTTACTTAGCTTATGTCGATGGTAAGGCCGACGAAACCTCCCTGCTTGTTGTGGGTGCCAACGACGGCATGCTGCACGGTTTCGATGCGGCAACGGGTGTTGAGTCCTTCGCTTATGTCCCCGCGAGTGTCTTTCGCAAGCGCGCCATCAGCCCCGGAGCCACTCCCGGGCTGATGGCGCTGACGGAGTCGGATTACAGCCATCAATTCTACGTCGATGGCTCCTTTGGTCTGGGCGATCTATATGACAACGGCTGGAAAACCTATCTGGTCGGCGCGCTAGGCTATGGCGGTCGGGGTATCTTCGCTCTGGACATGACGGATCGGTCGTTCGATGAGTCCGATATCAGATGGGAGCGCACCGCGCCGGATACGAATCTATCGACCGATCCGTGGAACGACCTCGGCTATCAGTTCGGCGAGCCCACAGTGGCCCGTATGCTGATCGGCCAGAGTGATCGCTACGTCACCATCTTCGGCAACGGCTACGATAGCAACGCCGGTCGAGCGGCGCTCTATGTGGTCGATTCGATCACCGGTGAGGTGATCAAGAAGCTCGTAGTGACCGACCCCGATGGCAGTACTGCGTCCAACGGGCTTTCTACCGCCACGGCATTCTACGATGCCAATCGGCGCGTCACTCATGTCTATGCCGGTGACGTGCTGGGGAATCTTTGGAAGTTCAATCTGAGCTCCAGCAACACTAATCAATGGTCGAGTAGTCTGCTGTTCAAGGCGCGCAACTCGGACACTCGGCAGCCAATCACGGCTAAGGTTCGTGTTCGGCAGCATCCTGAAGGCGGGCGTCTGGTGATATTCGGGACTGGCCAGTATCTGGTTTCCGGCGACAAGTTGAACACCGAGCTACAGACGATCTACGGCATCTGGGACCGTGACCTTTCTGGCAACAACGTAGTGTCGAAGCTGAGGTTGCTCGAACAGGAGTTCGTTAATGAGACGACGTCCAACGGCCAACAGTACCGTGTGTTGACGCAGAAACCAATTGATTGGGCTACCCATCATGGCTGGTATATAAACCTGCGTGTCGGTAATGCGGCTCTGGACGGCGAGCGTACTGTGGCAACCCCATCGCTGTCGAAGGAGCGGGTATTGTTTACCACCTTTATCCCGCGTAGCGATCCGTGCCTGTCCGGGGGGGAAAGTTGGCTGCTGGGCGTTGATGGACTCAGCGGTGGGCGATTGGCAGATAGCCTGTTCGACGTGAACAATGACCGCTACTTTGACTCGGCTGACATCGTCAGCTGCGGCACTGCGCAATGCGCGCCCAGTGGATTCAAGCTGCCGGACGGTACGATGGATGCGCCGGGTAATCTGTTCGGAGATGGATCCGATTACGGTTACAACTCTGGTCTTGGTGGAGAAGTCGATCAGTTCGATCTATCAGGTAGCGGCGGCAGCCCCGGTCGTATGTCGTGGAGACAAATCAAATGAAGCGCCAACAGGGATTCACCTTGGGAGACGCTGAACAATTAGCCAATTCTCACCGTCCCCCTTTTTCAACCCGGTTTTTTCAACCTACCGGCCTTATTC
>NZ_RHQM01000025.1 GCF_003935375.1 Stutzerimonas xanthomarina
GCGGGTTACCTGGTCGATTTTGATCGACGGCCCGCTTTCAAAAGCAGCGAGGGCTGAAGTCGACCGGAAATACAGGGTTACTTCAGACCTTCCGAAGCGGGCTTTCCTCTCGTTACTTGGCGAGCATTAACGGGCAACTTTGGCTTCGTTGCTCTGTTCGGCGCGGCCGTAAACGTCATCAAAGCGCTCGATGTCGTCTTCACCCAGATAGCTGCCGGACTGGACTTCGATGATCTCCAGCGGAATTTTCCCGGGGTTGGCCAGGCGATGCACTGAAGTGATCGGGATATAAGTCGACTGATTCTCGGTGAGCAGGAAAGTCTGGTCGTTGCAGGTGACCTGAGCGGTACCGGAAACAACGATCCAATGCTCGGCACGATGGTGGTGCATCTGCAGGGAGAGGCTGGCCCCTGGGTTCACGCAGATACGCTTGACCTGGAAGCGGCCACCCATGTCCACCGAGTCATACCAGCCCCAAGGGCGGTACACGGCGCAGTGGTTCTTGGTTTCGCTGCGGTCCTGAGCGTCGAGCTTGCTGACCAGCTTCTTGACGTCCTGCACCTTGTCCTTGTGGGCAACCATCATGGCGTCCTTGGTCTCCACCACCACGATGTTTTCCAGGCCGAGCACGGTGACCAGTTTGCCGTTGCCGTGTACCAGGCAGTTGCGCGAGTCCTCGGCGATCACGTCGCCCTTGAGGACGTTACCGTTCTCGTCCTTCTCGTGCACATCCCAGATCGAAGACCAGGAGCCGACATCGCTCCAGCCAGCCGACATGGGCACTACGCAAGCCAGTTGAGTCTTTTCCATCACTGCATAGTCGATGGAGTTGTCCGGGCAGCAGGCGAAGGTGGCGGGGTCGATCAGCACTTCTTCGCCGTTCTTCACGCTGCGCTCCAGGGCGAGCGAGCAGGTATCGTAGATGTCCGGATCGTGCTTCTTCAGTTCTTCCAGGAAGACGCTGGCGCGGAACAGGAACATGCCGCTGTTCCAGAAATAGTCACCTGACTCCAGATAGCTCTGGGCGCGCGCCTCATCCGGCTTCTCGACGAACTGCGCCACGCGCTTGATGCCATCGGGCAAGCCATGATTGGCGTCCTGGCTGGCCTTGATATAACCGAAACCGGTTTCAGGACGGGTCGGCGGAACACCAAAAAGAACCATCTCGCCGTTTTCCGCGGCATTGGTCGCCAGTGCCAGGGAGCGCTGGAAGGCCTTCTGGTCTTCGATGACGTGGTCGGCCGGCAGGACCAGCAGCAGCTCGTCGCGTCCCTCTTCAACCAGCTTCATCGCCGCGATCCCAATGGCCGGTGCGGTGTTACGACCGAAAGGCTCGAGCAGAAGGCCTTGAACGCCGAGTTTGCGCGCGGCCAGCTGCTCCTTGACGATGAAACGGTGGTCCTTGTTGCAGACCAGCAGCGGTTGCTGCATGCCATCGAACGCCAGGCGTTCGACGGTTTGCTGGAACAACGTCTGCTCGCCGGTCAGGGCAAGAAACTGCTTGGGGAACGACTTGCGGGAAAGGGGCCACAGTCGGGAGCCGCTACCGCCTGAAAGAATAACCGGGATCATATTGCTTCTCCTGAATCGTTTCGAAGGTCGTTCTACTTGTCCGGTGACGCCGGCCTCTTGGCCGCGCCTGGGTTGTTGCTGTTCTTTGTCGGGGGAATCGCCAGTTGGCTGGACGAAATCCGCTCTGTCCCGAGGCATGCCTCGAGATTGAAATCTGCTGTCTGGTTAATCGCCTGGATATCGCACCATGGCCGTTAGGCCGCATGTGTCTCGGGCGAGATGTCGATCATGGTCATCTGCACCGGGCGCTCGTGGTCGGCGTTTGGCGCACTACTGAGGAGCGCCATCGTCGCGCGCGGTGCGTGGCACCTGCCGGTCGAACGGGAGTGATGCGCTTGCATGGCCGTAACCCTCTGTTCGTGCCTTGCTCGGCGTTTGCCGTGTCAGATGCCGCGTAGGCTCTGCTCGACGCCGCGGCTGTCGGCTGGATAATCAGCCGTATCGCCGTCTGAAGTTGCGCTACCGCCAAGATCGACTGACGATCTCGAACGGAGCGATCTGCGAAATCGATGACCCAATGCACGTTCATGTGCGACTTCCCTTTCCACCTGGAATTGTCGGTACGCGCTTATGATTGCGAGCCACGCTGGATAGTTCCCGCCTCGGCAACCGTTGATCGGCCAGTTTTTGCGAACGGATTCAAGGTGCGCTCACCGGCCCGGAGGAATGCGGAGGGTTGATCGGGCGATGTTGGTAGAGGTTGTGGGACGTGCTGGGCGGACCCGCTAATGGGGTCGGTGAGGGCGGCGGCAGCGCCCTTGCGGGGCCCTCCGCCGGCATTGAGTTGTTACTGGTCGGCGGCGTCGCGCAGGAATACCAAGCGGTCGCTGGTCGAATCATCCCGACTGTAGCGGTAGCCCTGGTAGTCGAATTCCGGCAGCTGATCAGGGTTGCCGATACGCTCCTTGATCAACCAGCGTGCCATGAGGCCCCGAGCCTTCTTGGCGTAGAACGAGATGATCTTGTACTGGTCGTTCTTCATGTCCTTGAAGTCGACGTTGATGACCCGTGCGTTCAACGCCTTGGGTTTGACCGCGCTGAAGTACTCGTTGGAGGCCAGATTCAGCAGGACATCGTCACCCTGCTCGACAAGCGCCTCGTTCAGCCAGCCAGTGATGCGCTCGCCCCAGAATGCGTACAGATCCTTGCCTCGCGGATTGGCCAGTTTGGTGCCCATTTCCAGCCGATACGGCTGCATCAGGTCCAGCGGGCGCAACAGGCCGTAGAGCCCCGACAGCATGCGCAGATGCTCCTGTGCGAACAGCAGGTCGCTCTCGGTGAAATCCTCGACGCTCAGTCCGGTGTAGACATCGCCCTTGAAGGCGAGCAGGGCCTGCTTGGCATTCTCCGGTGTGAAGTCAGCCGTCCAACTGCCGTAGCGCGCGACGTTCAGGGCGGCCAGCTTGTCGGAAAGGTGCATGAGTTCGCTGATCTGCGCTGGCGAGTAATCGCGCAACAGGTCGATCAGCAGTTGCGAGTGCTCTAGGTACTGAGGCTGAGTGAAGCGTTCGGTTATCGGGGGTGTTTCGTAGTCGAGCGTCTTGGCGGGGGAAATCACCATCAGCATGTACGGGTCTCCTGTCTGATGGCGCGATTGTAGGGGTACGAGCGGAGCGGCTCCAGCTATAGCGGCCATAGGCAACGGTTGACCTTCCCCGCGTGGCAAGGCACAAGTGGAAGGCGTCAATCAAGGAGTTCGTATGTCTGGCTGCAATCATGCGCAATGGCAACCACCTCACGACTACCGTCCGCTGGAGCGCAGCTCCGAGCGTCAGACCTGGGCGGTGGTCATTCTGACCGGCTTGACCATGTTGGTGGAGATCATCGCCGGTTACTGGTTCAACTCCATGGCGTTGCTGGCGGACGGCTGGCATATGGCCTCGCACATGGTAGCTATCGGCCTGGCGGCGTTGGCGTATCTGCTGGCTCGGCGCTACGCGGCGGACCAGCGTTTCGCGTTCGGAACCTGGAAGATCGAGGTGCTGGCCGGTTTCACCAGCGCCTTGCTGCTGGTCGTCGTGGCGCTGTTCATGATCGGCGAATCGCTGTCGCGGCTCTGGTCGCCGGTCGCGATTGGTTTCGATGCAGCTCTGATGGTCGCCGTGATCGGCTTGCTGGTGAATCTGCTGTCCGCCTGGTTGCTGCGGGATCAGCATGACCACGGTCACGGTCACGGTCACGGTCACGGTCACGACGAGCATTCGCATGAGCATGAACACGCTTCGGGTGGCAAGGACCTGAATCGGCACGCCGCCTTCATCCATGTGCTGACCGATGCGCTGACGTCGGTGGCTGCGATCATCGCGCTGCTGGGCGGCAAGTTCTTCGGCTGGAGCTGGCTGGACCCGGTGATGGGTATCGTCGGCGCGCTGGTGATCCTTGTATGGGCGCGCGGCCTGTTGCGCGATACCGCCAAGGCGCTGCTCGATCGGGAGATGGATGATCCGCTGGTGCACAGGGTTCGGGAAGCGCTGCAGGAGGTGCCGGATACTGAGGTCGCCGATCTGCATCTGTGGCGGGTAGGGCGGTCGCAATACAGCTGCATCCTGAGCCTGGTGACGCATCAGGCGCACACCGCCGACCACTACAAGGCTGCGTTGCAGGGCTTCCCACAGCTGGTGCACATCAGCGTGGAAGTGAATCGCTGCGACGAAAGCGCGCACCTTGATCATCGACAATAGCGCGGCTGAAATACGCGCGCCAAGGCCGTTTGGTCGATTCGTGAAAAAAAGTCGAGTTCAACGGAAAAGTCTTTTGTCTGTCATAACTTTTACGGTATTACCGAATTCAGACCGCCGAACCCTGCGACACAGGTGGCGGCTCCTGGGCAGCCCCGAATCCACCGGCTACCCTCGTCCGCTCACCTGAATCGCATGGCGGTTACTGTGCAGCGAAGCGCTTTTGGCTCTTCGTTTCTGGCCCCAGAAGAAGGTGATCGGTATGGATGACTACGGCAGACCTCGCGCGACCCAGCCCACGCTCTACGTCCTCGACACGAATGTACTGATCCACGATCCCAACGCTTTGCTGAACTTCCAGGAACATCAGGTCGCCATTCCGATGACCGTGCTGGAGGAACTCGACCAACTCAAGGCCGGCAAGCACAGCGTCGCAGCCGAGTGTCGTCAGGCAATCCGCTTGATCGACAAGCTGCTCGGTGACGCCACGCCGGAAGAGGTCGAGCTCGGCGTGCCGATCCAGCGCGGCAAGAGCGGGCCTTCCGGCAGTCTTTCGATCCTCATGAGCAAGCGTGGCGAGTCCAACGCGTTGCCGGAGGATCTGAACGACAACAAGATCATCAATCAGGTGGTCGAGCTGAGCCGGCAGCGTCCCGGCTTGCCTGTGGTGCTGGTGACCAAGGACATCAACATGCGCCTGAAGGCGCGTGCCTGTGGCGTAGCGGCGGAGGATTACCATACCGATCAGCTGGTCGATGACGTCGGCCAGCTTTCCCCCGGCTATCACAGCGTCAGCGGCTCGTTCTGGGATCGCGTGAGCAAGGTCGAGACCCATCAGGGGCATGGGCGCACCTGGCACCGCGTGCAGCTGACCGACAACCTTCCCGCGGTACACATCAACGAGTTCATCATCGACGAACAGGGCTTTGTCGGCTGGGTCAAGGGCATCAAGGCCGATGAGCTGCTGCTCCTCGACCTGCATCAGGAGCCGCTGCTGCATCAGGAGGCCTGGGGCCTGCGCCCGCGGGACATCCATCAGGCATTGGCGCTGTTCGCCTTGCTCGACCCGGATATCCATCTGGTCAACCTGTCCGGCGCCGCCGGTTCGGGCAAGACCATTCTCGCGCTGGCTGCGGCCATCGAGCAGACCGTGGTCAGCAAGCGCTACCGGCGCATCATTGCCACCCGCAGCGTGCAGGGGCTGGACGAGGACATCGGCTTTCTGCCCGGCACCGAGGCCGAGAAGATGGAGCCGTGGCTGGGTGCAATCACCGATAACCTCGAAGCGCTGCACATGGAGGACGAGAACACCCACGGCAGCATCGACTACATCCTGCAAAAGGTGCCGCTGCAGTTCAAATCGCTGAACTACATCCGCGGTCGCAGCTTCCAGCAGAGCCTGATCCTGATCGACGAGTGCCAGAACCTCACGCCGCACCAGATGAAGACCATCATCACCCGCGCGGGCAACGGCTCGAAGGTGGTCTGTCTGGGCAATCTGGCGCAGATCGACACGCCGTATCTGTCGGCTACCAGTTCGGGGCTTACCTACCTGACCGAGCGCTTCAAGGATTTCTCCCACGGCGTGCACATCACCTTGCAGGGTGTACCGCGTTCGGTGCTGGCCGAATACGCCGAAGCGCACATGTAGCGGAGGCGCGTGCGGCGATGCCCGGTAGTACCTCTTACGGGGGCGGGTTCATCGCCGGCGGCTGCGGTAGACTCGTGATTTTCCGATCAGGAGCGCCGAATGCTCACCCATCTCGATTCCCAAGGCCGGGCCAGCATGGTCGACGTCACCGACAAGGCAGTGACCGCGCGTGAAGCGGTGGCCGAGGCCCGCGTGCGCATGCTTCCGCAGACCCTGCAAATGATCCAGCAGGGTGGTCATCCCAAGGGCGATGTCTTCGCCGTGGCGCGCATCGCCGGCATCCAGGCGGCAAAGAAGACCTACGAGCTGATTCCGCTGTGTCATCCGCTGCTGCTCACCAGCATCAAGGTCGAGCTGCAGGCGGATGGTGAAGACTGCGTACTGATTCGCGCTGCCTGCAAGCTGGCCGGGCAGACAGGTGTCGAGATGGAGGCGTTGACCGCTGCCAGCGTCGCTGCGCTGACCATCTACGACATGTGCAAGGCCGTGGATCGCGGCATGGTCATCGAAGGCGTGCGCCTGCTGGAAAAACTCGGCGGCAAGAGCGGTCACTGGCAGGTGCCGGCATGATTACCGTCCAGTTCTTTGCCCGTTATCGCGAAACCCTGGGCACTGATGGCGAGCGCCTGCAGTGGGATGCTTCGCTCGCCAACGTGGATGACGTGCGCCAGCAGCTGCTTGCGCGGGGCGGTGTTTGGGAGGTGCTTGCCGAGCAGAACCTGATGTGTGCCCGTAATCAGGCGCTCTGTGGTCTCGATGAGCCGATCACCGATGACGATGAAGTCGCTTTCTTTCCCACCGTGACCGGAGGCTGAGCATGGCGGTTCGTGTACAGACGGCAGCGTTCGATCCGGGGGCCGAACTCAATGCGCTGCATGCGGCCAACCTGGGGATTGGCGCGGTCGCCGGGTTCGTCGGTTACGTAAGGGATTTCAATGATGGGCAGGATGTCGCCGGAATGTTCCTCGAACATGCGCCGGGGATGACCGAAAAGGCGCTGGAGAAAATCAGTATCGAGGCGGAGCAGCGCTGGCCATTATTGCGGCTCGACGTGCTGCATCGCGTCGGGCCCCTGGAGCCAGGTGAGCCGATCGTCTTCGTCGGCGCGGCGAGCGCCCATCGCGACGCTGCCTTCGATGCCTGTCGCTTCGTGATGGACTACCTGAAGACGCGGGCGCCGTTCTGGAAGAAGGAAACCACGCCGTCCGGGCCACGCTGGGTGGAGGGCCGCGCGAGTGATCAGGTCGCGGCTGAGCGTTGGAGCGAGAACGGCTGAGCCGTCAATAGAAGGTGATGTACATCTTGAAGGCCAGCGTCGAGAACATGGTGAGCACGCCCAGGCCAAGAAGGCCCACGCCCCAGTCCCGGTCCCGGTAGTTGAAACCTACGCAGAGCAGGATGAAGCCGGTGACGATTAGCGACAGTAGCCAGTGCATGCTGTCCATCGATGTCTCCTCGAGTTCCGATCTAGCTACCACTCTAGCCGCTTGACCTCTGTTGAGGCCTGATTCAGGTCATTGATGGAGGAGGCGAGTGACGGTCGCAGGGGCGCGGCGAATGCCGCGCCCAATAGGCTCAGCGCGAATGAGGGACCGGGGCGAGCAGTTCCGCCGGCGGCATTTCGCACTGAATCTTGCGGCCAATCAGCGCTTCGATCGGCGGCAGGGCGAAGGAGTCGTCCTCGCCGGCGAAGCTGATCGACGTGCCGCTGGTGCCGGCACGGCCGGTGCGGCCGATGCGGTGCACGTAGTCATCTGGATCTTCCGGCAGCGTAAAGTTGATTACGTGGCTGATGCCGTCGACATGGATGCCTCGACCGGCGACGTCGGTCGCCACCAGTACCCGAATCTTGCCTTCGCGGAAACCTTCCAGCGTGCGGATGCGCTTGTGCTGCGGCACGTCGCCGGACATCTGCGCGGCGCTGATGCCGTCCCGGGTCAGGCGTTCCTCGATGCGCCGCACTTCATCCTTGCGGTTGGCGAAGACCATCACCCGAGTCCAGTCATTCTGGGTGATCAGGTTGTACAGCAGCTTGTACTTGTCGCTGCCAGCCACGGCGAATACGTGTTGCTCGACGGTGTCGCTGGCGACGTTTTCCGGCTCGATCTCGACCACGGCGGGGTTGGTCGTCCACTGCTGCGCCAGGTTCATCACATCATCGGTGAACGTGGCTGAGAACAGCAGGGTCTGGCGTTCGCTCTTGGGCGGCGTCTGCCGGATGATCTGGCGGACCTGCGGAATGAAGCCCATGTCGAGCATGCGATCGGCTTCATCCAGCACCATCACCTCGACCATGTCCAGATGCACCTCGCCGCGCTGGTTGAAATCCAGCAGGCGCCCGGGCGTGGCAACCAGGATGTCGCAGAACTTCGATTCCAGCAGCTTGAGCTGCTTGTCGAAATCCATGCCGCCAACGAAGCTCATCACGTTCAGGTTGGTGTATTTGGTCAGGTCCAGCGCGTCATTGGCGATCTGCACCACGAGTTCACGGGTCGGCGCGATGATCAGTGCGCGCGGTTCGCCCATATAGCGGTCCCGCGGCGGTGGAGTGTCGAGCAGCTGTGTGATGGTGGAGATGAGAAACGCAGCCGTCTTGCCTGTGCCGGTCTGGGCGCGGCCAATGGCATCTCTGCCGGCGAGGGTATAGCCGAGCACCTGGGCCTGGATCGGCGTGCAGTAGGGAAAACCCAGGTCATGAATTGCGTGCATCAGCTCGGGTGCGAGCTTGAAGTCGTGGAAGCGGGTCTTGCCTTCGGCCGCTTCGACCTCGAAGTCCTCCAGCTTCCACGCCGGAGCGGCGGGTTTTGGCGGCTTGCTGCTGCGTTGACGGCGCGGCTTTTCGGCGGCGCGCTCAGCAGGCTGCGGCTTGGGTTGAGTATCAGGCGTCGTTGCTTGCTGCGGGGCGCTGTGTTGGCCCTCGTGGTCGGCGGCGCGCACGTCATCGGCTGCGCTGGCCCGTACATCTGGGGCCTTGCCAAAGATTTTCTTGAGTGCTTTGAGCACGGTCTTCTCGTCATTTATTAGGAAAGTGTCGCGCGCCAGTGTAATGCAAGACGCATGCATGGCGAAGCCTCGCGCACGGGAAGGCTTGGCTTCCAGCGGGCGCACTCGCGCCTGACGTACTATTGTGTGATACCGCGCGGGCCTGGTCAGGGCCTTGGGGCATGGCCGTGTCTGATGCCAGGTTCAAGCGTGGCAGGATGCCGACCGCGCTTGAGCCTGCCAGGTGGCGGACGGCCAAGCGCGCCGCTCATCCTTCCTTTGATGAATAGGCCTCCGGAGCTGGTGCTCAGGAGGCGGCATTTTCGCCAAGCAAAGGTGCGAGCCAGTTGCCGATGTCGCGGATTTCCTCCGGGAGCACCTCGTGGCTCATCGGGTACTCGCGCCAGCTGACGTTGACGCCGGCGTCGTGCAGGCACTGATAAGCGGCACGGCCCATCGCAGGCGGCACTACATCATCGTGGCTGCCATGCAGGCATAGCGCCGGATAGCGCCGGGCATCATCGGAAAGCGCGAGGCGCTCGGCAAATGTCGGGGCATAGGTGGACAGCGCGATGACGCCGCCCAGCGGGCCCTGCCAGCGCAGAAATGCCGTATGCAGCACCACCGCGCCGCCTTGGGAGAAGCCGGCGAGAAAGATGCGTACCGGATCGATGCCCGCGTCACGCTGTGCTTCGATCAGACCGATGACCTGTTGCGCTGATGCCTCGAGTTGCTCGCGATCGATCGCGCGGGCTGGGCTCATGGCCAGGATGTCGTACCAGCTGGGCATGCTCCAGCCACCGTTGATGGTTACCGGACGCGTCGGTGCCTGCGGCAGAACGAAGCGAGTGCTATGAAGCTTCTGCTGCAGCGCTTCGGCCACAGGTAGGAAGTCATAGCGATCAGCGCCCAGGCCATGCAGCCAGATGATGCAGGCATCGGCAATGCCATTGGATTCGAGGATCAACGGTTCGCTCATAGATCGGCTCCAGTTGGGGGCAAGTTGCCTCGTCTTGGGGCATTACGTGCCACCGGCGAGGGAGTGGCGCGAGGTTACCCGCTCGCGCACTTCGATAGAACCCGCAACCTGGCGTATCCAGCTCATTGCCGGATGAGCTGGTACGCGCCTTGCTAAGTTCAGTTCGACTCAGAAGGGAACGGCTCGCATGAGCGAGTCGAGGTAATGGCACAAAGAACATTGCCGATCATCCACGGACGACTAGACTCAGGTCAGGCTGCGCCGCTTCGCTGCTGCCGGTTACGCATCGAGGGGCAACAGGCCCGAACCCGAGAATAAGAAAGCAAACTGGAGGTTTCGATGATTAGGGTGAAATCCACACTGGCTGCGCTGGGTGCAGCGTCACTGCTGGGAATCAGCGGGCTGGCGCAAGCGGGGGCGACCCTCGATGCAGTGCAGAAGAAAGGATTCGTGCAGTGCGGCATCAGTGATGGCCTTCCGGGCTTTTCCTACGCCGATGCAAAGGGGCAATACCTGGGGATCGACGTGGATGTCTGTCGCGCGGTGGCCGCGGCCGTGTTCGGTGACGCCAGTAAGGTCAAGTACAGTCCGTTGACCGCCAAGGAGCGCTTCACCGCGCTGCAATCCGGTGAAGTGGACATGCTGTCGCGCAACACCACCTGGACCAGCTCGCGTGATGCGGCGATGGGCCTGAATTTCACCGGCGTGACCTATTACGACGGTCAAGGCTTTCTGGTGAACAAGGAGCTGGGTGTCAAAAGTGCCAAGGAGCTGGATGGCGCGACTGTCTGCATTCAGGCAGGCACGACTACCGAACTCAATCTTTCCGATTATTTCCGCGCCAACAACCTGAAGTACACCCCCATCACCTACGACACCTCGGACGAAAGCGCCAAGTCACTGGAGTCGGGCCGTTGCGACGTGCTCACTTCCGACCAGTCACAGCTCTACGCCCAGCGCATCAAGCTGGCAAAGCCTGATGACTACGTAGTGCTACCCGAAGTGATATCCAAGGAGCCCCTCGGCCCGGCGGTCCGCCAAGGCGATGAGGAATGGTTCGATATCGTGCGTTGGACCTTGTTCGCCATGCTCAACGCCGAGGAATTGGGCATCACTTCGGCAAACGTCGAAGAAAAGGCCAAGAGCACCAAGAACCCTGACGTCGCCCGGCTTTTGGGTGTCGAAGGGGAGTATGGCAAGGACCTGAAGCTGCCGAAGGACTGGGCGGTGCAGATCGTCAAGCAGGTCGGTAACTATGGCGAGATCTTCGATCGAAACGTCGGCGCCGGCAGCGAGCTGAAGATCGAACGTGGCCTCAATGCCCTGTGGAACAACGGCGGCGTGCAGTACGCCCCGCCGGTACGTTGACCAAGCGGGGCCGGCTACACCGGCCCCGTTTTCCAAAGGGAGAAGTGCCGCCGGCGCGCACAACGCGCCGGCGGTGCGGTATGAGGACATTCGATGCGAACCATCGACAATCCTAGGCCGACTGGCGGGTCGCTATTGACCGACCCACGGGCACGCGCCTGGCTGTTTCAGATTCTGGCTGTAATCACCGTCGTAGCATTCGGCTGGTACCTTTTTCACAATACCCAGACCAACCTTGCCCATCGCGGCATTACCTCCGGCTTCGGTTTCCTTGAGAACGCCGCCGGCTTCGGCATATCCCAACACCTGATCGATTACAGCGAGAGCGACACCTACGGTCGCGTCTTCTGGGTCGGGCTGCTCAATACGCTGTTGGTCAGCGTCATCGGGATATTTCTCGCAACGGTGATGGGGTTCATCCTCGGCGTGGGACGCCTCTCAAGCAACTGGCTGATCCGCCAGCTGGCGACGCTCTACATCGAGATATTTCGCAATATCCCGCCGTTGCTGCTGATCTTCTTCGTCTACTTCGCTGTGATCAGCCCGTTGCCTGGGCCGCGTGACAGCCTGAGCCTATGGGATGCGGTGTTCGTCAACAACCGCGGCGTGCAGATGCCGGCACCCAGCGCCGCCGATGGCTTCTGGGCATTCTGGCTGGCATTGCTCGTGGCGCTGGTCGCCGTGGTCTTGCTCAATCGCTGGGCTCGGGCGCGTCGGCATGCCACCGGGCAGATGTTTCCGGTGTTCTGGACCAGCTTTGGGTTGTTTCTTGCCATCCCCTGGCTGATGACCTTCATTGCAGGCGTACCTTTCACCTGGGAAGTGCCGGAGTTGCAGCGCTTCAACATTCGCGGTGGTTGGGTGGTGATCCCGGAGCTGGTTTCGATCGTGGTGGCGTTGTCGGTGTATACCGCGGCGTTCATCGGCGAAACCGTGCGTTCAGGCATTCAGTCGGTCAGCCATGGCCAGACCGAAGCCGCCGCTTCGCTTGGGTTGCGCCCAGGCCAGGTATTGCGGCTGGTGATCGTGCCGCAAGCGTTGCGGGTGATCGTGCCGCCGCTGACCAGCCAATACCTGAACCTGGCAAAGAACTCGTCGCTCGCTGCTGCTATCGGTTATCCGGACATGGTGTCGCTATTCGCCGGCACGGTGCTCAATCAGACCGGGCAGGCCATCGAAACCATGGCCATCACCATGAGTGTCTATCTGGCCATCAGCATCAGCATCTCGCTGCTGATGAACTGGTACAACAAGCGCATTGCGCTGATCGAGCGGTGAGCGCATGACCATCCATACCTTCAAGCCCGACCTGCCGCCACCGACGATCAGCATCGGTGCGCTCGGCTGGCTACGGGCCAATCTGTTTTCCAGCTGGATCAATACCCTGCTGACGCTGGTAGGGCTATACCTGCTCTGGCTGATTGTGCCGCCGGTACTCGAATGGGCCATCTTCAAGGCCGACTGGACCGGTGAAACTCGCGCCGACTGCAGCCGCGAAGGCGCCTGCTGGGTGTTCATTCAGACCCGGTTCGGCCAGTTCATGTACGGCTTCTATCCGACGGAGCTGCGCTGGCGAGTCGATGCGGCAGCCTGGCTGGCGATCATCGGTGCGGCGCCGCTGTTCCTGCGGCAGATGCCACACAAGTTGCGCTACGGGCTGGGCTATCTGCTGGTTTACCCGCTGCTGGCCTACTGGCTGCTGCATGGTGGCTTTCTCGGCCTGCAGACGGTGCCTACCAGTCAGTGGGGCGGGCTCATGCTGACCGTAGTGATCGCTGCCGTGGGCATTGCCGGTGCTTTGCCGCTGGGCATTCTGCTGGCATTGGGACGGCGCTCGGACATGCCGGCTATTCGCGTGCTCTGCGTGACCTTCATCGAGTTCTGGCGCGGCGTGCCGTTGATCACCGTGCTGTTCATGTCATCGGTGATGCTGCCGCTGTTCCTGCCCGAAGGCATGAGCCTCGACAAGCTGCTGCGGGCAATGCTGATGGTGGTGTTCTTCGAGGCCGCCTACATCGCCGAGGTGGTACGTGGCGGTCTGCAGGCGATCCCCAAGGGGCAGTATGAAGCCGCGGCGGCCATGGGCCTGGGCTACTGGCGCAGCACGCTGCTGGTGATCCTGCCGCAGGCGCTGAAGCTGGTAATCCCAGGCATCGTCAACACCTTCATTGCCCTGTTCAAGGACACCAGCCTGGTGATCATCATCGGCCTGTTCGACTTCCTCAACAGCATCAAGCGCGCCACCGCGGACCCGGCATGGCTGGGCATGTCCACCGAGGGCTACGTGTTCGCCGCGCTGGTGTACTGGATGTTCTGTTTCGGCATGTCCCGCTATTCGATGCGCCTGGAGCGCAAGCTGGACACCGGCCACAAGCATTAGGAGTGATATATGAGTGATTCAAACGCGCAGGCCGAGCACAGCAGCGAACCGGTCATCCGCATGCAGGGCGTGCACAAATGGTTTGGTCAGTTCCATGTGCTCAAGGACATCAACCTCTGCGTGCGCCAGGGCGAGCGCATCGTGCTGTGCGGGCCTTCCGGCTCCGGCAAGTCCACCACCATTCGCTGCCTCAATCGCCTGGAGGAACACCAGCAGGGGCGCATCGTCATCAACGGCGTGGAGCTGACCAGGGACCTCAAGCAGATCGAGGCGATCCGCAGCGAAGTCGGCATGGTGTTCCAGCACTTCAACCTGTTCCCGCACTTGACCGTGTTGCAGAACTGCACCCTGGCGCCGATGTGGGTACGCAAGCTGCCGCGCCGTCAGGCCGAGGAAATCGCCATGCATTATCTGGAGCGCGTGCGCATCCCGGAGCAGGCCAACAAATTTCCCGGCCAGCTCTCCGGCGGTCAGCAGCAGCGCGTGGCGATCGCCCGTGCGCTGTGCATGAAGCCGAAGATCATGCTGTTCGATGAGCCGACTTCGGCCCTCGACCCGGAAATGGTGAAGGAGGTGCTCGACACCATGGTCAGCCTCGCCGAAAGCGGCATGACCATGCTCTGCGTGACCCATGAGATGGGCTTCGCCCGCACCGTAGCGGACCGGGTGATCTTCATGGACAAGGGCGAGATCGTCGAACAGGCCGAGCCAGAGGTGTTCTTCACAAATCCGGTCAACGACAGGACCAAGCTGTTCCTCAGCCAGATCCTGCACTGATCCAAGCCGGGCCTGGCGTGCCGTCGGAACACGCGGCGCCTGGCTGTGTTCAGCCTTAGCCTCGGCCGCCGTCATGGGCTAGAATACGCGCCCCGACTGCTCCCCCCTCCGAGGCTGTTCCGACGATGTTGATCCTGCGCGGCGCTCCCGCTCTTTCCGCCTTCCGTCATGGCAAGCTCCTGGCACAACTGACCGATAAGGTCCCCGCCGTCAGCGGGCTGTATGCCGAGTTCGCCCATTTCGCCGAGGTTTCCGGCACGCTTGGCGCGGATGAGCAGAACGTACTGACCCGCCTGCTGAAGTACGGCCCCAGCGTGCCGGTGCAGGAACCTGCCGGTCAGCTGTTTCTTGTGGTGCCGCGCTTCGGCACCATCTCGCCGTGGTCGAGCAAGGCGAGCGATATCGCCCACAACTGCGGCCTGGAGAAGATCCAGCGGCTGGAGCGGGGCATCGCCTATTACGTGCAGGGCGAGTTTTCCGATAGCGATACACAGCTGATTGCCGCGGCACTGCACGACCGCATGACGCAACTGGTGCTCGATCGCTTCGAAGAAGCCACCAACCTGTTCAGCCATGCCGAGCCTAAGCCGCTGACTGCAGTAGATATCCTCGGTGGCGGCCGCGCCGCGCTGGAAAAGGCCAATATCGAACTGGGCCTGGCCCTGGCCGAAGACGAAATCGATTATCTGGTCAGCGCCTTCCAGGGCCTCAAGCGCAACCCGCACGACATCGAGCTAATGATGTTCGCGCAGGCCAATTCCGAGCATTGCCGCCACAAGATCTTCAATGCCAGCTGGGACATCGACGGCGAAAGCCAGGACAAGTCGCTGTTCGGCATGATCAAGAACACCTACCAGATGCACAGCGAGAACGTGCTGTCCGCTTACAAGGACAACGCGTCGGTCATCGTTGGCCACACCGCAGGGCGTTTCTTCCCCAATCCTGAAACCCGCCAGTACGGCGCGGTGCAGGAGCCGGTGCACATCCTGATGAAGGTGGAAACCCACAACCACCCGACCGCCATCTCGCCGTTCTCGGGTGCTTCCACCGGCTCCGGCGGCGAGATCCGCGACGAGGGCGCCACCGGCCGCGGCGCCAAGCCAAAGGCCGGTCTGACCGGTTTCACCGTCTCCAACCTGAACATCCCCGGCTTCGAGCAGCCGTGGGAACAGGCCTACGGTAAGCCGGAACGCATCGTCACGCCGCTGGACATCATGATTGAAGGCCCTCTGGGCGGCGCCGCGTTCAACAACGAGTTCGGCCGCCCGGCGCTGACCGGTTACTTCCGTACCTTCGAGCAGTCGATCAACACGCCGCGCGGCGACGAGGTGCGTGGTTATCACAAGCCGATCATGCTCGCTGGTGGCATGGGCAACATCCGTGAAGATCACGTACAGAAAGCCGAGATTACCGTTGGCGCCAAGCTGATCGTGCTCGGCGGCCCGGCCATGCTGATCGGCCTGGGCGGAGGCGCCGCTTCCTCGGTCGCGACCGGTGCCAGCTCTGCCGATCTGGATTTCGCCTCGGTGCAGCGTGAGAACCCGGAAATGGAACGCCGTTGTCAGGAGGTCATCGACCGTTGCTGGCAGCTGGGCGACCAGAACCCCATCGCCTTCATCCATGACGTCGGCGCCGGTGGCATCTCCAACGCCTTCCCGGAGCTGGTCAACGATGGCGGCCGCGGTGGCCGCTTCGAACTGCGCAACGTGCCCAACGACGAGCCGGGCATGGCCCCGCACGAGATCTGGAGCAACGAGTCCCAGGAGCGCTACGTACTGGCCGTCAGCGCCGTCGATTTCGAGCGTTTCCAGGCCATCTGCGAACGAGAGCGCTGCCCGTTCGCCGTCGTCGGCGAGGCGACCGAAGAGCCACAACTGACCGTCACCGACAGCCATTTCGGCAACACCCCGGTGGATATGCCGCTCGAAGTGCTGCTCGGCAAGCCGCCGCGCATGCATCGCAGCGCCAGCCGCGAAGCGGAACTGGGCGATGACTTCGATGCGGCTACGGTTGATCTGAGCGAGGCGGTCACACGGGTGCTGCGCCACCCTGCGGTCGCCAGCAAGAGCTTCCTGATCACCATCGGTGACCGCAGCATTACCGGCCAGGTCGCTCGCGATCAGATGGTCGGCCCTTGGCAGGTGCCGGTCGCTGACTGCGCCGTCACGGCTACCAGCTACGATGTTTACACTGGCGAAGCCATGGCAATGGGCGAGCGTACGCCGCTGGCATTGCTGGACGCGCCGGCGTCAGGCCGCATGGCCATTGGCGAAACGCTGACCAACCTGGCAGCGGCGCGCATCGAGAAGATATCCGACATCAAATTGTCCGCCAACTGGATGGCCGCCGCCGGCCATCCGGGCGAAGACGCACGGTTGTACGACACCGTTCGCGCCGTCGGCATGGAGCTGTGCCCGCAGTTGGGCCTGACCATTCCGGTGGGCAAGGACTCGATGTCGATGAAGACCCGTTGGAGCGAGGAGGGCGCCGAGAAAAGCGTGACCTCGCCGATGTCGCTGATCGTTTCCGGCTTTGCCCCGGTCACTGATATCCGCCAGACACTGACCCCGCAGTTGCGCCTGGACAAGGGCGCAACGGACCTGATCCTGATCGATCTGGGACGCGGGCAGAACCGCATGGGCGCTTCGATTCTTGCGCAGGTGTACGGTCAGCTTGGTCGCCAGGCACCCGACGTCGATGATGCCGAAGACCTGCAGGCGTTCTTCGCCGTGGTCCAGGGGCTGAATGCCGACGGTCTGTTGCTGGCCTACCATGATCGTTCCGACGGTGGTCTGCTGACCACTGTGCTGGAAATGTCGTTTGCCGGTCATTGCGGCCTGAACCTCAATCTCGACGGTCTGCTGGAGAGTGCCGAAGAGATCGCACCGATGCTCTTCAACGAAGAGCTCGGTGCGGTGATCCAGGTGCGGCAGGGCGATACCGAAATCGTGCTGGCGCAGTTCAGTGCAGCCGGTCTGGGTGACTGCGTCGCTGTCATTGGTCAACCGGTCAACAATGGCCATGTGTCGATCAAGCACGGCGAGAACGAAGTCTTCGCCGGTGAGCGCCGTCTGCTGCACCGGCAGTGGGCGGAAACCAGTTACCAGATCCAGCGTCTGCGCGATAACGCCGAGTGTGCCGATCAGGAGTTCGACGCGCTGCTCGAAGAGGACAGCCCAGGCCTTAGCGCCAAGCTGAGCTTCGACGTGAACGAAGACATCGCTGCGCCCTACATCAAGCGTGGCATTCGTCCGCAGATTGCGGTGCTGCGCGAGCAAGGCGTCAACGGCCAGGTAGAGATGGCGGCGGCGTTCGACCGTGCCGGTTTTGCCGCGGTCGACGTGCATATGAGTGACATCCTTTCCGGTCGTGTCAGCCTCGAGGAGTTCAAGGGCCTGGTCGCCTGCGGCGGCTTCTCCTACGGCGATGTGCTGGGTGCCGGTGAAGGCTGGGCCAAGTCGATTCTATTCAACGCGCGTGCACGGGATGGCTTCCAGGCTTTCTTCGAGCGCCGGGACAGCTTCGCTCTCGGCGTCTGCAATGGTTGCCAGATGATGAGCAACCTGCACGAGCTGATCCCGGGCACCGAGAACTGGCCGCACTTCGTACGCAACCGCTCGGAGCAGTTCGAAGCGCGGGTGGCGATGGTTCAGATTCAGGATTCGCCGTCGATCTTCCTGCAGGGCATGGCCGGCTCCCGTCTGCCGATCGCCATCGCCCACGGCGAAGGCCATGCGGAGTTCGAGAGCGAAGAGGCCATGCTGCAGGCAGATCTTTCCGGCACCGTGGCGCTGCGCTTCGTGGATAACCACGGCAAGGTCACCGAGCGTTACCCGGCCAACCCGAACGGCTCGCCGCGCGGTATCACCGGTCTCAGCAGTCGCGATGGCCGCGTGACCATCATGATGCCGCACCCGGAGCGGGTATTCCGCGCCGTGACCAACTCCTGGCGCCCTGACGAGTGGCAGGAAGACGGCGGCTGGATGCGCATGTTCCGCAATGCGCGGGTCTGGGTCGACTGACCGACCGGGTCAATCTGGCCATTCCCGAGGAGCCCGTCGATAGCATATCGGCGGGCTTTTTCATTTGTGACAAAGGTCTATGAACCGGCAGCGCAAAGTGTCGTCTGAGCTATGACGCGCCGCACTATTCGGTGCGCACACGGATGGCAGAATGCCAGTTCGCTCGGCCGGTGGAGGTCGGGCTCATCTGCACGGAGAGGTCGATGTACAAGCTGTGCTTCTATGTTCCAGACAGTCATCTGGAAGCGGTCAAGAAAGCAGTGTTCGCCGCCGGCGCTGGCCGCATAGGCGCATATGACAGTTGCTGCTGGCAGGTACTGGGGCAGGGGCAGTACCGCCCGTTGGAGGGTAGCCAGCCTTTTATCGGGCAAACCGGGCAGGTGCAGCACGTTCCCGAGTGGAAGGTCGAATTGGTTGTGGCGGACGAGCTGATTCACGATAGCGTGAAGGCAATGAAGAAGGCCCATCCGTATGAAACGCCTGCGTTCGACGTCTGGCGTTTGTCCGACATGCAGTTCTAGCCTAACGGGTCGGGGCAGTCCTGGCGGTTGCGGCGCCCCGGCATTGATTCCTGGCGTTACGGGCGAATCTCGATCAGCGTGCCATCCTTCACCAGCGCCCAGATCTCGCGCATGTCGCTGTTGCTCAGCGCGATGCAGCCCTCGGTCCAGTCCAGGGTGTGGAAGAACCACTCCGGATACTCCTCATCCAGTGGCGTGCCGTGCAGCATGATCATGCTTCCAGGCGCTACGCCTTCCTGCTGTGCGCGGGCCAGGTCACGCGCGTTGGGGTAGGAGATGTGCATCGACAGGTTGTATTTGTCGCTGGTCTTGCGCCAGTCGATCCAGTAGAAGCCTTCCGGCGTGCGCTTGTCGCCTTCGCGCAGCTTTGCGCCGTCGGGTTGTTTGCCCAGCGAAACGCGATAGCTCTTGAGTGTCTGGCCAGCGCTGACCAGATGGAGTTTGCGCTCCGACTTGATTACCAGCACTTTGTCGATGGGTGAACCGCCCAGGCTGGGCGTCGCATTGGCGTGGGAGAACGCGGTAAAGGTGAGGCAGAGCAGGGCGAGCAGCCAGCGCATCGAGGCTTTCCTTCGAACTTCATCAGACCTGTATGTGCCAGCCGGTCCGGCAGACACTTCAGTCTGCGCGGGCGTGGCCCTGCTGGCGGTTGCGATAGCTTGTCACGGCCTCGTTGCGCACCGGGAAGGTCTGCTGCACCCGGTCGGCGAAGAAGCATTCTAGGGTACGGCCGATGGTCGGAAAAGCCAGCTCGGACCAAGGGATGTCTTGCTGATGAAAGAGCTTCACTTCCAGGCTTTCGTCTCCGGCACAGAAGTCCAGATCGACGAGCTCAGCGCGGAAGAACATGTAGACCTGATTGATATGTGGCAGGTCGAACAGGGTATACAGCTGCAGGTCACGCACTCTGGCGCAGGCCTCTTCGAGTGTTTCGCGCTCTGCGGCCTGCTGCATGGTTTCGCCGTTCTCCATGAAGCCGGCCGGCAGGGTCCAATAGCCCCGGCGCGGTTCGATCGCACGCCGACAGAGCAGCACGCGATCATCCCAGACGGGTACGCAGCCGGCGACAATCCTCGGGTTCTGATAGTGCACCGTCTGGCAGCTGTCGCAGACGAAGCGCGGCCGGTTGTCGCCGTCCGGTACGCGGACCAGCACCGGATCGCCGCACTGGTTGCAGTATTTCATGGGTGCCTTCCTGATTGCTCCGGGAAATATTGGGCTGTTCACACGGATTCGGCAAGGCAGCCTCTGCGCCGTTCGGGGTGGCTCTGACCCGTCTGGTTCGCAGTTGTAACATCGATATCGCGTCGAGGCGTCGGAGCTTCTCGTTTGGCGCTCTCCGGGCCTTGGGCGGCTCCGCCTTTCATGCCATGATGCCGATCAAAGACGAAACGAGAAAATACATGCTGGACACAATACTCCACCGGGTGCGCGCTCATTCCCCGCATCTTCTGGAGCCGGAAGGCCGCCTGCCCGAGGCGGCCGTGTTGATGCCAATCACCCGCAGCGAGTCGCCGGAGCTGGTGCTGACGCTCCGCGCCGCCGGTCTTTCCACCCATGGTGGAGAAGTGGCGTTCCCTGGCGGTCGACGCGATCCGGAAGACCGCGATCTGCTGCACACCGCGCTGCGTGAGGCCGAGGAAGAGGTAGGCCTGGCGCCAGGCATGGTCGAGGTCGTCGGCCCGCTCAGCAGCCTGGTGTCGGTGCATGGCATTCACGTCACGCCCTATGTCGGCCTGGTTCCAGACTATGTCGAGTACCGCGCCAACGATGCCGAAATCGCCTCCGTGTTTTCTGTACCGCTGGAATTCTTCTGCGAGGATCCGCGCGAGGTCACGCACCGCATCGATTACCAGGGACAGAGCTGGTACATCCCGTCCTACCGTTATGGCGAATACCAGATTTGGGGCCTGACCGCGATCATGATCGTCGAGCTGGTCAATGTCATATATGACGCCGGCATCGAAATGCGCCGCGCGCCTGCCGCATTCATCGATCTGTCCGGGCGGCGCGAGCCCTGAGCTGCACTGTCGCAGGAGGCGAGCGGCATTCCTGTGGCCTGAGTACAACTGACAAGAAGAGGTGTGTCGTGAAATACCGTCTGGGAGAGTCGCGGGTCGAAGCGCATCCGCAAAGCTGGGTAGCCCCCAATGCCACGCTGGTCGGCAAGATCAGGCTGGATGCGGGTGCAAGCGTCTGGTTTGGCGCCGTTCTGCGTGGTGACAACGAGTTGATCCACATCGGTGAGAACAGCAACGTGCAAGACGGCAGCGTGATGCACACCGATATGGGGCATCCGTTGACCCTGGGTACCGGCGTCACGGTTGGCCACAACGCCATGTTGCACGGTTGCACGGTCGGTGATTACAGCCTGATCGGCATCAATGCGGTGGTGCTCAACGGCGCGAAGATCGGCAAGCACTGCATCATTGGCGCCAACACCCTGATTGCCGAGGGCAAGGAAATTCCCGATGGCTCACTGGTGGTCGGCTCGCCAGGCAAAGTGGTGCGTGAGCTGAGCGATGAGCAGAAGAAGATGCTCGAAGCCAGCGCCGCTCACTACGTGCATAACGCTCAGCGCTACGCGCGTGAGCTGGAGCGCGATGAGTGAACACGCAGGAAAAGCCGGTCGCCTCGCCCTGCGTCAGTCTCTGCGCTCTGGATGAGGATGACCTGTGCGTCGGTTGCCAGCGAAGCGCGGATGAGATCCGGCGCTGGGGGTTGATGAGCAACGAGG
Organism: Stutzerimonas xanthomarina; assembly: GCF_003935375.1. GTDB lineage: Bacteria > Pseudomonadota > Gammaproteobacteria > Pseudomonadales > Pseudomonadaceae > Stutzerimonas > Stutzerimonas xanthomarina_A. The sequence goes on from NZ_RHQM01000025.1 coordinate 21,668, forward strand.
AGCGCCGCGAGGTGCTTCAACGATGCAGCGAGCGACTTCGCCTCAGTGGCCAGCTCATGTAGGCGCGTGCCGGGTTCGCTTGTATTTCCAGAGTCGCGAGGATTCCATGCCAAGAATAGGTACACCATTGTCTTCCAGCGCTACGCGCGTCCTCCTCTGTGGCTGCGGCGAGCTTGGCAAGGAGCTGGTTATTGAGCTGCAGCGGCTCGGCGTGGAAGTCATAGCGGTCGACCGCTACGCCAATGCACCAGCCATGCAGGTTGCGCACCGCAGCCACGTGGTCGACATGCTCGACGGTGCTGCGCTGCGAGCGGTGATCGAGCAGGAGCGACCGCATTACATCGTGCCGGAGATTGAGGCCATCGCCACCGCTACCCTGGTCGAGCTGGAGGGCGAAGGCTACACCGTGATACCCACGGCCCGAGCCGCGCAGCTGACGATGAATCGCGAAGGCATTCGCCGCCTGGCCGCAGAGGAGTTGGGCTTGCCGACTTCACCCTATCGCTTCGCGGATTCGCTGGAAGAGTGTCGCTCGGCGGCGATGGCGCTGGGCTTTCCCTGTCTGGTCAAGCCGGTGATGAGCTCGTCCGGCAAGGGGCAGTCGGTGTTGCGCAGCGAAGCCGATATCGATGCCGCCTGGGATTATGCGCAGGCCGGTGGTCGCGCAGGTCGCGGGCGAGTCATCGTCGAAGGCTTTATCGACTTCGATTACGAAATTACCTTGCTGACGGTGCGCCACACGGGTGGCACGAGCTTCTGCGAGCCGGTCGGCCATCGCCAGGAGAAGGGCGACTATCAGGAGTCGTGGCAGCCGCAGCCGATGGCGCCGGCGGCGATGGCCGAGGCGAAGCGCATCGCACTGGCGGTCACTGAGGCGCTTGGTGGGCGGGGCATCTTTGGCGTCGAGTTGTTCGTCAAAGGCGATCAGGTCTGGTTCTGCGAAATCTCCCCGCGTCCTCACGATACTGGCCTTGTGACACTGGTTTCGCAGGACCTGTCCGAGTTCGCGCTGCATGCGCGGGCCATTCTCGGCCTGCCGATTCCGAGCATCCGCCAGATGGGCTCGGCGGCTTCAGCGGTGATTCTGGTAGAAGGTGAATCCACCGAAGTGAGCTTCGGCAATCTCGCGGCTGCGCTTGCAGAACCGGATACCGCGCTGCGTCTGTTCGGCAAGCCCGGTGTAAGCGGCCAACGGCGCATGGGGGTCGCGCTGGCGCGGGACGTATCCATCGATGCGGCGAGAGAAAAGGCGTTGCGTGCAGCTGCTGCGGTGAAAGTGGAGCTGTGAGGGTGGCGGGCTGGCTTGCTGCCGGCTTGATTACTCGGGTTGCTGCTCGTCCGAGGGTGTGTCGTCGATGGTCCAGGCGCGTACGCTTTTCACGCGGTTATCGGCCGCTTGCAGGATTTCCAGCCGGTAGTTGCCGATCTGCAAACAGATGCCGCTATCCGGCATGTGCTCAAGGGCCTCGGTGATGAGGCCGTTGAGCGTCTTCGGGCCGTCGCAAGGCAGCTTCCACCCGAGGGCCCGGTTTACCTCACGAATGTAGGCGGCGCCATCGATCACCAGAGTGCCGTCGTCCTGCGGGTGAATATCCGGGCTACGCAGTACGTCCTGATTGCTGAACTCGCCGACGATCTCTTCGAGGATGTCCTCGAGCGTGACGATGCCGCGGACGTCGCCGTATTCGTCGACCACGATGCCGATCCGTCGCTTCTGCTTCTGGAAATTCAGCAGCTGGGTGGAAAGCGGAGTATTTTCCGGTACGAAATAGGGTTCGTTACAGGCTTCGAGCAGGCTTTCCTTGGTTAGCTGGTCATGACTGAGCAGGCGGGCAATCTGTCGCATATGGACGATGCCCTCGATCTGGTTGATGTCGTTGCGAAACACAGGCAGGCGAGTATGTGGCGTGGTGCGCAGCTGACCGATGATCGATTCCAGATCGTCATCGAGATCGATCCCGGTAACCTCGTTGCGCGGAATCATGATGTCGTCGACAGTGACCCGCTCCAGGTCGAGAATGCCGAGCAGCATGCTCTGGCGATTCAGCGGCAGGTCGGTGCCGGATTCGCGTACGACGCTGCGTAGCTCCTCGGTGGACAGGCTGTCGTTGCCCTTGTTGGACAGGTCGACGCCAAGCAGCTTGAGCAGTCCGTTGCTTACCCAGCCGAGCATGGCAACCAGAGGATAAAGCACCTTCTGCAGCAGCTTCAGCGGCAGGCTGACCGGGTAGGCGACCATTTCCGGGCGTAGTGCGGCCAGGGTTTTCGGCGTGATTTCGCCGAAGATCAGCAAGATGATGGTCAGGCCGATGGTGGCAATCGCGATCCCTGCTTCGCCCCATAGCTGCATCGCGAGCACGGTGGCGATGGATGAGGCCAGGATGTTGACGAAGTTGTTGCCAACCAGAATGGTGCCCAGCAGGCGGTCAGGATGGGCCAGCAGTTCGCTGGCGCGCTGCGCGCCTCGATGCCCTTCCTTGGCCTGATGCCTGAGGCGGTAGCGGTTGAGGCTGAGCATGCCGGTTTCGGAGCTGGAGAAGAATGCCGAGCACAGCAGCAGAAAGACCAGCAGTCCGACCAGAAAGCCGGGGTGTAGATTTTCCACGGGTTAGCCTGTTTGCGTCAGATGTGCAGGATGAATTCGCGGACGAGCTTGCTGCCGAAATACGCCAGCATCAGCAGGCAGAAACCGACCAGTGTCCAGCGGATGGCCTTGTAGCCGCGCCAGCCAAGCTGGTGGCGCCCCCACAGCAGCAGGCCGAAGACGATCCAGGCAACCACCGAAAGGAGTGTCTTGTGGACCAGGTGCTGCGCAAAAAGGTCATCAAGAAACAGCCAGCCGGAAAGCAATGAGGCGGACAGAAGCAGCCAACCTGCCCAGAGAAAGCCGAACAACAGGCTTTCCATCGTCTGCAGAGGCGGGAAGTTGCGGATCAGGCCCGAGGGATGCTTGTGCTTGAGGTGGTGATCCTGCAGCAGCAGCAACAAGGCCTGGAAGACCGCAATGGTCAGCATGCCGTAGGCCAGGATCGACAGCAGGATATGCGCGAGTATGCCCGGCTCCTCAGCAATCGCAGGTGCAGTGCCGGATGGGGCGAACTGGGCGAAGAGTACCGTCAGGCAGCCCAGTGGAAAGAGCAGCAGCAGCAGGTTTTCCACTGGCATCCGATGCAGCGCCAGTAGTATCAGCAGGATGACAGCAGCGGCAATCAGGCTTGAGGCGGTGAAGAAGTCCAAGTGCAGGCCGCTTGGTGATATCAGCTGGATGAAAAGGCTGATCCCATGGGCAAGCAGAGCGAGCAGTCCGACTGTCAGCAGCAGACGTCTGTCCGGCACGGCGCGTTGCGCCAGACGCAAACTTTGATAACCCGTGGCGCCGGCATACAGAGCCGCGGCGGCAAGGCTGGGTAGCAGAGGGTGCATAAGTTCCGGTAACGGGCTCGAAAGGTCGTGAGTGTGGCACAAAGACCCGAGGCGCAAAAGCGGTGGCCGGGTTACGGATCGTCACGGCGTGCGATGCGCCGCATGCTGCGCCATCCATCCCTGGCTTCGGGTCGCGCGGCGGCTGGCGCGGCCAGGTAAATACGAAAAGCCGTGCAGTCGGGGTACCGGCCGGACGCCCGCACCTTCTATAATCTCGCCCTTCAGCACCCCAGCGTGGAATGGCTCATGTTCGAAAACCTAACCGACCGCCTCTCACAAACGCTTCGCCACGTCACCGGCAAGGCGAAGCTGACCGAGGACAACATCAAGGACACGCTGCGTGAAGTGCGGATGGCGCTGCTCGAGGCCGACGTCGCACTGCCGGTGGTCAAGGAGTTCGTCAATCGGGTCAAGGAGCGCGCTGTTGGCACCGAGGTCTCGAAGAGCCTGACTCCGGGTCAGGCGTTCGTGAAGATCGTTCGCGCAGAGCTGGAAGAGTTGATGGGCGCGGCCAACGAGGACCTGGCGCTTCAGGTCACTCCGCCGGCCGTGGTGCTGATGGCCGGCCTGCAGGGGGCGGGCAAGACCACCACCGTGGGGAAGCTGGCGCGCTTCCTCAAGGAGCGCAAGAAGAAGAGCGTGCTGGTGGTTTCGGCTGACGTCTATCGTCCGGCTGCGATCAAGCAGCTCGAAACCCTGGCCGGCGAAGTGGGTGTGACCTTCTTCCCTTCCGATATCAGCCAGAAGCCGGTGGAGATCGCCCAGGCGGCCATCCGTGAAGCCAAGCTCAAGTTCATTGACGTGGTGCTGGTGGATACTGCCGGTCGTCTGGCCGTTGATGCCGAGATGATGGCCGAGATCCAGGCTGTACACGCCGCGATCAATCCTGCCGAAACGCTGTTCGTGGTCGATGCCATGACGGGCCAGGACGCGGCAAACACCGCCAAGGCGTTCGGCGAAGCACTGCCGCTGACCGGTGTGGTGTTGACCAAGGTGGATGGCGATGCGCGTGGTGGTGCCGCGCTTTCGGTGCGGCACGTGACCGGGAAGCCGATCAAGTTCCTCGGCATGGGCGAGAAGAGTGACGCCCTTGAACCTTTCCATCCGGATCGTATCGCCTCTCGCATCCTCGGCATGGGCGATGTGCTCAGCCTTATCGAGCAGGCCGAGCAGACCCTTGATCGCGAGAAGGCCGAGAAGCTCACCAAGAAGCTCAAGAAGGGCAAAGGGTTCGATCTCGAGGACTTCCGCGATCAGCTGCAGCAGATGAAGAACATGGGCGGCCTCGGTGGCTTGATGGACAAGCTGCCATCGATCGGTGGCGTCAACCTGTCGCAGATGGGGCATGCTCAGGGCGCAGCGGAGAAGCAGTTCATGCAGATGGAGGCGATCATCAACTCGATGACGCCTGCCGAGCGACGCAATCCTGACATCATCAGTGGATCGCGCAAGCGCCGTATCGCCATGGGGTCAGGTACCCAGGTGCAGGATATCGGCCGGCTGATCAAGCAGCATAAGCAGATGCAGAAGATGATGAAAAAGGTCACCGGCAAGGGTGGCATGACCAAGATGATGCGCGGCATGGGCGGCATGTTCCCGGGCGGCGGCATGCCGAAGTTCTAGAGAGTGTCTTGTCGCGGCGCTGAGCCGCGACGTAATGCGGTCTGCAGCCTGATGCCGAGTATCACCTAGCTCCGGCTGAGACCTTTAGTAAAAGAGTTTGCAAAATCCCCGGCATTCCTTAAAATGTGCGGCCTTTCGGGCCTAGGCCCATTTTAAGTGTGTGCCTTAAGTAAGTTAGCACCGACTACAGGAACGATGTTCACATGGTAACTATTCGTCTCGCCCGTGGCGGCTCCAAGAAGCGCCCTTTCTACCACCTGACCGTGACCAACAGCCGCAACCCGCGTGATGGTCGCTTCGTCGAGCGCATCGGTTTCTTCAACCCGATCGCCACTGGTGCGGAAGTGAAGCTTTCTGTAAACCAGGAGCGCGCTACTTACTGGCTGAGCCAGGGCGCACAGCCGTCTGAGCGCGTTGCTCAGCTGCTGAAGGAAGCTGCCAAGGCCGCTGCCTGAATCTCATGAACGCAACGTCTGCTCCGGTCGATGACCTGGTTGTCATTGGCAAGATCGTTTCGGTGCATGGCGTACGCGGTGACGTAAAGGTCTATTCCTTTACTGATCCGATCGACAACCTGCTGGACTATCGACGCTGGACGCTGAGGCGAGGCGACGAGGTGAAGCAGGTCGAGTTGGTCAAGGGGCGCCTCCAGGGGAAGATCCTGGTGGCAACGCTGAGTGGGTTGGATGATCGCGAAGTTGCGCGTACCTACGCCGATTTTGAGATATGCATCCCGCGTAGCGAACTGCCCGCCTTGGACGACGGTGAGTACTACTGGTATCAGCTTCAGGGCTTGAAGGTCATCAATCAGGCTGAGCAGTTGCTTGGTCAGATCGATCACCTGCTTGAAACCGGAGCCAACGACGTGATGGTCGTGAAGCCTTGTGCTGAAAGCCTGGACGATCGCGAGCGTCTGCTGCCTTACACCGATCAATGCGTGTTGAAGATCGATCTGGTAGCGGGCGAGATGCAGGTCGATTGGGACGCGGATTTCTGAACGGCATGTCCGCTTTGCGCGTCGAGGTCATCAGCCTTTTCCCGGATATGTTCGCAGCGATATGTGACTACGGGATTACCAGTCGTGCCGTGAAGCAGGGGTTGTTGCAGTTGAGCTGCTGGAACCCCAGAAGCTACACCGAAGACCGCCACCAAACAGTGGACGACCGCCCATTCGGCGGTGGCCCCGGCATGGTGATGAAGATCAAGCCGCTCGAGCTTGCCTTGGCTGACGCCAAACAGGCTGCGGGTGAGGCGGCGAAGGTGATCTACCTCTCGCCGCAGGGGCGCCAGCTGAAACAGGCTGATGTCCGCGAGATGGCAAAAGAGGATGCGCTTATCCTGATTGCCGGTCGCTACGAAGGTATTGATGAGCGCTTCATCGAAGCGCATGTCGATGAGGAATGGTCGATTGGTGATTACGTGTTGTCCGGTGGCGAGTTGCCGGCAATGGTGCTGATCGACGCCGTGACGAGGCTGCTTCCGGGCGCCCTTGGTCATGCTGGTTCCGCCGAGGAGGATTCGTTCACCGACGGCCTGCTCGACTGTCCGCACTACACGCGTCCTGAGGTGTATGCGGGTAAATGTGTTCCTGATGTGCTGCTCAGCGGCAACCACGAACACATCCGACGCTGGCGCTTGCAGCAGTCCCTTGGAAGGACCTGGGAGCGACGCGCCGATCTTCTGGATAGCCGCTCGCTTTCTGGAGAAGAACAGAAGCTGCTGACGGAATACATCCGCCAGCGGGACGATAGTTAACGTATCGATGGCAACCCACAGGGTTGACCTTAGGAGCACAGCATGACCAACAAGATCATTCAGCAGCTCGAAGCCGAGCAGATGAACAAAGAAATCCCGCCGTTCGCACCGGGCGACACCGTTATCGTTCAGGTGAAGGTGAAGGAAGGCGAGCGTCAGCGTCTGCAGGCCTTCGAAGGCGTCGTGATCGGCAAGCGCAACCGCGGTCTGAACAGTGCTTTCACCGTTCGCAAGATCTCCAACGGTGTAGGCGTCGAGCGTACTTTCCAGAGCTACAGCCCGATGGTCGACAGCATCAGCGTCAAGCGTCGCGGTGACGTGCGCAAGGCCAAGCTGTACTACCTCCGCGCGCTGTCCGGCAAGGCCGCCCGCATCAAGGAAAAGCTGGTCTAAGACCGCGGTTCCGCAAAAAAGCAGCCCTCGGGCTGCTTTTTTCGTTTCTAGGGCCCGCTGATTCCGGCGGAGCGAGACTGGTGCCTGCGATTGGGGCGGCGATCGGATGAAGAGATTCCGATTCGTTTGCGCTCTGGCCGCATCGGGACGCCTGTGGAAAACTGTTGCACCCCTTCTGATTGAAGCTGTCATGCCTGCACTCGACGACCCCATCATCGACCGTTACCTCGATGCGCTCTGGCTGGAAAAAGGGCTGGCGGACAATAGCCGCGAGGCCTACCGCAGCGACCTCGCATTGTTCAACGGCTGGCTGGAGGAGCGAGGCGTTCGACTTGCCACTGCCGGGCGCGAGATCATTCTCGATCACCTCGCATGGCGTCTGAACAATGGTTACAAGGCGCGCTCCACGGCGCGCTTTCTGTCAGGCTTACGGGGCTTTTATCGTTACCTGTTACGCGAGGGCGAGATCGCCGTCGATCCGACCTTGCGCGTGGATCTGCCACGGCTTGGACGTCCCTTGCCGAAAGCGCTGTCCGAAGCCGATGTAGAGGCATTGCTGACGGCGCCAGATATTGGAGAGCCGTTAGGTCTGCGTGATCGCGCCATGCTCGAGGTGCTTTATGCCTGCGGGTTGCGGGTTACCGAGTTGATCAGCCTGACGCTCGAGCAGGTCAGCATGCGCCAGGGCGTCGTGCGAACGTTCGGCAAAGGCAATAAAGAGCGCCTTGTGCCGCTTGGCGATGAAGCTTTGCACTGGCTGGAGCGTTATCAGCGCGATGGTCGTGAACTCTTGCTCTCGGGCAAGGCCAGTGATGTGCTGTTTCCCAGTCAGCGCGGTGGCCAGATGACACGCCAGACCTTCTGGCACCGGATCAAGCTGCACGCGAAGGTCGCCGGTGTCGCCGCATCGATTTCACCGCATACCTTGCGCCACGCTTTCGCCACGCACTTGCTCAACCATGGCGCGGATCTGCGCACCGTCCAGATGTTGCTTGGTCACAGCGACCTGTCGACCACTCAGATCTACACCCACATTGCGCGAGCGCGATTGCAGGAGTTGCATGCGGCGCACCATCCACGCGGCTAGGGCAGAGCGCCGGCGATAGTAGGCCGTGGTCTCGGCGGCGGCCCAGAGAAGCAGCTAGCAGTTTGTACGGCATGGCTATGATAGGCTTTGCGCCTCTCCCCGATTGTCGCTGCCAGGAGTTTCCATGGGCGTGATTCGTTTGTTCGCTGCCGCCGTTGCAGGTCTGGCCAGCGTTGTTGTAATGGCCGCCGATCCAGATCAGGCGATTCGCCAATCTTTGCAGCAGATCCAGTCGGACATGCCCATCGAGGCTATTGCCGAGAGCCCGATGCCTGGGGTTTATCAGGTTCAGCTGGAGGGCGGGCGGCAGCTGTATGCCAGCGCTGATGGGCAGTTCGTCATCCAGGGCTATCTCTACCAGTTCAAGGATGGTCAGGCCGTCAACCTGACCGAGCAAGCTCAAAGCAAGTCGGTGGCCAAGCAGATCAACTCGATCCCGGCCAGCGAGATGGTGGTGTTCGCGCCCAAGGAACCCAAGACCCATATCACCGTATTTACCGATACTGACTGTGGCTACTGCCAGAAGCTGCACAGCGAGGTTTCGCAGTTGAACCGCCTCGGCGTTGAGGTTCGCTATGTCGCGTTTCCGCGGCAGGGCATGGGTAGCCATGGGGCCAATACCCTGACCAGCGTGTGGTGCGCCAAGGATCGCCAGGACGCCATGAACAAGGCCAAGGCGCGTGAAGATCTGCCCACAGCCAGCTGCGAGACGCCTATCGAAAAGCAGTATCAGCTTGGCCAGATGATCGGCGTACAGGGCACGCCTGCCATCATTCTCGCCAACGGTCAGATGATTCCTGGCTATCAGCCGGCGGCCCAGCTAGCGGAAGTTGCGCTCGCTGCCGAGTAATGCGTTGAGGCCATTGGTCCGATTCATTCGGGCTGATTGCCGATAGTGGAACTGGCTGGTCTGATGCGTTCAAAACCCTAAGGGTCTGAATGAGGAGGGTCGTGATGAAGCTCGAAGGTTCCTGTCACTGTCAGGCTGTGCGGTTCAGCCTAGAATCCGCGCAGCCGTATCCTTTCATGCGCTGCTACTGCTCGATCTGTCGCAAGACAGCGGGTGGCGGCGGCTACGCGATCAATCTTGGTGGTGACTATCGAAGCCTGCAGGTCGAGGGGCGGGAGCATCTTGGCGTCTACCAGGCGTATATCACCGATGCCGAGACTGGCGAGGTAAAGATCAGTGATGGTCGCCGCCACTTCTGTCGACACTGCGCCAGTGCGTTGTGGTTGTGGGATCCGAACTGGCCCGAGCTGGTGCATCCCTTTGCATCGGCGATCGATACCGATCTGCCCATCCCGCCGGAGCACACGCATCTGATGCTCGACTCCAAGGCCAGTTGGGTAGAGCCGCAGGTACAGGGACATGATCGCTGTTTTGTCGAATACCCGGATGAGTCGCTCGCGCAATGGCATCAGCGGTTGAAACTTGACGATCGGGCGTGCCCGCAGCAAGGCGAGGCTGATTGACTAAAAGCTGCTCCCTTCGTAATGTGCGACTCTTTTGTCGACCGGCAGGTCCGGTCGTCTCGCTGTGAATGGGGAGTTCAGCTTGAAACCGGTGAAAGTTGGCATCTGTGGGCTGGGAACCGTCGGTGGCGGTACCTTCAATGTGCTCAAACGCAACGCCGAGGAGATTGCCCGCCGTGCCGGGCGCGGAATCGAGGTTGCGCAGATTGCCACCCGGCACCCGAATCCCAAGTGCGATACCGGTACGACAGCCATCACGGCGGACATCTTCGATGTCGTGAACAACCCCGAAATCGACATCGTTGTCGAGCTGATCGGCGGTTATACCCTGGCCAAGGAGCTCGTCCTCAAGGCCATCGAGAATGGCAAGCATGTGGTCACCGCCAACAAGGCGCTGATCGCCGTGCATGGCAACGAAATCTTCGCCAAGGCGTGCGAGAAGGGCGTAATCGTCGCCTTCGAAGCCTCGGTCGCGGGTGGTATTCCGGTCATCAAGGCGATTCGTGAAGGGTTGGCCGGTAACCGCATCAACTGGCTGGCGGGAATCATCAACGGCACCGGCAACTTCATCCTCACCGAGATGCGTGAAAAGGGGCGGACCTTCGAGGACGTTCTCAAGGAAGCCCAGGAGCTCGGCTACGCCGAGGCCGACCCGACCTTCGACGTCGAGGGCATTGATGCCGCGCACAAGCTTACGATCCTGGCGTCCATCGCTTTCGGGATCCCGCTGCAGTTCGACAAGGCTTACACCGAGGGCATCGCGCGCCTGACCACGGCTGATGTGAATTACGCCGAAGCGCTGGGCTATCGCATCAAGCACCTGGGCGTCGCCCGCCGCACCGATGCTGGCATCGAACTGCGCGTTCATCCGACACTGATTCCGGCCGACCGCCTGATCGCCAACGTCAATGGCGTGATGAATGCGGTCATGGTCAATGGCGACGCCGTCGGCAGCACGCTCTACTACGGCGCCGGTGCAGGCATGGAGCCGACCGCTTCGGCAGTCGTGGCCGACCTCGTGGATGTGACCCGGGCCCTGACCACCGATCCGAACAATCGCGTGCCGCATCTGGCGTTCCAGCCCGACTCGCTGTCCGATCATCCAATTCTGCCGATCAGTGCCTGCGAGAGCGCCTACTACCTGCGCATCCAGGCCAAGGACCATCCGGGCGTGCTGGCTCAGGTGGCAACCATTCTCTCCGAGCGTGGCATCAACATCGAGTCGATCATGCAGAAGGAGGCCGAAGTCCAGGACGGTCTGGTTCCTGTGATTCTGGTGACCCATCGAGTGGTCGAGCAGCGTATCGACGATGCTATCGCTGCGTTGGAAGCCCTCGATGATGTGGCGGACAAGGTCGTGCGCATTCGCGTCGAACAGCTCAACTAACCAAGCCGCAGGCCGCAGCTGCAGGCACGGAACAGCCTGATACCTGCAGCGCCAGCCTGCCGCTCGAACCGAAGGTTTGAACAAATGCGCTACATCAGCACTCGCGGCCAGGCGCCGGCCCTGAACTTCGAAGACGTCCTGCTGGCCGGCCTGGCCAGCGATGGCGGCCTGTACGTGCCGGAGAACCTGCCGCGGTTCACCGTGGAAGAAATTGCCTCCTGGGCCGGCCTGCCGTATCACGAGCTGGCCTTTCGGGTCATGCGCCCGTTCGTTGCCGGCAGCATTCCGGACGCCGACTTCAAGCGAATCCTCGAAGAAACCTATGGCGTCTTCGCCCATAGCGCCATCGCCCCGCTGCGTCAGCTGAACGGCAACGAGTGGGTGCTGGAGCTGTTTCACGGCCCAACCCTGGCGTTCAAGGATTTCGCCTTGCAGCTGCTCGGTCGTCTGCTCGATCACGTGCTGGCCAAGCGTGGCGAGCGCGTGGTGATCATGGGCGCCACCTCCGGTGATACCGGTTCGGCGGCCATCGAAGGCTGCAAGGCCTGCGACAACGTCGACATCTTCATCATGCACCCGCACAACCGCGTATCCGAGGTGCAGCGCCGGCAGATGACCACCATCCTCGGCGACAACATTCACAACATCGCCATCGAAGGCAACTTCGACGACTGCCAGGAGATGGTCAAGGCCAGCTTTGCCGACCAGGGTTTCCTCAAGGGCACCCGTCTGGTGGCAGTCAACTCGATCAACTGGGCGCGGATCATGGCCCAGATCGTCTACTACTTCCACGCTGCGCTGCAGCTCGGCGGTCCGGCGCGCTCCGTGGCGTTCTCAGTGCCGACCGGCAATTTCGGCGACATCTTTGCCGGCTATCTGGCGCGCAACATGGGCCTGCCGATCAACCAGCTGATCGTTGCCACCAACCGCAACGATATCCTGCATCGCTTCATGTCCGGCAACCGCTACGACAAGGACACCCTGCACGCGTCGCTGTCGCCGTCGATGGACATCATGGTGTCGTCGAACTTCGAGCGTCTGCTGTTCGACCTGCATGGTCGCAATGGCAAGGCCGTGGCCGAACTGCTGGATGGTTTCCGTGCCAGCGGCAAGCTGTCGGTGGAAGAGGAACGCTGGGCCGAAGCGCGCAAGCTGTTCGATTCGCTGGCCGTGGATGACGAGCAGACCTGCGCCACCATCGCTCAGGTCTTCAAGGAAACCGGCGAAGTGCTCGATCCGCATACGGCCATCGGCGTGCATGCCGCACGCGAATGCCGTCGCAGCCTGAGCGTCCCGATGGTGACACTGGGCACCGCGCACCCGGTGAAATTCCCGGATGCGGTGGAGAAGGCGGGTATTGGCCAAGCACTTGCCCTGCCGGCGCACCTGGCTGATCTGTTCGAACGCAGCGAGCGTTGCACAGTGCTGCCGAGCGAACTGAAGGCCGTTCAGGCCTTCGTTGGTCAGCACGGCAACCGGGGCAAGCCGCTGTAACGCTGCGGTAATACAAAAAAGGCCAGTCGCATGACTGGCCTTTTTTCGTTTACAGCGCCGATTTCGACTGCTGGCGTTCCGAAGTGGGCCTTCGCCCCGATGCCCCGTATCCCAGACGTTACTCGTCGAACTCTTCCCAACCGCCCATTTCCCGCCAACGATTGACGATGCCGCAGAACAGCTCGGCAGTCTTCTCGGTGTCGTACCGGGCCGAGTGCGCCTCGCGGCCGTCGAAGTCGATCCCGGCGGCCTGGCAGGCCTTGGCCAGCACGGTCTGGCCGTAGGCAAGGCCAGCGAGGGTGGCTGTGTCGAAGCTGGAGAAGGGGTGGAACGGGTTGCGCTTGATCTCGCAACGAGCGATGGCTGCGTTGAGAAAGCCCAGATCGAAGCTGCTGTTATGACCGACCAGAATCGCGCGCTTGCAGCCGGCGGATTTCACCGCCTTGCGCACGCTGCGAAAGATATCGGTCAGGGCCTGCGATTCGGGCACGGCCATGCGCAGCGGATGGTCGAGCTTGATGCCGGTGAACTCCAGCGCGGCTGCCTCGATGTTGGCGCCAGCGAAAGGCTCCACGCGGTAGAACAAGGTGTCCTGCGGGTACAGCAGGCCTTGCTCGTCCATGCCGATGGTCACGGCCGCAATTTCCAGCAGCGCATCCGTTGCGCTGTTGAAGCCGCCGCACTCGACATCGATCACCACTGGCAGGAAACCACGGAAACGCCGCGCCATCGGCGAGCGGGGTTTGCCCGGCAGGTGCTCTTCGAGCTCGTCTTCGAAGTGTTCTTCGCTCATGCGTTCGTCTCCAGGCGCCAGTGCAGTCGTTCCCCGGCACGCAGCGGCACGACGACCTGCTCACCGAATGGCAGATTGGCCGGCACGTTCCACTCCTCGCGCACCAGGGTGATCTGCGTGGTGTTGCGCGGCAGACCGTAGAAATCCGGACCGAAGTGACTGGCAAAGGGTTCCAGTTTGTCTAGCGCCTGCCGCTGCTCGAATGCTTCGGCGTACAGCTCGATGGCCGCATGCGCGGTATAGCACCCAGCACAACCGCAGGCAGCTTCCTTGGCGTGCTGTGCGTGGGGGGCCGAGTCGGTGCCGAGGAAGAACTTCGGGTTGCCGCTGGTTGCGGCATCCAGCAGGGCTTCCTGGTGAACGTTGCGCTTGAGCACCGGCAGGCAGAAAAGGTGCGGACGAATGCCGCCGACCAGCATGTGGTTGCGGTTGTACAGCAGGTGGTGCGCGGTGATGGTGGCGCCGACGTTGGTGCCTGCCGCCTGGACGAACTGCACGGCGTCACGGGTGGTGATGTGCTCGAACACCACTTTCAGGGTTGGGAAGCGCGCGGTGACGCGGCTCAACTGCTCGTCGATGAAGTGTTTCTCACGATCGAAGATATCGATCTCGCTGCGCGTGACCTCGCCGTGGACCAGCAAAGGCAGGCCGACCTCCGCCATGGTTTCCAGCACGCCGAAGATGTTGTCGATCGCGGTCACGCCGGAAGCGGAGTTGGTGGTCGCGCCTGCCGGATATAGCTTGGCGGCATGCACGAAGCCGCTGGCCTTGGCCTGGCGGATATCGTCAGAACTGGTGCTGTCGGTGAGATAGAGCACCATCAATGGCGTGAAATCACTGCCGGCCGGCCGAGCCGCCAGGATGCGCTGGCGATAGGCTTCGGCCTCGTCGGCATTGCGTACCGGTGGCACCAGGTTCGGCATGATGATGGCGCGGGCGAACTGGCGAGCAGCATCCGCGACGGTGTGGGGCAGGGCGGCGCCGTCGCGCAGGTGGATGTGCCAGTCGTCGGGGCGCAGCAGGGTGAGTCGGTCGGACATGCAGGGGTTTCCAGGCGGGTGAAACGTGCGCGAATGCTACCGGAAAAGCCCGGAGACGGCATCTCGCCTTCGTCTGCCAGGCTTGGGCACTGACCGTGACACGCTCAAGTTTGCCGGCCGGGCACCGATACCTAGAAGGAATACGCATCCTCTCGGAGTTCATCGTGCGCCTGCGCCCCCTCGTACTGTTGTGCCTGCTCGCTTCACCGGCCAACGCCCTGACATTCCAGACGCGGCTGGAACGGGTGCAATGGCAGGTGGAGGGCGATCAGTTCGAGTGCCGACTGACCCAGCCCATCGCCGGTTTCGGCAGCGGCGAGTTCGTCAGGCGTGCCGGCGAACAGGCGGTCTTTAGTTTGCACTCGCCGGAGCGCTGGCTTGGCGCCGGCTCGGCGACACTGCTTGCCGCAGCGGCGCCTTGGCAACCGTCGCGCAGTGATATCAATCTCGGCGTGGTCACCGTGAGTGGTGGCGATATTCCGTTCAACAGCACCCAGCTACAGGCCGGGCGCCTGCTCAGCGGCCTGCTCGAAGGGCGTAGCCCGGTGGTTCGGCATCGCACCATGCACGGCGGCGATACCCTGGAGATTCGCCTGTTGCCGGCGCGCTTCGGCAAGGCTTACGAGGACTACCGCGCCTGTACGGCCAAGCTGCTGCCAGTCAATTTCGATCAGGTGCGCCAGTCGCAGATCGGTTTCCCGAGCAGCGATGTGGTGCTGGACGCTCAGGGGCGCGCCAGGCTCGATGTCGTTCTGCAGTACATGCGCGCCGATCCCAGTGTGAATCGCATCGAACTTGATGGCCACTCGGACAACAGCGGCAATCGCCTGCTCAATCGGGATCTGTCGCGCCGTCGCGCACTGGCGGTTCAGGAGTACCTGGTCGCCAACGGCATAGCGCTGGAGCAGATCACCCTGCGCTTCCATGGCGAGCGCTATCCGCTGGTGGCCAACAGCAGCGAGGCCAATCGCGCGAAGAACCGGCGTGTCACCTTGCGCCTGGCGCGAGAAGCGGCGCCTCCTGCGCCCTCGGCTCCCGCCGCCCCGTCGTCTTGATTGCCGCCGCAGCGGCGCGCCCCTGTAAAAGCCAGCCCATGACCGGTAGAATCGCAGGCTTTCCGTACAACCCGTGGAGCTGATGGCATGGCGGACGTTAAGAAGGTAGTTCTGGCCTATTCCGGTGGCCTGGACACCTCGGTGATTCTGAAGTGGCTGCAAGACACCTATAACTGTGAAGTGGTGACCTTCACCGCCGACCTCGGCCAGGGCGAAGAAGTCGAGCCAGCGCGCACCAAGGCGCAGGCTCTGGGCGTCAAGGAAATCTACATCGACGACCTGCGCGAAGAGTTCGTGCGCGACTTCGTCTTCCCCATGTTCCGTGCCAATACCGTTTACGAAGGCGAGTACCTGCTGGGTACCTCCATCGCCCGTCCGCTGATCGCCAAGCGCCTGATCGAGATCGCCAACGAGACTGGTGCCGATGCCATCTCCCACGGTGCCACCGGCAAGGGTAACGACCAGGTGCGCTTCGAGCTGGGCGCCTATGCGCTGAAGCCGGGCGTCAAGGTGATCGCTCCCTGGCGCGAGTGGGATCTGCTGTCGCGCGAGAAGCTGATGGACTACGCCGAGAAGCATGCCATCCCGATCGAGCGCCACGGCAAGAAGAAGTCGCCTTACTCCATGGATGCCAACCTGCTGCACATCTCCTACGAGGGCGGTGTGCTGGAAGACACCTGGACCGAGCACGAAGAAGACATGTGGCGCTGGACCAAGTCGCCGGAAGCGGCGCCGGACACCCCCACCTACATCGAACTGACCTACCGCAAGGGCGACATCGTCGCCATCGATGGCAAGGACATGACTCCAGCTCAGGTCCTGGCCGAGCTGAACCGCATCGGCGGCGAAAACGGCATCGGCCGCCTCGACATCGTCGAGAACCGCTATGTCGGCATGAAGTCCCGCGGCTGCTATGAGACGCCCGGCGGCACCATCATGCTCAAGGCCCACCGCGCAATCGAGTCGATCACCCTCGACCGCGAGGTCGCGCACCTGAAAGACGAGCTGATGCCCAAGTACGCCAGCCTGATCTACAACGGCTACTGGTGGAGTCCCGAGCGCAGCATGCTGCAGCAGATGATCGACGCTTCCCAGGTCAACGTGAACGGCGTCGTGCGCCTGAAGCTGTACAAGGGCAACGTCATCGTCGTCGGCCGCAAGTCCGACGATTCGCTGTTCGACGCCAACATTGCGACCTTCGAAGAGGATGGCGGCGCCTACAACCAGGCGGACGCCGGCGGCTTCATCAAGCTCAACGCCCTGCGCATGCGCATCGCTGCCGGCAAGGGCCGCACCCAGTTCTGATAAGCTGGCGCGCCCGAGCAAACCGACCCCGGCCATGTGCCGGGGTTGTACTTTCTGCACTGCCACAAGCGCTGCCGAACGAGGAGACCTGAATCATGAGACTGCTGCATACCATGCTGCGTGTCGGCGATATGGAAAAGTCCATCGCCTTCTATACCGAAGTGCTGGGCATGACCCTGCTGCGCCGCAAAGACTATCCGGACGGCAAGTTCACGCTCGCCTTCGTCGGTTACGGCGACGAGGCGCACAACAGCGTCATCGAGCTGACCCACAACTGGGGTGTCGAGACCTACGAGCTGGGTAATGGCTACGGCCACATCGCCCTGGAAGTGGAAGATGTCTACAAGGCCTGCGAGGACATCCGTGCCCGTGGCGGCAAGATCACCCGGGAGCCGGGGCCGATGATGCACGGTTCGAGCATTCTGGCCTTCGTTGAAGACCCGGATGGCTACAAGATCGAACTCTTGTCGCCGAAGCGCGCTGACTGATCGGTAGATATGAAAAAGCCCCTTTCGGGGCTTTTTCTTTTTTTTATAGATCGAAGTCGAAGTCGTTCAACTGTTTCTGCAGGCGGCGTTCCTCCAGCAGGTTGTCGATGATTCGGCGCTTGGTCAGATTGGTCTTGGCGACCTCGACGGGAGCTTCGCTGCTCTCATCGTCATCTTCGGCGATGAAATCGTCTTCGATCTGAATGTCTTCTTTCTCGGCCACTTGTTCACTCCAAGGCTACGGGGCGCTCTTGGCGCACCTTATAGCCGCAAATCGGGAGCCGGTAAAAAAGTTTTTTTCAATCGCGATGCAAGCTTTTCGCTAGCGCACTCAATCGTCCGAAGTCTTGTGCCTGTATTCGCAGAGATCCTCGATCCGACAGCTGCCGCATAATGGTTTGCGCGCCTTGCAGACATAGCGGCCGTGCAGGATCAGCCAGTGGTGTGCATCGAGCAGATAATCCTTCGGTACGAACCGAATCAGCTTGCGTTCGACCTCCAGAACGTTCTTGCCTGGGGCGATGCCGGTGCGGTTGCTGACCCGGAAGATGTGCGTGTCCACCGCCATGGTGAATTGGCGGAATGCCGTGTTCAGTACCACGTTGGCGGTCTTGCGGCCCACCCCGGGGAGGGCTTCCAGATCCTCGCGATTGTCCGGTACCTGGCTGCCATGCTTCTCGATCAGGATGCGACAGGTCTCGATGACGTTCTTCGCCTTGCTCGGATACAACCCGATGGTGCGGATGTACTCGCACAGGCCGTCGTAGCCGAGGGCGTAAATCGCCTCCGGGGTGTTGGCCACGGGGTAGAGCCTGGCAGTGGCCTTGTTCACGCCGACATCGGTGGCCTGGGCCGAGAGGATCACGGCGATCAGCAGCTCGAAGGGCGTGCTGTAGGCCAGCTCGGTCTTCGGCTCGGGGTTGTCTTCATGCAAGCGCCGGAAGATTTCCCGACGTTTTTCGGCATTCATCGGAACGGGCTCACTCGATCACACCGGTTACGCGCACGCGGCGGCTGGCGGCCGGCGCAGCGGGCTGGGTGGCGCGGGCTCGTTCGGCAAGCTGCTGGTCGATCCGGTTCTTCAGCGCAATCAGCAGGCCGAGCACGATGAAGGCGCCAGGCGGCAGAATCGCCAACAGGAAGCCCTTGTAGTCGCTGAACAGAGTGATTTGCCAGTCAGCGGCGATCGGGCCGAACAGCAGGTGCATGTTGGCGAACAGCGCACCGGTGCCGAACAGTTCGCGCAGGCCGCCTAGCACCACCAGAACCAGACAGAAGCCGATGCCCATGACCAGACCGTCGAAGCCTGCGATCAGTGGATTGTGTTTGGCGGCGAACCCGTCGGCGCGTCCAAGAATGACGCAGTTGGTGGTGATCAGCGGGATGAAGATGCCGAGGATCTGGTACAGCTCGTAGGTGAAGGCCTGCATCAGTAGCTCAATGCAGGTGGTCAGCGCGGCGATGATCATCACGAATGCCGGCAGACGCACCGCGGTGTTGACCACGCCGCGCACCAGCGATACGCCGATGTTCGAACAGGTCAGCACCAGCATCGTCGCCAGGCCGAGTCCGAGTGCGTTGACCGCCGAGTTGCTGACGCCGAGCAGCGGACAGAGCCCGAGCAGCTGGACCAGCGCCGGGTTGTTCTTCCATAGTCCGTTGACGGTCAGTTCGCGATAGCTGGGTGCGCTCATGGCTGATCCCCTTGCGGCTCGGCTTCAGGCTCGTTGGTTTGCAGCTCGTCGCGGGTGGCGGCACTTCCAGCGCGTGAGTGGACGGTGGCTCCGGCGGGCTCGGTGCGGCTTTCCAAGGCGTCGCCGACTGCCCCGGTCGTCTCGCCGCCGGTTGCCAGCAGCTCGGCCTTGTGCGCATCGAAGTACTGCAAGGTGCGGTGCACGGCGCCGACCACGGCGCGGGGGGTGATGGTGGCGCCGGCGAACTGGTCGAATTCGCCGCGATCCTTCTTCACTGCCCAGCCTTCGGCCTCGGGGCTGCTCAGCGACTTGCCTTCGAAACTGCGAATCCAAGGACTTTTCGCCAGTTCGATCTTGTCGCCCAGTCCTGGCGTTTCACGATGACCGATGACGCGGACACCGGCGACCCGGCCGTCGGCGTGGATGCCCACCAGCAGGTGAATCGCGCCGCTGTAGCCATCCGGCGCGATGGCCTGGAGGATCACGGCGTTTGGCCGGCCATCCTTGATTGCGACATAAGCGGGCAGAGGGCTCTTGTTGCCGAGCAAGCGGTCCTGGATCAGCACGCTGTCGTCGAGCAGGTGATTGTCATAACTGCCTGCGGGCAGAATTTCACCCAGTGCGCGAACCTGTGCGGCGCGTTCGGCGGCCTGGATGCGTTCGGCGGTTCCCTGCTGAAGCAGCGTCACCGCGCCTACGGTGACAATTGCGAACAGGCCCAGCACCGCGGCGTTCTTCAGCATGGAACGGCTGATTTCCGGAAGCATCATGTCATTCGCCCAGCTTGAAGCCGCGCTCGGCCTTGCGGTGGCCGTAGGTGCGCGGGCGGGTGTAGTAATCGATAGTGGGTGCCGCCAGGTTCATCAGCAATACGCCGAAGGCCACGCCATCCGGATAGCCGCCCCAGGCGCGGATGACGTAGACCAGAATGCCGACGCCAACACCGAAGATGAGACGCCCGAGCGGGCTGGTGGCGCTGCTGACCGGATCGGTGACGATGAAGAATGCGCCGAGCATGGTGGCGCCGCTGAGCAGATGGAACAGCGGCGAGCCGTTGCTATCGGAGCCCGAGCCATTCCAGAACACCAGGCTCATCACCACCAGCGCGGCGAGCATGCCCACTGGCGCATGCCAGCTGAACAGCCTTTTGTGCAGCAGGAACAGGCCGCCGGCCAGGAAAGCCAGGTTCACCACCTCCGAACCGATACCGCCAAAGTGGCCGAACGCCGGATTGCTCCACAGCTCGTCGATGGTCAGGCTTTTGTTCACCTTCAGTACGTCGAGGGCCGTGGCCTGGGTCCAGCCATCGGGCAGCGAGGCGATCCCGAGGATGTGCTGCAGGCCGGCACCCAGCCCGACGCTGTGCGGCACAGGCCAGGTTGTCATTTCGACCGGGAAGGAAATCAGCACCACCACGTAGCCGATCATCGCCGGGTTGAAGGGGTTCTGGCCGAGGCCGCCATACAGCTGTTTGCCGAAGACCACCGCGCAACCAGTGGCAATCAGTGTCAGCCACCAGGGTGAGTAGGGCGGCAGCGCGAGGGCCAGCAACACAGCGGTAACCAGCACGCTGCCATCGCGGAGAAAGAAGCCTACCGGACGCTGGCGCAGCTTCAGAATCGCTGCTTCGAAACCAAGAGCGGCCGCGCAGGCCCAGGCCATGTTGATCAACGTACCGGCGCCGTAAAGCCAGGTCAGCACGATCACGCCGGGCAGGGTAGCCGCGAGCACCAGCAGCATGACGCGCTGGGTACGGCTGGGGCCCTTGGCATGGGGCGAAGTGATGCGGGGCAGGGCCATTGGCTCTCCGGTTCTAGCGCGTTGACTGGGTGCAGGCTGGGGAGCCTACGCCTTGTGTCCGTTCTATGTGTTGGTGTTTCACCCAGGCGACGACGGTTGCTGTCGTCTCGAGCCGTGGGTTCATGAGTCCTGATATTCCGCCATCTGGCGTTCCGCCTCGCTCAACCGTGCGCGGGCAGCGTCTATTGCAGCGGACTCTGCGTTCTCGTCGCGCTCAAGCTTGCGCAAATCGGCTCGGGCAAAGGCGAGCTCGGTCTTGAGCGCTCGCTGGCGATCATCGACTCCCGGCTTGCTGGTCCGCACCAGCTCGGGCGCGGGTTTTTGCGAAGCATCCTCGGCAGCGTGCAGCGCTTGCTCCGCTGCGCTCAGCGCATCACGCAGACGGCTGAGCTCCGGTTCTTCGGCGCCGGCTTTCTCGGCTTTCTTGAGTTCGGCGCGCTTCATCGCCAGTTCGATCTTGGCTTTCTTCAGTGCATCGTCAGCGGCTGGCTTCGCATCCGGTGTTGGCGCCGAATTCTGCGCGGCACTGAGGCCCTGCTCTGCTTCATGCAGCTGCTGGCGCAGGCGCGCGAGTTCGGCTTGCTGGTCGTCGTCCGGCGTTTCGACCTTCTCCAGCTTGCGGATCTGCGCCTTGAGCATGGCAGCTTCGATCTTGGCTTTTTTCAG
>NZ_RHQM01000026.1 GCF_003935375.1 Stutzerimonas xanthomarina
GCCAGAGCCAGAGCCAGAGCCAGAGCCGGAGATAGCGCCGGTGCCGGTCGCCGCGGCAGCGCCCGCCGAAGCACCGGCGAAGCTCGGCTTCTTCGCCCGCCTCAAGCAAGGGCTGTCCAAAACCAGCTCGAGCATCGGTGAAGGCATGGCCAGCCTGTTCCTCGGCAAGAAGGCCATCGACGATGACCTGCTCGACGAACTGGAAACCCGTCTGCTCACCGCCGACGTCGGTGTCGAGGCGACGACGGCGATCATGCAGAACCTCACACGCCGCGTGTCGCGCAAGGAGCTGGCCGACAGTGGCGCGCTCTATACCGCGCTGCAGGAAGAACTCTCTGGGCTGCTCAAGCCGGTCGAGCAGCCGCTCGTGGTCGACAGTGGCAAGCGCCCGTATGTGATCCTCGTGGTCGGCGTGAATGGTGTCGGCAAGACCACCACCATCGGCAAGCTGGCCAAGAAGCTGCAGCTCGAAGGCAAGAAGGTCATGCTCGCCGCTGGCGACACCTTCCGCGCCGCGGCGGTGGAGCAATTGCAGGTGTGGGGCGAGCGCAACAGCATTCCGGTGATTGCACAGCACACCGGTGCCGACTCCGCCTCGGTGATCTTCGATGCGGTGCAGGCGGCCAAGGCGCGGGGCATCGATGTGCTGATCGCCGACACCGCTGGCCGGCTGCACACCAAGGACAACCTGATGGAGGAGCTGAAGAAGGTCCGCCGGGTGATGGGCAAGCTCGACGAGTCGGCTCCCCACGAGGTCCTGCTCGTGCTCGACGCCGGCACCGGCCAGAACGCCATCAACCAGACCAAACAGTTCAATCAGGCGGTCGAGCTGACCGGTCTGGTGCTGACCAAACTCGACGGCACCGCCAAGGGCGGTGTGATCTTCGCCCTGGCCAAGCAGTTCGGCACGCCGATCCGCTACATCGGCGTCGGCGAAGGGATCGACGACCTGCGCACGTTCGAGGCCGATGCGTTCGTCAAGGCGCTTTTCGCCCAGCGGGACGGCGCATGATTCGTTTCGAACAGGTCGGCAAACGCTACCCCAACGGCCACATCGGGTTGCACGAGCTTTCCTTTCAGGTGCGGCGTGGCGAATTCCTCTTCGTCACTGGCCATTCCGGCGCCGGCAAGAGCACGCTGCTGCGCCTGTTGCTGGCAATGGAGCGTCCCACCAGCGGCAAGCTGCTGCTGGCCGGGCAGGACCTGTCGCGCATCACCAATGCGCAGATTCCTTTCCTGCGCCGGCAGATCGGCGTGGTGTTCCAGAATCACCAGTTGCTGTTCGATCGCACGGTGTTCGACAACGTCGCCCTGCCGTTGCAGATTCTCGGGCTCAACAAGCGCGAGATTGGCCAGCGGGTGATGACCGCGCTGGAGCGCGTCAGCCTCAAGGACAAGGCGCTGCAGTATCCGGCGGACCTGTCCACCGGTCAGCAGCAGCGTGTCGGCATCGCTCGCGCCGTGGTGCACCGGCCGGCCCTGCTGCTCGCCGATGAACCGACCGGCAACCTCGACCCGCGACTCGCTGCGGAGATCATGGGCGTGTTCGAAGACATCAATCGCCTGGGTACCACCGTGCTGATCGCCAGCCACGATCTGGCGCTGATCGCGCGGATGCGTCATCGCATGCTGACCCTGCAACGTGGTCGCCTGATCGGCGACGGGGAGGCCAGCCGATGAGCAGCGAACGCGATCCCAAGACCAACCCGAGCACGGCCGAGCGCGTCGGCGGTTCGGTGAAGAAGCCGGAGCAGCCGCGCGGCGACGAGCCGGACTTCAAGACGCTGTTCCACGCCTGGCTGGAAAGTCATCGCGCCAGTTTGGTCGACAGCGTCGGGCGTCTGATCAAGCAGCCGATCGGCAGCTTCTTCACCTGCCTGGTGATGGCCGTGGCGTTGAGCCTGCCCATGGGCCTGGCGCTGCTGCTGGACAACGTCGAACGGCTCGGTGGCTCGTGGCAGCGTGCCGCGCAGATCTCGCTGTTCATGCAGCTTGAGGTGGATGGCGACGCTGGCGAGCGCCTGCGTGACGAGGTTGCCGCCATGCCCGACGTGGCAGCGGCGGACTGGGTCAGCCGCGAGCAGGCGCTGGACGAGTTCCAGCAGCTGTCCGGGCTTGGCGAAGCGCTCAAGGAGTTGCCGGACAATCCGCTGCCCGGCGTGGTCATCGTGACGCCCGAAGAGGTGGACAAGGACAAGCTCGAGGCGCTGCGTCAGCAGCTGGCCGAACTGCCCGGCGTGCAGTTGGCTCAGCTGGATCTGCTCTGGGTCGAGCGGCTGACCGCCATTCTCAAGCTTGGCGACCGCTTCGTCTTCGGCCTGACATTGTTGCTGGTGGCGACGTTGCTGCTGGTGATTGGCAACACCATCCGCCTGCACATCGAGAACCGCCGCACCGAGATCGAGGTGGTCAAGCTGGTGGGCGGCACCGATGGTTACGTCCGCCGTCCGTTCCTCTACATGGGTGCCATCTACGGTCTGGGCGCCGGCCTGATCGCCTGGCTGCTGCTGGTCTATGGACTGGGCTGGCTGAACGAGGCCGTGGTGAATCTGGCGGGCCTCTACGGCAGCGATTTCGGCCTGGGAGGCGTTCCGGCCGGTGATGCGTTATCGCTGGTGATCGGTGCGGTGCTGCTCGGCTACATCGGTGCCTGGCTGGCTGTCGCAAGGCATCTGAGCGAGCTGGCTCCTCGATAAAATTTCATTTGAAAACAATCACTTGACAGTTGTGTCAGGGAACTTTTCCACAGGCTTGCAGTCTCATGCGGCAATGCTAAACTGCTGCAGCTTCGTCATTGGAGGTACTGCATGACAACTACTCTGCAACCTGTTCAAGCGCTAGTCCCGGGAGCGAATCTCGAGGCCTACGTGCAGACCGTGAACAGCCTCCCGCTGCTCACTGTCGAGCAGGAGCGCGAGCTGGCCGGGCGCCTCTTCTATCATCAGGATCTCGAAGCGGCTCGGCAGATGGTGCTGGCGCACCTGCGTTTCGTCGTTCACATCGCCCGCAGCTATTCCGGCTACGGTCTGGCCCAGGCCGACCTGATCCAGGAAGGCAACGTCGGTCTGATGAAGGCGGTCAAGCGTTTCAATCCGGAAATGGGTGTGCGACTGGTGTCCTTCGCCGTGCATTGGATTCGCGCCGAAATTCATGAATTCATCCTGCGTAACTGGCGCATCGTCAAGGTCGCGACGACTAAGGCGCAGCGCAAACTGTTCTTCAATCTGCGCAGCCAGAAGAAGCGTCTGGCCTGGCTGAACAACGATGAAGTCACCGCCGTGGCCAATAGCCTGGGCGTCGAGCCGCACGAAGTGCGCGAAATGGAAAGCCGCCTGACCGGCCATGACATGGCCTTCGACCCGGCCGCCGATGCCGACGACGACAGCGCCTACCAGTCGCCTGCGCACTATCTGGAAGATCATCGCTACGATCCGGCCCGCCAGCTGGAAGATGCCGACTGGAGCGACAGTTCCACTTCCAGCCTGCATACGGCGCTCGAGGGGCTCGACGAGCGCAGCCGGGACATTCTCCAGCAACGCTGGCTGAACGAAGACAAGGCGACCCTGCACGACCTGGCTGCCAAGTACAACGTATCGGCCGAGCGCATTCGTCAGCTGGAGAAGAATGCGATGAACAAGTTGAAGGGCTCGATTCAGGCCTGATGCTCGTCAGCTGAAAACGAATCGCGGGATGCCATTGGCTCCCGCGATTTTTTTTGCCTGCCGTTCGCTCGGGGTGCCGCCCGGCTATCGAGGCTTGCTTCTGGCCTGGCGGATGTTGTCTCGCGCCTGTTCAACCGCGACCAGCAGCTGGGCGTTGGTGATCGGCTTGTGCAGCCAGACGATCCCTGTGGGGAACTGTGCCTGCTCGAACTGGTGCGCGGCGGAGATAACGACGATGGGCAGATCCTGCATCGCCGGTTGATCGCGCAATTCGTCGATCAGCTGCATGCCGCTGCCGTCGGGCAGGTGCAGGTCCAGTGTCATGGCCTCGTAATGGCTGGCAGCGAGCTTTTCACGGGCCTGATGCAGGCTTTGCACGCGCTCCACGCCGTAGCCGCCCTCGCGCAGCATCATATGCAGCAGACGGCCGGTGTCAGGCTCGTCTTCGACGACCAGGATTCGCGGCTGGCCGTCGCGGCAGTCCGATTCGGCTGGCGGTATCTGGATCGGCAGCTCGCACCAGAAGGTGGTGCCCTGGCCGGGTACGCAGTCGAAGCCGACCGTACCGCCCATGCGTTCGATCAGCTCCTTGGTGATCGCAAGTCCGAGTCCGGTACCGGACTTCTGCCGGCTGTCGGAGGCATCGGCCTGGGCGAACTTCTCGAACACGCGGGAGCGGAACGCCTCGGGAATGCCGGGGCCCTGGTCGGTGACGCTGATACGAACCTTGGTCCCACGCAGGGAGCTGTGCAGGCGAATCTCTCCGCCCTCGGGGGTGAACTTGACGGCGTTTGAGAGGAAGTTGCCAAGCACCTGCTGCAGGCGCAGGCCGTCCACCCAGACCAGCACATCGGTCGGATGCTCGAGTGTACAGCGCACGCCATGCTGCTCGCAGAGGGCCTGGTTGCTCGCCCGCGATTCCTCGAGCAGGTCGCCAAGCGAATGTTCGCGCAGTTCGAACGACATCTTGCCGGCGGCAATCTTTTCCATGTCCAGCAGGTCGTTGATCAGATGACCCAGGCGCAGGCTGTTGCGGTAGGCGATCTCGAGCATCTGCTGCATGGTCGGCGGCGCAGAGCCGAGCGCGCCGCCGACGATCAGTCCGAGCGCACCGCTGATGGAAGTCAGTGGCGTGCGCAGCTCGTGGCTGACGGTGGAAACGAAGTCGTTCTTCATCTGCTCGACGCGCTTGCGTTCGGTGAGGTCCATCAGCGTGCCGCTGATGCGCTGGGCCATGCCTTGCGGGTCACGCTGGATATGGCCGCGCAGCAGTACCGGGACGACATGACCATGCTTGTGTTGCAACCGTAATTCGGTGGTGAAGTGGTCGACATTGGACAGCATGGTTTGGGCCAGGCGCGCCTTCTGCTGCGCTAGGTCTTCGGCAACCGTCAGCCGCTCCCACAGTTTGAGGTCGCAGGTCAGCTCGTTGGGACGATAACCGAGCATTTCCCAGGCGCGGGGCGAGGCGAACATGCTGCCGGCTTCCAGATCGAGATCCCACAGCCCATCGTTGCTGCCTTTCAGGGCAAGCGACAGACGCTCCTCGCTCAAGCGCAGATCGTGTTTGCTCTGACGTATGTGCCGGGTCATCTCGTTCGCCAGCGCCTGGGCACGGCTATGGCGCAGCGCCAATGACGAGGTCAGGAAAAAAACCAGCAGGCTCAGAACGAGCCCCAGGCCGAACACCAGTGCCTCGTTGGAATGAAAACGCTCGTCGAACTCGGGCCGGCTATCCATGCGCAGCGTCCAGGTCTGGCCGTACAGCTCCAGCTGCTGCAACTGGCTGAAGCGGGCACTGCCGGGCTCGAGGGCTTCGCTCGATGCGTACAGCAGGTGTTCCGGCTCTTCACCGGGACTGGCGTAGATATGCAGCGCCAGCGGCAGATCGGCCGCGCGCAGGATGCCGCGCATCAGATCTTCGACGCGATAAGGGCTGTAGACGAAGCCGATCAGCGCCTGCATGCGTTGCTCCGGTGTCGTCAGTGGCGCGTTCGGTCGATACACCGGGACATAGAGCAGCACTCCGGCCTGCACCTTGCCGTGGGTTTCCTGCAGAAGCGTTACCTTGCCGGTAATGCTCGTTTCGCCCAACCGGGCCGCGCGTTGCATGGCGCGCCGGCGAGTCGGCTCGGAATACATGTCGTAGCCGAAAGCGGCCAGGTTGCGCCTGAGGAACGGCTCGAGAAAAACGATCGAGGTGTAGAGCTCCCGCTGGCCTGGCGGATGAATGTCGTAATCCGGGTAACCCTGCGCACGCATGCGTGCGACATGCGCATCGCGTTCGGCCTGCGGAATTGCCTGGCTGAAACCGACGCCCTGGATGCCAGGATAACGGTCTGGTAGCAGCAAGCGCTCGACGTACGTGCGCCACTGCTCGCGGCTGACGTTCTCCACGGCATCGAACAGACCGGCGCCGCCGAGCAGGATCTGTTCATGGTCCCGCAGCCGCTTGCGGATCGCTTCAGTGACCTTCTCGCCGAGCATCTGGAACTGCTGCCGAGCAGCGCGATCCTCGTTGGTGCGCAGACTCTGCCAGACCACCAGTTGGACCAGCAGGGTGAACGCCAGCATTCCCCAGGCAACGCCGTTTCGCCAGCTGAACAGCTGTCGCAGGCCGTGAGGCTGATTGTGGTTTATCGCTGGATCACTCATCGTCTTCGCTGCGGTACGCGGTGGTTGACCGATTGGACGCCGGAGGCCTGGAATCGGTGCCAGTCTGCGGCAGTCGAGCCAGTATGCCGCAAAGCTGGTTGCCCGGCCTTCCATGATGGCGAGGTTGACCGTTCTGTCAGCTTACCTGCCGTAATGGCCTATTGATATATGCGCCTGATCAGGCTCCGGACGAGCGGCAACTCTGCCCGTAGCGGAGTTCGGCCGCGCGCCAATCGATGTCGCTGGCAGGCTGCGGTCGTGCAAAGCCGTAGCCTTGGCCATAGTCGCAATTCTGCGCCAGCAGAAACGCCGCCTGGTCTGCAGTCTTGATGCCTTCCGCCACGACTTTGAGGCCCAGATTGTGTGCCAGACCGATGACCGAGCGGGTGATAGCGGCGTCCTCGCGGTCGTCGGGCAGGCCGCGGACGAAGCCCTGGTCGATCTTCAGTTTGTGCACGTTCATGCGCTTGAGTCGCTGCAGTGACGAGTAGCCGGTGCCGAAATCGTCGATCGCCAGCTGAACGCCGAGTGCGCGCAGGCGCTGCAGTAGCTCCTGGGCGGCGTCCGGGTCCTGCATCACCGCGCTTTCGGTGATCTCCAGTTCCAGATGGTGCGCCTCTAGCCCGCAGCGGGCCAGAATGGTGGCGACCTGCAGGTCGAGCTCGCCGTTGCCGAACAGGCGGCTGGAGATGTTCACCGCGATGAAGCCAAGCGGGCGACCCTGGCCAAGCCACTCTCGAGCCTGATTGCAGGCCTGCTCCAGCACCCAGTGATCGATCGCGCTGATCAGCCCGGTTTCCTCGGCGACGGGAATGAAGATGCCCGGTGCGATCAGGCCTTTCTCCGGGTGTAGCCAGCGTACCAGTGCCTCGAAACCGGTGATCGTGCCCTCGCGCAGGTCGTAGATCGGCTGAAAGTGCAGGCGCAGCTGTCCTTGCTCGAGGGCCTGGCGCAATGCGGTGACCAGTTCGACGCGCTGGCGGGCCTGGCTGGTCAGTTCCTCGGAATAGAACGCATAGGTTGAGCGGCCGCTGTTCTTGGCCTTGAACAGCGCCGAGTCGGCGTTGCGCATCAGCTGTTCGACGTTCTGCACGTCGGTCGGATAGGGGTACAGCACGATGCCGATGCTGGCGCTGCTGAACAGCTCCTGGTCGGCGATATGGAAGGGTTCGTTCAGTCGGTCGAGAATGCGCAACGCCAGCGAGGTGGCCTTCTCCGCGCCGTAGCCTTCACAGAGCAGGGCGAACTCGTCACCGCCGAGTCGGCCAAGCGTCATGCCTTCTTCCAGGTACTCGCCCAGTCGCGTGCTGACAGCCTGCAACAGCGCGTCGCCCAGGCTGTGGCCAAGGCTTTCATTGATGTCCTTGAAGTGATCGAGGTCGATCAGAAGTAATGCACCGCTGCGTTTGTTGGCCCTGGCGCGCTCGAGATCCTGCTTGGCGCGTTCGGTGAACAGCAGCCGATTCGGCAGCTTGAGCAATGGATCGTAATGAGCGAGCTGGTCGAGCTCTTCGCGCGAGCGCTTGAGCGCCGAGAGATCGGAGAACACCGCCACGTAATGGCTGAGCTGGCCCTGGTTGTCATGGATGCAGCGCAGGTTCTGCCATTGCGGATACACCTCGCCATTCTTGCGTCGGTTCCAGATCTCGCCGCTCCACTCGCCATGCTCTTTCAGCGCCAGCCACATCTGGTTGTAGAAGGCTGCGTCGTGCTTGCCAGACGCGAAGAGTCTAGGGGTCTGTCCAACGACTTCCTCGGTGCTGTATCCGGTGATGCGGCTGAACGCCGGATTGACGTGCACGATGTGTTGGCTTGGATCAGTGACCAGCACGCCTTCCTGAGTGCTGTCGAAGACTGCGGCGGCCTGCTTCAGGCTGGTTTCCTGGACGTGCTGTGCGCGCTGCTGTTCGTCGAAGCGGCGAAAGTGCTGGCGGCCGAGCAGGAATATCAGCACGGTGGTAAGCCCCACGAACAGCGCTCCCTTGCCCGTTTGCCAGGTTTGGCTATCGCCTGCAGCGAGGTAGCCGACCAGCATGTCGCCGAGGAGAATCCACAGCATGGCCAGGCAGAAATAGCCCAGACTTAGCCGGGCGAGGTAGGTGTTCATGGTTGCTCTCGGGTCCGATCCAGATACTGCATAGTCAAACCCCATCGCACTGGCTGAGCGGGAGGCACGTCATCTCGCACCGGAGGTGCTGCATCCTGCTGCGCCGGTTGTTCTGCATGCTGGTTCAGAGCCAGCCCGGCCACCAGTCCGGGTGGTCCGGTTTGATCCGCTGCAGGTAGTGCCTGCCACCCAGCTGGCGCATCTGTTGCCGAATCCAGGCGGCGCGATTGTTCACATGGCCGTTCGGTTTGCCAGCGCTCCACTGTCGCGGGTTGGGCAGCACTGCGGCGAGGAGGCTGGCCTGGCGAGTCGACAGGTACGGTGCACCGGTGCCGAAGTGATGCTGGGCCGCCGCCTGCGCACCGAAGACGCCATCGCCCCACTCGACGCTATTGAGATAAACCTCAAGGATGCGCTGCTTGGGCCATAAAAGCTCGATCAGCGCAGTGAACCAGGCCTCCAGTCCTTTGCGCGGCCAGCTGCGGCCGGACCAGAGAAACAGATTCTTCGCCACCTGCTGACTCAGCGTGCTGGCACCGCGCAGTGAGCCACCGCGCTCATTGTGGCTGAGCGCCGCACGGATTGCTGCGACATCGAAGCCCCAGTGGTCGGCGAACTTCTGATCCTCGGCGGCGATCACCGCCATCTTCAGATCGTCCGGCAGCACTTTCCAAGGCCGCCAGTCGCGGGTCAGGTCGATAGTTTCGCCTGTGCGCCATGACTCGATCTTGCGCTCGATCATCAAAGCGGTGAACGGAGGTGGCACCCAGCGAAACAGCAGTACCAGCAGCGCCGAGAGGCCGATCAGCCAGAGCAGCAGTTTGGAGAGGCGCAGCAGCAGGTTTCGCAACATGGCACTTGGTCGTGGGCGAAAAGAGCGGGCATTATAGCGGCCGCTAAGGCCATCGACCGGAAATGGCAATGATTCGTGCTTATATCGTCCTTGCCGCGCTGTTCGGATTGACCGGTGTTGCGCTCGGCGCCTTCGCTTCCCATGCCCTCAAGAGCCAGTTGAGCGCTGCCTATCTCGCGGTGTTTCAGACAGGCGTGCAGTACCAGATGCTTCATGCGCTGGCGCTGCTCGGCGTCGCGCTTCTTTCGCTGCATCGGCCCAGCCGCCTGCTAGCTTTAGCAGGCGGCCTGTTCGTCGTCGGTATCCTGTTGTTCTCCGGCAGTCTCTATCTGCTCACCCTCAGTGGAATCGGCAAACTGGGCATGATCACGCCGCTCGGGGGGACGTCCTTTCTCGTGGGTTGGCTCTGCCTGGCGCTGGCCGGCTGGCGCATACGCAGCTGAGCGGGACGAACGGCCGCGGGCTTCGCGTTGGTGGCGTGGGTGATTCGGGCTAGAATGCCGTCCCCTTTTCGCAATGGCGGCGAACAGCATGCAGATCCAGTTGAATGGCGAACCCTATGAGCTGCCAGCCGGCGAGTCGGTGGCCGACCTGCTGGTGCGTCTGGACCTGACCGGGCGCCGTCTGGCCGTCGAGCTCAACCGGGACATCGTGCCGCGCAGCGCGCACGCGACCACCGAACTCAGCGAAGGCGATCACGTCGAGGTGGTGCACGCCATCGGTGGCGGCTAGCCGGTCGCGCTCATCCGAATTGCGCCGCCCTGCGGCGCCCAGTCCGCTGCAACACGTCCGAACGAGGAATTCCCATGCGCCCAGTTCCGCACGACAAGCCCTTCACTCTGGCCGGTCGCACCTATCAATCGCGCCTGCTGGTCGGCACCGGCAAGTACAAGGACCTTGAGGAAACGCGTGCTGCCATTGAGGCCTCGGGTGCCGAGATCGTCACCGTCGCGGTGCGCCGCACCAATATTGGCCAGAATCCGGGCGAGCCGAATCTGCTCGACGTGATCAGCCCCGAGCGCTACACCATCCTGCCGAACACCGCCGGCTGTTTCACCGCCGAGGACGCGGTGCGTACCTGCCGCCTGGCCCGTGAACTCCTCGACGGCCACAAGCTGGTCAAGCTGGAAGTGCTGGCCGATCAGAAGACGCTATTTCCCAATGTGATCGAGACCCTCAAGGCCGCCGAAGTACTGATCCGGGACGGCTTCGACGTCATGGTCTATACCAGCGACGACCCGATCATCGCTCGCCAGCTGGCCGAGATGGGCTGCATCGCGGTGATGCCGCTGGCCGGCCTGATCGGCACTGGTCTGGGCATCTGCAATCCCTACAACCTGCGCATCATCCTCGAGGAAGCCACCGTGCCCGTGCTGGTGGATGCCGGTGTCGGAACCGCTTCGGACGCCACTATCGCCATGGAGCTGGGCTGCGAAGCGGTGCTGATGAACAGCGCCATCGCCCATGCGCAGAATCCCGTGCTGATGGCCGAGGCCATGAAGTACGCCATCGAGGCCGGCCGCCTGGCCTATCTCGCCGGCCGCATGCCGAAGAAGCTCTACGCCAGCGCCTCGTCGCCGCTGGACGGGCTGATTCGCTGAACCGATTCGTGGCCGGCCCCGACCTTGTGTCAGGGGCCGGCTTTTTTATTTCTCGCAGGTAGACCATGACAGAGCAGAACCCCGCGGCCGAAGCGCAGCAAACCGAGCACCGCCGTACCATCAAGAGTTTCGTGATGCGTGCCGGGCGCATGACCGAAGGCCAGCAGCGTGGCCTGGAGCAGGGCTGGCCGAAGTTCGGCCTGGAGATCGAGAACGGGCTGCGCGATTTCGACGAGGTGTTCGGCCGTAGCGCGCCGCGCACCTTCGAGATCGGCTTCGGCATGGGTCATTCCACCCTGGAAATGGCCGCCGCGGCGCCGGATCAGGACTTCATTGGCGTGGAAGTGCATAAACCTGGCGTCGGCGCGTTGCTGAGCGGACTTGTGTCACAGAAATTGAACAACGTCAGGGTCTACAGTTGCGACGCCTTGGAGGTACTGCGCGATTGCGTGGCCGATGCCAGCCTGGACCTCGTATTGCTGTTCTTTCCGGACCCCTGGCACAAGAGCCGTCATCACAAGCGACGTATCGTGCAGCCGGCTTTCGCCGAGCTGGTGCGCAGCAAGCTGAAGATCGGCGGCGTACTGCATATGGCTACCGACTGGGAGCCCTATGCCGAATACATGCTCGAGGTGATGAACGTCGCCCCGGGCTTCCGCAATCTGGCCGAGGATGGACGTTGCGTGCCACGGCCTGCGGAGCGACCGATCACCAAGTTCGAGCGCCGTGGTGAGCGGCTCGGTCATGGCGTCTGGGACCTGAAATTCCAGCGCATCGACTGAGCGCGGTCAGTAAAAGCGAAACGCCCGCGACCTAGTCCCGGCTGCCCTATCAGCGGCGCCAGGCAGCCAGGTCGCTTGCCACACCCAGATCGAGAGCCGCAGCAGCGGCCAGGGAAGAGTGCTGCCAGGACGGCATGCCTGCCCACACCATATAACAATGCAACGCCGATAGCCGGGCTCGCCACGCGGTGCCCAGCATCGTGCGCAATTGGGGGAGTAGACGATGTACGGAAAGATCGGAATTCTGCTGTTGGCAGCCTGTACCGCGTTACCGGCACAGGCGAAGGTAGACAGCACGCAGGCCGCGCGACTGGGGCAGGACCTGACTCCGCTGGGAGCGGAGCGCGGCGGCAATCCCGCGGGGACGATCCCGCCCTGGGCCGGGGGCGTTGCAGCACCCGCCGGCTACCAGCCCGGGATGCACCATCCCGACCCGTATGCGGCCGATACAGTGCTCTATCGCGTCGATCACACCAATATCAACGAGTACAGCGGCCAGCTTTCCGGCGGTATGAAGGCGCTGCTGGAGCGTTATCCCGACTACCACCTGCGCGTATTTCCGACCCGCCGCAGCGCCTCGGTGCCGCAGCGGATCTATGATGCCACTCGCTACAACGCCGTCAGCGCCGAGCTCATCGCCAACGGCAACGGTATCCAGGGCGCGGCAGCCGGCATTCCCTTCCCGATCCCGCAGAGCGGCATCGAAGTGATCTGGAATCACATCCTGCATTACAGGGGTGACCAGAGCCACATGATCAATAACCAGGCAGTGGTGATCGGTGGCCGGGCCAACTACATCAAGCGCGATCGGCACATCTATTACGTTTACAACCGCGAAGGCATGACTCACGCGGACCTGGACAACACAGTGCTGTACTACAAGTACCGTGTCACCGCGCCGGCCAAGCTGTCCGGTACGGCACTGGTGGTGCAGGACCCGCTCGACCAGGTGCTGACCACTCGCAAGGCGTGGCGCTACAGTCCGGACGATCGCCGCGTGCGCCGTCTGCCGTCGCTGGCCTATGACTCCTTGCAGCCCGACACCAGCGGCTTGGCCACGGCCGATGTGGTCGACTCGTTCAACGGCGCGCCGGATCGCTACGAGTGGGAGCTGCTCGGCAAGCGTGAAATGCTGA
Source organism: Stutzerimonas xanthomarina (assembly GCF_003935375.1). Classification (GTDB taxonomy): domain Bacteria; phylum Pseudomonadota; class Gammaproteobacteria; order Pseudomonadales; family Pseudomonadaceae; genus Stutzerimonas; species Stutzerimonas xanthomarina_A. The sequence continues at coordinate 12,797 of NZ_RHQM01000026.1, forward strand.
TGCCCTACAACAGCTATGCCGTGCATCAGAAGGGCCTCCCCTACGACAGCATCGTCCAGGCACGCACCCTGAACCCGGAACTGCTGCGCTATGAGCTGCATCGCGTGTGGGTGGTCGAGGCGACCTTGCGCAAGGGCTTCAGCCACCTCTACGACAAGCGTCGGTTCTATATCGACGAGGACAGCTGGGCGATCCTTGCCGTCGACCTGTACGACGAGAAGGGCGAGCTGATCGGCCTGCAGGAAAGCCATCCGATCAGCTATTACGACGTGCCGATGTTCAACAGCACGCTGGAAACGCTCTACCACCTCAAGGACGGCAACTACTTCGTCGATGGGCTGGACAACAACGAGCCGATGTACGACTTCAACGTCAAGCTCGGCCCGCGTGATTTCTCGCCGCAGGCGCTGCGTCGCGGCAACTGACGAAGGACAGAAACAGAAGATGCACGAAAGGGCGCCGCTGGCGCCCTTTTTCGTACCACCAGAACTGCCGTCGCGCGCCGCTGCGGCGGTGTGAGGCTACAAGGTTGTTCCTGTTCGGTGGGGCCGAGCACGGGTAGTGACTTCGCTCAAGAGTGGGCTGGCACGGCAGTGGGATGATCGCCTGCGTAGCGCTGCAAAGGCGGCCCGACAGCCGGGCAAGCAGCTGCGCCGTTCGCAAAGGAGGGAGCCGCGTGTTCAGACCGGGACAACTGGAGTACCACAGCCTTTCCGCTTCCGGGAAACCGGGTTATCACCTGCAGCTCGACTACCGTGTCGAGGGCACGCCGGAGGCGCCGCAGTGGGCGTGTTTTCACCTGCGCTTCGAGGCCGGAGCAACTCTGGTGGACGAGCAGTTTCGAATGCACCGCGATGTTGCCTGCAACTTCCTGCAGCGCGCCCGTCAGTGCCTGCGTCGCCACGGTGTGCCGGTGGACGCCGATATCCTCTTCGGTCTGCACGGCATCTACGACCCGCTGTTCGAGGATCTGCGCCGGCAGCTGTGCTATCGGCCGGGCGAGGCCGTCGATCTCGATCGATTTCTTCGCGAAGGCTGAGCGGCGTAAGTGGCTTGTGCGGTCAGTTGGTCAAGGCAAGTCCGGATCGACATGGCTCCGAGACAAGGCGCAGCAACACAGTATCGGGGCCATGGGCGCCGAAGTCGACCAACTGACCTTGCCAACCAGGCCACTAGTTACGGTCGGCGATCACGCCGATGAGGAAGAAGATCAGCAGCAGCACCGGCGCCAGGCTGTAGTTGTTCAGGTGGGCCAGCCCCTGGGTCATCCACGGGGTGAGGAAGACGATCGCCAGGCCATAGCCCACCGCGCAGACCAGTACGAAAATCAGCGTGCGGAAAAAGAAGTTAAGGCTGCTGACGGCGTCCTTTACCCAAGTATTGATTGCCGGGCCGAACAGTACGAAGAGCGTGGCCATCAGCGCCAGGGAGATATCCGACAGGTGGCTGCGGCTCCAGCGCGACAGCGTGACGATCAGGTCGAGTAGCAAATCCATGCGGTGTCCTTAAGGCAGGAAGCTCTGTAGCAGGTCGTTGAGAAACAGCTGGCCCTTCGGCGTCGCCACCAGGCGCGCTGGGTCAGCCGAGAGCAAGCCGCGCGCTTCGGCGTCGCGCCGTGGCTTGGCGAGCACATTCAGCGGCAGTCCGGTGCGCTGAGTGAACAGCATGGCCGGTACGCCGTCGGTGAGGCGCAGCACATTCATCAGGAATTCGAAGGGCAATTCATCCGCTGCCAGCAGCTTTTCGCCTGCGCGGAATGCCTTGGCCGGATCGAGGTAGTCCTTCGGTAGGCGGGTCTTCCAGCTGCGCAGGGTGCGTCCGTCGGCGTGGCTGAGCTTGGCATGGGCGCCGGCACCGATGCCGAGGAAATCGCCGAAGGTCCAGTAGTTCAGGTTGTGCCGCGCCTGCCGCCCGGGCTGGGCGTAGGCGGAGGTCTCGTACTGGCGATAGCCGTGCTCGGCGAGCAGCGTCTGGCCGGTTTCCTGAATGTCCCAGAGGATATCGTCTTCGGGCAGCTGCGGCGGCTGGCTCCAGAACACCGTGTTCGGCTCCAAAGTCAGCTGGTACCAGGACAGGTGCGTCGGTTGCTGCGCGATGGCGATGCGCAGGTCGCTCAACGCATCCTCCAGGCTCTGGTCCGGCAGGCCGTGCATGAGGTCAAGGTTGAAATTGTCGAAGCCGGCGGCGCGAGCCATGTCGGCGGCGCGAATAGCTTCGTCGCCGTCGTGAATGCGCCCGAGCGCCTTGAGCTTGTCGGCCTGGAAGCTCTGCACGCCAATGGAAAGCCGGTTGATGCCGAGCTGGCGGTAGTCGCGGAACTTGGCCTGTTCGAACGTCCCCGGATTGGCTTCCAGGGTGATCTCGATGTCCTCGGAAAAGCCGACCAGCCGTTCCAGCCCGTCGACGATCGCCGCCAGTGCCTTGGCAGAAAACAGGCTTGGCGTACCGCCGCCGAAGAAGATCGAACTCAGCCGGCGGTCCCCGACGTGCTCAAGATCCGCGCGAAGATCGGCCAGCAGCGCGGCGACATAGGCGTCTTCGGGCAGTTCGGGGCCGGCCGCGTGGGAATTGAAGTCGCAGTACGGGCATTTTCGCACGCACCAGGGAATATGTACGTACGCCGCCAGCGGGGGCAATTCGAAGCCTGCCGTTGTCGGCGCGCCGTGGTTGCCTTCGCTGGCGCTTAGCGGGGCTGAGTCTGCCGCTCTCATATCCCCAGCCGCTGCTTGAGCAGGGCCATGGCGCGTGCACGGTGGCTGAGCTGGTTCTTCTGCGCTGCAGGCAGCTCGGCGCTGGAGCAGTGGCATTCCGGCACCCAGAACAGCGGGTCGTAGCCGAAGCCATGCTCGCCGCGTGCTGCATGCAGGATGCGGCCGTGCCAGAGGCCTTCGCAGATGATCGGCAGTGGATCGTCGGCGTGGCGCACCAGCGCCAGGGCGCAGACGAACTGCGCACCGCGTTCTGCATCCGGAACCTCACGCAGGACGTCCAGCAGCTTGGCGTTGTTGGCGGCATCGCCCTGGCCATCGGCGTAGCGCGCCGAGTAGATGCCCGGTGCGCCGCCGAGGGCGTCGACGGCCAGGCCGGAGTCGTCGGCGAGCGCCGGTAGACCGGATATCCGCGCGGCGTTGCGCGCCTTGAGAATGGCGTTCTCGACGAAGGAAAGTCCGGTTTCCTCCGGCTCGACGGTGCTGAACTCGGCCACCGAGCGCACGCGTACCGCGTCACCGAGCATGGCCTGGAGCTCCTTGAGTTTGCCGGCGTTGTGGCTGGCCAGTACCAGTTCGGAAAAAGGCATCATCGGTCGGGGAAGAATTCCTGGTTGAACTCGAAGCTGAACGGCTCGGCGCCGGTCGGCTGAACGGTGAGGGCGAAACGCAGGGTTTCCTGCGAGTCGAAGGGGAACTGCGCGAGGTAATAGATCGCCTCGTCACCTTCCTTGAGCTGCTTGAAGCCCAGCGGGCGATCCTGCCCGAGCAGGTTCTTCACTACGCCGCTGACCTGTGCCGCGACCGGTTTGCCGTCCTTGATCACAGAGACGTTGACTACGCCCTGGGTCTTGCTGCGCGTGAGTCCGGCGGCGGCGGCAATGTCCGGCTGCAGGAAGCCCGAATTGAAGGCGCTGTAGTGGATGTCGTATTCGCCGACGCTGTGTTTGCGCTCGGCCAGCGCCGGCAATGTGAGCAGTGCGGCCAACAGACCGATCAGGATGCGTTTCATGTGCTTACCTCCAGCGTTGAAGCCGCTCAGCGGGATGGCCCGGTGACGCGGTAGATGCCGATCTCACCCAGCAGATTCGGCCATATGCGACTGGCCCAGCCATGCCGATGATCGCGGTCGACTGCCAGGCGTTCTAGCACCCTGGCACCGCTTTCCTGGCACAGCCGCTCGAAATCCTCGAACGTGCAGAAGTGAATGTTCGGCGTGTTGTACCAAGTGTAGGGGAGGAACTCCGACACCGGCATGCGGCCTTTGCTCGCAAGGTACCAACGGCAGCGCCAATGGCCGAAGTTGGGGAAGGTGATGATGCACTGGCGGCCGACGCGCAGCATTTCCTTCATCAGCTGGTCGGGGTAATGCACGGCCTGCAGCGCCTGGGTCATCACCACCATGTCGAAGCTGTCGCTGGCGAAGTTGCCCAGGCCCAGGTCGAGGTTCTGCTCGATGACGTTGACGCCCTTGTCGATGCAGGCGGCGATGTTGTCCGGGTCGATTTCCAGGCCGTAGCCGCTGACCTGCTTGTGATCGCGCAGCCAGGCCAGCAGCTCGCCATTGCCGCAGCCGAGGTCGAGAACTCGGCTGCCGGCCGGAATCCACTCTTGGATGATGTCCAGATCGGCGCGCATCTTCGTTCCTTATACGGCTATGCGGTTCATGTAACCGCGGAAGGCTTGCAGGTAGCGGGGATTGGGGATCAGGAAGGCGTCGTGGCCCTGCGGCGCATCGATCTCCAGGTAGCAGACATCCTTGCGCGCAGCGAGCAGGGCGTCGACGATTTCCCGCGAGCGCTCCGGCGAAAAGCGCCAGTCGGTGGTGAAGGACATCACGCAGAAGCGCGCCTGGGCGCCCTCGAAGGTCTTGGCCAGATCGTCGTTGTGGGCTGCCGCCGGGTCGAAGTAGTCCAGCGCCTTGGTCATCAGCAGGTAGGTATTGGCGTCGAAACGCCCGGAAAACTCCTCGCCCTGATAGCGCAGGTAGCTTTCGACCTGGAATTCCACGCTGTTGAAGTCGTAGTTCAGCTTCTCGCTCTTCAGTCCGCGGCCAAACTTGGTGCCCATGGCGTCATCGGACAGGTAGGTGATGTGGCCGACCATGCGCGCCAGCATCAGGCCGCGCTTGGGAATCACGCCCATCTCCTGGAAATGGCCGCCGTGGAATTCCGGGTCGGACAGGATGGCCTGGCGCGCGACTTCGTTGAAGGCGATGTTCTGTGCCGACAGCCTGGGCGCCGAGGCGATGGCCAGGCAGTGGCGGACTCGCTCAGGGTAGCTGATGGTCCATTGCAAGGCCTGCATGCCGCCCAGGCTGCCGCCTATCACCGCTGCCCATTGGGCGATGCCAAGGCGGTCGGCCAGAAGTGCCTGGCTGTGCACCCAGTCTTCCACTGTCACCACTGGGAAGTCTGCACCGTAGGGCTTGCCGCTGGCCGGATTGGTGCTGCTCGGGCCGGTCGAACCGTTGCAGCCGCCCAGGTTGTTAAGGCTGACGACGAAGAAATGATCGGTATCGATGGCCTTGCCCGGGCCTATGCAGGAATCCCACCAGCCGGGTTTGCGGTCGTCCATGCTGTGGTAGCCGGCGGCATGATGGTGGCCAGAGAGTGCATGGCAGATGAGCACGGCATTGCTGCGCGCGGCATTCAGCTCGCCATAGGTTTCATAGATCAGCTGGTAATCGGCCAGCGTACGGCCGCAGGCGAGTGTCAGTGGTTCGGCAAAATGCGCGACCTGCGGACTCACCAGGCCAACGGAATCGGCGGGAATTGCAGTGGGCATCGACCCTGGCTCTTGCTTGAAGAAGGCGGCAAAGTCTAAAGGTATGCGCGTTGCAATTCATCCTGAAATGCAACGGCGAGCGGGGCTCTCGCCATTTCCTCGCGGGTTGCGACGAAATGGCGACAGCTTTAGCTGATCTGCGCGCTGGTCAGGCTGACCACCTTGCCCTGCCGCCGCAACGGCGCCGGTCGGCGCAGCGCGCGGAGCATTTCTGCGGCCTGTGCCAGTTGCAGCTCCAGTTCGCCGCTGTAGCGCGTCAGCAATTGTCCGCGCTGGCTGTTCTGCTGGCTCTCCCTGGCCAGGCTCTTCAACTGCAGGATGTGGGTTTCCAGCTGTTGCTTGTGTTCCAGAGAAAACTGCAGCAGCGGCGTCAGCGCATCTCCAGCCCACTGTTCGGCTTCCTGGCGCAGCCGCTGGTGCATGCCGATGACCTCCTGCACCAGGGTAGAGAAGAAGCGTCTGGTGAGTGTTCGCTGCTCGGTGAGCAGGGTCTTCAACTGCAGGCGGAACTGATCGGCCTTGCCTTGCAGGCTGCGCAGCTCGCGCTGATAAGGCAGCAACTGAAACAACGGCGGGTCGATACCTTGTAGGGGGTTTTCTTCGCTGTGCCGCCGGTAGATCGCCGAAACCATCTTGTTGGCCCTTTCCGCCTCCTGCTCGAGGATGCCCAGGTCCTGTTCCACCGAGCGGAAGAAGTGCAGGATCGCCAGGTTGATGCCCAGCGTGGTCAGGCTGCCGGTCAGGCTGCGTCGCAACCGGGTCAGGTGCTCCTCGAGGCGTTCGGCCCGTATTGCCGTGCGCAGCAGCTCACCCTGGCGTTGCAGCAGGCGCTGATTGGTCTTCAGGTCGAGCAGGCGCTTGTGGTGGCGGTTGTGATCGTGCCGCGTGCGCGCGGTGAGTTCGAGCAGCATCTGCCCGCTGCCTTCCTGATGACTGGCCAGCACATCGCGCTGCTCGATGACCTTTTCCAGGCGCAGCTTGAGGGCATGCTGACTGTTCTGCAGCAGTGCCATCACCTGCTGCACCACCTGGTCTTCGAGCAGGCGTTCCTTCTGCGTGAGGATGCGCTGGCTGAGCAACTCTTCCAGCCGTGCCAGCTGGCTGCGTTCGAGCAGCGCCTGGTCACCGCGAATCTTTGCCATCAGCGCCTGTTTGGCCGACAGCGGCAGGACGTCGGCGCAATCAATGCCCAGCTGTTGCGCGGTGGTGTCACGGATATCCTCGATGGCCTTCTGCACGAAGGCCTCGCCGGCAACATCGTCCCAGAGCACGTCGATTTTGTTCAGTACGGCGAACAGGCTGTTCTGCGTATCTTCGTCGAGCTGGCGGATGTGCTGCTGCCAGATCTGCATGTCACTGGCGGTGACCCCGGTGTCGGCAGAGAGCAGGAACACGATTGCCTGGGCATTGGGCAGCATCGACAGGGTCAGTTCCGGCTCGCTGCCCAGCGCGTTCAGCCCGGGCGTATCGAGAATGCGCAAGCCCTGACGCAACAGCGGGTGGTCGAAGTTGACCACGGCGTGGCGCCAGGCCGGGACCAGTACGGTATCGCCGCTGCTGCTGCTTTCCAGGCCGGCTGGGTCAAAGCCCAGCTCAATCGCCTGTTCCACCGGCATGGCCTTGGTCAACGCGACCTGGGCAAAGGCTTCGGCCATGCTTTCCGCGTCATGCGGGTCGAGCGGGAGATTGAGCCAGAGTCGCGGTGTGCGCTTGAGCTGCGCGATGCTGGTGTCTTCCAGGCGCGACTCAATGGGCAGCAGGCGGATGTAGGAGCGTTCCGAACGCGGATCGAACAGCAGTTCGGTGGGGCACATGGTGGTGCGGCCAGCCCGTGAAGGCAGGATGCGCTGACCGTAGTTGGAGAAGAACAGGCTATTGATCAGCTCGGTTTTGCCGCGCGAATACTCGCCGACGAAAGCCAGGGTGATGTGATCGGTGCGCAACACCCGCAGCGCTCGTTCCAGGCGCGCCTCGACGCCCTCGCTGGAAAGCCGGTTATGCGCCAGCCAGCTGCGGTAGCGGGTGATCTCACGAATGAGGTCACGCTTCCAGGTGACGTAGGCGTCCACTTGTCGATCGAGACGTTCCATGCTCATCCAGCTCCCGGAGGTGTGATTCGGCGAATTATCGGACCCGCCGTTACAAGGTCAATTCAATCGAAGCCTGACGTGGCCGAGCGGCCTTGCTGGCGGCATGGGCGGTCATGGGCAGCTCGGTTCGAGTCGATGTCCTCGTTCACACCCCGCAGCAAAGTACGAGGCAGGATGGAAAAAGCCGAGAAGTTGAAGTCTACGTGCAGCCATGCGGCATTCCGAGGCGCTTTTGGCTCCTCGGTGCCGCTTTGGCAGCAAAGCATGAACGGCGTCTCAGATGAGCATGCGCAGGATGTTCGGCATGTGGGTCATGGTGGCCAGGTTGTTGACTACCAGCATGTCCAGCAGCTTGATCGCCAGGAAGGCGAAGATCGGCGAGATATCCAGTCCGCCGAGGTTCGGCAGCAGGCGGCGGAACGGCGCCAGGACCGGCTCGCAGAGTTGGCTGACCAGCTGTGCGCCTGGGTTGTGGCTGCCCGGCGCGACCCAGGACAGGATCACGCTGATGATCAGCGCCCAGAAAAAGATGTTGAGGAACAGCCCGGTGATGCCGATCAGCGCCCAGACCAGCAACAGCAAGGGATTGCCGATGGTGCCGTAGGCGATCAGCAGGATCAGCGCCATCAGCACCATCTGCACGATCAGCGCGAGGATCAGCGAAGAAATATCCAGCGTGCCCATGCTCGGAATGATGCGGCGCATCGGCCGCAAAAGTGGATGGGTTGCCTTGACGATGAATTGGCTGAGCGGGTTGTAGAAGTCGGCGCGTACCAGCTGCAGGATGAAGCGCAGCAACACGATCAGCAGATAGAGGCTGCCCAGCGTCTGGATGACGAGGATCAGGGCTTGCGAGAGTTGGGACATGAATGCTCCTTAGAGGCTGTTGTTTCGTCGCGAACGAAGCGTCAACAGACCTATTGACCCAGTTGTTCGGCCAGTTCGGCCGAGCGTTGTGCGGCGGCGTTCAACGCCTGCTGCACCAGTTGCTCGAAGCCGCCCGCCTGGAAGGCTTTGATCGCCGCTTCGGTGGTTCCGTTCGGCGAGGTGACGCGACGCCGCAGTTCGGCGGCATCGACGTCGCTTTCGCAAGCCATGCGAGCTGCGCCCAGCGCGGTCTGCATGGTCAGTTGCGCGGCGGTCTCGCGGGGCAGGCCGAGCTGCTGTCCGGCAGCCGTCATCGCTTCGATCAGCAGGAAGAAATAGGCAGGACCGCTACCGGAAACGGCGGTTACCGCATCGATCAGACGCTCTTCTTCGAGCCATAGCGCGATACCGACGGCCGACAGCAGTTGCTCGGCCTGCTGCTTCTGCATGTCGCTGACCTGGGCATTGGCGAACAGGCCGCTGACGCCTTGGCGTAGCAAGGCCGGCGTGTTGGGCATGCAACGCACGATCGCCTGAGGGCGTGGGCCCAGCCAGCGCTGCAGGCTGTCGCAACTGATGCCGGCGGCGATCGAGACGATCAGGGGGCCATGGGCCAGATGAGGAGTCAGATCCTGACAGACCGCCTGCATCACCTGGGGCTTGACCGACAGCACCACCACATCGGTGCCGGCCAATGCATCGGCGTTCTGCGCGAACGTCTGGATGCCATGCTCGGCGCTGATTTTCGCGCGCTGTTCGGCGCCTGGATCGCTGGCGCGAATGGCGTGCGCTGCGACGCCCTGGGCGCGCAGTCCGCCGATCAGACTGGCAGCCATGTTGCCGGCGCCGATGAAGGCGATGCGGGGTGAGGTCATAGCGATTCCTTTATTGAGGGCGCCCGTAGTCGCGGGCGCCGAACAGTGCGGTGCCGATGCGGACCCAGGTCGCACCTTCGGCAATGGCCGCTTCGAGGTCCTGGCTCATGCCCATGGACAGCGTATCCAGTGGCAGTGGCAATTCATCGCGCAATGCGCGCAGGCGGGCGAAGGCGGCGCGCTGTTCGGCGGGGTCTTCGCTCGGTGCGGGAATGCACATCAGACCACGCAGGCGCAGCTGCGGCATCGCGGCGACGGCCTGCGCCAGCTGTAGCAGTTCTTCTGGCGCGCAGCCGGATTTGCTCGCCTCGCCGCTGACATTCACCTGCAGGCATATATTCAGCGGCGACAGTTCGGCTGGACGTTGATCGGACAGGCGCTGGGCGATCTTCAGGCGATCCACCGAATGCACCCAGTCGAAGTGCTCGGCGATGGATTTGGTCTTGTTCGACTGGATGGGGCCGATGAAGTGCCAGGTCAGCGGCAGCTCGCTCAGCTCGGCCTGCTTGTCCAGCGCTTCCTGCAGATAGTTCTCGCCGAAATCGCGCACGCCGGCTTCGGCGGCCTCGCGAATGGCGGCGGCTGGCTGGGTCTTGCTCACCGCCAGCAGGCCGACCGAAGCAGGGTCGCGTCCCACAGCTTGCGCCGCCTCACGGATGCGCGCTGCGACCTTTGCAATATTCTTCTCTATCGTGGACATTACTTGCGCCGCCGCCTTGGGTCTGCGCGGCATTCTACCTGCTTGCTTGTAATTGGGGAGTCCCATGGATATCACAGAACTGCTGGCCTTCAGCGCCAAGCAGGGTGCGTCGGATTTGCACCTTTCCGCCGGCCTGCCGCCGATGATCCGCGTCGATGGCGACGTGCGGCGAATCAACCTGCCGGCCATGGACCACAAGCAGGTGCATGCGCTGATCTACGACATCATGAACGACAAGCAGCGCAAGGATTTCGAGGAATTCCTGGAAACCGACTTCTCGTTCGAAGTGCCGGGCGTGGCACGTTTTCGCGTCAACGCGTTCAACCAGAATCGCGGTTCCGGCGCGGTGTTCCGGACCATTCCTTCCAAGGTGCTGACCATGGAAGACCTGGGGATGGGCGAGGTTTTCCGCAAGATTACCGATGTGCCGCGCGGGCTGGTGCTGGTCACCGGACCGACCGGCTCGGGCAAGTCGACCACCCTGGCGGCGATGCTTGATTACCTGAACAACACCAAGTACCACCACATCCTTACCATCGAGGACCCCATCGAATTCGTTCACGAATCGAAGAAGTGCCTGGTCAACCAGCGCGAGGTCCATCGTGACACCCTGGGCTTCTCCGAGGCACTGCGTTCGGCACTGCGTGAAGATCCGGACATCATTCTCGTCGGCGAAATGCGCGACCTGGAAACCATCCGCCTGGCGCTGACCGCTGCGGAAACCGGTCACCTGGTGTTCGGCACCCTGCACACCACCTCCGCCGCCAAGACCATCGACCGCGTGGTCGACGTGTTCCCGGCCGAAGAAAAGTCCATGGTCCGCTCGATGCTCTCCGAATCGCTGCAGGCGGTGATCTCGCAGACCCTGCTGAAGAAGGTTGGCGGCGGCCGTGTGGCGGCCCACGAGATCATGATCGGTACGCCGGCGATCCGTAACCTGATTCGCGAGGACAAGGTGGCGCAGATGTATTCCTCGATCCAGACCGGCGGCTCGCTGGGCATGCAGACCCTCGACTCGTGCCTCAAGGGGCTGCTCGCCAAAGGGCTGATCTCGCGAGACAGCGCCAAGGAAAAGGCCAAGCAGCCAGAGAACTTCTAAACGCCTGACAACTACCGGGCGCCGCCCGATGCGGCGCTTGCCACGATTGCGAGTACGACGATGGAATTCGAGAAACTTCTGCGCCTGATGGTGGAAAAGGGCGGCTCCGATCTGTTCATCACGGCAGGCGTGCCGCCTTCGATGAAGGTCAACGGCAAGATCATGCCGGTCAGCAAGACGGCGATGTCGCCGGAAATGACCCGCGAGACCGTGCACGGAGTTATGAACGAGCAGCAGCGCCGCGAGTTCACCGAGAACCATGAGTGCAACTTCGCCATCAGCGCCCGCGGTATTGGCCGTTTCCGGGTCAGTGCGTTCTACCAGCGCAATCTCGCCGGCATGGTGCTGCGGCGTATCGAAACCAACATTCCGACCATCGAAGAACTCAAGCTGCCGGACGTCCTCAAGAAGCTGTCGATGACCAAGCGCGGGCTGGTGCTGTTCGTCGGGGCCACCGGTACCGGCAAGTCGACCTCATTGGCTTCGATGATCGGCTACCGCAACAAGAATTCCAGCGGGCACATCATCTCCATCGAAGACCCGATCGAATTCATCCACCAGCATCAGAACTGCATCGTTACCCAGCGCGAGGTCGGTATCGACACCAGCTCGTTCGAAGTGGCGCTGAAGAACACCTTGCGCCAGGCACCGGACGTAATCCTCATCGGCGAGATCCGTACCCGTGAAACCATGGACTACGCCGTGGCCTTCGCCGAAACCGGTCACCTGTGCCTGGCGACCCTGCACGCCAACAACGCCAACCAGGCGCTGGACCGCATCATCAACTTCTTCCCGCCCGACCGTCACAACCAGGTGTGGATGGATCTGTCGCTCAACCTTAAGGCCATCGTCGCCCAGCAGCTGGTGCCGACACCTGATGGCAAGGGGCGTCGTGCGGTGATCGAGGTGCTGATCAATACGCCGCTGGCGGCCGACCTGATCCGCAAGGGCGAGGTGCATGAGCTCAAGTCGCTGATGAAGCGCTCCACCGAGCTGGGCATGCAGACCTTCGACCAGGCGCTGTACAACCTCTATGTGCAGGGTGAAATCACCTACGAAGATGCGTTGCTGCACGCCGATTCGGCCAACGACCTGCGTCTGCTGATCAAGCTGGGATCGGAAACCGATGGCGAGCATCTGACCAGCGTGTCCCAGGGCCTGAGCCTTGAGGTCAGTGACGACGATCCAGGCCGCAGCTTCCGCTAGTCGGCCTGTTTTGCATCCCGGCCGATGCGCTTTCCGCTTCTCGCGGCGACGCGCTCGGCCTGGCCGTCACGCTGCGCACCGGCTCGTGCGCGGCTCATCAACTGCGGGATCAACATGCCTTCGGGCAGATTCTTCCAGAAGCGCACAGGCAGGTTGCTCTCCAGTACGCCGCGGTTCAGCCGGGCCGGGTTGAACGTGCTTTCGTAATACGCCTTCCATAGCTCGCCGCCGGGGTCCGCTGCGTTCTGCGCCAGCTGCCGCCACTGTGGCGGGCAGGGGCGGATGTAGTACATGTCTTGGCCATCCCAGCAAACCCCTTCTTCCGGCGTCGCGATCAGCCAGCTGTTGCCGCCCATCCGTTCGGCGAAGTGTCCCGCCGCCCAGGGCAGTACGTCGTGCGCAGGTTCGAACCAGGCGACGTGCTGTGGTCCATCACTGGTCTGCAGTGGGCTGAAGCGAAGAAAGGCATGCAGATGGTGGGCCTCACGTCGGACTGCCTTGATTCGACCATGCAGTTCGCTGCCATCAATGTCGCCGACCATTCGCGCACTCGAATCGCCCTGGGTGACCCGCCAGAGCACACGATACAGCAGGCTCCAGCGCTGCTCGGTGCGATAGCGCGCGGCCATTTCGAGTTCGTCCAGCAGTTGTCGGGGGACGCGAACGCGCGGTCCGCCTTCCGTTGAAGGTGCCGGCGAGGGATCGTCGAATAGCCCTGTCGATTCATCGTCGCTGGCCCAGTTCAGCTCATGTGGCGCGACGCAGCTCTGCAGCAGCGCGCGAGCCCGAACTCGCCACTCCTGGAAGCTTCCATCGAAACGCACCGTGACCATTACCAGAGCGCCAGTTGTGCGGGCGTGTCGCGCAGATGCTGGCGCAGCATGGCCGACTCCTGCCCTGCCAGGCTTGGCCGGTAATCCTGAGTGATGACGAAGGGTTTGGCTTTCTCGAGCGAGCAGCGCAGACGGGTCAGATCCTCGAAGCGGATGCGCTTCTGCCGGCGCAGATCCACCAGGCGTTTCGCGCTGAGCATGCCGATTCCGGGAATGCGGGCGATCATCGTCGGTTCGGCGCGGTTGAGGTCCACCGGAAACTGGTCGCGGTGCGCCAGCGCCCAGGCCAGCTTGGGATCGATATCCAGCGCGAGGTTGCCTGGCCCGCTGAGCAGCTCCCCGGCCTTGAAGCCGTAGCCTCGCATGAGGAAGTCGGCCTGATACAGGCGATGCTCGCGCATCAGCGGTGGTGCCGCGAAAGGCACGGTATTGGGGCTGTGCGGAATAGGGCTGAAGGCCGAATAGTAGACCCGGCGCAGTCGATAGCTGCCGTACAGCGACTGTGCGGTATGCAGGATGGTGCTGTCATCGGTGTTGTCGGCGCCAACGATCATCTGCGTGCTCTGCCCGGCAGGCGCGAAGCGCGGTGCCCGCCGCTCCGCGCTGGCCTCGGTTTCGCCCTGGTGAATGGTATGCATGGCCTGCTTGATGGTTACCACCTGCTTTTCCGGCGCCAGGCGGATCAGGCTGGTTTCGGTCGGCAGTTCGATGTTCACGCTGAGACGGTCGGCGTAGCGGCCGGCTTCGGCGATCAGCAGTGGGTCGGCATCTGGAATGGTCTTGAGGTGGATGTAGCCGCGAAACTCGTGCTCCTCACGCAGCAGCCTGGCGACCCGCACCAGCTGTTCCATGGTGTAGTCCGCCGAGCGGATGATGCCGGAGCTGAGGAACAGGCCGCTGATGCAGTTGCGCCGGTAGAAGTCGAGCGTCAGGCTGACCACTTCTTCCGGCGTGAAGCGCGCCCGCGGCACATCGCTGGAGCGGCGATTGACGCAGTACTGGCAGTCGTACAGGCAGAAGTTGGTCAGCAGGATCTTCAGCAGCGCCACGCAGCGCCCATCCGGCGTGAAGCTGTGGCAGATGCCCATGCCATTGGTGGCGCCGAGTCCGCTCTTGCCCTTCGAACTGCGCTTCGGCGCGCCGCTGCTGGCGCAGGAAACATCGTACTTGGCCGCGTCGGCGAGCACGCTGAGTTTGTCGATCAATTGCATGGTGGTGGCCGTAATACTGTTCGCATATACAGTATCACGGTTGCGCATGGCGGCAAGGTCCGTCTGGCGGGGCGGTTCAGGCGCATTATCGGATAAGCTGGACGTCACTCATCAATCGCACATCGAGGTTCGGATGCAGCAGAACACCCATAGCACGCTGATCGGCTATCTCCTGTGGATATTCGGTTTTCTCGGCTCCCACCGCTTCTACTACGGCAAGCCCATCACCGGCACCATCTGGTTCTTTACCCTCGGCCTGTTCTTTGTCGGCTGGATCATCGACCTGTTTCTGATCCCATCGATGGATCGTGAAGCGGACATGCGCTTCCAGCCGGGGCCCATTGACTACACGGTCGGCTGGATACTGCTGACCTTTCTCGGCGTATTCGGTGTACACCGCATGTATCAGGGTAAGTGGATCACAGGGATCCTTTACCTGTTCACCGGTGGCTTGTTCTTTATCGGTGTGCTTTACGACTTCTGGACGCTGAACTCGCAGATATCCGAGCGCAATCTGGCGCGGAGCTGAACGAGTAGGGCAGGAAATACTTTAGAAAACTGGCAGGCATGGACGGGTTGATGTCCAGCCTGCGCAGATCTTTCGCATCAGCCTTCGAAGCTGATGTGGCCGTCGACGATGGTGTAGCGTACCGCGCCCGGCAGGCAGTGGCCCATGAACGGGCAGTTACGACCTTTGGAATACCAGCGCTCGCCGACCAGGGTCGAACTGTGTTGATCGAACAGCACCAGGTCCGCAGGTTGGCCAGCTTGCAGGGTGCTGGTCGGCAGGCGTAGTGCTGTAGCGGGCCCGCTGGTCAGGCGCGCCAGCAGGGTCGGCAGATCGAGCAAGCCGTCGTCCACCAATGTCAGCGCCAGTGGCAGCAGAATTTCGGCACTGCTGATACCCGGTTCGGTTTCGCCGAACGGGGCCAGTTTGGCATCGGCCTCGTGTGGTTGGTGATGACTGGAAATCGCCGAGATGACGCCCGCCTTCACCGCCTCACGCAGGCCATCGCGATCCGCTGCGCTGCGCAGTGGCGGCTGCACGTGATACAGGCTGGAGAAACCGTGCAGCGCTTCATCGGTGAGGATCAGCTGATACATGGCCACGTCGGCCGTCACCGGCAGGCCACGAGCCTGTGCCTGGGCAATCATTTCCGCGCCACGGGCGCTGGTCAGTTGGGCGAAATGCGCGCGAACGCCGGAGCGCTCGACTAGCAGCAGATTGCGCGCCAGTGCCACGGTTTCGGCAGTCTCCGGAATCCCCGACAGGCCGAGGAAGCTGGCGGCGGCTCCTTCGTGAGCAAGCCCGCCTTCGGCCAGGTCGCGGTCCTGGGAGTGGAAGATCACCGTCAGATCGAAGGTGGCGGCGTATTCCAGCGCACGGCGCAGGTTGCGATTGCTGGCAAATTCGGTAAGGCCGTTGCCGAACGCGACACACCCGGCTTCACGCAACGCGACCAGCTCGGAAAGCTGCTCACCGGCCAGGTTGCGCGTCAGCGCGCCGATGGGGAACACCTTGGCATGGCCCGACTCACGGGCGCGATCGAGGATCAGTTCGGTCACTGCCGCGGTATCCAGCACCGGTCGCGTTTGCGGCGGGCAGCACAGGCTGGTGATGCCGCCAGCGGCGGCGGCCAGGGTCTCGCTGGCAATGCTGCCTTTGCGGCTGTAGCCGGGCTCGCGCAGGGCTACCGCAAGATCGACCAGGCCGGGTGCGGCGGTCAGACCCTGTGCGTCGATTGTCTGTTGTGCTTCGAAGCCGGCTGGCGCCTGGCCGATGGCGGCGATCTTGTTGTGCTGTAGGTAGATATCGGCGATTTCGTTGCGCCCGCTGACGGGGTCGATCACGTGTGCGCCGAGGATTCGGGTTGCCACCATCACTGCTGCTCCTCGGATACGGATTCAGAATCGATCTGGCGCTGGGCCGCCTGGCCGCTCATCGCCATGGACAGCACGGCCATGCGAATGGCGATGCCATAGGTGACCTGATTGAGGATCACCGATTGCGGGCCGTCGGCCACCGCCGACTCGATCTCCACGCCGCGGTTGATCGGGCCCGGGTGCATGACGATGGCGTCGGGCTTGGCCAGTGCGAGACGCTGGGTGTTCAGACCGTAGAGTTTGTAGAACTCCCCTTCGCTGGGAAGCAGGCCGCCCTGCATGCGCTCGCGCTGTAGGCGCAGCATGATCACCACGTCGACATCGCGCAGCCCCTCGTTCATGTCGTTGAACACGCGCACACCGTACTGCTCGATGCCCTCGGGCAGCAGGGTTTTCGGTGCAATCACGCGGATGTCCGGGCAGCCCAGTGTCTTCAGCGCCAGCATGTTCGAGCGCGCTACCCGCGAATGCAGAATGTCACCAACGATGGCGACCGAGAGGCTCTCGAAGCTGCCTTTGTGGCGGCGGATGGTAAGCATGTCGAGCATGCCCTGGGTCGGGTGCGCATGGCGCCCGTCGCCGCCATTGATCACCGCGACCTCCGGGCTGACGTGCTCGGCGATGAAATGGGCGGCGCCGGAATCGGCGTGGCGCACCACGAACATGTCCGCGGCCATGGCTTCCAGGTTGCGCAGCGTGTCGGTCAGGGTCTCGCCCTTGCTCGTGGAGGAGGTCGAGACGTTCAGCGTGATGACGTCTGCCGACAACCGCTGCGCCGCCAGTTCGAAGGTCGTGCGGGTGCGTGTGGAGTTCTCGAAGAACACGTTGCAGACGGTTTTGCCGCGCAGCAGTGGAACCTTCTTCACCGCCCGGGCGCCGACTTCGAGGAATGAATCGGCAGTGTCCAGGATCTCGGTGAGCAACTCGCGCGGCAGGCCGTCGAGGGAGAGAAAATGGCGCAGCTGGCCTTGGTCGTTCAGCTGTAGCGGGCGCTTGGCGTCGGTGGGCGTCATCGCAGGATCTCGGTTGGCGGGGCTGTGGGGCGGACTTGCCGGCTCGCTCAGGAGCCGCTGGTTTCCATCTGTTGTTCGAGGGCCAATGGCTCCGGTCCGATCAGCTTGATGCGTTGCTCGGGCGCCAGCGACAGGGTGGCGCCGACCACGTCAGGGCGAATCGGCAGCTCACGCGCGTTCAGGTCGAGCAGGCAGACCAGCGTTACGCTGGCAGGACGACCGTAGTCGAACAGCTCATTGAGCGCAGCGCGGATGGTGCGGCCGGTCATCAGCACGTCATCGATCAGCACCAGATGCTGGCCTTCGATCTCGAAAGGCAGTTCCGACGGCTGCACCTGCGGGTGCAGGCCCTTCTGGGTGAAGTCGTCGCGATAGAAGGACACGTCGAGAATGCCGAGCGGTTCGTTCTGCGCGCGGGCTGCGAGCAGCGCCTGGGCCACCCAGACGCCGCCGGTACGGATACCGATGAAGCGCGGCTCCTGGATGTCGCGATCAATCAGGTGTTGCCTCAGTGTGGCGACCATCTCGGGCAGCAGCTGTTCGGGATTGGGCAGAATCATGGGGTCTCCTTACAGGTCTGGATCAGGCGGCAGGGTGTTCGCTCAGCCAGCCTTCCAGTAATAGGGCTGCGGCCAGGGCATCCACCGGGCGATCGCGATAGCCGCCGTGCTGGCCCTGGCGCAGACGCTCGCCTTTGGCTTCGAACGTGGTCAGGCGTTCGTCGTGAGTGTGCACCGGCAGGTTGAAGCGACCGTTGAGTCGGCGGGCGAACTTTTCCGCCCGGGCACTCATGTCGCTGGGCGTGCCGTCCATGTTCAGCGGCAGGCCGACGACCAGCGCATCGGGCTGCCATTCGCGCATCAGCGCTTCGATCTGTTGCCAGTCCGGCACGCCGTTCTGCGCCTTGAGTACGCAGAGTTCACGTGCTTGCCCAGTAATGACCTGGCCGACAGCGACGCCGATCTGCTTGGTGCCGTAGTCGAAGCCGAGCAGCAGTCGCGGCGCACTCATGCGTGGCCGACCTGGGTGCTGAGCAGGCGCAGGTCGACGCCGAGTGATGCTGCCGCGGCGTTCAGGCGTTGGTCATAAGGTAGGTCGAATAGGATCTCGGTATCCGCGGGGCAGCTGAGCCAGGCATTGTCGGCCAGTTCGGCTTCCAGCTGTCCCGCTTCCCAGCCGGCATAACCGAGGGCCACGAAGTGCCGGGCAGGCCCCTGGCCGTCCGCAATGGCGAACAGGACGTCCTGCGATGTGGACATGCCCAGCGGGCCGAGGGAGAGGGTGGCCTGGAATTGCTGGTCGGGCGAATGCAGAACGAAGCCGCGATCGGTTTGCACTGGGCCGCCGGAGAATATCGGCAGGCTCTGGCAGAGTGGGGGGATCGGCTCGTCCGGGCGCAGCTGCTCCAGCACATCAGCCAGGCTCAGCCCGCTCGGGCGATTGACGATCAGGCCCATGGCGCCTTCTACGCCGTGTTCGATCAGGTAGATCAGCGTCTGGGCAAAGTTCGGATCGGCCATCTGCGGCATGGCGATCAGGAAGTGATGCTTGAGGTAGTTGGGCGCGGTGCTTTTCATGCGCGTTAGCTTAAGCGTTGCACCGCGTTCCGGCTACAGGTGCGACGGTTCGCCCGACTGCCGATTTCAGCGACTCGAAAGCCTGTCGCCGCGCTCGAAACGCCAGGTGCGGATGATCTCCACCTGGTCGAACTTCTGCGCCAGTTCGCCGGTGAAGGGCGCAAAAGGCGCTGCCAGTCGCACGATGCGCAGCGCGGCATCGTCCAGCACTGGCTTGCCGGATGACTCGATCACGCGCAGCTCCTGAATGGTGCCGTCGCGGTTGATGGTCACCAGCATGCGCAGGCTGCCGTAGATCTGCTGGCGGCGGGCCTCATCGGGATAGTTGAGGTTGCCGATGCGCTCGACCTTCTTGCGCCATTCGTCGCGATACCAGGCGCTGATGTCGCGCATGGTGGCGGCGCTGTTCTGTCGGCTGACCCTGGGGCGCTTGGCATAGCGCTCGACCTCTTGTGCCAGCTCGGCTTCGAGGCTGGCGATCTCCGCGCTCAATTGTGAGCTGTCGAATGCCGGCGCTGCTTGCGGCTCGGGCTGCGGTGGCGTCTGTTGCTTGACGTCGGCCTTTTCGCGCTGTGGGCTGCGAGTGGTGACGACGGTCTTCGCCGGTTCCGGCCGGGTGCTGCGAGGCGGTGCTGCCGGTGGGGTCACCTTGCGTACCTCGGTATCCTGGAACTGCGCTTGCTCGGTGGTTTTCGGCGTGGCCTTGTGCTCCAGCGTGCCGCTGCCCTGCTGATTGTCCTGGGCGAGGAAATCCGCTTCCTTGGGCTTCTCTTCGCTTTTGAAGGTCGACAGGGTGATTTCCAGCGTCTTGCTGATCTGCTTCGGCTCGGAGAGGGTAAAGCCAAGCCCGAGAATCAAGGCCAGATGCAATGCGGTAGCCAGAAAAAGCGTGAAGCCGAGCCTGTCCGCCGGGCGGACTCGGGTGGTTTCAGGCACGGGATGGCGGATAGCGGCGTTCATCGCAGGTCGGGTCGGCTCGAAGTGCCGCGCAGTCTGCCGGCTTTGAGCTTGGAGTCGCAAGCTCCAAGCTCAAAGCTGTTAGCTGGTTCAACCTTGCAGCTTCGCCGCGATCGCGTCCATGAGCCGTTCGCCGATGCGGGTATCAAAGGCATTGTCGATTTCGCGGATGCAGGTCGGGCTGGTGATGTTGATTTCGGTGAGGTAGTCGCCGATCACATCCAGGCCGACAAACAGCAAGCCGCGCTTGCGTAGTTCCGGGCCGACGATCGCTGCAATCTCGCGGTCGCGATCCGACAGCGGCTGTGCCACGCCGCGACCACCCGCGGCCAGATTGCCGCGCGTCTCGCCAGCGGCGGGGATTCGCGCCAGGCAATAGGGGGTCGGCTCGCCATCGATCATCAGGATGCGCTTGTCGCCGTCCTTGATCGCGGGAATGTATCGCTGAGCCATGATTTGGCGGCTGCCATGCTCGGTCAGAACCTCGAGAATAACCGACAGATTCGGGTCGCCCTCGCGATGACGAAAGATCGATGCACCGCCCATCTCGTCGAGGGGTTTGAGAATGATGTCACGGTGCTCGCGGGCGAACTCGCGGAGAATGTCCGAGCGCCGACTGACCAGTGTCGGCGGGGTGCATTGTGGAAACTGGGTGGCGAAGAACTTCTCGTTGCAGTCGCGCAGGCTCTGCGGTCGATTGACCACCAGCGTTCCGGCCTTTTCCGCCAGTTCCAGCAGATAGGTTGCGTAGACATACTCGCTGTTGAAAGGCGGGTCCTTGCGCATGAGGATCACGTCCAGATCAGTCAGGGCCGCATCGACCTCCCCATCCTTCTCGAACCAATGTTGTGGGTCGTTGAATACCCGCAGCGGGCACATGCGCGCCCGGGCCTGATTGCCGAGCTGATATAGGTCGCGCTGCTCCATGTAGAACAGTGTCCAGCCTCGCGCCTGGGCCGCCAGCAGCATGGCCAGCGAGCTGTCCTTCTTGAAGGCGATCTGCGCGATAGGGTCCATGATGATCCCGACGCGAACGGTCATGGGGTGTTCTCCGGCAATGGGCGGCGAAGCGCCGCCAGTGGCTCAAAATGTCGCTGCAGATTGGCTGTGGTTGTGCACTGGGTCAAGGAAAATCCGGATGCTTTTCCGGTTGATAGCGTGTGCATGAGGAGTGTGCTAAAAAGGTCCGGCGATTGGGTGCAGCCCATCGGTGGCAGGGCCTCCGGCGCACTGACATAACGATAAACTACGACTCACCGAGGCGATGGTAGGGCGAAATGGAACAGCACTCCGAGGGCTTGAAGGTCATGGTGATCGACGATTCGAAAACGATTCGTCGCACTGCTGAAACCCTGCTGAAGAAAGTAGGTTGCGATGTCATCACCGCTGTGGACGGTTTCGATGCGCTCGCCAAGATTGCGGATACTCATCCCCGCATCATCTTTGTCGATATTATGATGCCCAGGCTGGACGGTTATCAGACCTGTGCGTTGATCAAGAACAACAGTTCCTTCAAGTCGACGCCGGTGATCATGCTGTCTTCCAAAGATGGCCTGTTCGACAAGGCCAAAGGGCGTATTGTCGGATCCGATCAATACCTTACCAAGCCGTTCAGCAAAGAAGAGCTGCTCGGTGCGATCAAGGCGCATGTCCCTGATTTCGCACCGGTGGAGCAAGCATCCTGAAGTTCGGCATTGTTTGCCGCTGAAGCCTTCCTATGGAGAAATCATGGCTCGCGTTCTGATTGTTGATGATTCGCCGACCGAAATGTACAAGCTCACCGCCATGCTTGAGAAGAATGGCCATGTGGTGCTTAAAGCAGAGAATGGCGCTGACGGCGTCGCGCTGGCTCGTCAGGAAAAGCCGGATGCCGTGTTGATGGATATTGTCATGCCCGGGCTGAATGGTTTTCAGGCTACGCGCCAACTGACCAAAGATTCTGAAACCAGTCACATTCCGGTGATCATCGTCACCACCAAGGATCAGGAAACCGATAAGGTCTGGGGAAAACGCCAAGGCGCCAAGGATTACCTGACCAAACCGGTGGACGAAGCCACATTGCTGAAGACCCTGAATGCCGTTCTGGCGGGCTGACGCCGCGGTAGCCAACACTCGGACAAAGGGACGTGGCCAGCATGCCTGACATGCAAACGCCGTTTCAGCAGTTGCTGGAGCTAGATAAACGTTGCCGCACGTACGCGGCAGGCCTGCCTTCTCAGCAGGAAGCCGTACAAACCTGGGGAGGGATCGGCTTTCGGATGGGGGGGCGCTTGTTCGTCGCTCCAATGGGGGAGGTTGGCGAAATCCTGCATGAGCCGCGCTATACGTTGCTTCCCGGCGTCAAGAGTTGGGTAAAGGGCGTGGCGAACGTGCGCGGCAGATTGTTGCCTGTGATGGACCTTTGTGGGTATTTCGGGCTTGAGCTTTCGGCACTGCGCAAGCAGCGCAGGGTGCTGGTGGTGGATCACCAGGAAGTGTTCGCCGGACTGACTGTCGATGAAGTCTTCGGCATGCAGCATTTCGCGGTGGAAACCTTCTCGGAGGAGTTGCCTCCGATCGAGGCATCGATTCAGCCATTCATTCATGGTGTGTTCCAGCGCGAGCAGCCCTGGCTGGTCTTCAGCCCGCACGCATTGGCTACGCATCAGGCGTTTCTGGACGTCGCGTTTTAGTTGTAGGTGGGTCGACCAAGGTCGGCCTTTTGGTTCTTGGATGGAAACGACGGGGGTCCAGGCGGGGGCCGGATAATGATCAAAATGAATGCTAATGCTTTGTTGAGCGGGGTGCGCAGCAATACGCTGACCACCGGTTTGTTTATCGTGCTGATCGTATCGATCGTGCTGCTGTTCGCGAACTTCGCGTACGTCAACACTCAGGCCGATCACGATAACGAATACATCGCTCACGCAGGAGAGCTGCGCGTACTGTCCCAGCAGATCGCCAAGGATGCCGTGGAAGCGGCGACCGGCACGCAGGAGGCGTTCGCGTCTCTGAAGCAGGCCCGGAACGACTTCAACCAGCGCTGGGCCTATCTCTCGCAAGGAAACGAGAACATCGGTCTGCCGGCGGTTCCCGAGTCGTTGCGCGATGAAGTCAACGCGGTGGAGCAGGACTGGAACACGCTGCGTCGCGATACCGACGCCATCCTGGCCAGTGAGCAGACTGTCCTGTCGCTCCACCAGGTAGCCAGCACCCTCGCCGAAACCATTCCTCAGCTCCAAGTCGAGTATGAGGAGGTCGTCGACATCCTGTTGGAAAGTGGTGCGCCAGCAGCCCAGGTTTCGGTTGCCCAGCGCCAGTCGCTGCTGGCCGAGCGTATCCTCGGTTCGGTGAACAAGGTGCTGTCCGGTGACCAGGACTCGGTACAGGCGGCCGATATGTTCGGTCGTGATGCCAGTCTTTTCGGTCGAGTCCTGAATGCGATGATCGAAGGCAACGTCGCCATGGGCATCACTGCGGTGGCCGACGAAGAGGCGCTGGATCGTCTCTCGGAGATCGCTGAGCTCTTCCAGTTCGTATCCGGATCGGTGGACGAAATTCTCGAAACGTCGCCTGAACTGTTCCAGGTGCGCGAGTCAGCTAACAGCATCTTCGAGGTTTCGCAGACCCTGCTCGACAAGACCTCCGCGCTGTCGCAAGGCCTGCAGAGCCGCGCCGATGCCCGTTATCTCAACACCATCCTCGGTTACGTGCTGGGCGCCATTGCGCTGGCCTCGATCATCCTGATTGGTCTGGTAATGGTTCAGGAAGCACGCCGCCGCCTGAGCGAAACCGCTGAGAAGAACGAGCGTAACCAGGCTGCGATTCTGCGACTGCTCGATGAAATCGGCGATCTCGCAGACGGTGACCTTACGGTGGCCGCGACCGTTACCGAAGACTTCACCGGTGCGATTGCCGACTCGATCAACTACTCCATCGACCAGCTGCGCGAACTGGTAGCCACCATCAACCAGACCGCTGTTCAGGTATCGGGCGCTGCGCAGGAAACCCAGGCGACTGCAATGCACCTCGCCGAGGCCTCCGAACACCAGGCCCAGGAAATTGCCGGTGCTTCTGCTGCCATCAACGAAATGGCGGTTTCCATTGACCAGGTATCGGCCAACGCCGCGGAATCCTCGGCGGTAGCAGAACGTTCGGTAGCCATTGCCAACAAGGGCAACGAGGTGGTGCACAACACCATCACCGGCATGGACAACATTCGCGAGCAGATCCAGGACACGTCCAAGCGGATCAAGCGTCTCGGTGAGTCGTCCCAGGAGATCGGTGACATCGTCAGCCTGATTAACGACATTGCCGACCAGACCAACATCCTTGCACTCAACGCGGCGATCCAGGCATCCATGGCGGGCGACGCAGGCCGCGGCTTCGCCGTGGTAGCGGACGAAGTACAGCGCCTGGCTGAACGCTCTTCCGCGGCGACCAAGCAGATCGAGGCACTGGTAAAGACCATTCAGACCGACACCAACGAGGCGGTCATCTCGATGGAACAGACCACCTCCGAAGTGGTGCGCGGTGCGCGTCTGGCGCAGGACGCCGGTGTGGCACTGGAAGAGATCGAGAAGGTATCGAAGACGCTTGCGGCGCTGATCCAGAACATCTCCAACGCGGCACGTCAGCAGGCTTCTTCGGCCGGCCACATCTCCAACACCATGAACGTGATCCAGGAGATCACGTCGCAGACCTCGTCGGGTACCACCGCTACGGCCAAGAGCATCGGTAATTTGGCCAAGATGGCCAACGAGATGCGCCATTCCGTTTCCGGCTTTACCCTGCCGGATGCTCCGGATCAGGCCTGACTTGAGCAGTGCGGCAGTCATCTGATGGCTGCCGCCGATGATCATGAGCGAGGGGCAGGGCATGCAGCCGAGGTTTGACTGGGCATTGGAGCCCTTGGCCGATATGTCGCCGGCGGAATTCCATGACTGGCAGACGCTCCTCGAAGAGCGCTCCGGCATGGTCGTCAGCGAACGCAGGCGCAGCTTCCTGCAGACCAATCTGAGCGCTCGCATGCGCGAGGTCGGTGCTCCCGACTATGCCAGCTACTATCGGCAGGTCACCTCCGGCCCCCGTGGTGCTGTCGAGTGGTCGACCCTCATGGACAGGCTGACCGTTCAGGAAACACGTTTCTTCCGTCATCCCGCTTCTTTTGATCTGCTCGAAACCTACTTGCGCCAGCGTCTGGAGCAGGAGTCGATCAAGCGACCCCTGGCGCTGTGGAGCGTGGGTTGCGCAAGTGGTGAAGAGACGTACTCGCTAGCCATGGCCACCGCCGAGGCGCTGGCGGGACGCGAATTCGACGGCAGCTTCGGGGTCACCGGTACGGATATCAGTCTGAGCGCGCTGGCCAAGTCCCGAACAGCGGTCTACAGCGCGCGCAAGCTGGAGCAGGTCGAACCGGCGTTGCGTGAGCGTTATTTCCTGTCGCTATCCGATGATCGTTTTCAAGTGATTCCCGGCCTGGCCGCACGTGTGTGCTTTGCAAGGCTCAATGTGCTGGAACTGGCGAACTCGCCCGTTTCCAGCATGGACGTTATTTTCTGTCAGAACCTGCTGATCTATTTCCGCCGCTGGCGTCGCCGAGAAATCCTCAATCGCCTGGCAGATTGCCTGGCTCCGGGGGGATTGTTGGTGATCGGTGTAGGTGAAGTGGTCGGTTGGCAGCATCCGGGATTGCTTCCGGTGGCCAACGATCAGGTTCTGGCTTTTACCCGGAAAAGTTTATGAGCGGAGTCGCTATGGGTGATCGGCACGATTATGTCGCCCTGGAGTGGGTGAAAGGCGAGATTGCCGAGACGCTTAAGCAGGCGCGTCAGGCTCTGGAGGCGTTCGTCGAGAACCCACAGGACTCGACCCGGATGCGCTTTTGCCTGACCTATGTGCATCAGGTCCACGGCACTCTGCAGATGGTGGAGTTCTTCGGCGCAGCATTGCTAGCCGAGGAAATGGAGCAGCTGGCGCGGGCCCTGCTCGATGAGCGGGTGGCCAATCAGGGCGAGGCGCTCGAGGTGATGATGCAGGCCATCCTGCAGCTGCCTGCCTATCTGGACCGCATTCAGAGTGCGCGCCGCGACCTGCCGATGGTCGTGCTGCCGCTGCTTAACGACCTGCGCGCTGCTCGCGGTGAAAAGCTGCTTTCTGAAACCAGCCTATTTTCACCCGACCTGTCCGGACGCACGCCGGCGCTTTCCCAGGAGTCGGTCGAGCGTCTGCGTACGAACGAGCTGCCGGCCCTGCTGCGCAAGCTGCGCCAGATGCTGCAGGTTGCGCTGGTTGGGGTGATTCGCAACCAGGACCTGCCGACCAATCTCGGCTACATGGCGCGCGTATTCGCCCGCCTGGAAATGCTCTGCAAGGATGCGCCACTGGCGGCGCTATGGCAGATCGCCTCGGGCATGGTCGAAGGTCTGGCCAGTGGCGGCGTGAGCAACGGCACCTCCGTCCGCACCTTGTTGCGACAGGTAGACAAGCAGCTCAAGCGGTTGGTCGAGGAAGGCGCTGATGGCCTAAATCAGGCTGCGCCTGATGAGCTGATCAAGAACCTGCTCTTCTACGTCGCCAAGGCGCCGGGGCAGACGCCCCGTATCCAGGCGTTAAAGCAGCTTTACCGCCTCGACGAAGCGCTGCCGGACAGCGCCGTGGTCGATCAGGAGCGTGCTCAGCTGGCTGGTCCCGACCGTGGCGCGATGCGCTCGGTGGTCGCTGCCCTTTGTGAAGAGCTGGTGCGGGTAAAGGACAGCCTGGACCTGTTCGTGCGCAGCGATCGCAAGGTCATTGCCGAGCTGTCCAGCCTTGAGGTCCCGCTCAAGCAGATCGCCGATACCTTGGCAGTGCTCGGCTTCGCTCAACCGCGCAAGATCATTCTCGATCAGATCGTCCTCGTCCAGTCCGTAGCGCAGGGGCAGCAGGCGCCCGACGACGCCATCCTGATGGATATCGCCGGTGCGTTGCTCTATGTCGAGGCTACGTTGGCCGGCATGGTCGGCGGTCCCGCGGAGGAGCGCAGCGAAGCAAGCCACCTGCCGACCACCGATGTTGCCCAGATTCACCAGTTGGTCATTCGCGAAGCGCGTAACGGGCTGGAGCAGGCCAAGGACGCAATCATCGAATTCATTGCCTCGCAATGGAACCACGAGCATCTGGCCCGGGTGCCGGATCTGCTCACTCAGGTTCGCGGCGGTCTGGCGATGATTCCCCTGGAGCGTGCTGCGTCCCTGCTGCAAGCCTGCAATGGCTACATCCAGGATCAGCTTCTGGCGCGACAGGCTGTGCCGGACTGGCAGAGCCTGGATACCCTGGCTGACGCGATCACCAGCGTCGAGTATTACCTCGAGCGACTGTCCGAGGATTGCGGCACCCAGGGCGATCTGATTCTGGATGTGGCCGAAGAAAGCCTGCAGAACCTCGGCTACTCGCTGGGACATGCAAATGCACCGATGAAGGTCGCGGCGCTCGAGAGCGAATTCGCCGATCCGCTGGACGAGATCGAAGTGCTGCCTGAGGAGCCGGACGCAAGTCTGGATGCATTCGACTCCGTTGCGGTCGACCAGGAAGAATCTCCGGCACCGATGGACCCTGATTTCTTGAGCGAGGCGCAAGCGCCACTCGAGAGCCGTGATGCGGAGAACGCGGCGGAGGCCGAGGAAAGCGAGTGGACGCTGGAAGACCTGTCCGGCGATGAAGAAATTATTTTCAACCTGCCAGAAGAGATGCCGGCGTCCGAAACGCCTCCAGACTCACTTGAAGATGAGGCGGACCTGAGCGAATGGAGCGATGCGCAGGTCGCCGAGCTCGATCTTCCGGAAGTGAGCCTGCCAGATTATTATTCCGAACCTGAAAGCCTGCAGGTCGAAGTCGAGCCTGTACTCAGCCTTGAGGAAGTCATGGCGGCGCCGGTCGCAGCCATCAACCCGCCTGCTCAGGATGTACCGCCTAGCCTCCTGCCGCCTCCTGCCGACGAAGAACCGGTCGACGAGGACCTGCTGGAAGTCTTCATCGAGGAAGCGGCAGAAGTTCTGGAGGCGATTGGCGAGCAGTTGCCACTCTGGCTTGCCGACAGTGACAACAAGGATGCCCTGGGCGAAGTGCGACGTGCATTCCACACGCTCAAGGGCAGTGGGCGGATGGTGCGTGCACTGGTCATCGGCGAGTTGGCGTGGTCCATCGAGAACCTGCTCAATCGGGTTCTCGATCGCAGCATCCAGCCGACCGACTCGGTGAGGCAGGTCGTGTGTGATGTCGTTGCACTCATGCCGGCCCTCGTCGATGAGTTCGCAGCCAAGGCCCAGCGCCAGCGTGATGACGTCGATCACCTTGCGGCAGCAGCGCATGCCCTGGCCAAGGGGCAGTCAGTGGTGCTTTCGCAGCCTGCTGAGACGTCTGCTGCGATTGCGGACGAGCCTGCCTCGTCCGCGGCGCCGCAAGACGATGACGACGCACTGGACCCCCAGTTGCTGGAAATTTTTCGCAACGAGGCCGAATCGCATCTGACCACGCTGGTCAGTTTTCTCGCCGATTGCGCCCAGCGCCTGCCGCAGCCGGTGACCGATGCACTGCAACGTGCCCTGCACACGCTCAAGGGTAGTGCGCACATGGCCGGCATCCTGCCGGTGGCGGAAATCGCAACGCCTCTGGAGAAGATGGTCAAGGAATTCAAGACCAACCTGATCCAGATGGACCTGGCCGAAGCCGAGCTGCTGCATGAGGCCGAGCTGTTGTTACGCGAGGGGCTGGCCAATCTCGATCACGAACCGTTGGCGCCGATAGAAGGCGCCCCGGAGTTCCTGGCCAAGGTGCACGCCCTGCATCAGGCCAGATTGGTCGAAGCCGGCGCCCGCCAGCATAACGATGCTGGTGAGGCCCGCGATCCGAGCGTGATCGCGCTGTTCCTCTCTGAAGGCATGGACATCCTGCTGGATGCCGAAGATTTGCTGCGCAGCTGGCGCGAGCATCCTGCCGAGCGTCAGGAACTCTCCGCTCTGCTGCAGGAGCTGACCACGCTCGGACAGGGCGCGAAGATGGCCGACCTGCCGCAGATGGAAGCGTTGTGCCAGGTGCTGCTGCGTTTGTACGCGGTGGTTGAGGAGGGGCGACTGGCTGTCAGCGAGCGCTTCTTCGACGACGTCGAGCAGGGCCATGAAGCGTTGGTCGGCATGATGGATCAGGTAGCTGCCGCGCTGCAGGTGAGTGAGCAGTCGGAGTTGGTGGCGCGGCTCGAAGCATTGCTCGCCGAAGCCATTGATCCATTGGTTCTGGAGCAGCCGGGCGACCCCGTGTCGGTTGCTGCTCCTGGCGAGATTTCGCTGACAGAATTGCCAGCCGAAGCCGAAGCCGAAGCCGAAGCCGAAGCCGAAGCCGAAGCCGAAGCCGAAGCCGACGCCGACGCCTGGCCCGAAGGT
>NZ_RHQM01000027.1 GCF_003935375.1 Stutzerimonas xanthomarina
ATGTGAGAGTAGGTCATCGTCAAGCTCCTTTCCCAAACCCCCGACCCGCGTAAGCTGGTCGGGGGTTTGCTTTTGGGCTGAAGAAATATCTATCGAGACAGCCAGGGCTGCTTCCGGCTCGGCGTGTAGAAGGGCTGGCCGAATAGTGCGGGGCAGGCCGAGGCCGTGCAGGACTTGTTCTGGAGCGTGTCTGCCTGCGATCTATCAAGAGTCGTGGTCATGCCTTCGGATTGCGTCGATGCTGAAATCAGCCGTTGCCGTATTCTGTTGACGAACGGTTGCGCGACAAGCCGCGGGCCGGTTTGCGCCCTGATGGCTATGAGTAGGCACCCAGCAGATCGGGTGCCAACGACAACGTATCGATAGTCCCGCTCGGTCGTTCACTGCTACTGAGTGTCGTCGTTTTCGTCCGACTGACAGCTCACAGCGGCGTCTGCCGCTCGTTTAGAATGAGTGCTTTGCTCGGATATTTGCTATGCCGGAATCGGCTGCTACGCCAGGGCTTGATGAGGTTCCGCTCGAGCAGTTAGTCGCTTGCCCTGAATGTGATTTGCTGATGCTCAAGCCGAACCTCAATCTCGGCGAGGTTGCTGAGTGCCCTCGTTGCGGTTGTGAGCTGTTTCGCTTGCGGCATCGAATCGTCGGACCTGGGCTGGCGTTGGTGCTCGCTGCGTTGCTGTTGTACTTCCCGGCCAACTTCCTACCCATCATGAGACTGAATCTGCTCGGCCGGGTTACTGACGATACGGTCTGGAGTGGTGTACTCAGTCTGTATAACAGCGGTATGCAAGGTATCGCCGTGGTGGTGTTTCTCTGCAGCATGGCTGTGCCGTTACTTAAACTCCTTTGCCAGCTCGCTGTATTGCTCTGCATTGCGGTTGATCGGGCGAAGCCATTGGGCATGCTGCTCTACCGGACGTATCACCATCTACGTGAATGGGGGATGCTGGAGGTTTATCTGCTCGGCATTCTGGTGTCGATCATCAAACTCAGGGACATGGCCGAACTCAGCCTGGGGATCGGGCTGGCGTGCTTCGCCGGTCTGCTGGTCGTTCAGGTCTGGCTAGAGTTGGTGATGTCGCCGCACCAGGTCTGGCAAGCGTTGTCGGAGCGCCGCGATGCGCGCCGCTGATGCCGGGTTGATGGTTTGCCACGAGTGCCATCAGCTCAACCGGGCGGACGCCGGCCAGCGTCATCAGCGCTGCACCCGCTGTGGCGCGCGCGTGCATATGCGCAGACCCAACAGTATCGTTCGAACCTGGGCGCTATTGATCACTGCAGCTCTGCTCTACCTGCCGGCGAACCTGCTGCCGATCATGACGGTACGCATGTTGGGCAGTGGCACGCCGGACACGATCATGTCTGGCGTCGTGACCTTGGCCAAGCACGGCATGTTTCCAATCGCCGCCGTGGTGTTCATCGCCAGCATTCTGGTTCCGACGTTCAAACT
This sequence comes from Stutzerimonas xanthomarina, assembly GCF_003935375.1. Lineage (GTDB taxonomy): Bacteria > Pseudomonadota > Gammaproteobacteria > Pseudomonadales > Pseudomonadaceae > Stutzerimonas > Stutzerimonas xanthomarina_A. The sequence continues at coordinate 1,451 of NZ_RHQM01000027.1, forward strand.
TGTTGGAATCGCGATGTTGCTGTTTTCAGTACAGCGCCACCATCCAATGTCGCCGCGCCAACGGATATTGGTTTTTCGCTTTATCGAGTGGATCGGACGCTGGTCCATGCTCGATATTTTCGTCATCGCCATTCTGGTGGCGATCGTCAATTTCGGCAGCCTCGCCAGCGTCGAAGCGGGTTTCGGCGCGATAGCCTTTGCCAGCGTAGTCATCCTGACCATGTTGGCTGCGATTACATTTGACCCTCGTCTGATCTGGGATAACACGGAATCCGGGAACAAGCATGACTGACCTGCCACAAGCCAATACTCGCCCTGCCTCCAGCTGGTCGGCCATCTGGATTCTGCCTCTGATCGCACTGGCTATCGGAGCGTGGCTTGCCTGGCAGGCCTATAGCGAGCGAGGCATCCACATCGAGGTGGTCTTCGAGAGTGCCGAAGGGATCGAGATCGGCAAGACGTCGGTGCTCTACAAGGGGATGACGATCGGTGTCGTGCGTGATCTGCGTCTAGGCGACGATGAGCGTCGGCAGGTCGTTGTCGCGGACATCGAGATGAACAAGGACGTCGATGGCTATCTACGCAGCGGCACGCGCTTCTGGCTGGTCAAGCCCAGTGTGACGCTAGCCGGGATTACCGGGCTGGAGACTCTGGTGTCGGGCAACTACATTGGTATCAGCCCTGCTGATGGCGAGACAACGCGGCGTTTCGTTGCGCTGGCGGAAGAGCCGCCGATGTCCGACAGCCGCATCGGCCTGCACCTGACGCTCAAAGCCGAGCGCCTTGGCTCGCTGAATCGCGGCAGTCCGGTGTTCTATCGGCAGATCCAGGTCGGACAGGTGAAGAACTACGTGTTGTCCGAGGACGACAGTACCGTCGAGGTGCAGTTGTATATCCAGCCGGAGTACGCCCATCTGGTGCGCAAACACACGCGATTCTGGAATGCCAGCGGCGTCACCGTGGATGCCGGTCTGACGGGGGTTAAGTTCCGTACGGAGTCTCTGGCTAGCATCGTCGCCGGCGGTATCGCCTTCGCCACGCCATCTCACCGCAAGGACAGCCCTGCGACCGATCCGAGCATCCCGTTCCGGCTCTACGAGGACTTCGATGCGGCCCAGGCGGGTATCAAGACACTCGTATCTCTGCAGGATTTCGATGGGCTGCAGGCCGGCCGGACGCCTGTCATCTACAAGGGCATGCAGGTCGGTCTGCTGAAGAAGCTGGATATCGATTCCGACCTCAGCGGCGCGCAGGCCGAACTCTCCATCGACCCGCTGTTCGAGGACTATCTGGTAGAGGACACGCAATTCTGGGTGGTCAAGCCATCGGTATCGGTCGCCGGTATTTCCGGGCTCGAGGCCTTGGTGCGCGGCAATTACATCGCTGTTCGCCCCGGCGAGAAGGGTGCAGAAGCCAGGCGCAACTTCGTCGCACGCGCCAAGGCACCACCGCTGGATATACGCTCGCCCGGCCTTCACCTGGTACTGACGGCGGACAACCTCGGCTCGCTGGATGTCGGTAGTCCTGTGCTCTATCGCCAGGTACGGGTTGGCTCCGTGCAGAGTTACCAGTTCTCACGCGACCAGCAGCGGGTCGTGGTTGGCGTGCACATCGAGCAGCCCTACGCCGACCTGGTGAACAGTTCGAGCCGGTTCTGGAATGCCAGTGGCATTTCCCTTACCGGCGGGCTTTCCGGTATTGAGGTACGCAGCGAATCGCTGCAGAGCCTGCTGGCCGGGGGCATCGCATTCGAGACGCCGGAGCCGCAAGCTCCGGCTACCAGAAAGGTGCCCCGATTTAAGTTGCACAAGGACCGGGACAGCGCAATACGGCGCGGTACCTCGATAGAGATTCGTCTCGATCGCGGCGACGGCCTCGGTGCCGGCACGCCGATCCGCTACAAGGGGCTGGAGGTCGGCGAGGTTGACAGTGTGACGCTTAGCGATGACCTCGGACACGTCGTGCTGCGGGCCCGGATTACCGCCGCAGAGTCGCGGATTGCTCGTGCTGGTACTCAGTTCTGGGTCGTACGGCCCGAGCTTGGCCTCATGCGCACCGCTAATCTGGATACGCTGGTCAGTGGTCCCTATCTTGAGGTTGCTCCCGGCAAACCAGGTGCGGCCGCTCAAGCGCATTTCGTGGGCCAGGAGCGTGAGCCGCAGAAGGCTGGTGAAGGGCTCACCCTGGTCCTCAGCGCGGCGCGTCTGGGTTCGATCAAGCCAGGCAATGCGGTCACCTACCGTGAGGTGAAGGTCGGTGAGGTGACTGGCTACGAGTTGGGGCAGACTGCCGACCGCGTGCTGATCCGCGTACTGATCGAGCCACGCTACGCTGCATTGGTGCATACCGGCAGCCGGTTCTGGGAAACCAGCGGGTTCGGTGTCGACTTCAGCCTGTTCAAGGGCGCCAGCGTGCGTACCGACTCGCTGGAATCGCTGATCGAGGGTGGCGTTGCCTTCGCCACCCCTGATGGTGAGCAGATGGGGCGCCGCGCACTACCGGGACAGACGTTCGCCTTGTTCAAGGAGCCGCAGGAGGAATGGTTTGGCTGGGCGCCGAAGATCGAGCTGGGCCGAGCGGAGGCCGGTGAATGACCGGGCGGCGGCATGTGGTCGAGAGGCTGCTTAGCTGCAGCGCCGCCGACCACCATTTCTGCGAGATATAGATAAGGAAAAGGCCCCGTCGGGGCCCTTTTTCGTTGCGGTGAGATCAGGCCGGTTCTTCGGTCCGTTGGGCTGAAGCAATGTGCTCGCTGGCGATCGGTTCGCGGCGGCTGATGTATTTCCAGTCCGCCTCGTCGATGTAGATACCGGCCGGCCCGCTGCCGCCCTCCAGGTCGATGGCGACGTGCGCGGAGACCTGTGGCTTCACCGACGCGAGGATCGGCACGAAGCCCAGCTGCAGGCTGGTTTCGATCAGCGCCTGCTGGTTGCGCTCGTCGATGTCAGCCGCCTCGTCGAGGTAGTAGGGCAGGCGGATGCGCCCGGCCTGCTCGCGGTCCATCAGGTGCAGCAACAGGTACATGTTGGTCAGCGCCTTGATGGTCATGGTGGTGCCGTTGGACGCCGCACCGTCGATGTCGGTGTGGATAACCGGCTGGCCGCCAACCTTGGTGATCTCGAACGCCAGCTCGAATAGGTCTTTCAAGCCCAGCTGGTTGTTGTTCGCCGCCACCAGCCGCGCCAGATACTCCTTGGCTTCCTCGTTCTTCGCGTCCTGTTCGGAAGACTGGGACAGATCGAACACCGAGAGCGTCTCGCCTTCCTCGTATTGCCCGGCGCTGTGGATGATCTGATCGATGTGCTTGAGCGCATCCTTGTTCGGCGCCAGCACGATGCGGAAGCTCGCCAGGTTGGAAACCTGACGCTTGTTGATCTCGCGGTTGAACAGCGCCAGCTGGTGTTCCAGGCTTTCGTAGTCGCTACGGATATTGCGCAGCGTTCGAGCGATGTCGGTGACCGCGGCACGGCGCGCCTTGGCCAGGGTCAGCGCCTCGTCCTGACGGTGGGCGTAGGCATTGACCAGCAGCTGCAGGCGGCGCTCGGGGTCTTCCTCGCTATCGAACTTGGCTACGCCCTTCAGGCGCACCTGTGCATACAGCGCCTCGATCTGGCCGTCGACGCGCTGTAGCGCCTGCCAGCTGTCCTGGTAGTCGTTGAGCAGCGGCAGCAGGTTGTCCAGCGAGTCGTCCACCGGGTCCATGAAGGGCGTGCCGAACGGCAGGTTCGCCGGTAACAGCTGGCGGCGGCGCAGGGCGTCCTCGAGCGTGCGTTCCTTGGCTTCCAGATCGGCCAGCTGACGGCCGACCAGCTGCAGCTTGGCGGACAAATGCTGCACGCGCTCGGCGAAGGCGTCACTGGTGCGCTTGAGTTCTTCCTGGGCTGCTTCGGCCTGGGCCAGCTGTTCCAGCTTCGCCGGCTCCTCGGCGGCCAGGGTCTGGCTGCGGCGGAAATCCTCCAGCGCTTTCTGCGCATCCAGCACGGCCTGGTACAGCGCCTCGGCCTGGGCCTTGCTCGCGGCGCGGTCGACCGCCACGGCATGCTGGGTCTTGAGCTGCTTGAGCTCGCGCTCCAGACGATCCTTCTGGTCGCGCAAGGCGGCACGGTCTGCCAGGGCCTGCAGCGCCGGTGGCTCGATATGCGAGAGGTCGATGGACAGGCCCGGCACCGAGAAGGTGTCGCCCTTAAAACGATCAAGCACCGCTTCGACGGCCTTGACCCAGTCGTCACCCTCGGCGCTGATGCCTTTCTCACCCAGCGGCAGGCTGAACAGCTGGCCGTTGAACAGGCGCATCAGGCGGTCGACGTCGGCCTGGGAGAATTCCTCGCGCAGGCGCGAGTAGCTGTTGTTGTCGGCATGGTCGAGCTGCTGCTTCACCGACTTCAGGCGCTTTTCCAGATCGCGCAGGCGCTCGTCGAGGTCTTCGCTGGAGAACTGACGGGACTGCGCCAGTGCACCGGCCAGCTCGTCGTGGGCGTCCTTGGCAGCGAGCAGCTGCTGCTCCAGCACATGGGCGTCCTCGACCAGGGCGAAACGGTTCTTCAGCACCGCCAGCTCGCCGAGCCAGCGCTGGGTTTCGCTGATCTCGCGCTCCAGCCGCATCAGCTCGCCGGTTGAACCACGCTGTTCATTCTGCAGGCCGTCCTGCTCGCGACGGTAGTGCTCGGCCTGGATCACCAGCTCTTCCTTGCGTGCATCGGCGTAGTCGTGCCAAGTGCCGAGCAGGTTATCGAGCAGCGGCGAGATGCGATGCAGCTTGCCGCGCAGCAACTCGCGCTGGGCGACACCGGCGGCCAGCGCCTCGACCAGCGGGCCGGCGGCGACCAGCGCCTGGTAGTCCTGCTCCATGCGGCGCACGTCGCGGAAGGCTTCTTCGGTGGCTGCGATGTAGTCGACGCTGCCCGAGCGCAGGCTGTGCTCGAAGGCATCGAGGAACAGCTGCTTCAATTTGGCCGCCGTGATCTCGCGCATGTGCAGCAGGTTGATGAACAGCGCGCGGAAGGTCTTCAGGCTCTGCTCGCTGGTCGAGCGCAGCGGGATCAGCGTCATGTCCAACGGGATTGAGGTGTGCCCGCCGACCAGCAGCCGGCGCAGTTCATCCGGCTTGGCCTCGTAGGCCTTGATGCCGGCGCGTTCGAGGTTGGCGAACAGCTCGCGCTGGCGCAGGCATGTGCCGTTCTGCTGGTAGTGGTCCAGATCCAGCGAGCCCTGGTAGACGAAGAACTGGTGGCCGAAGCCGCCGCCCGGTCCGCGACCGGCCACGCCGATCACGTGCGGGCCGTGGGGCAGCATGACTTCGACGAGGATGTAACTGGTGTCCGAGGCGAAGTAGAACTTGCGCGACTGCTCGAGGCTGTACTTGCCGAAGCTCATGTCCGACATGCGCGCCAGGATCGGGAACTGCAGCGCGTTGATCGAAGCGGACTTGCCGAGGTTGTTGGCGCCGTAGACCGACAACGGGTTTTCCAGCGGGAAGATGCCGAGGCTGTAGCCGGCGGTGTTCAGCAGGGCGAAGCGGCGGATGCCGTAGCGTTCCTGGCTCATGCTTCAAGCTCCTTTTCTTCGGCGATGGCGCGGGCCAGGGCGTCCTCTTCGGACTCTTCCAGCGGCTCGTCGATGAGGATGATGTCGTCCTCGCTCTCGTCCTCGGCGATCAGCTCCGGCGCTGGTAACTGCAGATCGCTGCTGTGCAGGCTGGCGGCCAGATCGCGGTCCTGCTGCACCGACAGGCAGACATCGAGGAAGCGGTGCATCGGTGGCAGGAAGCGGTAAACGCCGTTGCTGTCCTCGGCGAAGCCCAGCTGCGTCAGGCGGCGGATGACCTTTTCTTCCAGCTCTTCCTGCGTGGTGACTTCGGCCTGCAGGAACAGGTCGCGGTACTTGTCCAGCAGCGCCGGCAGTTCATCGCGACCGAGACTGCCGCCATCGAGCACGGCCAGCGGATCGCGGCCCTGGTCGGCCAGGTGCTCGACGAGGATGAAGGTGAACAGTGCCAGGCGCTGGGCGGTCTTGTTCACCTGCGCGCCCATTTGCTCGGGGACGAAGTAATAGAAGCCGCGCGGATCGCAGACCAGCTCGAAGCCGAGCGCCTTGAACAATGCGCGGTACTGGTCCTGCATGTTCGACAGCTGCGCGTAAGGCTCCGGCTCGCTGCGGGACAGGTGATAGCCCTTGAACAGCTCGCGGAAGATCGGCGCCAGCTGGGTCATTTCCTTGAGGTCGATGTTCATTCAGGTTGCTCGCTGGATCGTTGGGTAGAAATCAACAAGGTGATTTCCACAGCGTGATTTGATGGGCTTTGGCCTGTCTGTGCTGCTGGTTGGTGCCTGCCCCTCACCCCAACCCTCTCCCCATAGGGGAGAGGGGGCTGTTGGTGCGGGGAGCGGAAAGCGACGTCGACCTGAGCCTTGCGATGGGCAGGCTGCGGGGCCTGGCTGCAATGGCGGATGTGAGCGCTGTATGGAAGACCGCCCCATGGAAAGCGGCGAAGCCTTTTCCACCTTTTCGATTCGGTGTGGCTGGAGGTGGACAAGCTGCGCGTTGCCCACCCTACGTAGGAATCAGCCATTGGCGTTGGCCACCAGGGCAAAGGAGCTGAGGCTGACGCGGTGCTCGCGGGTCAGGTATTCGCGACGCTCCAGGCGGTCGCGCTGGAAGCGGCTGTCGCGGGACAGGCGCGAAAACCAGTAGAGCAGCTCGTCGGTGGCACCCTCGGGTTCCTGTTCCAGCAGCCAGGCCATCAGGTCCGGCAGCGGCAGTGCCTGCTGGCAGCGCTCGATCATCTCGCGGGCGGTGCGCGGTGCGCGCGGCTGCTCGCCCTTGCGCTTGCCGCTGGCCCGCGGGAACTGCGCCGGCTTCGGCTCGAAGCGGGCCAGGGCATAGACGTAGGCCTCGACCTGGCTGGCAGTGCCGAGAAAGGTGCTCTGCGGACGGGTGAACAGCGGCAGCGAAGCCTGTGGAACGGCGTCCAGGCCCTTCTTGCGGATCGCTGACAGCGCCAGCGCCGCGCCGCGGGTCACCGCATTGTGCCGGCGGGCTTCCTCGCGCAGCGGCAGCAGCAGTTCGCGGGCTTTGCGCAGGGTCAACTGAGCGGTGGTCTGCATCTCGAGGATGCGCGCGTGGGTGCGCAGCAGGAGGTCGTCGTCCACCAGCTGGCCAAGGCGTTGCTGTTCGCCGAGCAGTTTCATCAGCACCTGCTCGACGCGGTGCACGCCCTGCTCGAAGGCGCCATCGGCGGAGACCAGCTGGATCATTGGCTCGACGTATTCGTCCCAGGTTGCCAGCACCTCGGCATAGCGCTGGCGCAGCGGGATCTGGCGGTCGCTGGTCTTGGCCCGGTCGGCCACGGCGACCAGGGCCTGTTCGTCGTTATCGAGCTTCTTCAATACATCGCGCACGCGCATGTCCAGCAGGCGTAGCTGGCGCGCCAGGTCGTTGCCATCGCGAATCTCGAACGCATCGAGGATATGCCCGGCCAGGCGCTCCAGGTGACGCAGGTAGGCTTCGATCTCCAGGCACAGGCCGAGGCGGTGCTCGCGGCGCAGGTAGGCGAGGAAGTCGTGGATCTGCGCGTTCAGCTCGAAGCGGTTGGGGCTCTTGGCCACCGGCACCAGGATGTCCAGGCGGATCCACTGGTCGAGCAGGGCAGTGATATCGGTGGGCGTGCCTTCGGGCAGTTGCGCGGCCAGCTGATGACGAAGTTCGACCAGGCTCAGGGTGCCGGCGTCGAAACGCTCGCACAGCGGCTCGAGCAACGTCCAGTGTTCGGCGAGGGCACGCAGTACGCGCTTGGGTTCGATCATCGAGGCGCCAGTCCAGCCAGTGAAAAAGCGCGAATTGTACTGCATTGAGCTCCGGGTGAAGGGCCGCCCGGCGACTGAAAACGCACTACGTGACGTCAGGCGGGTAATTCACCCGAACGTCATCGCACCTGGGCTAGGCTGTCTGCCATCGGCGTTAGCCGCCGATAGCGGCATTACCGGATGTCCTGAATGATGACGAAGTGTTGAAAAACTATTCCGATATGCGTTGGTAATCGGCACAATTCGCGGCTTTTGCAAACGGGGGGCTGCCGGCTCCCGCCGGGCGAACTACCTGGGGCACGTAGACATGATCAAGACGCCGTATTACCTCATTGATAAACAGAAGCTCCTGGGCAACCTGGAGAAAATCGCCTACGTGCGCGAACACTCCGGCGCCAAGGCGCTGCTTGCCCTCAAGTGCTTCGCCACCTGGTCGGTATTCGACCTGATGCAGCAGTACATGGATGGCACCACTTCGTCCTCGCTGTACGAACTCAAGCTCGGCCGGCAGAAGTTCGCCGGCGAAACCCACGCCTACAGCGTGGCCTGGGCCGATGATGAGATCGAAGAGATGGTCGCCAACTGCGACAAGATCATCTTCAACTCCATTGGCCAGCTGGAGCGTTTCGAGGCCGGCACCGAGGGCATCATCCGTGGCCTGCGCGTCAACCCGCAGGTCAGCAGCTCGGACTACCTGCTGGCCGACCCGGCACGGCCGTTCAGCCGTCTGGGCGAGCACGACCCGGCGAAGATCGAGGCGGTGATCGGCAAGATCAGCGGCTTCATGTTCCACAACAACTGCGAGAACTCCAGCTTCGAGCTGTTCGACCAGATGCTGACCACCATCGAGGAGCGCTTCGGCCACCTGCTGGAGAAGGTCGAGTGGGTCAGCCTCGGCGGCGGTATCCACTTCACCGGCGAAGGCTATCCTCTGGATGCCTTCTGCGCGCGGCTGAAAGAGTTCTCGGAAAAATTCGGCGTACAGGTCTACCTGGAGCCCGGCGAAGCGGCGATCACCATGAGTGCGTCGCTGGAAGTCACGGTGCTCGACACCCTGTACAACGGCAAGAACCTGGCGGTGGTTGACAGCTCGATCGAGGCGCACATGCTCGACCTGCTGATCTATCGCCTCAACGCCAAGATGACGCCCAACGACGGCGAGCACAGCTACATGGTGTGCGGCAAATCCTGTCTGGCCGGCGACATCTTCGGCGAATACCAATTCGATCGTCCGCTGGCCATCGGCGATCGGCTGTCGTTCATCGACGCGGCGGGCTACACCATGGTCAAGAAAAACTGGTTCAACGGCCTGAAAATGCCGTCCATCGTGGTAAAGCAGCTCGACGGCAGCGTCGAGGTGGTTCGTGAGTTCGACTTTAACGATTACCTGTCCAGCCTTTCCTGAGGCCGCAGTACAAGGGGGTGAAACAATTGAAGAAAAACGTTCTTATCATTGGTGCAGGAGGTGTCGCCAAGGTGGTGGCCCATAAGTGCGCGCAGCACAACGACGAACTCGGTCGTATTGCTATCGCGTCGCGCAACATCTCCAAATGCCAGGCCATCATCGACAGCGTGCAAGCCAAGGGCGGGCTCAAGCAGCCCGGCGAAATCAAGGCCTATGCGCTGGACGCCATGGACGTGGAAGCGACCAAGGCACTGATTCGTGAAACCGAATCGCAGATCGTCATCAACGTCGGTTCTGCCTTCCTCAACATGTCCGTGCTGCGCGCCTGCATCGACACCGGCGCCGCGTATCTCGATACCGCGATCCATGAAGAGCCGGGCAAGATCTGCGAAACGCCGCCGTGGTATGGCAACTACGAGTGGAAACACCTGGCCGAGTGCCAGGAAAAGGGCGTCACCGCCATCCTCGGCGTCGGTTTCGACCCGGGCGTGGTCAACGCTTACGCTGCCCTGGCGCAGCTGGAATACTTCGACAAGATCGAGTCGATCGACATCCTCGACGTCAATGCCGGTTCCCACGGCAAGTATTTCGCCACCAATTTCGACCCGGAAATCAATTTCCGCGAATTCACCGGTCAGGTTTACAGCTGGCAGAACAGCCAGTGGACGACCAATCGCATGTTCGAGGTCAAACGCACCGACGATCTGCCGGTCGTGGGCGAACAGAGTCTCTACCTGACCGGCCACGACGAGGTGCACTCGCTCTCCAAGCACCTCGATGTACCGAACATCCGCTTCTGGATGAGCTTCGGCGAGCACTACATCAACGTCTTTACGGTGCTGAACAGCCTTGGCCTGCTCTCCGAGCAGCCGGTGCGCACCGCCGAAGGCTTGGAAGTGGTACCGCTCAAGGTGGTCAAGGCCGTATTGCCCGATCCCGCCTCGCTGGCGCCGGGCTATACCGGCAAGACCTGCATTGGCGATCTGGTCAAGGGCACGAAGGACGGGCAGCCTCGCGAGCTTTTCATCTACAACGTTGCCGACCATGAAGAAGCCTATGCCGAGACCGACAGCCAGGGCATCTCCTACACCGCCGGCGTACCGCCGGTTGCCGCCGCGCTGCTGGTAGCGCGTGGCGAGTGGGATGCGCAGCGCATGGTCAACGTCGAAGAGCTACCGGCCCAGCCGTTCCTCAAGCTGCTCGATGTGATGGGTCTGCCGACTCGCATCAAGGACGAGCGCGGCGATCGGGCCTGGGATCAGTAACCCAGTTACGAGCTGCACGTGAGAACGAAAGGCCCCGCTGCTCTGGTAGCGGGGCCTTTTGCTTTGTTGGCGCGCGGCGGTGGATGTAAAAAGCGACATCCACCCTACGTGCCTCTAGCTCGCTCGATCAGCCGATAGCCCGCCTAAAGGCGGGCTTTGTGTTTTCTGGCGTAGGGTGGAAAACGCCGAAGGCTTTTCCACCGACGGGGAACGCTGGTGGAAAACGCTTCGCGGTTTTTCACCCTACGCGGCAACAACCGAAGCCAAACGCAGCTGCGCCTTCCCGCCCCGTCCATTTCACGCGACAATCCGTGGACTACAGCGCCCTCCGAGAGGCGCTCGGCAGCCGTGAGGATTTCCTATGAGCAGCAACGATCGCGTCATCATCTTCGACACCACCCTGCGCGACGGTGAGCAGAGCCCCGGCGCTTCCATGACCGGTGAGGAAAAGCTGCGCATCGCCCGGGCGCTGGAGCGGCTGAAGGTGGACGTGATCGAGGCAGGCTTTGCCATCGCCAGCCCCGGCGACTTCGCCGCGGTGAAGCTGGTTGCCGACAACATCAAGGACAGCACCGTGTGCAGCCTGGCGCGCGCGGTCGATGCCGACATCGAACGTGCCGCCGAAGCGCTGGCCGGCGCCAACTCCGGGCGCATCCACACCTTTATCGCCACCAGCCCGATCCACATGCAGTACAAGCTGCGCATGCAGCCGGATCAGGTGGTCGAGCAGGCGGTGCGCGCCGTGAAGAAGGCGCGCAGCCTGTGCGCCGACGTGGAATTCTCCTGCGAGGATGCCGGTCGTTCGGAAATCGACTTCCTCTGCCGCATCATCGAGGCCGCCATCGACGCCGGTGCGCGCACCATCAACATTCCGGACACCGTCGGCTACGCGATCCCGCATCAGTACGCCGACACCATCCGCCAGCTGCTCGAACGCATCCCCAATGCCGACAAGGCGGTGTTCTCCGTGCATTGCCACAACGACCTGGGCCTGGCCGTGGCCAACTCGCTCGCGGCCGTGGTGGCTGGAGCGCGTCAGGTGGAATGCACCATCAACGGCCTCGGCGAGCGTGCCGGCAACGCCGCGCTGGAAGAGATCGTCATGGCGATCAAGACCCGCCAGGACCTGCTCAACGTGCACACCCGCATCGAAACCGAGCACATTCTTGCCGCCTCGCGGCTGGTGTCGGGCATCACCGGCTTCCCGGTGCAGCCGAACAAGGCCATTGTCGGCGCCAACGCCTTTGCCCACGAGTCGGGCATCCACCAGGACGGCGTGCTCAAGCACCGCGAAACCTACGAGATCATGTCCGCCCAGTCGGTTGGCTGGAACGCCAACAAGATGGTGATGGGCAAGCATTCCGGCCGCGCCGCATTCCGTTCGCGTCTGGATGAACTGGGCATCCTGCTCGAAGGCGACGAGCTGAATGCCGCGTTCGCCCGCTTCAAGGAGCTGGCGGACAAGAAGCACGAGATCTTCGACGAAGACCTGCAGGCACTGGTCTCCGACACCCTGGCCGACGAAGCGCCTGAGCACTTCAAGCTGGCCAGCCTGGAAGTCGCGAGCAAGACCGGCACGATCCCCGAAGCCAAGCTGGTGCTCAGCGTCGACGGCGCCGAGCGCATCGCTCAAGCGCAGGGCTCCGGCCCGGTGGACGCCACCTTCAAGGCTATCGAAGGGATCGCCCAGTCGGGTGCGACCCTGCAGCTCTATTCGGTCAACGCCATTACCCAGGGCACCGATTCCCAGGGCGAAGTCACCGTGCGGTTGGAGAAGGGCGGACGCATCGTCAATGGCAACGGCGCTGATACCGATATCGTCGTCGCGTCAGCAAAGGCCTATCTCAACGCGCTGAACCTGATGCAGGTCGGCGCCAAGGCTCATCCACAGGTGGAAGGCGTTTGATCAACGAAGCCCGGCGTCGCGCCTACCTCGACGCCATGCAGGTAGCCAGCTGGCTGCCGCGTACCGAATTGCCCTTCGCTGCACCGTCGCGGCCGGAGTTGCTGTTGCCGGTGGCGGCCGAAGCGGAGCCGGACATTGCTGTCGCGCCGCCAGCCGAAGTGCAGGTGGCCGCGCCGGTAGAGGAGCGGGCACCCGTAGCGCCTGCAACCGAACCGCCGCAGGCGCCGCGCCCGCGTATCGCCATGCCGGAGCCCAAGAAGCCGGAACCGGTTGCTGCCACGGCGGAAGAACAGTCGGCCGAGCCGGCCAAACCCGTCGAGCCACCGCCGCGTTTCTCGCTGCAGCTGATGCGGGCTGGCAACGTATTGCTGGTAGTTGAACTGCCCACCGGCGAATCCTTCCAGAGCCGCGATCCGGCCTACATCCTGCTCAAGGACCTGTTGCGCGCGGCACGCCTGCCGGACAAGCCGCAGCAGGTCGGCGATGGCGAGCCGATTCGTTGGCCGCTGCTGAATAAGGGCAGCCTCGACCAGGGTGCCGAGGCCGCACGCGACTATGTGCAGGGCGTGATGGCCGCCGAGCTGGAGAACATGGGCTGCGATTGCATCTGGCTGATCGGTCGCCCGGCGCTGCGTTTCGCCGGTGAAGTGGATGTCGACGCCTGCTATCGCGAACTGGCTGTCGAAGGGCTCGGTCGCGCCCTGGCGATGCCCGGCCTGGAGCAATTGATGGAGCAGCCGGCTGCCAAGGCCGAGCTGTGGAAAACCCTGCGCCGCAGCATGCCGCGCTGGCACATAGGTTCATGAGTACGTGTGATGAGTGATGCTGTCAGCTTCCGCCCGATGACCGCGGCGGACATCGAAGCCGTATTGAAGATCGAGTACGCGGCCTTCAGCCATCCCTGGACGCGCGGCATCTTCAACGATGCGCTGAGCGCCTACGAGTGTTGGGTGATGTTCGAGGGCGAGCAGCAGGTCGGTCACGGCGTGATCAACCTGATTCTCGACGAGGCGCACCTGCTCAATATCACCGTCAAGCCGCAGAGCCAGGGCCGCGGCCTCGGCCTGCGCCTGCTCGAGCACCTGATGGAGCGTGCCCGCGAACGCGGCGGCCGTGAGTGCTTCCTTGAGGTCCGTGCGAGCAACACCACGGCTTATCGGCTCTATGAGCGTTATGGCTTCAACGAAGTCGGCCGGCGGCGAGCGTACTACCCTGCGGCGGACGGCCGTGAAGATGCGCTGGTCATGGCCTGCACGTTGCTGGATTGATCGCCGGGTCGGCTGAAGGCTCAGTCATACGAGGGCTCGCTCCCTGGGAACGGCCAATTATCTCTACGGCGCACCCATGTCGTAGGGTGGGCTTTAGCCCACCGCCCTTGGCGAGGCGTCGGTCATCTGGTGGGCTGAAGCCCACCCTACGTGTGCGCTGCTACGCTGCGATGCCTCTGCCATGCGGTGGCTGATTTGGCTGCTCGGAATGGGCCAATCATCGCCACGGCGCACCCATACCGTAGAGGGCTTTAGCCCACCGCTTCGCGCGGTCTCGGTTATTGGGTGGGCTTGAAGCCCACCCTACGTATGCACCGCTGCGCGGCGGGCGCTCATGAGGGCTGATTCGGCTGCTCAGAATAGGCTAACCATCGCTACGGCGCACTCACGCCGTAGGGTGGGCTTTAGCCCACCGATTCGCGTGGTCTCGGTTATTTGGTGGACTGATGCCCACCCTACAGGTACCTGGCGGGACGCTCCCGTTGCGGCAGCGTCCATCGGGTTCTCGTTGCGCAGGTACCTATGGCTTGCGGCAAATGGCTCCGCTCTATTCCTCCGGCCGCTTGTCCCGTCCCGAATCCAGCGGCGCTTCGCCTTCCAGTTCTTCGTCGGACAGCACGCTGTCGTCCTCACGCAATACCGCATCGCCGCCGCCAAGGCCGGTGTCTTCGTCGCCTTTCGCGGGGCCGTCCCACGGCTTGCCGTCGAGTGGGTCTTGGCGGCCCAGCTCGGCTTCGTCGAGATCCACGTCGGCGCCGATCTCATGCTCTGAAACCACGCTCAGATCCTGGTCCGCAGGGCCGCCATGGCCGCGTTCGCTCGGCGAGCGCGCGCCGTCCTCGGGGATCAGCGTTTCCGGTGCCATGTCGTCCATGGTGGTCTCGCCATCCGGGACTTCCCCAGCGGTCATGCCTGCTTCGGCGGCGCGTTCGGCGGTGAACTCGTCGGCGACCTGCTCACCGGGCACTTCGTCACCGATGCGGCCCTTGCGCTCGTCACGGCGCTGATCGAAATCGAGCTGTTCGATAGAGCCCATGCGGTCTTCGGTGTTGTCGATTTCCGTTGGGGTGTAGGGTTTTTGATCGCTCATGATCGTCTCCTGTCAGAACGTCGGTCATGTAGGTTGTGACCCGGCCGCCCTGGGAAGATTCAGGGCCGTCGGCTGGCCGATAACGCCATTCGGGTCCATCCTTTCTTGCGGCCGTAGATGCCTGAGCGTCTTGAGAAAAAGGGGACGAACCACCGCGCGTGATCCGGAGTCCTACTCTGCATGAATGATCAAAACGACCAACCTGCGCCAGAGCCTCGGCGCTACGCCTTCTTCTTCGATGTCGACGGAACGCTGGCTGAGATTCAGCCCCGACCGGAACTCGTCTTCATTCCACCGGCCACCCTCGCGGCCCTGGAACGCCTGCATGCCAGCGGCATTCCCGTCGCCGTGATCTCCGGCCGACCGCTCGCGCAGCTCGATGCGCTGCTGGCGCCCCTGCAACTTCCCGCCGCCGGCGTGCACGGTGCCGAGCGTCGTGATGCCACGGGTGAGCTGCGCAACCTGGCACTCGACAATCAGGCGCTGGAGCGCATCCAGCGTGAGTTGCAGCAGGCCTGCAGCGAGCATCCCGGCCTGCACCTGGAGAACAAGAGCGTCGCCTTTGCCCTGCATTTTCGTCAGGCGCCGGAGCTGGAGGAGGTTGCCCGCACACTCGCCGAAGACTTCGCCCAGCGTTACGCCGAGGTACTGACCCTGCAGCCCGGAAAGTGCGTGTTCGAACTCAAGCCCCGCGGCGCGAGCAAGGGCGAGGTGATCCGCGCCTTCATGCAGGAAGCGCCGTTCTCCGGCTGCACTCCCGTGTTCCTTGGCGACGATCTCACCGACGAAGCCGGCTTTGCCGCCGTCAATGCGCTCGACGGTCGGTCCATCAAGGTCGGCGACGGCCCCAGCGAGGCCCGCGAACGGGTGGCGTCGGTGGCTGCCGTCGGCAGCTGGATCGAAGCGCTGCTGAACGAACTCGGTGTACCGGCCGAACCCAGAATAAAACCCGACTAGAGCGAGATTTACTGCCATGAGCCGTTTAGTAGTGGTTTCCAACCGCGTGGCGCCAATCAAACCGGGCAAGGTAGCCGCCGGAGGGCTGGCCGTCGGTGTCTACGATGCGCTGCGCCAGGCCGGTGGCATCTGGTTCGGCTGGAGTGGCGAGATCAGCGCGACCCCGACGATCAACACCGAGGAAGTGGGCAACATCACCTACGTCACGCTGCCGCTGAACAAGCGTGACTACGACCAGTACTACCGCGGCTTCTCCAACAACACGCTCTGGCCGATCTTCCACTACCGTATCGACCTGGCGCGCTACAGCCGCGAAGAATACGACGGCTACCGGCGGGTCAACGGCATGCTGGCCGAGAAGCTCCTACCGCTGCTTGAACCTGACGACATCATCTGGATTCACGACTACCACCTGATCCCGTTCGCCGAAGCCTGTCGCCAGCTGGGCATCCGCAACCGCATCGGCTTCTTCCTGCATATCCCGTTTCCCGCGCCGGAAATCCTCACCGCCATCCCGCCGCACAACGAGCTGCTGAAGACCCTCTGCTACTACGACCTGATCGGCTTCCAGACCGACACCGACCGCCTGGCCTTCCAGGACTACATCACCCGCGAAGTGCGCGGTGTGATCGAGCCGGACGGCAGCCTGACCGCCTACGGGCAGAACTTCCGCGCCGGGGTGTACCCGATCGGTGTGGTGCCGGACGAAATCCAGAAACTCGCCGAAGGCTACAAAGGCCGAGCCCACCCCATGCGCCGGGCCAGCGACGCGACGCGCCAGACCATCATCTCGGTCGACCGCCTGGACTACTCCAAGGGCCTGGTGGAACGCTTCCGCGCCTACGAAGAGTTTCTCGACCGCTATCCCAAACACCGCAACAACGTCGAATTCCTGCAGATCGCGCCGACCTCGCGCTCCGACGTGCGCACCTATCAGCACATCCGTGAGCAGCTGGAAAGCCAGGCCGGGCACCTCAATGGGCGCCTCTCCGATCTCGACTGGACGCCGCTGCACTACCTCAACAAGAGTTACGACCGTCGGGTTTTGATGGGCCTGTTCCGCACCGCCGACGTTGGCTTCGTCACGCCGCTGCGCGACGGCATGAATCTGGTCGCCAAGGAATACGTCGCCGCGCAGGACCCGGAAGACCCCGGCGTGCTGGTGCTCTCGCGCTTCGCCGGTGCCGCACGCGAACTGACCTCGGCGCTGATCGTCAATCCGTACGACTGCGTCGGCATGGCCGAAGCGCTCGACCGCGCATTGAGCATGCCGCTGGCCGAACGCAAGGATCGCTACGAGCACCTGATGCGCGCCATTCGTGCCGCCGATCTGGATGCCTGGCGTGACAACTTCATGCGTGACCTGCGCTCGTTCGTCTCCCAGCCCAGCACCACGGTCATCGAAACGGAAGAACTCGTCGAGCCAGATTGAACGCCCGCGCGAGCCGGCTTGCTTGTCAAAGGCCGGACCGGCTCGTAAGGTGCGGGGCCGAACCATAGGGACAACGTAGATGAGCGAGCTGGAACCGCTGTTCGAGAACAACGCCCGCTGGGCCGAGGCCATCAAGGAAGAAGACCCCACCTTCTTCGAGAAACTGTCCAAGCAGCAGGCGCCGGAATACCTGTGGATCGGCTGCTCCGATGCCCGCGTGCCCGCCAACGAGATCGTCGGCCTGTTGCCGGGCGATCTCTTTGTTCATCGCAACGTCGCCAATGTCGTGCTGCACACCGACCTCAACTGCCTGTCGGTCATCCAGTACGCGGTTGACGTGCTCAAGGTCAAACACATCCTCGTCACCGGCCACTACGGCTGCGGTGGCGTGCGCGCCTCCATGCGTGACGACCAGCTGGGCCTGATCGACGGCTGGCTGCGCAGCATCCGCGACCTCTACTACGAGCATCGCGTGCATCTGTCCAAGCTGGCCAGCGAAGAGGAGCAGGTCGACCGCCTGTGCGAGCTCAACGTCATCCAGCAGGTCGCCAACGTCAGCCACACCACCATCGTCCAGAACGCCTGGCACCGCGGCCAGCCGCTGGCCGTGCACGGCTGCATCTACGGCATCAAGGATGGCTTGTGGAAGAACCTCAACGTCACCGTCAGCGGGCTCGATCAGCTGCCGTCGCAATACCGCCTGCGTCCGCTGCGTAACGCCTGATGAACAGCCGCCACGCCCCGGCCTTCGCCGGTCTGCTCATCGCTGTGCTCTGCTGGAGCGGCAACGCGCTGGTGGCACGTGCCTTCTATGACCAGATCCCGCCGCTGAGCCTGTCCTTTTGGCGCTGGGTGCTGGCCACGACACTGCTGTTGCCCTTCGTGGCGAAAGGCATCTGGACCCATCGAGCGGCCCTACGGGCTGCCGGCTGGCGCCTGCCGGTGATCGCCGCGCTCGGCATCGCCAGCTACAACTCGCTGCTCTACACCGCTGCGCAAAGCACCGAAGCGATCAACCTGACGCTGGTGAACACCTGCCTGCCATTGGCGACCTTCATCGGTGCGGGCTTCCTGCTTGGTGAATGGCCACTGCGCCGCGCCTGGTTCGGCATGGCCGTGGCGGCGGCGGGGCTGCTCTACCTGATCAGCCGTGGCAGCTGGCAGACCTTTGCCAGCCTGTCGTTCAAGGCTGGCGACCTCATCATGCTGCTCGCCGTGCTGGTGTGGGCGCTGTACACGCTGCTGCTGCGGCGCTGGTCGAGTTTCCTCACTGTGCCACCGCTGGTGCTGCTCGGCGTGCTGATGCTGCTGGGCGTGCCGCTGATCCTGCCGTTCTACCTGTACGAACTGAGCCGGGTAGGGGGCTTCGCCGCCACACCGGCCAACCTCGGCGCCATCGGCTACACTGCCGTGTTCGCCTCGCTGATCGCCTACCTCGCCTGGAACCACGGCGTAAAAGTCGTCGGCGCCGCCAAGGCCGCCATGGCCAGCTACCTGATGCCGGTCTTCACCGCGCTGCTCGGCTGGCTATTACTCGGCGAAGCCCTGCAGCCCTTCCACTGGATCGGCGGCACCCTGATCTTCGCCGGCTTGCTGCTGGCCACGCGGCCGTCATTTCGCTAGCGGCGCCCCACATGGCGCGTCCTAGGCCCCATTGACCGTTCGTAACTAACCGTTTGAAAAGGATAAAAAATCTGCGGAGCCAGGGTTGACAGCCCCAGACGACCAGAGAATAATGCGCGCCACTTGGCTACATAGCTCAGTTGGTTAGAGCGCAGCATTCATAATGCTGATGTCCCAGGTTCAAGTCCCGGTGTAGCCACCAGATACAGAAAGGCGGTTAGCGAAAGCTAATCGCCTTTTTTGTTTTTGGGCTGGTGAATACCGCTCCTAGATCTCCTGGCATCGGCACTACTTCTGTTGATGCTGTCCGTAATTGAGCGTCTCCAGCGCCACCTCCATAGTCTTGCTCATGACGTCAGCGGGGCTGCTGGAATTTTGTAGAGGGCGTTATGGGAACGTTATTTCTGCCTCACAACATGGTTGTTACGGAGGCCAGGACATACCGGTCGGCCGCCTTGCTGCTGGAGCGGCACTCGGCAGCAGGTAACACGGATTTGTTTTGGCCTGCCGCGATGAACGCAGCACTGGCAGTCGAGATATATCTGAAGTCGTTTCTGGTCGAACAAGACTATCCCGACATTAGACTCAGCAAGCCAGCAAGGAAAGCAAGACACGATTTATCCCAGCTCTATGATGCAATCCCGACAAGTTTGCGAGCCGTAATAGAAGCGGCTAACTCGCTGCTGGCTCCACCTCTACGGCTTGATGAGATGTTTGAGTTCTACGCGGACTACTTCGCGAAAGTGCGCTACAGCTACGAGCAGGATGCTCGAAGGACCATTCGTAGCGAACTCTTTGTTCTCATGGATCGGATGGAAAACATTTGCACTTCGCTGGCTCCGGCAGTGGAGCTGCCATCTCGTTGAGATGACTTAGCCAAAGCTAGCCGCACTTTGTTGTTCCATCTATTTGCTGTTCCGTTTACCGAGGTAAACCATACCTGACCGTTTTGATGAAATCCGTGCTGAGCGGGGTGTTCATTCCGTGGAGCCGGTTGTTTACAACCGTGATCCCCATGCCGGGCTGTGGAAGCAGATCGCGTTGGGAATTGTGGCGGGTTATCTGGCATTGGGTCTGATCAGTGCCGTCGGTTGGGCGGTGTTTGTGCGATTTGCGTTGGGCAGTTTGCAGATTGCGATGCCGTGAAAGCTGGGGTGTTAGGCTGGCGAAAAGGTTCTTCTGATGCCTTGTTATCAGCGGGCTGTGGCGCCTTCTCTTACCGTTGACGATACCCGTGGTGCGGCGCAGAATCGGCGCCATTTCGCGGGGAGCCATCCTCCGCTAGCGGTTTCTTTGGTGTCTGAAGGGCGTGTGATGAATACGTTGCTGTCTGCGGTCTCGGTGATCGTTTGTGTGTTGGCAATCAGTGCGGGTGTGATGCTCGATGTGCGGCATAAGCCGAGCGACGAGGCGAAGCGGGTGTATACCGCGGAGCGGGTGAACGAGATTCTGCGGCGTAATACCAAGCACAGCTGAGCCGAGAGGCAAGGCGGCGGAATATGAAAAAGGCGACCCGAGGGTCGCCTTTTTCATGCCCGAAAAAAGCCGGGCGCAAGGCCCGGCGAAGTCCAACGAGGAGAGGTGCTGCTGCAGCGTGGATGCTTACCAGAGCGGCAGGCTGTAGCTGACGATGAAGCGGTTCTCGTCCAGATCGCTTTGGAAGTTGCTTCGCGTGGTGGCGTTGCGCAGCTTGAAGCCGAGGTTCTTCAGCGGACCGCTCTGGATGACATAGGCGATATCGGTGTTGCGCTCCCAGGTCTTGCCTTCGCTGGCGCCGGCGCCGCGGTCGACGTTGTCGCCGGACACGTAGCGGGTCATCAGGCTCAATCCCGGAATGCCCATGGCGGCGAAGTCGTAGTCATAACGGACCTGCCAGGAGCGTTCGTCCTGGTTACCGAAGTCGTTGATCTGCAGCAGGTTGATCAGCGCATTGTCGCCACCGGCGACGTAGGCGAAGCCGGTATCGCCGCTCATGTGCTGATAGCCGCCGGTGAAGGCATGGCCGCCATGCTTGTAGGTGAACAGCGCGCCGAAGGCATCGTTGTCGACGTTGCTGCCGCCATCGTCGGTGGAGCGCACATAGCGCAGGTCGGTCTTGAAGCTCTGCTTATCGCCGATCGGCAGCACGTGCACGACGTTGAAGTTGTGCTGGTCGTAGATGCCGTCCAGCCCGCCGTAGTAGTAGCTGGTGGCCAACTGCGGCGACCAGTCGTAACGCCCGCCGGCGAAGCGGAACTCGTCGCTCGTGGTATTGCTGCCAAGGGTGATGTTGCGCAGCCCGCCGTTGAACACCGTCATCTCTTCATAGTTGGACGAGTCGCGGTAGCTCGTGCGATCGAGCATGCCGAGATCCAGCGTCAGGCCTGCGACCTCCTTACTCTGCAGCCAGGCACCGCGATAGATGTTCGGCAGCAGGCGGCTGTCGTTACGCATCAACACCGGGATCACCGGTTGCAGCGTGCCCACGTGCAGCGTGGTGGCGGACAGCTTGGCCTTCGCGGTCAGGCCTGCCGTGCCATAGTCGTCCGCCGGCTCGCCGGAAGCCGAGCGTGGCAGCAGGCCGGTGCCGCCACGGCCGGAGCCGGAGTCGAGCTTGACGCCGAGCAGGCCGATGGCATCCAGGCCGAAGCCGACCGGCCCTTCGGTGTAGCCGGACTCCATTTTCAGCATGAAGCCCTGGGCCCACTCCTCGGCCTCGGACTGAGCGGCGCCAGATTGCCGGAAGTCACGGTTCATGTAGAAGTTGCGCAGGTCGATGCTGGCCTTGCTGTCTTCGATGAAGGCGGCGCTGGCGGGGCTGGTGGCGATCACTACGGCACCGCCGCAGAGGATGTGGCAGAGGGATTTGTGGTGCAGTCGCATGGTGTTTCCTCTTGTTGTTGTTTTGGGCCGCTCTCGGGCGACTACAGGGCATAGAGCGAAAGGCGTGCCAGTCGCGGGAATAGCCGGTCTATTCGGCCGGATGCCTCGCGCCAGAGCGGCTGCGCGGCTCAGTGGCATGCTTTGGGCGCGGTATGGAAAGCGTCCGGCAGGCTGGACATGTATGGCGCGCAGCCAGCTTTGGCGAGGCGGTGTCCAGCGCGGCGGACGGTTGGAGGAGGGCGCCGGCCGGGGAGCTGGCGCCGGTTCAAGTGCTAGCGGGTGCCCTTGCGGCTCTTCACGCAGACGAAGCTCGATGCGGCATTGACGTCGCCTTTGCCGACGTACTTCGGCCAGCCGGGGTATTCGCACAGCGGCCGGGTGCGGCCGGGCACGCCGACGCTGTCGGCAACGATCTGCCGGCGCGGCGCACGGCCCTGCTCGACCCAGTTTTCCAGCGCGGTCAGCGAATCCCAGGCGGCGTTGAACACCGTGCTGGCGGCGTGGCCGTAGCCGGGGATCTCGTAATAGCGCAGGAAGTGCTTGGTCTTGCCGGGGCCCATGTCGCGGCGCACGCGCTCGTAGTACTCGGCGGTGGCGCGGGTGCTCACCAGCTGGTCGGAACTACCGTGGGCCATGAGGATCTTGCCGCCGTTGCGGGCGAAGGCGGACAGGTCGGTCCGGTTGACGTCCTGGCGCAGCGACAGCTCGCTGATGCGCGCCTGCCACGGGCCGGGGTTCTGTGGGTCGAGGGTCAGCGAGTTGAAGGTGGGGTTGCGCGTCACGAAGAAGCGCACCCATTCATCCCAGAAGCCGGAATGGTAGGGCGCGCCCTCGGCGAACCCGGTGCCGTGCACCGGCATCGGGTAGCTCGGCTGCAGGGTGTTGAGGCCGAGGCGGTTGACCACCAGCTGCAGGCCTTCACCCGGCCGGCCGAGGTCGGTGCCCCAGGTGTTGAAGCCGGGGTAGTGGGTCTCGCCGCTGGCCAGCGGGAAGTTGAAGCGGATCGGCGTGTTGAACACCCGCAGCGCCTGGATCTGCGCATCCGACAGGCAGCGCTGCGAGGTATCGGCACCGCCCGGGCAGCGCAGCGGTTTGCCGTCGAGCCTGGCGCGGGCCGGGTCGAACCGTGCATTGCACGCGGCCTGATGGCTGACCACGCCGTCGCGCACGCCGTCCAGCCCATCGCAGGCCTGCATCGCGGCTTCCAGCAGTGCGGCACGTTTCTCCAGGCTGGGAAAGGCGCCGGGCTGGGCGAGGGCGCGGGTGATGCGGCCGAACTGCAGGTCCAGCGCCAGGGCGTTGTAGGCGGGGTAGAGGACAATGGCGCCGTTGAAGTCGGTCGGCCATTGCTGCACCACGGCCAGCGCCTCGCGGCCACCGGTGGAACCGCCGGCGAAATAGCTGCGCTCGGGCGCGGCGCCGTAGCGTTGTTCGATCAGGTAGACGGCGGCATCGCGGGTTTTCTTCAGCGCGTCGTGGGCGTAGTTGGCCAGCGCTTCGTCGTTCCAGGCGAAGGAGCCGGGGCTCAGCGGATCGGCGACATGCCCGGAATCGCTGCCGAACACCGCATAGCCGCGGCCGAGCGGCGTGGGTTGATCGACCGGGCCGGCGGGGACGTTGCCGGCGACGTTCGGCACCGTGCCGTTGTAACCGCCGCCGCCGAACATCATCGCCTTGCGGTTCCACTGCTCGGGCAGCACCAGGCGCATGCGGATCGCCGGCGCAGCGGGATCGACCGGGCGAATCTCGGCGCTGACATCGCAATAGGCGCCGAAGGTCTGCGGTGCGCTGCCACCAGCCGCGACCGGGGTCGCCGCGGTGACGCGCGCGCCGCTGGTGGGCAGGCCGATGGCCTCGGCCGGTATCTCGCGGCCGAGCAGCTCGGTGCAGGTCGCCGCCTGCACGGATTCGGCGGCAAGTAGCGCCAGTGCCAAGGGCGTCAGGCACAGCGCGCGGCGGGTAAACGGATTGCTACGGATAGGCATCATTGGGGCTTCCTTCTTGTTGTTGTCGAGCCGGTGCGCCGAGTCGGGCGCAACAGCGCTCAAGCCAATGACATGCCAGCGGGCGGAAGGAAGGGAGAGCAGGCGATGGCCGGTCATCGCCGTCGGCGCGAGGGCTCTAGGGCGAGGATGCGGAAGCCGTTGGGGGCGGCAGAAAGATGTATGGCGCGGCGGAGCTCAGGTGGAGCGATGTCCGGCGCGCTGGACGACTGTCCGCCGCGCCGGACACTCAGGTGGCTAGTTGTAGCGGCCGTTGAGCCCGCCGACGCTGTAGCGCCCGGCGCCGAGCAGCAGGATGGCTAGCGAGCCGAACAGGAACAGGCCCTGCAGTTCGATGGCCCAGCCGCCCATCGGCCCGATGTCGAACAGCTCGGCCCGGTGCGCCAGCGCCAGTGCGACGACCATGTTGCCCAGCATCAGCAGAGCACCGAGGCGGGTGTAGAGGCCAAGGATCACCAGCAGCGGCCCAACCACTTCTCCGAGGTAAACGCCGTAGGCGAGGACCGTCGGCAGCCCCATGCCGGCGAGCATGCCGCCGATGCCGTCGACGCCGTGCAACAGCTTGTGGATGCCATGCAGCAGCATCAGTACGCCGACCGAGAGCCTGAGAACCAGTTTGCCTGCATCGTCTGTCATCGTTGCGCGTCCCATTGCGGCGCCGGGAATCGGCGCCCTGCCTCCAATGTAGATCAGCCGCTGTGACATTGCCGCGTCGTCAACTATGGCCAAGCCGCGCGCTAGACCGCTCAGCGCTGGCTCAGGCCATGTTGCTGCAGCTTGCTGTAGAGGCTGGCGCGGGAGATGCCGAGCTCCATGGCGGCGCGCCGACGGTTGCCCTTGCAGGCGACCAGTGCGCTCTGCAGGGCGCGCCGCTCGGCCTGGGCGAGGGTCTGCGCCAGCGGTTGCAGCGGCAGTTCTTCGCTTGGTGCGGCCTCGCTCGGCGGGATGGACGCGGCAGCGGGCGCGACGTAGTTCGTCGCATCGGCGGAACGTGCCTGCTCGCCCAGCAACGGCAGCAGGTGCGCAGCCTGCAGCTGCGAACCATCGGCGCAGAGCTGGGCGCGTTCCAGCAGGTTGCCCAACTCGCGCACGTTGCCGCGCCAGGGTTGCGCGCAGAGCAGGGCCAGCGCTTCGGGGTTCAGCTCCATGGGCGGCTGCCCGGAGCGGTTGGCGATGTCGTCGAGCAGGTGCTCGACCACGGCGGGAATATCGCTGGCGCGCTCGCGCAACGGTGGCACGCGCAGGGCGAGGACGTTGAGGCGGTAGTAGAGGTCGTCGCGGAACTGGCCGGCGGCGACCTTGGCTTCCAGGTCGATATGCGTCGCGGCGATCACCCGCACGTTGAGCGCCTTGACCTGGTTGGAGCCGAGCGGCTCGACCTCCTGTTCCTGCAGTACGCGCAAGAGCTTGGCCTGCAGCGGCAGGGGCAGGTCGCCGATCTCGTCGAGGAACAACGTGCCGCCGTTAGCCACCTCGAACTTGCCGATGCGCGCCTTGCGGTCGGCGCCGGTAAAGGCGCCGGGGGCGGTGCCGAACAGTTCGGCCTCGACCAGGCTTTCCGGAATCGCCGCGACGTTGACCGCGACGAAGGGCCCGCGCGCCCGCGGTGAGAGGTTGTGGATGCCCTGGGCCAGCAACTCCTTGCCGGTGCCGGTCTCGCCACGCAGCAGCACGGTGGCGTCGAGCTGCGCCGCGCGCCGGGCCTGGCGCTTGATCTCGCTGGCGGCCGGGCTGTTACCGATGAAGCCGGCGATGGTGTAGCGCGCCCGGCGGGCCTTGGCCAGTTCGTTCTGGGTAGCGACCAGCTGGGTCTGCAGGCTGGTGTACTTGGACATCAGCGGCTTGAGATGGCGCGCGCGGTCGAACAGCACGAAGCCCAGCGCGCCGACCAGGGTGCCGTCTTCGTCGCGCAGCGGAATGCGGGTGACCACGAAGTGTTCGTCGCCGAAGGCCATCAGGTCGATGATGCTCGGCAGGCCGCTTTCCACCACCTCGCGCAGGCGGCTGGCCGGCAGCACTTCCTCGATTTCCTTGCCGAGCACGCTGGACGGATCGCGAATGCCGACCTTCTCGGCGTACTTGTCGTTGATCCAGACGATACGCGCCTGGCGGTTGACCGCGATGGTGCCCTCGCACTGCGCGTTCAGATGATCGAACAGCAGTGGCATGGCCACGGCACGGAAGCGTTCCGGCGAAACGCCGACGATCAGGCCGTGGTTGTCGAGTGCGTCGCGGGCAATGCTCATGGGCAGTCAGGGTCCGTTCTGGGGCGACCGATTATGGTTGGCCCCGGCTGCCACGGGCAAGGCAGCCGGGCATGCTCACGGCTGGGAATACACTTCGTTGGGCAGCCATGTGGCGAGCGGCGCGAAATAGAACACCAGGGCCAGACCGATCAGCTGGATGATGATGTACGGCAGCACGCCGAGGTAGACATCGCGGGTGGTGATGCCCGGCGGGCAGACGCCCTTGATGTAGAAGAGCGCGAAGCCCACCGGCGGGGTGAGAAACGAAGTCTGCAGGCAGAGCGCGAAGAGAATCGCGAACCACAGCGGATCGACGCCCATGGAAAACAGCACTGGCGCCACCAGCGGCAGGATGATCAGGGTGATCTCCACCCAGTCGAGGAAGAACCCCAGCAGGAAGGTGATCGCCAGCACGGTGAGCAGTACGCCGGTCTGGCCGAACGGCAGGCCGGTCAGCGCCGCGCGAATCACGTCGTCGCCACCCAGGCCGCGCAGCACGGCGGCGAATACCGTGGCGCCGATGAAGATGCCGAAGATGAACGCGGCGGTGCGGCTGGTCTGGTACAGCGCATCCTTGAGCACCGGCAGGTTCAGCCGGCGGCTGGCCGCTGCCATCAACAGTGCACCGAAGGCGCCGACGGCGGAGGCCTCGGTGGTGGTGGCGATGCCGAAGAAGATCGAGCCGAGCACAGCGAAGATCAGTGCCAGCGGCGGCACCACGGCCCAGAACACGTCGAGCAGGGCACGGGCGTCGAGCTTCGGCCGGTTGACCGGGGCCGGGGCGAAGTCCTTCTTCAGCCAGGCGGCGATCACGATGTAGAGGATGTACATCAGCGCCAGCATCATCCCCGGGATCAACGCACCCATGAATAATTTGCCCACCGAGGCTTCCGAGGTGCCGAGGCGGTCGGCCATCAGCACCAGCATGATGCTCGGCGGAATCAGGATGCCCAGCGTGCCCACCGAGCAGGCGGTGCCCACCGCCAGGCTCTTGTTGTAATTGGCCTGCAGCATCGGCCCGATGGAGAGCATGCCGAGCAGCGCCACCGAGGCGCCGACGATGCCGGTGGAGGCGGCGAGCAGGATGCCGGCCACCACCACGGTCACCGCGTAGCCGCCGCGCAGCGGGCCGAGCACGCGCACCAGGCTGTGCATCAGGCGTTCGGCGATGCCGGAGCGGTCGAGCATGATGCCCATGAAGATGAACAGCGGCAGGGCCACCATCAGCTCATTGGCGACGATGCCGTAGATGCGCGCGTCGAGCACGCCGATGGTGCCGTCCCAGGTAAACCAGAGATTGGCGTCGAAGTGTTCGACCAGCACATAGCCGACCACGGCGAACAGCAGGCCGATGCCGGCCAGCGACCAGGCGACCGGGAAGCCGAGTAGCAGCAGGCCCATGAAGCTGGCGAACATGGCGATGACGAGGATTTCTTCCAGACCCATGATTGCGACTACTCCATCAGGGCTGCGAACGAGTGCGGTCGCGCTCGTCCGAGGGGGCCGTCAGGGCCCGCGGGAAATTGAACAGCAGGGTGCTGCAGCGCAACGCGCGGGACAGCAGCGCCAGCGCCAGCAGGGCGAGGCCGATGGGCAGCACGCTCTTGAAGATGAAGCGATGGGGCAGCCCGCTGGGTGCCTGGGAGCGCTCGTTGTAGAGGTAGGCTTTGTAGGCGTAGGGAATCAGCGCATCGATCATCAGCGCGATCACCGGCAGCGCCAGCAGCACGATGGCGACCAGCTCGATCCAGGCGCGGCTGCGCAGACTGAAGCGTTCGCTCAGCACATCGACACGCACATGGTCGTCGCGCACTACGGCATAGGCGAGGGCAAGCATCAGCGCGGCGCCGAACAGGTGCCAGGACATTTCCTCCAGCGCGATGGAGCCACGCGAGAGGGCAAAGCGGCTGAACACATTGGCCAGCACGACCAGCAGCACGGCCAGCCAGAGCCAGGCGCTGGCTTCGCCGATGGCCACCAGCAGGCGATCCAGCGGCCGCGAGATGCGGTTGTACGGCAGCGCGTCGGGCGCTGGCGCATCGGGAGAGACGGGCTTGAAGGACACGGCGGACCTCGAAATCTCGACACAGGTGATGAACGCGGGCACGTCGCCGTGCCCGCGGGTTAGGCGCAGCCGTCAGTCGTACTTGTAGAAGTCGCGCGGCAGATAGCCCATGCCGTGCCAGATCGAGTGGTGCTGCATGAACTCGCGCTGGCTGGTCAGCACGCGCTTGAACATCTCGTCCTTGGCGGCCATCTCGTCGAGCACCTCGTCGGTGACCTTCTGCAGCTCGCGCAGTACCGGCTCGGGCAGCACCTGGGCCTTCACGCCCTGCTTCTGGTAGTCACGCAGCGCGGTCGGCTGAGCCCACTCGCTTTCGGCGAAGCCCTTGAGCGTGGCCGACTCGCACCCAATCTCGATGAGCGCGCGGCTCTCCGGCTTGAGCTTGTCCCAGACGTCCTTGTTCACCAGCAGGTGCGAGGTGGTCAGCGTCTGGTGCCAGCCGGGCATGATGTAGTTCTTGATGATCTGGTCCAGGCCCAGCATCTTGTCCACCGCCGGCTGCGAGAACTCGGTGGCGTCGATGGTCTTGCGCTCCAGCGCCTGGTAGATCTCGCCGCCCGGCACCATGGTCACCGAGGCGCCGAGCTTTTCCAGCACCTTGCCGCCGATGCCGGCAAAGCGGATACGCAGGCCGTCGAAGTCCTCCAGCTTCTCGATGGGCTTGGCGAACCAGCCGGCGCCTTCCGGGCCGATGATGCTGCACAGCATCGGGTGGATATTGCGCTGGGCGTAGATTTCCTCGAGCAGCTTCTTGCCGTCACCCTGGTAGTACCAGGCCAGGTGCGCCGGCGGCTCCATGTTGAACGGCGCGCCGGAGTACAGCGGCAGGGCCGGGATGGTGCCCTGGTCGTAGCCGATCCAGGTGTAGCCGGCCGGGTACTTGCCGCTGCTCACCGCATCCATGATCTCGAACGGCGGCACCAGCTCGCCCGGCTCGTAGTAGCGCAGCTGGATGTCGCCGCCTGAGACGGCCTTGAGCGATTCGGAAAGATGCTTGACCGGGGTGGAGAGGCCGATCAGGTGGGAGGGGAAGGCCAGCGGCACCTGCCAGCGGATCTTCTCCGCGGCGCTGGCGACGCCACTGAGCAGGCTGGCGCCGAGCAGGGTGGTCGCACCGATGGCGCAGGCGATACGGGAGAGTTTGTTCTTGGTCGACATGCAGGTTTCCTTCTTGTTGTTGTTCTGGTGCCCGAGGGCGGACGCGTAACCGCCCGTGGGTCGAGGGCGTTAACAGGCCAGAACAAGAACAGAGGCCGAGCCGATGCTGCCGATCCGGCGCCAGTCTTGTTCTTTGGTTTGTTCTGGCGTCGCGGGGTGGATTGCAGGTTCTGTGCCTATCGCTCGCGAGCGAGGAAAGGCGCGCTCTGCAGCGGCATTCGGATGATTGCAGGGCGATAGCGGTGTCCGCTGCGGCAGACACTGCTCAGGTGAACACGCGGCGGTGTCCGGAATTCTGGAACATGTCCAGTTATGTGGACGCCTGAATAGCTGACAGCGGGCAAACAAATCCGGCGTTGCGCGGGACGCGACGCCGGATGAGCGAAATGGGAGAGAGGAGAGCGATCAGCTGGCGGCTTGCTTGGCCAGGGTGCTTTCCAGGGCGCTGCGGCAGCGCTCCTCGGCGGTGTCCAGTTCCAGCTGCATCTGCTGGATATCGAGTAGCTGCTGCTCCAGCTGCTGGCGCCGCTCGGCGATCATCTGCAGCATGATGTTCAGCTGCTTCTGGTTGCCGGCCTTGGGATCGTAGAGCTCGATCAGCGTCTTGCATTCAGCCAGCGAAAAGCCGATGCGCTTGCCGCGCAGGATCAGCTTCAGCGCGACGCGATCCTTGGGTGAATAGATGCGTTCCTGACCGCGGCGGGTCGGCGTGAGCATGCCCTGTTCTTCGTAGAAGCGGATGGCGCGAGTGGTGATATCCAGCTCATTGGCCAGGTCGGAAATACTGTAGGTCTGTTTCGCCATGATTCTTCCGATCATCCTCTGTCGCGCCCG
Source organism: Stutzerimonas xanthomarina (assembly GCF_003935375.1). Classification (GTDB taxonomy): domain Bacteria; phylum Pseudomonadota; class Gammaproteobacteria; order Pseudomonadales; family Pseudomonadaceae; genus Stutzerimonas; species Stutzerimonas xanthomarina_A. Next base: position 31,367 of record NZ_RHQM01000027.1, read on the forward strand.
GCGAACCGGGCGCGTGTCTGCCAGCATGCCCTGCCGCGACGGTGCGCTCAGGGGCGTTCGACTGCCAAGGCTACTCCCTGGCCACCACCGATGCACAGTGTTGCCAGGCCCTTGCGAACATCGCGGCGCTGCATCTCGTGCAACAGGGTCACCAGGATGCGGCAGCCCGAGGCGCCGATCGGGTGGCCGAGGGCGATGGCGCCGCCGTTCACGTTGACCTTATCGGCATCCCAGCCCAATTCCTTACCCACCGACAGCGCCTGCACGGCGAAGGCTTCGTTGGCTTCGATCAGGTCCAGCTCGGCCAGCGACCAGTTGGCTTTTTCCAGGCAGCGGCGAGTGGCGGAAACCGGGCCGATGCCCATGATCGCCGGGTCGACGCCGGCGTTGGCGTAACCGGCGATCTTCGCCAGCACCGGCAGGCCCAGGGCCTCGGCCTTGCTGGCGCTCATCAGCACCACCGCGGCGGCGCCGTCGTTGAGGGTCGAAGCGTTGCCGGCGGTGACGCTGCCGTCCTTCTTGAAGGCCGCACGCAAGCCGCCAAGGGAGTCGGCCGTGGTGCCGGCGCGGGGCTGCTCGTCACGGGCGAAGGCGAGCGGCTCGCCCTTGCGCTGGGGAATCATGACCGGGGTGATCTCGGCATCGAAGCGGCCGCTCTCGATGGCGGCGGCGGCACGCTGCTGCGACTGCGCGGCGAAGGCGTCCTGCTGGGCGCGGTCGATGCCGTACTTGTCGGCGAGGTTCTCTGCGGTGATGCCCATGTGGTAGTCGTTGAAGGCGTCCCACAGGCCGTCGGTGATCATGCTGTCGACCATCTGTGCGTGGCCCATGCGCAGGCCGGTGCGCGCGCCGGGCATGACGTAGGGCGCCAGGCTCATGTTCTCCATACCGCCAGCGATGACCACCTCGGCGTCGCCGCAGCGGATCGCCTGCACGGCCAGGTGCACGGCCTTGAGGCCCGAGCCGCAGACCTTGTTCAGTGTCATGGCCGGTACCGCGTGCGGCAGGCCGGCCTTGATCGAGGCCTGGCGCGCGGTGTTCTGACCGGCGCCGGCGGTGAGCACATGACCGAGGATGACTTCATCGACCTGGGCCGGGTCGATGCCGGTTTTTTCCAGCAGCGCGCGGATCACGGTGGCGCCGAGTTCGACCGCCGGCACATTGGCCAGCGCGCCCTGGAAACTGCCGATGGCGGTGCGGGTTGCAGCTACGATGACGACGTCTTGCATGACGGACTCCGAATTAAAAGGCGCTACGCTGGGGCGTAACGCGAGGGCCAGGCGCGCGGCCTGACTCCGGGAAAGGGTGCCCTCGAACGACACAGGAGAAGCGGCCTCGCAGGCCGGCCAATGCCGCAGTATACGGGCGCCTAAGTGACTGGCCAGTGCTGGCGCGCCGCCGGCTTGTTGCGTTCGGGGCAGGCGGGAAAACGCGGCGGGCAAAGGTTGCTCCGGCGTCCTTCCCGCACCCAGGTTTCAGCGATGGATCGGGCTGCCGGTGGCCTCTTGCAACTCCTCGAAGCTGACGCCTTCGGCCAGCTCCACCAGCTTCAGGCCCTGCTCGGTGACGTCCAGTACGCCGAGGTCGGTGATGATCCGGTCGACCACGCCGAGGCCGGTCAGCGGCAGGTCGCAGGCCGGCAGGATCTTGTGCGCGCCGCCCTTGGCGGTGTGCTCCATCAGCACTACGACGCGCTTGACGCCGGCCACCAGATCCATCGCGCCGCCCATGCCCTTGACCATCTTGCCGGGGATCATCCAGTTGGCCAGGTCGCCCTTTTCCGACACCTGCATGGCGCCGAGGATGGCCAGGTTGATATGGCCGCCGCGGATCATCGCGAAGCTCTGCGCGTTGTCGAAAAAGCTCGAGCCGGGCAGGGCGGTGACGGTCTGCTTGCCGGCGTTGATCAGGTCCGGGTCGATCTCTTCCTCGGTCGGGAAGGGGCCGATGCCGAGCAGGCCGTTCTCGCTCTGCAGCCAGACGTCCATGCCTTCGGGGATGTAGTTGGCCACCAGGGTCGGCAGGCCGATACCGAGGTTGACGTAGAAGCCGTCCTGCAGCTCCTGGGCGGCGCGCTGCGCCATCTGTTCACGTGTCCAGGCCATGGTCTCAGCTCCTCACCGTGCGTTTTTCGATGCGTTTTTCCGGGTTCGGGTTGTGCACGATGCGATGCACGTAGATGCCCGGCAGGTGGATCTGGTCCGGGTCCAGCTCGCCGGTCTCGACGATCTCCTCCACCTCGACGACGCAGACCTCGCCGGCCATCGCTGCCAGCGGGTTAAAGTTGCGCGCGGTCTTGCGAAACAGCAGGTTGCCGGCCTTGTCGGCCTTCCACGCCTTGACCAGGGCCAGGTCGGCGGTGAGGGATTCCTCCATCACGTACCACTCGCCGTTGAACTGGCGGGTTTCCTTGCCTTCGGCCACCAGCGTGCCGTAGCCGGTCTTGGTGTAGAACGCCGGAATGCCCGCGCCGCCGGCACGCAGCTTCTCGGCCAGAGTGCCTTGCGGGGTGAATTCCAGGGCCAGTTCGCCGGCCAGGTACTGGCGCTCGAACTCCTTGTTCTCACCCACGTAGGAGGAAACCATCTTGCTGATCTGCCGCGTCTCCAACAGCAGGCCGAGACCGAAGCCGTCGACGCCGGCATTGTTGCTGATGGCAGTCAGGTCCTTCTTGCCGCTGTCGCGCAGGGCGGCGATCAGCTGCTCGGGGATGCCGCACAGGCCGAAGCCGCCGACGGCGATGGTCATGCCGTCCTCGACCAGGCCTTCCAGAGCGTGGGCGGCGCTGGGGTAAATCTTGTTCATGAATTACCTCTACTTGTTGTTCTATCTGTGCCGGGTGGTCCGATAGATGGCCGCCCGACGAATAGGGTTTAGCAAAATCGGTGCCGCTAACCGGCCTGCCTGGCGCGGGCGACCCGCGAACCGTTGGCACGCCCCAGCAGCTGGCTGATGCGCTGGCCGGCGCCGATCAACGCATCGAGGTCGATGCCGGTGGCTATGTCCAGCCCGTTGAACATGTACAGCACGTCTTCGCTGGCGACATTGCCGCTGGCGCCTTTGGCGTACGGGCAACCCCCGAGGCCGGCGACCGAGCTGTCGAACACGGCGATGCCTTCCAGAAGGCTGGCATAGATATTCGCCAGCGCCTGGCCGTAGGTGTCGTGGAAATGCCCGGCCAACCGTTCGCGCGGCACTTCACGAGCCACCATGTCGAATAGTGTGCGGGTCTTGCCCGGTGTGCCGGTGCCGATGGTGTCGCCCAGGGAAACCTCGTAGCAGCCCATGGCATACAGCTCGCGGGCGACTTCGGCGACCTTGGCTGGCGGTACCTCCCCTTCGTAGGGGCAGCCGAGCACGCAGGAAACGTAGCCACGCACACGGATGTCCTGCTCGCGGGCAGCCTCCATCAGCGGGGCGAAGCGGGCCAGGCTCTCGGCGATGGAGCAGTTGATGTTCTTCTGCGAGAAGGCTTCGGAGGCCGCACCGAACACCGCGACTTCCTTCACGCCGGCCTCGATGGCCGCTTCCAGCCCCTTCATGTTCGGCGTCAGCGCCGCGTAGGTGACACCGGCCTTGCGCTGGATTTGCGCGAAAACCTCGGCGGAACCGGCCATCTGCGGCACCCACTTGGGTGAGACGAAGCTGCCGACTTCGATGTAGCTGAGGCCAGCGGCGCTGAGGTCGTCCACCAGGCGCACCTTGTCCGCCACGCTGATGGGCTGCTGCTCGTTCTGCAGGCCGTCACGCGGGCCGACTTCCACCAGCCGGACCTGTTTGGGCAGGCTCATATGTCCTCCAGAGGGTAAATGCTTAGCGAGCCTTCACCCGTGTCGTTGAATTGTGGCGCTGCTGGTGGGCTAAAGCCCACCCTACGGATCAAGCCTCTTCCATCTCCAGCAGCACCGCGCCTTCGCTGACCATTTCGCCTTCGCTGCAGAACAGGCTCTTGACCACGCCAGCCTGGGCGCTGCGGATGCTGTGTTCCATCTTCATCGCTTCCAGCACGATCAGCGCGGTGCCGGCCTCGACATGCTGACCGGCCTCCACCAATACACGAACGATGCTGCCGTTCATCGGTGCGGTCAGGCCGCCGTGATGCTGGTGGCTGGCCTCGGCTTCGGCAATGGGGTCGAAGGTGCGCACAGCCAGCCATTCGCCGTTCCACTGCAGGTACAGCGCATCGCCCTGGCGGATCGCCTTGGGCGTGCGGACGTTTGGTTGCTGCGCTGCCGGGTCGACCTTCAGCCGGCGGCTTTCGCCATTGCACTGCAGATGCAGGCTGATCTGCGCCGGCATGCCGAAGCGCAATCCGTCGCGTTTGGACCACGGCGAATGGGTATCGTCGCCGCGTACCTTGGTCGGTTCGGTCTGCACGAAGCACTCCGCAGCCTGCTGCCAGAAGGCATCAGATAGCTCGCCGGCCGGACGCAGCAGTTCGCTTTCGTGACGCGGGATAAAGCCGGTATCCAGCTCGGCCTCGGCGAAGGCGCGGTGGCCGACGACGCGGCGCAGGAACGCGAGGTTGGTGCGCACGCCGCCGACGGCGGTCTCGTCGAGCATGGCCAGCAGGCGCAGGCGCGCTTCCTCGCGGTTCTCGCCCCAGGCGATCAGCTTGCCGAGCATTGGGTCGTAGAACGGCGACACGGTATCGCCCTCGGCAACGCCGCTGTCGACGCGACGGCCCGGGCCATCCGCCGCTTCACGATATAGATCGAGGGTGCCGGTGGCGGGGAGGAAATCGTTGTCGGGGTCTTCGGCATACAGTCGCACTTCGATGGCATGGCCGATCAGCGGCACCTGTTCCTGACGAATCGGCAGCGGCTCGCCGCGGGCGACGCGAATCTGCCAGGCGACCAGATCGAGGCCGGTAATGGCCTCGGTGACCGGGTGCTCGACCTGCAGGCGGGTATTCATTTCCATGAAGAAGAATTCGCCACGGGCGTCGAGCAGGAATTCCACCGTGCCGGCACCGACGTAGCCGATGGCCTGGGCGGCCTTTACCGCAGCTTCGCCCATGGCGCGGCGCAGCTCGGGGGAGAGGCCTGGCGCTGGCGCCTCTTCAACCACTTTCTGATGGCGGCGCTGGATCGAGCAGTCGCGTTCGTTCAGGTACAGGCAGTTGCCGTGCTGGTCGGCGAAGACCTGGATTTCCACATGGCGCGGCTTGAGCACGTATTTCTCGACCAGCATGCGCGAATCGCCGAACGACGACTGCGCCTGGCGCTGGGCGGACGCCAGCGCCTCGGCCAGGTCCGCCTCGCGCTCGACCACCTTCATGCCCTTGCCGCCACCACCGGCGGTAGCCTTGAGCAGCACCGGGTAGCCGATCTTTTCCGCGGCGGCTCGGAAGGTTTCCACGTCCTGCGCCTCGCCGTGGTAGCCCGGCACCAGCGGCACGCCGGCTTCCTCCATCAGCGCCTTGGCGGCGGACTTGCTGCCCATGGCGTCGATGGCCGAAGCGGGCGGGCCGAGGAAGATCAGCCCTGCCTGTCCGATGGCGCGGGCGAACTCGGCGTTCTCCGAGAGAAAGCCGTAGCCCGGGTGGATCGCTTGGGCGCCGCTGGCCTTGGCCGCCTCGATCAGCTTGTCGATGCGCAGGTAGCTGTCGGCCGGCTTGGCGCCGCCGAGGTCGATGCGAATATCGGCCTCGCGGGCATGGCGCGCGCTGGCGTCGATGGCGCTGTGCACGGCAACGGTGGTCAGGCCCATGGCCTTGGCGGTGCGCATTACGCGGCAGGCGATCTCGCCGCGGTTGGCAACCAGGAGGGTCGTTATCATTTTTGTGATTCCTGCGTGGCCTGGAAGACGTTTCCCCTCACCCTAGCCCTCTCCCCTGAGGGGCGAGGGGATGACGGAGTGGGGCGAAGCAATGAAGTGGTTCGGCAATGATTGGCGTGACCGGTTGATGTGCGATCAGCGGCATGAGCGCGGACGATATGGTTAGGCAGCCGCTCCCAAACCCCACACAACCCAACCCCATCTCCCTCTTGGGGAGCGGGCCGGGGCGAGGGGGAGTTGCTACGCACATGCACTCCCGCCCAGCCATTGCACAGACCAACTCCCTCTCCCCTTTGGGGAGAGGGCTGGGGTGAGGGGGCGGTGCTGCGGCCCTGCACAATCACCCTGCCACTGCACAAGCCAACATACTCT
>NZ_RHQM01000028.1 GCF_003935375.1 Stutzerimonas xanthomarina
GAGGCGAATCATACAGCGTTCAAAACCGCTGTCAACCACCTCTTTCAACCGCTTCCGATCAACCCGACCGAAGCCGCTAACAGGATTCAACCACCACCCTGCCAGCCCGGCGCATTCTACCTGAATCCGCCATCCGTGCAACCCTTTTATTTCGCTAACCTTTTGATTTACAAGAGGTTTTGCTTAAGGACTGCGCCGGAAGTGGTGCGCATTATAGGAGCCTGGAAATCAACGTCAACCGTTTATTTCAGTTTTATTCAGATGACGGCCAAGCGAGTCAAAAAGCACCGTCCGTACGAGTGATACCAGCCACAGCTTTATATAAGGATGCTCGGCAAAAATCGCGACTCTCTCGTTTCTTCAATCCTACGCCACCAGCCATTACACTAGCCCTCTTCTCCTCAGTCATGGCTTCACATGTCCCGGCAAAGTGATGCACCGCTCGATCTGCTTTTATTTCCGACCTGGCTCGTTCCGGTGGAGCCAGCTGGCGTGGTGTTGAAGGGGCACGGTCTCGGCGTTCGAGATGGACGCATTGCGCTCATCGCTCCGCGTGCCGTAGCACTCAAGTATCAGGCGATAGAAACGCGAGAGCTCGAGGGCATGCTTCTCGCTCCAGGTCTGATCAATGCGCATGGCCATGCCGCGATGACTCTTTTTCGTGGACTTGCTGATGACCTGCCCCTGCAGCGCTGGCTTAAAGATCACATCTGGCCAGCCGAGTCGCGTTGGGTCGATGAGGATTTCGTTCGCTGTGGCACCGAGTTGGCAATCGCCGAGCAACTAAAAGGTGGGATCACCTGCTTTTCTGACATGTACTTCTATCCCAGCGTCGTCAGCGAGCTGGTACACAAGCACGGTGTGCGAGCGCAGATCACTATCCCGGTTCTTGACTTCCCGGTTCCCGACGCTCGCGATGCGGATGAAGCGCTACGCAAAGGTGTAGCGCTGTTCGACGATCTCAAGCATCACCCCCGAATCACGGTCGCCTTCGGGCCTCATGCTCCTTATTCGGTTGCGGACGACAAACTTGAAAGCATTCGCGTTCTGGTAGCGGAGATGGATGCAGGCATCCATATGCACGTCCATGAAACCGCTCATGAAGTCCAGGAGGCGCTGCGGAAACACGGTGAGCGGCCGCTGGCGCGACTAGCGAGATTGCAGTTGCTAGGGCCGCGTTTTCAGGCAGTGCACATGACCCAGGTCGATGATGACGATCTCGCGCTGCTCACCGAGCATAACTGCAGCGTTATTCACTGCCCAGAATCCAACCTCAAGCTCGCCAGTGGCTTCTGTCCGGTCGAGCGCCTTTGGGAAGCAGGAATCAACGTGGCAGTCGGCACGGATGGGGCGGCAAGCAATAACGACCTGGACCTGCTAGGCGAAACTCGTACGGCAGCGCTGCTGGCGAAGGCCGTCGCCGGCTCGGCCACGGCACTGGACGCCCATCGCGCTCTACGCATGGCCACATTGAATGGCGCCCGAGCGCTGGGCATCGATGAGCACACCGGTTCTCTAGAGATAGGCAAGTTCGCCGATCTGGTCGCGCTGGATCTTTCCGGTCTGGCGCAACAACCGGTATACGACCCGGTATCCCAATTGATCTACTCCACCAGTAGAGACGCGGTGCGACATGTATGGGTAGGCGGTAAACAGCTGCTGGAAAGCGGCCGCCTTACGCGAATGGATGAGCAGCAAGTGATTGCGAACGCTCGCCAATGGGGCGAGAGAATTTCGAGCACCGATCAACATTGAAGGTGTGAAACCAACCATACACAGCTTCTGCGCGACCAAATGACATACGAACCACGGCGGCTACGATGCCCCGACCTTAGCTGAAGCTGGCAACATGAGCCCTTGCAGCTGAAGCTTCTCCCTCAAGCTTTCAAACGGACCGGATCATGAGCAACGTCGACCACGCTGAAATCGCCAAATTCGAAGCCCTTGCACATCGCTGGTGGGATCGCGAAAGCGAGTTCAAGCCGCTTCACGAGATCAATCCACTGCGAGTGAACTGGATAGACGAGCATATTGCTCTGGCGGGCAAGAAGGTAATCGATATCGGTTGCGGAGGCGGCATTCTCAGCGAAGCCATGGCTCAGCGAGGCGCTCAGGTCACCGGTATAGACATGGGTGAGGCGCCGCTTTCGGTAGCGCGCTTACACCTGCTGGAATCCGGACTCGAAATCGATTATCGGCAGATCACTGCCGAAGCCATGGCCGAGGAAGCTCCCGAGCAGTTCGATGTGGTCACCTGTCTCGAAATGCTCGAGCACGTGCCGGACCCGGCGTCGGTCATCCAGGCCTGCTGTGCACTGGTCAAGCCAGGCGGGCAAGTCTTCTTCTCGACAATCAACCGCAACCCGAAAGCCTATGCATTCGCCATCATTGGCGCTGAGTACGTATTGCAACTATTGCCGCGCGGTACCCACGACTTCAAGAAGTTCATCCGCCCCTCGGAGTTGGGTGCCTGGAGCCGCGACGCGGGCCTGGCAGTCAAAGACATCATCGGCCTTACCTACAATCCGCTCACCAAGCACTACAAGCTGGCTGCGGACGTCGATGTCAACTACATGGTCCAGACCATCAAGGAGGCATGATGCGCCTGCGCGCTGTTCTGTTCGACATGGACGGTACTCTGCTCGATACCGCTCCCGACTTCATTGCCGTCGTGCAAGCCATGCGAGCCGCCCGAGGGCTGGCACCGGTTTCCGAACAACAGGTTCGTGATGTCGTGTCAGGCGGAGCGAGGGCCATGGTACTCAGCGCTTTCGAAGTCGACCCTCTATCGGCTGAGTTCGAAGAACTGCGTCTCGAGTTCCTTGCGCGGTATCAGGAGAACTGCGCGGTGCACAGTCATCTTTACGACGGCATGGCCGAACTGCTCGACGAGATCGAACGCGCGAACCTGATCTGGGGCGTAGTGACCAACAAGCCGCTGCGCTTCGCCGAACCGATCATGCATCAGCTGGGCCTGGCTTCCCGCTCCGCTGTGCTGATCTGCCCTGATCATGTCACCAAGAGCAAACCTGATCCCGAACCCATGCTCCTGGCGTGCAGCCAGCTCGACCTTGACCCATCCGCGGTTCTGTTCGTCGGCGACGACCTGCGAGACATCGAATCAGGCCGCGCGGCAGGCAGTCGCACAGCCGCAGTGCGGTACGGCTACATTCACCCCGAAGACAACCCGGGAAACTGGGGCGCTGATGTGGTGGTAGACCACCCGCTGGAGCTCCGGCAAGTCCTGGATAGAGCACTGTGCAGCTGCTGAAACGGCGGCAGCGCAAACCTTCCTAGCCTTATCGTCCGGCGAACATTCGTCCGGGCGCCACCTACCATCGATTCAAGAGGCATCCGATGTTCAAGTATTCCGCCCGCCCCGACTTGCTCGCTGGACGCACCATTCTGGTTACGGGAGCCGGCCGCGGCATCGGCGAAACTGCCGCGAAAGCCTATGCGGCACACGGAGCAACCGTACTGCTGCTTGGCAAGAATGAAGACAACCTGAACCGGGTTTACGATGACATCGAAGCCGCGGGCCATCCTCGTCCTGCCGTTATTCCGTTCAATCTGGAAACCGCGCTGCCGCACCAGTACGACGAACTGGCCGCCATGATCGAGCGCGAGTTCGGTCATCTCGACGGCCTGTTGCATAACGCGGCGATCATTGGTCCGCGGACGCCGCTCGAGCAGTTGTCCGGCGACAATTTCATGCGCGTGATGCAGGTGAATGTGAACGCGATGTTCATGTTAACGAGCACACTGCTGCCGCTGCTGAAGCTAGCAAAGGACGCTTCGGTGATCTTCACGTCGAGCAGTGTCGGCCGCAAGGGGCGTGCATATTGGGGCGCCTACGCTGTATCGAAGTTTGCCACCGAAGGGCTAATGCAGGTGCTGGCGGATGAACTGGATGACACCGCTGCGGTCCGCGCCAACAGCGTCAATCCGGGGGCCACTCGTACCGACATGCGCGCGAAGGCTTATCCCGGCGAGAACCCGCTGGTGAACCCGCTCCCAGAGGAAATCATGCCTGTCTATCTGTACCTGATGGGCCCGGACAGCATCGGGGTGAATGGTCAGGCGCTGGACGCGCAATAACCAAGCCTTCCAAAACAAAAACGCTGCGCAGCGGCTTCGCCCCCACCGCGCAGCGCTGGATACAACGATCAGGTGCGTTTGCTACGCCCGAAGCCTGGACGCTGACCATCTCCGGCCGGCCTTTTACCTGGCCCCGACGGACGCCCTGCCCCGTCACTACGCTTACCACCTTTACGCGTCTCGCCCGGACGCTCAGCGACCGGCGTTCCGCGAGGCTTCTCACTACGCCCGTCGCTGACACGCGGCTTGCGCCCGCCTTCGCTACCCCTCGGTGCCCGCGGCTTTTCCGACACAGGCACATCGGCCTCGCTTGACGAACGCAGCACCCGAGGTCGCCGCTCACCGCGGCTCAGCGGCTTCGCCACCTTACGCTGCATGCGGTCGATCTTTTCCTTGGCCTTGGCTTTCATGCTCGGCAGTGCAACCGGCTTTAGCCCGACTTCCTGGCTGAGAATGTCCACCTCGGTTTGCGACATTTCACGCCAGCGTCCCATCGGCAGATCGGAGGTCATGAAGACCGGACCGAAACGCACACGCTTCAATCGACTCACGACCAGTCCCTGCGATTCCCAGAGACGGCGAACCTCGCGGTTACGGCCTTCCATCACCACGCAGTGATACCAATGGTTGAAGCCTTCACCGCCGGGCGCCTCCTGGATGTCGGTGAAGCGTGCCGGACCGTCTTCGAGCATCACGCCGGTCTTCAGCCTTTCGATCATCTCGTCGTCGACTTCCCCACGCACCCGCACCGCGTACTCGCGGTCCATCTCATAGGATGGATGCATGAGGCGGTTGGCCAGTTCGCCGTCGGTGGTGAACAGCAGCAGGCCGGTGGTGTTGATGTCAAGGCGACCGATATTGATCCACCTCCCCTCCTTCGGGCGCGGCAGACGATCAAATACCGTCGGGCGCCCTTCCGGATCGTTGCGTGTGCAGATCTCGCCGTCCGGCTTGTTGTAGATCAGTACGCGGCGGACTACTTCGCTGACTTCTTCCCGCTTGAGCAGGCGACCGTCGACTGCAATCGCATCATGAGAATCGACGCGCTGGCCCAGGCTCGCAACCGCGCCATTGACCTTGACACGGCCTTCGGAAATCCATTTTTCGACATCGCGGCGCGAAGCCATGCCCAGACGGGCCAAGACTTTCTGCAGCTTTTCGCCGTGAGTAACGTGAGTGCTTGTTTCTTCGTGCTCGGTCATCTGGGCACCTCCCGGTGTGGCAATCCGATTGAAAGGGCGCGAATCATACGCGCATCGCTGCAGCTACGCACCAACCACAGCGTAGCAGTGATCCCGACCTGCGCTGGCGAGATCACCCCAGTGCGGCCAGCGCCTGAACAGTGCGTTGCTGAATACCGGCCCAGTCGCCCGAACTGAGGCTCGCACCATCGATCATCCAGGTACCACCGACGCACATCACGTTCGCCAGGGACAGATATTGCGCGGCATTTGCTGCGTTCACGCCGCCGGTCGGGCAGAAACGCACGTCGGCAAAGGGGCCGCCGAGCGCCTTCAGCGCAGCGATGCCGCCACAGATCTCTGCCGGGAAGAGCTTGAAGCGGCGATAACCCAGCGCGTAGCCCTCCATAACATCCGATGCGCTACTGGTGCCTGGCAGCAGTGGCACCGAGCAGCTCACCCCCGCTTCCAGGATTTCCCGCGTGGAACCGGGTGTGACGATGAACTGCGCCCCTGCCGCCTCCACTTCATCCATCATGCGTCGGTCCAGAACGGTCCCAGCGCCGACGCAAAGATCAGGACGCTCTTCACGTAGCCGTCGAATGGCTGTCAGGCCATGACTGGATCGCAGGGTGATCTCCAGCGTACGAAGGCCGCCAGCAGCCAATGCATCAGCAAGAGGCAGGATCTGCTCTTCGCTACCGATAGTGATGACCGGCAGAATCCTCGACTCTACACAGATTCGTTCAATCAGAGCGTTCTTCTGGTCCATGGTCATGCGGAAGTCCTCGGGCCTCACGGGCACCAATAGATTTCGAGCGGGGAATGCAGGAATGCGCGAATCGGCATCTGCAGCGGATCGACATTCAGCGCCGCGCGCAGGGTTTCGAGCTTGTCAGCACCCTGGATAGCCAGGCACTGCATTCGAGCACCAGCGAGCAGCGGATAGGTCATTGTCAGACGTGCCTGCGGATCGACCGGCGCCTGCATCGGCAGGCACCGCTCCAGGCAGTCATCGCGCAACGCATGCGCCAGCTTTGGGTTGCCGGGGAACAACGAGGCCGTATGACCGTCATCTCCCATTCCCAGTATCAGCACGTCGATAGGCCGCTGCAGCTGCGCCAGGGCCTGGTCAGCGAGTGATGCGGCCTGCTCGAGGGATTCGGCCGGGTGGTACAGCCCGATCAGCCACGCCTCACGTGCCGCGTTCTGCAGCAAATGGCGCCGCACCAAGCCTTCGTTGCTGGCCGGATTGGTCGCAGGTACCCAGCGTTCGTCAGCCAGGCTGATCTGCACCTTCGACCAGTTCAATTCTCGTATCGACAGGGCTTCGAAGAATGCGATCGGACTGCGCCCACCGGATACGACGAGACTGGCAACGCCATGTGTCTGCACCGCGTAGGCCAGCGCCTTGGCCACATTGTCAGCCATCAGTTCAGCTTGCCGCTGCGGATTGGCCGAACTATGCGCCACCACACCGGTAGGAAGATCCAGTTCAGAGATCGCCATACCACGCCCTCCCATCGCGTGTGATCAGTGCAATCGAAGCGACTGGCCCCCAGGAGCCAGCGGGATAAAGCTTGAGCTCTGCGCCGAGACGATTCCAGCCCTCGATCAGCTGATCGCACCATTGCCATGCGTACTCGATTTCATCCCTGCGCACGAACAGGTTCTGGTTGCCCTGCATGACCTCGAGCAGGAGGCGCTCGTAGGCGTCTGGAATGCGCGTGCTCTTGTAGGTTTCGGAGAAGTTCAGCTGCAAGGGTCCGCTGCGCAGATGCATGCCCTTGTCCAACCCCTGCTCCTTGGTCATCACCTGCAGGGAGATGCCCTCGTCAGGCTGCAGTCGAATGATCAGGCGATTGCTGATCAGCGCTCGCTGCTCGGGCGCGAAGATGTAGAAGGGTGGCTCCTTGAAATGAATCACGATCTGCGAAAGCTTCTGCGCCATGCGTTTGCCGGTTCGCAGATAGAACGGCACGCCCGACCAGCGCCAGTTGCAAATATCGGCACGCAACGCGACGAAGGTTTCCGTACTGCTTTCGGCGTTCGAGTTCTCCTCATCCAGGTAGCCAGGCACCGAGACACCAGCAACATTGCCGGCTGCGTATTGGCCCCGCACCACCCGCTGATGAAGGGATTCGGCAGTGATCGGTGCCAGCGCCTTGAGGACCTTTACCTTTTCATCGCGGATGCTGTCCGCAGTCAGGTTGCTCGGCGGGTCCATGGCGATCAGGCAGAGCAGTTGCAGCAAATGGTTCTGAACCATGTCACGCAGTTGTCCGGCCTGGTCGAAATAACCCCAGCGTCCTTCGATGCCGACCGTTTCGGCCACTGTGATTTCTACATGGGAGATATGGTGCTGGTCCCACTGCGTCTCGAACAGGCTGTTGGCGAAGCGTAGCGCGATGAGGTTCTGTACCGTTTCCTTGCCGAGATAGTGGTCGATGCGATAGATGCGGCTCTCGGGAAAGTGCTCGGCGACCGCATCGTTGATGACACGCGAAGAAGCCAAGTCATGACCGATGGGCTTTTCCAGAACGACGCGCGCCTGCTCGGCGAGCCCTGCCGTAGCCAGGAACCTGCAGATATCACCGTAGACCGCCGCGGGCGTCGCGAAATAGGCGATCAGGGGCTGCTCGGCCGGCACGCAGTCACGCAGCGCCATGTAATCCTCAGCTCGACGAAAATCCATCGCCAGATATTGAAGCCGGGCGCTGAAGCGACTGAGGGCCTGCTCATCGAGCTCGCCCTTGGGAACCCGCGTACGCAATGCTTGCTCGATTCGCGCCTTGTGCGTGGCCGGCTCGCCGCTCTCACGCGATAGCGCCAGTATCTGGGTATCGGCATGTAGCAGGCCGGCGCGATCCAACTGATACAGCGCGGGAAACAGCTTGCGCAACGCAAGGTCGCCCAGGGCACCGAACAACGCGAATGTGATGGGTTCTACCGTAATGCCTGGCATGATCCGTCCGCTTGAATGCAGGGTTCAATGACGTGCAGCGCGAGCACGACGATGATCGGTCAACGATAGCGAGGATATCGCGCTCCTCGCCTTCCGATCAGACGCCACATGCTACAGACCACTCAGCGGCTCAAATGCTCAGCAGTCGACGGGGAAATCCCAAGGTTGCCCGTGCCCACAGGAACAGCGCAAACACCTGAGCGCGACAGCTCGGTCGTTAAAGGGCACGGAGCTGAGTCAGCTTCCCGCGACGCGTGCACGGAACAGGGCCTGATGCTTACGGCACTGCTGCGCCGCAAGCAGGAAGACACCATGCCCCCCGCGCGAGAACTCCAGCCAGGTGAAATCCACTTCGGGATAAAGGGCCTGGACATGAACCTGACTATTTCCCACTTCGACGATCAGGATGCCATCGTCAGTGAGGTGATCCGCGGCCTCGGCGAGCATACGCCGCACCAGATCCAGTCCGTCTTCACCGCATGCCAGGCCAAGAGCCGGCTCGTGATGAAACTCAGCCGGCATGTCGTCGAAATCTTCGGCATCGACATATGGAGGATTGGAAACGATCAGATCGAAACGTTGATTTGGCAGCCCGTCGAAGCCATCGCTCTGCACGGTATAAACCCGCTCTTCGAGTCCGTGATGCTCGATGTTTTGGTTGGCGACCTCGATCGCATCGAACGACAGGTCAGCGAGCACCACCTCGGCCTTGAGAAACTCGTAAGCGCATGCGATGCCGATGCAGCCCGACCCCGCGCACAGATCGAGAATCCGCTTGGGCGTGCCAGGCAGCCAGGGTTCGAAGCGGTGCTCGATCAGCTCACCAATCGGCGAACGTGGGATCAGCACGCGCTCGTCGACGATGAAGGGCAAGCCGCAGAACCAGGCTTGCCCGAGGAGATAAGCGGTCGGCACGCGTTCCTCAATTCGGCGACGCAGCAGTTCCTGTAAATGCTCGCACTCGTCGAGTTCGAGGCGGCAATCCAGATAGCTGTCAGCCATTTCCCATGGCAGGTGCAGCGCACCCAGCACCAACTGGCGCGCGTCATCCCAGGCATTGTCGGTGCCATGGCCGAAGAACAACTGCTCCGCCTGAAACCGGCTGACTGCCCAGCGGATATGGTCACGCAGCGTACGCAAGCGGGAGAGCGAAGCGGTCACAAGGGCATCTCCTGTAAAAAGGGCGCGAGTGTAGCAGGCATACGAAAATCCGAGCCATGTCTGCTAAGGCCACGCGAGCAAGGCTCTCGAGCCATCCACTTGGGCTGTAAATACTCAATTCGTTTCAACACCAGGCGTGCGACCGGCATTACCCTTCGGTTCGCGGTCGGGACTCGATATCTCCGACATATCGTGCGCCCATGCAGTTCGACCGAGCAGTCAGCACAACGACCAGCGAAACATGAGCCGGACGGTTCACATCGGCGCATTCTGGCGCCACAATCAGCCCCCTCACAGCACAAGGAGCCGAAAATGACCAAGCCACAGACCATGCTTCAGCTCAGTGGCCGCAGCTACAACCCGGCGACGCTGACGAATGCCACCTTGCTGGTCATCGATGTGCAGGAAGAGTACCGCAGTGGTGTTCTTGCCCTGCCTGCCCTGGATCGGGCACTTCCGGAAATCACCCGTCTACTGGCAGCTGCGCGCGAAGCTGGCGCGCCGATCGTGCATGTGCATCACCTGGGTATCAGCGGTGGTCTTTTCGATCCGCAGGGCTTCCGCGGACAGATCATGCCGGAAGCAGCACCGCTGCCCGGCGAGGCAGTGGTTGCCAAACGCCTGCCGAACGCTTTCTCCGGCACCGAACTCCACGAACTGCTGCAGAAGCTGGGTCGCCTGGATTTGATCGTTTGCGGTTTCATGACCCACTCCAGCATCAGCACAACGGTTCGCGCCGCCAAGGATTACGGCTATCGCTGCACACTGGTGGACAGCGCCTGTGCCACACGCAATCTGCCGATGGGCGAAGGCAGCATCGATGCCGAGCAGGTGCACCGCATCGAGATGACCATTCTTGCCGACAACTTTGCCGTTTGCGTGCAAGACGCTGCGGCGCTGGCGCGCTGAAGACCCACTACCCGAACGCCGAACGAGCTGGCAGCCTTTCCAGACACTCTCTGCACGATGCAAGCAAAAGTACGCCTGGATGGAAGCTCGTCCGCCAGGCGCTGTGGCTGGGGTAAACTGCCATCCTGTTTGGAGGCCCCATGCAAGACGACGACTTCTCTCTCTTCCAATCGGCTGTGCGCGGCGTCAAGCCGATCAAGCACGACCGCGCCGAAACCGGCAAAGTGCGCAGCAATCGCGAACAGATCGCGACTCGCCGCAGCAACGCCACCGTCAGCAACGAAACCACGCGCGTCGACGGATTATCGGATCAGTTCGTCATCGACGTAGGTGCCGAGGACGAGCTTTATTGGGCCCGCGACGGGGTTCAGGACAGTCAGGTCCGCAAGCTCAAAGCCGGCCAGATCCCATTCGAGGGAAGTCTCGACCTGCATGGCATGAGCGTCGAGAAAGCCCGGGAGCTGTTATGGGACTTCATCGCCGAAGCGACGCGGCTCGAAGTGCGCTGCGTCCGCGTGACCCATGGCAAGGCGGCAAGGCTCGACGGCAAGCGGCCACTGATCAAGAGCCACGTCAACACCTGGTTGCGGCAGCATCCGCAAGTGCTCGGTTTCACCTCCTGCCTGCCACGTCATGGCGGCACCGGCGCCATTTACGTGATGCTCAAACGCACCATGCTTGAAGGCCGGGACGAATGAGCCGGGGCCAGCGTCTCGCTCGCCATACTTGCCAGCCGAGCGGCGGCCCCCTACCCTTCGCGTTCGCGACCCCATGAAGCCTGACAGGTAGCTCAATGTCCCTGGAACAACACTACACCGCGATCCTCGGCCAACTCGGCGAGGACGTTAGCCGCGAAGGTCTGCTCGACACGCCCAAGCGCGCCGCCAAAGCCATGCAGTACCTGTGCAAGGGCTATCAGCAAACCCTCGAGGAAGTCACCAACGGCGCGCTGTTCACGTCAGATAACAGCGAGATGGTGCTGGTCAAGAATATCGAGCTGTACTCGCTGTGCGAGCATCACATGCTGCCTTTCATCGGCAAGGCACACGTTGCGTATCTTCCCAATGGCAAGGTACTCGGCCTGTCGAAGGTCGCTCGCATTGTGGATATGTATGCGCGCCGCCTGCAAATCCAGGAAAACCTGACCCGTGAAATCGCCGAGGCAATGCAGCAGGTTACCGGCGCATCTGGCGTTGCAGTGGTCATCGAAGCCCAGCACATGTGCATGATGATGCGCGGCGTGGAGAAGCAGAACTCGTCCATGGTCACATCAGTGATGCTGGGTCAGTTCCGCGATAACGCCGCGACCCGTAGCGAGTTTCTCGGCTTGGTGAAATAGCACCGAGCCCACAGTAAAACAGGGCCTTGCGGCCCTGTTTTTCGTTCAATCGTACATACCTACATGCCGCGGATGACTGGCGACACGCTGCAGCCATCGGCGAATTGCGGGATAGCCTTCGAGACTGAACCCTCCCTCTTCAGCCACATGCGTGTAGGCATACAGCGCTACGTCGGCAATCGAGTAATGCTCACCCACTAGGTAGGGCGTGCGTAGCAACTGCTGCTCCATAACGTTCAACGCATGGTAGCCATCGAGCTGCTTGGCCTCGTACTCCTCACGCCGATCCTCGGGCATGCCGAGATACACCTTGATATAGCGGGCGACAGCCAGGAACGGCTCATGGCTGTACTGCTCGAAGAACTGCCACTGCAGCACCTGGGTACGCAGCCGCGGGTCCGCTGGCAGAAACTCGCTGCCGTCGGCCAGATAGTTGAGGATGGCGTTGGACTCCCACAGGCAGGCGCCATCCTCCAACTCAAGAACCGGAATCTTGCCATTCGGGTTCTTCTTGAGAAACTCCTCGGAGCGGGACTCACCACGAAGGATATTGATCGGAATCCATTCGTACGACTGGTCCAGCAGGTGCAGCATCAGCTTGACCTTGTAGCAATTACCCGACCGGTAATCACCATAGACTTTCAACATGCTCCCTCCCATCGACCCACAACGCAGGTCAGCGATATCTCAGGCGGCTTCCAGCGCTTTACCTTCGCGGATGACCTGCGCCAGACGACGCACCCCTTCTTCCATTCTCTCAGCAGCCACATGGCTGAAGTTCAGCCGCAGATAACCAGGATTAGCGTCCGGGTCCACGAAAAAGGGCTCACCAGGCATGAACACCACATCATTGGCGAGCGCTCGATCAAGCAGGGTTCGCGTATCCAGCGGCTGCTTCAGCGTCAGCCAGAAGAACAGCCCTCCCTGCGGCAGCTGCCAGGTCGCGAGATCACCGAAGTGCTCGCTGAGCGCAGCCTGCATGGCATCACGACGAACGCGATAGAAATCGCGAAGCTCCGCCAGATGCGCCTGATACCGCTCGCTACCCAGCCACTGCAGCGCCTGCCACTGCCCAATGCGGTTGGTATGTAGATCAGCCGACTGCTTCAGTCGTAGCAAATAAGGGAACAGATCCGGCGAGGCGATCAGATACCCCACCCGCAAGCCAGGCAGCAGCGTCTTGGAAACCGTACCGGTGTAGATCCAGCTAGCACGTTTCAGACGCGAGGCGATCGGCTTGGCACTGCCCTGATCGAATACCAGCTCACGATATGGCTCGTCCTCGAGCAGCGTCACGCCAAACTCATCCAGCAATGCAGCGACAGCATCACGCTTGGCTTCGCTGTAGCGAACGGCGGATGGATTCTGGAACGTAGGAATCAGATAGGCGAAAGCAGGCTCGTGCTGCTCCAGCGTGGCGCGCAGGGCAGCCAGATCCGGACCATCGGCCTGCTGGGGAACTGCCAGACATTCAGCTCCGAACAATTGAAAGGATTGCAGCGCGGCGAGATAGGTTGGCGCCTCGACCAGCACCTCTGTCCCCGAGTCGATAAACAGCTTCGACGCGAGATCCAGCGTCTGCTGCGAGCCACTGACGATCAACACCTGACTGGCTTCGCAAGGCACGCCAAGCGCCCGCGCCTGGGCGGCAATAAGTTCACGGAGAGCGGGCTCGCCTTCGCTCATACCATACTGCCCCATGCTTGCGGGCAGTTCTGCCCAATCCACGATCGGCAGCATCGCCTCAGCCGGCAACCCGCCAGCGAAGGACATCACTTCCGGGCGCTGGGCTGCAGCGAGGATTTCACGAATCAGAGAGCTTTTAAGGCGAGTAATACGTTCGGAGAAGGCCATTTCCATACCAGATGCGAGGCGCTGCAAAATAAGTCAAACTTCTTGACCGAAATTACGCCTCTCACGATAAATACGTCAATATGCCTGACCTAAAAAAAAGCGCAGTGCAGCGCCAAATCATGGAGAGTTTCTTTCTCGGCTATCAGGCCTTCACGGCCAAGCCTGACGAAATGCTCGCCCGCCGCGGCCTGTCCCGTGTGCACCACCGCATTCTTTTCTTTATCGCCAGCTACCCGGACCTGAGCGTTAAGGAGTTGCTGAGCTATCTCGGTGTCTCCAAGCAGGCACTGAATACACCGCTACGCCAGTTGATCGAAATGCACTTGGTGGAGAGCCTGACTGCAGAGGATGACAAGCGAAAGCGCATGCTGCGCTTTACCGCAGAGGGGGCGAAGCTGGAGCAGGCCTTGCGCAGAGAACAGGTCCGTCTGCTTCAAAGGGCTTTCGATGATGTAGGTGAACAAGCGGTAGATGGCTGGCTCGCGGTCAACCAAGCGCTCGCTATGGAGAAAGCCAGAGGCTAGCAGCCCTCAAGAGGCGGGCCGCTTCACCACGCCGGAATCGCGGGCACAAAAAAGGGCGACCGAAGTCGCCCTTTTTCATGAAGAACCCGAACTTAGTTCTGGTTTTCCATCTGAGCACGGATCAGATCACCAATGGTGGTCGGGCCAGTGCTTTCTACGTCCTGCTTGGTGCGCAGCTCTTTCATCGCATCCTTTTCGTCTTCGACGTCTTTGGACTTGATGGACAGGCTGATCACGCGGGACTTGCGGTCGATGCTGATGATCTTGGCTTCAACTTCGTCGCCTTCCTTCAGCACGTTGCGCGCATCTTCAACGCGGTCGCGGCTGATTTCGGAAGCTTTCAGAGTGGCTTCGATATCGTTGCCCAGATCGATGATGGCGCCTTTGGCGTCAACTTCTTTCACGGTACCGCGAACGATGCTGCCCTTGTCATTGACGGCGGCGTAGTTGGAGAACGGATCGTCTTCCAGCTGCTTGATGCCCAGGGAGATGCGCTCACGCTCCGGATCGACCGACAGGATGACGGTATCCAGCTCGTCGCCCTTCTTGAAGCGGCGAACGGCTTCTTCACCCGGCTCGTTCCAGGAGATGTCGGACAGGTGAACCAGGCCGTCGATGCCGCCGTCCAGACCAATGAAGATACCGAAATCGGTGATCGACTTGATGGTGCCGGAGATGCGGTCGCCCTTGTTGAACTGGCCAGAGAAGTCTTCCCATGGGTTGGACTTGCACTGCTTGATACCCAGGGAGATGCGACGACGCTCTTCGTCGATGTCCAGAACCATGACTTCCACTTCGTCGCCGACCTGTACGACCTTCGACGGGTGGATGTTCTTGTTGGTCCAATCCATTTCGGAAACGTGTACCAGACCTTCGACGCCTTCTTCCAGCTCGGCAAAGCAGCCGTAGTCGGTGAGGTTGGTGACGCGAGCCTGAACACGGGTGCCTTCCGGGTAACGAGCCTTGATGGCAACCCATGGGTCTTCGCCCAGCTGCTTCAGGCCCAGCGATACACGGTTGCGCTCGCGGTCGAACTTCAGAACCTTGACATCGATCTCGTCGCCAACGTTGACGATCTCCGACGGATGCTTGATACGCTTCCAGGCCATGTCGGTGATGTGCAGCAGACCATCGACGCCGCCCAAGTCAACGAACGCACCGTAGTCGGTGAGGTTCTTGACGATACCTTTGACCTGCTGACCTTCCTGCAGAGACTCGAGCAGAGCTTCGCGCTCGGCGCTGTTCTCGGCTTCCAGTACGCTGCGGCGGGAAACGACAACGTTGTTGCGCTTCTGGTCCAGCTTGATGACCTTGAACTCGAGCTCTTTGCCTTCCAGGTGGGTGGTGTCGCGCACAGGGCGGACATCGACCAGGGAACCCGGCAGGAACGCACGAATGCCGTTGACGTCGACGGTGAAGCCACCTTTGACTTTGCCGTTGATGACGCCCTTGACCACTTCTTCTGCAGCGAAAGCCGCTTCCAGAACAATCCAGGATTCCGCGCGCTTGGCTTTTTCACGGGACAGCTTGGTTTCGCCAAAGCCATCTTCAACCGCGTCCAGAGCAACGTGGACCTCGTCACCCACCTTGATGGTCAGCTCGCCCTGCTCGTTGTAGAACTGCTCGACCGGGATGACGCCCTCGGACTTGAGGCCGGCATGCACGGTGACCCAGTCACCGTCGATGTCGACCACGATGCCGGTGATGATGGCACCCGGCTGCATGTCGAGGGATTTAAGGCTTTCTTCAAATAGTTCTGCGAAGCTTTCGCTCATGTTGATTCCTGCTGTTTTCAGGCGAGAATCCGCCCAATCTCCACATTCCAGACAATGTGGGTTCATTCATATAAAAAAAGGCCTGCGGGACTGGATCTGGTCTCCCACATGCCTCCTTGTTAACGGCCCCGAGATGCGCAGCCTGCTGGCTGTGCCTACTCAAGATCCGTTTGGCCGCCTTTCGGCGTTCCGATCATCCAGCCAAATCGCGGTCGGCGACTTCGCTCAGAATCTTTTGCAACACCTCATCAATGGAGAGTGTAGTGGAATCCAGTTGAACGGCATCATCTGCCGGCTTCAGCGGGGCCACCGCACGTTGGGTATCGCGCTCATCGCGCTCCCGAATCTCCTCAAGAAGACTCGCGAGATTAACATCATCGCCTCGTGCCTTCAACTGCAAGTAACGTCTGCGAGCACGCTCTTCCGCACTCGCGGTGAGGAATATCTTCAACGGCGCGTCGGGAAATACCACAGTACCCATGTCACGCCCGTCCGCGACCAGTCCCGGCGCCTCGCGAAAGGCCTTCTGTCGCTGCAGCAAGGCGGTGCGAACCACCGGTAACGCTGCGACCTGGGATGCGCCGGCGCCAACCTGCTCGTTACGGATCGACTCGGTGACCTCCTCCCCCTCCAGAATGATGATCATGCCGTGCCCATCGCGTGCGGCACCAAACTGGACATCGAGGTGCTCGGCGAGCACCTTCAGCGCTTCTTCGTTGGTCAGATCGACCCCGTGATTGCGCGCTGCGAATGCCAGCAGGCGATACAAGGCACCGGAGTCGAGGAAATTCCAGCCAAGCCTGCCCGCGAGCAAGGCTGCAACTGTGCCTTTCCCCGAGCCACTCGGCCCATCGATGGTGATGACCGGAACGGGCCTGATCATGAATCACCCTCCGAATGTACCTGCATGCCGGCGCGCTGCGCCAAGGAGAGGAAGTTGGGGAACGACGTCGCCACGTTGGCGCAATCATGGATTCGAATCGGGCCATTGGCTCGCAGCGCAGCCACACTGAAGGACATCGCGATGCGGTGATCGCCATGCGCCCAGACTTCACCGGAACCGATCGCACCACCTTCGATGACAATTCCGTCCGGGGTCGGTTCAGCCTTGACCCCCAGTGTCTGCAGCCCGTCCGCCATGACCTGGATGCGGTCAGACTCCTTGACCCGCAGCTCTTCGGCACCGCGCAACGTGGTACGACCTTCCGCGCAGGCCGCAGCCACGAAGAGCACCGGGAACTCGTCGATCGCCAGCGGAACCAGGTCCTCGGGAATGTCGATACCCTTGAGCTGAGCGCCACGCACGCGAATATCCGCCACCGGCTCGCCGCCCACCTCGCGCGGGTTCTCCAGAGAGATGTCGCCGCCCATCAATTTCAGAATATCGATCACGCCGGTACGGGTCGGATTCACGCCGACATGCTCGAGCACGATCTCCGAACCCTGCGCAATGCTCGCCGCCACCATGAAAAATGCCGCTGAAGAAATATCGGCAGGCACTTCAATATGAGTACCACGCAGCTTGTGCCCTGGCTCGACAACCGCAGTACTGCCCTTGACGGTCACCGGATAGCCGAAACCGCGAAGCATCCGCTCGGTGTGATCACGCGTCGGAGCCGGTTCGGTTACCGAGGTCTGATCAGCTGCATACAGGCCGGCCAGTAACAGGCAGGACTTGACCTGCGCGCTGGCCATCGGCATTTCGTAATGCATGCCGGACAGACGCTGGCCGCCGCGAATGGTCAGCGGCGGACGCCCTTCCGGTGCCGTCTCGATAACGGCTCCCATCTCGCGCAGCGGCTTGGCGACGCGGTTCATCGGCCGTTTGGACAGGGACGCATCACCCGTCAACGTCGTATCGAACGGTTGCGCCGCGAGCAAACCGGACAGCAGCCGCATGGAGGTTCCCGAGTTGCCCAAGTAGATCGGCCCGGGCGGGGCCTTGAGGCCGTGCAGACCGACACCATGGACCGTCACGCGCCCCTGATGCGGACCCTCGATGACGACGCCCATGTCCCGGAACGCCTGAATGGTCGCCAGAGCATCTTCGCCCTCCAGGAAGCCTTCGACTTCCGTCACGCCCTCGGCAAGAGAGCCGAGCATGATCGAGCGGTGAGAAATGGATTTGTCGCCTGGCACACGCAGATGGCCGGTCAGGCTGCCGCCAGGGTTGGCGAGGAAAACGAGGTCATTGGAATGCATAACGTCCACATAGGCTCGGCGAGCCAGTATTTTGCTGAAATGTTCCCGGGCAGCCTTGGCGCGAGTGAAAACGCCCAACAGCTTGTGCCCGTCTCCTTCATCGACCGCGGCGCGCAGCGCGTCGAGGTCGGCACGAAAATCGTCCAGGGTATGCAGCACTGCCTCGCGGTTGGCGAGAAAGATGTCGTGCCACATCACCGGATCGCTACCGGCGATACGGGTGAAATCGCGAAAACCACCTGCCGCGTAGCGGAAGATCTCGAGATTTTCATGGCGCTTGGCGAGCGAATCAACCAGACCGAAGGCCAGCAGATGCGGTAAATGACTAGTGGCAGCCAGCACCTCATCGTGATGCGTCACCTCCATATGCTCGACATCCGCACCCAGCGCCGACCAGAGCTTGCTCACCAGGGTGAGCGCCTGCGGATCGGTATTTTCCAGCGGCGTCAGGATCACCTTGTGCCGTCGAAACAGCGCACTGTTCGCCGCCGTCACGCCACTGAGTTCAGAGCCGGCGATGGGGTGGCCAGGCACGAACCTTGATGGCATGCTGCCGAACACTTTACGCGCACAGCGCACGACATTGCCCTTGGCGCTGCCGACGTCAGTGATCACTGCGTCGCCCAGTTCTATGTTTGCCAGCTCGGCGAGCAGCCGCTCCAGCGCAAGAATAGGCGTGGCGAGCTGAATCACATCAGCCCCATGACAAGCCTCTGCAAGCGTCGAGGCGCAGCGATCCACCACGCCCAGTTCGACCGCAAGCTCACGCGAGCGTGCATCCAGATCGAAGCCGACCACCTCGCGACAAAGGCCAGCCTCACGCAAACCCTTGGCGAACGAGCCGCCAATCAGGCCAAGGCCGATCACAACCAGGCGATTCACAATCGGCGAAGGCTGTTGCGCGTGACGAGCGTGATTCACTGAGCGAGCACCTGGCGCAGCACATCGAGAAAGCGTGCATTTTCCTGCTCGGTGCCAATTGAGATACGCAGGAACGTTGGCATACCGTATCCGGCCATAGGGCGCACAATCACCCCTTCGCGCAACAGCGCCTGATTGATTGGCGCAGCGTCACGAGCGAAGTCCACCGCGATGAAATTGCCCCGCGAAGGGATCCACTCCAGCCCCAGCTGACGGAAACCCGTTTCCAGCTGAAGCATCCCGGCATCATTCGCCTTGCGGCTGGCAAGCAGGTAATCGACGTCATCCAGCGCTGCGCAAGCCGCCGTCAGCGCCAGACTGTTCACGTTGAATGGCTGCCTGACGCGATTCAGCACATCGGCGATCACCGGCGAACTGATCGCGTAGCCGACCCGCAGCGCAGCAAGCCCATAAGCCTTGGAGAAGGTGCGCGAAACCAGCAGGTTCGGATAGTCGGCCAGAAACGCCAGGCCATCCGGCAACTCCTGCCCTTCGGCATATTCAATGTAGGCCTCGTCCAGCACCACCAGGACGCGCTCCGGTACGCGCGCGAGAAATCCACCCAGCGCAGCAGCATCGAACCAGGTTCCGGTGGGGTTATTGGGGTTGGCGACGAAAACCACGCGGGTATTCTCGTCGATAGCCGCCGCCATTGCGTCGAGGTCGTGCCCCCAGTTCCTGGCCGGTACGGCACGTCCCTCGGCCCCGACCGCCTGCGTCGCGATCGGATAGACAGCGAAGGCATGCTCACTGAACACGGCGTTGAGTCCCGGAGCCAGATAGGCGCGCGCAACCAGCTCAAGAATGTCGTTGGAACCATTGCCCAAGGTGACTTGATTGATTCCGACCGAATAGCGCTCGGCAAGTCGCCGCTTGAGCGCGAAGCCGTTGCCGTCGGGGTAGCGGGTCAACTCCGAAAGCTCAGCCCTGATCGCATCAAGCACTTTCGGGCTTGGCCCCAGCGGGTTCTCGTTGCTGGCCAGCTTGACGATTCCTGCGGGGTCCAAACTCAGCTCGCGCGCCAGCTCTTCAACCGGCTTGCCCGGTACGTACGGCGACAGCTTCTGCACCCCTGGCTGCGCCAGGGCGAGGAAATCACAACTCATAACAAAACCTCAGGCTGCAGGCTTCAGGCGGCAGGTACAAGCCGGTCGCCTGCCCCACTGCCGCGACCTGAAGCCGCAATTAAAGAACCGCTTTGGGGTAGGAACCCAACACCTTAAGGGCCACAGCTTCCTGCCCGAGCTTCTCCAGCGCATCCTTGATCAGCGGATCCTGGTGGTGACCCAGGAAATCGATGAAGAACACGTAGGTCCACTTGCCGCTGCGCGACGGCCGCGTTTCGATTCGAGTAAGGTCGATGCCGTTGGCATGAAACGGCACCAGCAGCTCGTGCAAGGCGCCTGGCTTGTTGCGCATCGAGACGATGATTGAGGTCTTGTCATCGCCGGTCGGCGGCACTTCCTGGCTACCGATAATCAGGAATCGCGTGGAGTTGTCCGGGCGGTCCTCAATCTTCTCGGCCAGTTTGGTCAGACCGTAGAGCTGGGCAGCCATGTCGCCGGCGATGGCCGCCGAATTCCACTCGCTCTTGACCCGCTTGGCCGCATCCGCATTGCTGGAAACCGCTACGCGCTCGACATTCGGGTAGTGGGCATCAAGCCACTTGCGGCACTGCGCCAGCGATTGCGCGTGGGAGTAGATGCGCGTGATCCGATCAGTCTTGGTCGTCTCGCCCACCAACAAATGGTGGTGGATACGCAGCTCCACTTCGCCGCAGATCACGATGTCGTGCTCGAGGAAGCTGTCCAGCGTGTGATTGACTGCACCTTCGGTGGAGTTCTCCACCGGCACTACGCCGAAATTCACAGCCCCCGCCACAACCTCGCGAAACACCTCATCAATGGCTGCCATTGGCGTACTGATGACCGCATGGCCGAAATGCTTGAGCGCCGCAGCCTGGGAGAAGGTACCCTCTGGGCCGAGATAGGCAACCCGGAGCGGCTGTTCCAGGGCCAGGCAGGACGACATGATCTCGCGGAACAGACGCGCCATTTCCTCGTTATCGAGCGGCCCGCGGTTGAGCTCCATGATGTGCTTGAGCACCCAGGCTTCGCGCTCCGGACGGTAGAACACCGCGGACTCGCCCTCGGCCAGCGCCGCGGTCTTGACCCGGGCGACTTCCTGGGCACAGCGGGCGCGCTCGCTGATCAGATCGAGAATGCGCTCGTCGAGGCTGTCGATTCGAACCCGCAGGGCCTTCAACTGATCGGCGTCGCTCATCAGCCGTGCTCCTTCTCGAACTCGGCCATGTAGGCCACCAGCGCTTCGACCGCATCCAGGCCTACGGCGTTGTAGATAGAAGCGCGCATGCCACCCACGGAGCGATGCCCTTTGAGGTTCAACAGGCCACGCGCGTCGGCGCCGGCCAAGAACGCCTTGTCCAGACGCTCATCGGCCAGACGGAACGGAACGTTCATCCACGAACGCGCATTGATGGCGATCGGGTTGGTGTAGAAATCGCTGGCATCGATGGCACCGTAGAGCATGTCCTTCTTGGCGCGGTTGCGCTGCTCCATCGCCTCGACGCCGCCCTGCTCCTTCAGCCACTCGAAGACCAGCCCCGAGAGATACCAGGAAAAGGTTGCCGGCGTGTTGTACATCGAGCCGTTATCCGCCGCGACCTTGTAGTCGAGCATGGTCGGGCAAGCGGAACGCGCATGGCCGAGCAGGTCTTCACGAACGATGACGACCACCAGCCCGGATGGCCCGATGTTCTTCTGCGCTCCGGCGTAGATCAGGCCGAACTTCGAGACGTCGATGGTCCGCGACAGAATGTCCGACGACATGTCGACGACCAGCGGCGTATCGCCGAGATCCGGAATCCAATCGAACTGCAGGCCGCCGATGGTCTCGTTGCTCGCGTAGTGCAGGTACGCCGCGTGCTCGCTCAACTGCCAGTCGTTCTGCCCCGGAATGGCGAAGTAATCGAGGGGTTTGGCGCTGGCCGCCACATTGACGTTACCGAAACGACGCGCCTCTTCGATCGCCTTGCGCGACCAGATGCCGGTATCGATGTAGTCGGCAACACCATCTTCCGGCAGCAGGTTCAGCGCAATCTCGGCAAACTGCTGGCTGGCGCCCCCCTGCAGGAACAGCACCTTGTAGTTCGACGGAATTGCCAGCAGGTCGCGCAGATCCTGTTCAGCCTTTTCGGCGATAGCGGTGTATTCGTCGCTACGGTGACTCATCTCCATGACCGACAAGCCCTTGCCATGCCAGTCGAGAAGCTCCGCCTGGGCGCGCTGAAGGACGGCTTCGGGAAGCGCAGCCGGACCGGCACAGAAGTTAAAGGCGCGTTTGCTCACTGCAGTTCTCTCGCTCTTGCTCGATATTGAATCCCGCGGCGCGGCGACCGGTACCTCTACCGTCCGCCGCGCTACCACCTGATTGCGGATTGCTTTCGCCGATCAGTCTTCGTCGTCTGTCGGCACCACATCCGGAGATACGTCGCCAGCCCCGCCGAGCAGTTCATCCTCGCTCGGCTCAGTGCTGAGTACAGGCATTTCCTTCTCGAGGGCGTCGTCATCGAGCAACGCTTCGATGTCTTCCAGCACGTCTTCCTCGGATGGCTCCTGCACGCGCTCCAGACCAACCAGATGCTCGCCCTTGCTCAGTTTGATGAGGGTGACGCCCTGAGTATTGCGCCCCAGCGATGACACCTCGTCGACGCGGGTCCGGACCAGCGTGCCCTGATCGGAGATCAGCATGATCTCCTCGCCCTCGAGCACCTGCACGGCACCGATCAACGGACCGTTACGCTCGTTGGTGACCATGGCGATGACGCCCTGACCACCGCGACCGCGGCGTGGAAACTCTTCCATCGCGGTGCGCTTGCCGTAGCCACGCAAAGATGCGGTAAGGATCTGTGCACCCGATTCCGGAATCAGCATGGAGATGATGCGCTGCCCTTCGGGCAGACGCATACCGCGTACACCACGGGCATTGCGGCCCATGATGCGAACCTTGCTTTCCTTGAAACGGATAACCTTGCCGCCGTCGGAGAACATCATCACTTCCTGGGCACCATCGGTAACGGCCGCAGCGATGAGGGTGTCACCTTCTTCCAGCTTGAGCGCGATCAGGCCGGACGTACGCGGACGGCTGAACTGCACCAAGGGCGTCTTCTTGACCGTGCCATTGGCGGTAGCCATGAAAATGTAGGAGCCGGTCGGCTCGTCTTTCTCGTCGCTGTCGGCGTCATCGCTTTCGACGTCGTCCGCATCATCGTGCTCGATGACCAGGCCTTCTGCTTCGTCCAGGTCGTCCTCACCTTCAGCGGCCTGCTTGCGCAGCGCTTCCAGATCGACCTGAAGCATGGCGGTGATGCGCTCGCCCTCATCGAGCGGTAGCAGGTTGACCAGCGGGCGGCCACGCGAAGTGCGAGATGCTTCGGGAATCTCGTAGGTCTTCAGCCAGTACACTTTGCCCTTGCTGGAGAACAGCAGCAGCGTGGTGTGACTGTTGGCAACCAGCAGATGCTCGACGTAATCCTCTTCCTTCACCCCAGTCGCAGCCTTGCCGCGACCACCACGGCGCTGCGCCTGGTAGGCGGCCAGCGGTTGCGACTTGGCATAACCACCATGAGAGATGGTGACGACGCGCTCTTCTTCGGTGATCAGGTCCGCCAGCGTCAGGTCCAGACGCGACTCGAGAATCTCGGTGCGCCGTGCATCGCCGAAATCGCGCTTCACGCCTTCCAGTTCTTCGCGGATGACTTCCATCAGGCGAACCGGATTGGTCAGGATGCGGATCAGCTCGCCGATCTGGGTGAGGATTTCCTGGTATTCGCTGAGCAGCTTCTCGTGCTCGAGGCCGGTCAGGCGGTGCAGACGCAGATCGAGAATCGCTTGCGCCTGTTCCGGCGACAGAAAGTACTTGCCGTCACGCAGGCCAAACTGCGGATCGAGGCCTTCCGGGCGACAGGCATCAGCCCCTGCGCGCTCGACCATGGCTTCAACGGCGCTCGATTCCCAGGCAGTGGAAATCAGCGCATCCTTGGCCTCGGCTGGAGTTGGCGAAGCCTTGATCACCGCAATGACCGGATCAATGTTGGACAGCGCGACCGCCTGCCCTTCAAGAATGTGCCCACGCTCGCGCGCCTTGCGCAGTTCGTAGACCGTACGGCGGGTGACGACTTCGCGACGGTGGCGAACGAAGGCTTCCAGCAGCTCTTTCAGGTTCAGCGTGCGTGGTTGGCCATCGATGAGCGCAACCACGTTGATACCGAAGACACTCTGCAGCTGGGTCTGGGCGTAAAGGTTGTTGAGGATCACCTCCGGCACTTCGCCACGACGCAGTTCGATGACCACGCGCATGCCGTCCTTGTCGGACTCGTCACGCAATTCGGTGATGCCTTCGATCTTCTTCTCTTTTACCAGCTCGGCGATCTTCTCGATCAGCCGCGCCTTGTTCAGCTGGTAAGGCAGCTCGGTAATAACGATCTGCTGGCGGCCGCCGACCTTATCGATGTCTTCGATATCGGCGCGCGCACGGATATAGATGCGGCCACGGCCAGTTCGGTAGGCCTCGATGATGCCAGCTCGGCCATTGATGATACCGGCGGTGGGGAAATCGGGGCCCGGGATGAACTGCATGAGTTCGTCGATGGTGATATCGGCGTTGTCGATCAGCGCCAGGCAACCATCGATGACTTCGCCCAGGTTATGCGGCGGAATGTTGGTCGCCATGCCTACCGCGATACCACTGGAGCCGTTCACCAGCAGGTTGGGCACCTTGGTCGGCATGACCGCCGGGATCTGCTCGGTGCCGTCGTAGTTGGGCACCCAGTCAACGGTCTCCTTTTCCAAGTCGGCCAGCAGCTCGTGAGCCAGCTTGGCCATACGCACTTCGGTGTATCGCATTGCCGCAGCACTGTCGCCGTCAACCGAACCGAAGTTACCCTGGCCATCGACCAGCATGTAGCGCAGCGAAAACGGCTGCGCCATACGCACGATGGTGTCGTATACCGCCGAATCGCCGTGCGGGTGGTATTTACCGATCACGTCACCGACCACACGGGCGGATTTCTTGTACGGCTTGTTCCAGTCGTTGCCGAGTTCGCTCATGGCGAACAGTACGCGGCGGTGTACCGGTTTCAGGCCATCGCGCGCGTCCGGCAGCGCACGGCCAATGATCACGCTCATGGCGTAATCAAGGTAGGACTGCTTGAGCTCGTCTTCGATATTGACCGGGAGGATTTCTTTGGCCAGTTCGCCCATGGAAGCCTGGTTCCTTATAGTCAGCAGGGTCCTGTAATAAGCGCGGGATAGTAACACAGACGACTGCTATAAACTGAGCCTTGCACAGAGCAAAACCGGCTTGCACAGCACACCCGAGCGCGACCGATCGTTGCTCAGTGCAGCCGTTTGCGGCTCATCAGTTCGGCCATCTTCGCGGCACTCGGCCGCTCGACCACGCCTTTCTCGGTGACAATGGCATCGATGAGATCGGCCGGCGTCACGTCGAACACCGGATTGAATGCCTCGACATCAGCCGCGAAGCGCCGACCGTCGACCTCAAGCAGCTCGCTGCCGGCGCGCTCCTCGATCTGGATCTCCTCGCCGCTCTCCAGCGCCATGTCGATGGTCGAACTTGCCGCCACCACCATGAAACGCACGCCGTGGTGCATCGCCAGGACCGCAAGCTGGTAGGTACCGATCTTGTTCGCCACATCGCCATTGGCGGTGATGCGATCCGCACCGACGATCACCCAGGAGATGCCTCTGGATTTCATCAGATGAGCAGCCGCCGAGTCCGCATTCACCATGGCCGGAACGCCATCACCGAGGAGTTCCCAGGCCGTCAGCCGGGAGCCCTGCAACCAAGGCCGGGTCTCATCGACGTATACCCGCTCCACCAGACCCTCGAGATGCGCCGCCCGGATGACCCCGAGCGCCGTACCGAAACCGCCGGTCGCCAGGGCGCCGGTATTGCAATGGGTGAGCAGGTTCTGCGGATTGCCCTGATGGCGGCGGATGAGGTCGACGCCAAACTGCGCCATCGCCAGATTTGCCTCGCGATCGCTGTCATGGATGGAGATGGCCTGGGCTTCCAGCGCTGCATACGGGTCTTCACCCGGCTTGAGGCGATCCAGTCGTTCGCGCATCTGGTTCAGAGCCCAGAACAGATTGACTGCGGTGGGACGGGAATCGGCCAGCACCTTGAAGTCTTCCTCCAGGGCCTGCCGCCAATCACCGCCGTCGGCGATACGGGCACGCACGGCAAGGACCAGGCCATAGGCTGCGCTGATTCCGATTGCCGGCGCGCCGCGCACGACCATATCCCGAATCGCCGCAGCGACCGACGCCGCAGAATCATGGCTGCACCAAATCTCTTCGACGGGAAGCTTGCGCTGATCGAGCAGGTTCAGGCGCCCGTCCAGCCATTCGATCGACTTAACCTTTTCCGCAGCCAACAAACGCTCGCGCATGGCATTTCCCTCGTTCAGCTTCGTCGACACAGGACCATCATGCGGCCCGAACAGCAAAGAAAAAGCCCGGATCGCGGGCGAACCGGGCTTTCCAATCTCGATATGGCCGGGAAGCAGCAAACATGAGCACTGCGGCCTCTTATCCCGGGCGCGAATGCTAATCGACGGGTTTTCCGAGCACAAGCAGTGATCAGGGCTTGGCGACGCCTAATGGCCGAGCAGCTTTCAGGCTGGCCCCGCCTTCCACGGAGAGAGCATGCGCTCGAACAGATGAAGTGTCGCGCTCACTCATCGCGTCGTGCTTGACCAACTCGCAGCAGGCCAAATACTGTATCTATATACAGTTATTTTGGATGTCTCTTCATGACCGCAGTGGTCGCCCTTGATAGCCTGCTGGATACACGTCGCGTCTGGCGTGGCCAGGCCATAACGTCTCGCACGGCCGTCCAGCCGACCGGAAATGCCACACTGGATGAGTTCCTGCCCGGCGGCGGCTGGCCGGAGTCGGCCATCAGTGAGCTCCTCGTCGCGGCCACGGGCATTGGCGAGCTGAATCTGCTGTGGCCGACCCTTGCACGCCTGACCACCGCCGGCGAGCGGGTGGTGCTGATAACGCCCCCTCATCGACCTTACCCCCAGGCCTGGCTGGCCGCAGGTGTAGACCTGCGGTGGCTGACCATCATCCAGGCAAAGGGCCGTGATGCGCTGTGGGCTGCAGAACAATGCCTACGTTCCGGCAGTTGTGCCGCCGTGCTGTGCTGGCCGCAACAAGCTGATGACCGTGCCTTAAGGCGCTTGCAGATTGCCGCTGAATCCGGCCAAACCCTGGGCTTCGTCTATCGGTCACTGCATGAAGCAAATAACCCATCACCGGCGGCACTACGCCTGACCATCGAGGCCCAGCCGGCGCAGCTGCGTGTCATCAAGTGCCGCGGCGGCCTGGCTCCGGGACAGGCGCTCCCGGCCTGCGCCTGGCAACAGGCGTGACGATGCTCTGGGCCTGCATTCTGCTGCCGCAACTGGCCATGGACGGCGTTTTGCGCCACCGCGACGATGCCGCCGCGCCACTGGCCCTGCTCGCCGGCCCGCCACAGCGCCGCGTGCTGCAGGCCGTCAACGCAGCCGCCGGCAAGCTCGGCCTCAAGCCAGGGCAATCGCTGATCGCAGCCCAGGCATTGACCCACGACTTCGCCACCGCCGATTACGACCCGCTGATGATCGAACGCTGGCAGCAGTTTCTGGCGGCCTGGGGTTACGGCTACAGCGCCCAGGTCAGCCTACATTATCCGCGCTGTCTGCTGCTGGAGGTGCATTCCAGCCTCGGCCTGTTCGGCCCCTGGCCACGATTCGAGACGCGCCTGCGCGAGGAACTCACAGACCTGGGCTTCCGCCACCGCATCACCCTGGCACCCAACCCGGCGGCCGCGCGCGTCCTCGCCAATGCCCATGACGGGCTGGCCGTGACCGATACGGCCGTGCTGCATCAGGCGCTCGGGGTACTGCCGATCGAGCGCCTCGGCCTGCCCCGCGAAGTCAGCACGTCGCTGGTACGCATGGGCCTGCGCCATCTTCATCAACTGCTCGCCCTGCCGCGCGACAGCCTGGCCAGACGCTTTCCGGCCCAAGTGCTGGCCCAGCTCGACACCCTGCTCGGGCATCGACCGCTGCCTCTGGAGTTCTACCGCCCGCCGGATGTCTTCGACACCCGCATCGAACTGAATTTCGAGGTCGAGTCCCACCAGGCCCTGCTGTTTCCATTGCGCAGACTGACCGCCGACCTGGCCGCCTTTCTCGCCGGGCGGGACAGCGGCGTCCAGCGTTTCAGCCTGTACCTGGAACATCGCACCCTGCCCGACAGCGAGGTGCCGGTCGGCCTGCTCAGTACCGAACGCGAGCCCGCCATGCTGTTCGAACTGACCCGTGGCCGCCTCGAGCACCTGCAACTGCCGGCCCCCGTCCTGGCCGTGCGTCTGCTGGCTCGCGATCTGCCAGCCTTCACGCCGGCCCATCAGGCCTTGTTCGACGAGCGCCCGCAGCAGAATGTGCCCTGGGAGCAGCTGCGCGAACGCCTCCGCGCCCGACTGGGTGACGACGCCGTGGTCTCGCTGAGCGCACGCGCGGACCACCGCCCGGAATGCGCCTGGCGGGAAAGCAGCCTCGCCCACACCGAACCCTTGCCTCAAGTAGGTTTGCGCCCCGGCTGGCTGCTGAGCACCCCGCAGCCCTTGCGCGAAGAGGGTCTGCTCACCCTGGCTGGCCCCGAGCGCATCGAGTCCGGCTGGTGGGATGGTGCCGACGCGCGACGCGACTACTACCGGGTGCAAACCGCTACCGGCCAACAGGGTTGGGCGTTTCGCGCCCTTACCGGCGGGCCGCTGCTGCTGCACGGCTGGTTCGCATGAACGTCGAATATGCCGAGCTGCACTGCCTGTCCAACTTCAGCTTCCAGCGGGGTGTATCCAGCGCGCGCGAACTCTTCGAGCGCGCCAAGCGCCAAGGCTATGACGCTCTGGCGATCACCGACGAATGCAGCCTGGCCGGTATCGTGCGCGCCTGGCAGGCCTCGAAGGACACCGGTCTGCCGCTGATCATTGGCAGCGAGGTGCAGATCGAGGGCGGGCCCAAACTGGTCTTGCTGGTGGAAAACCTGACCGGCTACCAGGCCTTGTGCCAGCTGATCACCCGTGCCCGCCGAAGGGCCGAGAAAGGTCGTTACCAGGCGCTGCGCGAAGACCTGAGCGAGGGGCCGCTAGAGGGAATGCTGGCGATCTGGCTGCCCGGTCACGCCGACACCGACGGTCGATGGCTGCTCGAACGTTTTCGCGAGCGGCTGTGGCTCGGCATCGAACTGCACCGGGGACCGGACGACGCGCTGCAGCTGCGGCAATGCCTGGCCCAGGCTTCACGCCTGGGCATACCCGCCGTGGCC
Organism: Stutzerimonas xanthomarina; assembly: GCF_003935375.1. Taxonomy (GTDB): domain Bacteria; phylum Pseudomonadota; class Gammaproteobacteria; order Pseudomonadales; family Pseudomonadaceae; genus Stutzerimonas; species Stutzerimonas xanthomarina_A. The sequence continues at coordinate 29,351 of NZ_RHQM01000028.1, forward strand.
TGTGGCGACGTGCACATGCATGCCCGCGGTCGCCGGGCATTGCAGGACTGCATGACCGCCATCCGCCACCATCTGCCGGTCGCCGAGGCCGGATGCCACCTCTTTCCCAATGGCGAACGCCACCTGCGGTCGCGCGAGGAGCTGGCCCAGCTCTATCCAGCCGACCTGCTCGCCGAAACCCTTCGCATCAGCCAGCGCTGCCATTTCCAGCTCGACCAGCTGAAATATCACTATCCCCACGAACTGGTCCCGCCCGGACATGACACCACCTCATGGTTGCGCAAGCTGGTCGAGGATGGCTCACGCTGGCGCTGGCCGGACGGCATCCCGGAAAAGGCCCGCGCGCAGCTCGAACATGAACTGGAGCTGATCGCCGACCTGCATTACGAAAGCTATTTCCTGACCGTGCATGACATAGTCCGCTTCGCCCGCGAGCGGGGCATTCTCTGCCAGGGTCGGGGCTCGGCGGCCAACTCGAGCGTCTGCTTCGTACTGGGCATCACCGAACTCGACCCGGTGCGCAGCAAACTGTTGTTCGAGCGTTTCCTCTCCCGCGAGCGCAACGAGCCGCCCGATATCGACGTGGATTTCGAGCACGACCGCCGCGAGGAGGTTATCCAGTACGTCTTTCAGCGCTACGGGCGCAATCGCGCCGCCCTCACAGCCGTCGCCAGCAGCTACCGCGCCACCGGCGCCCTGCGGGATGTCGCCAAGGCGCTGGGCCTGCCGCCGGACCAGATCAACGCCCTGGCCGGCTGCTGTGGACGCTGGAGTGAGCACATACCCGACGACTCGCGACTGCGCGAGGCCGGCTTCGACCCGGACAATCCGGTTCTGCGCCGGGTCCTGGTGCTGACCGATGCGCTTATCGGTTTCCCCCGTCACCTGTCCCAGCACCCTGGCGGCTTCGTGATCTCCGAACAGCCGCTCGACACCCTGGTGCCGATCGAGAATGCCAGCATGGCCGACCGCACGGTGATCCAGTGGGACAAGGACGACCTCGATGCGGTCGGTCTGCTCAAGGTCGACGTGCTGGCACTGGGCATGCTCAGCGCGATACGTCGCTGTTTCGACCTGATCGAACACTATCGCGGCACGCGCTGGACCATCGCCACGCTGCCCGCGGAGGACAAGCCCACCTACGAGATGATCAGTCGGGCCGATACGGTCGGCGTGTTCCAGATCGAATCACGTGCACAGATGGCCATGCTGCCACGCCTGCGCCCGAAGACCTTCTACGACCTGGTCATCCAGGTCGCCATCGTCCGCCCCGGGCCGATCCAGGGCGACATGGTGCATCCCTACCTGCGTCGACGTAACAAGGAAGAAGAGGTGGACTATCCGTCCGAAGAACTGAAACCGGTGTTCGAGCGCACCCTTGGCGTGCCCCTTTTTCAGGAACAGGTGATGGAACTGGCGATCGTGGCGGCCGAATACACTCCAGACGAGGCCGACAAGCTGCGCCGCGCCATGGCCGCCTGGAAGCGTCACGGCAGCCTGGAGCCTCACCGCGTGCGACTGACCGAGCGAATGCTCGCCAAAGGCTACCAGCCCGACTTCATCGCGCGGATCTTCGAGCAGATCAAAGGGTTCGGCAGCTACGGTTTTCCAGAATCGCACGCTGCGAGTTTTGCCCTGCTCACCTATGCCAGCTGCTGGCTGAAACGCCACGAGCCGGCTGCATTTGCCTGCGCCCTGATCAACAGCTGGCCGATGGGCTTCTACAACCCTGACCAGATTCTCCAGGACGCCCGTCGCCACCGGCTGGAAATCCGCCCGGTGGACGTTCGCCACAGCGACTGGGATTGCAGTCTCGAGCCAAGCCGCCAGGCACAACCGGCCATCCGCCTGGGGCTACGCATGGTACGCGGCTTTCGGGAAGCCGATGCCCAGCGCATCGAAGCCGCACGCCAACGCCAACCATTCACAGATATCCATGACCTGTGCCTGCGCGCCGAGCTCGAACCGCGTGCGCGCGAGCAGCTCGCCGATGCCGGCGCCCTGCGCGGCCTGGTCGGCCATCGCCATCGAGCGCGCTGGGCCGTCGCCGGAATCGAACCACAGCTGCCGCTGTTCGCCAGCCTGCCCGCACCGGAGGAAACTTTCATCAACCTGCCATTGCCTTCGGTGGGTGAAGACCTTTTCAACGACTACGCGACCCTTGGCACGACGCTGGGGCCGCATCCTTTGCTCCTGCTACGAGATGAGCTCAAGGCCCGGCGCTGCCGCAGTTCTCGGGAACTGAGCACGATCGAGCATGGCCGCCCGGTCAGCGTTGCCGGCCTGGTGATCGGCCGACAACGCCCACAGACCGCCAGCGGTGTCATCTTCGTTACCCTGGAAGACGAGTTCGGCATGGTCAACGTGGTGGTCTGGCGCGACTTGGCCGAGCGCCAGAGGCGACCCTTGATCCAGTCTCAACTGCTTCGTGTGGATGGCCATCTGGAGTCGGCCAGCGGCGTACGACATCTCATCGCCGGCCGCCTGACCGACCTCACGCCCCTGCTCACTGGGCTCGATGTGCGTAGCCGGGACTTTCAGTAAATTAGAGCTTTCGTCCATTAGTGAGTGCCAGCGAGAAAAGCATGGCGAAAACCAGGCACGCCACCCGATGCATCGAATGAACGATTTGGTCCTACGAAAAGGTAAGGAAGCGAGCGGCAACGGTGTATGAGCAACGTTCAGACAAGCAACCGCTCAGGTTTGCACCGATCTGCGTGCACGACTCCAAGCACAGGTTCGGCCTCAGGCTTCGCGCCGCAGGCGTGACGGCGGAAGACCGGAAGTTCATGTTGGGCCACAAGAACGGCAGCATCACCAGCCACTACTCGGCGGCCGAACTGGGCAAGCTGATCGATGAGGCCGATAAGATATCGGCGACGGATTCGAGGGGACCGGCGCTGACAATACTGAGGAGGAAGGCGGGTTGAAAAAAGTCCCCCCAAAAGTCACCACACTCCCACGCGCGGACCGGACAAAAAAATCCAGTCACCGCTAAGTGACTGGATTTCTTGAGGTTTTTTGGTCGGGACGGAGTGATTCGAACACTCTACCCCTTGCACCCCATGCGCTTATTTGGCGGATTTCCATGGATGCCCTTGGACGCTGACGGAACGCCTTCACTGTAGTAAATACGGGGCTTGCAGGCTATATTCTCGTCCACAACACTCCACAGGCATCCACCGACAGCCATGCGATTCGGTGGGGCAAAAGTGGGGCAAAATTGATGGACGACTGGATTGGGCAAGGGGTAGAAGGTGGGGAAACTGACGGCAAAGCAACTGGAAGCGCTCACCTCGGTAGACGACGGCAAGACGCTACGTGAAGACGGCGGCCTGGTCGCTAAAGTGTAAGCGTCTAGCCAAGTCATCTTCCCAAGCTGTATCACACGGTGCACGGGTAGGCTGTATCACATGCTGCACGCCT